>NZ_FOXA01000004.1 GCF_900115595.1 Tranquillimonas alkanivorans
GTAGAAGTCGTTCTCACCGATATAGAACACCTTGTCGTAGCTCACCGGGCGCCCGCGGTCGTCGCTCAGCCCGTCGCGCGGCAGGATCATGATCGCGCCGGACATGCCCGAGACGACGTGCCAGGGGATCATGGGGCCGCCGGGCGCGCAGTGGTACACGAACGTGCCCGGCCGCGTGGCCTTGAACCGCAGCTTGGTCATCTCGCCCGGGTTCACCAGCGTCAGCGCGCCGCCGCCCAGGGCCCCCGTGGCCGAGTGGAAGTCGATGTTGTGGGGCAGGCTGTTCGTCGCCGGGTTGATCAGCGTGAGTTCCACGTAATCGCCCTCGTGCACCACCATGAGCGGTCCGGGCACCGAGCCGTCGAAGGTCATCGCCTGAAGATAGGCCCCCTTGTCGACCTCGATCTCCTTCTCCTCGATGGTCATCTGGAACTCGACGATCTCCGGCCCGTGCCGCGCCACCTGGTCGTGCGCGTGCACGAAGGGTGGCTTGACCAGTTCGACCTTGCGGCGGGGCAGGGTCGAAAGGTCCGCCTCGACCGCATCGGTGATGACCATCGCCTCCCCGGCCTTCGCGGCCGTGGCGGCAAGCGGAGCGGCGGCCAGTCCTGCGGCCCCCATCAGTGCGGCGCGACGTGTAAGCATCGTCTTTCTCCTTTCGAACGCCTGATCACGTTGCACTCACCCTAAGCGCGCACAGGAAACCCCGACTTTGCGAATGCGCAAACTCGGCGGCGATAGGCCAGGATTTCGGTGTCGTGACAGGAGGGTGGGCTTCCCGCGGCCCAAAGCATCGGGCGCGATAGGGGGGACGTCGTCCACGTTCTGCTTCCGCAGTCCGGGGCGCACCTGCGCCCGCGGCGCGTGACACGATACTCAGCACGCCCACCGGCCGTTGTCGGTCCGGGCGCCCCCCGATACGGCGCCTGCTGCAGTGATGCCCGAGCCGCCCGAACGGGAAGTTCGCCCCACGCTTGCTCAGAAGGCACGCCTGAGCGACCTCGTCGAAAGGCTCGGCATCGCGCGTGGCCCTGGTCCAGTGAGAGGTCGGAGGAACATCGTTCGATGGTCCTCCGACGCACTGCGCCTGATTTGCGCGATGCAAAACTGGTCGACGGGACCCGCGCCCGTCACCCCTCCGGGGCTTTGCCGGAAAGCTTGCTGCTCAGTACATCACGTCCGGCAGCCAAAGCACAATGGCGGGCAGAAGCAGCAACAGGACGATCCGCACGAGGTCCGCCCCCAGAAACGGGACGATGCCCCTGAAGATCGTGGATTGCCGCACGTCGCCCGCGGCGCCCTGGATGACGAACAGGTTCATGCCGACCGGCGGCGTGATCAGCCCTATCTCGGCCACCGAAACCACGAGGATCCCGAACCACACCGGGTTCACGTCGAGCGCGGCCACCATCGGGAAGACGAACGGAATGGTCAGCAGCACCATCGACAGCGCGTCCATCACGCAGCCCAGCAGCAGGTAGAAGACCACCACGATCAGCAGGACGGTGAAGGAGGACAGCTGCGCCCCTTCGATCGTGCGGACGAGGAAGCTGGGCAGGCCCGACGTCTCGATGAAATAGTTGAAGAGCCCCGCGCCGACGAGGATCAGAAAGATCATTCCCGTCGTCTCCATCGTCTGCCAGCAACTGTCGAGGAATGTCTCCTTCGTCAGTCCGCCCGAGGCCAGCGCCATGAAGAACGCTCCAAGCGCGCCGACGGCCGCGGCCTCGGTCGGAGAGAACCAGCCGAGGTACATCCCTCCGATCACCAGCGCGAACAGGCCCAGCACGCCCCAGACCCGGCCCAGCACGCTCATCCGCTCGGGCCAGGTGTGCCGCTCGCTCGGCGGGCCCAGCCCGGGGCGGCGGCGCACTTGCACCCAGATCGCGCCCATGTAAAGGAGCGTTGCCAGCAGGCCCGGTATCAGCGCGGCGATGAAAAGCTGGCCGATCGAGGTCTCGGTCAGCAGGCCGTAGAGCACCAGGATCACCGAGGGCGGGATCAGCACGCCCAGCGTTCCGCCTGCCGCGATCGATGCGGTGGCAAGGCGGTCGTCGTAGCCGTGCCGCCGCATCTCGGGCAGGGCGACCTTGCACATGGTGGCCGAGGTGGCCAGCGACGATCCGCAGATCGCGCCGAACAGCGCGCAGGCGCCGATGGTCGCCATCGCCAGTCCGCCTTTTGCGTGGCCGGTGAAGGCGTTGACCGCATCGTAGAGGCTGCGCGACAGGCCCGCCTGGGCGGCGAAGATGCCCATCAGGATGAACAGCGGCACGACGGACAGGCTGTAGGGGAACACCGCCTCAAACGGCGCGGCGCCCAGCACGAAGGCGGTGCCGGTCCAGCCGTTCAGCCAGGCGAAGCCGGCCACTCCGGTCACGCCCATCGACACGGCGACCGGGACCCGCAGCAGGATCAGGGCGAGCGTCATCACGAAGCCCAGAAGGCCGATTACGGGGTCAGTCATCCGCGGTGCAGTCCGGTCGAGGGAAAGAGGAAGGAAACGACGGCGGCCCAGAGCGCGAAAAGGCACGCCAGGATCGACAGGCCCGATCCGGCGAGCAGCGGTGCCCAGTACCAGATCATCGGGATGCGGAGGTTCTGGCTCACGTCGCCGAACATCATCTGCATCTGCGCGGCGCCCCAGCCATACCACAGGATCAGCGCCATCAGCCCCAGCGCGGCCAGCGCCGTCAGGACCGCCAGGAACGCCTGCACCCGGTCGGGGAACGCCTGTGTGACAAGGTCAACGCTCACGTGACCGTCACGGAAGAAGGCGAAGGGGATCGCGGTGAAGGCGGTGGCGAGGATCAGAAGCTGCACAAGGTCCACAGCCCCGGGAATCGCGCCACCGACGAACCGCAGGCCGACGTCGATCACCGTGACTAGCCCGGCGCCGAACAGGCACGCCATTCCGAACAGTGCCGTCACGCGGAAAATCGCCCCGGCAATCGTGCCGAGGCGACCCTTGGGCATGCGGGGCGAGGGGATCACCGCCGCCCGCTTGTCCGTCTTATTCTGCCGAGAGTTCTGCGACATGGTCCTGAGCGGCCTGGTAGATTTCGCGCGCGTTGTCCACGCCCTCGGCTTCGAGCGAGTCGAGGTAGGCGTCGATCATCGGCTGCAGCGCCTCGCGCCAACGCTCGCGCTCTTCGTCGGACAGCTCCGTGATCTTGCTGCCCTTCTCCTGTGCGGCGGCGAGGCCTGGCGCGTCCCAGTCGTCCCACCAGTCACCGAAGCGCGCCACCAGCGCGTCGCCCGACAGCGAGTCGACACAGGCCTGCACGTCCTCGGGCAGCCCGTCATACGTGTTCTGGTTCATCACGAAGAAGAACGACACGGTGTAGACGCCGGCGTCCAGGTGATAGTTCAGCACCTCGCTCAGCTTGAACGAGTTGACCGGATCCCACGGGAAGACCGTGCCGTCGATCACGCCCTTCTGCAGGTTCTCGTAGACCTGGCCGGGCGGCAGGCCCACAGGTTCGGCGCCCAGTTCCTCGAGCATGGCCGACACGGCCGGGCTGGGCGTGCGAATGCGCAGGCCCTCCATGTCCTCCATCGTGGTCACGGGGGTGTCGGCGGTGTGGATCAGGCCGCCGTTATGGGCGTGCAGCGCCAGCACCTTGAGGCCGTTGTATTCTTCCTGGAGGTGCTCGGGGAACAGTTCCCACAGGGTACGGCTGGCGACGCCGGCGTCCTCGGTCAGGAAGGGGATGTCGATGACCGACGTGCGCGGGAAACGGCCGCGGGGGATGCCGTGCAGGCCGTGGGCGATGTCCACGACGCCCGCGAGCACCTGTTCCTGCTGGCGCGCCACGTTGCCCAGCTGCGTGCCGCCGGGGAAGATCTCGACCGACACCTGGCCGTCCGAGCACTCCTCGAGGTCGGCCGCCCAGGGCTCGATGAAGTCCGTGTGGATGCCGTGCACCGGCGGCAGGAAGTGGCTGAGCCGCAGGGTGATGTCCTGCGCCTGCGCCGGAAGCCCGGCGAGCGCCGTGCTGGCGGCAAGCGCCAGACCGGCGAACGTACGTCTCTTGGTCATTGTGTTCCTCCCTTTCGTGTTCGGATGATTAGCCTGCCGCGGCTCACAGCGCGAGCCGCAGTTTGCCCTTCCCGCGGGAACAGCAGGCCATCAGGCGCTTGCTCTCGCGGTGTTCGGCGGCGCTGAGCACCTTGTCGCGGTGATCGACGTCGCCGTCGAGCACGCCCACCTCGCAGGTCCCGCAGAGCCCTTCTTCGCAGTCGCTCGCCACGTCGATGCCGGCGGCCCGCAGGGCGTCGAGCAGCGTCTGGTCGGCGGCGACGGTGACGGTGAAACCGCTGTCGGCGAGTTCCGCCTCGAACGGCTGCTCGTGCTCGGGATCGAGAAGGCTCGCGCCGGCGGTGAAGTGCTCGACGTGCAGCGCACCCTCCGGCCAGTCGGCGCAAACCGCGCCGATGGCGTCGAGCAGGCGATCGGGTCCGCAGGCATAGACCTGCCGTCCGACCTCGTACCCGCCGGCGAGCCCGGTGAGGTCCATTCGCCGTCCTTCGTCGCCGGAATAGACGTTCAGCCGCTCCCCGTGATCCGCCATCAGCCGGTCGAGGAACGCCATCTTCGCCCGCGTCCGCCCGGCGTAATGCAACTCGTAATCTTTGCCGAGGTGCTTGAGCCGGTCGGCCATGGCGAGGATCGGCGTGATGCCGATGCCGCCGGCGATCAGGACGTAGCGCTCGGCGTGCTCGTCCAGCGGAAAGTGGTTCTTCGGCCCCCGGAAGCTGAGCTCGGTGCCCGGCTGCAGGTTGTCGTGCAGCCAGACCGAACCGCCCCGGCTCTCGGGTTCGCGCAGGACGGCGATCTGGAGGCGGTCGGTCCGGGCGGGGTCGCCGCAGAGCGAATACTTCCGCTCATAGTCCCCGAACAACAGGTCCACGTGGCCGCCCGCGCTCCAGCGCGGCAGGTCGCGGCCTTTCGGATCGGCGAGCGAGAGGCGCACAACGCCCTCGGCGATCTCTTCGCGTTCGGCCACGACGACGGGGCGCGACAGGGCGCTGGCGTTGGGCGCGCCGACCTCGAAACGCAGCCGCGGCTCGCGGGCCTGCGGATCCGTGCGCTCGGGGTTCTTCGCCGGATCCCAGCGGACCAGCAGATGCTCGGGGCCCCGGAACGAGGTGTTGGGGACGAAGGTGAACTCCTGCTCCACCAGCTCCATGTGCGGGAGGCGGCGGGTGAATTCCTCGAGGAAGATCCGCATCTCGAGCCGGGCGAGGTTCTTGCCCATGCACTGGTGCGAGCCGTAGCCGAAGGTGAGGTGATCGGTCGTGTTGTCGCGGAAGATATCGAGCTCGTCGGGGTTCTCGAACTGGCGCGGATCGTGGTTGGCCGAGGCGGTGACCATCAGGATCTTCGCGCCCTCGGGCAGGTCCACGCCGCCCACGGTCACGGGCTTCGTCGCGATCCGCCGCCACGCCACGACCGAGCCGGAGTGGCGCAGGCATTCCTCGACCGTGTTGGGGATCAGCGAGGGCGCGGCGCAGACCTCGTCCCACAGCTCGCGGTTTTCCAGCAGGCGCCGGAACATGTTGGCCGACGCGTGAGCGGTCGTTTCGTGCGCGGCGACGATGATCGCCATCATCATCGAGTGCAGGTAGCTGTCGGTGACGACCTCGGGCAGTTCCTTCTGCTTGCGGATGGCATAGGGCATCCAGCCGGGCATGTCCGGGTTCGCGCGCATCTTCTCGAGCACTTGGCCGGAATACTGCCAGAACTTGCCCACCGCGTGCGCGACGCCGACCTGCTCTTCCTTCGTAGGGCGGCCCCAGGTGTTGACGGTGTGCGCGACCGAAAACTCGCGCAGCTTGGCCATGTCGTCCTCGGGCACGCCCAGGAAGTGCAGCGCGACGGTGAGCGGGATTTCCCACAGCATCTCGTCGACCAGGTCGGCCTCTCCCCGGTCGACGATGCGGTCGAGCGCTTCGCGGGTGAGGCGGCGCACCATCTCCTCGTGGCCTTCCAGGCGGGCGGGTTCGAAGTGGGACATCAGCGCGCGACGGCGCTCCGTGTGCTGCGGCTCGTCCTCGTTCACGAGGGTGCGGTTCATCGCGTAGCCATAGCCGTTCAGCGCGTCGATCGCCTCCTGCGAGACCGGGGTGATCTTCTCGAGCGCGATGGCGGGCGAGAACGCGATGTTGTCGCGGAAGATCGCCTTGATGTCGTCGTAGCGGCTCACGACCCAGTAGCCGAGCGAGGAGGCGTAGAAGACGGGCTCCTGCTCGCGCGACCAGCGCAGCGCCTCGGCCGGGTCGAACTGGTACTCGGCCCCGAACGGATCGAACGCCTGCGCCTTCTCGGAAAACGGACAGCCGGTGGCGCGCTGCGCCTCCTGAACGTCGGTCATGCTCCTCCTCCGCAGCATGTTTGCAATTATCGCACAACATGTGCACTATCCGGAGACTAGGCGGCGTTCTGGCCGCTGTCAACGAGGTGAGGGGCGATGAGCTCGTTGCAGACGCTGTCGCGTGGACTGAGGGTGCTGGAGCTGGTGGCCCAGCACGAAGAAGGGCTGACCATTGCCCAGATAGCCTCGGCACTGGGCGTGCACCGCGCCATCGCCTATCGGCTGGTCGCGACGCTTGAGCAGCACATGCTGATCGTCCGGCAGCACGACGGGCGCATCACGCTCGGCGGAGGGCTGGTCGCGCTCGCCGCACGGGTCGAGGGGCAATTGCGCAGCCTGTCACGCCCCGTCCTCAAGCGGCTGGCCGACGAAACCGGCGCAACCGCCTTCCTTTGCGTCGGCCACGGCGACGAATGCGTCGCACTTCAAGTGGTCGAGCCCGACAGCGCGCTGTTGAGCGTGTCTTACCGCGTCGGATCGCGCCACCCGGTGACACGTGGCGCTGCGGGACTGGCCATCGCCTCGCTCAGGCCCGAGGCGCCGGACGATCCCCCCGCTGTGCGGCAGGCGCGCGAAGACGGCTACAGCGTCACCCGCGGCGAACTTCAGCCGGGTGCCGTAGGCGTGGCCGCGCCCGTGCGTTTTGCCGACCGCGCATTGGCACATGCCGAAGCCTGCGTCGGAGTCGTGGCGCTGCAGGATCTCGACGTCGAGCGTGTACGCACGGCGGCGCTAGACGCCGCGCGCGCGCTGGCGCTCAATAACAGCTGATCTTCCGTCAGCGCAGACGCCGCGCCTCGGCAGGAAACGCTGGCTCCATAGGGGAGGACCAGCGTCCAAGGATGACGCTCGGCTCTGAGCGGTTCAGTCGACCAGCTTGCTCATTCGCAAAGACCGCAGTCCGGCGTGGCGGCCGGAATGGAAGAACCGCGGAGAGATACAACCAACGAAACGAAAAAGGCGCACGGTTTCCCGTGCGCCTCCTTTGACTTGTACGGCGTTCGCCTCAGTCCTTGCGAAGGTTGATCGCCGGGTTCAGCGAGAAGAAGTTGTTGGGTATGATGTGCACCGTCTTCCAGTCGGTGGACATCACCGGCCAGTCCTCGAGCCGCGGGATGTGGTGGAAGCCGGCGGTGAACCAGGTGACGATGTCCTCACCCGCCAGCGGCTTGTCCGCCTTCACCCACTCGGCCAGCGTGTCGGACCCGTCACTCTGCATGGCGAACTTTCCGCCGGCATAGCGCTGCTCGGGGTCGTAGACCGTGTTCCAGACCGAGTACTCGATATAGGCGTTGCGCTTCATCGGCGGATCGTTCTCGAAGTCGAACGGACCGTAGGCGATGTTGCCGTGGTGGATCAGGTAGGACGGGTTGTGGCCCAGCGGCCCCTCGCGGTCACGGTTGTAGAGGGTGAAGTAGCGCGGTTCCATCGCGCTGATCCGGTAGCGCGCGTCGAGCTCGGAGTCGGGCACGTTCTCCTCGACCGTCCACATTGACGTGCGCGGGCTGTCGGCCGGCACCTCGGCAGGCACGATGTCGAGCGTGGCGAACTCGTTCACGGGCTGGTCCACGTCGAAGTCGAGCCGGAAGTTGAAGTAGTGGTCGTGGTTCGACGCCACGAGGTTCGGCGCGATCAGCGTGCCCCACTTCGTGTCTTCCTCGGCCGTATCGTCGTCGAGATGCGTGGTCGCCACGCCCTTGACCGCGTCAAGACCCGTCGCCCCGATCATGATCTTCATCTCGCCGTTCTGCTTGAAGCGATAGTCGATCAGGTAATCGTAGTTCCCGACCTCGGACGCCGTGCGATAGACCAACTCGGTCGCCGGGCGGCCCTCGGCGGGCACGAAGTTCTCGGGCGTCTGCGCGAAGACCTCGAAGTGCCGCCAGGCCGGGTCGCCGATGTTGCGCTCGAAGATGCAGATCGCGTCCGGGATCTCGAGCGGGTTGCCGGCGTCGTCGGCTATGACGGCAGGCATGTAGGTCGCGTAGGCGGGGCAATCGACGCCCGGGGTCAGCGGCGTCAGGAACAGGCCGAAGCCGTATTCGCCGCTGTCCATGTAGGTGCGCCAGTACATGCCGGCGGTGGGGTCCATGTAGGGGACGAAGACCTCGGACAGGTGCGCCTGGTAGAGGACCGAGCGCCACTCGTCGCTGTCCTGCACCTGGATCTGGGACAGCACCGGTCCGGGCCGCTTGTCGATGCGGTGACGGAAGCGCCAGATGTCCCACTCGATCTGGCTGCCGTCGATGGTGTAGTTCGGCTCGCCTTCCTGGTCGACCTTGGCGGGGTTGGTGACCGGCCGCAGCGCCATGCGCTCGGCGATCTCCTCCTCGGTATAGCCCCACGGATCTTCGGGGATCGGCACGTTGCCCTCATCGACGATCCGCAGCGCCTCGCCCGAGTTCAGATCGACGACCGCAAACAGCCCCTCGACCGGCTTGGCGTAAAAGTTCGAGCCGGTCGGGTTCACGTAGCACGGCACCTTCATCAGGCGGTTGCCGTCTTCCTCGCCCGAGAAGAAGTTGCCGGCCGTCAGCGGCAGGCAGAACACGTCGTCGGGCGTCAGGCCGCGGCTTTCGAGGCCCGAGACCATGTCGGGATGCGACAGCGCCGCTTCCATGGCCGAGATGAACTCCTGGAACAGGATCATCGGCTGGCCGCTGACCGGTTCGGTGCCTTCGACCTCGCCGTCGGTGAGGTTGACCGTCGCCTCGATGAAGCCGTCGCCGTCGGGGGCGGTCATGTGCACCATCGCGCGGCGGTCGACCTCCTCTCCCTGCTCCCAGGCCAGCACCTCGGACTTCGGCGGCTCGATCAGTTCGATCAGCGGGTAGAGCGTGTCGTCCGACGCGATGTCGGCGCCGCGCAGGATCTCGTTGATCTGCCCGTACTCGTCGGGCGTCAGCCCGTCGAGCGGGTGGGCGAGGGCACCGGTGGCGCCGAGCACGAATGCTGCGCTCCCGGTCAGTAGGGTCTTCACGTTCATCTTTCTCTCCCTGTTATCGGTCTCAGGCGAACAGCACCTGGATATCGGTGTATTCGGCCAGGCCTTCTTCTCCGAACTCTACTCCGATGCCCGAGGACTTCACCCCGCCGAAGGGCGCGTTGGGCTGGATCATGCCGTGCTTGTTGATCCAGACCGAGCCGCATTCCATCCGCTTCGCCACGGCGCGGGCCGCGTCGATGTCGCTCGACCAGACCGAACCGCCCAGCCCGTTGGCGCTGTCGTTCGCCTGCGCGATGGCATCCTCGACGTCACTGTATTTGATGATCGGCAGCGCCGGGCCGAACTGTTCCTCGTCCACCAGCGCGTCGCCGTTCTTCAGGCCGGCGATGATCGTCGGCGGGAAGAAGAGGCCGTCGCCGGGTTTCCCGCCAAGCAGCACGTCACCCCGCTCGCAGGCGTCCGCGACGAGGCGCGACAGCTTGTCGAACTGCATCCGGTTCTGCACCGGACCCAGCACGGAATTCTCGTCGAGCCCGTCGCCCATCGGCACGTTGCGCGCATAGTCCACGAGAGCCTCGCAGACCTCGTCATGGATGCTTTCATGGACATAGAGCCGCTTCATGGCGGCGCAGGTCTGGCCGTTGTTGATGAACCCGCCCCAGAACAGCCCCTCGGCGATCTGTTTCGGGTCGGCGTCGGGAAGCACGATCCCGGCGTCGTTGCCGCCAAGCTCCAGCGTCAGGCGCTTCATCGTCTCGGCCGCAGAGCGCATGACCTTCTGGCCGGTCGCGCAGGAGCCGGTGAAGACGATCTTGCGGATGTCGGAATGCGCGGACATGAGCGCACCGAGGTTCTGCTCGGCGTCATCGCCGGTCACCACGTTGACCACGCCCGCGGGGAGCACCTCGTTCATGATCTGCACGAGCCGCAGGGTGGACAGCGGCGTCAGGGGCGAGGGCTTGATGACGACCGTGTTGCCGGTGCGCAGAGCGGGCATGATGTGCCAGATCGCGATCAGGACGGGGAAGTTCCAGGGCGTGATCGACCCGACCACGCCCAGCGGCTTGCGGTGCAGCTCGACCCGGCCTTCGTTGTTGTCCTGAAGCACCTTCATCGGCAGCGACAGCCCTGCGGTGTATCCGGCCCACGCGCCCGCGCCGCCGACTTCCCAGCGCGAGCCGAGCCCGTTCAGCGGCTTGCCCTGCTCGGCCGTGATGATCTGCGCGAGCTCCTCGGCATGTTCGCCGATCTTCGCGGTCACCTCTTCGCAGGCGGCCTGCAACTCCTCGTCCGACTTCTGCGACCACGTCTCGAACGCGCGCTTGGCCGCGGCCACCGCGGCGTCGAGTTCAGCCGCCCCGGCGTTCGGAGCCGCGCCGGCCGGTTGCAGCGTCGACGGATTGATGACTTCGAAGGTGGACCCGGTAGAGACGGCGTTTCCGTCGATGGTCAGGTCGTAGGTGTACAACTCTTGCTCCTCCCAAAGCTTCGGCCCGCGGTCCCGCAGGCCATGTGGAGGAGCAAAGTACTGGGTTCCGCACGCGGGTCTTGGACCACAGCGCCAGATGCTGTGGCTCAGGGCGACAACGTCTTGCGCGCGGCACCGGGAGACGTTCCGAAGCGCTTGCGAAAGGCGCGATAGAAGTACGACAGGTCGTTGAAGCCGGTCTCGTAGGCGATGGCCGAGACGCTCTGTCCGGGCGTGGCCGGCGCCGCCAGGCGAGCCCGGGCGCTCTCCAGCCGTACGGCCAGAAGGCGCTCGCTCACAGTCTCTCCGAGCGCCGAGAAATGCCGCTGCAGCGTGCGTGGCGAAACGCCCAGTTCTCCGGCGAGGTCGGCGGTGCCGAAGTCCGGTTCGCTGCACCGCCGCTCGATGACGGCGAGGGCGCGTGACAGAACCGCCTCTTCCTTCTTCTCGGCCATCCCCGCCTGATGTTCGAGACACCGCAGGTAGGCGCCGAGCAGGCTCAGGAGCGCCTCGCCGAGGTGGGGTGCGACGGCGCCGTCTTCGACGAACAGCTTCGCCAGAACGGCGCGCATCGCCAGGAACAACGGGTCGTCCCGGTCAATCTCGAGCCCGCCGGTGCACACGGGTCCGAAGCGGTGCATCAGCTCATCGCGCGGAAGGTGGATCGAAACCTGCCGCGAATTGGCGCCGTCATAGACGAACTCGGACGGGCGGGCCGAGTCGACGAGGTACATGTCCCCCGGCGACAGCACATGCGCCTTTCCCGCCTGATGGATGCGGCACATGCCCTTGTCCTGCACCAGCAGGAACAGGTGATCGCCCGGGTCCGACCGGATCATCCGCTGGTCGCGCGCCACCTTCTGCGCATCAAGCGACACGATGGCGGTCTCGAAGCGCGACACCTGGATGCGCGATGCCGCACCCGCGACCAGGCCGCGACGTTGCGCGGCAGGCTCCACGCAGAACTGCCCGCAGATCGCCTGCACGTCGCGGGCGAAATCCTCGACCGGCTTGGGATGCGCGCGGGTATCGGTGGACCGGATCAGGGTCTGCGGCTCTGGTCGAAGGGCCATGATGCCAAGCGATCTCCCCGATGGATGCAGCGGCTTTCAGAGCCGGATGTGCGGGAGAGCCTACGCAAGGACCTCCAGCCGAACAACCCGGGACGCCATTACCCGACGGCATGGCGACATGGACAGCCCGGCTGCGACTGTCTAAACAAGACGACGATTGACTGTCCGCGAGGAGCAATGGTGGCGTCCATTCCCGCCAGCATCGACGAAACCATCGCCTGTCTCGCAGAGCAGGATTACGTCTGCGGCCGGGGGCTCGGGACCGTCGTCTTCCTGTCGCTCACCCTGGGCAAGCCGCTGTTCCTCGAAGGGGAGGCGGGCACCGGAAAGACCGAGATCGCCAAGGCGCTGGCCGCCGGGCTGGGCCGCAGGCTGATCCGGCTGCAATGCTACGAGGGGCTCGACGCGGCCTCGGCGATCTATGAATGGAACTTCGCGGCCCAGATGGTCGCCATCCGCACCGCCGAGGCGGCCGGGCAGGCGGACCGGGGCGAGCTGCAGGCCGAGCTCTTTTCGGCCGACTACCTGATCCGCCGCCCGCTTCTGGACGCGCTCGAGCCGCACGCCGAGGGGCCGCCCGTCCTGCTGATCGACGAGGTCGACCGCACGGACGAGCCGTTCGAGGCGTTCCTGCTCGAGGTGCTGTCCGATTTTCAGGTCACGATTCCCGAACTGGGCACCGTGACGGCGCAGGAGCCGCCGATCGTCGTGCTCACGTCCAACCGCACGCGCGAGGTGCATGACGCCCTGAAGCGCCGCTGCCTGTACCACTGGGTCGACTACCCGACGTTCGAGCGGGAACTGGCCATCCTGCGCGCCCGGGTGCCAGAGGCCACGCAAAGGCTGTCGGAAGAGATCGTGGCCTTCGTGCAGGCGCTGCGTGGGCAGGACCTGTTCAAGTCGCCGGGCGTGGCCGAGGCGATCGACTGGGCGCGCTGCCTCGTCGCGCTCGACGCGGTGGCGCTGTCGCCCGAGGTGATCACCGATACGCTCGGCGCGGTGCTGAAATACCAGGACGACATCGCGCGCATCGCCGGCGCCGAGACCACGCGCCTGCTGGACGAGGCGAAGGGCGCGCTGGCAGACGTTTCCTGATGGACGGGGCGGAAGACGGACGGCTCGTCGAAAACATCGTCCACTTCGGGCGGGCGCTCAGGAAGGCGGGGCTGCGCGTCGGCACCGCGCAGGTCGAGACGGCCGTGCGTGCGGTCGAGGCCGCCGGCTTTTCCCGTCGCACCGACTTTTACCACACGCTGCGCGCCACGATGGTGACGCGGGCCGAGGACCTCGAGACCTTCCACCAGGTCTTCGCGATGTTCTGGCGCGACCCGGACTTCCTTCAGACGATGATGCACCTGCTGTCGCCGCAACTGCGACAGGACGCGCGGCAGCCGAAGGACGACGCCGCCCGGCGCCGGGCCGAGGACGCTCTGGCCCGTGACCGCCCGCCGCCCGAGGCGCCGCGCAAGCAGGAGGAGCGCGTCGAGGCCGCGCTGGTGAACTGGTCGGGCATGGAGGTCCTGCGCCGCATGGACTTCGAGCAGATGAGCGCCGCCGAACTGGCCGAGGCGGAACGTGCCGTTGCCACGCTGGCCCTTCCGGTCAAGCCCATCCGGACCCGGCGCGGGCAGCGCTCGCGGCGGGGTGCACCGGATGCGCGGGCGACCATGCGCGCCGCGCTTCGCAAGGCGGGCGAGGTCGACCGCATCGCTCGCAGGACGCCCGCCGTGCGCCCGCCCGACCTGGTTGCACTGTGCGATATCTCGGGCTCCATGTCTGTCTACTCGCGCGTCGTGCTGCGCTTCCTCCACGCCCTCTCTCATGCCCGCGAGCGGGGCTGGGGCCGCGTCCACGCCTTCACCTTCGGCACCGCCCTTACGAACGTGACCCGCGCTCTCGACCGCGCCGACCCGGACGCCGCGCTCGCCGCCATAGGGCGGGAGGCGCGCGACTGGGAGGGCGGCACGCGGATCGGGACGGCGCTGGAGCGGTTCAACAAGGACTGGTCGCGGCGCGTTCTCGGACGGGGAGCGGTTGTCCTGCTGATCACGGATGGTTTGGAGCGAGGCGACGCCGCGCTTCTGGCGCAGGAGGCCGAGCGGCTGCACCTGTCGGCGCGAGCGCTTGTCTGGCTGAACCCGCTGCTGCGCTTCGACGGCTTTGCGCCCGAGGCGGGGGGCATCCGCGCGCTCTTGCCCCACGTCGACAGCTTCCACGCCTGCCACTCGCTCGACAGCCTCGCCGACCTGTCGCGCGCGCTGGGGGCCTCGGGCGAACGGGATCGCCTGCTCCGGGCGATGCAGACCCGTTGACGGGACCGTGGCGCGAAGGGTCTTGCCTTACGTCAAGCTGCCGGTAGGCTTCTCGATAGGGATAGCCGGAGGCTCCCGCCGGAGGAGGGCGGGCGTGCCCGGCAAGAGGGAGGACTTCATGACCAACGTCAACCTGACGGTGAACGGCAAGCCGGTGCGGCGGGACGTGCCCGACACCACATTGCTTTCGGATTTCCTGCGCGAGGACCTGCGCCTGACCGGCACCCATGTCGGTTGCGACACCAGCCAGTGCGGCGCCTGCGTCGTCCACGTGAACGGCAAGGCGGTGAAGTCCTGCACAGCGCTCGCCGTCTCGCTCGACGGCGCCGAGGTGACGACGATCGAGGGCGTGGCGCAGGGGCGGGAGCTTCATCCGATGCAGGCGGCCTTCAACGACCACCACGCGCTGCAATGCGGCTTCTGCACCCCCGGCATGATCATGAGCGGCATCGACATGGTGAACCGCTACCGGGCTGCCGGGAAGGACCTCGACGCCGAGACGATCCGGCACGAGCTCGAGGGCAATATCTGCCGCTGCACCGGATACCACAACATCGTCCGCGCCATCGAGGATGCGGCCGCGCGCATCCAGGGGGCCGATGCCCCCGCGCATGCGGCCGAGTGAGGGAGGATCGACCATGACCGAGGGAATCGGCGCCCGCGTGAAGCGGACGGAAGACCGGCGTTTCATCACCGGCAAGGGCAAGTACACCGACGACATCCGGATGGAGAACCAGGCCTACGCCGCCTTCGTCCGCAGCCCGCACGCGCACGCGAAGGTCACCGGGATCGACAGGTCGGCGGCAGAGGCGATGGAGGGCGTCGTCGCCGTGCTCGACGGCCACCAACTGACCGGCGACGGGATCGGCAACATCATCTGCGGCTGGGCCATCACGTCGAAAGACGGCTCTGCGATGAACATGGGCGCCTGGTCGGCTCTGGCGACCGACCGGGTGCGCTACGTGGGCGATGCCGTGGCGGTCGTCATCGCCGACACGGCGGCACAGGCGCGTCTCGCCGCCGAGGCGGTCGAGGTCGAATACGAGGAACTGCCCGCCGTCACCAACGCCGAGAAGGCGCTGGCAGAGGGCGCGCCGCAGCTTCACGACAACGCGCCGGGCAACCTGATCTACGACTGGGAGATCGGCGAGGAAGCCGCGACGGACGAGGCGCTCGCCGGGGCCGCGCACGTCACCGAGCTTCCCATCGTCAACAACCGCGTTTCGCCCAACGCGATGGAGCCGCGCTCGGCCGTGGCGATCTATGACGAGGCGGACGAGCATTACACGCTCTACACCACGTCGCAGAACCCGCACGTCGCGCGGCTGGTCCTTTCGGCGTTCTACAACGTCGCGCCCGAGCACAAGCTGCGCGTCGTGGCGCCCGACGTGGGCGGCGGCTTCGGCTCGAAAATCTATATTTATCCCGAAGAGATCACCTGCCTCTGGGCCTCGATGAAGACCGGGCGGTCGGTCAAGTGGACCTCGACCCGGTCCGAGGCCTTCATGACGGACGCGCACGGGCGCGATCACGTCTCGAAGGCCCGGATCGGCTTTGACACCGAGGGGAAGATCGTCGGACTGAAGGTCGACACGATCGCCAACTTCGGCGCCTACATGTCGCTCTTTTCGTCGGCGGTGCCGACCTATCTCTATGCCACGCTGTTGTCGGGCCAGTACGACATCCAGAACATCCACTGCAACGTGCGCGCCGTCTATACCAACACGGTGCCGGTCGACGCCTATCGCGGTGCCGGGCGGCCCGAGGCCTGCTATCTCGTCGAGCGGCTGATGGAGACGGCCGCGCGCGAGATGGGCGCCGACCCTGCGGAGCTGCGGCGCAAGAACTTCATCACCGAATTCCCGCACCAGACGCCGGTGATCATGAATTACGACTCGGGCGACTTCCACGGCAACCTCGACAAGGCCATGGCCGCCGCGGACGTCGCGGGCTTCGACGAGCGCCGGAAAGAGGCCGCCGCACGGGGCAAGCTGCGGGGCCTCGGCTATTCCTGCTATATCGAGGCCTGCGGCATCGCGCCCTCGGCCGCCGTCGGCTCCCTCGGGGCAGGGGTCGGCCTGTGGGAAAGCGCGGAGGTCCGCGTGAACCCGGTCGGCACGATCGAGGTCCTGACGGGCTCGCATAGCCACGGCCAGGGGCACGAGACCACCTTTGCGCAGGTCGTCGCCGACCGCTTCGGCGTGCCGCTGAACAGCGTGTCGATCGTCCACGGCGACACCGACAAGGTGCAGTTCGGCATGGGCACCTACGGGTCCCGTTCCGGGGCGGTCGGGCTCTCGGCCATCAGCCGCGCGATGGACAAGGTCGAAGCCAAGGTGAAGAAGATCGCCGCTCACACGCTGGAGGCCGCCGAGGACGACATCGTCATCGAGGGCGGCGAGGTGAAGGTCGCCGGCACCGACCGGAAGATGGCGTGGCACGAGGTGGGGCTCGCGGCCTATACCGGCCACAACCTGCCGCCGGACATGGAGCCGGGCCTGAAGGAGGGGGCGTTCTACGATCCCGTCAACTTCACCTTCCCCGCAGGCGCCTATATCTGCGAGGTCGAGGTCGATCCGGACACCGGAGTGACCGAGATCGTGCAGTTCACCGCCGCGGACGACTTCGGCACCATCATCAACCCGATGATCGTCGAGGGCCAGGTCCACGGCGGCGTGGCGCAGGGGATCGGGCAGGCGCTTCTGGAAAACGTCGTCTACGACGACGCCGGGCAACTCCTGACCGGCTCGTACATGGACTACGCCATGCCGCGGGCCTGGGACACGCCGTTCTACACGCTCGAACACAACACGACCGTCTGTCCCAACAACCCGCTGGGGCTGAAGGGCTGCGGCGAGGCGGGGGCCATCGGTGCGCCGCCGGCGGTCATCAACGCGATCACCGACGCCATCGGCGACAACGACCTGCAGATGCCGGCGACGCCGCAGAAGGTCTGGCGCATGATACAGGCAACGCAAACGCCGATCGCGGCCGAGTGAGAGGGTAAGAGAGCATGTATCCGACCAAGTACCACAAGCCGGCAAGCCTGGAGGACGCCGTGGCGGGGCTCAGGTCCGCCGAGGACGGCGCGCTGCTCGCCGGCGGCCAGACGCTGCTTCCGACGATGAAGCAGCACCTCGCCGCTCCGACCGACCTGATCGACATCCGCGGCATCGACGGGATGTCGGGCATCCGCGTCGAAGGGGACGTGTTGGTGATCGGCGCAGCCACCACGCATGCCGAAGTCGCAGGATCGTCCGACGTGCAGGCGGCCATCCCCGCGCTCGCGCAGCTCGCCTCCGGCATCGGTGACGCGGCGGTGCGGCACATGGGGACCATCGGCGGCTCGGTCGCCAACAACGATCCTGTGGCCGATTATCCATCCGCCGTGCTCGCGCTGGGCGCGACAATCGTCACCGACCGGCGCGAGATTGCGGCCGAGGATTATTTCCAGGGCATGTTCATGACGGCCCTGGAAGAGGCCGAGATCATCCGCGAACTCCGCTTCCCCAAACCCCGGCGCGCAGCCTATGCCAAGTTCCCGAACCCGGCGTCGCGCTATGCGCTCGTGGGCGTTTTCGTGGCCGACACCGCCGCCGGGGCCTGCGTCGCGGTGACGGGCGCGAGCGAAAGCGGCGTGTTCCGCCACGAGGGGCTGGAGGCTGCACTGTCAGGAGACTTCTCGGCCGATGCCGTCGACGGCGTCGAGATCTCGTCCGAGGGCTTCATGTCGGACATTCACGCGGACGCTGACTATCGGGCGAACCTCGTCCGCGTGATGGCGAGGCGGGCTGTGGCGGCATTGGGCTGACCTTTCGCCCCCTGTCGTCCACCGCAGGTACCGGTTCGACGCAGGCACCGCGGTGCCTGAAGCGTCGAGCTGGCCAATACTGTGCGGCTGGCGGAAGACGGCTGATGTACTTCAAGGCGTCAATCCCGTCGTACCTCGTCGACGTGTTTGACTGTCGGCTCATCCGTGTGCCTGGTCTTCGGGTGCTTCCTTGACGGCAGCGCTTCTGCCGCTCTTCCCCTTGCGCGCAAGCTGAGCCAACATGCCGCGAACGGCGGGCTCGGCACCGTCTTCGTGTGCTGGGGGGTGACATGCGGTTCTGGATCACGATCGCGCTGACATTCGTGCTGTCCGCCGTCGGGCTGACCTACGAGATCGCCGCGGGCCGGGTGCTCGCCCCGTTCTTCGGCACCTCGCTGCTGACCTGGACGGCGGTCATCGCCACCGTGCTCGCCGGCTTCTCGCTCGGCAGCGCGCTGGGCGGTCTGATCGCCGAACGCGAGCGGCGGGCTGCGGCGGGGCTCGTGCGCATGGCGCTGGTGGCCACGGCGGTCCTGATGGCCCTGTCGCCGTCGGCGCTGGGGCTGGTCTACGCGATGGGCGCGCGGGGCACCGGCGGGATGCTGGTCAGCGTCTTCCTCGCCTTCTTCCCCGCGTCGGTCTGCGTCACGCTGCCTTCGCCGTTCCTGGCCAAGGCCGCCGTCGAGGCGCGGCCGGGGCGGGAGGGGTCGTCACTGGGGCTCGTGCTCGCGTCCGGGTCGTCAGGCGCCATCCTCGGCGCGATTCTTGCGGGCTTCGTCGCGCTGCCGCTGGCAGGATCGACGGCGACCTTCGCCGGGTGCGGTATCGTCGCGCTGCTCTGCATCTTCTTCGTGCGCGGGGGCCGGCCCGGCGGCGGGGCGCGGGCCGTCAAGTTGGGATCGGAGCCGCAGCCCGGCGTTGTAGTTGGCGCTGCGGCCTTCATCCTGTTCGCGGGCATCGCCGGGGGATCTACGTGCCGGTACGAATCCGGCCTGTCGTGCATCCATGTCGTGCGCGATGGCGACGAGGTCCGGCTTTACTCGGACGGCACGCTCCAGGCGGCCGAGCGGACCGTCGCGGAAGGCGATGCCGGAGCCTCGGGCGACCTCGCCCTGTCTTACACGCGGTGGCTTTGGGCGCGCCTCGATCGCGACCTCGGGCCGGCGCCCTCGGTCCTGTTCGTGGGCGGGGGCGGCTACACGCTGCCCACGAAGCTGCTCGAGTCGCGTCCGGCCGCGCGGGCGGTTTCGGTCGAGATCGACCCGCTCATCACGAGGGTGGTGGAGCAACATTTGCCGAACGCGGGCGACATGATCGAGCGCACCGGCCACGAAGTCGGCGGCGAGGGGGACGGTCGGCTCGGCATCGTGCACGCCGACGGTCGGGTCTTCCTGAACGGGACCGAACGCCGCTTCGACGCCGCCGTGATGGACGCGTTCTCCTCGGGCTCGGTCCCGGCGCACCTGGTCACGCGCGAAACCTACGAACGCCTCCGCACGATGGTGGACGGCCCTGTCTACGTGAACCTGATCGACACGCCCGACGGGCCGCTGGCCCGCGGCGTGCACGCGATCCTCACCGAACTCTACCCGCACGTCCGGGCGGTGCAGGGATCGTCGACGGAGGGCGGGCGGGTCAATATCCTGCTGGCGGCCTCGCGCGAGCCGCTGGCGGCCTTGGATGCACTCCCCGACGGCTACCGGCCCGTCAGCATTTCGCCGGCCCGCGCATTCACCGACGACCGCGGCTGGGTCGGTCATCGATAGGAGACACCGCGCCCCTGCATCACCGGGCGGCTTTGGCTGAAGGCGACAGCGCGCTACCCTTCGCGTGTCGCAGACAGGGACCACCCATGCACATTGCACGCCGTCTCGCCCTTCTCGTGGTCGTGCTCCTCCAGCCTGCGCAGGCGGCCGAGCGGGCGTGGCCCGAACTGGCGCTTGCGCCGCCGCCGTCGCGGCCAGCTGCGCCCGAGGCGCGCGTGCGGTGCACGGCGGACGGCGCGCACTGCATCCGGAGCGAGAGCTACCTGCGGGACGTCTGCCGGGTGATCGCAGCCGCGGCGGTGGCGCACGGGCTTGACACGGGCTTCTTCGCGCGGCTCTTGTGGCGTGAAAGCCTGTTCGACCCTTCCGCGGTCAGTCCGGCGGGGGCGGAGGGTATTGCGCAGTTCATGCCGGGCACCGCACGCCTGCGCGGCCTGGCCGACCCGTACAACCCGGCGGCGGCCACCTTCGCCTCGGCCGCCTATCTCGCCGATCTGGTGGCGGAGTTCGGCAATCTCGGGCTCGCGGCGGCGGCCTACAACGCCGGGGAAAACCGCGTCCGCGACTATCGCGCCGGCGAGCGGGGGCTGCCGGCGGAGACGCGGTCCTACGTGCTGGCGATCACCGGCCACAGCGGCAAGGCGTGGCGCGACGCGCCGCCGGATCGGGTGAATCTCGCCCTGTCCGAAGGGGACAGCTTTCCGCAGGCTTGTGAAGCCAAGGCGGGGACGCGCACCATCGCGGCCTTCCGGGCGCCGACGAGCCGACCGCCTCGGGGCGTCGTCGTGGCGGCCGCGCGGCAGCGTACGGCGGCCGAGACCTACGCCGAGCGGGTGCAGAGACGCCACGCGGCTCTTCTCGGGGAGCAGGACATCGCCTTCGTGAGCGGGAACATCAGCGGCGTGCCGGCAGCCCGCGTGACGGCGCAGGTTCCGTTCGCCGACCGGAACAGCGCGCTGGCATTCTGTCGGCGGATGAGAGCGGACGGCGGCTTCTGCCGCGTTCAGCGGAACTGAGGCGGCGCGGCAATGGGCTAGCTCTACACAATTTCCCTTCAAACGAGCGGGCCAAGCTCCGAAGCGGCAGGCGGGACCGCGCCGTCCCGCCTGCCGTATCGTTCGCCGGGCGGGATCACCCGGCGAACGATCTGGGCTGGCGTCGCCTGCATCGGGGCGCGGCATCGTGTTGATCCGCTGAACGCCCATTGAGGCGACTGCCATGGGGCGTCATTCCCGGAACAGGTCGTGCTCCACGCCGGCGGCTTCAAACAAATAGTCGCGGCTGGCCTCGAGATCCTGGCGCAGGCGCTCGACGTCATAGCCCACGAGCTGACCGCCCCACTTCTTCACCTGCCCGGCGACGAAGACGGTATCGACGTTGTTCCGCTCCATCAGCGTGACCACCGCGCCCGGCGCATGGTTTAGCGGGGCCACGTTGATCGCCTCGGCGTCGAGCAGGACGATGTCGGCCTCCTTGCCCGGGGTGAGGCTGCCGACCTTCGAGTTGAGCTTGAGCCCGCGCGCGCCCTCGAGCGTGGCGTGACGGATCGCGTCGATCGAGCGCATGAGGCCGGGGTAGGATTCACCGGCCAGCGCGCGCTCGTTGGCGAACATGCGCTGCAGGGTCATCATCGAGCGCATCTGCGTGAATGGATCGGCCGTCATGGTGCACTCGACGTCCGAGGACAGCGATGTGCTGATCCCGAGGTCCAGCGCCTTCTGGATCGGCGGCGTGCCGTGGCGCATCTGCATCTCGATCGGCACCGCAAGCGAGATGTGTGCGCCCGCGTCCGCCGCCGCCTGCCACGCCATGTCGGACATGCCGGTCATGTGGATGAAGATGTTGTCGTCCGAGAACATGCCGTCCTGGGCAAGCTGATCGAAGGTCGGCGCCATTCCGAAGGTGCCGACGACGTGCAGCGCGACGGGCAGGCCCAGCTCGCGGCCGATGCGCCAGCTTTCCTCCCAGCCGGGAAGGTAGATCTCGCCACCCATCACCATGGTCAGAAGCTGGTCGTCGGACGAGAACCACTGCTCGCGGATCCGGGCCGCGTCCTGCGGGTACTGGGCACGGTCGCCCCAGCCTTCGAAGTAGCCGAAGACGCCGCGGCGGCCCGCGTCGCGCATGCCCTCGATGGCGGCGTCGGAATGCTCTGGCGAGTGGTGGATCTGGCTGACGTCCATCACCGTGGTCACGCCCGCGTCAAGCTGGGCGATGCCGGCGAAGAGCTCGTTGATGTAGACGTCCTCTGGCCGGTAGACCATCGAGAACTTCTGCAGGATCGTGTCGTAGTAGTTGATCGCGTTGGCGGCGATGCCGTCGTCGACCAGGATCCCGTCGGCGAGGTAGCTTCGCAGCGCCGTCTCAAACTGGTGGTGGTGCGTGTCGATGAAGCCCGGCATGACGATCTTGCCGGTGGCGTCGACCACCACGGCATCCGGCGCCTCGATCTCGCGGGCGACCTCCACGATACGCGCCCCGTCGATCAGCACGTCGCCCACGGCCAGGTTGCCGACCGTGTCGTCCATCGACAGCACGACCCCGCCCTTGAGAAGCACGCGGCGGCCCGGCGTGTTCAGGCCTTCGGGCATCGAGCGGGCGGCAGTATCCTGCGCGCGGGCGTCACGCGCGCCAGCGAAGATCCCGGTGCTCGCCGCCGCGCCGGCAAGCGCACTGGTCTTCAGGAAATCCCGGCGGGTGGGGCAGGCGGCCGAGGCCTTCCCGCTCTTGCACAAACGGCACATCCCTCTCTCCTTTTTCGGTGTGCGAAAGATATTTCGAAGGCTACCGGAGATGTGGAGGAAGTCACGACCTTTCCGTGCGACTGGCCTGTGCGTGTGCGCAGGCTCAGAAGCCGCTGGAGCGCATCACGGAAGCCAGCATCGGGTAGCGGGCGAGGGTTTGGGTGATGCGGGAAGACGCTGCGCGGAGGTCCTGCAGCCGTTCCGCCACGAGCTGGTCTGGCGTGACCATGCCGGTGTAGCCCGACGAGTTGAGCGCCGCGACCGTGACGCCATCCGGTCCGCGGATCGGCACGGCGAGCGCGGTGATCCCGTAATCGAGCTGATCGACCGTCGTCGCGTAGGCGAGTTCGCGGACGCGATAGACGGCGCGCTTGAGCTCTTCCTTGTCGATGCAGGTCTTGTTGGTCAGGGCGCGCGGCCGGGCCATCTCGAAGAAGCGGTCGAGCTCGTCGTCAGGCAGCCCCGCGACCAGCACCCGGCCGAGCGAGGTGGCGAGGGCCGGATAACGGGCCCCGACCACGGCGGTGGCGCGCCGGGCGCGCTGCACCGAGTAATGGGCGATGTAGATCACATCCTCGCCGTCCAGCGTCGCGACCGAAGACGCGTCGCCGTGAAGCTCGACGAGCGAGCGCAGCTCGGGCTGGAGCAGCTCGTCGATGCGCGCCGAAAAGTAGAAGGAAGAGCCCAGGCTCATCACCTTCGGCGTCAGGTGGAACCGCTTGCCGACCTGCCCGACATAGCCGAGCGCCGTGAGGGTGATCAGGCTGCGCCGCGCCGCAGCGGGGGAGAGTCCCACTTCGCGCGCGACCTCGCTCAGCGTCATCTCGCTGTTGGCCGCGCCGAAGGCCTCGAGGATCGAGAGACCCTTGGCGAGGGCCTCGACGAACTCGGCCGGCTTCTTGGCTGGTTCAGGCTGGGTCGCGATGCCGTTCAACTCCTTCAGCCCTCCGGCGCCAGAACGAAGTCGAACTTGAACTTGGCGTCTGGCTGTTTCTCGAGGTGGTACTCGAGCTTGTCGGACTTCTTAACCGGCTCCACCTTCGCGATCAACGACTTGCGCACACCGAAAACGGCGTCGTTGTCGAGGTACTCGGTGTTCTCGAAGAAAACCTCGGTTGTGATGTCGCGCATGCCGGGCGCACGTACGATGTAGTGCAGGTGCGCTGCGCGCCAGGCATGGCGGTTCCCGGCGCGCAGGAGTTGTCCCACCGGACCGTCATAGGGCACGGTATAGGGCTTCGGCAGAACGGTGGTGTAGTAGTACTCGCCGTTCTCGTCCGTGGTGAACTTCCCGCGCAGGTCGTACTTGTCCTGGCCCTGTTCCTGCTCCTGGATCGGGTACGTGCCCGAGCCGTCCGCCTGCCACGTGTCCACGATCGCGCCGGGGATGGGCTTGTGCAGGATGTCGGTGACGCGGCCATGCACCAGGACGGTCGCGCCGTCGCGGTCCTGCGACAGGTCGGCGCCCAGTTTCATCTCGGGCGCGTCGTCCAGGTAGAAGGGCCCCAGGTTCGAGCCCTCGGTCGCGCCGCCGCGAGTGTTGAGCATGTCCACCAGGGCCGAAAGCCCCAGCACGTCCGAGAGCAGGATGTATTCGTGCCGCTCCGGCGTCGAGATCTTCCCGCAATCGTAGAGGAAGTTGAGCATGCCCATCCACTCGTCATGGGTCAGGTTCACCTCGCGCGTGTAGTCATGCAGGTGGTCGATGAACGTTTCGAGCAGGAACTTGAAGCGGCTGCCTTCCTCGGTCTGGAACGACTCCTTCACGGCCTCGGTGAGGTTGTACTGGTTCACGGTTCTCATGCTGTCCTCCTCCCGGATCAGAAACTTCCGATAAATCAGGCGCCTTCGCAGCGCAGCAACATTTCTTCTTGACGGGAAGCTAAAACGCTCAGTAGTTTTCGGCAAGAGTAAAAATGTTCGCACAGCGAAAACAACTGGAGGAAACCATGCGGATCGGGAAACAGGATCAGGCCCAGACGGCGATCGCCACGTCGGATGCCGACAGCATCACCGTGCGGGGGCGCGATCTGTGCGGCGACCTGATCGGCAAGCTCGACTTCACCACCTATTTCTGGCTGCTGGTGACGGGGCGGGAGCCGGACGAGAGGCAGCGCGCAATGATGGACGCCTGCCTGATCTCGATCGCCGAACACGGGCTCGTCCCGTCGGTGCAGGCCGCGCGGATGACGCTGGCCGCTGCCCCCGAAGCCTGGCAGGGCGCCATGTCGGCCGGCCTTCTCGGGATGGGGTCGGTCGTGGCCGGTTCTTCCGAGATCGCGGGCCGCTACATCGTCGAGGTGTTGCAGGACAGCCGCGACAAGGGCATCAGCCTCGACGACGCGGCGGTGCAAAGCCTCGAGGCGCTGAAGGCGCAGAAGAAGAAGGTCCCGGGGCTGGGCCATCCGCAGCATTCCTCGGGCGACCCGCGGGCGAACCGCCTGCTCGACATCGCGGACGAGCTGGGCGTGACGGGCGACCACATCCGCACGCTGCGGGTGCTGGCCGAGCACGCGCCGAAGATCATCAACCGCCCGCTGCCAATCAACGTGTCGGGCGCCATCCCCGCGACGATTCTGGACGCCGGCTGGCCGGTCGAGGCGCTCAAGGCGGTGCCGCTTCTGGCGCGCACGGCAGGACTTGCTGCGCACCTCTTCGAGGAAAGCCAGCGCTCGATCGGCTTCATCATGTCCCACCACGCCGACCTCGCCATCTCCTACGACGGAGAGGGAGCGCAGACGGCCGACCACAAGACCGCCTGAGGAGGCGATACATGAAGATCCTGAAGGATATCCGCGTCATCGAACTGGGCACCTACATCACCGGGCCCGCAGCCGGGATGCATCTGGCCGACCTGGGCGCCGACGTCATCAAGGTCGAGCGGCCGGGCACGGGCGACCCGTTCCGCGCCTTCAAAGGCGGTCTCTATTCGCCGCACTACCAGACCTACAACCGCAACAAGCGCTCGGTCGCGATCGACACGAAGGACCCGGACGAGCGGCAGGTGCTCTACGACCTCGTGGCGACGGCGGACGTGTTCATCCAGAACTTCCGCCCTGGCGTGGCCGAGCGTCTGGGCGTGGGCGAGGACGACCTGCGCAAGGTGAACCCGTCGATCATCTATTGCGCGATCTCCGGCTTCGGCACATCGGGGCCGTCGCGGGATCGGCCGGCCTATGACACCGTCGCGCAGGCGGCGAGCGGGTTCCTGCGGCTGGTGACGCCGCCCGAAAATCCGAGGGTGATCGGCCCGGCCATCGCCGACGCCATTACTGGCCAGTACGCGGCAATGGGCATCCTTGCCGCGCTACTCGAACGGTCGAAGACGGGCGAAGGGCATCGGCTGGACATTTCGATGCTCGAGGCGATGACGCATTTCAATC
Organism: Tranquillimonas alkanivorans; assembly: GCF_900115595.1. GTDB lineage: Bacteria > Pseudomonadota > Alphaproteobacteria > Rhodobacterales > Rhodobacteraceae > Tranquillimonas > Tranquillimonas alkanivorans. Next base: position 25,882 of record NZ_FOXA01000004.1, read on the forward strand.
TCGACAGCTTCACCCACTACTTCAGCGTGGGGGAGGTGATGGGCCCGCTGTCGCGTCCGGTCGTCTCGCAGTCCTACACCTTCGAATGCTCCGACGGGAAATGGATCGCGATCCACATGTCTTCGCCCACGAAGTTCTGGGAGGGGCTGCTGAAGGCGACCGACCAGTGGCAACTCAACGACGATCCGCGCTTCAACGAGCGGCTGGAGCGCATCCAGCACCAGGACGAGTTGATCGAGCACTTCACGCCGATCTTCAAGCAGATGACGCGCGACGCGTGGTGCGAGAAGCTGCTCGCCGCCGAGGTGCCGCACTCGCCCGCCTATGACAGCGACGAGGCGCTCGAGGATCCGCAGGCGCAGCACCTCAATATCAAGGTCAGCACCAGCCACCCGGAGATGGGGGAGTGGACCACCGTGCGCGCGCCGTACTCGTTTGACGGCGAGCCGGACCTGGACGTTCTGCCGCCGCCGACGCTTGACGAGCACGGCGAGGAGATCCGCGGCGAGCTCAGGCGCCGGAAGGCGGGATGAGACGGGCAGGGGAGGAGACAATGTCAGAAGATAACAAGCCGACCGCGCTACCGGTCGCCGAGGTGAAGAAGGCGAGCGCGGCGATGCTGCAAAAGCAGCTCTACGCGATCTTCACGACACCGACCGACGGCATCGGGCCGATGCTCGAGAACATGCAAGATCACCTCGCCTTCCAGGTCGCGCTCGAGGAAGAGGGCGTGATGTACGCCGCCGGCCCGATGTGGACCGACGACGAACAGGAGTGGGAAGGCGAGGGCCTTGTCATCGTCCGCGCGGAAAGCCGCGCCGACGCAATAAAGATCGCCGAACGTGACCCCATGCATCAGCGGCAGGCCAGGTCGTTCCGCGTTCGTCCGTGGATGATCAACGAGGGAACGATCACAGTCCGGCTCGATAGCTCGACCCAGACCTTTGCAATTCTTTGAGAACCGATTGGGAGGAGAACCAATGAAACCGCTTCTCGGACTTACCGTCGCCGGCGCCGTGGCGCTTCCCGGTGCGCTTGCCGCCCAGGAGACGATCCCGCTGACAGTGGCCTCGAGCCACCCGACGACCATCCCCTGGGTCGGCATGATCCAGACGCACTTCATGGCAAAGATCGACGAGATCCTGGCCGAAACCGGGAACTACGAGATCGACTGGCAGGAAGCCTTCGGCGGCCAGCTTTACAAGGCCAACGCCACGCTGTCGTCGGTCGAGGACGGGATCACCGATATCGGCTGGGTTTTCTCGCTGCTCGAGGGCGGCCAGCTTCCGCTCAGCCAGATCGGCAGCTACACCCCGTTCGCCACGAACAACCCGCCGGTGCAGCTCGAGGTCATGCAGGAGCTGCTCGACACGAACGCGGCCTTCGCCGACGAGTGGGAGCAGTACAACGTCGTTGTGCTGGGCCTGACGGGAACCGACAGCTACGACATATACACCAAAGAGCCGATCGAGAGTTTCGAGGATCTCGAAGGGATGAAGATCTCGGCCCCCGGCGCCTTGGCGAACTGGCTGCGGGGCACGGGGGCGAACGCCGTCGACGGATCGCTGACGACCTTCTACACCGACATCCAGACCGGAGTGTCCGATGGCGTGCTGTCGCTTGCGCTGGGGGTGCTGCCGGCCAAGCTTTACGAGGTCGCTCCCTACGTCACGCAGGTGAACATGGGCGTCGCCTTCTCGGGCGCGATTGCGGCCAACCGCGATGTGTGGGACGGCCTGCCCGAGGAAGTGCAGAACGCCATGGTCGAGGCAGGCAATTACTATACCGAGGCGCACGGCCAGGACCTGCTTGAACGGCACGCCTTCGCGCTCGACAAGATCCAGGAGCTCGGGGCCGATCAGGATCCGCCGGTGACGCTGGCGGTGATGCCGGAAGAGACCCGTCAGGCCTGGGTCCAGGCGCTTCCCAATATCGCGGCCGAATGGGCCGAGGCGACGGGCCCCGAGGCGCCCGGCTTCCTCGACTCCTACATGGAGGGCTTGCGCGCGCGGGGCGAGGAGCCGCTGCGTGCCTGGGACGACGAACTCACGAACTGAGCGGAATCCGGACCTTATCCATGTCGACCTATCCGACAGACAGCACCGATGCCCCGCGACTGGGGCATCGGACACGCGGCGGCCAGATCGCCCGCGCCTGGGTGCGGCTCGTCGACGGGCTGTGCGCGCTCGGCACCGTGCTCATCGGCGTTCTGATGTTCATCATCTCGGCCGACGTGGTTGCGCGCAACCTGCTGGGCTCGTCCCTGCCGCTCGTGTCCGAGCTGGGGGCGCTGACGCTGGTCATGATCGTCTATCTGCAGCTCGCCGCGACCGTTCGGCACGACCGGTTGGCCCGAACGGACCTGTTCTTCACGCCTTTCAAGCTGAAGCGGCCGCGGGCCGGCGCCCTGCTGGGCGCGGCGTTCGACGCTGTGGCCGCGGCCGCGTTGGGGATGCTGGCCTGGTCGACGGTCGACATCATCGAGAAGGATTTCACGCGCGGCGAGTACATCGGCGTGACGGGCATCGCCACCCTGCCGACCTGGCCGTTCCGCGTCCTCATCTTCACCGGCATCGCCGTGGCCGCGATCCAGTGCGTCATCCAGGTGATCGCCGCCCTGCGCGCGCCCGGCGAAAAGAAAGGAGCCGACGCATGACCGGCATCGAAATCGGGGCCATCGCCATCGTTGCGCTCATCGTGCTCATCTATCTCGGCATGCCCATCGGGATCGGCATGCTTCTGGTCAGCTTCGGCGGCGTCGCCCTGATCCGCAACGATCTGGTGGCCTTTCGCATGGCGGGGCAGGTGGCCAACGACGCGCTGCGCGAGTACCTGTTCGCGGTCGTGCCGCTCTTCGTGCTGATGGGGCTGCTCGTCACCGCATCCGGGGTCGGAAAGGACACGTTCGACGTCTTCCAGCGGTTGCTCAACCGGGTGACGGCGGGTCTGGGCGTGGCAACCGTCTTCGCGAACGCCGTCTTCGCCTCCATCACCGGCATCTCGATCGCCTCCGCTTCGGTCTTTTCGCGCGTTGCGGTGCCCGAGATGACGCGGCATGGCTATGCCAAGGGCTTCGCAACCGGCGTTGTCGCCGGAAGCTCGGTCCTGGGAATGCTGATCCCGCCGTCGCTGCTGATGATCGTCTACGCGGTGCTGGCCGAGGAATCCGTTGGCCGCATGTTCCTGGCCGGTATCGGGCCGGGGCTGCTGCTGGCGCTGCTCTTCTCGCTCACGATCTTCCTGCTGGCCCGGTTCCGCAGCGGCTTCGTCTTCGACGACGCTGATAACAATGAGGCATACGAGGACATCCCGGTGCTCGCCGTCGTCCGGAAGGGCGTGCCGATCATTTCCCTGATCGTACTGGTGCTGGGCGGCCTCTACGCAGGGTTCCTGAACCCGACCGAAGCGGGGGCCGTCGGAGCGCTCGGGGCGCTGGTGATCGCGCTGCTGCGCCATACGCTTGACCGTCGCAGCTTCTGGAACCTGATGGTGGAAACGGGGCAGATCACCGTGTCCGTCCTGTTCCTGATCATGGCGGCGACGTTCTTCTCGCGCATGCTCGCGCTGTCGGGCCTGCCCAATGCGCTGGCCGACACTTTCCTGTCCGGGCCGATCGGGCCGTACGGCTTCCTCTTCGTCTTCCTGGCGCTGGTGATCGTCATGGGATGCCTGATCGACTCGATCTCGATCATGCTGATCCTGCTGCCGATTGCCCTGCCGATCGCAAATGCAGCCGGGTTTGACATGATCTGGTTCGGAGTGCTCACGGTCGTGGCCGTCGAGATCGGACTGCTCACGCCACCCTTCGGCCTGTCCGTCTATACCATCCGCTCGGCGATGAATGACTCGGACCTCGCCGTGGGCGACATCTTCCGAGGCGCGTTTCCGTTCGTGCTGACCATGATCCTGTCGCTCGTCGTGATCGTTGCCTTCCCGGGCATCGCCACCTACCTCGCCCGTCTCTGACCGCGAAAGTTCACATGACCAAGCTACTCTTCGTCTCCGGCAGCCTGCGCGCCGCCTCCTCCTCCACCGCCACCTGCCGCGCGTTCATCGAGGCCCTTGGCGCGCGGGCTGACTGCAACCTCGCAGAGATCGGGTCGCTTCCGCTCTACAACGCCGACCACGACGGCGGCGCGCCGGTGGCGGCGTGGAAGGATGCGGTCGAGGCGGCTGGCGGGCTCGTCTTCGTCACGCCGGAATACAACTACTCGGTGCCCGGCGTCCTGAAGAACGCGATCGACTGGGCTTCGCGTCCGGCCTACGAGTCTGTGTTCAAGGGCAAGCCGTGCCTCGTCGTTTCGGTCTCGGGCGGCGCTTTGGGCGGCGTGCGCGCGCAGTCGCACCTGAAGTACATCCTGCACGGCATGCTCGCCGACGTGTTCCCCTGCCAGGAGGTCGTGATCCCGCACGCGCCGAAGAAGGTCGAAAACGGGGTGCTGGCGGACGAGGCGGCGGTGTCGTTCGGCCTCCAGACGCTCGAAGCCTTCATCGGACGCGTCTCCGGCTGATCCAAGGGCTGCCGCGCATCCCGATGGCTGCGGCGCCGTCGCCGGACGCGCCAATTGAGCGGGATGTGCTTGGCCGAGCGCCTGTCGGTGTCCGAGCGCGCGTCATCTCTTACCCTGACGGCTACCGGACCGAGGTGCTCGAGCAGGCCGGCCGCTTCGCCTGACCCTGCGCCGGACTTCGCAGTTGTCCCCGCCGCGGGAACGCGCTTTACCTGTGCGCGAATACAAGCTGGAGGGGATATGCCCGACACGACACTGCTTCTGGCCATGCTTGCGCTGCTCATGGCCATCGGCGCCTTCGCGGGCGTTATCGCGGGACTTCTGGGCGTCGGGGGCGGCATCGTGCTGGTGCCGGCCTTCTACTACGCCTTCGCGAGCCTGGGCTACGAAAGCGCCTACCTGATGCAGATCTGCCTCGCCACGTCGTTGGCCACGATCATCGTGACCTCGCTGCGTTCGGTCGCGGGCCACCATCGCAAGGGGGCGGTCGACTGGACGATCCTGAAGGGCTGGGCGCCGGGCATCGCGGTGGGTGCGGTGCTGGGCGTGCTGGTGGCGGCGTCCCTGCGCTCGGTCGTGTTGCAGGGCATCTTCGGCGGCCTGGGCGTGGTCATCGGCCTCTACCTGACCTTCGGCCGGTCGCATTGGCGACTGGGTGACGCAATGCCGGGTCTGGGACCGCGGCTGGCGATGTCGCCCGCGGTCGGGTTCCTCTCGGTCCTCATGGGCATCGGCGGCGGCTCGTTCGGGGTGCCGCTGATGACGCTCTACAACACGCCGATTCACAGGGCGGTGGCGACGGCGGCGGGCTTCGGCGTGCTGATCGCTGTGCCCTCGGTCCTGGGCTTCTTCTTTGTCGAGATCCCGGACGAGGTGCGCCCGCCCCTGACGCTGGGCGCGGTCAACGCCGTGGCCTTCGCGGTGGTCATCGCGATGACCCTGATCACCGCGCCATGGGGCGTGAAGCTGGCGCATGCCACCGACGCCAAGCGGCTCAAGCGCATCTTCGGGGTGTTCCTGATCCTCGTCGCGCTCAATATGCTGCGCAAGGCCGCCGGGTTCTAGAACCCGGACCGCCAGGGGCGCGCGATCTTTCGTCGAAAGATCGCCGTCCCGATTTTTCGACAAAAAAACGGCGGCGTCAGCCGTTGCCGCGTGACCTGAGCCGCGCGGCGCGGCCGCCGCGTCGGGTCTTGAGCCGCTGCGCGCGCTCGGGCAGCGCCGCGACGAGGTCTGCGCGCTCGGCGTCGCTCATCCGCGACCAGGCCGCGATCTCGTCCAGGGTGCGGAAGCAGCCGGTGCATATCCGCTCGGTCGGGTGAACCACGCAGACCTTCACGCAAGGGCTCTGCATCTCGCCGCGTTTCCAGACGTCGTCGTTCACCGCGCGGCCCCCATGTGCCCCAGCCGATCCAGCGCGCCCTGCAGGATATAGGCGGCGGCCACGTGGTCGATCACCTCGCCCCGCCGCTTGCGCGAGGCGTCGGCCTCCAGCAGCGCCCGTTCGGCCGCCACGGTCGACAGCCGTTCGTCCCAGAACCCCAGCGGGATCGCTGTCAGCCGTTCGAGGTTTCGGGCGAAGGCGCGGGTGGACTGGCAGCGCGGCCCTTCCGAGCCGTCCATGTTGCGCGGCAGTCCCAGCACGATGCCACCGATGGTGCGCGCCTCGGCGATCTCGAGCAGCCGCGCCGCGTCCAGCGTGAACTTCTTGCGTTTCACCGTTTCCAGCGGCGAGGCGACCGAGCGCAGGCCGTCGGACACGGCCACGCCTATGGTCTTGGTGCCCAGGTCCAGCCCCATGAGCGCGCGCATCGGGGGCAGGGCGGCGGCGAAGCCGGAGAAGTCTTCGCAGATCATTCGGCCACCCCGGCCTGGCGTGCCGCGGCGCGGATCGTCTCGACCGCTTCGGGGCTTCCCGCGAAGACCTGCTGCGCCTCTTCCCAGATGGCGCGGGCGCGGCCGGTTTCGCCCAGCACGCCGTAGGCGCCGACCAGCCGCGCCCAATCCTCGGGCGGTCCGCCTTCGCTCGCCAGCCGCTCGGCCAGGCCCGAAACCATGCCGCGGATCATCTCGCCGCGCTCCTCGATGCTCATCTGCCCGGCGGCCTCGACGTCGGCGGCGCTGGGGCCACGCGCGGGGGCGGGCGGGTCGTAGCGGACGCCGGCCAACTGCGCGAGCTGCCCGATCTGCGCGCGCACCGGCTCGATCCAAGGCGCCGTTTCCGGCCCCTCTTCGAGCAGACCGCGCCAAATGCGGAACGCGAGGTCCGGCCGCCCCACCTGCGCCTGCATGAGGCCCAGGTAGTACCGCGCCCGCCCCGAGCGCGGGTCGAGCTGCAGCGCGCGCGTCAGCGCCTGTTCCGCCTCGGGCGAGACATAGCCGCCGGCGGCCAGCACCATGTACTCGGCCAGGTCGTTATAGGCCGAGGCCCGGGCGTCCGCACCCTCGAGCTCGATCACCCGTTCCTGCGCGTCGGCGGCGGCGGCGAAGTTGCCCAGCCCCGCCTCGTTACGCGCGAGCAGCCGGAAGCCCTGCACGTCGTCGGTCCGTGTCTCGAGCGCCGCGCGCAGTTCGTCCATCATGTCGAGGAACGCGGGATCCACCTCGGGCCGGGGCAGGGCGGCCACGCCGCCCGCGGCGCGCGTCTCGGCGTCCTCCTGCGAGGGACGGGCCTCACGCGCCTGCTCGGCTTGCGCGATGCGTTCGCGCAGCGGCAGGTCGGGATAGCCCGGCGCGCCCAGCCTCATGTAAAGCGCAAGGCCCCCGCCGATCACCGCCAGCGCGACGGCCACGGCTGCGGTGAGCGTCAGCCAGCGCGGCGCCGTGCCAGCCGCCCGCCGCGCCCGCGCGGCGCGGTCGGCCTCGAGCAGTCGGCGCGAGACCTCGACCCGCACGCGCGCGGCCTCGTCCCTGGTCAGGACGCCTCGATCGACGTCGCGCTCGACCTCGGCCAGCTGGTCGCGATAGACACGGACGTCGCTGTCGGCGTCCGTGCTCGCCTCCGCGTCCTGCTCCCCGCGCAGAAGCGCGAGCCCCACCAGCGCCGTGGCGAGCCCCGCCAGACCGATCGCCGTTAGCCAGAATATCATGCGTTCCCTCGCGATTGCGCCGCGCCTCCGTGCTTACCGCGCCCTCCGCCCGGGCGAAAGGTCCGCGCGGCCCGCGGGCCAAGGTGTCGCGGGGCGATGTCGCTTATCGCTCCCGGTGCGACGGTCGCGGCCTTGTGCGGGCCCCTCGGCTGCTGCCAAAAGGCGACGGAAGGGCCCGGTGACGGGCCGGGTCAGGGGAATCGTGCCGATGCAGCGCTACTCCGTCTTCGCCCTCGCGCGGCAGGCGTTCAGGAACCACGAGGGGTGGGAGAGGGCCTGGCGTTCGCCCGAGCCCAAGCGCCGCTACGACACCATCATCGTCGGCGCGGGCGGCCACGGGCTGGCCACCGCGTACTGGCTGGGACGGAACTTCGGCATCACCAACGTCGCGGTGATCGAGAAGGGCTGGCTGGGCGGAGGCAATACGGGGCGGAACACCACTATCATCCGGTCGAACTACCTCCAGGACGCCTCGGCCGGGATCTATGAAAAGTCCCGCTCGCTCTACGAGACGATGAGCCAGGACCTGAACTACAACGTCATGTACTCCCCCCGCGGTGTCATGATGCTGGCCCAGACCGAGCACGAGGTCCGAGGCTATCGCCGCACCGCGCACGCCAACGCCCTGCAGGGTGTCGAGACCCAGTTTGTGGGACCCGAACGCGTCAAGGAGCTCTGCCCGATCATCAACATCGAGGGGCCGCGCTACCCGGTGCTCGGTGCACTGTGGCAGCCCCGCGCGGGCACGGCGCGTCACGACGCGGTGGCGTGGGGCTACGCGCGCGCATGCTCGGACATGGGCATGGACATCATCCAGAAGTGCGAGGTTACCGGCGTCCGCTCCGAAGGCGGAAAAGTCACTGGCGTCTCCACGACGAAGGGCGAGATCGATTGCGACCGGCTGGGCATCGTGGTGGCCGGCAATTCGGGCGTGCTGGCCGACATGGCGGGCTTCCGGCTGCCGATCGAGAGCGTCGCGCTGCAGGCGCTGGTCTCAGAGCCGATCAAGCCCTGCATGGACGTGGTGGTGATGGCCAACACCGTTCATGGCTACATGAGCCAGTCCGACAAGGGCGAGATGGTCATCGGCGGCGGCGCGGACGGCTACAACAACTACACCCAGCGCGGTTCGTTCCACCACATCGAGGAAACGGTGCGGGCGCTGGTCGAGACCTTCCCGATGATCTCGCGCCTCAAGATGCTGCGGCAATGGGGCGGGATCGTGGACATGACCGGCGACCGCTCGCCCATCATCTCGAAGACGCCGCTCGAGGGGTGCTACATCAATGCGGGCTGGGGCACCGGCGGATTCAAGGCGATCCCGGGCTCGGGCTGGGCGATGGCCGAGTTGATGGCGAAGGGCCACTCGCCGCTGGCCGACGACTTCTCGCTGGACCGCTTCCGCGAGGGTCGCTTCATCGACGAAAGCGTCGCGGCCGGGGTGGCGCATTGATCCGGCTCCATCGCCAGTCCGGATGTGGCGGGCCGGATCGGGCCTCCGATCCGCAGGGATCGTCCGGTTTCGCGTCCGGGCCGACGGCCGGGACAGTGCCCGCCGCGTTCTTCATGACGCGCGCGTCTCGCCGGTCAACTGGCCACCCCCTGTCCTCCGGTGCTCCCCGCGGCCAGGGGCGCATCCTGCCCTGTTACATCCGCTCACGATCCGGAGCGCACTGGAACGGCGACGCGCGCGCACCAGTTTTCCCGGTAACTCCATACTGGGAAAGGCAAACGCCATGCACAGGAACATCTTCACCATCGGCGCGATCATCGCGGTCGTCCTCTTGGTGCTCGCCGCAATCAACTTCTACATCTCCGCCGAAACCGAGGTCGAGGATGCGCGCGCCGCGCCCGTCGACCTGTCCGCCCCTGCGTGACGCGCGGTCCCTCCGTGCGTCCCCCCTTCCGGAGCGCACGGCATGCTGATCCTTCACTGCCCGAATTGCGGCGTCGACGCCGACGAAACCGAACTCGCCCCCGGCGGCGAGGCGCACCTGACGCGGGAGGGCCCCGGTTCCTCGGACGAGGAGTTCGAGCAGTATCTCTTCCTCCGCGAGAACCCGCGCGGCGTTCATTTCGAGCGCTGGCGGCACGCGATGGGCTGCGGCAAGTGGTTCCACGCGGCGCGCTGCACCACGACGATGGAGGTCTTCGGGACCTATCCCGCCCAGACGTCCGAGCCGCCGCAGGAGATCCGCGACCGCATCTCTGACCGCCGCCCGGGCTGGCGGTGGAGGGAACTCTCCTGATGCTTCCTCTTGCTCGAAATACTCCCGCCGGAGGCTCCGGCGGCTCCACCACGACGAAGGCGCGCACATGAGCACTCGACTGGCCACCGGCGGCCGCCTGCTGAACCGCCGCAAGCAGGTTGGCTTCACCTTCAACGGCCGCCGCCTGACCGGCTTCGAGGGCGACACGCTCGCCTCGGCGCTGCTGGCGCAGGGGCAGGCGTTGATGGGCCGCTCGTTCAAGTACCATCGCCCGCGCGGCGTGGTGGCGAGCGGATCGGAAGAGCCCAACGCGCTGATGAACCTGGGCCGCGGCGGGCGGTTCGAGCCCAACCAGCGCGCCACGACCACCGAGCTGTTCGACGGGCTGGAAGCAAGCTCCCAGAACCACTGGCCCAGCCTCGACTTCGACGTGGGCGAGATCAACGCCAGCCTGTCGCGCTTCCTGCCGGCGGGTTTCTACTACAAGACGTTCATCCACCCGCGCCCGTTCTGGAAACACGTCTACGAACCCTTCATCCGTCGCTCCGCCGGTCTGGGCAAGGCGCCGAAGGACCGGGATGTGGACCGCTACGAGCACTTCAACATCCGCACGGATGTAGTTGTTATCGGAGGCGGAATCGCCGGACTTCAGGCGGCGCTCACGGTCGCGCGGTCGGGCGCCGAGGTGCTGCTGATCGAGCAGGCCGCGCACTGGGGCGGCCGCGCGCCGGTGGATGGAGCGGTGATCGACGGCAGGCCCGCCGATGAATGGATCGCGGGCGCCGTGGCCGAGCTGGAGGGGATGGAGAACGTCCGCCTGCGCCTGCGCACCATGGGCTCGGGTGTCTACGACCACGGCTACATGCTGGCTTACGAGCGCGTCGCGGACCACACGCTGGGCGACGACCGCCCGCGCCACCGGCTCTGGCGCATACGTGCGCGGCAGATCGTGACGGCGACCGGCGCCATCGAGCGGCCTTTGGCCTTCGCGGGCAACGACGTGCCGGGCGTGATGCTGGCCTCGGCGGTGCGGGACTACGTGGCGAACTGGGCCGTCTCGCCAGGTGACCGCACGGTGATCGTGACGAACAACGACGACGCCTACCGCACCGCGCTCGCGCTCAAGGCGGCGGGGCTGGAGGTGCCGGCGATCCTCGACGCGCGTCCCTCCGTCTCGGGCGGGCTGGTCGAAGAGGCGCGCAAGATCGGCATCCGTGTCGAGCAGGGGCGCGGCGTGGCGAAGGTCCTGGGCCGCAAGCGGGTGGAGGGCGTCGCCGTCTGCTCGCAATCGGGCGAAGGCGCGGTGCTGGAGGAGATCCCGTGCGAAGCGGTCGCCATGTCCGGCGGCTGGTCTCCGGTCGTGCACCTCTGGTCGCATTGCGGCGGCAGGCTGCGCTGGGACGACAGCCTGTGCCACTTCCGCCCCGATGCCGACAAGGCGCCCACCGGAGCGGACGGGCAGCCGGTCGCGGTCGTCGTCGGCGCGGCGAACGGCGAGTTGCACACCGGCGAGATCCTGCGCGACGCGGCCGAAGGCGGGGCCACGGCCGCCCGCCGCCTGGGCCGCGAGGTCGAGCCGCAGGCAGCGAGCGCCGAGGCCGAGCACGCCAATCCGATGGCGCCGGTCTGGGTGATGCCGCAGGGCGCGGGGCACGACCTGCGCGCGAAGATGTGGCTCGATTTCCAGAACGACGTGAAGGTGACGGACGTCCAGCTCGCCGCGCGCGAGGGGTTCGAGAGCGTCGAGCACGCCAAGCGATACACCACGCTGGGCATGGCGACGGATCAGGGAAAACTCAGCAACATCAACGGACTCGCCGTCCTTGCTCACACCCTGAACGAAGACATCCCGCAGGTCGGCACGACGACCTTCCGCCCGCCCTACACCCCGATCTCGATGGGCTCCATCGCTGGGGAGGCGCGCGGCGAGCTCTTCCAGCCGGTCCGCCGCACGCCGATGCACGACTGGCACGAAGGCAACGGCGCGACGTGGGAGCCGGTAGGTCACTGGCGCCGCCCTTACGCCTATCCGCGCCCGGGCGAGAGCGTGCACGATGCCGTTCAGCGCGAGGTGAAGACCACGCGCGACAGCGTCGGCTTGCTCGACGCCTCGACGCTGGGCAAGATCGTGGTCAAGGGGCCGGACGCGGGCCGCTTCCTCGACATGCTCTACACCAACATGATGAGCACGCTGAAGGTCGGCCGCTGCCGCTACGGGCTGATGTGCTCGGAGAACGGGTTTCTCATGGACGACGGCGTGGTGGCGCGGCTGAGCGAGGATACGTGGCTCTGCCACACCACGACCGGGGGCGCCGATCGCATCCACGCCCACATGGAGGAGTGGCTTCAGACCGAGTGGTGGGGCTGGAAGGTCTACACGGCCAATCTGACCGAGCAATACGCGCAGATCGGCGTCGTCGGCCCCAAGGCGCGGGCGGTTCTGGAAAAGCTGGGCGGGATGGACATCTCCGCCGACAACTTCAAGTTCATGGACTGGGCCGATGGCGAGCTTGCCGGCATCCCGGCGCGGGTCTTCCGTATCTCGTTCTCGGGCGAACTGAGCTTCGAGGTCGCCGTTCCGGCGTCTCGCGGGCGCGAGTTCTGGGACCTGTGCCTCGACGCCGGGCGCGAGTTCGGCATCGCCCCCTACGGCACCGAGGCGCTGCACATCATGCGGGCCGAGAAGGGCTTCATCATGATCGGGGACGAAACCGACGGCACGGTGATCCCGCAGGACCTCGGGCTGGACTGGGCGATCTCGAAGAAGAAGGACGACTACATCGGCAAGCGCGCACAGCAGCGCGAGCACATGGCGCGGCCCGACCGGTGGAAGCTCGTGGGGTTGGAGACGCTGGACGGCTCCACCCTGCCCGACGGCGCCTATGCGGTGGCCGAGGGGACGAATGCAAACGGTCAGCGGATCACGCAGGGGCGCGTGACCTCGACCTACCACTCGCCGACGCTGGGGCGCGGCATCGCGATGGGGCTGGTGCTGCACGGGCCCGACCGGATGGGTGAGGTCCTGGATTTTCCGAAGGTGGACGGCACGGTCGTGCAGGCGCGCATCGTGGACCCGGTGTTCTTCGACAAGGACGGGGAGAAGCAGAATGTCTGAGCCGGTGAGCGCGTTGCGCGGCGAAAGCTACGACGGCCACATCCGGGTCGAGGAGGCGGGCCTGCGCGGCATGATCACGGTGCGCGGCGACCTGTCGTCCGAGGCCGTCGCCCGCGCCGTGGGCGAGGTGTCGGGCGTCGAAGTGCCCGGGCCGAATGCGGCGAATGCGTCCGACGCGCGCGGCCTTTGCTGGATGTCGCCGGACGAGTTGCTGCTGCTGGTGCCCCATGCCGAGGCGGGCGAGACCTTGCGCCGCCTGTCCGACGCTCTGGCGGGCGAGCACGCGCTGGTGGTGGATGTCTCGGATGCGCGGGCGACGTTCCGGCTGACGGGCGCTCCGGTGCGCGAGGTGCTGGCCAAACTCACGCCGGCGGACGTGTCGCCGGGCGTCTTCGAATTGGGCGCGTTCCGCCGCACGCGCTTGGCGCAGGTGCCGGCGGCGATCTGGATGCGGGACGCGCAGACGGCCGAGGTGGTCTGCTTCCGCTCGGTCGCCCGCTACATGTTCGACCTGCTGGCGACCGCCGCGCGGCCGGGGGGCGAGGTCGGATATTTCTGACGCGGGCCCGGCACAAACCGGGCCCGCGCGCTTAGTCAGCCCTGCATCGCGGCTTTCACCCGCTCGGGCGTCATCGGCAGGTGTGTAAGCTGCGCGCCGTTCAGCGCCCGCACGGCGTTGGCGATGGCCGGGGCGGGCAGGGGCATGCCCAACTCGCCTACCTCGGTCGGCGTGTCGCTGCCGCGGATCACGGCGACGGCGATCTCGGGCGTCTCGTCCATGCGCAGCACCGGGTAGTCGTAGTAGTTCGACTGCTGCACCGCACCGTCCTTCACCGTCATCTGCTCTTTCAGCGCGGCGGAGGTGCCGAAAAGCATCGCGCCTTCAAGCTGCGCCTCGACCGCATCGGGGTTCAGCGGCAGTCCCGGGTCGGCGACCGTCCAGATGTTGTGGACGCGGATCGCGCCATCCTCGCCCACCGAAACCTCGGCCACCGCCGCGGCCAGGCTGTCGCCGTATTCCGAGAAGGCGACGCCCTTGCCGCGTCCCTCGGCCAGGTTCGACCAGTCCGACATCTCGCGCACCCGCTCGAGCACGGCGCGCACCCGCGGGTTCGACGTCATCGACAGCCGGTACGCGATGGGGTCGATGCCCTGGTCACGGGCAACGCGGTCGACCATCGTCTCGAGCGCGAACTTGGTGTAGCCCTCGCCGATGCCGCGCCAGGCGGCGGTGCGCGCGCCCTTCATCTCGAAGATCTGCTCGGCGATCTGGTCGGGGATGTCGTAGTGCGGCAGGTGCGAGCCGCGCATCGAGATGATGTCCTTCTTGTCGCCGCTCTCCCACCGTTCCTGGCCGTACATGTACGGCGCGACTGGCTCGCAGGCGACGACGTGGCGCAGCGCGGTGATACGGCCCCCGGGGTCAAGCCCCATCTCGATCCGCTGGGCTGTCAGCGGGCGCATCCGGGCCGAAGCGACGTCGTCCTCGCGACTGAGGACCATCTTCACCGGGCGGCCGAGTTGGTGCGAAAGTCTCACCGCGTCGTCCACGTACTCGGTATGCGCGCGCCGTCCGTAGCCGCCGCCGAGATATTGCTGGTGGACGCGGATCGACGCGGGGTCGAGCCCGGTGATCCCGGTCACCTTGTTCTGCGACATCGTCTGCCACTGCGTACCGACCCAGATGTCCGCGCCGTCGGCGCGCACATCGGCGGTACAGTTCACCGGCTCCATCTGCGCGTGATAGGCGTACTCCGACAGGTACTCGCCCGTCACCACACGGTCCGCATTGCCGAGCGCCGCCTTCGCGTCGCCCTGCTGCGAATAAACCACGTCCGGTTCGCGTCCACCGCGCAGGTGCGACAGGTACTCGTCCTTGTCGGCGTCGCTGTCGATGCTGGCGCCCGGCGGCGTGCCCTCCCACTCGGCCTCGAGCGTGCGGCGGGCGTCGAACACCTGCGGCATACTCTCGCCCACGACGGCGACGCCGTAGGGCAGGGCGACGACGTCGGTGATCCCCGGCATCGCCTTCAGGGCGTCGCCGTTGAAGCTCGCAGGGCTCTGCCCCTCGGCCGGGGCGCGGACGACCGTCGCATAGACCATGTTCGGCAAAGGCGCGGCGTCGATGCCGTACTTCGCGCGACCGTCCGATTTCTCGGCC
The DNA here is from genome assembly GCF_900115595.1 of Tranquillimonas alkanivorans. Classification (GTDB taxonomy): domain Bacteria; phylum Pseudomonadota; class Alphaproteobacteria; order Rhodobacterales; family Rhodobacteraceae; genus Tranquillimonas; species Tranquillimonas alkanivorans. Next base: position 40,968 of record NZ_FOXA01000004.1, read on the forward strand.
ACGTCGACGCGCATCCGGCTGTTGCCCAGCAGCCGGTACTCGGACGCGGGCTTGAGCTCTTCCGGGGCGATCTCGGGCATCGTCTCCGGCGGCTCGGCGAAAGCGGCGATTTCGCCATAGGTGGCCGAGCGGCCGCCGGGGCCGGTCACCGTGCTGGGGCCGGTCGACAGCTCCGAGACGTCAACGCCCCACTCCTTCGCCGCGGCCTCCATCAGCACGCGCCGGGCGGCGGCGCCGGCCATGCGCGCGGGCGTCCAGTAGCCCTTGGTGGTCAAAGAGGCGACGGTGTACTGGCCGCCGAAGATCGGGTTGTTGAGCGCGGGATCGACCGGCGCGGTTTCGACCACCACGTCGTTCCAGTCGGCGTCCATCTCCTCGGCGATGATCAGCGGAACGCCCGTCTGCACGCCCTGTCCCATTTCGGCGGCGGGAGCGAAGATGCGGATTGCGCCGTCGGGCGAGATGGCGATGAAGGCGTTTACGGTCGTCATGCCGCCCTGCGCCTCGGCCCGGCCCGTGGGCAGGGGCAGCGCGAAAGACAGGGTCAGGCCCGTGGCCCCGGCCAAAAAGCCGCGGCGAGAGACCGAGAGGCGGGTGTCGTGTTCGGTCATCGGATCAGCCCTCCTTCGCGGCGCGTTCGATGGCGCGCACGATGCGCGGATAGGTGCCGCAGCGGCAGATGTTACCGGCCATGGCGCCTCGGATCTCGTCGCGGCTGGGCGACGGGTTATTCGACAGCAGGTCGGCCGCCTGCATGATCTGGCCCGACTGGCAGTAGCCGCATTGCGGCACCTGTTCGGCCACCCACGCCCGCTGAAGCGGATGGTCCCCGCCGTTCGACAGCCCCTCGATGGTGGTGATCTCGGCCCCCTCGACGTCGCCCACGGCGGTGGTGCAGCTGCGCACCGCCCGCCCGTCGACATGGACGGTACAGGCGCCGCACTGCGCGACGCCGCAGCCGTACTTCGTGCCGGTCAGCCCCAGATCGTCGCGGATGACCCACAGGAGCGGGGTCTCGGGCGCGGCGGCGCTTTCGGCGGCCTGCCCATTGATGGTGAACTTGGTCATGTCTCCTCCCTCGTGCGGCCCGGCCTCCCTGCGCGGACCCGTGCGCCTGTATACGGCACACGCGAATGATGGCCCGATTCGGCCGCATTTCCATAGGGAAGGTTGCGTGATGTATACACTGTGCGCCCACACGCGACGCGGGTGTGCGCGCCTCGGGCCTATGTCACAGGACACGCGGGCTTGACGCTGGCGGCGGTGAGGCTCAGTTAGTTGCCGTAACTGCCACACATCACCACAAGGGGCACGACAATGGCTTTCGAACTTCCCGACCTCCCGTACGCGCACGACGCTCTGGCCGCCAAGGGCATGTCGAAGGAGACGCTGGAGTATCACCACGACATCCACCACAAGGCCTATGTCGACAACGGCAACAAGGCGATCGCCGGCACCGAGTGGGAAGGCAAGTCGGTCGAAGAGATCATCAAGGGCACCTACGACCCGAACGCCGTGGCGCAGAACGGCATCTTCAACAACGCCTCGCAGTACTGGAACCACAACCAGTTCTGGCAGTGGATGACCCCGAACGACAGCAAGATGCCGGGCGAGCTGGAAAAGGCGCTCACGGACTCGTTCGGTTCGGTCGACAAGTTCAAGGAAGACTTTGCCGCCGCCGGCGCCGGCCAGTTTGGCTCGGGCTGGGCCTGGCTGGTGAAGGACACCGATGGCGGCCTGAAGGTCACCAAGACCGAGAACGGCGTGAACCCGCTGTGCTTCGACCAGACCGCGCTTCTGGGCGTCGACGTGTGGGAGCACTCCTACTACATCGACTTCCGCAACAAGCGCCCGGCTTACCTTCAGAACTTCCTGGACAAGCTGGTGAACTGGGAAGAGGTCGCCTCGCGCCTCTGATCCCCGTTCCTGCCTGAGAGTTCATGAAGAGCCCGCGGCGTCCCGCGGGCTCTTTTCGTTTGGCATCCGTCCCGTGTCCATTCCGCTCCGTCAGGGCCGGAACTGCGCCGACCACGGACACGTTGACCGATCAAAGGACAACGAAAGGAGGTCCGACATGGCCGAACGGAAGAGATCGACCGACGGCACCCGCGAGACCGAGGAGTTCACCTCCGACACCCCCACGCCCGAGCATTCCGGCCGCGCCGGCGGCGAACTTGAGCGCAAGGTGGGCACCCGCGACGAAGGCAAGCCCGAGGATTACCAGGGCCGCCCCGGCGCGACCCGCGTGACGAAGGAGGACGAGGACGGCGAGGGCAACCTCGGCGGCCATCACGGCACCGGATCGGAGGAGGACTGAGCATGAGCGTCAAGATCACCACCGGCACCCACGTGCTCGTCGCCGACGGCGAGAAGGCGTTGCTGTTGGAGAACCTGGGCGACGCACAGGACCTCAACCTCCAGGTTCACGATAAGCAGGTGCAGGAGAACCCGCCGACGGGTGAGCAGGGCACCGATAAGCCCGGCCGCTTCAGCGATGGGCCCGAGCAGCAGGGTGTCGCCGCCGGGCAGGGCTTTGCGCAGCGTTCGTCGGTTGCGGACACCGACTGGCACCGCCTCGCCAAGGACCGTTTCGCGGACGATCTGGCCGAGATGCTCTACAAAAAGGTGCATGCCGGCGAGATCAAGCAACTGGTGATCGCGGCTCCGGCGCAGGTGCTGGGCGAGATCCGACACAAGATGCACAAGGAGGTCAGCGCCGTGCTGGTGGGCGAGGTCGGCAAGGACCTGACCAACCATCCGGTCGACCAGATCGAGAAGGCGCTGTCGGCCTGAGGAGGTCGACATCCAGACCTTGGAGAGCCGGGCCCTCGGGCCCGGCATCTGCTTTTCCGGCGCAGATCGCGGCCGCTGCATCGCACCAAGCCGGGACACTGGCCACTCACCCGCCCGGGCCAGCGGCCCGGGCAGCGCCCGCCCGCCCCCAAGGCGGGCGCTTCGCGCCCACCGCGGGCGACCGCTGCCCTCCTGTCGCTTGAGTCGGCCATGCACGATGAGCCTCCCATCCGCCCACTTCTCGCGAACTCGGCCGACGCCATGCGCGTGCGATGAGCGGTGACCACCGCTTCGAACGCAGGAGGACGCCTACGCACGCCGCACCGCTCACTCCCCACCACCTGCGCAAACCCGCTCCCGCGCTGGCCACCAAGCGCGCGTTCCGCTACTCCGCACGCAGAGGCTTCCGGGAGAGTGCGAGTGGGCGAGACGGGCAGAGGCATCGCGGCGATGGTCAGCGCCTGCGTGATCTGGGGCCTTTCGCCCCTGTTCTACAAGCTGCTCTCCCACATTCCCCCGTCCGAGGTGCTGGCCCACCGCACCATCTGGTCCTTCGTGTTCTTCGGCTGCGTGCTGCTGGTGCAGGGGCGGATCCGCCTGATCAAGGAGAACCTGTCGACCGCCCGCGCCACCGCGCTGACGCTGGCGGCGGCGCTGGCGATCTCGACCAACTGGTTCCTGTTCATCACCTCGATCACCATCGGCCGCGCCGTCGAGGCGAGCCTGGGCTACTACATCTTCCCTCTCGTCGCGGTTCTGTTCGGGATGATCTTCTTCGGCGAACGGCTGACGCGGGCACAGATGATCGCCGTCGCGCTCGCCACGCTGGCGGTGGTCGGGCTGACGGTGGCACTGCGGGCGCCGCCCTGGATCTCGCTCGCGCTCGCCACGAGCTTCGCGATCTACGGCGCGTTCAAGAAGCAGACGGCGACCGGCCCGGTCGTGTCGGTGACCAGCGAAGTGCTGCTCCTGTCGCCAATCGCGCTCGGCTGGCTGTTCTACCTATGGCAGGCGCAGGCGATGCAGGTGACGACGGGCGCGGATGTCGGCCTGCTGCTCTTCTCGGGGCCGCTGACGGGCCTGCCGCTGATCCTGTTTTCCTATGCCTCGCGCCGGGTGCGGATGGCGACGGTGGGGCTTTTGCAGTACCTCAACCCGACGCTGCAGTTCCTGGTGGCGACGCTGATCTTCCTCGAGCCGTTCACCCCGGCGCACGGCGTCGCCTTCGGGTTGATCTGGGTGGCGCTGGCGGTCTATTCGCTTGACGGTGTCCGCCGAGACCGCGCCGCCCGGCGCGCCGCGCGGGCCGGCGCGCCCGCGGCCTGAAGGCTCAGGCGGGCAGGGCGCCGCGCAGCCCCTCCATCAGCGCCGGCACGTCGTCCGCCACGCTCACCATCGAGGCGAGCGAGGGCGCGGCGAAGCCTTCGGCCACCACGTGATCGATCAGGCCAACGAGCGGCGTCCAGAAGCCTTCGGTGTTGAGCAGGAAGATCGGCTTGTCGTGCAGGCCCAGCTGGCGCCAGGTCAGCACCTCGAAGAACTCGTCCAGCGACCCTGCCCCGCCCGGCAGCACCACGATGGCGTGGGCGTTCATGAACATGACCTTCTTGCGCTCGTGCATCGTCTGCGTGACCACGAAGCGCGACAGGTCGCGCTTGCCGACCTCCTTGGCCAGCAGGTGCTCGGGAATCACGCCGAACGTGTCGGCCCCGCCGGCCTGCGCCGTGCGGGCGACGCGGCCCATCAGCCCCACGTCCCCCGCGCCGTAGACCAGCTGCCAGCCGGCCTCGGCCAGCGCGTGGCCAAGCTCCTCGGCGGCGGCGGCATAGGCCGGCCGCCCGCCGTCGCGTGAGCCGCAATAGACACAAATGGCGGGGGTACTGGCGGTCATCGGCTGGCCTTTCTGCTTTTGACCGTCCATATCCCGGCTGATACTGTCCCTCAAGCGTTGCCGACGGGGGACGGTGGCGTACGGGGGATGAGTCGAGATGCCAGGCTTCGCCGGCTCGGGTTTGATCAAGGGCGCGCTGTCCGCAAGCGCGCTGGCAGCAGTTGCCGGCTGGGTCGTGACCGAACGCGACTGGTGGCCGCCAAGCGACTTCACCGCGCTTCGTCAGGAGTCGGTCGTCCCGGACATGCAGGCGGCGAACCCGCGTGCCGCGCAACCTGCCGCAGCCGCGCCCCCGCCGCAACCGGACGCCTCGGCTTCTGAGCGGCTTCACGCCGATCCCGATGACCCGACACGCGAGGTAGTCTCGGCGATTTCCGGTCTTTCCGACGCCCTCTCCGCCGGGACGGGGGGCGAGGGGGTCCAGATCGCCGCCCTTCCTCCCGGAGAACCGCCCACCCCGTCCGCGCCGGCCGGTCCGGCTTTCGACCTCGTGCGGGTCGAGCCGGACGGCTCCGCCCTGTTCGCCGGCCGCGCCGCACCGAACGCGCGGGTGAGCGTCCTGCTTGACGGTGAGGAAGTCGCCGTCGCCAAGGCTGACGGCTCGGGAGCCTTCGTGGCGATGTCCGACCTGCCCGCCGTGCCGCATCCCCGCGTCGTGTCGCTGCGCGAACAGGTGGGGCAGGGCGATCCGGTTGTCTCCGAACAAACGGTGATCGTGTCGCCCGCCGCTCCGTCGCAGGGGGTCGCCGAGAGCGGGGCCGACGTACGACCCGACGCCACGAAAGCGGATCCAGCCGCCGTAACGTCCGACGACCCGGAACCGGTCGAGACCGCGGGCACCGGACCCACGCCGGACGAAGCCGTCCCTGACCCGGGAGCAGAGGGTGCGGCCCCCGCGATCTCCGACGCACCCGGAACAGGCACCGGCGGCTCCGGGCCGGCCGCGCCCGCGCCGACCGTGATGATGGCCGACCGCAAGGGCGTGCGCGTGCTCCAGGCCCCCTCCGGCGCGCCCAGCGCCGCGCAATCGGTCTCCGTCGACACGATCTCCTACGGAAGCGGCGGCGGCGTCATCCTCGGCGGCCGGGCGCACGGCGACGGCGCCGTGCGCGTCTACCTCGACAACCGGCCCGTGCGCACCGTCCGGATCGGCGAGGACGGCCAGTGGCGGGCCGAGCTGCCGGACGTGGACACCCGGGTCTACACCCTGCGCGTCGACGAGGTCGATGACGGCGGCACCGTCCGCTCGCGGGTCGAGACCCCGTTCCGCCCGGAATCGCCCGCCGATATCGAAAGGCTCTCGGCCAAGGCGCAGGACGTCGACGGGGTGGCGGTCGTCACCGTGCAACCCGGCTTCACCCTCTGGCGCATCGCGCGCGAGAATTACGGCGAAGGCACGCTTTACGTCCGGGTCTACGAGGCGAACGCCGATAAGATCCGCGACCCCGACCTGATCTATCCCGGCCAGGTCTTCACCGTCCCCGACTGAGCGGCTGGCCTTCCCGCCCCCCGCGCCTTACCTGTGTGACATGGCAAGACGGCGGGGCCCAGTGGCGAGCGACGAGGAACTGCGCGCGGCGCAGAGAAGCGGCCTGCGCACCGTGCGCCGGGTCGCCCCCTATCTCTGGCCCGAGGGCGAGGGCTGGGTGAAGCGCCGCGTCGTCTTCGCCGTGCTCGCGCTGTTCGTCGCCAAGCTCGTCGCGGTGGGGACGCCGTTCTTCTACAAGGCCGCCGTCGACTCGCTGTCGGGCGAGGCGCAGGACGCCGCCTGGACGCTGGGCGCGGGCGCGGTTGGCCTCACCGTCGCATATGGCGGGGCGCGGCTGCTGAACGTCGGCTTCCAGCAGTTGCGCGACGTTGTCTTCGCGCGGGTGGGCCAGCGCGCCCTGCGCCAGATCGCGGTCGAGACGTTCACTCACATCCACCGCCTGTCGATGCGCTATCACATCATGCGTCGCACCGGCGGGCTCAGCCGCGTGATCGAGCGCGGCGTGAAGGGGGTGGAGTTCCTGCTGCGCTTCCTGCTGTTCTCGATCGGCCCGCTCCTGCTCGAACTCGTGATGATCGCGGTGGTGCTCGCCTGGGTGTTCGACATCCGCTACCTGCTGGTCGTGGCCGCGGTCATCGGCCTCTACATCGCCTTCACCTTCAAGGTGACCGAGTGGCGGGTGAAGATCCGGCGCGAGATGAACGAGCAGGACACCGACGCCAACCAGAAGGCCATCGACAGCCTGCTGAACTTCGAGACCGTGAAGTATTTCGGCGCCGAAAGCCGCGAGGCGCTGCGCTACGACACCGCGATGGAGCGCTACGTCTCGGCCGCTCTGCGCACCTCGTACTCGCTTGCCTTTCTCAATTTCGGCCAGTCGCTGATCATCACCTCCGGCCTCGTCGGCGTGATGGTCATGGCGGCGATGGGCGTGCAGAACGGGACGCTGACGACGGGCGACTTCGTCATGGTCAACGCCTACATGATCCAGATCACCATGCCGCTGAATTTCCTCGGCACGGTCTACCGCGAGATCCGACAAAGCCTCGTGGACATGGGCGACATGTTCGACCTGCTCGAACAGCCCGCCGAGGTCGCCGACAAACCCGGCGCTAAGCCGCTCGAGGTGTCGGGCGGCGAGGTCACGCTCGACGCTGTGCAATTCGGCTACGACCCCGACCGCCCGATCCTCAAGGGCGTCTCGCTGAAGGTCCCGGCGGGCCGGACGGTCGCCATCGTCGGCCCCTCCGGCTCGGGCAAGTCAACGATCGGCCGACTGCTCTTCCGGTTCTACGACGTGACGGGCGGCGCGCTGACGATCGACGGGCAGGACGTGCGCGACGTGACGCAAGACAGCCTGCACGCGCAGATCGGCGTGGTGCCGCAGGATACGGTGCTGTTCAACGACACCATCCTCTACAACATCGCTTACGGCCGCCCCGACGCCACCCGGGCCGAGATCGAGGCCGCCGCCCGCGCAGCCAGGCTGCACGATTTCGTGGCGGGCCTGCCCGACGGCTACGACACGCGCGTCGGCGAGCGCGGCCTGAAGCTTTCGGGCGGCGAGAAGCAGCGCGTCGGCATCGCCCGCACGCTGCTGAAGAACCCGCCCATCCTCCTGCTCGACGAGGCCACCAGCGCGCTCGACACCGAGACCGAGCGCGACATCCAGTCCGAACTCGAGGCCATGAGCGAGGGCCGCACCGTCATCACCATCGCCCACCGCCTGTCGACCATCGCCGCCGCTGACCGCATCGTGGTGCTCGAGAACGGCGAGATCGTCGAGGAGGGCACGCACGACACCCTCCTGGCCCGCAACGGCCGCTACGCCAGCCTTTGGCGCCGCCAGGCCGCCGAAGAGGAAGAGGCCGCCTGAGCCCGCCCGACCCGACACCACCGGTCAGAGCCTCCGCCCGACCCGCTCCCGCACATCTCTGGTCCGGAAACATCCTCGGGGGTGAATTGAGCGCAGCTCAAGAGGGGGCAGACAGCCCCCTTGCCCCCGCCCGCCGCAGGCGCCGCAGCAGGTCGCGGGACGCTCCGGCGCCAGTTCCGTCACCACACCACCATCTCTGGTCTGGAAATATCTCGGGGGTAAATTGAGCGGAGCTCAAGAGGGGGCAGAAAGCCGCCTTTCCCCCGCCCGCCGCTGGCGCCGCGGCAGGTTTCCTGCCGCCTTCATTCCGCCGCGCGCAGCGGTGCGGCGGGCCGCCCGGCCGCCGTCGTCATCTCGTCCACCTCCCACAGGATCTCGGGCGAGCGGACCTTGCGCGCCGCGCGGTTGAGCGCGAGGTCCCGCGCCGCGCGGCTGCCCCGGCCCAGCGACAGCGCCCGCAGGCCGCGGACCGAGCGGTAGGCGCCGGTCGACAGCCACACGCGCAGCGCCAGCATCGACGGGGTGAAGACCAGCGTGAGAACGGTCGCCACGCCCAGCCCGAAGACGACCGCCGTGGCCAGCTGTTTCCACCACAGCGCCGTGGGCGAATCGATCGTGTAGCCGCCGCCGATGAAGTCGAGCGAGATGCCCAGCATCATCGGCGCAAGGCCGGCCATCGTTGTGATCGTGGTCAGCAGGACGGGGCGGATGCGGTCCTCGGCGGTGCGCACGATGGCCTCGATCCGCGGCATGTAGCGCGCGTAGTCCTGATAGGTGTCGATCAGCACGATGTTGTTGTTCACCACGATCCCGGCCAGCGCCACGATCCCCGTGCCGGTCATGATGATCGAGAAGGGCTGTCCCATCACCAGCATCCCGATCAGCACGCCGGCGACCGACAGCACCACCGCCAGCAGGACGAGGAAGGCGTTGTAGAACGAGTTGAACTGCGCCAGCAGGATGATGAACATCAGCATCAGCGCCGCCGCGAAGGCCTTCATCAGGAACTGGCCGGACTCCTCCTGGTCCTCCTGGTCGCCCGTCCACTCCCACGACATGCTGTCGGGCAGGGGCGCCTCGGTCTCCAGCCACTCCGTCAGCACGCCGATCCGCTCGTTCGCGTTGAGCGGGCGCAGGCCGGCCCCCTCGGCCATTGCGGCCGACAGCGCGTCCGCCGTCACGCCGTCGGCGAAGTCCACCACGCCGAGCGCTTCGCCGTCCGGCCCCTCGACGCGCGCCAGCACCGGCAGGCCCGGATCGCCCTCGGCGGTGTCGGGATGCACCGTGGCCAGCACCTCGCCGTCCGCCACGACCGTCGACAGGCCCGGCGCCACGGCGGCGCGGACGTCGAAATACCGCTGCTGGTCCACGCGGTCGATCTGGCCCAGCTTCGCGACCGGCTGGCGCGAGATGAAGTTCGACAGCGGCACCAGCCCGTCGCGGGTGCGCACCTTCAGACTGTCGAGGGTTGAGAGCACGCGGTCCTCCTCGGGCAGGCGCACGCGGATCTCGATTTCGTCGTCCGAGGACGGCACGCGCATCGTGTCCAGCAGAATGCCGCGGGTGACAAGCTGCACCATGCCGCCCACGGTCGCCACGTCGGCGCCGTAGCGTCCGGCCTTCTCGACGTCGACGTCGATCTGCCAGTCGATGCCGGGCAGGGGGCGGCTGTCCTCGACATCCAGGAGCCCCGGGGTCGCGTCGAAGCGGGCGCGCGCGGTTTCCGCCGCCGCCAGCAGCGCTTCCCAATCCTCGCCCATCAGGCGCAGGTGAACGGGCTTGGCGCTCGCCGGCCCCATGGCAAGGTTGAGGATCTCGGTACGGATGCCGGGGATCGTGTCGAGCCGCGCCTGCAACGTATCAAGCACCACGTCGCCGTCGAGCTGCGCCAGCGTGACCTCGTCGGGATGCGCGGCGGCATAGGTCGGCCGGTCGTCCCAGGGCACGAGCTCGATCTGCACCTGCCCGATGGAGTCGCGCGGCCCCTCGGCCCCGCCGGTGTTCGATTCGAGCCCGCCGTCGCCCGCGAAGGCGAAGGCGCTCTGTACGCCCGGCGTGTCGAGGACGATCTCCTCGGCCTCCCTGAGCAGCGCGTCCTTCTCGGGCAGCGACAGGTTGCCCCGCGCCCGGACATAGACCAGCGCCTGCTCTGGCTCGCTGTCGACGAAGAACTCGACGCCCCGGTTATTCTCGCCGTAGTAGCCGAAGACCGCGACGACGAAGGCGATGACCCCACCGACGGCCACCAGCGGCATCACGGGGTTGCCGGCGATGACCTTGATGACCCAGCCGAACGGCGTGCGGCGGTGGCCGGCGCGAATGCGGCGCGGCGCACGCTCGATCTTCGCCGCGCCCAGCGTGATTGCGGTCAGGATCGCGCCGCCGAGGAACAGGACCGCGCCGGGGCCGATCTGCGCCACCTCGGGCAAGGGCGAGCGCCCCGGGAACAGGTAGTGCGGGTTGAGCACCTGCATCGCGCCCAGGAACACCAGGTACGCCGCCGGAACGACCAGTGCGGCGCGCACCAGCCAGGGCAGGCCCCGCAACAGGCCCGAGCCCCGGTCGAACAAGCGGCTGATCCGGCCCGCGACGCCGCCCATCACCGGCAGGTAGACCAGCGCCACGATGAGCGACGCGCACAGCACGAAGATCAGCGTGACCGGCAGCATGCCCATGAACTCGCCCGCGACCCCGGGCCAGAACAGCATCGGCAGGAACGCGCAGAGCGTCGTGGCCGTGGACGACACGATGGGCCAGAACATTCGCTTCGCGGCCTCCGTATAGGCGGCCATGGGACCCGAGCCTTCCGAGATGCGGCGGTCGGCGTATTCCACCACCACGATCGCGCCGTCGACCAGCATGCCGACGGCGAGGATGAGGCCGAACATCACGATGTTCGAGATGGTGATCCCCATCACCCCCAGCAGCACGAAGCACAGAAGGAACGAGGTGGGGATGGCGAAGCCCACCAGCAGGGCCGAGCGGATGCCGAGCGCGGCCAGCACCACGATCATCACCAGCGCGATGGCGGTCAGGACCGATCCCTCGAGCTGGCTGACCATCGACTCGACCGTGCGCGACTGGTCGTTCGAGGTGGCGACGCTGATTGCCTCGCGCAGTTCGGGCGGCCATGTCTCCTGCTCGGCGGCGACCTCTTCGCGCACCAGTGCGGCGGTGTCGATGATGTTGAAGCCCTTGCGCTTGACCACCTGCAACGCGACCGTCGTCTCGCCGTTGAAGCGGGCAGTGGCGGTGCGATCCTCGAAGGTCAGGCGGATGTCGGCGAGGTCGCCCAGCGTGACCACGCGGTCGCCGTTCACCTTCACCGGCAGGTCGTAGACGTCCTGCCGATCGTCGAAGCTCGACGGGATCTTGACAGAGAAGGCACCGCTCTCCGTCTCGACCTCGCCCGCGGCGATCAGCTGGTTGTTGTTCTGCACAACCTGGATCAGCTCGGCCGCGGTCACGTTGTAGGCTTCGAGCCGCAGGGGGTCGATCACCACCTCGAGCATCTCTTCCCGGTGGCCCGCCAGCGCCGCCTCGAGGACGGGTTCGAGCCCTTCGAGCCGGTCCTGCAAATCCTCGGCCACGCGCAGCAGCATGCGCTCCGGCACGGCGCCGGTCAGGCTGACGATGATGATCGGGAATTCCGAGAAGTTGATCTCGTTGATCGAGTACTTGTCGGCGCCTTCCGGGAAGTCCGCCTCGACCGTGTTCATGCGGTCGCGGACGTCGGCGATGACCTTGGTCTTGTCCCAGCCGAACTCGAATTCCAGCGCGAGGCCGGCATAGCCCTCGGCCGCCGTGCCGGACATCTTCTCGAGGCCGTCCAGGTCTGAGAGCTCGGTCTCCATCGGCTTGAGTATCAGCTTCTCCGCGTCCTCGGCCGAGATGCCGGGGAAGGGGACTGACACGAACAGCGCCGGCACCTCGATGTCCGGCTCGCCCTCCTTGGGAAGCGAGGCATAGGTCAGGCCGCCCGCCACCAGCGACAGGGCGATGAAGGCCAGCACCATCCGCGCGCGGGATGCGGCCCAGTCGACGATGCCGGTCACGGCCGCGCCTCTCGGAAGCTCGCCTGGACCGGCACGCCGTCGGTGACGAATTCCTGACCAACGACGATCACCGACACCGCGTCCTCGAGCCCGGCGACCCACGCGCCCCTGGTCGTGTCGCGCAGGATCGAGACGGGAGCGAAGCGGGCGACGCCGTCGCGCACCAGGCGCACCCCCAGATCGCCTTCGTCGTTCAGCGTCAGCGCCGATTGCGGCAGCAGATGCGCCGACCGGCCGTCGGCCTGGATCACGATCTCGGCCGTCTGCCCGTCGCGGATAGAAAGTGCGGCGTTTTCGGCCTCGACCTCGACGCGGAAGGTCCGCGTGTCGGGATCGGCCGAGCGGCTGAGGAAGGTGACGGTGCCTGCGACCTCGCGCCCGGACGCCAGCCGCGCCTGCGCCCGCGCGCCAACCTCAACCCGGTCGACCTCGGTTTCGGGCACGAAGCCCACCAGCTTGATCGGGTCCAGCCGGATCACCGTGGCGCACAGCCCGCCCGGCTGCATCAGTTCCCCCAGTTCGGCCGTGTCCGACTCCAGAAGGCCGGCGAAGGGCGCGTGGATCGCCAACCGTTCGAGTTCGGTCTCGGCGGCGGCGACCGCGGCCTCGGCCGACTGCACCTGGGCCGAGACGGATTGAAGCCCCGACTTGGCCGACTGCACCGCGGCGCGCGCCGATTCCACAGCCGCCTCGGACGAGGCCACGCGGGTTTGTGAGGCGAAGCCGCCCTCGCTCAGCTTGCTGGCGGCGTTCTGGTTGATCTCGGCCTCGCGCAGCCGCGCCTCGGCCTCGGCCAGCCGCGCCTCGGCCTCGGGGCGGGTGGCGCGAGCCTCGGTCAGGCGGGCGGCTGCCTCGGCCAGCGCGACCTCGCGGGTGCCGGGGTCCAGCCGGCACAGCACCTCGCCCTCGTCAACGAAAGCGCCTTTGCGCAGCGGCTCGGACGTGATCTTCCCGCTGGTTTCCGCACGCACGTCCACCTGGCGCGCGGCCTCGGTCCGGCCACGCACCAGCACGGCGCTGTCGATCGACTGGGCTTGCGAACGCATCGCCACCACAGGGACGGCCGCCGCGGCCGCGTCCTGCAACACCGCCTCGTCGGCCGTGGCCTCGGGCGGTGCGCCGTCGCGGGCGAAGGCCACGACCGCCTCGCGCTCGAACACCAGAAGATACAATGCGGCGACGACGAGCAACGCTGTCAGGATCGAAAAGGGTTTCATCGCTCTCTCTTGCAGCGCGCGGGACGGCGGCGTGCGCGCCCGCTGAAGCGTGAGATAGGAAACAGTAGAGCACATGGCCAGCCTATCCTGAACCACTCTGTTCAGATTGTGCATTCCGCGCCACGTCCGCGGCGCGGCGCCCGATAATTCGGCGGCCCTTGGCAATCCCTCGGCATCCGCGATAAGACGCCCCGGAGTTAGCTACGGGCGGGGCAGGCATGAGCAACCAGGACAGCTTCATCGAGGAAGTGAGCGAGGAGGTCCGCCGCGACCGACTGTTCGCGATTTTCCGCCGCTACGGCTGGATCGCCATCACGCTCGTCGTGCTGCTGGTCGCCGCCGCCGCCTGGAACGAGTGGCGCAAGGCCAGCGAACGGGCCGAGGCGCAGGCGCTGGGGTCGGCCATCCTGGCCGCGCTCGAGCAGCCCGACGCCGCCGCCCGCCGCGCCGCACTGGCCGAGATCGAGGCCAACCAGGGCGCCGAGGCCGTGATCGCGCTGCTTGCCGCAGGCGAGATCGAGGGCGAGGAAAGCCGCGCAAGCGCGGTCGAGGCGCTCGAAGCGATGGCCGCCGACGCCGATCTGGCCCCGGTCTACCGCGACCTCGCCGTGATGAAGATCGTCCTGCTGGACGGCGACGCGCTGTCCCCGGAAGAGCGGATCGCCCGGCTCGAGCCGCTGACCATCGCGGGCGCGCCGTTCCGGCTGTTGGCGCTCGAGCAGACCGCGCTGGCGCAGGTCGAGGCCGGCAACGACGACGAGGCCATTGCAATCGCTCGGGATCTTCTGGCCGAGGACGGTGTGTCGGAGGGCTTGCGCCGCCGGCTATCGCAGTTGATTGTGGCGCTCGGCGGAAGTCTCGACGCGGCCTGACCCGCGCCGGCATCCGGGGGACAAGAAGCGAGGGGACATGCGCAAGGCCTGCATCGGAGGAATCGCGGCGATCACGCTGCTCGCGGCGTGCGAGAAGGAGCTGATCCTTCCCGGCGAACGCCTGGCGCTCAGGGGTGATGCCGCGACCGACACCGTCGAGGCCGGGGCCCGCAGCGTCCCCATCTCGCTTCCCGCGGCGCGCGCCAACACGCAGTGGACTCACAAGGCCGGCTCGCCGACCCACGACACGGTGCACCCTGCCTTCTCGGGCGCACCGCAGCTTCTGTGGAGCGCGGATGTCGGGCAGGGCGAGGATCGCCGCCACCGCATCACGGCCGATCCGGTCGTGGCCGGCGGGCGCGTCTTCACCGTCGACAGCCGCGCCCGCGTCTCGGCGCACGGGCTCGACGGGCGGCCGCTGTGGTCGGTCGACCTGACCCCGGCGGGCGAGGATTCCGACGACGCCTCGGGCGCGGGGCTCGCGGTGCAGGGAAATACACTTTACGTTTCGTCCGCCTTCGGCGACCTGGTTGCGCTCGACACCGCCACGGGCGGGGAGCGCTGGCGCCAGGCGCTCGACGCGTCGGCCTCGGGCGCGCCGACTGTCGTGGGCGATTTGGTCTACGTCGCTGCCCGCGACGCGCGCGGCTGGGCCGTGGAAACCGACACCGGCCGCATCCGCTGGACCCTGCCGGGCACGCCCAGGGTGGCGGGCATCGTCGGCGGCGCGTCCCCGGCCGTGACCGACCGGCTGGCGATCTTCCCGTTCCCGTCGGGCGAATTGGTCGCCACCCTGCGCGACGGCGGCACGCGGGTCTGGCAGGCGAACGTGGCGCGCGATCGGCTAGGCAAGGTCTATGCCCAGATCAACGACATCACCGGCGATCCCGTGATTTCGGGCGGGCGCGTCTATGCCGGCAACCCGGCCGGACGCACCGTGGCGCTGGACCTTGCCAGCGGTGAGCTGCTTTGGGCCGCCGAGGACGGCGCGATGAGCCCCGTCAGCGTGGCGGGCGGCGCAGTGTTCGCCGTTTCCGACCAGGCCGAGCTCGTGCGGCTGAACGCCGCCACGGGCGAAACCGTTTGGCGTCAGCCGCTGCCGCTTTACCAGCCCTATCGCAGCCTCGGCCGTCGCGACGCGGTCTACGCCCATTACGGCCCGGTCCTGGCCGGCGGACGGCTCTGGGTCGCGTCGGACGACGGCATGCTGCGCGGCTTCTCGCCCGAAAGCGGGGCGCTCGTCTCGTCGCTCGAACTGCCGGGCGGGGCGACGACGAATCCGGTGGTCGCGGGCGGCGTGATGTACCTGGTGACCGAGGACGGGCAGCTTCTGGCTTTCCGCTGACCGCCAAAGGGTGTAAGGGCCGGAGCTTGATCTTTTCCGGAGAGGCGCAATGAGCTTCACCCTCGCCATCGTCGGACGCCCCAACGTGGGCAAGTCCACCCTGTTCAACCGCCTCGTCGGCAAGCGCCTGGCGCTCGTCGACGACCAGCCCGGCGTGACCCGCGACCTGCGCGAGGGCGAGGCGCGGCTGGGCGACCTGCGTTTCACCGTCATCGACACGGCCGGGCTGGAGGAAGCGACGGACGAGTCGCTTCAGGGCCGCATGCGCCGCCTGACCGAGCGCGCGGTCGAGATGGCCGATATCTGCCTGTTCATGGTGGACGCGCGCGCCGGCATCCTGCCGACCGACGAGGTCTTCGCCGATATCCTGCGCAAGAAGTCGTCGAACGTGATCCTCGCCGCCAACAAGGCCGAGGGTCGGGCGGCCGATGCCGGTCTGCTCGAGGCTTACGCGCTGGGTCTCGGCGAGCCGATCCGCCTGTCGGCCGAGCATGGCGAGGGGCTCAACGACCTTCTGTCGCAGCTCATGCCGCTGGCCGACACCTTCACCGCCCGCGCCGCCGAGGAAGCGCCCGAGACGAACGTGGACGTCGAGGACGACGAGGACGAGGACGCGGTGCGTGTGCCGACGAAGGCCAAGCCGCTCCAGGTCGCCGTCATCGGACGCCCGAACGCCGGGAAGTCCACGCTCATCAACAAGTTGCTGGGCGAAGAGCGGCTGCTGACCGGCCCCGAGGCCGGGATCACCCGCGACGCGATCTCGATCTCGATGGAGTGGGACGGCGTGCCGGTGCGCCTGTTCGACACGGCCGGGATGCGCAAGCGCGCCAAGGTGCAGGAAAAGCTGGAGAAACTCAGCGTCTCGGACGGCCTGCGCGCGGTGAAGTTCGCCGAGGTGGTCGTGGTGCTGCTCGACGCGGCCATTCCCTTCGAAAGCCAGGACCTGCGCATCGCCGATCTGGCCGAGCGCGAGGGGCGGGCCGTGGTCGTCGCGGTGAACAAGTGGGACCTCGAGGACGACAAAAACGTCAAGATCCGCGAGTTGCGCGAGGCGTTCGAGCGGCTGTTGCCGCAGCTGCGGGGCGCGCCACTGGTCACGGTTTCGGCCAAGACAGGCAAGGGGCTCGACCGGCTTCAGGCCGCGGTGGTCAAGGCGCACGAGGTCTGGAACCGCCGCGTCTCGACCGCGCGGCTGAACCGCTGGCTGACCGGCATGCTCGAGGCGCATCCGCCCCCGGCGCCGGGCGGGCGGCGGATCAAGCTGCGCTACATGACGCAGGCCAAGACGCGGCCGCCGGGATTCGTGGTGATGTGCTCGCACCCCGACAAGCTGCCCGACAGCTATACGCGATACCTGATCAACGGGTTGCGCGACGACTTCGACATGCCGGGCACGCCGATCCGGATGTGGCTGCGGTCGCAGGCCGAGGACAACCCGTACAAGGACCGCAAGAAGTCGACGCCGTCGCGGCTGCGCAAGCACCTGGGGAAGAAGCCGCTGGGCTGAGTGAAAGCGTACAATCCGTACGCTTTGCGCTCAAAGATGTACGTTTTCGCCCCGCGCCTGCTGGCCGCGCCAGATCAGCCAGCCCATCAGCACCGCCCCCACCAGGCCCAGCGTGATCAGCGAGCCGTCGTCGGCGTTCGAGACCGACACCGCGACGAACGCCCAGGCGACGGCGGCGCCGTAGCCCCAGGCGCGGGGTTTCTTGGCCTGCACCCAGCCCGCCACGGCAAGGGCGGGGATCAAGGCCGACCACGCCGCGCGATTGTCGTCCATGATGCCGTAGCCGGCCAGCAGCAGGCCCAGCGACACGAAGCTCGCCGCCGTCAGCCAGCCCGCGTAAAGCGCCACCGGCGGTTGCAGCAGCCACCGGTCGGCGTCGGGCGTGGCGCGCATCAGCGCCCAGAGTGCGGCCAGCAGCATCACGAAGATCAGCACCGTCGCCCAGACAGGTGAGACGTTGGCCACCGGGATCCACGACGCGCCCACGGCGAGCGAGACGAAGAGCGGCCAGCGCGGCGCGTCCCAGGCCGGGGCCTCGGCGCGGGCGAACAAGCCGAACGCCCCGTGGGCCACGAGCCAGGCATAGATCAGACCCCAGATCGAGAAGGCATAGCCCGCGGGCTGCACCGGCGGGTCGACCTGCGGACGCGGATAGGCCTGCGGATCGAAACCGTTGAACCCACTCGAGTAGAAGGGCGAGGCGGCGAAGGCCAGCGCGGCGACGAGGACGAGAATGGCTTTGGCGCGGATCATGCCACATCAACGCCCCGCTGCCCCCGTGGTTCAAGCGATTTCGGCCATTTGTCGCCGAAGGACGCGCCGTCACCGGCGGGCTGTCGCACCTACCTAACTTGGCCAATTGGCGGCGACGCGGTTGTGCCTAAAGTTCCTCTCGGAGGGTCGCCGCTGCGGCGATCCCCTATTTCGATCTTGGAGTGATACTGATGAAAAAGACGATTATCGCGCTTGTCGGCCTGGGCGCCTTTGCTGCCGTTCAGGCCCAGGCCCAAGACGACATGATGGTGGAGGACACCGACGGCGACGGCATGTACTCGATGGAAGAGATCACCGTCGCATACCCCGACGTCACGGAGGAGCAGTTCACCGAGATGGACACCGACGGCGACGGCTCGATCAGCGAGGAAGAGCTGACGGCCGCCATGGACGCGGGCATGCTTGGCGAAGACATGTAATTCAGCGTCGAAACCGGCGTTGGCGCGGCCCCCGGAGGTTCTCCGGGGGCCGTTTTCGTGTCGGAGCCTTGGCCTTTGGGCGCGGGCGGGCTACGGCTGGGCGATCCGAGACATCACGGGACGCCCATGCTCCGCGACACCTATTCCGGCCTCGCGCTGGCCGCCTTCGGCGCGCTGATCCTGACCCCCGACACGCTGTTCATGCGGTTGTCGGGGATGGACGGCTTCCAGATGGTGGCCTGGCGCGGCCTGCTGATGGGCGCGCTTTTGCTGGCGGCCTGGGTGGTGCTGCGCGGCGGGCGCGTGGGCGCGGAAGCGCGGGCGCTGGCGCGGCCGGCGGGGTTGGTGCTGGTAAGCTGCCACCTGTCGAATTCTCTGATCTTCTCGTTTGCGATCGCCAATGCGCCGGTCCCGGTGGTGCTGTTCGGCCTGGCGACGGTGCCGGTGGCCAGCGCCATCCTGTCGCGCGTCGTGCTGGGCGAGCGTACGCACTGGTCGACATGGGCGACCACGGCGGCGGTCCTGTCCGGCATCGCGCTGGCCGTCTTCGGCGGTGGTCATGGCGAGGTCGGCGGCGGCGGGGGCGCGCTTCTTGGTGCCGTGCTGGGCCTGAGCGCGGCGATCGTGATGGCGCTGAACTTCGTGGTGATCCGGGGACATCCGGGCCTTCCGGTGATGCCGGGGATCGGGACGGGCGCATTCTGCGCGGGGCTCGTGGGGCTGGCGGTGACGGGGCCGGCGGACATGACCGACGGCTCGGTGCCCGCGATCGCCGTGACGGGGCTGGTGATCCTGCCGGTGTCGTTCCTGTCGATGTCGCTCGCCTCGCGCATGACGGCGACGGCGAACGTGAGCCTTCTGATGCTGCTCGAGACCGTTCTGGGCCCGGCTTGGCTGTGGCTGTTCCTGGACGAGCCGCCGACGCCGCCGATGATCCTGGGCGGAGCGGTCGTGGTGATCAGCCTCGCCGTCTACCTCTGCGGCATGCGCTGGCGCGGCCGCCGCAACGCTGCCATGGCGCGGGCGGTGGCCGTGTGGGAGTAGCGGGCGGCTGATCAGGCGCTCCGTCCCGAGGGCAGGGCTCGACCGCGGGCGGGGGGGGCGAAGCGCCCGCCCATGGGGGCGGTCGGGCGCTGCCCGGGCCGTGGCCCGGGCGGGTGGTGGTGCTGAGGGTGCGACTTCGCGGCTTGTGAAGGAGCGCTGGTGGAGCGTCATGCTGCACTTCAACCGGACTGATGAATTGGGATCAGTGATCCAGCAGACGTGCGCGCTTGCGTCCTCAAGCGGCTGATCAGGCGCTCCGGCCGGAGTGCAGGGCCCGGCCGCGGGCGGAGGGCGTCGCAGTAGGTCCTGGCGTGGCCAGTGATGTCATGCCCGCGGAAGGCGGGCATCTTCTTGCGCGACGCGCCCGCGGTGGGAGGTTCCCGCTTTCGCGGGAATGACAGAGGGGCGGGCGGTTACGCCAGGTCGCCCTCCGCCGTGATCCGCGTCTTGCCGCCGAGGTAAGGCGCCAGCACCTCGGGAAGCTCCACCGAGCCGTCCTCCTGCTGCCCGTTCTCGAGCACCGCGATCAGCGTGCGGCCAACGGCGAGGCCGGAGCCGTTGAGCGTGTGGACGAAGGCGGGCTTGCCGCCCTCGGGGCGGTAGCGGGCGTTCATCCGGCGGGCCTGGAAATCGCCGCATGTCGAGACCGAGGAGATCTCGCGGTAGGTGTTCTGGCCGGGCAGCCAGACCTCGATGTCGTGGGTCTTGCGCGCGCCGAA
The DNA here is from genome assembly GCF_900115595.1 of Tranquillimonas alkanivorans. Classification (GTDB taxonomy): domain Bacteria; phylum Pseudomonadota; class Alphaproteobacteria; order Rhodobacterales; family Rhodobacteraceae; genus Tranquillimonas; species Tranquillimonas alkanivorans. The sequence goes on from NZ_FOXA01000004.1 coordinate 60,969, forward strand.
GCCGAGGTCGCCGGTGCACAGGACGACCGTCCGGTAGGGCAGGCCGAGGCGCTCCAGCATGTTTTCGGCCAGGCCCGTCATGCGGGTGTGCTCGGCGTCGCTGTCCTCGGGGCGGGTGACGGACACCATCTCGACCTTCTCGAACTGGTGCTGGCGCAGCATGCCCGAGGTGTCCTTGCCCGCGCTGCCGGCCTCCGAGCGGAAGCACTGCGTGTGCGCGGTCAGGCGGACGGGCAGCTCGCCCTCGTCCAGGATGCTTTCGCGGACCGAGTTGGTCAGCGTCACCTCGGAGGTCGGGATCAGCCACCAGCCGTTGGTGGTGCGATAGCTGTCCTCGGCGAACTTCGGCAGCTGGTTCGTGCCGTACATCGCCTCGTCGCGGACGAGCACGGGGGTGATCGTCTCGGTCAGACCGTTGTCGTTGACGTGGACGTCGAGCATGAACTGCGCCAGCGCCCGGTGCAGGCGGGCCATCGCGCCGCGCAGCATCACGAAGCGCGAGCCCGAGAGCTTGGCCGCCGTCTCGAAGTCGAGGCCCTTGGCGGCGGTAAGCTCGTAGTGCTCCTTCGGCTGGAAGTCGAAGGCGCGGGGCTCGCCCCAGCGCTTGATCTCGATGTTGTCGTCCTCGTCCGCGCCGTCTGGCACGTCGTCGTAGGGCAGGTTCGGCAGGGTCAGCAGGAGGTCGGTCAGGCGCTGGTCCTCGGCCTTGGCCTCATCCTCGAGTCGGGCGACCTCGGCCTTCTTGTCCGAGACCAGCGCGCGCAGGCGGTTGAACTCGGCATCATCGCCGGCGGCCTTGGCGGCGCCGATCTGCTTGGAGGCGGCGTTCTGCTCGGCCTTCGCCGTTTCGGCTGCGGTGATCTTCGAGCGGCGGGCCTCGTCGATCTTCAGCACCTCGTCCGAGACGCCCGACAGGCCCCGGCGGGCCATGGCGGCGTCGAAGGCTTGCGGGTTTTCGCGAATGGCGCGGATGTCGTGCATGTCTCGTCCCTCGGGTGCGTGTGCGGGCGGATATGCCGTAAAGCGCGGAGGTTTTGAACCGGTAATCGGACGGGCCGGGCGCAGGAACCCTGTCGCGCAGCGCCAGTTGACTCCGGGACTGGCCGAACGGGCGGCGACCTGCCGCGGCCGGGTCCGGCACAGGCCGGGCGTAAGAACGAAGAGTGGAGGACGAGATGAACCGATACAGCACCACCGCAATGGCGATGGTCCTGGCCGTGGTCGCCGGACCGCTGGCTGCGCAGACCACCACCTGGAACTACGCGGAACTGGACCAGGACGGCAACCTGGAGCTCGACCAGGTCGAGTTCGAGCCGGCCGCCGAGGCCCAGTTCCGGGAGTGGGACCTGAACGCCGACGAGGTCGTGGGCGAGGACGAGTTCTATGAAGGGCTCTATGGCCTGTGGGACGTGGACGGCGACGCCCTGCTGAGCGAGGACGAGTACGCCGACGGCTGGGCGATGTGGTTCGGCGAGGACATGGAATTCGTCGACTACGAGGTGGTCGACGTGAACGCCGATGCCGGGCTGACCACGGACGAGTTCGCCACCGGGCTCGGCGAGGCCGATGCCTACGAAGGCTGGACCGGCGACGCAGACCTGGACCAGGAGACGTTCGCCACCGGGCTCTACGAAACCTATGACGTCGACGCCGACGCCGCGCTGACCGAGGACGAGTTCGCGGCCATGGGTGCCATGCCCATGACGGGCGGTGGCGCCGAGATCGACGTGGAGGAGGTCATCTCGCTGTCCGAGTGGAGCTATGACGACCTTTATGCCGGCGGCGCCAGCGCCGAGGAGTTCATCGACGAGATGGAAGTCTATGGCGTGAACGGCGAAGAGATCGGCGACGTCGAGGACGTGATCATCGGCGCGAACGGTCAGATCCTGGCCGTCATCGCCGAGGTCGGCGGCTTCTGGGACATCGGCGATACCCATGTCAGCATCCCGTGGTCCGACGTCGAGATGGGGCCGGCGGAAGACGGCATCGTCGTGCCGCTCACCGAGGAGAACGTCGATGAATACGGCCTGTTCGAGGACAGCTGGGCCACGGCGGGCCGCCTGACGGACGAGCCGGTGTCCGACCTGGACGATGACCCGCTGGGGCCGCGTGCCTGGCGCGCCTCGGAGCTGATCGGGGACTACGCCCGCCTTCGCGACGGCGACGCGTTCACCGATTACGGCTACGTCAACGATCTGATCCTGTCGTCGGGCGAGGTGTCGGCCGTGGTCGTGTCGCCGGACGTGGGCGGCTACGGCGCCGGTTACAGGGCGTATCCGTTTTACGGCTACGGCGCCGGATGGGGCTGGACCCCGGGCGCGCAGTACTACGACATGCCGTACGGCGCGAACGAGGTCGGTGATGTCGACGTGTTCGATTACGAGCGCATGGGCGGGTGACCCCGCGCGGCCCGCGGTGGCCAAGCTCCGCCGCGGGAGCCGCTCCAGGTGTTTTCAGCGCACGAAAAAGGCCCCGGCGATGTCGCCGGGGCCTTTCTTTCGCACCTGCGACACCCGATCAGAACGGGCTGTCGGGATAATAGAAGTCTTCGGCATTCTCGGGGGTGATCAGCACCGAGCCGATGATGAAGTCGCCCGAGACCGGCGCGTTCGACACGAAGTTCAGCGCCGTCAGCTCGATGGCCGTGGCGATCATCGCCGGCGGGTAAGTCACGTCGGCAGGGATCATTTCGTCCTCCTCCATGACGCGCTGCACCATCTCCTTCATGCCGGCGCCGCCCAGCACCCACATCTCGTCCGAACGCCCGGCCTGTTCGATGGCCGCGAGCGCGCCCACGGCCATATCGTCATCCGAGGCCCAGACGGCGTCGATATCAGGATACTTCGACAGGAAGTCCTGCATCACCGTGAAGGCATCGTCGCGATTCCAGTTGCCGTGCTCCATCGCCAGGATCTCGATGCCCGCGCCCTCGATCGCCTGCTGGAAGCCTTCCACGCGCTCATTGTCGATCGTGGTGGGGATGCCGCGCAGCACGACGATGTTGCCGCCCTCGGGCATGTTCTCGACGAAGTATTCGCCCGAGACGCGGCCGAAGCCGGGGTTGTCGCCGGCGACGTAGAGATCCTCGATCCCGTCCTGGGCCAGGCCGCGGTCCACGACCGTGACCCAGGTGCCGTTCTCGGCCACGCGGGCGACGGGGCCGGTCAGCGGCTCGGACTCGAAGGGCAGGACGACCAGCGCGTCGATGTTGCGCGTGGCGACCATGTCCTCGATGTCACTGACCTGCTTCGACGGATCGGAGGCGGTGGTCAGCACGAAGTCGAGGTTCTCGTACGTCTCTTCGAGCCGGTCCACGGCCTCTTGCGCATGGAAGTTCATGCCGCCGGCCCAGCCATGGGTCGCGGCGGGGATCGAGACGCCGATGGTCGCCGTCTCCTGCGCCATGGCGGGCGCGGCGGCAAGCGCCAGGCCGGCCGCGGCGAACGCGTATTTCATCTTCATGTCAGTCCTCCCTTGGTTTGCACTCGATACCTCCTCACCGCGCGGCGCGCTTCGTGCGCTGGAGCACGACGGCGAGGATGATGATGACGCCCTGGATCGCGCCGTTCAGGTACGGGCTCACCAAATCCGTCAGATTTAGGATGTTCCCGATCAGGCTCAGGATCAGTACGCCGACTACGGTGCCCCAGACGCGCCCGAAGCCGCCCTTGAGCATGGTGCCACCGATGATCACCGCCGCGATGGCCTCGAGCTCCCACAGAACGCCGGTGGAGGACGAGGCCGAGCCGAGGCGCGGCACGTACATGATCGTCGCCACGCCCACCAGGAGGCCCAGCAGCACGTAAGTGGCCGTGCGCGCCCGGTCCACGTGGACGGCCGAATAGCGCGCGACCTGCTCGTTGGAGCCAATGGCGGCGCAATGGCGGCCGAAGGCGGTGTGGCGCATGGCGATCTCGGCGAGGAGCGCGACCACCGCGAAGACGATGATCGGCCAGGCCACGCCGAGGATGCCGTCGTAATAGACCGGGCGGTAGAGGCCGCGCAGATCGAAGTCGAGCGACAGGGTGCCGCCGTCGGCCAGCCAGGTCACGAGGCTGCGGTAGATGCCCATCGTGCCGAGTGTCACGATGAAGGCCTCGATCCCCGCCTTCGTCACCAGAAGCCCGTTGATCGCCCCGGCGACAAGGCCCGCCACCAGGGCCGTCGCCACTCCGATCAGGATGGTGAGCACGCTGACGCCGGTAAAGGGCAGGGCGGCGTTCATCACCAGGATCATCAGCCCCGCGATGAAGGCGGCCATCGAGCCCACCGAAAGGTCGAGGCCACCTGCGGTGATCACGAAGGTCATGCCGACCGCGATGATGCCGATGAAGGCCGAGCGCGCGAGCACGTTGGTGATGTTGGCGTAGCTCAGGAAGTTGGGGTTCAGCAGGATGCCGATCACCACCAGCACCGCCAGCGCCACGAGCGGGCCCAGCACGTGCAGGTCGATCCCCCTGCGCGGGGCCGCGCCCGCCGGTTTGCCAGTCGTTTCCGCCACGCTCATGCCTCTGCCATCTCCGTCGGTGTGTCCTTCAGGCCCATCGCCAGACGGACGATGGCCTGTTCGTTGATGTCGCTGCCGGTCAGCTCGCCTGCGATCCGGCCCGAGCGCATGACCACGACCCGCTCGGCCAGCCCGATCACCTCGGGCATCTCGGACGAGATGAAGATCACGCTGTGCCCCTTCTCGGCGAGGTGATGGATGAAGTCGTAGATCTGCTGCTTGGTGCCGATGTCGATGCCGCGCGTCGGCTCGTCGATGATGACGATGTCGGGGTCGGCGAGCATGGTCTTGGCGATCAGCAATTTCTGCTGGTTGCCGCCGGAAAGGTTCCCGGCGGCGATGTCGCGCGACGGGGTGCGGATGTCGAACTCCTTGATCGCGTTGTCCAGCGCCGCTTCCTCGCCCTTGCGGTCGATCAGGCCATGCGTGAACTTGTCGAGCGCCAGGAGCGTCAGGTTGTCCTTGAGCGACTTGTTCAGCAGAAGCCCGCGTTCCTTGCGGTCTTCGGTCAGATAGACCAGCCCCGCTCTCTTCGCCGCGTCCACCGAGCCGGGCCTGAGCGGCTGGCCGTTGACGCGCACGCTGCCGTGCGTCTGGCGCAGGCCGACGATGCCTTCCATCAGTTCGGTGCGCCCCGCGCCGACGAGGCCCGCGAAGCCCAGGATCTCGCCCTTGGCCAGCGTGAACGAGGCCTCCTGCACCACGCCCGGCACGGTCAAGTTCTCGACCTCGAGCACCGGTGTGCCGGGCACACGCTGCCGCTTGGCCGGATACAGGTCCTCCATTTCGCGCCCGACCATGGCGGCTGCCATCGCGTCCTCGCTCAGCCCATCGGCCGGCTGCGACAGCACCACGTGGCCATCGCGCAGGACGGTGATGCGGTCGGCGATGCGCGCGACCTCGTCGAGCTTGTGCGAGGTGTAGAGGATCGCGACGCCGGCCGCGCGCAGCCGCTCGATCTGGGCGAACAGCACCTCGGCCTCGCGGTTGGTCAGCACCGCCGTCGGCTCGTCCATGATCAGCACCCGCGCGTCGCGGGACAGCGCCTTGGCGATCTCGACCATCTGCTTGTCGGGGACCGAGATGTCGGAGACCCGCGCCTTCGGGGCGACCTTGCATTGCAGCCGGTCGAGCAGGACGCGCGTCTCGGCCTGCATGGCGCGGTGGTCGAGGAACAGGCCCTTCCGCTTCTCGCGGCCCAGGAACACGTTCTGCTCGACGGTGAGTTGCTCGGCCAGGTTGAACTCCTGGTGGATCATCACGATCCCGGCGTCCTCGGCCCCTTCCGACGAGGCGAACCGGATCGGCTGCCCGTCGAGCAGGATGCGCCCCTCGCTGGCCTCGAGGTAGCCGGCGAGGATCTTCATCGTCGTGGACTTGCCCGCCCCGTTTTCGCCGATCAGCGCGTGGACCTCGCCCGCGCGGAGAGAGAAATCCACGTCGAACAACACCTGAACCGGGCCGAACCGGCGCGAGACGGCGTCGAGCGCAAGGATCGGGGGCGCATCGGTCACGACAGTTTCACCCAGGCGCCATCCCGCTTCGACGAGCGCACGCAGGCATCCACGAAGGCGACGCCGGTCAGGCCGTCATGGACGGTGGGGAAGTGCACCTCGGATGGCAGGTCGGTGCCGTCGGTCTTCGCGCGGATGGCGGTGGCGGCTTCGGAATAGATGTTGGCGAAGCCTTCCAGGTAGCCCTCGGGATGGCCCGGCGGGATGCGGCTGACGCGGTTGGCGGCGTCGCCCGCGCCCGCGCCGTTGCGGGTGATGAGGCGCTTGGGCTCTCCGAACGGCGTGAACCACAGGTGGTTGGGATGCTCCTGCTCCCACTCCAGCCCGCCTTTCTCGCCATAGACCCGCAGCTTCAGGGCGTTCTCGTTACCGACAGCGACCTGGCTGCACCAGAGCATCCCCTTGGCGCCGCCCTCGTAGCGCAGCATCACGTGGCCGTTGTCGTCCAGCCTGCGCCCCTCGACGAAGCTCGTGAGGTCGGCGGCGAGCGAGTCGAGCGTCAGGCCGGTGACGTAGTCGGCCAGGTGGAAGGCATGCGTGCCGATGTCGCCGATGGCACCGCCGAGGCCCGAGCGCTCGGGGTCCGTGCGCCAGCCGGCCTGCTTGACGCCTTTGGTCTCGGCGGCGTCGGCCAGCCAGTCCTGCGGGTACTCGACCTGCACCACGCGCAGCCGCCCCAGATCCCCATTCGCCACCATCTCGCGCGCCTGGCGTACCATCGGATAACCGGTGTAGTTGTGGGTCAGCACGAACAGCGCGTCCGACTTCTCCGCCGCCTTCACCAGCTTCTTGGCGTCGGCCAGCGTCGAGGTCAGAGGCTTGTCGCAGATCACGTGGATGCCGCGCTTCAGGAATTCCTTCGCGGCCGGGTAGTGCACGTGGTTCGGGGTGACGATCGCCACCGCCTCGATCCCGTTCTTCAGCCGCGCCTCGCGCTTGGCCATCTCGGTGAAGTCGTCGTAGATGCGGTCTTCGTCCAGCCCCAGCGCCCGGCCCGACGCCTGTGCCTTCTCGGGAGTCGAGGACAGCGCCCCGGCCACAAGGTCGAAGTGCCCGTCGATGCGCGAGGCGATGCGGTGCACCCCGCCGATGAACGCGTCGGCGCCGCCGCCGACCATGCCCAGTCTGATCTTGCGCGTCATGCTCGTTCCTCAGTCCAGCCCCAGCATCCGACGGTTCGCCGCCTCGTCCGTGCCGCCCGACGCGAAATCGTCGAACGCCTGCTCGGTCACGCGGATGATGTGGTCGCGCACGAACTGCGCCCCCTCGCGTGCGCCGTCCTCGGGGTGCTTGAGGGCGCATTCCCATTCCACGACCGCCCAGCCCTCGAAGCCGTGCGTCGTGAGTTCGGAGAAGACGGCGTTGAAATCCACGTGCCCGTCCCCGGGGCTGCGGAAACGGCCGGCGCGGTTCACCCATGACTGGTAGCCGCCGTAGACACCCTGCCGGCCCGTCGGGTTCAGCTCGGCGTCCTTGACGTGGAACATGCGGATGCGGTCGGCGTAGATGCGGATGTTGTCGATGTAGTCGAGCGCCTGCAGAACGTAGTGCGACGGGTCGTAGAGCATGTTGCAGCGCGGGTGGTTGTCCACGCGCTCGAGGAACATCTCGAACGTCACACCGTCGTGCAGGTCCTCGCCCGGATGAATCTCGTAGCAGATGTCGACGCCGCATTCCTCGGCGTGGTCGAGGATCGGCCGCCAGCGCTTGGCGAGTTCATCGAACGCAGTGTCGATCAGCCCCGGCGCGCGCTGCGGCCAGGGATAGACGTAGGGCCAGGCCAGGGCGCCGGAGAATGCCGCCTGCGCCGTCAGCCCCATGTTCTTCGAGGCTGTCAGCGCCTTCTTCACCTGGTCCACGGCCCATTCCTGCCGCTTCTTCGGATTGCCCCGCACCTCGGGGGCGGCAAAGCCCTCGAACGCCTCGTCATAGGCGGGGTGGACGGCGACGAGCTGGCCCTGAAGGTGGGTGGACAGTTCCGTGACCTCGACACCGTTCGCAGCCGCCTTGCCCTTGAACTCGTCGCAATAATCCTTGGACGATGCCGCCTTATCGAGGTCGATCAGCCGGGCGTCCCAGCTTGGCACCTGCACGCCGGCATAGCCGCAATCGGCCGCCCACTTGGTTATCGCGTCCCACGAGTTGAACGGCGCCTCGTCGCTCGCGAACTGCGCCAGGAAAAGGGCAGGGCCCTTGATCGTCTTCATCGCTGTCCTCCCTTCGCCGGTCCCGCCGTTCCTCGGCGGCGGGCCGTCGCTCCTCGCCTCGATGCTAGGCACGGCTTGTAATCGTTTACAAGCCCCTAAGATCGGGGCAGCATGGACGCCCCCGAAAAGCTCGGCTATGCAAGCCGTCTGGCGAGGGCAGGATGAACCGAAGAACCGCGACAATTCAGGATGTTGCACGCGTCGCGGGCGTTTCCACGGCGACCGTCAGCCGGGCGTTGTCCACCCCCGGCGTGGTGGCCGAGACGACGCGCAAGGCGGTGTTCGCGGCGGTGCGCGAGACCGGGTACACGGTGAATCAGGCGGCGCGGAACCTGCGCCAGCGCCGGACGGGCAGCGTGGTGGCGCTGGTGCCCAACATCGCCAACCCCTTCTTCTCGCGCATCCTGTCGGGGGTAGCGGCCACGCTATCGCCGGCGGGCTACAGCCTGCTGATCGCCGACACGCAGTCGGGCCCCGAGGCCGAGGCGCGGCTGATGGGGTACCTGGACGACCGGCGCGCCGACGGGCTGATCCTGTTCGACGGCAGCGTCCCGCGCGCGCACCTGGCGCGGGGGCTGAGCGCGCGGCCGCTGCCGCCGCTGGTCTTCGCGTGTGAGTGGATCGGCGGGCTCGACGTGCCGGGCGTTCGTATCGACAACGCCGAGGGCGCGCGGCTGGCGGTGGCGCATCTGGCCGGGCTTGGGCACACGCGCATCGGCCACCTTGCCGGGCCGCCGGGCAACGTGCTGAGCATTTCGCGGGCTGCGGGGTTTGCCGAGGCGCTGAAGGCGCACGGAATGGAGAAGCGGGAGGAGTGGACCTTCGACGGCGACTTCACGCTCGACTCAGGGGCCTTCGCCGCGCAGCGCTGGCTGGAGCTGGGTGACAGGCCGACCGCGGTCTTCTGCGCCAGCGACGAAATGGCCTGCGGTTTCGTCGGCGCGCTGCAGCGCCATGGCGTGCGGGTTCCCGAGGACGTCTCGGTCGTGGGGTTCGACAATATCGAGATCGCGGGCCACGTCTCGCCCCCGCTGACGACGGTGCGACAGCCGCGCACCGAACTGGGCGAGCGGGCGGCGGCGCAGTTGATGTCGCTGATGGCGGGCAAGACGCTGGAGGCGCGCGAGGTGGTGCTGCCCGTGGAACTGGTCGAGCGCGAGAGCACCGCGCCGCCGGCCTCTCATGCCGCGGGGGACGCAGCGTCCTGAACTTGCGCGCGGGGGCACGCGGGCTGAACTTGCGCGCGGCGACGCGCGGGGCTACGCCCGTGACATGCTGATCCTGGACAACATCATCAGCGACCGTGGCTCGCGCTATGCCGTAGCGGGACAGCCCTGCGCCTCGGAGGACGAGGCGAAGCAGCTGGTCAAGGAGCTTTGCCGCCGCAAGAAGTTTGCCAAGGCCACGCACAACACCTGGGCGCTGCTGACGGCGGACGCGCCGGTGAAGAACGACGATGGCGAAAGCGGCGCGGGCATGGTGATCCTGCGGATGCTGGAGCGGGAGGGCGTGTACGATCACCTCGTCGTTGTGACCCGCTGGTTCGGCGGCAAGCACCTGGGCGGCGATCGCTTCCGACACGTGCAGGAGGCGGTACGGATTTACCTCGAGGAAACCCGGCTCGGAGGAAAAACGGAGTGAGGCCGGATGCGGAAAATCTCGACCGGCTGTCGCGGTCCCGTTTCCGCAGCCGGTTCCGGATGGGCCAGCGCGAGCGCGCCTATCTCGAAACGAAGGGCGCAGGAATCATTCGCAGCCATGCCGACGATTTCATCGCGCAACGCCTCGCCCCGGCCATGCCGAAGAACGACGGGCGGCAGACGCCGATGCGGGGACACCCGGTTTTCATCGCGCAGCACGCCACGGCCACCTGTTGCCGCTCGTGCCTCGAGAAGTGGCACGGCATACGGCGGGGCCGCGAGATGACCGAGGAGGAGCGTCGGCAGGTCGTGGCGCTGATCATGCACTGGATCGCGCGGGACGCCGGAGGAGATTGAGCGATGTGCAACCTCTACTCGATCACGCGCAGCCAGGATGCCATGCGGCAGGTCTTCGACGTGGTGGAGGACCGGGCGGGGAACGTCCCTCCGATGCCCGAGGTCTATCCGGATTACCGCGCGCCCATCGTGCGCAGCGTGCCGGAGGGGCGTGAACTGGCGCTCGGCCGCTGGGGGATGCCCACGCCGCCGCGAGCCCTGCGGGGCAAGAAGACCGACCGCGGCGTGACCAACCTGCGCAACACCCGCTCGCCCCACTGGCGGCGCTGGCTGGGGCCGGAGTGCCGCTGCCTCGTCCCGTTCGACCGGTTCGCCGAGCCGGACGTGAACACCTCGCCCCGCCGGAACGTCTGGTTCGAACTGCCCGAGGGCGTGCAGGGGGCATTCGCCGGCGTGTGGACGCGCTGGACGTCGGTCCGCAAGCTCAAGGACGGCGAGACGACAGACGAACTGTTCGGCTTCCTGACCACCGAGGCGAACCGCGAGGTCGGGGCGGTCCACCCCAAGGCGATGCCGGTCATCCTGAGGACCCCGGAAGAGTGGGAGACGTGGCTGACCGCCCCGTGGCCCGAGGCCGCGCACCTCCAGCGCCCGCTGCCCGGCGAGACGCTGAAAATCGTCGGCTGAGACGGAACGCACGAGGGCGTCTGAACGTTTCCTCCTGCCGGGCCATGAGAGCCCGCGCGAGGGGAGGAGCACATGCCTGCAAAGTCGAAGGCCCAGCAGAAGGCGGCGGGCATCGCCCTTGCCGCCAAGAAGGGCGACAAGAAGAAGAGCGAGCTCAAGGGCCCGTCCAAGGACATGTACGAGTCCATGAGCAAGAGCGAGCTCGAGGACATGGCGTCCACGAGCCGCAAGGGGAAGCCCGATCACGAAAGCGACGATTGATGGGTGGCCCATACCGCGCGGCCGACCGGCCGTGGCGCCCGAAGACGCTGAGCCGCACCGTCGTGCTGGTCGAGGACGACGCACGCCAGGCGCAGGACCTGCGAGAAAGGTGCGAAGCCATCGGTGCCGAGGTGCTGAAGGTGGCGCATCGGCCCGAGGAGGGGCTGGACGCGATCCTACGCTACCGCCCCGACTATGCACTGATCGACGTCAACCTGGGCGCGCAGCCTGACGGGGTGGGGATCGCCCGCCGCGCCTCGGCCCGCTTGCCTGGCACGCGCTTCGTCTTCCTCAGCCGCTCGGGCGAGATCGAAGAGCCGGGCCCGCGCCTGCGGCCGCATGTTTGCCTATCGAAACCAGTCAGCACCGCCTGGCTTCGGGTGGCGCTGGGCGCGGAGGATTAGGGCCCGCCGACGACCAGTCCGACGCCGCCGCCTGAGGTGACGACCTGCAGCGGCAGCAGCGAGCTGGCGTCGGTGTGGCGGTCGAGCGCGATTTCCTTGCTGCTGCGCAGGCCGCGGGACAGCGCGATCATGGCGGGCGAGCTCCAGGTCGTGGTGTGATGCGGGCCGGGACCCACCGCCGCGCCGCTGCTGTCGAGCAGCACCACGTCGAGGTCCGCGATCGGACGGGGATCGCCGATATGGCCGAGCTCGCGCCCGCTGCTCAGCCAGCCCGACAGGCCGAGGATGCGGTCGCGCTGTGAGGTGACGATGACGAACGGGTCGGGCAGTTCGCCAATTTCATGGGCCTGCTGTCGAAAGACGTCCACGGCGATGTCGGGGGCCACCAGCGCCACAGAGTCGAGCTTCGGCCACAGCGTGCCCTCCATCAGCGCCCGCTGGCGCAGCGCCTCCATGACCAGTTGTCCGCCAAGCGAATGCGCGACGATAACGATGCGCTCGACCGGCAACTGCTGGAGCCTGTCGAGCAGACGCACCAGCCCGCCGCGCGCAAACAGCACGCTGTCCCGGTCGTAGATATAGTCGGTGGCCCGGGCGGCGGAGGGCCAGCTGTAGAGGACCGGCACGCCGTCCAGCTGGAAGTCGTGGCGGATCTGCGCGAAGCGGTACAGCGCCTCGGCGAAGTTCGTGTTGTAGCCGTGGACGAAGACGACGGCCTCGCGCCGGGCTGGGGGGAGGTCGCGCGTGCTGGTGGCGATGTCCCCCAGGAATTGCCCGGGGTCGTCGTACCGGGCGGCATCGGTGACGGCGAAGCGTTCGCGCGGCGCGTCGTTCCTTCGCGGCCACTCGATTTCGCCCGGCGTGTGACCGGGCGGGACCGTCACCTCGTAGAGCGCATGGCGCGTGCCGAAGGCCCGACCGGGGCCAAAGCCGACCGGCTGCTGCGCGTCGCGCGTGGTGGCCACGAAGATGCGGTGAGGTGTGCCCGCGGCGCTGTCGTCGAAGGCAAGCTGCCCGCGCGGGGCGCAGGCGGCGACGAACGCCAGCAGCAGGCCGGTCAGAAGCCGGGCGCGGATGGACATCGGCAATCTCCGAACGTGGAATGGGGCCCGCCGGACCCGGCGACGCCCGGAGTCTCAACCGCGACGCTGCGTCCGTTCCTCGTGGCGAGCGGTCGGCGACGGCTCAATGTCCGCCGCCGATGCGCGTTACTGGCTGCGGCCGGTCGTGTCGCCGTCCATCTCCGCGCCGCCTTGGTCCGCGCCGCCTGCGTCTGCGCCATTCTGATCCGCCGTATCGCCGCCGCCGGTCGCGGCCGGCTCGGCGGCGAGCGGCTGGCCGTCGGGGCCGTAGAACATCACCCGCACGTCGTCCTGAAGTCCGGTCCGCAGATCCTCGACCGTCTGGCGGCGAAGCTGCTGCTCGATTTGCGGGCGCAGCTCCTCCAGCGGGGGCAGTTCGGCGTCGGACCCGGTCTGGAGCTGGTCATAGGTCTGCTGCACCGTCTCGTCCGTCACGGCGGCGTCGAGTTCGCGCTGGAGCCAGACCTGCACCATCGCGTCCTGCTCGGCGGCCTGTCCGGCCTCTTCCACCAGCGCCACGACCTCGGGGTCCTCGCCCAGGTTCTCGGCCTGCGCCGCTTGGTAGATCAGTTCGCGCAGGACCAGCTGCTCGATGGCGAAGGGCACCAGCATCTCGGGCGGCTGGCTGCGCATCTGCGCGGGCAGGGCGCCGATGGCCGCGCGCACGTCCGATGTCATGATTTCGGCGTCACCCACCGTGGCGACCAGCGCATCAGCCGGTTGCGCCTGCTGCGTTTCGGTCGGGGCCTGGGTGTCTGCGCCCTCGGTGGGAGCGGCCTGCGTTGCCTCCTGCGCCGTCGCCGCACCGGCGGCGAGCGTGAGGGCGAGGGCGGTGGCCTGAAGAAGTCGCGTATCCGTCATCTTTGGTCCTCCTGTAGTTCCTCGGCCAACCGCCGTCTCGCGCGGGCGTTCCGTGCGAACTGAGACGCGGTCGTGCGACCGTGTGCCGCTGTATGCAGAAGGGCGGCAATTTTAAGCGCATTTTCCGGAACGACGCGCCCATGGCCGGCGTTTTCCCGCATTCGTGAGCGCCCACGATTGCGCGGGCGAGGAATAATGTATACATTCCTTCACGTCAGCATCGGGAGGAAACGATGAGCGTCCTTAACTTCTGGAGCCGCCGCGAGACCGGCGACCGTCCGCACGGCCTGCACGACATCCTGTCCGGCTACTCGATCGAGGTGATGCCGCGCACCGCGGCCAAGGTCGAGGATTTCCAGGCGCTCATGCCGCCCGAGACCCGCGTCTACATCGCGCATCTCGAGGACACGCCGATCGAGGACATGGTCGCCACGGCGCGCCGGCTGCACGAGGACGGCTTCCGCGTCATGCCGCACTTTCCCGCCCGGATCATCCGCGATGCCGCCACGCTCGAGGACTGGATCAAGCGCTATCGCGACGAGGCGGGCGTGACGCAGGCGCTGCTTCTGGCCGGCGGCGTCGAGAAGGCGCACGGCGACTTCGAGAACTCGATGCAACTGCTCGAGACCGGCCTCTTCGACAAGCACGGCTTCCACCGCCTGCACGTCGCCGGTCACCCCGAGGGCAACCGCGACATCGACGCCGACGGCTCAACCCGGCTGGTGGACGAGGCCGCGCTGTGGAAGCAGGACTATTCCGAGCGCACAGATGCCCGGATGGCGCTGGTCACGCAATTCGCCTTCGACGCCAAACCGGTGATCGAATGGGCCGAGCGCATCCGCGACATGGGCGTGACGCTGCCCGTCCACGTGGGCATCGCGGGTCCCGCGAAGCTTCAGACGCTGATCAAGTTCGCCGTCGCCTGCGGAGTGGGGCCTTCGCTCAAGGTGCTCCAGAAACGCGCTATGGATGTCAGCAAGCTGGTCCTGCCCTACGAGCCGACCGAGGTGCTGAGCGATCTGGCTGCGCATCGCGCCACGCATCCCGACAGCAATATCGAGCAGGTCCACATCTTCCCGCTCGGCGGCATCCGCAAGGCGGTGGAGTGGACGAAGGAAACGGGCGGGCTCGAGGTTGCCCGCACGGCCTGATCCGGCGAAACCTTCTCCGCCCCCCGGACGTTGCTGATCCTCAACGTCGAGGGAGGTGGAGATGAGCAGACCGGTCAACCGCGGGGTCGCGGGTCGGTGAGGGACGAGCGTGCGGCCGCAGGGCGGCCGGACGTCGACGCGGAGTTCCTGCGCGACGTCCTCGACGGACTGGACCGCCCGCAGAAGGCGCTCCTCCCGAAGTATTTTTACGACGAAGAGGGCTCGCGGCTTTTCGACCAGATCTGCGAGCTTCCCGAATACTACGTCACCCGCACCGAGCTGGCGATCCTGCGCGACCGGGCGGGCGAGCTTGACGGGCTGGTTCCCGACGGCGCCGCGCTTGTCGAGCCCGGCGCGGGGTCCAGCGTGAAGGTCCGCATCCTGCTCGACGCCATGCCGTCGCTGTCGGCGTGCGTGCCGCTCGATATCTCCGGCGAACATCTGCACGCCTCCGCCGCCCGGCTGGCCGAGGATTATCCCGCGCTCGACGTCCGGCCGGTGGTCGGCGACTTCACCACCGGGATCGACCTGCCGGACGGCCTGGACGAGACGCCGAAGCTGCTGTTCTTCCCCGGCTCGACCATCGGCAACTTCGATCCCGAGGAGGCCGGCGCGCTGCTTGCCGCGATGCGCGGGGTGCCGGGCGTCGTGGGCCTGGTGATCGGCGTCGACCTGCGCAAGGACCCCGAGCGGCTGGTGGCCGCCTATGACGATCCGCAGGGGGTTACGGCGGCGTTCAACCTCAACCTGCTGACCCGGATGAACCGGGAACTGGGGACGGATTTCGACGCCGACGCGTTCCGCCACGAGGCGCGGTGGAACGACGGCGACAGCCGGATCGAGATGCATCTGGTCAGCACCTGCGAACAAGTCGTGTCCCTCGACGGCGCACGCTTCGACTTCGCGGCCGGCGAAAGCATCCACACCGAGAATTCGCACAAGTTCTCCATCGAGAGCTTCGGCGAATTGGCGGCGTCCGCCGGCTGGCGGTCCGGACGGGCGTGGACCGACCCCGAGCGGCTGTTCAGCGTGCACCTGCTGACGCCAGGGTGAGCGTCCTGCCCTTGGCGCTGGCGCGCGCTCCGAGTATACCCTCCGCTCTAAGGAAGCGAGGCGGGGTTCGAAAATGGCATCAATAACAAGGCATTGTGGCTCACTTCTCACGCCGGGGCCTGGCGCATGACGCCCGCCGCGCGTGTCACTGCCGCGATCGAGGTCCTCGACGAGGTGCTTGCCGGTGCCCCGGCCGAGAAGGTGCTGACCAACTGGGCACGAAGCCATCGCTTCGCCGGCTCCGGCGACCGCGCGGCCATCCGCGACCACGTCTTCGATGCTCTGCGCTGCCGCCGCTCCTTCGCTGCGCTCGGCGGTGCCGAAACGGGCCGCGGCCTGATGATCGGCGCGTTCCGAGATGTGGGCGTGGACGCGGCAGAGGTGTTCACCGGCGCGCGCTTCGCGCCTGCGCCCTTGTCGGAGCAGGAAGCGGAGCCGCAGGCCATCGACGACCCGCTGGTGGCGCTGGACTGTCCCGACTGGCTGGCCGGGCCGCTGCGGGGCTCGCTCGGCGACGACTTCGAGCCGGTGATGCAGCGCCTGCGCCGGCGGGCCCCGGTGTTCCTGCGGGTGAACCTCCTGAAGGGCACGATGGAAACCGCGCTCGCTGCGCTGGCGGAGGAGGGGCTGGAGACCGCTCCCGGCCCGCTCGCAGCGACGGCGCTCGAGGTGGTGACAGGGGCGCGCCGCGTCGCCCGGTCGACAGCCTTTCGCGACGGTCTGGTGGAGTTGCAGGACGCCGCCAGCCAGGCGGTCGTCGAGGCGCTGCCGGTGACCACGGGGCTGCGGATCCTCGATTACTGTGCCGGCGGGGGCGGCAAATCGCTCGCCCTGGCCGCCCGCTCGAACGCTCCGGTCGACGCCCACGATATCTCGCCCGCCCGCATGCGCGACATCCCCGACCGCGCGGCGCGGGCGGGCGCCGAGGTGCGCGTGTTGAAGCCCGGCGCGCTGGGTGAGGGGCAGTACGACCTCGTTCTGGCGGACGCGCCGTGCTCCGGAAGCGGTGCGTGGCGGCGATCGCCCGAGGGGAAATGGCGCTTGGATGCCAGTGGCTTGCGGGCTCTTATTGAGACACAACGCGAGGTTCTGGAGGCCGCGGCTCGCCACGTGGAGCCCGGCGGCTGTCTGGCCTATGCCACCTGCTCGCTGCTGGATAGCGAGAACGGCGATCAGGTGGACGCCTTCCTAGCGCGTCGGCCCGCTTGGCGCGAGGAAAGGCGCCTGCGGCTCACGCCACTGGACGGCGGCGACGGCTTTTTCCTCTCGTGCCTGCGGCGACCGCCGAACGACGATTAAGGCGATGTTAACGTTGCAGCCGTAGCCCTCTCGGGGCAGACGGACGGAGGCAACGTGCAGCGACCGGCATTGGCAGACCTGCGGCTTTCGGCCAGCGCGGCGCTGCTATGGGCCGCGATGGCCGCGGCCGCACTCATCGTCGCTCTGGCGCGGCCCGAGCCGCCGGCGCAGGCGGCCCCGGTCGCGTTCGCGGCGGTCGCGGCCCTGTTCCTTGTCGTGACGCTGCTGCGCGGGCTGCTTCGCCAGTCCGACGCGCGCCGCTTGGTCGACACCGTGGCAATCCTCGCGACGCGCGATCCGGTGCCCGTGCTGTTGTGCGACACGAAAGGCCACGTGATTTATCGCAACCGCGCCGCAGCGAAGGGCCTTGGCGCCCGGCGTGGGGAACCGCTGAGCCGGGTGCTCGGCGCGCGCCTCGCGGCCCCGGCCGAGGTGGTGCTGCGGCTGAAGACGGTGGCCGAGGACGACGGCGAGGCGCGCGAGACGGTCGCGTTGCGCCGCGGCCGTGTCCGGCTCGCCGCCCACGCCGTCGCCGCGAACCATCTTCTGTGGCGGATCGAGGATGCGCCGGACCGCGCGCCGCCCCATCCCGGCGAAGCGCTCGCTGTGCCGATGCTGCTCGCCGACGAGGGCGGGGCCGTGCTGTTTCGTAACGCCGCGCTCCGCGAGATAGAGGTTGGTGCGGCGCAGGCGCTGGAAGACCTGCTCGGCACCCGCGCCGCGGATGGCTTTGTCACGCTCGGGGCGGGAGAGCACGCGCTTCCCACCCGGCCGGTCGAGGTGCCGTCGCGGGACGGCCGACGCGAGGTCTACTTCCTCCCGCCCGACGTACTTCCCGAGGCGCATCGCGACGATTTGTTCGACGCGCTTCCGGTGGCGCTGATCCGCCTGTCCCGCACCGGGACGCTGCGCCAGGCGAACCGGCTGGCGCGCGAGCTGCTGCGCATCGAGAGCGTGGAGGACCAGCCGCTTTCGGACCTGGTGGAGGGGCTGGGGCGCCCCGTTTCGGAATGGGTTGCCGACTGCGCGCGCAGCGGGCGCCTGCGCAGTTCCGAGGTCGGCCGGGCATGCCGTGCGCCGGATGACCGGTTCGTGCAACTCACACTCGGGGCCCAGCCCCGGGCCGGGGGCGATTTCGTTGCCGTGCTGCATGACGCGACTGAACTCAAGACGCTCGAGGCGCAGTTCGTGCAAAGTCAGAAGATGCAGGCCATCGGGCAGCTTGCCGGCGGCGTCGCGCACGATTTCAACAACCTGCTCACGGCAATCAGCGGCCATTGCGATCTGCTGCTGTTGCGCCATGACGAAAGCGACCCGGACTACCCGGACCTCGAGCAGATCAACCAGAACGCCAACCGCGCGGCGAGCCTCGTGGGCCAATTGCTGGCGTTTTCGCGTAAGCAGAACCTGCGGCCCGAGCTTCTGGACATGCGCGAGGCGCTGGCGGACCTGACGCACCTGCTCAATCGTCTGGTGGGCGAGAAGGTGAGCCTGACCTTCCGCCACGATCCCAACCTGCAACACGTGCGTGCGGACAAACGACAACTCGAGCAGGTGATCATGAACCTCGTGGTCAACGCGCGCGACGCGATGCCCGAAGGCGGCGCGATCATGATCGAGACGGTGATGAAGCAGCTCGACAGCCCCCTGCAACGCGACCGGGCCAAGGTGCCGCCGGGGGAGTACGTGCTGGTGCGCGTGACGGACGAGGGGGAGGGCATACCGCCCGAAAGCCTGCCCAAGATCTTCGAGCCCTTCTTCACCACGAAGGCTGCGGGCGAGGGCACCGGGCTGGGGCTCTCGACCGCCTATGGCATCGTCAAGCAGACCGGCGGCTTCATCTTCGCCGACAGTCCGCCCGGCGAAGGTACGACCTTCACGCTTTACTTCCCCGCGCACGCGCGTCCCGCCGAGGCATCGGTGGGTCGCAGTCCGGCCGCGATTCGCGCGGCCCGCGCCGGCGGAGCGACCGTGCTTCTGGTCGAGGACGAGGCTCCGGTGCGCGCCTTCGCTGCGCGGGCGCTCTGCATGCGCGGGTTCGACGTAATGGAGGCCGGCGACGGGGAAGAGGCGCTGGAGTTGCTCGAGGACCCGGAGCTGGAGGTCGACGTCTTCGTCACCGACGTCATCATGCCCGGCCTCGACGGCCCCGGCTGGGTGCGACGTGCGCTCGAGGACCGGCCCGAGGCACGCGTGGTCTTCATGTCCGGCTATGCCGAGGAAAGTTTCGCCGACCAGCAGGCGCGCATTCCCAACTCGGTGTTCCTGCCCAAGCCGTTCTCGCTCCAGGATCTCGTCGCGACGGTGCGCAACCAGACCGGCTGACCCGGTCCTCGCAGGGTGGTGTTAACTTCGAAGTGTATAGGATAGCCGAGAAAGCAGTTGCCTTGTTCTCCTTTTGCCCCCATGTTCGGGCGGAACAAGAGGCGAACGAAGCAGTCATTGCCGCTTGCGGGCGGGTGTGAAATAAGGACGCGAAACATGGCCACGGCAAGTCTTCTCGACATGGCAGACAAGCGTACAGCAGAAAAGCAGAAGGCGCTCGACTCGGCGCTCGCCCAGATCGAACGGCAGTTCGGCAAGGGCTCGATTATGAAGCTCGGCGCCGATAACCCGGTGGCCGAGATCGAGGCAACGTCGACCGGATCGCTCGGGCTCGACATCGCGCTGGGAATCGGCGGCCTGCCCAAGGGCCGGATCATCGAGATCTACGGCCCCGAATCCTCGGGCAAGACGACGCTGACTCTGCACGTCGTCGCCGAGGAACAGAAGAAGGGCGGCGTCTGCGCCTTCGTCGACGCCGAACATGCGCTCGACCCGCAATACGCCAAGAAGCTCGGCGTGAACCTCGACGAGCTTCTGATCTCGCAGCCCGACACCGGCGAACAGGCGCTCGAGATCACCGACACACTCGTGCGCTCGGGCGCGGTGAGTCTGGTCGTGGTCGACTCGGTCGCGGCGCTGACGCCGAAAAGCGAGCTCGAAGGCGACATGGGCGATTCGAGCGTCGGCGTGCAGGCCCGCCTGATGAGCCAGGCGATGCGCAAGCTGACCGCGTCGATCCACCGGTCGAACTGCATGGTCGTCTTCATCAACCAGATCCGGATGAAGATCGGCGTCATGTTCGGCTCGCCCGAGACGACGACGGGCGGCAATGCGCTAAAATTCTACTCTTCGGTCCGGCTCGACATCCGCCGCATCGGCTCGGTCAAGGACCGTGACGAGGTCGTGGGCAACCAGACCCGCGTGAAGGTGGTGAAGAACAAGGTCGCGCCGCCGTTCAAGCAGGTCGAGTTCGACATCATGTATGGCGAGGGCATCTCGAAGATGGGCGAGCTTCTCGACCTCGGCGTGAAGGCCGGTGTTGTGGACAAGTCCGGTTCGTGGTTCTCGTACGGGGACGAGCGGATCGGGCAGGGGCGCGAGAACGCCAAGACGTTCCTGCGCGAGAATTCCGCCATCGCGATCGAGATCGAGGACAAGATCCGCGCGGCCCACGGGCTCGACTTCCAGATGAGCGCGAACGAAGACAGCGGCGAAAGCCTCGTCGACGACTGACATTGCCGGCAGGCCCGCGCGCCGGGCCTGCCGCCGCACGGGCATGGACAGCCCCGGCGCGCGGGTCTAAACGGGCGGGAAACACACGCCAACTCAGGACCCGCAGCCCCACATGCCCAGCCTGAACGACATCCGCTCCACCTTCCTCGACTATTTCGAGAAGAACGGACACCGGAAGGTTCCGAGCTCACCGCTCGTCCCGCGCAACGACCCGACGCTGATGTTCGTCAATTCGGGGATGGTGCAGTTCAAGAACCTGTTCACCGGCGTCGAGCATCGCGATTACACCCGCGCCACCACCAGCCAGAAATGTGTGCGCGCCGGGGGCAAGCACAACGACCTCGACAACGTGGGCTACACGGCGCGCCACCACACGTTCTTCGAGATGCTGGGCAATTTCAGCTTCGGCGACTACTTCAAGGACCAGGCGATCCCCTTCGCGTGGGACCTGATCACCAAGGAGTTCGGGATCGACAAGGACCGGCTGCTGGTCACGGTGTACCACACCGACGACGAGGCGGCCGACATCTGGAAGAAGTACGCCGGCCTCCCGGACGAACGGATCATCCGCATCCCGACCGACGACAATTTCTGGATGATGGGGCCGACCGGCCCCTGCGGCCCGTCCTCCGAGATCTTCTATGACCACGGGCCTCACATCCCCGGCGGCCCCCCGGGCAGCCCGGACGAGGACGGCGACCGGTTCATCGAGATCTGGAACCTGGTCTTCATGCAGTACGAGCGGTTCGAGGACGGCACGCAGCGCGACCTGCCGAACCAGTCGATCGACACGGGCATGGGGCTCGAGCGGATCGGCGCGCTCTTGCAGGGCAAGCACGACAACTACGACACCGACCTGATGCGCGCGCTGATCGAGGCCAGCGCCAACGCCACCAGCGCCGACCCGGACGGGCCGGGCAAGGTGCACCACCGGGTGATCGCGGACCACCTGCGCTCGACCTCGTTCCTGATCGCGGACGGGGTGATGCCCTCGAACGAGGGGCGCGGCTACGTCCTGCGCCGGATCATGCGCCGCGCGATGCGTCACGCGCACCTCTTGGGCGCGCAGGACCCGCTGATGTACCGGCTTGTCCCGTCGCTGGTGCAGCAGATGGGACAGGCCTTCCCCGAGCTGGGCCGCGCCCAGCCGATGATCGAGGAGACGCTGAAGCTGGAGGAGACGCGCTTCAAGCAGACCCTCGACCGCGGCCTGCGCATGCTGGACGACGAACTGGAAAGCCTCCCCGATGGCAAGGCGCTGCCGGGCGAAGTGGCGTTCAAGCTTTACGACACCTATGGCTTCCCGCTCGACCTGACGCAGGACGCCCTGCGCGAGCGGGGGCGCACCGTGCAGATCGCCGGCTTCGACGCCGCGATGAACGAGCAGAAGGCCAAGGCGCGCGCCGCCTGGTCCGGCTCGGGCGAAACCGCCGATGCCGCGATCTGGTACGACCTGTCCGAGGAGAAGGGCCCGACCGAGTTCCTGGGCTACGACACCGAGGTGGCCGAGGGGCAGATCCTCGCCATCGTGAAGGACGGCGCGGCCATCGACAGCGCGTCCGAGGGCGACACGGTGCAGATCGTCGTCAACCAGACCCCGTTTTACGCTGAGGCCGGCGGCCAGGTCGGCGACACCGGCACGCTGAAGACCGACACCGGCGCGGCGAAGATCACCGACTGCCGCAAGACCGCCGGCGTCTATATCCACTTTGCCGAGGTGACCGGGGGCACCCTGACCCGCGGCGACGGCGCGCAGCTCGAGGTCGACCACACCCGTCGCGGCGCCATCCGCGCCAATCACTCGGCCACGCACCTGTTGCACGAGGCGCTGCGCCAGGCGCTCGGCGAGCATGTCGCGCAGCGCGGCTCGCTCAACGCGCCCGACCGCCTGCGCTTCGACTTCAGCCACGCCAAGGCGCTGACGGCCGATGAACTCGAGCAGGTCGAGAGCGAGGTGAACGCCTATATCCGTCAGAACGCGCCGGTCGAGACGCGGATCATGACCCCCGACGAGGCGCGCGAGATCGGGGCCCAGGCTCTGTTCGGTGAAAAGTACGGCGACGAGGTGCGCGTCGTGTCGATGGGCCACGCGCCCACCGGCAAGGGCGTCGACAAGGAAACATACTCGATCGAGCTTTGCGGCGGCACCCACGTGCGGCAGACCGGCGACATCGGCACCTTCGTAGCGCTCGGCGACAGCGCCTCCTCGGCCGGCGTCCGCCGGATCGAGGCGCTGACCGGCGACGCCGCCTTCCGCCACCTGGCGCAGAAAGAGCGCAAGCTGGCCGAGGCCGCCGCGGCGCTCAAGACGCAGCCCGACGATGTGCCCGAGCGCGTGCGCGCCCTGATGGAAGAGCGCCGCGCGCTACAGAACGAGGTGGCGCAACTGCGCCGCGAGCTGGCGATGGCCGGCGGCGCGGGCCAGGGTGGAGGCGCCGAGCCGCGCGAGGTCGCGGGCACGGCCTTCCTCGCCCAGGTGCTCTCGGGCGTCAGCGGCCGCGACCTGCTGGCGCTGATCGACGAGCACAAGTCGCGCCTGGGAAGCGGCGTGGTGCTGCTGATCGGCGAGGCCGACGGCAAGGCCGCCGTGGCCGCGGGCGTGACGGTCGACCTGACGGAACGGGTCTCGGCCGTGGACGTGGTGCGCGCGGCGGTCGGGGAGTTGGGCGGCAAGGGCGGCGGCGGCCGCCCGGACCTCGCCCAGGGGGGCGCGAAAAGCGCCGATAATGCACAGTCGGCGATCGCAGCCGCCGAGAAAGTTTTGGAGGAGGCGAAATGAGCGCACTCTGGATCGCTAACGTCGAAGTCACGGACGAGGAGGCGTACAAGAAGTACGCCGCCATCGCGACCGAGGCCATCGCCGCCCACGGCGGCACCTTCCTGGCGCGCGGTGGCCGCTACGTCCAGCTCGAGGGGCGAGAGCGGGCGCGCAACGTCGTCGCTCGCTTCCCCTCGGTCGAGGCGGCGGTCGAGTGCTACAACTCCGACCGTTACCAGGAGGCGCTGAGCCACGCCAAGGCCGCGGCCGAGCGCGACCTGGTGGTGGTCGAAGAGGTCTGAGCGCCCGCCGAGCCACGGCATTTCCGGCCGCGGCCCGCTTGCCGGGCGGCGGCCCCGCACATTCCATGGAGACCCGCGCATGGCCGAGACCGAGCGCCCGCAACTCTACCTGATCACCCCGCCCGAGTTCGACCTGGACGTGTTCCCCGACCGACTGGGCCGGGTGCTGGACGGGGCCGAAATCGCCTGTATCCGCCTGGCGCTCGCCACGAAGGACGAGGACCGGCTGGCGCGGGCGGCGGACGCCCTGCGCGAGGTGGCGCATGCCCGCGACGTGGCGCTGGTGATCGAAAGCCATCTGATGATGGTCGAGCGCCTGGGCCTCGACGGCGTGCACCTGACCGACGCCGCCCGTTCGGTGCGCAAGGCGCGCAAGGAACTCGGCTCGGACGGCATCGTCGGCGCCTTCTGCGGCGCCTCGCGCCACGACGGTATGAACGCGGGCGAGGGCGGGGCCGACTATGTCAGCTTCGGGCCCGTGGGTTCCTCGCCGCTGGGCGACGGGACGCAGGCCGACCGCGATCTCTTCTCCTGGTGGTCCGAGATGATCGAGGTGCCGGTGGTGGCCGAAGGCGCGCTCACCGGCGATCTGGTCGAGAGCCTGGCCCCGGTCACCGACTTCTTCGGGCTGGGTGACGAGCTTTGGCGGGCCGACGACCCGCTGGCCGCGCTCGAGGCGCTCATCGCCCGCATGGGCTGATCACCGCTCCCGCATCATCTTCGGTCCTGAAATATCCTCGGGGGTGAATGGCCCGGAGGGCCAGAGGGGGCAGACAGCCCCCTCGACCCCCGCGCCGCCAGGCGAACCGCCCGAGCCGGCGCGCCACGCCTGACGATCAGACCTCCTTCGCCAGTGGATGATGCTCCAGCACCAGTTCCTTCAGCCGCGCGTCCAGGACGTGGGTGTAGATTTCGGTCGTCGAGACGTCCGCATGCCCCAGCAACGTCTGGATCGAGCGGAGGTCGGCGCCGTTGGCCAGAAGGTGCGTGGCGAAGGCGTGGCGCAGGGTGTGCGGCGTGACCTTCGTCGGGTCGACCCCGCCCGCGACGGCCAACTCCTTGATCAGCATGTAGAACCTGTGCCGCGTCAGGTGCCCGGCGGCCCCGCGCGAGGGGAACAGGAAGCGCGAGTGTGGCTTTCGCTCGGCCTCGGCGCGGGCGTCCTGCGCCTCGCGCTCGGCCAGCCAGGCCGCCATCGCCGCGCGGGCGGGCGGCGAGAGGGGCACCAGACGTTCCTTACCGCCCTTTCCGCGCACCAGAAGCATGCGCGGGTCGCCCTTCGCGGCGGCCAGGGGCAGCGACACGAGCTCGCTGACGCGCATCCCCGTGGCGTAAAGCAGCTCCATCAGACAGGTGTTGCGCAGGCGGTCGGCGGGTGTGCGGCCGGTGGCGCGCGAGGCCTCGATCAGGCGGTCCACGTCCTCGACCGAAAGGGTCTTGGGCAGCCGCTTGGTCCGTCCCGGCCCGCGCACCTGGATCGCCGGGTTGTCGCTGCGCCAGCCTTCCTCGAACGCGAAGCGGTAGAGCTGCTTGATCGCTGAAAGCCGCCGCGCGCGCGTCGACACCGCCAGCCCCTGTGCGTCGCAATGGATCAGGTAGGCCTCGACGTCGCCGCGCTGCGCGCTCTGGAAGTCGAGCCCGCGCGCGTCGAGCCAGCCGGCGAAGTCCTTGAGGTCGCGCGCATAGGCGAGAAGCGTGTTCTGCGCGGCATCAAGCTCGGCCGCCTGCGCCTCGAGGAACGCCTCGATCCGGTGCGCCATCGTCACGGCGCGGCGTCCAGGATCAGCGCTTGCAGAGCGGCGTCGCGGGCGCTGCCGTCGGGTCCCGAGTGCTTCAACAGTGCCAGCGCGTCGCGCAGGTGCGACAGCTCGCCCGTCCGCCCCTCCCGAAGGTCCGTCAGTGCCCGCAGGACGGCTTCACCGGTTCGGCCGGTGTCCAGCATCTCGGCGTAGCGGGCGGGCGGGGGGGAGGCGGCCAGACCCTCGGCGACCGCGCGTTCGCGGGCGGTCGAAGGCATCGCCGGGCGGTCGGTGGCGAGCGAGGCGAGGACGCGCTCCTCCCGCGACGTCGGCTCGACCGGGTCTCCGCCCGAAAGCAGGATCATCTGAAGCGCCGGCGCCCCCTCGGTCCCGCCAAGCGCCTCGAGCCGCGGCCCAAAGGCGCGGGCGAGCGGGTGGGCCAGCCCGGCCGCCGTCATCTCGTCCCATGCTATGGGAAGCGCTGCGGCCACGGCGTTCGCGTCGCCCGCATCGAGCGCGGCGTCCAGCGCCTGGACGGCGGCAACGCGGTCCCACACCCCGCCCGAGGCCGCCGGCTCCTGTTCGCCGTAGAGCGCCATGAGCTGGTCGGCCGACAGCGAGCCCAGCCGCGCCAGCCGTTCGGCGGCGGCCAGTCGTGCCTTCCAGCCGTTCACCGGGCGCAGGTCGGCATGGGCGAAGGCGGCCGGCAGCGTCTGTGTCGACAGCGGCGCGCCGATCGCCTCGTACATCGCGAAGGTCAGCGGCGAAGGGTCCTCAGGCGGGGGCAGAGACAGCCCGTCCTCGGCGATCATCGGGTCGAGGAAGCGCGCCAGCAGCGCGTCCTCGGCCGGCGACACGACGCCGAGCGCCTCGGACGTCTCGAGCGTCAGCGCCGCCGCGGGCCAGTCGCCGCCGCGTGCCAGACAGAAGATGCGCGTAGCGTAGGTCGGCGTGATCTCGGGCAGGGCGCTCATGCGTTCGCAGGCGCGGGTCTCGGTGCCGCGCAGGATCGAGATGTCGAACCAGCGGCGGAAGAGCTCGGGGTCGCGCAGCTCGGCCCGTTCCAGCAGGGCGGCGGCGGAATGAATATCGCCCAGCCGCAGCAGCGCATCCACCCGCGCCAGAAACAGCGCGCGTCCGTCCGATCCCGGCGGGGGCGGCGCCTCGACGGTGGCGAGCGCCTCGAACAGGTCGCGGGCGGCGGGCAGCGCATCTGTCATGTCCACGGCGAACAGCCGTTCGAGATCGCGCGGAGAAGAGCCGGACCAGAGGTCGGCGGGCAGCCCGAGGGACGCGGCCGGGTGCAGGCCGACCGCATCGGGCACCGTCTTCGACAGCGGCGCGACGGTGACTTCCTCGGGCAGGGCCGAACGGGCGACACCCGTGGTCCACCCGTCGTCGGGGCGCTTCGGGGCGGGCGCCCGCGCCACGCTGTCCGACAACCAGTCGATCGCCGACAGCGGCCCTTCGGCCGCCACCGCCCCGGGGACGAGCGTCAGCGCGAGCGCGGCGGCGAGACGACGCATCGCGTCAGTCCCCGAGTTCGACGGGCTGCACGACCTCGGAGCGCTCGGGCGAGAGATTGCCGAGATAGGCGAAGCCGGCCAGACCGATGAAGCCCACGACGACCAGAAACACCAGAACCTTGAGTAAGCGGACCATGCGGCTGCCCTTCCTTCCTGCCCCTCACGACGCATCTGCGGCGCCGTTGGGGGGATTTATATATGGTCTTTTCGGCAATATCACGCCATTCAGTGAAGCCGAGTGAAGGATTGCGCGGGACGCTGCCGGATTGGCCTATCGACTGAAGAAAACGGTTGTCATGGTGGGGATGATGGGGGCCGGCAAGACGGCCGTGGGCACCGCGCTCGCCCGTCTGCTGAACGTGCCGTTCCGGGATTCCGACGCCGCCATCGAGCAGGCGGCGAACATGAGCATCGCCGAGATCTTCGCCCGCGACGGCGAGGCGTTCTTCCGCCGCAAGGAATCGCAGGTGATCGAGCGTTTGCTATCGGCCCCGCCCGGTGTGCTGTCGACCGGGGGCGGCGCGTTCCTGGCCGCCGACAATCGCAACATGATATCCGAGCGGGGCGTGGCGGTGTGGCTGAAGGCGGACCTGGATCTGCTTTGGACGCGCGTGCGGCACAAGCAGACGCGGCCGCTACTGCAAACCCGCGATCCGCTGGGCACGCTGCGCCGGCTGCTCGAGACTCGAACGCCGGCCTATGCCGAGGCCGATCTGACGGTCGAGGCCGAGCACGGCCTGCCGGTCGACGACATGGCGGCGCGCGTGGCCGAGGCGCTTGCAACCCGACCCGACGTTCTGGAGATAAGCTAGATGACCGAAACCGTGAGGGTCGAACTGGGCGCGCGCGCCTATGACGTGCGCATCGGCACGGGGTTGATCGAACGGGCGGGTGCCGAGATCGCGCCGCTGCTCAAGCGTCCGCGCGTCGCCGTGCTGACGGACGAGCATGTGGCCAAGGCGCACCTGGATCGCCTGCGCGCGGGGCTTTCTGCGGAGGGCGTCGAGATGACGGCGCTGGCGCTTCCGGCGGGCGAGGCGACGAAGGGCTGGCCGGAGTTCAGCCGCGCCGTGGAGTGGCTGCTGGCCGAGCGGGTCGAGCGGCGGGACGTGGTGGTGGCCTTCGGAGGCGGCGTGATCGGCGACCTCGCGGGCTTTGCCGCGGCGGTTCTGCGCCGCGGCGTGCGGTTCGTGCAGATCCCGACGACGCTGCTGGCGCAGGTGGATTCCTCGGTCGGCGGCAAGACCGGCATCAATTCGTCCCACGGCAAGAATCTGATCGGCGCGTTCCACCAGCCCAGCCTCGTGCTCGCCGATATCGGCGCGCTCGACACCCTGCCGCCGCGCGACTTCCTGGCGGGCTATGGCGAGGTGGTGAAGTATGGTCTGCTGGGGGACGCGGGTTTCTTTGAGTGGCTGGAGCGCAACGGCCTGGCGCTGGCGCAAGGCGACGCGCAGGCACGGTTGCATGCCGTGAAGCGGTCGGTCGAGATGAAGGCCGAGATCGTTGCGCGGGACGAGACCGAGCAGGGCGACCGCGCGCTTTTGAACCTTGGCCACACCTTCTGCCACGCGTTCGAGGCGGCGACGGGGTATTCCGACCGGCTTCTGCACGGCGAGGGCGTCGCGGTGGGCTGCGCGCTGGCCTTCGAGACCTCGGCCCGGCTGGGCCTGTGTTCGCAGGAAGAGCCGTCGCGCGTGCGGGCGCACCTGCGCGAGATGGGGATGAAGACGGACCTGTCCGACATTCCGGGCGAGTTCCCGGATGCCGACGGCCTGCTGGACCTCATGGCGCAGGACAAGAAGGTGATCGACGGCCGGCTGCGCTTCATCCTCGCCCGCGCCATCGGCGATGCCTTCGTGGCCGAGGACGTGGACCGCGACGTGGTGCGCGGGGTGCTGTCGGACGCGCTGGCGGCGCGTTAATGGCGGCGGCCGGCGATCACCACGAACTCGCCGATATTCTCGCGCGTGATGTAGCCGATGAAGTGACCGTGCCGGTCGGTGACCGCCACCGCCGATACGCCGGGACGGTTGAGCGCGTCGAGCGCCCGGTTCAACGGCGCGCCAAGCGTCACCGACGGCACATCCCGCTCCATCACGTCGGCCACGCGGGCGGGTGGCTCGGAGGCGTCTAGCGCAGCGAAAAGCGCGTTGCGGGCCAGCAGTCCGGCCAGCCGTCCGTCGTGGCCCACCACCGGAAACTCGTGCTGCGTAGTGCGCAGAACGCTGTTCGACGCGGTGGCGAGACTGTCTTCGGGCGAGAGGGATTCGAAGGTGGTGATTGTCGCCTCGCGGGCCGAGACGTTGCGCACCACGTCGCGCATCGCGACGTCCGAGCTTTCCGCCTGCGCCGCCACGAAGACGAAGATCGCGATCAGCAGGAGGATCGGGCTGCCGCTGGTCAGGCCGAGGAAGCCGAAGACGAAGGCGATGACCTGTCCGGCATAGGCCGCCGTCCGCGTCGCGCGCACCCGGTCCATCGGGATCGCCAGAAGGGCGCGCAGCACCCTGCCCCCGTCCATCGGGAAGGCCGGGATCATGTTGAAGAGCACCAGGAACAGGTTCACCGCCGCCAGTCGCCCCCAGAAGCCGACCGCCGGATCCTCGATGTTGTCGAGCTGCTGGAAGCTGGCCTGCGCACCGAAGCCGAAGGCAAGCACCGCCCAGATCACCACGTTTACCGCCGGCCCGGCCAGCGCGACCAGCACCTCCTGTCCCGGCTTCTCGGGCATCTGCTCGAGCCGGGCGAGCCCGCCGATGGGCAGAAGCGTGATGTCCGGCGTCGCGATGCCGAAGCGGCGCGCCATCAGCGCGTGCCCGAACTCGTGCGCCACGACGCAGGCGAAAAGCGCGAGGATGAAGGCGAGGTTCACGAGCGCGGCGTCCACGCCGCCCTCCAGGTACGCCGCCGCCCCGATCCACAGCAGAAGCAGGAAGAACGTCGCGTGGATCCGGATCTCGGAGCCGAACAGGCGGCCGATGGGAAAGGACCAGGTCATGCGGGCCTCGGTATTTGGCACATGCGGCGCGGGCCGTCCGGGTCAGGAAAGACCGGCAACGGGACGGAAGGCAACCTGCCTCATGCCGCGTGGTGCATCGGCAAGTGCACGACCTGCCGGTGCCCGTCGATCGTGTCTGCGTCTAGGGAAGCGCGACGTCCATCTCGCGGGCGCAGGCTGAAACCCGCCGCCACACTTCGTCCGGAAGGCGGACACCCTCGGCACGGGACGAAGCCAGGCGCGCATGTGCTCCGTCGCCGGGCACGCGCACCCGATCGAGACCTTCCGCGGGCCGGTTCTCCCGGCAAAGGGCGTTCACCGCGGCGACCTGCTCGACGAAGGCGTCGGCGCCGCCGAATGCCTCGGGATCCATCACCTGGATGAAGACGTTGCCGCCCCAGCGGCTCGGCGCGTCGGCGCGGCCGTGTCCGGAGAGTGCCTGCGTCTGCATCTCGACGTGAAGAGCCATGGCGTAACCCTTGTGGCCATGGTCGATGCCGCCCACCGGCAGAAGCGTCCCCGGCGGGTCGGCGTTCACCACGGTCGGGTCCGTCGTCGGGCGGCCCCGCGCGTCGAGCATCCATGGATGCTCGAACCGGGTCCCGCTGTTGATGTGCTCGCGCACCTTGGACACGGTCGTGATCGAGGCACAGGTATCGATCAGCACCGGATGCTCGCCGCCGGGATACCCCACGGCCCAGGGATTCGGGGTCAAGGTCGGTTCCGTGCCACCGTAAGGCGCCACCCATTTCCCGGACGGATCAGAGGTGGCGATGTAGCAGACAAGGCCTTGCTCGGCCGCGATGCGGGTGAGCGTCGAGAGGCAGCCGATATGGTGACTGCGCCGCATGGCGAGCCCGGCCATGCCGTAGGTGCGGGCGCGATCCATGCAGGTGTCGAGCGCCTGCGTCATCAGCCAGTGGCCAGGCAGATAGTTGCCGTCCCACACCATGGTCGCGCCGGTGTCACGGACGACCTCGTGCGTGCCCTCGGACGTCATGTTGCCCGAGGCGAGCTCGGGCAGGTAGTAGGGCACCATCGAGATGCCGTGGGTGGTCACGCCCATCTCGTCCGTGCGGATCAACAACTCGGCGACCACCTCGGCCTTCTCCGGTGCGAGGCCGCCCTTCGTCAGCAGGCTCCGGGCGAGGTCGCAAAGGTCTTCGCGGGAAAACGTGTTCTGCATGATCGGTCCTTTCAGGCGGCATCGAAGGTGATGTGGACCTTGACGGCGCGTGTGCGGTCAATGGCGGTCTCGAAAGCCTCGATCGCTTCGGCGAGGGGAAAGCTGCCGGTGACCATCGGGCGCAGGTCGATGCGGCGCTCCGAAATCAGGCGCACGGCCTCGGCAAACTCGGTCTGCCGGAAGCGCTGGGTGCCCTGGAACGTGATCTCCTTCCCGACGATGGCGTTGAGCGGCAGCGTCACGTCGCCCGTGACGCCCACCTGCACCAGCCGGCCCTGCGGGCGGATGGCGGCGATGGCGCTGCGGATCGCGGGGGCGGCGGCGGAGCATTCGAAGACCACGTCAAAATGACCCTTGTCGGCGGCATAGGCCTCCATCGCCTCGGTATCCCGCGCGGCGTTGAGGGTGCGGGTCGCGCCCATCTTCCGCGCGACCTCGAGAGGCATGTCCTGCAGGTCGGTCGTCACGATCTCGGCCGCGCCGCCCTCGGCCGCGACGGCGGTGCAGAGCGCGCCGATGGGGCCCGCGCCGGTCACCAGCACGCGCTTGCTCTTCACATTCCCGGCCATGTGCCGGGCGTGCAGGCAGACGGCGAGGGGCTCGGCGCAGGCGGCCTCGGTCAGGCTGGTGCCGGGGCCGACCGGGTGGCATTGCGCGGCGTCCACGATCATGCGGTCGCGAAACAGGCCCTGCTCGTGCGGCATCCGCATGGCGGAGCCCGAGAAGCGCATGTTCAGGCAGTGCGTCGTCAGCCCCTCGCGGCAATAGCTGCACGCGCCGCAGGGGCGGCTGGGGTTGATGGCGACGCGATCGCCTTCGCTCAGCCCCTCGATCTCGGGTCCGACGGCGAGGACGGTGCCCGCCGCCTCGTGTCCGAGGATGATCGGCTCGCGCACCCGGATCGGGCCGAAGCCGCCGTCCTGGTAATAGTGCAGGTCCGAGCCGCAGATGCCGCCCGCGCCGACCGCGACCAGCGCCTCGCCGGGACCGGGGGCGCCGACCTGCTGCGTTTCGATGCGGATGTCGTTCTGGCCGTGAAGCCGGCAGATGCGGGTTTCCATGAGGGGCTCCTATGGGGCGAGGACGGAGGGCAGCCAGGTGGAGAGCGCCGGGATGTAGGATACCAGAAGCAGCACCACGATGTTGGTCAGCAGGAACGGCAGGATCGCCACGACGACCGGTGCCAGCGGCAGCCGGGCGATGCCGGCGCAGACGAAGAGGCAGACGCCGACCGGCGGCGTGGTCAGGCCGATCATCAGGTTGAGCACCGCGAAGGTGGCGAAGTGAATCGGGTCGATCCCCACCGCCTGCGCGAGAGACAGGAGCGGCACGAACAGGATGATGAGCGCCGCGATCGTCTCCATGAACATGCCGACGAAGAGGAGCAGCAGGTTGATGATCAGGATCACGAGGAAGCGGTTGTCGGTGAACGACAGCACGCCGTCGGCCAGCGCCTGCGGGATGCGCTCGGACACGAGGATCCAGCCAAAGACGTTGGCGAACCCCACCAGCGCCAGGATGCCGGCGGCCGACACGGCGCTGTCCACCAGGATGCCCGGCACCTTCCGGATCGGCAGCTCGCGATAGATGAACGCGCCGACGATGAAGGCATAGACCGACGCGACGACGGCGGTTTCGGTCGGCGTGGCCAGCCCGCTGAGCAGGCCGTAGATGATCAGGAAGGTCATCGCCAGCGCCCATACGGCGCCGCCGAAGGACCGCGCGACTTCGCCCGCGCCCTGCCAGTCCTGTCTGGGGAAATTCCGGCGGGCCGAGATGACGAAGGCCGTCACCATCATCGCCACGCCCATCAGGATGCCGGGCACCGCCCCGGCGAGGAACATCTTGCCCACCGAGATCCCCGAAAGCGCGCCGACGATGATCATCGGCACCGAGGGCGGGATGATCGGCCCCACGGTCGAGGAGGCGGCGGTCACGGCGGCCGAGAAGTCCGCCGGATAGCCCGCCTTCTTCATGCCGGGGATCATCACGCCGCCGATCGAGGCCGCGTCGGCCACCGCCGTGCCCGTGATGCCGCCGAAGAGCATCGAGGCCGCGATGTTGGTCAGGCCCAGCCCGCCGCGAATCCAGCCCACCAGCGAGTTCGCGAAGCGGATGATCCGGTGCGTGATCCCGCCCTGGTTCATCAGGTTGCCGGCCAGGATGAAGCCGGGGATCGACAGCAGCACGAACACGTCCATGCCCGCGTACATCTTCTGCGGCATGACGACCGGCGGCATGCCGGCGAGCAGGAGGTAGGCCAGCGACGACAGGCCCAGCGTGATCGCCACCGGAACTCCCAGGACGAGCCCGCCGATGAAGACGGCGAAGAGGACCGTCACGTCCATGTTATTCTTCCTCGGGTTTGACTGGCTTGCCGTCCTCGGCGCCCGAGAGCATGCCGAAGATGCGCAGCAGGCCGAAGAGGGCCAGCAGCGCCAGCATCAGCACGATGGTCGAGTGGGCGACGTCCATGCGCAGCCCCAGCGCGGGCGAGGTCTGCATCCGGCCGATGGACATGAAGCGCCAGGCGTGGGGCAGCAGGTAGGCCGCCAGCCCCAGCGTCGCGGCGGCGGCGACGAGCCGCAGCACCCATGGCGCGCGGCCGGGCAGGGATTCGCAGACCACGTCCACGTTCACCAGATCGCCCGTGCGGAACGACAGTCCGGCGCCGAAGGCGACGGTGAAAAGCAGCGCGAAGCGCGTCAGCTCCTCGGTCCAGACGGGCGAGGCGCCAAGCGTGCGCCCGACGACCTGAATCAGCACCGCCGCGATCAGCACGGCGAACGAGATCCCGGTGCCGACGCGCGCGACCAGCACGATGTAGTGGATCAGTCGGTCTGCGAACTTCACTGTCTGCCCCCGATGAAGGAACCGGCGCCGCCCGGTGCGGCGCCGGCAGGTCTGGCTTCGGCTCGCTTACTGCTGCGAGGCGAACAGGTCCTCGACGATCGGCTTGATCTCGTCGTTGACGTTGTTGAGCACGGCGTCCTTGGCCTGGGCGGCGAAGGCCGGCTGGTCGACCTCGACGAAGGTCATGCCGTTCTCCTCGAGATACGCGCGATCGGCGGCGATGCTCTCCTCGAACAGCTCACGCTCGTATTCCTGCGCGCGCGCCGCGGCTTCCATGACGGCCGCCTGATCCTCTTCGGAAAGCTGGTTCCAGGTCGACTCGGCGATGGTGAGGTAGATCCACGACCGCACGTGATCGGTCATGTTCACGTAGTCCTGCACCTCGTTGAAGCTGGCCGAGCGGATCAGGGCGAGCGGGTTCTCCTGCGCGTCGATGGTGCCGTTCTGCAAGGAGGTGAAGACCTCGGAGAAGGCCATCGGCGTCGGCTGCGCGCCGAGCGCGGACCAGACGTCGACGAACAGCGGCACGTTGGGCACGCGCATCTTCAGGCCGTCCAGATCGTCGGGGCTCTCGATCGGGCGGTTCGACGTGAGCTCGCGCGGGCCGCGGGCGAAATAGGCGATCGGGCGGATCTGCGCGTTGTCGATGATCTGCTGCTCGATCTGGTCGCCGATCTCGCCGCTGGCGACCTCGTCCATGTGCTCGATCGAGCTGTACGCGTAGGGCACGGCCAGAAGGGCGGCCATCGGGGCCCAGTTCTGCAGCGACTCGCCGGTGATCGTCATGTCGACGGTGCCGAGCTGCATGCCGTTGATCAGGTCGATCTCCTTGCCCAGCGACTCGTTGGGGAAGACCTCGACGGCGATGCGGCCGTCGGTCAGCTCTGCCAGCTCCTCGCCGAAGCGGACCGACGCCTTGTGCCAGGGGTTGTCCTCGTTCGCGAGGTGGCCCAGCTGCAGCGTCATCTCCTGCGCCGAGAGCGGCGCGGACAGCAGCGTCGCCGCGGTCAGCGCGACGGCCGGCAGGGTCCAGTTGATGCTCATTCTTTCACTCCTCCTTGGATGGGTGCGTTGACCGGCCGGGGCATTCCCCCGTCCGGCAGGTCGAAGAAATCGGGGTTGGCGGCGACGATCGAGGGCAGGTCGATCAGGACTTCGCGCAGGTGCTGGCGGATCGCCGCGTTGACGCCGGTCGTGTCACCCGAAGCGATGCTGTCGACGATGGCGGTGTGCTGCTCGACCAGCTTCTCCACCGGGAAGTGGCCCAGTGACAAGAAGCGCACGCGATCCATCTGCGACTTCAGCCCCTCGATCAGCTTCCAGGCTCCGGACTTCCCGGCGGCCTCGGCCAGGGTGCGGTGAAAACGGTCGTCCAGCTGGATGAAGTCGAGCGGCGCGGTGCGGGCGACGTCACGCTGTTCGGCAAGTTGGGCGCGCAGATCCTTCACCAGGGCGTCGTCGGCGGCGCTGGCGAGTATGAGCGCGATGTCGGCCTCGATCGCTTCGCGCAGGAAGCGGGCGTCGAGCACGGCGCTGTAGGCGATCTTCGAGATGATCGTGCCGCGCTGCGGGCGGACCGAAAGCAGACCCTGCTCGGCCAGCTTGATGAACGCCTCGCGCACCGGCTGGCGGCTGACGTCGCAGGCGCGGGCGATCTCGGATTCCGAGATGCGGTTTCCCGGCTTCAGGTCGTTGTGGATGATCCGGTCGCGCAGGAACAGGTAGATTTGGGGAGTGATCGGAGCTGCGGGGTCCAGTGCCCAGGCTGTCGCTTCTTCGATCTTCATGATTCGACGTCCTCCCTGCGCAGCAGTTACCATACTTCCATACTAGTCGACAACCGCGAGAAGTGGTATGTCGTTCGCAACTCGCAGACTCGGGAGGACAAGATGAGACAGACCTGGCGCTGGTTCGGGCCGCAGGACCTCGTTTCGATCGAAGACACGGCACAGGCTGGGGTCGAGGGTATCGTCTCGGCCCTGCATCACGTTCCCACGGGCGCCGTCTGGACGCCCGAGGAGATCGTAAGGCGGCAGGACGAGATCGGCCGGATGCCCGACGGCCGCCCCTCCGGAATCGCTTGGGAGGTGGTGGAAAGCCTGCCGGTCTCGGAGGACATCAAGAAGCAGCGGGGCGACTGGCGCGCGCATGTCGAGGCCTACCGCGAAAGCCTGCGCAACCTCGCCGCCGCCGGGATCGAGGTAATCTGCTACAACTTCATGCCGGTGCTCGACTGGACGCGCACGGACCTCGCCTGGAAGCTGCCGAACGGCGCGACCTGCATGCGGTTCGACCTGACGGATTTCGCGGCCTTTGACCTGCACATCCTCGAGCGCCCCGGTGCCGAGGACGATTTCGACGAGCCCCTGCGCGACGCGGCTTCGGAGCGCTTCGCCGGAATGAGCGAGGCGCGGAAGCAGGAACTGGCGAAGAACGTCGTCTTCGGCCTGCCCGGCGCGGCGGAGCACTTCACATTGGCTGACGTGCGCGAGCACCTCGCCGAGTACGCGAAGATCAGCGAAGAGCGCCTGCGCGCCAACCTGGTCGATTTCCTGGAACAGGTGGTGCCCACGGCCGAAGAGCTTGGCCTGAGGCTTTGCTGCCACCCCGACGATCCGCCGGTGCCGCTCTTGGGCCTGCCGCGCATCATGTCGACCGAGGCGCAGTACAAGGCGGTGATGGACGCCGTGGACCGGCCCGCCAACGGCATCACGCTCTGCTCCGGTTCGTTGGGGGCGCGGCCCGACAATGACCTGCCGGGGATGATGGAGCGGCTGGGCGACCGCGTGCATTTCCTTCACCTGCGCAACGTGAAGCGCGAGACGCCGGACATCCGCGGCTCGTTCTACGAGGCCGAGCATCTGGGCGGTGACACCGACATGGTTGCGCTGGTCGAGGCGGCCCTGCGCGAGGAGGCGCGGCGCAAGGCGGCCGGCCGCGCCGACACCAATATCCCGTTCCGCCCCGACCACGGGCAGGACATCCTGGACGACCTGAAGCGGCAGGCGCAGCCGGGCTATCCGGCTGTCGGCCGGCTGAAGGGCCTTGCCGAACTGCGCGGCATCATCGCGGCGCTCGAGCCAAGGGTGTCGGCATGAGCCCGCGCCTGACGGACCTCCGCGGTCTGCCGGAAGACGTGCAGGTTCCCGGCTATGACCGGACGACGCATGGCACGGGAATTGTCCACCTGGGCCTCGGGGCGTTCCACAAGGCGCACCAGGCCGTCTACACCGACGATGCGCTCGGCGCGGAGGGCGGCGACTGGCGTATCATCGGGGTGAGCCTGAGGAGCACCGGTCCCTCCGAGGAACTGATGCCGCAGGGCGGCCTCTACACCGTGATCGAGCGAAGCGTGGACGGCACCCACGCCCGTGTTGTCGGCGCCCTTGATAGTGCATTCGCGCTTCGGCAGGAGCCGGATGCCGTCGAGGCGGCGCTGCGCGACCCGGCGACCAAGATCGTTTCTCTCACGGTGACCGAGAAGGGCTACGGCATCGACCGCGCGACGGGAGGCGTCGATCGCAGGCATCCGGCCATCGCCGCCGACCTTGCCGATCCCCAAAATCCCCAGGGCGTGGCGGGGCTGCTGGTCCGGGCGCTGGGGCAGCGGAGGACAGACGGCACGCTGCCCTTCACCGTCCTCTGCTGCGACAACCTGCCGGAAAACGGACGGATGCTGTGCGGCCTGCTGATGGACTTCGCCCGGCAGGTCGCGCCGGAGCTCTCCGAGCACATCGCGCAGGAGGTCGCCTTTCCCTGCACCATGGTCGATCGCATCACGCCGGCGCGCGGGCCCGCGACGCTGGACCTCGCCGAGCGGCTGATCGGCCGCCGCGACGAAGCGGCGATCGAGGCCGAGGCTTTCCGGCAGTGGATCATCGAGGACGACTTCCCCGCCGGACGCCCGGCCTGGGACGCCGGAGGCGCGATCTTCGTGGAGGACGTGCGGCCGTACGAAGAGATGAAGCTGCGCATGCTGAACGGCGCGCACTCGATGCTGGCCTATACTGGGTTCCTGCTTGGCCACACATTCGTGCGCGACGTGATGAACGATCCCGATCTCGTGCCGCTGATCAAGAGACACATCGCTGCCGCCGCAGGCACGCTCCCGCCCATGCCCGGCGTCGATCTCGACAGCTACGCGCGGGACCTGTCGGCCCGCTTCGCCAACCCGCACCTCGAGCACGCGACGTACCAGATTGCCATGGACGGGAGCGAGAAGCTCCCCCAACGCGTCTGGGCGCCAGCCTGTGACGCCCGGCAAAAGGGCCTGCCGCTCGACGCCTTCGCTTTCGCGACGGCCGCGTGGATTCGGTATGCGTTCGGCCGCACCGAGGCGGGCGAGGCCTACGACCTTCGCGACCCGCGCGAGGCGGCGCTGCGATCCGCGCTAGACGGCACGGACACGGCGGAAAGCGCGCTCGCGCGACTCGCGGACCTGGAGCATCTCATGCCGGAAGAACTGGGAGCCGATGCCCAATGGCTGCGCGCCGTGGCGGTGCGGCTCGAAACGATGATGTCCCGCGGCATGCGGTCTGCGGTGAAGCGGGAACTTCAGGCCTCGTGACGCTCGGCCGTCCCGTTTTCGTAAGCCCATGATCATGTCTGCGCCACGGAGGGCTCGCCGCCAACCAGTCGCACAATAGGCCAGTCTTGGACACGAGGCGGCGCGGTTCTCCGAAGGGTCGGGGCCGGAGTCCTCAGGGCTGGATTGCCGCAACCGTTCCCTCGGCCGAATAGCAAAATAAAGAGGGCCGGCAAGCGCCGGCCCTTCGATGCTGTCACGCATTCCGCAGAAACGGTGCGCGGACATGCTCGACGGACTTTAGAACGGAATTTCGTCGTCCATATCGCCGCCACCGCCGTAGCCGCCGCCGCCGCCGCCCTGCGGGCCGCCACCACCGCCGCCATAGCCGCCACCACCGCCGCCGTAGCCGCCGCGGTCGTCGGAGTAGCCGCCGCCACCGCCGCCCGCAGGTCCGTCACGGCCGTCGAGCATGGTGAGTTCACCCTTGTACGGGCGCAGCACGACCTCGGTCGAATAGCGGTCCTGCCCCGACTGGTCCTGCCACTTCCGCGTCTCGAGCTGCCCCTCGATATAGACCTTCGAGCCCTTCCGCAGGTACTGCTCGGCGATCCGCGCGAGCGGCTCCGAGAAGATGGCGACCGAATGCCATTCCGTCTTTTCGCGCCGCTCGCCGGTGTTGCGGTCCTTCCAATTCTCGGACGTGGCGATGCGCAGGTTGCACACCTTGCCGCCGTTCTGGAACGTCCGCACCTCCGGATCGCGGCCCAGGTTGCCGATCAGGATGACCTTGTTGACCGAGCCTGCCATGGCGCGTTCCTCCTACGATTCTCGTGCATTCCGGCGCGTTATACCTAGCGTGCCCGTGGTTAACGAGAGCTTCCGCCGCAGGAGGTGGAAAAACGGCGCGACTCGGGTATTGTCGCCACCGAACGAACGAGGGACGAAGAACATGCGCATCGCGATGCTGGGCCTCGCGCTGGCCTGTGCCTTCGGCGGTCATGCCGTGGCCCAGGACGTCAGCGTTTCGACGAAGAACCGGATGCAGTTGTTCAACAGCCAGACCAAGCTGCTCGACGGGCGGCTGTCGGGGCAGTACGCGGGCTCGTCCCGGCTCAGGCCGAAGCCGGTCACCGTGCCGGTGCGGACGCCGCGCTTCACCGGCCAGTACCGGGGCGAATACCTTCCGGTGGCGCGCGCCGCGGCGCGCAAGTACGACGTTCCCGAGGACCTGTTCCTGCGCCTCGTCCAGCAGGAATCTGGGTGGAACCCCGGTGCCGTGTCGCACAAGGGGGCCGTCGGGCTGGCGCAACTGATGCCCGGAACCGCCCGCCTGTTGCGAGTGGACCCACACGATCCGCACCAGAACCTTGATGGCGGGGCGCGTTACCTGCGGGCGCAGTTCGACAAGTTCCGCGACTGGCGGCTGGCGCTCGCCGCCTACAACGCCGGGCCCGGCGCGGTCGAGAAATACGGCGACGTGCCGCCCTATGCCGAGACGCGGGACTACGTCGTGAAAATCCTCGGGCGCTGACTCAGTTCGCCGCCGCTTCGGCCTTGGCCTTCATGCGGTGGGCCAGCGTCTCGATATCGTCCCCCGCAGCCTTGGGTACGATGCGGTAGGCGGCGTTGACGGCGCAGAACAGGGCGAAGCCCAGAAGTCCGACGCAGACGATGGCAACGAGGATGCGGCCATAGGGCTGCCCGTTCAGCCAGGAAAAGGCCTCGGCCACGCCGCCGGCCTCGTTCGGGTTGGCGGTGAAGGCGGCATAGACGAAGAGCGCGCCGATGATGCCCACGACCACGCCCTGCGCCGCCACGCCGGCCTTGAGCGCGCCGTTCCAGTTCATGGTGAAGCGGTTGGCGCGCAGGTGCTCGCGGTACTTTTCTTTCCACGCCTTGTGCAGGTAGTAGACCGCCGCGCCAATCGTCAGCAGCCCGGCCAGCCCCACGATCCAGCGCCCGCCGGGCCAGGACATTACGGCGTCCACGCCCTGCGTGATGCTCGACCCGCCGCCGCTGCCGGCGCCCGAGGTGAAAAGCAGCGTGAATGCCAGCACGCCGATCGCCCCGTGGATCACACCGGTCGTGACCATCCCCAGCCGAGCGACGATGCCTTCACCATCGCTGCCATAGGCTTCTAGGTCCCAGATCGCGTCGATGATCCGCCAGACGGCATAGCACAGCATGCCAGCGAAGATCAGGAACAGCACGATGCCGCCGCCGGTCGTCGTTTCGAGCTTTTCCAGCGAGGACGAGGTCCCCGAGGCGCTGCCGCCCTGCCAGATGGCCCAGAGTGAGAACCCGGCCACCACGAGGTACACCAGCGCCCGGCCGGCATAACCCGCCCGCATCACGGGAATCGCCCAGGAAAAATCGCTTTGCGCCATGGCCTTCGTCCTTCTTCCGTTGCGTGGGCTAACGGACTGGGAAGAAGAACGTTCCGACGCGCTACTCCGCCGCCGTCCGGATCACGGGCTCCATCGCGGCCAGTTCCGCGTCGTCAAGCCAGCACAGTGACCGATGCCCATCGCTCAGGTCGCGATAGGGCGGAAGCTCGGTCTCGCACCTGTTGCCGGGCACCTTGTGCTTCCACCGGCACCGCGTCTGGAAAGGGCAGCCCGGCGGCGGATCCATGGCCGAGGGCACGTCGCCTTCAAGCACGACGGACTTCTTCTGGACCCGCGTGTCCGCCACCGGCACGGCTGAAAGCAACGCCTCGGTATAAGGATGATAGGGCGGGGCGAAGATCTGTTCGGTCGTGCCGGTTTCGACGATGTGGCCCAGGTACATGACCGCCACCCGGTCGGCGAGGTAACGCACGATCGACAGGTCGTGGCTGATGAACAAGAGCGTCGTATTCTCCGTGCGCTGGAGCTCCATCAGCAGGTCCGTCACCGCCGCCTGCACGCTGACGTCCAGCGCCGAGACGGGTTCGTCCGCCACCACGATCCGCGCCCCGCCGGCGAAGGCGCGGGCGATGCCTACCCGTTGCTTCTGTCCGCCCGAAAGCTGCCGCGGCATGCGGTCCGCGAATTCCCGCGGCAGCTTCACGAGGTCCAGAAGCTCCAGCATACGCGCGCGGCGGCCGGCCTCGGTCTCGCCCACGCCGAAGATTTCGAGTGCGCGGACGATCTGGCGGCCCACGGTCATCGAAGGGTTCAGCGTGTCGAAAGGGTTCTGAAACACCATCTGCACGTCCGACACCGTCTTCGTGTCGCGCCGCCCGATAGGCACGTCGCCGATCGAGCGGTTGTCCAGCGTGATCTCTCCGTCCGTCGCCGTCTCGAGCCCCAGAAGCACCTTGGCGAAGGTGGACTTGCCGCAGCCCGACTCGCCCACGATGGCCAGCGTCTCGCTTTCGCGCGCCTCGAAGCTGATCGATTCGTTGGCCTTGATCACCTTGCTCTCGCCGCCGCCGAACAGGCTGTTGGCCGCCACCTCGTAGTATTTCTTCAGATCGTCCATCCGTAGCACCACGTCGCCCGGCTCGGTCGCAGCGTGGCGCGCACCGGCCTCGGGCGGCGCGTCCCAGTCGATCTCGTCCACGCGGACGCAGCGCGACTCGTGCCGGTCGTCCCCGGCGACCGGAACCATCGGGATCTCTTGCCCGTCGCAGCGGCCGTCGACGAAGTAGTCGCAGCGGGGGCCAAAGTTGCAGCCGGGCGGGCGTTCGTGGGGCAGGGGGAAATTCCCCGGAACCGCCACCAGCGGGCGCGCGTTCTTGTCCGCGCCGGGCAGGGGGATCGAGCGGAACAGCGCCTGCGTATACGGGTGCCGCATCCGGTCGAACACGTCCCAGATCGATCCCGTCTCGACCGCCTCGCCGGAATACATCACGCAGATGCGGTCGCAGGTCTCGAGGATCAGGC
Source organism: Tranquillimonas alkanivorans (assembly GCF_900115595.1). Lineage (GTDB taxonomy): Bacteria > Pseudomonadota > Alphaproteobacteria > Rhodobacterales > Rhodobacteraceae > Tranquillimonas > Tranquillimonas alkanivorans. The sequence goes on from NZ_FOXA01000004.1 coordinate 103,252, forward strand.
CCAGATTGTGGCTGATGAACAGCATCGACGTGCCGTACTTCTTGCCCAGGTCCTTCACCAGCTCGACCACCGCCGCCTCGACCGTGACATCGAGCGCGGTGGTTGGTTCGTCCAGGATCAGCAGCGACGGGTGCGCCATCAGCGCCATGGCGATCACGATGCGCTGCTGCTGCCCGCCCGACAGCTGGTGGGGATAGGATCTAAGGATGCGCTCGGGGTCGGGCAGCTTCACGTCGGCCACGACTTCCAGCGCCCGCGCGCGGGCCTCCTTCTCCGACACGCCCTCGTGGATCATCGGCACTTCCATCAGCTGCCGGCCCACCCGCATCGCCGGGTTCAGCGACGCCATCGGCTCCTGGTAGATCATCGCGATCTCGCGCCCGCGGATGCGGCGCAGTTCGTCGGCGCTCATCTCGTTGAGGTCGCGGCCCTTGAACCGGATCGAGCCGCTCACGATCCGCCCGTTCACGCCGAGGTCCTGCATCACCCCCAGCGCCACGGTTGATTTTCCGCAGCCCGACTCCCCCACGAGCCCCATCGCCTCGCCCGGCCGAACCGTGCAGGAGAAGTCCATCACCGCCGGGATTTCGCCCGCCCGCGTGAAGAACGAGATCGAGAGGTTCTCGATCTCCAGGATCGGCCCGTCATCGTCCCACGCCGTCATCGTCGCGCCTCTGTTCATCTTCGGTCCTCAAATATCCCGGGGGTCCGGGGGCAGCGCCCCCGGGGCTCTCGGTTCAGTCCCTCAGGCTTTCTTCCCTCAGCCCGTCCGCCAGTAGGTTCAGCCCCAGCACCAGGCTCAGAAGCGCCAGCGCCGGCGGCAGGGCCGGGTGCAGGTAGATCGACAGAAGCTTTCGTCCCTCGTTGATGGTCGATCCCCAGTCCGGGCTCTCGGGTGGCAGGCCCAGCCCGAAGAAGCCCAGTGTCCCCAGAAGGATCGTGGTATAGCCCACGCGCAGGCAGAAATCGACGATCAGCGGCCCGCGTGCGTTGGGCAGGATCTCCCACAGCATGATGTACCACGCACCCTCGCCGCGGGTCTGCGCGGCGGCCACGTAGTCGCGCGTCTTGATGTCCATGGCGATGCCCCGCACGATCCGGAAGACCGTGGGCGAGTTCACGAAGACGACCGAGACGAAGACCACGAGGATCCCCCCGGGGATGTCGAACAGGTCGAGCCACGACGGCAACACCTCCAGCGCGCCTGCGCGTTCCGAGATCAGCGACAGGTAAAGCCAGCCCAGCACCGCGATGACTGCCGCAAGCACCGGCGTGCGCACCGACGGCCGCGTGTGGTAGCGCGAGTTCAAAAGGACCGTGGCGAAGAGGATCGGGAAGACGAACATCACCGCCGCCATGTAGCTGGGGATGCCAGTCGCCACGATCTCGGGCGTCACCAGAAGATAGAACAGCAGGATTACCGGGAAGGCGAGGATCAGGTTCGCCAGGAACGACAGGAACGTGTCGAGCCGCCCGCCGTAATAGGCCGCCGGAAGCCCCAGCGTGATGCCCACCATGAACGCGAAGAGCGTGGCCAGCGGCGCGATCTGGATCACGATCCACGCGCCGTCTACGACCCGGCTGAACACGTCGCGGCCTAGGTTGTCGCCGCCCAGCAGGTAAAAGGGATAGGCGTCCGGGTCCGGGTCTCCGATCAGCTTCGAATACGGCGTACCGGGCGGTTCGTTCTTCATCGACGCGCTCTGGCTCAGCGCGTCGTGGGTCACGATCAGGTCCATCGCGCCGAAGATCGCGGTGAAGACCCAGAACATCACCAGCCCGAAACCGACCATGCCGATGGGGCTGTCGAAAAGCTTGCCGTAAAGCCCCAGCCGCCGCTTGAACGCGATCGACAGGGCGATGGTGGCGACCAGCCCGATCCAGACGGGCGTCAGCAGGCCTAGGATGCGTAGGACGATCTCGCCCCAGCTCAGCGGTTCCATCATCCCTCCTCAGGCCACCTTGATGCGCGGGTTGAGGTAGACGTAGACGATGTCGGAGATCAGCTGCGTCACCAGCACCACGAAGACCGACACGACCGACACGCCCAGAAGCAGCTCGATGTCGTTATTTCCCGCCGCCTGCACCAGCGTCCAGCCGAAGCCCTTGTAGTTGAACAGCGTCTCGACGATCACCACGCCGTTCAGCAGCCACGGAAACTGCAGCATGATGACGGTGAAGGGTGCGATCAGGGCGTTTCGCAGCGCGTGCTTCAGAACGATGTTGGGAAAGCTCACGCCCTTGAGCCGCGCGGTGCGGATGTATTGCTGGGTCATCACCTCGGCCATGCTCGCCCGCGTCATCCGGGCGATGTAGCCCATGCCGTAAAGCGCGATGGTCAGCACGGGCAGGAAGAAGTTCTCGAACGTCGCATCCTCCATCGCGCTGGTCGCGGTGCCCTTGAACCACTTCAGCCCCACGGCGGACGAGGCGAAGACGGCGATCAGGATCACGCCAGAGACGTATTCCGGCGTCGCCGTCGTGGTGATGGCGAAGGTCGACAGGGTGCGGTCGGTGCGAGATCCCTCGCGCATCCCCGCCAGCACGCCCAGCAACAGGGCCGAGGGCACCATCAGCACCATCACCCAGAACATCAGCTTGCCGGTTAGCCCCAGCCGTTTCGAGACAATGTCCCAGACCGGCTCCTTGAACACCGACGAGTTGCCCCAGTCGCCCTGCAACACGCCGCAGAAGCGTGGCGCGGCCTCGGGCGGCCTCCCCGGCTCGAGGCATTGCCCGACCGCACGGCCGTCCGTCGTCACGCCCTGCCAGCCCGGCAGCACGCCCAGCCATTGCCCGTACTTCACCGGCAGCGGCTGAAGGTAGCCTCGCGTCTCCAGCCATGTCTGGACCTGCTCGTCCGACATCCGGACGTTGCCCTGCGTCTTCGCAAGCTTTTCCAGGTTCGGGTAGAGGTTCGTCAGGAAGAAGACGATGAATGTAAGGCAAAGCGCCGTCAGGATCATCACCCAGACGCGCCTCAGGATGAAAGTGCCCATGTCAGTCCCCGTCGCCGCGCAGGCCGCAGGCCACGGCGGACGCGGGACGCGCCGCCGGGCCGGGACGGCCGCCGGAAGCCGGGCCGTCCCCGTGGGAACGGCCCGTGATCAACCCTGAGGTCAGGCCGCGAAGCCCAGTTGCTGCGGATAGATCTCGAAGGTGATGTGCATGTCGGCGCCCACCAGCCCCTCGACGTGGTGGCGGTAGAGCGAACGCCAGTAGGGCTGGATGGTCACGCCCTGCTCCTGCATGATTTGCTGCAGGCGGCGCGATTTCTCGCGTCGCGCGTCGGCGTCGGCGATGGCCAGCGCCTCAACCAGCGTCTGGTCGAATTCCTCGTTCGAGAAGCCCGTCTCGTTCCACGCCCCGCCCGAGCGATAGGCCAGGCCCATCACCTGCACGCCCAGCGGGCGGTGGTTCCAGTTGGTCGAGCTGAAGGGATATTTTGTCCAGTCGTTCCAGAAGGTCGAGCCGGGCAGGATCGTGCGGCGCACCGGGATGCCGGCGTCGCGCAGCTGCGCGGCCACGGCGTCGGTCGTGTTCTTCCGCCAGTCGTCGTCGATCGAGATCAGCTCGTGCTCATAGTCGGCCATGCCGGCCTCCTGCAGCAGTTCGAGCGCCCGGTCGGGATTGTACTCGATCGGCGGCAGTTCGGCGTATTCGGGGTGGACCGGCGCGACGTGGTGGTTTTCCGCCGCGATGCCGCGGTTGGAATAGCCGAGTTCCAGGCAGATGGCGTTGTTCGTCGCCAGTTGCAGCGCGTTGCGCACGCGCACGTCCTCGTAGGGGCGCATCCCGTCCACCTCGGCCAGCTGGTTGGGCCGGATGGTGATGGTTGCACCTGTAACGATCTCGGACTTCACCCAGCCGATGGCGTCCATGATGTCGATGAAGTCGCCCACGGTTTCGTAGAACATGTCGACTTCCTCGGCCTCGGCCGCGGCGACCCACGCCGCCGGGTCCTGGCCGTAGTCGATGTACTCGATGGTATCGAGGTACGGCCCTCCGAAAACGTCGGTGCCCCACCAGGTGTGATCGGGGTTGCGCACCAGAACGCCCTTCACGCCAACCTCGAGCGACTCCATCAGGTACGGCCCGGTGCCCACGGCGTTCTGCACGTCGTTGGGGTCGAAGCTTTCGTGCACGATGGCGGCCGGGTAGTCGGCCATGCCCGCGATCAGCGTGATGTCGGGGCCGGGCAGGTTCAGCCGGACGGTGTGCTCGTCCACGACCTCGATCGAGCCGTCGATGGCCTTGCCCGTCTCCTCGTCGATCATGGTGGTGAAGCGCGACGCCATGGAGTTGCCCTCGACCCCGCTTTCGCACCAGCGGCGGATGTTGCGGGCGACATCTTCGGCAGTGAAGGGGTCGCCGTTGTTCCAGGTCACGTTCGGGCGGACGCGCAGGCTGTATTGTGTGGCGTCGTCGTTCACCTCCCAGCCTTCGAGCAGCATCGGGGTGAACGTGCCGTCGTTGTTGTAGCGCACCAGGTATTCCAGCGTGCCGCGGAAGAAGTTGGCGATCTGGCTCCAGTCGGTGACGCGCGGGTCCTTGAGCGCGCGCACTTCCATCTGGACGCGCAGCGTACCGCCCTCCTGCGCGTGCTCGGAGGCCTTCGCGGGGGCCTGCAGGCCGATCATGCCGTAGGCGGCGGTGGCTGACACGCCAAGCGCGGTGGCGCGGGTGAGGAATTCGCGCCGGCTGAGCTTGCCCTCGCGGACTTCCTCGGCATGCATGATGGCTGCGGGATGGACCCGGCCGCCGGGCGTGGTCGGATGTGTCATCTGGCTCTCCCCTACGAGATGCTTGTTCTTGTGCGTCGCGAGGCTGACGGTGGCGCGCAAAGTACAGCGTTCAAGGGTGCCTCGCCGCTATGTGCGCCAATTGCGCATGTTCTGCGCACCGGGGTCAACAGCATCAACAAGGTCGTAGGGGAAAAATGCGACGCAGGACTTGTCGAAAAGCGACATCGCGGGCGCCTGGAGCCGGACCGGGCACGCGCAAATGCTCTGTCCGGACGTCCGTCGAAGAAGAGAGCGGCTGCACGCTGCCCCGCGTTCCTTCGCCGGTTCGGCGCGGCGGAGCGATTGCGTAACCTGAAGATCGGTGTGGAAGCCTATGAGGTAAAAGCGGAACGGTTTCAGACCGGCAGCGAAATCCGCTGCCAGTTCCGCATCCGCTTGCGGAACCACGTCCTCTGTCGCTTGGCGTATTGCCGCGTCGCCACGACCGCGCGCTCGCGCGCCTCCTCCAGCGTCAGGTGCCCGTGAAGGCAGGCGACCAGCTCCGGCGCGCCGATGGCCTTCGACGAGGGCGCGGCGGGATCCCAATCGGGCAGGTGGGCGCGGACCTCCTCCAGCGCGCCGCCCTCGAGCATCACGTCGAAGCGCCGCGCGATGCGGTCGTTCAGCCAGTCGCGGTCAGTGTCCAGAACGACCGGCAATGCGTCCCGCAAAGGCAGCAGCGGCGGCCCGGTCTCGTCCTGCCAGCGCGCCAGGCCTCGGCCCGTCGCGCGCAGCACTTCCCAGGCCCGCTGCACGCGCACGGGATTGGCGCGGTCGATCCGCGCGGCCGTTTCGGGGTCGAGTTCGTCCAGCAGCGTCTGCGGCCCTTCCTCCGCCAGCCGCGCATCGGCCTCGCGCCGCAGCTCGGGCGGCGTCGGCGGGATCACGGCCAGCCCCTCGGTCAGCGCGGCGAAGTAGAGGCCCGTTCCGCCCACGATGATCGGGCGCGGGCCGGACAGGAGCGGCGCGAGGTCGCGCAGCCAGTGCCCGACGGAATAGGCGGCGTCGCCCGGCACGTGGCCATAAAGCGCGTGGGGCAGGGCGGCCTCGTCGGCCTCGGAGGGGCGCGCGGTCAGCACGCGCCAGTCGGCGAAGACCTGCAGCGCGTCGGCATTGACGATGCGTCCGCCATGGCGCGCGGCGATCTCGGCGGCCAGCGCGGATTTGCCGCTGGCGGTGGGGCCCGCGATCAGAACCGGCCGCCCGTCCGCGGCGCTGGCCATCACGTCGTCGTGGTTCACCGGCATCTCTCGTCTTCCGCCCCGTCCTCGCGCATTGCAGTCCAGCGGCTTTTGCGACATTTTCCGCCCCGAAGCAAAACCACCACGGACGGGGGATCGATGACCGAGGCCACAGGCGTCAAGCCAGCCAGGACGTATGACCGCGTGCTCCTGAAAATCTCGGGCGAGGCGCTGATGGGCAATCAGGGCTACGGTCTGCACCCGCCCACCGTCACCCGCATCGCCGAAGAGGTCAAAAGCGTCCACGACCTGGGCGTCGAGATCTGCATGGTCATCGGCGGCGGCAACATCTTCCGCGGGCTCGCCGGCTCGGCCCAGGGGATGGAGCGCACGACCGCCGATTACATGGGCATGCTCGCCACGGTCATGAACGCGCTGGCCATGCAGTCCGCGCTCGAAACGATCGGCGTCTACACCCGCGTGATCAGCGCCATCCCGATGGACCAGGTGTGCGAACCCTACATCCGCCGCCGCGCGGTGCGCCACCTCGAGAAGAAGCGCGTGTGCATCTTCGCGGCCGGGACGGGCAACCCGTACTTCACCACCGACACCGCCGCGACGCTGCGCGCGTCCGAGATGTCGTGCCAGGCGATCTTCAAGGGCACCAAGGTCGACGGCGTCTACGACAAGGATCCGGTCAAGCACGAGGACGCCCGCCGCTACGACAAGATCAGCTATGACGAGGTGCTTCAGCAGCACCTGGGCGTCATGGACGCCTCGGCCATCGCGCTGGCGCGGGACAACAAGCTGCCCATCGTCGTCTTCTCGCTCGACGAGCCGGGCGGGTTCCGGGGAATCCTCGCGGGGCGCGGCACCTATACATTGGTGCACCCCTGAGGGTATAGAGATCAAAAAGCGGGCAGAACCGGCCCGGCAGGAAGGCATACGACCATGGCAGACGAAGACTTCGAACTCGACATCGACGACCTCAAGCGCCGCATGGACGGCGCGATGACATCGCTGCGGCAGGAATTCGCCACGCTGCGGACGGGGCGCGCCTCGGCCACCATGGTCGAGCCGATCATGGTCGAGGCCTATGGCACGCAGACGCCGATCAACCAGGTCGGCACCGTGAACGTTCCCGAGCCGCGGATGGTCACGATCAACATCTGGGACAAGAGCCTGGTCGGAAAGGCCGAGAAAGCGATCCGCGAATCCGGCCTGGGCATCAACCCGGTGATCGACGGCACGATCATCCGCCTGCCGATCCCCGAGTTGAACGAAGAGCGCCGCCGCGAATTGACAAAGGTGGCCGCCCAGTATGCCGAGCACGCCCGCGTCGCCATCCGCAACGTGCGCCGCGACGGCATGGACCAGCTCAAGAAGGCCAAGGCCAACGGCATGCCCGAGGACGACCACAAGATCTGGTCGCAGGAAGTGCAGGACCTGACCGACCAGGCCATCGCGAACGTCGACAAGGCGCTCGAACACAAGCAGGAAGAGATCATGCAGGTCTGACGGCCTGCACAAGATTCACTCCGCCAGAACGGGAGAGGCATCGTGAGCAGCACGCAGGGCCGGGGGCCACGCCATGTCGCCGTCATCATGGACGGCAACGGACGTTGGGCCGAGATGCGGGGCAAGCCTCGTCTCTTCGGCCATCATTCCGGCGCCAAGCGCGTCAAGGAGATCGTGCGGGCCTGTCCCGATCACGATGTGAAATACCTCACGATCTTCGCCTTCTCGACCGAGAACTGGCGGCGCACCCAGAACGAGGTGGCGGGGCTGATGAGCCTGTTCCGCCGTTATATCCAGAAAGAGGCGCGCGACCTTCTGGCCGAAGGCGTGCGCGTGCGTTTCATCGGCGACCGGGTGCGGCTTGACGCCAAGCTCGTGCGGATGATGGACGAGCTCGAGCTTCTGACCTCGAAGAACGACCGCGTGCACCTGACCATCGCGCTGAACTACGGCGGGCGGGACGAGGTCGCGCGCGCCACGCAGCGGCTCGCGCGCGAGGTCGCGGCCGGTCGGCTCGACCCCGAAGCGGTGGACGAGACGTCGCTGGCGCGCTTCCTCGACACCTGCTTCCTGCCCGACCCCGACCTGGTGATCCGCACCAGTGGCGAGGCGCGCATCTCGAACTTCCTGCTCTGGCAGTCGGCCTATGCCGAGTACGAATTTGTCGACACGCTCTGGCCCGACTTCTCGGCTGCCGAGTTCGCCAAGGTACTGCGCGGCTACGGCTCGCGCGAACGCCGCTTCGGTGCCGTGCCTGCATGACGGCGAAGTCCGGACAATGGGATGATCTGCTCGTCCGCCTGTCCTCGGGCGGAGTGATTGCCGGAGTAGGGCTCCTGTCGGTGTGGCTGGGCGGCGTATGGTTCCTGGCGCTGACCGTGATCGTGGCCGCCGTGATGATCTGGGAACTGGCGCGCATGCTGGACGCGGAGGCGCCCGCGCTGGCGCTGGCCGGCGTCGCCGGTGTTGCGCTGCTGATCGCCGAGTTGGTGCCGAGCGGCTTCGCGCTTCCTCTGATCGTCGCGCCGGCGCTCGTGGGCTTCGGGCAGCTTTCCCGGCACCGCACGCTGTTCACAGTCTTCTCGCTGTCGGTCCTGCTGGCGGCGTTCGGCCTCTACGTCCTGCGCCAGGACTTCGGCTTCACATGGATCGCGTGGCTGGTGATCGTGGTCGCAGCGACCGACATCTTCGGTTACTTCGCCGGCCGCTTCATCGGGGGGCCGAAGTTCTGGCCGCGCGTCAGCCCGAAAAAGACTTGGTCCGGCACCGCCGCGGGATGGATCGCGGCGGCGGTCGTGGGACTCGCCTTCCTCGGCGCGACCGGCGCGGGGTGGGAGTTGATCGGTGTGAGCATCGCGATCTCGATGGCCAGCCAGATCGGCGACATCGCCGAGTCGGCGGTCAAGCGGCGTGTCGGCGTCAAGGACAGCTCGTCGCTTCTGCCGGGGCATGGCGGGCTTTTCGACCGGTTCGACGGCATGCTCGGCGCGTCGATCTTCCTGCTCATCGTCGGGCAGATCGTGGACTTCCCTCCGGGGCTCGCATGAAGCGCGTTTCCATTCTGGGCTCGACCGGCTCCATCGGGCGCAACACGTTGGACCTGATCGGCCGCGCGCCGGACGACTACGACGTCGTGGCGCTGACGGGCGGGCGCAACATCGCGCTTCTGGCCGAACAGGCGCGCACGCATCGTGCCCAGGTCGCCGTCACCGCGCACGAGGAGTGCCTGCCCGACCTGCGCGCGGCACTCGCCGGCACGGAGATCGAGGTCGCCGCGGGTGCGCAGGCGCTGTGCGAGGCGGCGGTGCGGCCCGCCGCCTGGATCATGTCCGCCATCGTGGGCGCCGCCGGCCTGCCGCCGGGGCTGAAGGCGCTGGAGCAGGGCGCGACGCTGGCGCTGGCGAACAAGGAAAGCCTGGTCTGCGCCGGCCCGCTGCTGATGGCCGAGGCCAATCGCCACGGCGCGCGCATCCTGCCGGTGGACAGCGAACACTCCGCCATCTTCCAGGCTCTGGTGGGTGAGGATATCGCCGCCGTCGAGCGCATCGTGATCACGGCGAGCGGCGGCGCCTTCCGCGACTGGCCGCTGGAGAAGCTTGCCACCGCCACGCTTGAGCAGGCGTCGAGCCACCCGAATTGGAACATGGGCCAGCGCATCACGATCGACAGCGCAAGCCTGTTCAACAAGGCGCTCGAGGTCATTGAAACGCATGAGTTCTTCGGCCTGCCGCCCGAGCGGATCGAGGTGGTGATCCATCCCGAAAGCCTGATGCACGCGCTGGTGGGCTTCAACGACGGGGCGCTGATGGCGCATGTTGGGCCGCCCGACATGCGGCACGCCATCGGCTACGCGCTACACTGGCCCGACCGGCGCGAGGTGCCGGTCGAACGGTTGGACCTGGCAAAGATCGGCGCGCTGACCTTCCGCGCCCCGGATGAGGGGCGCTGGCCCGCGCTCAGGCTCGCGCGCGAGGTCATGGCGGCGGGCGGCCTGTCCGGCGCGGTCTTCAACGCCGCCAAGGAAGCCGCGCTCGACGGTTTCATCGACGGGCGCATCGGCTTTCAGCGCATGGCCGGCGTGGTCGAGGACGTTCTGACGCAGATGTCAGACGAGTGCCGCGGAATCGCCGGCTTCTCTCTTGATACGGTGCTTCAGACGGATCATCTCGCCCGGGAAAGGGCGCGTGCCGTCATCGGAACACAAGGCATCTAAAGCGAGCGCATGGACATCATCGGACTGCTCCCGTCCTTCGGCGGCTTCATCTATACCATCGCCGCTTTCGTCGTGGCGCTCAGCGTCATCGTCGCGGTGCACGAATACGGCCATTACATTGTCGGCCGCTGGTCCGGCATCCATGCCGAGGTGTTCTCGATCGGGTTTGGCCCGGTACTCGCTTCGCGGTACGACAAGCGCGGGACCAAGTGGCAGATCGCTGCGCTTCCCTTTGGCGGTTACGTGAAGTTCCTGGGTGATTCCGACCCGTCGAGCGGGCGTGACGCGGCCGCGCTTGACGATTTCGACGCGGAGGAGCGGCGCCGTTCGATGCACGGTGCGCCGCTCTGGGCGCGGGCGGCGACGGTCGCGGCGGGGCCGGTGTTCAACTTCATCCTTTCGATCTTCGTTTTCGGCGCGACGCTGTTCTTCAGCGGTGTGGCGAGCGACCCGTTGACCGTGGACGAGGTGCGCCCGCTTCCGGTCGAGGCGCAGGGCCTTCAGCCGGGCGACGAGATCCTGTCCATCGCCGGCTACCCGACGCCTCCGCTGGACGAGATGGACGGCTACATGGAGCAGCTCCCGCGTGAGCCGCTTCTGCCTTACGAGGTGCGCCGCGACGGCGAGGTGATCGAGGTGCGCGCCCCGCATCCCTATCCGCCGCTCGTGGGCGCGGTCAGCCCGCAATCTGCCGCGCTCGATGCCGGACTGCGCGAGGGCGACGTGATCCTGTCGGTCGATGGCGAACCCGTCTCGGCCTTCGAGGATCTGCGCGCTGTCGTGGGCGAATCCGACGGCGGAACGCTGCTGCTGGAGGTCTGGCGGCCGGGCGCCGGCGGAGGCGAAGTGACCGAGGTGACGCTGGCGCCGCGTCGCGTCGACCTGCCCACCGGCGACGGCGGGTTCGAAACGCGCTGGCTGATCGGCATCACCAGCGGCCTGTTCTTCGAACCGGCCACCCAGACGCCGGGCCCGTTCGAAGCGCTGAGCTACGGGGCGCGGCAGACCGTCTCGATCGTGGAGTCCAGCCTGTCGGGCCTCTATCACATGGCGGTAGGCGCGATCAGCTCGTGCAACCTGAGCGGCCCGATCACCATCGCCCAGACCAGCGGCGACATGGCCAGCCAGGGCGTGTCCAGCTTCATCTGGTTCATCGCCGTGCTCTCGACGGCGGTTGGGTTGCTGAACCTGTTCCCCATTCCGGTGCTCGACGGCGGGCACCTGGTGTTCCACGCCTTCGAGGCCGTGGCCGGCCGTCCGCCCAGCGATCGGGCGATGCGCGTGCTGATGTCGGTGGGGCTGGCGCTGATCGGCACGCTGATGGTCTTCGCGCTGACCAACGACCTGTTTTGCCCGTAAGTGAAGATCTTTCGGTCACTATTCCGCCTTAATACGCCGCTAGCTCTTCTGTGAAACCACTCACGGACGGAGGCGGTCATGCATAATCTTGAAGGCAGTGCCAGGGGCCTGTCCCTGATCCTCGGCCTGAACCGGGATGCGCTGATGTTTGCCACGGCCCTCGCGCTGGCGCTTTTTGCGGGCGCTTTCATCGTCTCTCCCTGACAGGCGAATTTTCCGCCGCGATTGCACACGGGACACGACAAAGCGGCCGCCTTCGGGCGGCCGTTTCTGTATTTTGACAAGGGGTGGCATTACGGCTACTCACGTTCGCAAACAGAAACTTTACTGGGGTGGTTGTAATGCGGGGATCGGCAGTCGGTGCGGCGCGCCGCGAAACGAAACGTGCGCCGCTGCGGATGGCGACGACAGCGCTGTACCTCGCGATGGCGGCACCGCTGGCGGTTGTGCCGACGCTGACGCAGGCGCAGGCCTTCAGCTTCACAGACGTGCGCATCGAAGGGGCCGAGCGGGTGAGCCCCGGCACCATCCTCAGCTACGCCGAGATCCCGCGCGGGACCGCCGTGGACGCCGCGCAGCTGAACGATGCCTACCAGCGGATCGTGCAATCGGGGCTGTTCCAGACGGTCGAGCTGGTGCCGCAGGGCAACACGCTGGTGATCCGGGTCGAGGAATGGCCGACGGTCAACCGGATCGCGTTCGAGGGTAACAACCGGCTGGATGACGAGGAACTGGCGGCGCTGGTGCAGACCACGCCGCGCCGGGTCTACGACCCCGGCCAAGCCGAGGAAGACGCCCGCCGCATCGTCGAGCTTTATGAGCAGCGCGGGCGGCTGGCCGCGACCGTGTCGCCCAAGATAATCGAGCGCGCCGACAACCGCGTCGACCTGGTGTTCGAGATCGCTGAGGGCGGCGTGGTCGAGATCGAGCGTATCTCGTTCGTCGGCAACCGCGACTTCTCGGACCGCCGTCTGCGCCGGGTGCTGGCCACCAAGCAGGCGGGCCTGCTGCGCCAGGTCATCCAGCGCGACACGTTCGTGGGCGACCGCATCGCCTTCGACCAGCAGCTTCTGCAGGATTTCTATGCCTCGCGTGGCTACGTTGACTTCCAGGTGCTCGACGTCTCCAGCGAATTCAGCCGCGAGCGCAACGCCTTCTTCCTGACCTTCAACATCCGCGAGGGCCAGAGCTTCGATTTTGGCAACGTCTCCGTGTCGAGCGACATTCCCGGCGTCGACGCCTCGGCCTACCGCCGCGCGGTCGCCTCGGATCCCGGCGACACCTATTCGCCCACTCGCGTCGACACCGACGTCGCCCGGCTCGAGCGGCTGGCCATCCAGCGGGGCGAGACCTTCGTGCGCGCCGACCCCGTGATCACGCGCAACGCGCGTGAGGGCACGCTCGACGTGAACTACGTCCTACGCCGGGGCGAGCGCATCTTCGTCGAGCGGATCGACATCGAGGGCAACCAGACCACGCTCGACCGGGTGATCCGCCGCCAGTTCCGCACGGTCGAGGGCGATCCCTTCAACCCGCGCCAGATCCGGCAGGCCGCCGAACGCATCCGCGCGCTCGGCTACTTCGAGACGGCCGAGGTCGAAACCCGGCAGGGCACCGCGCCCGACCAGGTGATCGTCGACGTGGACGTGCAGGAGGCGCCGACCGGTTCGCTCAGCTTCGGCGCCAGCTACAGCGCCGACAGCGGCCCCGGCCTGAACGTGTCGTTCGCCGAGCGCAACTTCCTCGGCCGTGGCCAGACACTGCGCTTCGAGGTGACGACCGGCGCCGACAGCGCGTCGAGCGCGATCACCTTCATCGAGCCCTACTTCCTGGGCCGTGACCTGGCCGCGCGCCTCGACGTGTTCTACCGCATCGCCGAACAGGACAATACGCAGTACAACACGCAGGTCGCGGGCTTCAGCCCCGCGCTGGCCTTCCCGGTGGGCGAGAACTCGCGCCTCCAGCTCCGCTACCGCCTGTCGGAAGAGCGGCTCTACGGCGTCGACGGCTTCGACCCGGCCGCCCCGGCGGAACAGGATTATTCGTCCGCGATCCTCGAAGAGGAAGAGGGAAGCCAGATCGTCTCCAGCATCGGCTACACCTACAGCTACGACACCCGCCGCTCCGGCCTGAACCCGAATGGCGGCATCCTGCTCGAGTTCGGACAGGACTTCGCGGGCGTCGGCGGCGATGCCCAGTACGTGCGTACCGAGGCCAGCGCCACGGTCCAGCGCGAGGTCTGGAACGGGGACGTGCTGCTGCGCGGCGTGGTCGAGGGCGGCGCGCTCAACATGATCTCGGACGACAGCCAGGTGACCGACCGCTTCTTCCTGTCCACAAACCAACTGCGCGGCTTCGCGCCCAAGGGCATCGGCCCGAGGGACACAGCCGTGCCCAACGAGGACGCGCTCGGCGGCAACTACTTCGCCGTGGCGCGGCTCGAGGCCGAGTTCCCGATCGGGCTGCCGGAAGAGTACGGCATCTCGGGCGGGGTCTTCCTTGACGCAGGCTCCGTCTGGGGGCTCGACAACGTGGACGGCGGCGAGTCGACGACCGACGGCATTGACATCGTCGACGACGACTTCGCGCTGCGCTCCTCGGTCGGCTTCTCGATCTTCTGGGATACGCCCATCGGTCCGCTGCGGCTGAACTGGGCCGAGGCGCTGCAGCAGGAAGATTACGACGAGACCCAGGTCTTCAACCTCACGATCGCGACGCAGTTCTGATCATGATCCATCGCCGCGCAGCCTTTGCGCTCGCGCTGGCCGTCGCGGGGTTGCCCGCGGCGGCGCAGGACGTGGGCCCGCGCCGCGCCCCTGACGCGGGCGCGCGGCAGCGGGTTGAAGTGCCATCGCCCGTCCTGACCATCGACCAGGACCGCCTGTTCCTCGAGTCCCAATGGGGCCGCCGGGTGCAGGAGGAGATCGAGGCGCGGTCGGCCGCGCTGGCCGCCGAAAACCGCCAGATCGAGGCGGCGCTGGTGGCCGAGGAACGCCAACTGACCGAGCGGCGCCGCACGCTTCCGCCCGCGCAGTTTCGCCCGCTGGCCGAAGCCTTCGACCTCAAGGTGCAGCGCCTGAGGGCCGAGCAGGACGCCAAGACCCGGCAGCTATCGCGGTTGCGCGAAGAGGCGCGGCGCCAGTTCTACGCGACGGTAGGCGAGATCCTGGGCGACCTCGTGCGCGACCGGGGCGCCGTGGCGATCCTCGACCGGCGCGCAATCTTCCTGTCGGCAGACGCCATCGACGTCACCGACGAAAGCATCGCCCGTATCGACGGCGTGATCGGCGACGGGAGCGAGATCATGCCGCTGGACTTCGACACGGCCGCGACACCCGACGAACCGGGTGATCCGGCGACTACGGGGCAGCCCGGCCTGCCGGCCACACCGGGCGGACCGGCGACGCCGGGGCAGCCCGATTTGCCTGCCGCACCGGCTGAACCGGGCGCGCCGGACTGACGGCGCTTGTTTCCGCGCCACGCGCTTGCTAGGCAACCGGCCAAGCCGAGGCCCGAGGAAAGCATCCCATGAGCGATCTCAAGACCGCCGACATCGACCTGATCCAGCGGATCATCCCGCACCGTTACCCGTTCCTTCTGGTGGACAAGGTGCGCGACATCGACGGCATCAAGAGCGCGGTGGGCGTCAAGAACGTCACCTTCAACGAGCCGCACTTCCAGGGCCACTTTCCCGGCGCGCCGGTCATGCCCGGCGTCACAATCGTGGAGGCGATGGCCCAGACGGCGGCGGTGATGGTCGGCGTGGGGCAGGACCTGGCCGACAAGAACTTCCTCGTCTATTTCATGGCGATCGACGGCTGCAAGTTCCGCCGCAAGGTGGTGCCGGGCGACATCCTCGAGATGGCGGTCGAGACCAGGCGCGGTGGCGGCAAGGTGTGGAAGTTCTCGGGCCGCGCCACCGTCGACGGGGAACTGGCCTGCGAGGCCGAGTTTACTGCGATGATGGACATGCCGAAGTAAGCCCGATGGCGATCCACCCAACAGCCCGCGTGCATCCCTCTGCCGTCGTCGAGGACGGGGCCGAGATAGGTGCAGATGCAACTATCGGCCCGTTCTGCATGATTGGCGGCGGCGTCCGGCTGGGCGAGGGGGTCGAGATCAAGTCGCACGCGGTCGTCACCGGCCGCACGACGGTCGGCCCCGGAACCGTGATCTTCTCGTTCGCAACGATCGGCGAGATACCGCAGGACCTGAAATTCGCGGGCGAAGAGACCGAGGCCGTGATCGGCGCGCGCTGCCGCATCCGCGAGCACGTCACCATCAACACCGGCACCGCCGGCGGCGGCGGCGTGACCCGCGTGGGCGACGATTGCCTGCTGATGGCCGGGGCCCACGTGGCGCATGACTGCCACGTGGGCAACCGGGTGATCATGGTGAACAACTCCGCGCTCGCCGGGCACTGCGTGCTGGGCGATGACGTGATCATCGGCGGCCTGTCCGGCGTGCACCAGTTCGTCCGCATCGGCACCGGCGCGATCATCGGCGCGGTGACCATGGTGACCAGTGACGTGATCCCGCACGCGCTGGTGCAGGCCCCGCGCGGGGAACTCGACGGGCTGAACCTGGTCGGGCTCAAGCGCAAGGGTGTGAGCCGCGCGGACATCACTGCGCTCCGGGCCGCGTTCCAGATGCTCAAGCAGGGCGAGGGCACGTTCCAGGACCGCGCCCGCCGCCTGGGCGACGAGACCGAAAGCGATTATGTGCGCGAGATCGTGGGCTTCGTTCTGTCCGAGAGCGACCGCGGTTTCCTCACCCCATCCTGATGCTGGCGCTGGTTGCCGGAGCGGGCCGCCTTCCGGTCCTGTTGGCTGATCGGCTGGAGGCCGAGGGCCGCGACTGGCGGCTGTGCGTGCTGGAGGGCGTGACGTCCGAGGCCGCGGAGGACCGCGAGGCGACGCCGGTCCGGCTGGAGCGGCTTGGGTCTTTCCTGGACGAACTGCGCGAGGCAGGCGTCACCGAGGTCTGCTTCGCCGGCTCGGTCAACCGGCCCCATCTCGACCCGTCGCAGGTCGAGCCCCGGTCCGTTCCGCTGATCGAGCGTCTGGCCCTCGCCATGCAGGCCGGCGACGATACGACGCTGCGCGCGGTGCTGGCGATCTTCGAAGAGGCGGGCCTGACGGTGCGGGCCGCGCACGAACTGCGTCCGGACCTGCTCCCCGCCGCTGGTGTCCTTTCCCGCGCCGAACCTGACGACCGGGCGCGGTCAGATGCGGCGCGGGCCGCCGATGTCGTTGCCACGCTGGGCGCGGCGGATGTGGGGCAGGGGTGTGTCGTGGCGCAGGGCCAGGTGCTCGCCGTCGAGGCGCTGGCCGGGACCGACTGGATGCTGGCTTCGCTCACCCGCTTTCCCGCCGAGCGCCGCCCGGATCCGCGCGCGGGCCGCGGGCTGCTCTACAAGGGTCCGAAGCCGGGGCAGGACCGTCGCGTGGACCTGCCCGCCATCGGGCCCGGCACTGTGCGAGCCGCCGCCGAGGCCGGTCTTGGCGGCGTGGTGGTCGAGGCGGGGGGCGTGGTGGTGCTGGACCCCGACGCGACCGTGGCGGCCGCCGACGAGGCCGGGCTGTTCCTGTGGGTCCGCGCGCCGTGAGGGCGTTCGTGCTGGCGGGCGAGCCCTCGGGCGACCGGCTGGGCGGGGCGCTGATGACCGGCCTGCGCACGCTGTCCCCGGACGTGGAGTTCGCCGGCATCGGCGGCGTCGAGATGCGGGCGCAGGGGCTCGAGAGCCTGTTCCCGATGGACGAACTCAGCGTGATGGGCATCGCCGAGGTGCTGCCGCGTTACCGTCACCTGCTTCGCCGGATGCACCAGACGGCGGATGCCGTGCTGGAGTGGCAGCCCGACGTGCTGATCACCATCGACGTGCCCGATTTCGCCCTGCGCGTGGCGCGCGAGGTCAAGGCGCGCTCGGATATCCGCACGGTGCACTACGTCGCGCCCTCGGTCTGGGCGTGGCGGCCGGGGCGGGCGGCGAAAATGGCGCGCTCGATCGACCAGGTGCTGGCGCTCCTGCCGTTCGAGCCGCCCTACATGGAAGCTGCCGGCATGCGCTGCGATTTCGTGGGCCACCCGGTGGTGTCCGAGCCGGTGGCGAGCGACGCCGAGGCGGCGGCCTTCCGCACCGACACCGGCATCGGGGACGCGCCCATGATTCTTGTCCTGCCAGGGTCGCGCCGGAACGAGGTTGCGCGCCTCGCGCCAATCTTCGGCGAGGCGCTGCGCCCAGTTCTGGCGCGGCACGCATCAGCCCGCGTCGTCGTGCCCGCCGCCGCGCCGGTGGCTGCGACCGTGGCCGAGCAGGTGAAGCGTTGGCCGGGCGCGCCGCTGGTGCTCGACCCCTCCGACCTGCCGCGGGCGCAGGCCGCCGAGCGCAAGCGTCGTGCCTTTGCCGCCGCCGATGTGGCGCTGGCGGCGTCCGGCACGGTGTCGCTGGAGCTTGCCGCGGTCCGCACGCCGATGGTCGTCGCCTATGACATGAACTGGATCAGTTGGCAGATCATCTCGCGCATGGTGCGGGTGGACAGCGCGACGCTGGTCAACCTGGTCACCGACAGCAAGGCGGTGCCCGAGTTCCTGGGCCCGGCCTGCCGCCCGCAGCCCATCGCCGACGCCCTTGACCGCACGCTCGAGGCGCCGGGGAAGCAGCTTGCCGCGCTGGACGCGACGATGGAGGCGCTCGGGCGCGGCGGAGAGGCACCGGGCCTGCGTGCGGCACGTGCGGTGCTGGACGGGCTGGCGTAGCAGGGAGCTGCGGGGCCGCCATGTCGCACTTCCAGGTTGCGGGGCATTTACCGCTCTCCGCCCGGGTCGTGCAGCGGCCCGGGCAGCGCCCGCCCGACCCCCAGGCGGGCGCTATCGCGCCCACCACGGGCGGACGCTGCTCTTTTGAAGCTCGTCGTTTTAGTCGTCGGTGACGCGCCCCGGCAGCAGCCCGGCCCTTTACCTCCCGCCCGCGCTCGCGCACAAGTGCGGCCGAACAAGGCAGACGGAGGAGGCCCGCTCATGACGAACCCGCTATACGACACGCTCTTCGGCAAGCACGCGGGCTCGGCGCGGACCTTCCTGTATCTGCCGGACGGCGGCGAAGTCTCCTATGACGCCTTCCTGACCCGCGCCGCACGCTTCGCCAACGTCCTGACCTCGCTGGGCGCGCAGCCGGGCGACCGGGTGGCGGTGCAGGTGGCGAAATCGCCCGATGCGCTGGCGCTCTATGCCGCCTGCGTGCGGGCGGGGCTGGTGTTCTTGCCGCTCAATACCGCCTACACGCCGGGCGAGGTGTCGTATTTCGTCGAGAACAGCGAGGCACGGGTCTTCGTCTGCGATCCGGCCAGGACGGACGACCTGCGCCCGGTGGCCAAGGCTGCCGGCGCGACGCTGGAAACGCTCGGCGCGAACGGCGACGGAACCCTTGCGGAGAAGGCCGATGCCGCCGGCGAGGAGTTCGAGACGGTCGCGCGCACGGCGGGGGACCTGGCGGCGTTCCTCTACACCTCGGGGACGACGGGGCGGTCGAAGGGGGCGATGCTGACGCAGGACAACCTCTTGTCGAACGCCGAAGTGCTGGTCGACACCTGGCGCTTCACGGCCGACGATGTGTTGCTTCATGCGCTGCCCATCTTCCACACCCACGGGCTGTTCGTAGCCACCAACGTCATCCTCGCCACCGGCGGGGCGCTGATCTTCCTGCCCAAGCTAGACGTGGACCGGCTGATCGAGTTCATGCCGAAGGCCACGTCGCTGATGGGCGTGCCCACGTTCTATACCCGGCTGCTGGACGATGCGCGCTTCACCCGCGAGCTGACGGAGCACATGCGGCTGTTCACCTCGGGCTCGGCGCCGCTGCTGGCCGAGACGCACAAGGTGTTCGAGGCTCGCACCGATCACCGCATCCTCGAACGCTACGGCATGACCGAGACGAACATGAGCACCTCGAACCCCTACGACGGCGAGCGCCGGGCGGGGACGGTAGGTTTCCCGCTGCCGGGGGTCGAGCTGAAGATCACCGACCCGACCACGGGCGAGACGCTGCCGCGGGGCGAGATCGGCGTGATCGAGGTGCGCGGGCGCAACGTGTTCAAGGGCTACTGGCGGATGCCCGAGAAGACGCGGGAAGAGCTGCGCGAGGACGGGTTCTTCATCACCGGCGACCTCGCGCAGATCGACGCGGACGGCTACGTGACGATCGTGGGCCGCAACAAGGACCTGATCATCTCGGGCGGCTACAACGTGTATCCGAAAGAGGTCGAACTGGTGCTCGACGCGCAGCCCGGCGTGCTCGAAAGCGCCGTGGTTGGCGTGCCGCATCCGGATTTCGGCGAAAGCCCCGTCGGCGTTCTGGTGGCCGAGCCGGGCGCCGAGATCGACCTGGCGGCGGTGGAGGCCGCGATGGGTCGGGAGCTCGCGCGCTACAAGCAGCCCAAGTCGCTGGTGGTGATCGACGAGCTGCCGCGCAACACCATGGGCAAGGTCCAGAAGGCGGCGCTGCGCGAGCGCTTCGCGAAGACGTTCGGCGGCTGAAGCCCGGCGCGCCCGGTCTCGACGATCGTAAGAGCCCCTCGCCAGCATGGCCGGCGAGGGTGCAGCTCCTCAGGGGATGATGCGGGTGTACTTTGTGCCCTCGACCGAAGCACCGGCGATCAGGCCCGCCTGACCGAACACCACCGCGATGACAGGGGCGAGGGAGGTCGTCGTCTCGGCCGAGAGGTTTCCGCCGCGATCGTTCACGGCGTATTTCACGTCGGCACCCGCGGCCCAGCCGGGCGAGTTGCGGAAGCGGTAGAGCGCGTCGTCGGTCATGAAGAACAGGACGTGCGCGTATTGCTGCGCCCCGATTTGGAGTCCGAAGGACGCCTGCGTCGCGGCGTAATAGTCGATCGGCACCCCGTTCACCAGAAGCGCCCCGCGCCCGTAGGCGCCGCCGACGCCGAAGCCGGCCTCGGTCATCACCGGCATCACCAGCATGCCGGATGCCTTGTCACGCAGGTCGCGCGTGGCGGGGTAGGTGGAGTAGAGATAGTTCAAAGTCGCGGCCACGCGCGCGTCGATCTGGTCTGCCCCGCGGCTCGACAGGCCGTTGTTGCAGGCGGTCAGCAGGGAAAGCCCTGCCGCGCCCGCGAGAAATCCGCGGCGGGTCTGGATGGTCATCGGGAAACTGCCCCTCGTTTCAGCCTCGTGCCTGTTCCGGCGGCCTTCGGCGGGCCGCTTCGGTGGGCGGGACTATACGCCGGGGGCGGTGTCAAGTCACGGCGTTATGTGCGCGGGTGATAATGATCGTCGGTGTGGCGCGCGGTTGGCGGTAGACGGGGGGCTGTCTGCCCCCCGGCGCCCTTCGGGCGCTCCCCCCGAGGATGTTTTCAGGACCGAAGATGGAGGAGGATCAGGCCCGCAGGAGGCGCGCCGCCTCGGGCGCGAAGTAGGTCAGGATGCCGTCGCAGCCCGCGCGCTTGAAGGCCAGCAGGCTCTCCATCATCACGCGTTCGCCGTCGAGCCAGCCGCGGTCGGCCGCCCCCCTGAGCATCGCGTATTCGCCCGAGACCTGGTAGGCGAAGGTCGGCGCGCCGAAGGTGTCCTTCACCCGGCGGCAGATGTCGAGATAGGGCATCCCCGGCTTGACCATCACCATGTCCGCACCCTCGGTCAGGTCGCGTTCGACCAGGCGGATAGCCTCGTCGCTGTTGGCCGGGTTCATCTGGTAGGTTTTCTTGTCGCCCTTGAGCGCCCCCGACGCGCCCACCGCATCGCGGAAGGGGCCGTAGAAGCCGCTAGCGTATTTCGCCGCGTAGGACATGATCGAGACATTCTTGTGCCCGGCCTCCTCGAGGCTCAGGCGCATTGCGCCGATCCGGCCGTCCATCATGTCGGAGGGGCCGAGGATGTCGGCCCCGGCCTCGGCCTGCGCCAGTGCCATCATCACCAGCGCCTCGATCGTCTCGTCGTTGAGGACCTCGCCGTTTCTCACGATGCCGTCGTGGCCGTTGGCATTGTAAGGGTCGAGCGCGATGTCGGTCATCACGGCGAGCTCGGGGACCGCCGCCTTGATCGCGCGGACCGCACGGTTCGACAGGTTGTCGGGGTTCCAGGCTTCTTCGCACCCCTCGGTCTTCAGGGCGGGGTCGGTGTAGGGGAAGATACAGATGGCGGGGATGCCGAGGGCCGCGGCCTCCTCGGCCTTGCGCACCAGCCGGTCGATCGTCAGCCGCTCGACGCCGGGCATCGAGGGGATCGGGTCGGCGGCATCCTCGCCGTCGCGGACGAAGACCGGCCAGATCAGGTCGTTGACGGAAAGCTCGGTTTCGCAAGTCAGACGGCGCAGCGCGTCGGTGGCGCGGGTGCGGCGGAAGCGGGCGGCGGGGAAGGGGGCGATGGTCATGGGTGCGGTGTCCGTTTGCAACGGGTGGTTCGGTGACACGGATCGGCGGTCATCTCAAGGGTAGTCAACCTGCGGGGGCGGCGGTAGTGTCCGGCCGACGCTCCGGGGGACCATCCGCATTGCACGACCTCTACACGACCGTGTTCGAGATCATCGACATGCGGTCCTTTTCGAACCTCTGGTACTGGCTCGGGCTTGCCGCCGTCTGGTCCACGCGCAGCCACTGGGTGCTGGGCGTGCCCTTCGACATGGTCGCCCGCGCGCAGCGCTACGGCGGACAGTCCGAGACCGACCTAGAGGACATGGTGCGCATCAACGTCAACCGGCTGCTGTTCATCGCCGACGTCTCGGGGCTGTGGCTGATCGCCATCGGCTGCATGGCGCTGAGCGTGCTGGCGGTGCTGGGGTTCTGGTACACGGTCGAATTCGCGCAGGCGCTGTTCCTGATCCTGTTCCCGCTGTCCATCGTCGGCCTTCTGTCGATCTTCACCGCGCGGGCCATCGCCGCGCAAGGGATGCACGGTGAAACGCTGCGCCGCCGGATCGTTGCACATCGACGCGTGACGCAGGTGATCGGCATGATCTCGATCTTCGTGACCGCGATGTGGGGGATGTACGTGAACCTGGACGTGGGGCCTTACGGCATCTGATCGGCGTTTTGTGCGTTGACACCGTGGCTTCCGCGGTTACCTCAGGCGCCCATGCTCGCCCAAACCCACATCACCGTCGGCGGCGCGCCCGAGGGCTTCGATGCCCGGCTCGTCCGTGACGAACTTTCGAAGACCGGCAAGCCGGTCATCCATGTCGCGCGCGACGACAAGCGCATGGCCGCGATGCAGTCGGCCCTGGCGTTCTTCGCCCCCGACGTCAGCGTGATCACCTTCCCCGCGTGGGATTGCCTGCCCTATGACCGGGTGTCGCCGAACCACGACATCTCGGCCGCGCGCATGGCGACGCTGGCCGCGCTGGCGGCGGGTGCGATGCCCAAGCGGTTCATCCTGCTGACCACGCTCAACGCCGCGACCCAGCGTTTGCCCGCGCGCGAGGCGCTGCGCGGCGCGTCGTTCTCGGCCCGTGTGGGCGACCGCATCGACGAGCAGGGATTGCGCGAGTTCCTGGTGCGGATGGGCTTCACCCAGGCGCCCACGGTGATGGAGCCCGGCGACTACGCCGTGCGCGGCGGCATCATCGACGTCTGGCCGCCGGGCGAGGAGGCGCCGGTGCGGCTCGACATGTTCGGCGACGTGCTCGACGGCGCGCGCCGTTTCGATCCCGAGACGCAGCGCACGACGGACAAGCTGAAGACGGTGGAATTGGCGCCGGTGTCCGAGGTCATCCTCGACGAGCCCGCGATCACCCGCTTCCGCCAGAACTATCGCATCGAGTTCGGCGCGGCGGGCACCGACGATCCGCTTTACGAGGCGGTGACCGCCGGAAAGAAGCACGCGGGCGTCGAACATTGGCTGCCGTTCTTCCAGGAAAAGCTCGACACGCTGTTCGACTACCTGCCCGAGGCCACGATCTGTCTCGATGACCAGTCCCACGCCGCGCGGCTTGCGCGCTGGGAGTTGATCGAGGACGCCTACGAGAACCGGCGCGAGGCGATGGGCTCGAAGAAGCGGATGGACACGGTCTACAAGCCGTGCCCGCCGGGCCTGTTGTACCTCGACGACGCCGCGTGGGAGGATGCCGTCTCCGACCGCCGCGTGCTGCACTTCTCTCCGCTGCCCAAGGCCAGCGGGCCGGGGGTGATCGACGCGGGCGGGCGCATCGGGCGCAATTTCTCGCCCGAGCGGCAGCAGGAGAACGTGTCGCTCTTCGGTGCGCTGGCCCAGCACGTGCGCGACAAGCGCAAGACCGGGCAGGTGGTGATCGCCAGCTATTCCGAGGGCGCGCGCGAGCGCCTGCAGGGCCTGCTCGAGGACGAGGATATCGCCGACGCCGCGCTGATCGAGGATTTCCGCGACGTCCCCGACGGCAAGGGCAAGCTGCACCTCGCCATCTGGGCGCTCGAGACCGGGTTCGAGACAAAGGACCTGACCGTCATCTCGGAGCAGGACGTCCTGGGCGACCGGCTGATCCGGGCGCCGAAGAAGAAGCGGCGGGCCGAGAACTTCCTGACCGAGACGCAGACGCTGTCACCGGGCGAATTGATCGTGCACGTCGATCACGGCGTCGGCCGCTACATGGGGCTCGAGGTCGTCACCGCGCTGGGGGCGGCGCACGAGATGATCCATCTCGAATACGCCGACGAGGCGCGGCTGTATCTGCCGGTCGAGAACATCGAGCTTCTCAGCCGCTTCGGCCATGACGAGGGTCTGCTCGACAAGCTGGGCGGCGGCGCGTGGCAGGCCAAGAAGGCCAAGCTGAAGGAACGCATCCGCGAGATGGCCGACCGGCTGATCCGGGTCGCGGCCGAGCGCTACCTGCGCAAGGGCCAGATCATGGAGCCGCCCGACCACGCGTGGGAGGAGTTCTCGGCCCGCTTCCCCTATCAGGAGACCGACGACCAGCTGCGCGCGATCTCGGACGTGCTCGAGGACCTGACCTCGGGCACGCCGATGGACCGGCTGATCTGCGGCGACGTGGGCTTCGGCAAGACCGAGGTCGCCATGCGCGCAGCCTTCATCGCCGCCATGTCCGGCGTGCAGGTGGCGGTCATCGCGCCCACGACGCTGCTGGCGCGCCAGCACTACAAGAGCTTTGCCGATCGCTTCCGCGGCTTTCCGGTCGAGGTGCGGCAGTTGTCGCGCTTCGTGGGCCAGAAAGAGGCCACCGAGAACCGCAAGCGCGTGGCCGACGGCACCGCCGACATCGTCATCGGCACGCACGCGCTGTTGGCCAAGAACGTCTCGTTCAAGAACCTGGGCCTGCTGATCATCGACGAAGAGCAGCACTTCGGCGTGAACCACAAGGAGCGGCTCAAGCAGCTCCGGTCGGACGTGCACGTGCTGACGCTGACGGCCACGCCGATCCCGCGCACGCTGCAACTGTCGCTGACGGGCGTGCGGGATCTCTCGATCATCGGCACGCCGCCGGTCGACCGGCTCGCCATCCGCACCTATGTCAGCGAGTTCGACGCCATCACCATCCGCGAGGCGCTCCTGCGCGAGCATTATCGCGGCGGGCAGAGCTTCTTCGTCGTCCCGCGCATCAGCGACCTGCCCGAGATGGAGGAGTTCCTGAAGGAACAGGTGCCCGAGGTGACCTATGTCATCGCCCACGGCCAGATGGCGGCGGGCGAGCTCGACGACCGGATGAACGCCTTCTACGACGGCAAGTACGACGTGCTGCTGGCGACGACGATCGTGGAGTCCGGCCTCGACATCCCCACGGCCAACACGATGGTCATCCACCGCGCCGACATGTTCGGCCTGGCGCAGCTCTACCAGATCCGGGGCCGGGTCGGGCGCTCGAAAACCCGCGCTTATGCGTACCTGACCACCAAGCCGCGCGCGAAGCTGACGGCCACCGCCGAAAAGCGGCTGCGGGTGCTGGGGTCGCTCGACAGCCTGGGCGCGGGCTTCACGCTGGCCAGCCAGGACCTCGACATCCGCGGCGCGGGCAACCTCCTGGGCGAGGAGCAGTCGGGCCAGATCCGCGAGGTGGGCTACGAGCTTTACCAGTCGATGCTCGAGGACGCGATCGCCAAGATCAAGTCGGGCGAGATGGAGGGGCTGATCGAGGCCGACGAGCAATGGGCGCCGCAGATCAACCTGGGCGTTCCCGTGCTGATCCCCGAGGACTACGTTCCCGACCTCGACGTGCGCCTGGGCCTCTACCGCCGCCTGTCCGAGCTGACGACGAAGGTCGAACTCGAAGGCTTCGCGGCCGAGCTGATCGACCGCTTCGGGAAACTCCCGAAAGAGGTCAACACGCTGCTTCTGGTCGTGCGCATCAAGGCCGAGTGCAAGAAGGCCGGCATCGCCAAGCTCGACGCCGGGCCCAAGGGCGTGACGATCCAGTTCCACAACGACAAGTTCGCCAACCCGGCGGGGCTTGTGGATTTCGTGAAGGCGCAGGACGGTCTGGCGAAGATCAAGGACAACAAGATCGTCGTCCGCCGCGACTGGACGCGCGACAGCGACAAGATCAAGGGCAGCTTCTCCATCGCGCAGGACCTTGCCCGTCACGCGAAGGCGGCGCCCTAGGGCGCCGAATTTTCGACGAAAATTCGGATCGCAAAATTTTCGTCGAAGATTTGGCGGGGGGGGCTCTGCCCCGCCGCGCTGCCCGCGGCTCCCCGTGATATTTCGGGACCGAAGATGTCATCTTCGGCGTCTGCGGCGGGCTGCGACTCAGTCGTCGCGCGTGTCGTCGTTGCGCCGGACATGGGGCAGGAAGCGGCGCGAGAAGACCTGGACGACGGACGCGAAGATCGCGAAGCCCACCGCGATCAGCACCGTCGCGCCGATCTTGCCCGCGTCGCTTTCCGGCACGATGTTGCCGTAGCCCACGGTCGAGATGGTCACGAAAGTGAAGAAGTAGGAGTCGATCCAGCTCCAGCCCTCGGCCCAGCGGAAGAAGACGGTGCCGCAGCCGATGGTGGCGGCGAGGAGGACGAGGAAGCGCGTCATCTCAGTGCTCCGCCACGGTCTTCTTCGGCGCCGGGTCGGCCTCGCGCGATTTGCGCATGAGAAGCCAGGCCGCGCCCGAGCAGATTAGCGTTCCAACCATCAGCGGGGCGGGCGTGCCGTCGAAGGCCAGGCCGATGGGTGCGGCGATGAGTACCGCGCAGACGGTCGAGATCGCACCCACGACGGAGGAGGCCATGCCGGCGATGTGACCCATGGGCTGGAGCGCCAGCGCATTGAGGTTGCCGAAGGTCAGGCCGGCCATGAAGAAAACGGTGATCGACCAGGCGTAGAAGACGGGAAAGGCGAGGGCCGGCGGAATGATCCCGGTGATGTTCGCCATGAAGAGCGCGGCCGAGATTACCGTCTGCGTGGCATAGGCCGCGATCGCGAGCCGCCGCATGCCAAGCCGCACCACGAGGCTCGCGTTCACCACGGTTCCGCCCCCCGAGATCAGGCCGGCGGCCATGAACCACAGCGGGAACGTCTCGGCCTTGTCGAAGGTCACGTCGTAGATCTGCTGGATCGAGCTGAGGACCCCGAACATCTGGCCGAAGCCAAGCGTGAGCACGACGATGTAAAGCAGCACGAGCTTGTTCGACAGCACCTCGCGCAGCGCCGCCCACAGCGGCTTCGCGCGCAGCGGAAGGCGGCGCTCGGGCGGCAGGGTTTCCGGCTGGCGGATGTTGAGCCAGGTCGTCCCCACCAGGCCGAAGACCATGAACGCGCCGAAGATGGCGCGCCAGCCGAATGCGTCGATGACGAGCGAGCCGATGAACGGGGCGACCGCGGGGAAGGTGATGAAGATCATCATCACGAAGGACATGATCTGTGCCATGCGCCGCCCCTCGAACAGATCGCGCACCAGCGCGATCGAGACGATGCGCGAGGCGGCGGCACCGACCCCCTGCACCACGCGCGCGGCCAGCAGCGTCTCGAGCGTGGGTGCCTGCATGGCGGCGAAGGCGGCGATGATGTAGAGCGCGATGCCGCCCGTGATCGTCGCCTTGCGCCCGATGGCGTCCGACAGCGGCCCGGCGACGAAGGTGCCCAGCCCCATGCCGAAGACGAAGGCGGTCAGCACCAGTTGCGCCCGGTTCGGCGCGTCGGGCGTGAGTTCCGCCGCTATCTCGGGCATCGCCGGCAGCATCGCGTCGATGGAGAAGGCGATGGTGGCGAAGAGCGTCGCCATCATCGCCACGAACTCGGCGCGCGACACTCTCCGCGCTGCGGGAGGCACGGGCGCGTCGGAGTCCGCGCTCATGCGCCGTCCCCGCTCTGCTCGGCGATCTCGGCGATCACCTTCGCCCAAAGCTCGGGCGGCTGCGCGCCGGGAACGACGTGCTGGTTGGCGACCACGAAGGTCGGCACACCGGTCACGCCACGCTCGCGGGTATGGGCGTCGCGGGCACGCGTCTCCTCGACATCCGCGCCGCTTTCGAACAGCCGCTCGGTCATGGCGCGGTCCAGGCCCGTCGCCTCGGCGATGTCGAGCAGGACGGTACGGTCGCCGATGTCGCGGCCTTCCTTGAAGTACGCCTTGAACAGCCGGTCCACGACGAAACCCTGCCGCCCCTCGAGCCCGGCCCAGTGAATCAGCCGGTGTGCGTCGAGCGTGTTGGGCGTGCGGTCGATCCTGTCCCAGGCGATCTCGAGGCCAGCGGCCTTCGCATGCTCGTCGATCTGGGCATAGACTTTCGCGGCGCTCTCCTTGCCGCCGAACTTGGCCTCCAGGTACTGCCGCCGGTCCATGCCGCCCTCGGGCATGTCGGGGTTCAGCTGGAAAGGATGCCACTCGATCGTGAACGGGTGGTCGGGGTCCGCCTCGAGCGCACGGTCGAGGTTCGTCTTGCCGATGTAGCACCAGGGGCAGACCGGATCGGAGAGGATGTCGAGCTTGACCATCGGAGTGCCTCCTGAACCGCGGCGCTCGGGCCGCACATGCGTCTTGGGGCCGCCGGGCGCGGCGGGCAGCCGGCCCCGCGCGGCACGGGGCGCATCGCTACGCCTGACGGCAGAGTGTTGCAAGGGCGGCCGCGCGCAGGCGGGTGTGCGGCCGAGACGGGAACCCTCTGCGGCCGGCGTGCGAGAGAGCGCCGAACAGGCGATTTTTGCTCTCGCATCCGCGCAGGCCCTTTGCTAGAGAGGCGCGGATTTTGCAGGCGCGGCCCACGGGCGGCGTCTTGGGCTTTGCGGGTGTGGCGGAACTGGTAGACGCACCAGATTTAGGTTCTGGCGCCGCGAGGCGTGGGGGTTCGAGTCCCTTCACCCGCACCATGGACGAGAAGGAAGAGAGAGCGAAATGCAGGTCACCGAGACCCTGAACGACGGCCTCAAGCGGGGCTACCAGATCACCGTCACGGCCGGTGAGCTGGATGCGAAGGTCGACGAGAAGCTGGCCGAGGCACAGCCCGAGGTCGAGATGAAGGGCTTCCGCAAGGGCAAGGTGCCGATGGCGCTGCTCAAGAAGCAGTTCGGCCAGCGCCTGCTGGGCGAGGCCATGCAGGAAGCCGTTGACGGCGCGATGAACGAGCATTTCGAGAAGACCGGCGACCGCCCGGCCATGCAGCCCTCGGTCAAGATGACCAACGAGGACTGGAAGGAAGGCGACGACGTCGAGGTCGAGCTGTCCTACGAGGCACTGCCCGAGATTCCCGACTTCGACGCGAGCGAGCTGAAGCTCGAGAAGCTGGTGGTGAAGGCCGAGGATTCGGCGGTGGACGAGGCGCTGCAGAGCCTGGCCGACAACGCCCAGTCGTTCGAGGACAAGGGCGAGGGCGCCGAGGCCGAGGACGGCGACCAGGTGGTCATCGACTTCACCGGCTCGATTGACGGCGAAGAGTTCGAGGGCGGCGCGGCCGAGGATTACCCGCTGGTACTGGGCTCGGGCTCATTCATCCCGGGCTTTGAAGAGCAGCTCAAGGGTGTGACGGCCGGTGACGAGAAGGACGTCAACGTCTCCTTCCCCGAGGAGTACGGCGCCGAGCATCTGGCCGGCAAGGACGCGGTCTTCGCCGTCAAGGTCAAGGAAGTGAAGAAGCCGAAGCCGGCCGAGGTCGACGACGAGCTTGCCAAGCGTTACGGTGCCGACGATCTCGATGCGCTGAAGGCCCAGATCCGTGAGCGGCTCGAGTCCGAGTATGCCGGCGCGGCGCGCTCGGTGATGAAGCGCCAGCTTCTCGACCAGCTGGACGAGAAGGTGTCCTTCGATCTGCCGCCCAGCCTGGTGGATGCCGAGGCGAACCAGATCGCCCACCAGCTGTGGCACGAGGAGAACCCGGACGTTCAGGGCCACGATCACGAGAAGATCGAGCCGACGGACGAGCACCGCAAGCTGGCCGAGCGCCGCGTGCGCCTGGGCCTGCTGCTTGCCGAGCTGGGCCAGAAGAACGACGTCAAGGTGACCGACGCCGAGATGACGCAGGCCGTGATGAACCAGGCCCGCCAGTACCCGGGCCAAGAGCGCCAGTTCTTCGAGTTCGTGCAGCAGAACCCGCAGATGCGCCAGCAGCTTCAGGCGCCGATCTTCGAGGACAAGGTCGTCGACTACGTGTTCGAGCAGGCCGACGTGTCCGAGAAGGAGGTCTCGAAGGAAGAGCTCCAGAAGGAAGTCGAGAAGCTTGAAGAGGACGACGCCGCCGCATAAGGCCGGCCGTCTTCGCCAAGGTTTCGAGGGTCGTTCCGTTGGGGCGGCCCTCTTTTCGTTCGGTTGATCTGCCGCATTGACCGGGCCGGCGGGCGAAGGCATCTGAAGCCCGACACACGATTTCGGAGGAGCTTCATGCCCACCCGCCGCACCTTCCTGACCGGAACCGCCGCACTTCTGACGGTGCCCTCCGTCTCGTTCGCCGGAGGTGCGAACGAACTTCGCGCCGCCGCTTCACGCATCCAACTGGCGCCCGAGGGCTACGGCAGGACGGACGTCTGGACGTATGACGGGCAGGTGCCGGGGCGCGTGCTGCGGCTGCGCCAGGGCGAGCGGCTGGAGACGACGCTGGTCAACGACCTGCCGCAGCCCACGACCGTGCACTGGCACGGAATCCGCCTGCCCAACGGGATGGACGGCGTGCCGGGCATGACTCAGGACGCCGTCGCGCCTGGTGGGCGCTTCGACTATGCTTTCTCCGTGCCCGACGCGGGGACGTTCTGGTACCACCCGCATGCCAACTCGGCCGAGCAGATCGGCCGCGGGCTGTCCGGCGTGCTGGTGGTGGACGAGGCCGAGGCGCCGGAGGTCGACCGCGACGAGGTGATCCAGCTGTCGGACTGGCGCATGACCGAGGATGCGCAGATCGACCCGTCTTTCGGCGCGATGCACGACATGTCACATGCCGGGCGGCTGGGCAACTGGATCACCGTCAACGGCAACGGCGCGCTGTCGAAGCCCGTGCGCGCGGGGGAGCGGCTGCGCCTGCGGCTTGTGAACACGGCGACGGCGCGGGTCTTCGCGTTGCAGCTTCAGGGGCTTGAAGGCTGGGTGATGGCGGTCGACGGCATGCCGCTGGACCAGCCGCGCACGGCAGGTGAACTGCTGCTGGGCCCCGCGCAGCGCGCCGATCTGATCGTGGACGTCACCGCCGCGCCGGGAGAGGAAGCCTTCCTCGTCTCGTACGAGCGCAACGGGGGCTACGCCGTCACCGCCTTCCCGGTCTCCGGCGAGGCTGCGCAGGGACGCCGGGCTGCCCCGAAGGCGCTGCCGCCGAACCCGGTCCCCGAGCCGGTCCTGGGCGAGGGGCGCACGGTGGCGATGCCGCTTGAAGGCGGGGCGATGCGGGGGCTGCAGAGCGCGTCTTACGAAGGCCGCAGGCTCGACTGGCGCGCGCTGGTCCAAAGTGGGCAGTTCTGGGCAATGGGCGGCGTCGCGGGCATGCCCGACGCGCCGCTGGTCGAGGCCGCGCGGGGCGAGACGATCCGCATCCCGATGGAGAATCGCACCATGTTTCCGCACGCCATGCACCTGCACGGCCACCACTTCCGCGAGATCGGGCCGGACGGGCAGGCGGGGCCGCTGCGCGACACGACGCTGATCCAGCCGGGCGAGACGCGCGAGATCGCCTTCGTCGCCGACAACCCCGGCGACTGGATGCTGCACTGTCACATGCTGTCGCACCAGATGTCCGGCATGGGCACGTGGATACGGGTCGCCTGAGGGGGCGAGGCAAGCTGCGATCCGGTGGTCGTCTCTTCGGGATCATGATCAGGACCGGCTAACGCGGCGCATTCCCGGTCGGTCGCCCAGGTAAAGGGCGAAGGTGCGGCGGCCCAAAGGGGCCGCCGCGTGAACGATCAGTTCGGGCTGTCCGCGGCGCGGCTGGCCTCGATCTCCTGCTCGACCGTCTCGACGGTCGAGGTCATGGCTCCGAAGATCGCCTCGCCGCCGTCGACGTTCTGCTGGAACCAGTCGTAGACGGGGGAAGCGGCGTCGCGGAACATCTCTTTTTCTTCCGGGGTCGGCACGTAGATGTCGCCGCCGGCGGCCAGGAAGTCCTCGTAGGCCTGGATCGACTTGCGCTTGGGCGAGGCGAAGGTCGCCTGCTGGAGGGCGTAGAAGCCGTCGATCACCACGCGCTGCAGATCCTCGGGCATCGAGGTGAACGCCTCGTTGTTCATGAACCATAGCGCGCCCATGTAGGCATGGCCGTCAAGCGTGAGGTATTTCAGCCCGGCATCCGGGAACTTCATCGACATGATGTCGGTGATGCCGTTCTTCGACCCCTCGACGACGCCGGTCTGGAGCGACGTGAAGAGCTCGGGCCACGGGATCGGCGTGGGCGAGGCGCCGAGCGCGCTGACCAGCTCCTGTGGGAGGTCGGCGACGACGGTGCGGATCTTCATGCCCTCAAGGTCCGAGGGCTGGGTGACGCGGCCTTGCGTGTTGGCGAAGTTGCGCCAGCCGCCGGTGTTGCCCACGGTCATCAGCCGGATCGCGCCCTGCGAGTTTTCGAGCGTCATGTCCTTCATGGCCTGCATGAACTCGGTGTCGTTCTGCAGCACGGCTTCGGCCACGCGGTCGTTCGACATCAGGTAGGGCAGGTCGAGTACCTGCACGAACGGGAAAATCCCCGCCGCGCCGCCCGAGGTCGAGATGTAGATGTCGATCGAGCCGTCGGCGACGCCCTGAAGGCATTCGGCTCCGTTCGAGCAGAGCTGCGTGCCCATGAAGATCTCGACGCCGATGGCGCCATTCGACGCCTGCTCGACGAAGTTCTTGAAGACCACGAGCCCGTCGTAGTCCTCGTCGTTCTCGTTGGAGTTCGCGGTGGCGCGGAGCGTGTACTCCTGCGCCGCGGCGGCCACGGCGGTCCCCGCGAGCATCGCCGCTACGGTGAGCGACTTGAGCGTTGCCTTCAGCATGTTACTTGCCTCCCTTGGGTTTGCTGAAAAATCGTCAGTTCACGAAGCCCGTCAGGCGCGGGATCGTCATCGAAATCGCCGGGACATAGGTGATCAGGAAGATCACCAGCACCTCCATGGCGAGAAACGGCAGGATGGCCCTTGCGATGCTCTCGACCTTCTCGCCCGAGACGGACGAGGCGACGAAGAGCACCAGGCCCATCGGCGGGGTGGCGAGGCCCACGGTGAGGTTCACGCTCATGATGATCGCGAAGTGGATCGGGTGCACGCCGAGGTCGGTGAAGATCGGCCCCAGGATCGGTCCGAGAATGATGATCGCCGGGCCCGCGTCCAGGAACATGCCGACGACGAACAACAGCAGGTTGATCAGGAACAGCAGGATCAGCGGGTTCTCGGACAGCGACAGGATATAGTCGGCCAGGATCTGCGGGGCGTAGGACAGGCTGACCACGGTCTTGAAGGCCATCGCCGCCCCGACCAGCAGCAGGACCACGGCCGAGGTCATGGCCGCGCGCGAGAAGACCTCGGCCAGGTCCGCGATCTTGAGCGTGCGCAGGACGAAGAAGCCGACGATCAGGGCATAGGCCACGGCGATGGCGGCGGCCTCGGTGGGCGTGAAGATGCCGGCGAGGATGCCGCCGAGGATCAGGATCGGAGTTTGCAAAGGCACCACGGCACGTTTGCAAACCATCCGGACGTCGCGGCTGAGTAGCCGCCGCAACCCCAGCATCAACGCGTGCGCCGCAACGATGCCGCCCGCCAGCGCGAGCCACTGGCCGGTTGCGCTTTCCACCGGGACGAACGCCGACAGCAGCCAGCCCAGGTTCAGCCGGACGAGGACGAACGACACCCAGTATTCCAGCGCCGGAAGCTCGATCCCGCGCTGCACGATCCGCTCGGCCTTGGGCATGTCGTAGCGGTCGGCCAGCGCCCGGACCATGATCATCAGCGACAGGCCCACCAGCACGCCCGGCACGATGCCCGCCAGGAACAGCGCCGCGACGCTTTCGCCCATGACGTAGGCATAGATGATCATGATGCCCGAGGGCGGGATGATGGGGCCGATGACGGACGAGGCGGCGGTGATCGCGGCGGCGAAGCGGCGGGTATAGCCCTGCTTCTCCATCGCCGGGATCAGCATCGACCCCAGCGCCGAGGTATCGGCCACGGCCGAGCCCGAGAGCCCGGCGAAGAGGATCGAGGACAGGACGTTCACGTGCGCCAGCCCGCCGCGCAGATGACCCATGATCGCCTGGGAGAACTCGACCAGCCGTTCGGTGATGCCGCCCTTGTTCATCAGCTCGCCCGCGAGCATGAAGAACGGGATCGCCATCAGCGGGAAGCTGTCCATCCCGTTATAGACGTTGCGGTAAAGCAGGGTGATGTCGCGCTCCTGCCCGTTCAGCCACAGCAGGACGCCGGGCGCGGCGAGCAGGCCGAAGAACACCGGCAGGCCGAGGATCAGGAAGCCCAGGAAGACGGGAAGGAACCAGATCAGCATCCGCTCACTCCGCCATGAGTTCTTCCTCGGGCGCGTGGAGCGGCTTGAGCTCCTCCCGGTGCCCGAGAAGGGTGATGAGCGAGCGCAGGATCAGCTCGACGTTCACGATCAGCAAGAGCACCACGCCCACCAGAAGCGAGGCCATCATCCAGCTGCGCGGCACCCGCACCCAGCCGTCGAGCCACGGCACCCAGAGCGAGGCGGTGGCGAACCGGCCCCCGAAGCCCGTCACCTCGGCCCAGCCGATCTGCACGGCGACGACCAGCACGAGGCCCGAGATCAGCAAGAGGATCAGCGAGACGACGGCGGCGGCGCGGGCGGGCAGGGCCCGTTCGAACATGTCGATGGCGACGAAGCCGCCCCGGCGATAGGCCATCGGCGCGATCAGTCCCGTCATCCAGAGCATGCAGAACCGCGCGGCCTCGTCCGGCCAGGGCAGGGCGTTGTTCAGGACATAGCGGAAGAACACCTGCACCAGGATCGCCACGACCATCAGGCCGATGGCGACGACCGCCAGTGCCCGGCCGACGGGCAACACCCAGTCGTTCCAGGTCTGGAAGGGCCACAGCAGCCCCCGCAAGACGCCCATGCGCCAATCCTCCCTGTCGGCCCCCATTTTCTTGTTGTATCGAGGGGCCTTATCCTTGTCACTCGGAAGTCAGTCGCCGCCGTGAAAGCGGCCGTAACGTCCTCCGTGGAACAGAAGGGGCGCCCCCTCCCGATAAGTGGCGGCCCGCACCCGGCCCACCACGATGGCATGATCGCCGCCCTCGTGGACGGCATGGCGATCGCATTCGAACCGCGCCAGGCAATTGGCGATGAGCGGCGTGCCGCCCGTGCCCTCCTCCCAGTCCAGCGCGTCGAAGGCGGTGCCCTCCCGGGCGAAGCCCGAGCAGACCTCGTACTGGTCGTCGCCCATGACGTGGATCGCGAAATGATCGGCCTCGACGAAGGCGTCGAAGCGGCGCGAGGCGCGCGCCGGCGACCACAGCACCAGCGGCGGGTCGAGCGATAGGCTCGAGAAGCTGTTGGCGGTGATACCCAGCGGACCGTGGTCCGAGTGCGTGGTGATGACGGTGACGCCCGTGGCGAAGCGGCCGAGCGCGTCGCGAAAGGCGCGCGCGGTCTCCGGTCCGGGCGTGAAGCGGTCTGTCATCGATCCTCCGTCTGCCATGGTCACGGCACGTCGTGACCGAGGGCGAGAGTATAGAGCTCGAACCACGTCTGGCGATCCATCTCGATGCGCGCGGCGTCGGAAAGCTGGCGGATGCGGTCCAGCGTGTTGGTGCCCATCACCGGAAGGATGCCCGAGGGATGGCGCAGAAGCCACGCGACGGCGACGGCCGACATCTCGGTGTCCTGTTCATGCGCGATCTCGGCCAGCCGGGTGCGCAGATGACCATGCCCGGCCTTGCCCGTCATCAGGTTGCCGCCGCCCAGGGGCGACCATGCCATCGGGGGCAGGCCGCGTTCCTGCAGGAAGGCGAGGTCGCCGTTGGTGAACGGCGCGATGCACGACAGGCTCATCTCGATCTGGTTCGTGGCGAGCTGCGTCTTCATCGCGGATTGCAGCAGCGTGAAGTCGTGCGGCTTGAAGTTCGACACGCCCACCGCGCGCACCTTGCCCGAGGACACGAGGTCGTCGAGCGCGGCGCCCGTCTCGTGATGGTCCATCAGCGGATCGGGGCGGTGGATGAGCAAAAGGTCGATCTTCTCGACCCCCATCAGCCGCAGCGAGGCGTCCACCGACTCCTCGATGTGCCTGCGCGAGGTGTCGTAGTGCTTGATCCGCGCCTTGCCTTCGTGCCGGCCCATCCCTTCGACGATATCGCACTTGGTGACGATCTCGATCCGGTCCTTCAGGTCCGTCGTCAGCGCGTTGCCCAGGATCTCTTCTGCCATGTAGCCGCCGTAGATGTCGGCCTGGTCCATCGTGGTGATGCCCTGCTCGAGGCACGCCTCGATCTTGGCCTGCACGTGGGCGGGAGAGGTGTCCTTGTCGTCGCCCAGCCGCCACATGCCATAGACGATGCGCGAGAAGCTCAGGTCGTCGGTGATCGTGACGCGGTCCATGGTCATCAGCGGCGGTCTCCTGCCCCCAGCGGGGTCTTCGGTGTCTCGGTCGGCACGCGGCCGTACTCGTGCGGCAGCGAGCATGTCTTGAGGTTCGGAAGCACCTTGGACCCGAAGTGGCGGCATTCGTCCAGATGCGGATAGCCCGAGAAGATGAAGGCGCGGATGCCCATCTTCTTGTACTCTTCGATCTCGCTCATCACCTGGTCGGTCGATCCGACGAGCGCCGCGCCGCAGCCCGACCGCGCGCGGCCGATGCCCGTCCACAGGTGCGGCTCGACATAGCCGAACTGATCGGCCAGTTCGCGCGCGCGGGCCTGGTGGCTGACGCCGAGCGACGTGGAGTCGTGCGCCCGGTCGCGGATCAGCTTGCCGTATTCGTCGTCGAGCTTCGAGACGAGGTGCTCGGCGTATTCCTTCGCCTCGGCCTCGGTATCGCGAACGATCATGTGGACGCGCAGGCCGTAGTCGAGCGTCCGGTCGTAGCGCGCCGCCACTTCGTGCACGGCCTTCATCCGCTCGGCGATCTGCTCTTTCGGCTCGGGCCACATCAGGTACACGTCGCAGTGTTGCCCGCATAGCTCCAGCGCGTGGGGGCTGTAGCCGCCGAAATACAGAAGCGGGCCGCCGTTCTGCTGATAGGGCTTCGCCGGATCGGTCCATACGCCTTTGAAATCATAGACTTCGCCGGGATAGTTTATTTCATCCTGCGTCCAGGCCTGCTTGAGGATCTCCACCACCTCGCGGCTTCGCTGGTAGCGGAAGGCGCTGTCGGCCTTCTCGCCCGGGAAGTCCGAGGAGATGACGTTCAGCGTCAGCCGGCCCTTGAGCATGTGGTCGAGCGTGGCGACCGTGCGCGCCAGCATGATCGGCTGCATCTCGCCGCAGCGGATGGCGGCAAGCATGTTGATCCTGTCGGTGATCGGCGCGCAGCCGGCCACGAAGCTCAGCGTGTCCTGGCCCACCTGGTAGGACGAGGGGCAGAGGATGTTGCGGAAGCCCTGGCGCTCGGCCTCCTGCACGATCGAGGAGCAGTGGTCCCACGACGATTTCAGCGCAGGGTCGGGCACGCCGAGATATTCGTAATCGTCCGAGCAGAGGGCCGCGAACCACGATACCTCGGCGGCATCGAGTTCTGCGGAGGTGACGGGGACGACGGTCATTTCGAATCCTCCATGATGCCCGGGATTAGCCCTTGCGTAGCATCCGCCTTGATGTGCATCAATAGTGTATCAATTTTCCGGTGACCCCATGTCGGACCCCGGCGCAGCGCCGCTCTACATGCAGATCAGCGACCTTCTGGTGCGTGACATCGCGGCCGGCCGGCTTCTCGAGGGCGAGCGTCTGCCGCCCGAGCGGGAGATGGCGGCCAGCTATGGCATCTCGGTCGGAACCCTGCGCAAGGCGCTGGCCGACCTTTCGGCGCGCGGGATGCTGGAGCGGCGGCAGGGGTCGGGCAACTACATCGGCCAGACGCGCGGCGCAGGTGGGCCCTATGCCTTCTTCCGGCTGGAGCTGGTCGAGGGCGGAGGGCAGCCGACGGCGCAGGTGCTGGACGTGCAGTGCCTGCCCAAGGCGAATGACATGCCCGAGTTCGGCCCGCACGCCGAGGCGCACCGCATCCGCCGCGTGCGCAGTATCGGGGGCATTCCCTGCGTGCTCGAGGAGATCTGGCTTGACGCAACGTGGGCCCCGGAGGTGCGCGCGGAGGATCTGTCGGACTCGCTCTACCACTATTACAGGAGCCGCCTGGGCCTCTGGATCACCCGGGCCGAGGACCGGGTGGGGCTGGCCGACGCGCCCGGCTGGGACGCGGCGACGACGCTGACGGCGGGAGCCCCCTGCGGCTTCGTCGAAAGGGTTTCCTGGGCGCAGACGGGGGCGCGGGCCGAATTCTCGCGCACGTGGTTCGATCACCAGAAGGCGCGCTATGTGCAGCGCATCAAGTAGAGGCAGGAATGGCTGACGTCGTGAATTACGGGATCATCGGCTGCGGCATGATGGGGCAGGAACACCTGCGCAACATCGCGCTGCTACCCAATGCGCGGGTCGCTGCCATCTACGAGCCCGACGCCTACATGGCCGGCGCGGCCAAGGCCATCGCGCCGAACGCGACTATGTATCATTCACTGTGGGACCTGCTGGCGCACGAGCCGCTCGATTGCCTGCTCATCGCCTCGCCCAACCACCTTCACGTCAGCCAGATGGAGGAGATCGCCGCCCGCCGCCCGCTGCCATTGCTGGTGGAAAAGCCGCTCTATACCGAGCCGGGCGAGGTCGAGCGGCTGGAGGCCATCGCGCGCCGGTATCCCGCGCCGATCTGGGTGGCGATGGAATACCGCTACATGCCGCCGATTCAGACCTTCATCGACGAGGTCGAGCGCGCCACCGGCGGCGTCACCATGCTCACCATCCGCGAGCATCGTTTCCCGTTCCTGAAGAAGGTCGGCAACTGGAACCGCTTCAACCGCTGGTCGGGCGGCACGCTGGTCGAGAAGTGCTGCCATTTCTTCGACCTCATGCGCCTGATCCTGAAGTCCGATCCGGTGCGGATCATGGCCAGC
The DNA here is from genome assembly GCF_900115595.1 of Tranquillimonas alkanivorans. Classification (GTDB taxonomy): domain Bacteria; phylum Pseudomonadota; class Alphaproteobacteria; order Rhodobacterales; family Rhodobacteraceae; genus Tranquillimonas; species Tranquillimonas alkanivorans. Next base: position 142,260 of record NZ_FOXA01000004.1, read on the forward strand.
GCGGGGCAGGCGGTGAACCACCTCGACGAGCGCTACAACGAAGAGACGCCGGACATCTGGGACTCGGCCTATGTCATCGCAGAGTTCGCCTCGGGCGCCCGCGCCATGCTGGACCTGTGCATGTACGCCGAGGGCTCTCGGTACCAGGAGGAGATCACCGCCGTGGGCCCCAAGGGCAAGATCGAGGCGCTGGTGCCGGGACCGTCCCGCTTCTGGCCGACGCATCTGGGCGCGCCGCCGGTGCCGCAGGTCGTCGTCTCCCCGCGTGAGCCGAAGGGCCCGCAGACGGTCGAGATCCCCGTGGACCCGAAGCTGCTGGAGGCCGGGGACCACAACGGCTCGACCTTTTACCAGCACGTCCGCTTCAACGCGGTGGTCCAGGGGCGCGGCGACGTCGAGGTGACGGTCGAGGACGGCCGCCGCGCCGTGGCCATGGGCCTTGCAGCGCAGGAGGCGGCGAGCTTGGGAGAGGTGGTCCGGCTTGTGTAAGGAGCGTCGAAGGCGGCTGCGCGCTTCGCTGTCACCCCCGCGCAAGCGAGGGCCTTTCACCACCCGCGGGCCGACGGTGGAGCCAGCGGCGGGAGGTTCCCACTTTCGTGGGGATGACCGGGCGATGCTCTGACACTACGCCTCACCGCTTTCCACCCACTCCCACTGGGCCAACGGGCGGGGCAGTCGCCCGTCCGCCCACCGACGGGCTCTGCCTTCCGCACGGGGCCAATGGCCTCCGCGGCTCTCGCGATGACCTGTGCGGCGATGCCCAAGAACCGCACGTGTACCGGGCGGCACTTGCGAGTGCCCGCTTGCCCATTGACGCCACGCCGCCGCCGGGGTTTCTGGCTGCATGGCTAAATATTTCTCTCCCACCGGTGGCTTGCCGCCGCAGTCGGACCTCTCCACCGGCCGGGCCGCGTTCACCCCGGCCTATGCCGTCATCCCCCACGGCGTGATGCGTGACATCGTGACCTCGAAGCTGCCGTTTTGGACCGGCATGCGCGCCTGGGTCATCGCGCGGCCGATGACGGGCTTCGCCGAGACGTTTTCGCACTATATCGTGGAACTTGAGCCCGGCGGCGGAAGCGAGCGGCCGGAACTGGCCGAGGAGGCGCAGGGCGTGGTCTTCGTCACCGCGGGGCGGCTGAAGCTGCACCTCGACGGGCGCGAACACCTGCTCGAAGCGGGGGGATACGCCTATATCGCACCCGGCGAGGACTGGCAGCTGCACAACGCAAGCGACGATCGCTGCACCTTCCACTGGGTGCGCAAGGCCTATGAGACGGTGGACGGCCTGCCGATGCCCGCAAGCTTCGTGACCTCGGACGCCGAGGTCGAGCCGATCGCCATGCCCGACACGGACGGCGGCTGGGCGACGACGCGCTTCGTGGACCCCGACGACCTGCGCCACGACATGCACGTCAATATCGTCACCTTGCAGCCGGGTGCGGTGATCCCGTTCCTCGAGACGCACGTGATGGAACACGGGCTTTACGTGTTGCAGGGCAAGGGAGTCTACCAGCTCAATAAGGACTGGGTCGAGGTCGAGGCGGGCGATTACATGTGGTTGCGCGCCTTCTGCCCGCAATCGTGCTATGCCGGCGGGCCCGAGCCGTTCCGTTACCTGCTTTACAAGGACGTGAACCGGCACATGCCGCTCAGGCCCGGCGGACGCTGAGGCTCAGTCCTCGCGGTCGCGCTCGCCGCGCCGCCGCTCGGCCGCCTTCTCGTCGAACTGGTCCACGAGTGCGGTTTCGAGGTCCTTGTTCAGCTCGCGGGCGCGGGCGATGTACGCCTCGTTCTGGGTGACCGGTACGCCGGGGATCCAGAGCCGGGCGAGGTCGCGTAGCGCCGTGCGGTCGAGCTTGTAGAACGTCCGCTCCATCTCGTTCGCCTCGCGGTCCGACAGGCCCATGTTCTCGAGCACGTAGCGGCCCGCGCGCAGCGAGCTGTCGAACAGCTCACGCACGATGTCGTTCGCACCGGCGCGGTAAAGCTCGTAGACGTGCACGCGGTCGCGGGCGCGGGCGACGATGTGCAGGTCCGGCCGCTCGCGCCGGGCGTATTCCACCAGCCGCGTGGCCGAGTCCTTGTCGTCCATCGCCACGACCAGCACCCGCGCGGAGTCCAGCCCGGCCGCGTGCAGCAGTTCGGGCCGGGCAGGGTCACCGAAGAACCCCTTGAAGCCGAAGCGCCGCATGAGCTGGATGGTGTCCAGGTCGTGATCCAGCACCGTCGTCTTGAACCCGGCGAGCTGGAGCATCCGGTTGACCACCTGGCCGAAGCGGCCGATGCCGGCGATGATGATCGGGTTCTGCTCGTCGATCTCGTCGTGCTGCGGCGCCTCCTGACCGTCCTCGACCAGATGCGCCAGCCGGTCATGCGCGATGAAGGCGAGCGGGGTAAGCAGCATCGACAGCGCGATGACCAGCAGAAGGATATCGCCGATCTCGGGCGGCAACACGTCCTGCTGAAGCGAGAACGACGTCAGGACGAAGCCGAACTCGCCCGCCTGGGCCAACCCCAGCGTGAACAGCCAGCGGTCGCGACCCGGCATCTTGAACAGCCGCGCGAGCACGTAGAGCACTAGCCCCTTCACCGCCATCAGGCCCAGTGTCAGACCGATGATCAGGAACGGGGCGCCCACCAGCGTGCCGAACTGGATGCCGGCGCCCACGGTGATGAAGAACAGGCCCAGCAGAAGGCCCTTGAACGGCTCGATGTCCGATTCCAGCTCGTGCCTGAATTCGCTGTTGGCCAGCACCACCCCGGCGAGGAAGGTGCCGAGCGCGGGGGACAGGCCGACCATGGTCATCAGAAGCGCGATCGAGACGACGATGAGGAGCGCGAAGGCGGTATAGAGCTCGCGCAGCCGCGCGACGTGGACGTAGTGGAACATCGGGCGCGTGCCGAAAACGCCCAGCAGGATGATCGCCCCCACTGCCGCCAGCGTCACCAGCGTGACGCCCCAGCCCGGCAGCCCCTCGATCAGCGACATCGCGGCCTCGGCATGGCCGCCGGCCACGGTCTCGGCCTCGTCCCCGCCGTGATCCGCGCCATGGCCGTCGGTGACCTCGCCCCGGTTCAGGCCGGGGATCGCCAACAGGGGCAGGGCGGCGAGCATCGGGATCACGGCGATGTCCTGCGTCAGCAGGACCGAGAAGCTGGACCGCCCACCGCCGGTCTGCATCAGACCCTTCTCGGTCAGCGTCTGAAGCACGATGGCGGTCGAGGACAGCGCAAGCGTCAGGCCGATGGCCAGTGCGAACGAGAACTGCAGTCCCAGTGCCAGCGCGCCGCCGGTGATCAGCGCGGTGGACAGAACGATCTGCGCCCCGCCCAGCCCGAGCAGCCTGTGGCGCATGTCCCACAGCGCGCGCGGTTCCAGCTCGAGCCCGATGAGGAACAGCATCAGCACGACGCCGAATTCGGCGAAATGCTGCAGGTCCGCCGTTTCGGCCCCGACCAGCCCGAAGGCCGGCCCGATCAGGATGCCGGCGATCAGGTAACCCAGTACCGAGCCCAGCCCCAGCTTCACGGCGAGCGGCACCGCGAGCACGGCTGCGGCGAGGTAGAGCGTGGCCTGGAACAGGAAGCTTTCCATCGAATCCTCAGGTCGGGAGCGGCGCGTCGGCCTTGAACTGGTCCATCACGATCTGGCTGCGCACGCGGCTCACGGCGGGGTGCGGCAGCAGAACCTCGTGCAGCAGGTGATTCAGCGCGGGCAGGTCGGTGCAGAAGATGCGCAGAAGGTAATCGGCCTCGCCGGTCAGTGTCCATGCGCTGATGATCTCGGGCCGCGTCTCGACAAGGCGGGCGAGCGCGCGGGCCTGGTCGGGCTGGTGGGTCGCCATCTCGACCTGAACGAAGGCCTGGATCGCCAGTCCCAACCGCGGCGCGTTCAGCCGGGCCGAGTAGCGCTCGATGTATCCGTCCTGCTCCAGCCTCTGGCGGCGGCGGCCGGCCTGGCTGGGCGAGAGGTTCAGGATCTCCCCCAGCTCCTGCGCCGTCAGGTGCGCGTCCTTCTGAAGCGCTGCCAGAAGGCGCGAGTCGATGTCGTCCAGATGCGTCATGCGGTGTCCCTGCGTCCGCTGCCGAGGATAGTGTAAATTTGCCGCATGGAAAGAGCCAAAGGTGCCGAAAAATGCGCAGAACGGGCATGGCTCCGGGATCATTTATGGGCCGATCCAACGCGAACAGGAGGACGTGAGATGGGACCTTTCCCGCATGACGCGCCGAAGGCGGAAATCACCGCCGAGAACCCGACCGGCACCGACGGTTTCGAATTCGTCGAATTCGCCCACCCGGAGTCCGAGAAGCTGCGCGAGCTTTTCGCCAAGATGGGCTACGTGCACACGGCGACGCACAAGACGAAGAACATCGAGCTCTGGCAGCAGGGCGACATCACTTACGTGATCAACGACGAGCCCGGCAGCCACGCCCGCGACTTCGTGGACGAGCACGGCCCCTGCGCCCCCTCGATGGCCTGGCGCGTGGTCGACGCGCAGCACGCGCTGAAACATGCCGTCTCGAAGGGGCCGAGGAATATACCGGCCCCGGAAAGACGATGGAAGTGCCCGCCATCCGCGGCATCGGCGGCTCCCGGATCTACTTCATCGAGGATTACTACGAAGCCAACCCCTATAACGCCGAGTTCGACTGGGTGTCGAAGGCACACCCCGAGGGCGTGGGCTTCTTCTATCTCGATCACCTGACCCACAACGTCCACAAGGGCAACATGGACACGTGGTTCCGGTTCTATGGCGACATCTTCAACTTCAAGGAGATCCGCTTCTTCGACATCGAAGGCAAGTTCACCGGCCTCTTCTCGCGCGCGTTGACCTCGCGCTGCGGCCGCATCCGAATCCCGATCAACGAGGACCGGGGCGAGACGGGCCAGATCGTCGAGTACCTCAAGCGCTACAACGGCGAGGGGATCCAGCACATCGCAGTGGGCGCGCGGAACATCTACGAGTCCCTGGACCGGATCGCGGACAATGGCATCAAGTTCATGCCCAAGCCGCCCGAAACTTACTACGACCTGTCGTACGAGCGGGTCGTGGGCCATGATGAGCCCAAGGACCGCATGATGAAGCACGGCATCCTGATCGACGGCGAAGGCGTCTTGGACGGGGGCGAGACGAAGATCCTGCTCCAGATTTTCTCACGTACCGTGATCGGGCCGATCTTCTTCGAATTCATCGAGCGCAAGAGCGACGAAGGGTTCGGCGAGGGCAACTTCAAGGCGCTGTTCGAGTCCATCGAGCAGGACCAGATCGACCGCGGCGTCATCGGAGACAAGGCCCCGGCCGAATAAGCAGCGTCCGACAGGGAGGGCGCGACGGAGCGCGGCATCTGCCGCGCCCCTTTTTCGTGGATCAGGTGAAAGAAGCGGTGGCTGTCAGGCCGCGTCCGACGTGATCCGGGCCAGTTGCAGCACCTTGTCCCGCGCGCGGCCGCTGTCGATGCTGTCGCGCGCCATCTCGGCCCCCTCGCGCAGGTCGGTCGCACGGCCCGCGACGACCAGCGCGGCGGCCGCGTTCAGCAGCACCGCGTCACGATAGGCGCCGTGCGCCCCTTCGAGCAGTTCGCGAAAAGCGCGGGCGTTGTCGGCAGGCGTGCCGCCGATGATGGATTGGAAGGGATGCACGGGCAGGCCCGCATCCTCGGGCGCGATCTCGCGCATCGTCACCGCCCCGTCCTCGAGCGCGGCCACCGCCGTGGGCCCCGCGATCGAGATTTCGTCGGTCCCGTCGGAGCCGTGCACGATCCAGGCCCGCTCGGACCCCAGTTCGGCCAGGGTCTGCGCCATCGGACGGATCACGGCCTCGGAGTAGGCGCCGGTCAGCTGGCGCTTCACACCCGCCGGGTTGGTCAGCGGGCCGAGGATGTTGAAGATCGTGCGCGTTCCCAGCTCGACCCGCGTCGGGCCGACATGCGCCATGGCCGGGTGGTGCATCGGCGCCATCATGAAGCCGATGCCGATCTCGTTGAGCGCACGCTCCACGACCTCCGGCCCGACCATGACCTTCACGCCCATCTCGCCGATGGCGTCCGCCGCGCCGGATTTCGACGACAGGTTGCGGTTGCCGTGCTTGGCCACGGGCACGCCGGCGCCCGCCACGACGAAGGCCGTGGCGGTCGAAATGTTCAGCGTCCCCTTGCCGTCGCCGCCGGTGCCCACGATGTCCATCGCCCCCTCGGGCGCGCGCACGGGCTTGCACTTGGCGCGCATCACCGACGCCGCCGCGGCGAATTCGGCAACCGTTTCGCCGCGCGTGCGCAGGGTCATCAACAGGCCGCCCACCTGGCTGGGCGTGGCGCGGCCCTCGAACAGGGCGGTGAACGCGGTCTCGGCTTCCTCCCGCGTGAGCGGGCGATCGACGGCGGCGGCGATCAGCGGCTTCAGCGTGTTGCTCATGCCGGGACCGCCATCTCGTCGAGGAAGTTCTGCAGCAGCTTGTGACCGTGCTCGGACGCGATGGATTCGGGGTGGAACTGCACGCCGTGGATCGGCAGCGTCTTGTGCGACAGGCCCATGATCGTCCCGTCCTCCAGGTCCGCCGTCACCTCCAGGCACTCGGGCAGGCTGTCCCGCTCGACCACCAGCGAATGGTACCGCGTCGCCGCGAAGGGCGAGGGCAGGCCCGCGAACACGTCCTTACCGGTGTGCCGCACGGTGCCGAGCTTCCCGTGCACGATGTCGTTGGCCCGCACCACCCGACCGCCGAAGACCTGTCCGATGGTCTGGTGCCCCAGGCAGACCCCCAGAAGCGGCGTGCGCGTCTCGGCCGCCGCTTCGGTCAGCGCCAGGCAGATGCCGGCGCGGTCCGGGTCGCAGGGTCCGGGCGACAGGAGGATCGCGGCGGGGTTCATCGCCATCGCCGCCTGCACGTCCATGGCGTCGTTTCGGCGCACCACCACGTCCGCCCCAAGCTCGCCCAGATAATGTACGAGGTTGTAAGTGAAACTGTCGTAGTTATCGATGAGCAGCAGCATGTGGGCGCGGTTCCTCGGCGTGCAAAGGGGATGAACCCCGGTTAGGGTCGCGCTATACATGGGCGCAGCCGCCCGCCAGCGTCAAGGCGAGGTGGACAGGCTCGGGCAGGACGGAGACAAGAAGTGGCGCGTGGTTTGCTTTCGGGCGTGGCCTGGGGTCTCGCCGTGTCGACGGCCGTGGTGGTGGTCGTGTCGCAGGTCGGCGCGCGCCGAGAGTTCGCCGTCGAACCGCCCGCGGCTGCCGCAGTGGACCTGCCGCCGGGGACCGAGTTCAACCGCGCCCGTCCGGATGCCAAGCCCGTCCTTCCCGACAGCGACCCGGCCCCCGAAACGGTCGAGACCGTCCCGCTGCCCGCGCCGACGCCGGACGCGCAGCCCGAACCGCTCGACGCGGACGCCCCGCCCGAGGCCGCGACGCCCGAGGTGGACCTGGCGCTGCCCGAGCTTGCCGCGCCCGTTGGCGTGCCGGACGCCGAGGCTCCGGTCGCGACGGGCCAGCCGCCGCAGCCCCCCCGCGCCGCCGCGCGCCGGTCGGGCGATGCCGCCCCGGCCGTGCCCGCGACGCCGGAGCTCTCGGCCGCGGCTCCGCAAGTCGCCGGCGCACCGCTGCAGGACGAAGAGGCCGTCCGCCCGACCGTGACCGCCGACGCGGCGCCGGAGCCGGCGGGCGAGGCGCTTCCGCCGGTCGAGATCGGGGTGGAAGACCTGCCGCAGGTCGACGACGCCGCAGATGCGCCAGAAGCGCTCGCCGGGATGGACGCCTTCGCGTCGCCCGAGCAGGACGGAGGGCGGCGGCTCGCCACGGGCGAGGAGGCGGAGGATGCGGCGTCGGCGCGGCCGGAGGCCAACGCTCCGGGCGAGCTGGCCGACACGGGCGCCGCTGACCTGCCGCCGGGCGAGATGGAGGACGCCCCGACGTCGTCCGACCCCGCCGTCGCGTCCGCCGCGCCTACCCTCCTGTCTGCGCCGGCCGGGCGCGAGAACCGCGAGGGGCTGCCGGCCCGCGCGCCCGAGGATGTCGCGGCCCCCGCGCCGCAGGAACCCGCCGCGCCGCCGCGGGCCGAGGCGGAACCGCCCGCCGTCTCTCGCACGGCCGATGGCTCCGCCGGCTCGCGCGCCGCTCCGGCTCCAGCCGCGCCGTCCCAGGGCGAGCGGCCCGATGCGGGGCCCGAGCCCTCGGACCCGGCTGTGCCCGAGGTCGACGTCGCGGAGACCTCGGCCACCGAGGCGCCCGAGACCGAGGACCTCGCGCTGGCACTTCCCAGTGCCTCGAGCCCGGTCGCCTCGCCCGAGCGCCGGGCGCTGGGTCCGGCGCAGGAGGTCGAGGCGCTGCCCGAGGTCGAGGCGCCGCCGGCCGAAACCGCTCGTGTCACCGCCGATGTCGGCCCTGCGCCCGCCGCGCTTCAGGCGCCGTCTGCAGAGCAGGAGAGTGGGCTCGCCCGCCAGCTCTTCGCCGACCGCACGGCATCGCTGTCGGGGCCCGGCGTGCTGCCGGGCGACGAGGCACCGGAGACGACGCCCGACACCGGCGCGGCGCCCGAGGTGCCGCAGACGATCCCGCTGCCCGAGATGCCGGCGACGGTGAATGCCGAGGGACGGATCGTGGTCGACGGAGAGCTTGGCCGGCCCGAGGCGGGGGGCGCGCCCGCACGTCCCGCTGAAGCGGAACGCGGCGCGGACCGGGGCAGCGCGTCCGCGGGCGACCCGACCGACCGCCTGCCGCGGGTCAGCGATGCGACGGGCATCGACGGAACCGGCGAGGCCACGTTGCCCGCGCTGCTGCGCAACGCGCTGCCCTTCGAGGCGCCGCAGGACCGGCCGCTCCTCTCGGTCATCCTGCTCGACACCGGCGGTGCGATCCCGCGCCTGGCATTCCCGGTGACGCTCGCCATCCCGGCGCAGGCGCCCGACGCCGCCGACCGCGCGGCCGCCGCGCGCGCCGCCGGGCACGAGGTGGTGGTGATCCCGGCCCATGACGGGGCGGACGGACTGCTTCTCGGCGCGGGCGGGGCGCTCGACGACGCGGTGGCGGTGCTGGGCTGGCCTGACGACGCTACCGGGACGACCGCCGCGGGGGGCCTGGTGGAGCGGCTCGCACGCTCCGGCCATGGGTTGGTGACGTTCCAAGACGAGCGCGACCCGGCGCAGCAGATCGACGGGGACGTGCCGGCGGCGCAGGTCACGCGCGAAATCGACGCGGCGGGGCAGGACGCCCGCGCCGTGCAGCGCTTCCTCGACAACGGGGCCTTCCGCGCCCGCGTCGAGCAGGGTGCGATCCTCGTGGGCCGGACGCGGCCCGAGACCCTGCGCGCGCTGCGGCAATGGGTTGCCGAAGGACGCGCTGCCGACGTGACGCTCGCCCCCGTCTCGGCCATTCTGCGCGCGGGGCAGTAGGGGCCGACCCGCGTCTCGGGGCGTTGCCCGCACCCGGCCCGGCGGTGTATACTGCCCACGGGGAGGAGACACAGGATGACGGATATGGGCGTACCGGCGCCAGGCGCGCCGTCGGCGCTGCCACGTATCGGACGGGTGACGCTGACGGAGTTACGGGAGGCGCTGATCCTCGGCTGGCAGGATTTTCGCCGCGCGCCAAGCTTCGGGCTGTTCTTCAGCGCGGTCTACGTGCTGGGTGGTCTGGCGCTGGTGGCGTTCGGCGCGGGCACGCTGGCCTGGACGCTGACGATGTCGCTGGGCTTTCCGCTGATCGCGCCCTTCGCCGCCGTCGGGCTTTACGAGGTCAGTCGCCGGATCGAGGCCGGCCGGCCGCTAGTCTGGTCCGAGGTGCTGGGTGTGGTGCTAGCCGAGCGGGACCGGCAAATCCCCTGGATCGGCGCGATCATCGTCATCGCCTTCCTGTTCTGGACGTTCTTCGCCCACATGCTGTTTGCGCTGTTCATGGGGCTGTCGACGCTGACCAACGTCTCCACCTCGTGGGAGGTGTTCCTGACCGCGAACGGGATGACCATGATCGCCGTGGAGCTGGCCGTCGGCGGGGCGTTCGCCTTCCTGATGTTCTCTCTCACCGTCGTCAGCCTGCCGCTCCTCCTTGAGCGCGAGGTCGATTTCGTGACCGCCATGCTGCTGAGCCTGCGCACGGTGCGCGAGAACCTGGGCGTGATGCTGGTCTGGGCCGCGCTCATCGCTGTGCTGCTGCTGGCGGCGATGGTCCCGGTATTCCTGGGCCTCTTCGTGGCGCTGCCCGTCCTGGGCCACGCCACTTGGCACCTGTATCGTCGCGCGCTTTACGACGAGGTCTGACGGGGCTCACGATCTCCCGGCGCCGCCACGCGGACGCGCCTGCGGCGCGACGTTTGTTTTGGTGCGCCTGCGGCGCACGGTGCCTCCGGCGGGAGTATTTTCGCAAGAGGAAAGGCCGGGACACCGGTTCACCGCACGAGGGGCACAGCCCGGCGCGCGCGGCCGGCGCATGAAAAAGCCCCGCCGGCGAAGGCCGCGGGGCTTGCGTGACGGGAGCGACCTGAGTTCAGGCCTTGGCTTCGGCGGGTTTGCCCTGCTGTTGCTGGCCCGGCCGCGCACCCTGCTGCTGCGTTGTATTGAGCGGATCGTCGCGCCGCTGGACGGATCCTTCGAAATGGGCGCCGCTTTCGATGGCGATGGTCTTGTGGATGATGTCGCCCTCGACCCGCGCGGTCGACGTCAGGCGCACCTTCAGGCCGCGAACGCGGCCCACAACGCGGCCGTTCACGACGACGTCGTCGGCCATGACCTCGCCCTTGATCGTCGCGCCTTCGCCGACGGTGAGCAGATGGGCGCGGATGTCGCCCTCGACCGTGCCCTCGATCTGGATGTCGCCGGTGGTCTTGAGGTTGCCCTTGATCGTAAGGTCCGACGACAGAACCGATGCCGGCGGCTTGGACTTCGGCGCACTGGACGGCTGGAAATCGGTCGTGGTCTTCGGGGCGGAAGACGACGCCTCGGGGGTTTTCGGACCCTGGCCTTCGCCCTGCTTGGGGCCGGGCTCGTTGATCTTGCTCTTAGAAAACATCTTTCGCAGCCTTGATGTAGGTCATCGGATTGACGGGCTTGCCGCCGACGCGCACTTCGTAATGAAGGTGGGTGCCGGTGCTCCGGCCAGTGTTCCCCATATCACCGATCTGGTCCCCGCGCGAGACCTTTTGCCCGACCTTCACCCGAATCCGCGACATGTGGGCGTAGCGCGTCTCGATGCCGAACTCGTGCTTGATCTTCACCAGATTGCCGTAACCCGACATGCGGCCGGCATAGGTCACCACGCCGTCCGCCGTCGTGTGGATTGGCGTGCCGTGCGCCCCGGCGAAATCCGTGCCCTCGTGCATGCGGCCCCAGCGCGGGCCGAAGCCACTGGTATAGCGGAACGACTGCTTCACCGGGATGTCGAACGGCGCCTTCTCGGCCGCGATACGGTAGAGGTTCATGCGGTCGAGCCGCTCGAGGATCGAGTTGGCGCGCAGCGTATCGTCGTCCGGGCCTTGGCCCTTGGTGGACATGCGCAGCGCCGTCAGCGGGCCGCCCTGGCCGGAATAGCCGCGCCGCACGGTGTCCAGAAGGTCGTCTGCGTCCAGGCCCGCGCTTTCGAACATCTTGTCGAGCGGCTTGACCGAGATCGTCAGCGCGTCCTCGAGCTTGCTGAAGATCAGCTCGTTGCGGTCCTGCTGGAGCCGGGCCTCGAGGATCATCTCCTCGGCGAATGCCTCGGCTTCCTCGGCCTCGGCGGCGAGGCTGTCGCGCTGGTCCGCCGTGTCGCCCAGCGCGTCGGCCAGCATGTCCAGCGTGGCCTCCATGTCGGCGACGCGGTGCTCGTCGGCCTCCGCCGCCGTGCCGCCCTCGACCTGAAGCGCCAAGGTGCGGGTCTGGTCGCGCGCGGCGTCGCGTTCCTGCATGGCGCGGCGCAGGGTGGCCTGCGTCACCTCGATGCCGGTCTCGAGCTCGCGGCGGCGGGTTTCCGAGGCCAGTAGTTCTTCCTGCATGCGCGACACCTGCGCGAGCGCGACGTTGAACCGCTCGATCGCCTGGCGCGCGTCTTCGGCGCTGGCGTCGCGTTCGGCGGAGAGCGCGTTGAGCCGCTCTTCGTAAAGCGCCTGTTCACGCTTGGCGAGCTCGCGCACGTTGCCCGAGCCGATGCTGTCCATCAGGAGGATCGAGGTCGCCACGATGGTCCAGCCGACCACGAGTGCGCTGCCGCTCACCGCCATCAGCTGCGTCGCGGGCGCGAGGCGAACGAACCGGGTTTCGGTGTCCGACCGCAGAAACAGTCGCCGTTCGGGGAACGCGCGCGCGAGCGCAGCGTTCACCATCGTCAGTTTCCCGTGTGCCACGTGCCCGTCTGTCCCTTGCTGTTCTTGTCGTGCAGCAGGCGGCTCCCCAACCGCCGGTGGTTAATCGGTCCATAACGGGCGCGTGAGGGTGCTGCAACGATTTCGGCCGCATGTTGCGCCCGTGTCGCGGTTGCTTGCCGGCGATGAGCGGTAATCCGCCGAAAGTTGCGCCCGCAACGGTCCTGCAACGCTGTGGTGCAAGACCGGAATCATGAATGTCGATGGGCGGATCGCGGATCCCGCTGAATCGCAAGGGAAATGATTCGAAATATTTTGTCGACTTGAGGGAACCCGCCGGTCCAACCTGCGTAGGCGTGATGGTTCCGCACAATCGGGACCGGCGGGGACGGGCGGGTCCGCGTCGGCAGGATGGGCGGCCGGCGGCCCCGCTTTCGTCGGTCGAAGCGTCGGGGGGCGACGTCTTTGAAGTTGAGTGGTTTCAGGGTGGTGGCGCAGCGCGCACCGATGCGGGACGGCAGCGGCGCTCAGGCGCATGCCTGCGACCTGCAAAACGTAGTGCGCGACGCGCTGGACCACGTGGCGCGGTTGGCCGAGGCGCGCCGCGGCGTCGCCGCCGCGCCCGCGGACGTGGTCGCCTGCGCCGAGGCGCTGCGCGACCGCGATCCAGCGGTTGCGCGCGCGGTGGTCCGACGGCTGCGGGCGCGCGGGCTGAGCGATGAGCGGATCCAGATTGACTGCCTGGCCGAAGCGGCGCGGCACCTGGGCCGCCTGTGGGAACGCGACGAGATGCCGTTCTGGGAGGTCACGCTGGCCACGAGCCGCATCCACGGGCTCCTGCGGGAGTTGCGCGCCGACGTCGCCAGCGGGGAGGTTCGTGCGTCCGGGGTCCGCTACGCGCTCTTTGCGCCGGTTCCGGGCGAGGATCACGTGCTGGGCAGCATGATGGCCGCCGACGTCTTTCGCCGCGCGGGCTGGCGGATCGACCTCGAACTCGACATCGACGCCGCCACGCTGCTGGAGATCCTCGAGCGGCGGCAGCCGCCGGTGGTGGGTCTGTCAGCCAGCGGTGAACGGCCCGCGCGGATCCTGTCTGACCTGGTGGCGCGGATACGTACCGTGGCGCCCGGCGCCTGCGTGGCTGTGGGCGGAAACGTCGTCGCGGCCTGCCCGGCTCAGGCGGCCGCGTCCGGCGCGGACCTTCTTGTGGAGGACGTGCACGAGGCGATGTCTCGCCTCGCACAAGAGGCAGACGTGCGCACGGGCCGCTGAGGCCGAGTGCCGCGCTTGATCCGGCTCAAATCCCTCGCACGGCGTCGAGCACATCGTCGACGTGGCCGGGCACCTTCACCTTGCGCCAGACCCGCGCGACGTTGCCCTCGGCGTCGATCAGGAAGGTGGACCGCTCGATCCCCAGGAACGTCGTGCCGTACATGCTTTTTTCCTTCCACACGCCGTAGCGTTCGCAGACGTCGCTGTCTTCGTCCGACAAAAGCGCCACGCGCAGGCCGTGCTTGTCGCGGAACTTGTCGTGCTTGGCGACGGGGTCCTTCGACACGCCGAGGATCGTCGCGCCCTCGGCCTCGAACGCGTCGAGCTGTTCGGTGAAGGCGATGGCCTGCTTGGTGCAGCCCGAGGTGTCGTCGCGCGGATAGAAGTAAAGCACGACGGGTTTGCCCCGAAGCTCCGAAAGCGTGACCTCGCCGCCGCCGTCGCGCGGCAGGGTGAAGTCGGGGGCGGCGGTTCCGGTGTCGAGCATTGGGGTCATCCCTCAGCGCGTTGTGATTACCGGTTGGGTTCTAGATCGTCTGCCGGCAAGATAAAGCCCGCGCAGGCAGGACGCTGGCGACTACGGCATGACGGAACGGGCAGAGCAGACGACGCGCACGCGCGGGCCGTCGCGCCGGCGGCGCGCGGCGCGGCTGGGCGCGTGGGTGGTGTCGTCGATCCTGACGCTGGCGCTGATCGCGGGCCTTGCCGTCCTGTCGTTCACCGGGCGCAGCGTGGATCTGCCGGTCTGGGTCACCGACCGGATCGAGGCGCGTCTGAACGCGCGGCTCGACCGCTTCCGCATCGAGCTGGGCCGCGCGGCGGTGGTCGTGGGGCAGGACGGTGTTCCGCGCGTGCGCCTGCGGGGGGTGGAGCTGTCCGATGCGGGCGGCGTGCCGCTGGCGCAGCTCAACGACATCGGCGCGGCGTTCGACCCCGTGGCGCTGTCGCGCGGGCAGGTGCTGCCGCGCCGGCTGCGACTGGCAGGGGCGCAGGCGACGGTGCGCCGCCGCGCCGATGGCGGGTTCGAGCTTTCGCTGGGCGGCGGCGGGCAGTCCTTCGAAGGGATCGGCGGTCTGCTCGATGCGCTCGACGCCGCTTTCGCTGCGCCGCCCTTCACCGGGGTGGAGCGGATCGAGGCGCGGGACCTGACCGTGACGCTCGAGGATGCGCGCACCGCACGGGTCTGGCAGGTCACCGGCGGCACGCTCCTGCTCGAGCGCGATGCGGACGGGCTGGGCGTGACCGTCGTGGCCGAGGTCTTCAACGGGACGGAGGACCTGGCGCGCCTGCAACTTTCGGTCGCCACCGACTCCGACGACGCCTCGGCCGCGATCAGTGCGACGGTCGAGAACGCGGCGGCGGCGGACATCGCGCTGCAATCCCCTGTCCTGTCCGTTCTGCGCGTGCTCGAAGCGCCGATCTCGGGCGCGTTCCGCACCACGCTCGACACGACTGGCGCGCCCGAAGGCTTCGCCGGGACCTTGGAAATCGGATCGGGCGCGGTGCATCCGACGCCTGCCACCCGGCCGGTCGCCTTCGACAGCGCCAAGGCGTATTTCAGCTATGACCCGGCCACGCAGAAGATTGCGCTCAGCCAGCTCACCGGTCGGTCGGACTTCGCCACCTTCGAGGCCGAGGGGCACGCGTACCTGCGCGAGACGGGGCCGGGCGGCTGGCCGAGGGCGCTGGTGGGGCAGTTGCGGGCCGACCGGCTGCGCGCCTCGGCCGAGGGCGTGCTGGCCGTACCGGTGAGCTTCGCCTCGGCCACAGCGGACCTGCGCCTGCGGCTCGACCCCTTCACGCTGGAGATCGGGCAGCTCGTCCTGTCGGGGGCGAACGGGCGGCACATCCGGGCCGACGGCTCGGTCACCGCCGCGCCCGAGGGCTGGGACGTGGCCGTGGACCTTTCGGCCGAGGCGGTATCGGCGGCGCGGGCCAAGGCGCTGTGGCCGCTGGCCGTAGCGCCGAAGACGCGCGACTGGCTCGACCGCAACATCGTGTCCGGCGAGATTACGGATCTCGAGGCCGCCTTGCGCCTCGCACCGGGGCAGGACCGGCGGCTCGCGGCAAGCTTCGCCTTCCGCGACGCCGAGGTCGGGTTCCTGAAACAGATGCCGCCTCTGACCGGCGCAGCCGGCCATGCCTCCATCGCCGGGAACCGCTTCGCGCTGACGCTCGACCGGGGCGGCGTGGTTCTGCCGGGCGGCGGCACCGTCAGCGCCGCGGGCTCGACCCTCACCGTGCCCGACACGCGGCAGAAGCCTGCGCGGGGAGAGTTCCGCCTGCACACAGAGGGCACGCTTTCCGCCACGCTGGAGTTGATCGATCAGCCGCCGCTGTCGGCGTTCCGTACCGGCCCGCCGCCCGAGGTGGGCGAGGGGCGCGCACTGCTCGACACCGCCTTCGCCCTGACCTTCGGCCGCAAGCTGCGGGAGAACGAGATCACCTATGCCACGAACGGCTTGCTGCGGGACTTCGCCTCGGACACGCTCGCCCCCGGCCGATCCATTCGTGCCGAGGCGCTGGAGGTCGAGGCGACGCCGTCGGCGGTGCTGGTCTCGGGCGATGCGACGCTCGACGGCATCCCGCTGACGGCACGCTGGCGGCAGGGGCTGTCGCCGGAAGAGCGGGGGAGCAGCACCCTGCGCGGCACGGTCGAGCTGTCGCCCCGCGCGCTGGACGCCCTTGGCGTGGCGCTGCCGGAGGGCAGCGTTTCGGGCCGGGGGACGGGCGACGTGACGCTGACGCTGGAGAAAGGGGCGCCGCCCGAGGTGCTGCTGACCTCGGACCTGTCCGGCCTGCGCCTGTCGCTGCCCGCGCTGGACTGGGCGAAGCCGGCGGAGGCGACGGGGCGTCTGGCCGTCGAGGCGACGCTGGGGCCGACGCCCGAGGTCGGCCGGCTGGAGGTCGAGGGCGGCGGACTGTCGGCCGTCGGCCGCCTGGACCTTGCCCCGGGCGGCGGGCTCGAGGCGGCGCGCTTCGGCCGCGTACGCATCGGCGACTGGCTCGACGCGCCGGTGACGCTGACGCCGCGGGGATGGGGGCAGCCCCCGGCGATCGCGCTGCGCGGCGGCACGTTCGACCTGCGCGCGGCGGAGTTCGGCGAAGGCGGCTCCGGCGGCGGCGCGCGCGGACCGATCGACATCGCGCTCGATCGGCTGGTGATCACGGACGGCATCGCGCTGACCGACGTTCGGGGCGAAATCGACGGGGGTGGCGCGGTCAGCGGCGTGATCACCGGCCGCGTGAACGGCGGCGCGCCCGTCCGCGCGACGCTCGTCCCGTCGCAGCGTGGCACTGCGATCCGCGTGCTCTCGGACGACGGGGGCGGGGTGTTCCGCGATGCCGGCATCATCCGGACGGTGCGGGGCGGGGCAATGGACCTGATCCTGAACCCCACCGGCGCGCCCGGCACCTATGACGGCAGGCTTCGCGTCACCGGCACGCGGATGCGCGACGCGCCCGTGATGGCCGAGCTTTTGAGCGCGGTCAGCGTCGTCGGCCTGCTCGAACAGCTCGACGGGCAGGGCATCCCGTTCGAAGAGGTTCACGCCGACTTCCGCCTGACTCCCGACCGGGTGGTGCTGTACGATTCCAGCGCCGTGGGGGCATCGCTTGGCATCTCGATGGACGGCGTCTATGACCTGCGCAGCAAGCGCATGGACATGCAGGGCGTCGTGTCACCCATCTATCTGGTCAACCGCGTCGGATCGGTCCTCACCCGCAGGGGCGAGGGGCTGTTCGGCTTCAACTTCACGCTGCGCGGCCCATCCGCGTCGCCGAGCGTCGGGGTCAACCCGCTGTCGATCCTCACGCCGGGGATGTTCCGCGAGATCTTCCGCCGTCCGCCGCCCGAGAGAGGCGCACGATGAAGCTGTCGGACTTCGACTTCGACCTGCCCGAGCGGCTGATCGCCACGCGACCGGCGCGCCCGCGCTCTTCCGCCCGGCTGCTGGTGGCCGAAGGCGATCGGATCACCGATGCCGTGGTGCGTGACCTGGGCCGCTGGCTGCGGCCCGGTGACCGGCTGGTGCTCAACGACACCAAGGTGATCCCGGCGCGGCTGTCGGGCCAGCGTTTCCGCGACGGGGCGGAGGGACGGACGGCGGCGCGCATCGAGGTGACGCTGCTCGAGCCGCGGGCGGACGGGGCGTGGAGCGCGCTGGTCAAGCCGCTCAAGAAGATCCGCGACGGAGAGGTCATCGTGTTCTCCGACGCGCTGACCGGCACGCTGGACAGCCGGGGCGAGGGACAGGCGGCGATCCGCTTCAACCTGGCGGGCGAGGATTTCGATGCCGCGCTGGCCGAGGCCGGGGCGATGCCGCTGCCGCCCTACATCGCCGCCAAGCGCCCCGCGGACGAGCGTGACCGCGAGGATTACCAGACCGTCTGGGCCCGGCACTCCGGCGCGGTGGCCGCGCCCACCGCCTCGCTGCATTTCGACGCGCCGCTGCTGGCCGAGTTGCGCGCGATGGGCGTCGAGTTCACCCACGTTACCCTTCACGTCGGCGCGGGCACCTTCCTGCCGGTGAAGGTCGACGACATCACGCAGCACAAGATGCACGCCGAGTGGGGCGAGGTGACCAAGCAGGCGGCCGGCGAGATCAACGCCACCCGCGCCGCCGGCGGCCGGGTCATCCCGGTGGGCACGACCGCGCTGCGCCTGATCGAGAGCGCGGCGATCGAAGACGGTATCGCGCCGTGGCGCGGCGACACCGACATCTTCATCACGCCGGGCTTCCGCTTCCGCGTGGCCGGCGGGCTGATGACGAACTTTCACCTGCCGAAGTCGACGCTGATGATGCTGGTCTCGGCCCTGATGGGACCCGAACGCATCCGCCGCATCTATGCCCACGCCCTTCACGAAGAATACAGGTTCTTCTCTTACGGAGACGCATCCCTTCTGTTACCCGCCGCCTGAGAGCGACGGGCAGGCGTCGCCGCCGGGGCAGACGGGCCGCCGGCGGGGCGCTAGCCCGTTTTCACGTCGGAACGACACGGAGACCGGATGCTACAGGTACTGAGGAGTTCGTGGCCGCTGCTGCTGGGCATGGGGCTGCTGATGGTGGGCAACGGCCTGCAGGGCACGCTGCTGGGCGTGCGCGGCGGGATCGAGGGGTTCTCGACCTTCGAGATGTCGATCGTCATGTCCGCCTATTTCCTCGGCTTCCTGGGCGGCTCGCGGCTGGCGCCCGAGCTGATCCGCCGCGTCGGGCACGTGCGGGTCTTCGCGGCACTCGGGTCCTTCATCTCGGCGGTGCTGATCCTTTATCCCTCGATCACCGAGCCATGGGCCTGGACCCTTCTGCGGGTCATCATCGGCTTCTGCTTCTCGGGCGTCTACGTGACCGCCGAAAGCTGGCTGAACAACTCGGCCACGAACGAAACGCGCGGGCAGGCGCTGTCGCTCTACATGATCGTGCAGATGGCCGGAATCGTGTCGGCGCAGGGCCTTTTGAACCTGGGCGACCCGTCGGGCTTCATCCTGTTCGTGATCCCGTCGGTCTTGGTGTCGGTGTCCTTCGCGCCGATCCTTCTGTCGGTGAACCCGACGCCGGCCTTCGACACCGCCAAGCCGATGAGCCTGCTGCAGCTCTTCCGCTTCTCGCCGCTGGGCTTCGTCGGCATGACGCTGATGGGCGGCGTGTTCTCGGCGCAGTTTGGCATGGCGTCGGTCTATGCCACCGATATCGGGCTGAGCGTGGCGCAGATCTCGCTGTTCATATCGGCCATCTTCCTGGGCGGGCTGGTGCTGCAATTCCCCATCGGCTGGGCCTCGGACCGGATGGACCGGCGGCTGCTGATCATGATCGTGGCGCTTGCGGGCGGCGCGGCGGGCGTGCTCGCCGCCGTGGCGGGTGGCGTCTTCGCGGTACTGCTGATCGCCGCCTTCCTGGTGGGCGGGGCGGTCAACCCGCTCTATTCGCTGCTCATCGCCTATACCAATGACTATCTGGCGCACGAGGACATGGCCGCCGCGTCGGGCGGTCTGATCTTCGTCAACGGCGTCGGCGCCATCGCGGGCCCCATCGTCACCGGCTGGATGATGGGTGTCATCGGCGCGCAGGGCTTCTGGATTTTCGTCGCGGCGCTGATGTTCATTGTCGGCGGCTACGCGGCCTACCGGATGACGCAGCGCCCGGCCCCTTCGGCGGACGAGACGGCGGCCTACGCGCCCGTCATGGCGACAGCGTCGCCGGTCGCGGTCGAGGTGGCGCAGGAATGGGCGATCGAGACGGCCGAGGAAGAGGCCTCCGAAAGCGACCCGCCCCGCGCCGCATGAGGCTTGCGGCGGTGTGAATGTTTTGCGACGCTTCCGCCGAGCGGTCGGCGGAGGCGGAGCGAGATATGGCGACACCGGACGATGTCCTGGCTTTCTGGCTGGACGAGGTGGGGCCCGAGGGTTGGTACAAGGGCGAGGCGCTGGACGACGCGGTGCGCGATCGGTTCTTGGACGCCTGGGAAAGTGCGGCGCAGGGGGCGTTCGCGCTTTGGCTCACATATCCCACGGGGACGCTGGCCTATATCATCCTGACGGACCAGTTCCCGCGCAACATGTTCCGCGGACAGGCGACGGCGTTTTCGACCGACACGGTGGCGCTGGCGGCCGCCAAGATGGCCATCGCCCGCAACTGGGACATGCGCATCGACGAACCGGCGCGGCAGTTCTTCTATCTCCCGCTGATGCATTCCGAGAACCTGTGCGATCAGGACCGCTGCGTGCGCCTGATGCTGACACGCATGCCCGAGACGGGGGCCGAGAATCTGATCCACGCCAAGGCGCACCGGGACGTCATCCGCCGCTTCGGCCGCTTCCCCTTCCGCAACCAGGCGCTGGGGCGCACGCCGCAGACGGGCGAGGCGGAATTCCTCGAGCAGGGGGGCTATGGCGCCGCGGTGCGGGCCGCCCGCGCCGACGCCGCCTGACCCGAGCGCCCGGGGCGCATTGAAGCCGCCATTCCAATGGTCTAGCGTGCCCGCCGACCAGAGGCAGGAGCGGCAAGACATGGCACAGACCTTCGACATGATCGTGATCGGCGCGGGACCGGGCGGCTACGTCGCCGCGATCCGCGGCGCGCAACTGGGCCTGAAGGTCGCCATCGTCGAGCGCGAGCACATGGGCGGCATCTGCCTGAACTGGGGCTGCATCCCGACGAAGGCCATGCTGCGCTCGGCCGAGGTGTTCCACCTGATGGAACGGGCCAAGGATTTCGGCCTGTCGGCCGAGAAGATCGGCTATGACATCGACGCGGTCGTTAAGCGGTCGCGCGGGGTGGCCAAGCAGCTGTCCTCGGGCGTGGGCCACCTGATGAAGAAGAACAAGGTCACGGTCGTGATGGGCGAGGCGACGCTCCCCGGGAAGGGCCGCGTGTCGGTGAAGACCGACAAGGGGACCGAGGAGCTGACGGCGAAGAACATCGTGCTGGCCACCGGCGCGCGGGCACGCGAGCTGCCGGGGCTGGAGCCCGACGCCGATCTGGTCTGGAGCTACAAGCACGCGCTCGTCCCGCCACGGATGCCCAAGAAGCTGCTGGTCATCGGCTCGGGCGCGATCGGGATAGAGTTCGCGAGCTTTTACAACACGCTGGGCGCCGAGACGACGGTGGTCGAGGTGATGGAGCGCATCCTGCCCGTCGAGGACGCCGAGATCAGCGCCTTCGCTAAGAAGCAATTCGAGAAGCAGGGGATGACGATCCTGCAAAAGGCCATCGTGAAGGACCTCGACCGCGGCAAGGGCAAGGTCACGGCCTCGATCGAGACCGGCGGCAAGGTGGAGAAGCACGATTTCGACACGGTGATCTCGGCCGTGGGCATCGTGGGCAACACCGAGGGGCTCGGGCTGGAGAAGCTTGGCGTGAGCGTGGATCGCACGCACGTGGTGGTGGACGAGTACTGCCGCACCGGGGTCGAGGGGCTATACGCCATCGGCGACCTTGCCGGCGCGCCGTGGCTTGCGCACAAGGCCAGCCACGAGGGCGTCATGGTGGCCGAGCTGATCGCGGGGAAGAACGACGTCCACCCGGTGCGCCCCGAGAGCATCGCCGGCTGCACCTACTGCCAGCCGCAGGTCGCCTCGGTCGGTCTGACCGAGGCGCAGGCGAAGGAGAAGGGCCACGAGGTCAAGGTGGGCCGCTTCCCCTTCATCGGCAACGGCAAGGCCATCGCGCTGGGAGAGCCGGAGGGGCTGGTCAAGACGGTGTTCGACGCGACGACCGGCGAGCTGCTGGGCGCGCACATGGTGGGCGCCGAGGTGACCGAGCTGATCCAGGGCTACGTGGTGGGCCGGACGCTCGAGACCACCGAGGAAGAGCTGATGAACACTGTCTTCCCGCACCCGACGCTGAGCGAGATGATGCACGAGTCGGTTCTGGACGCCTACGATCGGGCGATTCACTTCTGAGGTGAAGGGGCAAAGCCCCTTCGGCGCCTGCGGCGGGCGGGGCGTGGGGGCTGTCCGCCCCCTCTTGAGCTTCGCTCAATTCACCCCCGAGGATGTTTCAGGACCGAAGATGGACCCTCAGCTGTAGGCGATGAGGCGGCCGCAGATCAGCGCGGCGGGCCAGATCGCCAGAGAGGCGAGGGCGGCGGCGCGCTGCCGCGCCGGCGGGATATCGGCGAGCGCGGGGTGGAGTGCGGCGTTCAGCAGGCCGAGGGCGACCAGGGAGAGCTTCGCCAGGAACCAGCGATTGCCGATGTAGTCGCTGGCCTGCGTGAAGAAGAGGAGAGCGCCGAAGGTGGCCGCAAGGGTGAGACCCGTGGCTGCGATGGGGCGGAGCAGGGCGACCGTTTCGGGCAGGGCGGGACGGCGCATTAGTCCGAGCAGGCGCAGGTCCATGGGCACGACCGCCCCGATCAGCAGGGCGAGGCCGAGGATGTGGCCGGCGTTGACCAGCGGGTAGGTCCAGCGCGAGGCCTTCAGGTGCTGGGCCAGCGCCGTGGCCTCGAGCGCGGCGGCGAGGTCGGTCAAACCCGATCGGGATAGAGCACGTACTTCTGTCCGCCGATGACCACCGCCTCGGCCTTCACGATCAGCTGCTCCGGGTCGGCGGATCGTTCGCCGAGCACCGTGATTTCGGTCCCGGGCGACAGCATCTCGTCCGTCAGCCCGGCCTGCTGGTTGCGCCAGGGCTGGCCCACTTGCGCCATCCAGAGTTCGCCGTTGGCGTCCACGGTCAGCACGCCGTGCGGGTTGCCGAGATCGGCGTGCGTGATGATGCCGGTCAGCTCGAACTGGCCACCATCGGTCCAGCGCCAGCCGTGGTGGGCGGCCGAGGGCAGGGCGATCGCGCCGAGCGCGGCGGCGAGGACGAGCCGTCTGGTCAGGGGCATGATCCGTCTCCTCTGCATCTGGTCGCAGCATAGCGGCTGATGTGGCGGCATGCGGTGACGATTGCGTGCGCCGGGAAGCGGGCGTAGAGCGCGGGGCATGACAACCGCCGTCGCCCCCGCCCCGACGCTCGCCGACTGGACCCGCATCCTCGGGCTCTTCGTCGCCGGGCTGTTCGCCGCCGCGCAATTCGCCAAGGTGGCGGTCGCGCTGCCTTGGCTGGCGCAGGTGTACCCGCAGGCGGGCGGCTGGCTGCCCTTCGCGGTGTCGGTCAACGGACTGGCGGGGGTCGTGCTGGGCGTGATGGCCGGCGGGCTCGTGGCGCGGGAGGGGCCGCGGCGGATGCTGGCGCTGGGGCTGGCTGGCGGCGGCGCGCTGTCGCTGGTCGAGGCGCAGCTGCCCGGCTTCGCACCGTTCATGGTCCTGCGGCTGGCTGAGGGGGCGACGCACCTGGTGATCGTCGTCGCCGCGCCCACGCTGATGGCGGCGAGCGCGCCGGGCGCGGCGCGGCCGGTGGCGATGGGGCTCTGGGGAACGTTCGTGGGCATCGGCTTCGCCGCGACGGCGGTACTGGGCGCGCCGCTCCTGGACCTCGGCGGTGTGCCGATGCTGTTCGCGGCGCACGGAGCGGGGATGCTGGCGCTGGCAGTCATTCTGCCGCCGATCCTGCCGAAGGTCCTGACGTCGCCCGAGCGGCTGGGCTGGACCGCTGCGCATCTGGGCACTTATGGCAGTGCTCGCCGGGCGGGGCCCGCGCTGGGGTTCGTCTGGTACACGCTGAACTTCGTGGCGCTGATGACGCTGATGCCGCCGATTCTGGGGCCGCAGGCGGCGGTGGTGCTGCCGGTGGTGGCGCTGGTCGGCACGTTCGGCGCGGGCTTCGTCGCGAAATTCGTGGCGCCGATGCAGGTCGGCATGGCGGGCTTCGCGCTGACGATGATCACCATGCCCGCTGTCTGGCTGGTGCCCGAGGCGGCGCAACTGCCCGTTGCGGCGCTGGCCTTCTGCGTCATGGGGATGGTGCCGGGGGCGACGTTCGCTGCCGTGCCGGCGCTGAACCCGCTGTCGCCGGACCAGGCGAAGGCGAACGGCGCCATCGCACAATTGGGAAATGTCGGGTCGACCTTCGGAACGCCGCTCTTCGCGGTCGCGTTGATGGCCGGACCGATGGGGTTGTCGCTCATGTCGTCGGCGCTCTGCCTCGGCGGGATCGCGACGCTGGCAATCCTGCATGGAAAGGTGGCCGGAGACCGTGACGATTTGTCCGCGTTCCGGTAATGTTCTGTCAAGAGGTTGGCGACTCGCGGGCGCTTGCCTATCTGAAGCCAATTCGTCTCCGAGGTAGGTCATGGCCGAGCTGAAGCACATCGAAGTCCGCGGCGCGCGCGAGCACAATCTGAAGTCCATCGACGTCGACATCCCCCGCGACGAGTTGGTGGTCATCACCGGACTGTCGGGCTCGGGCAAGTCGTCGCTGGCCTTCGACACGATCTATGCCGAGGGGCAGCGCCGCTACGTCGAGTCCCTGTCGGCCTACGCGCGCCAGTTCCTCGACATGATGGAGAAGCCGGACGTCGATCACATCAGCGGCCTGTCGCCGGCGATCTCGATCGAGCAGAAGACGACCTCGAAGAACCCGCGCTCGACCGTCGGCACGGTGACCGAGATCTACGACTACCTCCGCCTGCTCTTCGCCCGCGCCGGCACGCCCTACAGCCCCGCCACCGGCCTGCCGATCGAGGCGCAGCAGGTGCAGGACATGGTGGACCGGGTGATGGAGATGGAGGAGGGCACGCGCGGCTACCTCCTCGCCCCGATGGTCCGCGACCGGAAGGGCGAGTACCGCAAGGAGTTTCTCGAGCTGCGCAAGCAGGGCTTCCAGCGGGTGAAGGTGGACGGCGAGTTCTATGACCTCGACGAGCCGCCGACGCTGGACAAGAAGTTCCGCCACGACATCGACGTGGTCGTGGACCGCATCGTGGTGCGTGAGGGGCTCGAGACGCGGCTGGCCGACTCGTTCCGCACGGCGCTCGACCTCGCCGACGGCATCGCCGTGCTCGAAACCGCCCCGCGCGAGGGGGAGGGCGAGCCGGAGCGGATCACGTTTTCCGAGAATTTCGCCTGCCCGGTCAGTGGTTTCACCATCCCCGAGATCGAGCCGCGGCTGTTCTCGTTCAACGCGCCCTTCGGGGCCTGCCCGTCCTGCGACGGCCTGGGTGTCGAGCTGTTCTTCGACGAGCGGCTGATCGTGCCGGACCAGAACCTGAAGATCACCGACGGGGCTATCGCGCCCTGGCGCAAGGGCAAGTCGCCGTACTTTACCCAGACGATCCAGGCGCTCGCCCGGCACTACGAGTTCGACCCGAAGGCGCGGTGGAAGGATCTGCCGGCCCACGTCCAGCAGGTGTTCATGCACGGCACCGGCGACGAGGAAATCCCGTTCCGCTTCGACGAGGGCGGCCGCGTCTACAACGTCTCGCGCCCCTTCGAGGGCGTGATCCCGAACATGGAGCGGCGGTATCGCGAGACGGACAGCAGCTGGATCCGCGAGGAGTTCGAGCGCTACCAGAACAACCGGCCCTGCGGCACCTGCAACGGCTATCGCCTGCGGGAAGAGGCGCTGGCGGTGAAGATCGCGGGCCTGCACGTGGGTGAAGTGGTCGAGAAGTCGATCAAGGAAGCCTACGACTGGACGCTGACCGTTCCGGACCACCTGACGAAGCAGAAGAACGAGATCGCGCGCGCCATCCTCAAGGAGATCCGCGAGCGGCTGGGCTTTCTCAACAACGTCGGGCTGGAGTACCTGACCCTGTCGCGCAACGCCGGCACCCTTTCGGGCGGCGAAAGCCAGCGCATCCGGCTGGCCTCGCAGATCGGGTCGGGGCTGACCGGCGTGCTCTACGTGCTCGACGAGCCGTCCATCGGCCTGCACCAGCGCGACAACGACCGGCTGCTGACGACGCTGAAGAACCTGCGCGACCAGGGGAACACGGTGATCGTGGTCGAGCATGACGAAGAAGCGATCCGCGAGGCCGACTATGTCTTCGACATCGGCCCCGGCGCGGGCGTCCATGGCGGGCAGGTGGTGGCGCATGGCACCCCGGCTCAGATCATGCAGAACCCGGATAGCGTCACCGGCGACTACCTGGCCGGACGGCGCGAGATCGCGGTGCCGGCCGAGCGGCGCAAGGGCAACGAGAAGACGCTGACCGTCGTCAAGGCGCAGGGCAACAACCTCAAGGACGTGACGGTGGACTTCCCGCTGGGCAAGTTCGTCTGCGTCTCGGGCGTCTCGGGCGGGGGCAAGTCCACGCTGACCATCGAGACGTTGTTCAAGACAGCCTCCATGCGGCTGAACGGCGCCCGGCAGACGCCCGCGCCTTGCGAGACGATCAAGGGGCTCGAGCATCTCGACAAGGTCATCGACATCGACCAGCGGCCCATCGGGCGGACGCCGCGTTCGAATCCGGCCACTTACACCGGGGCCTTCACCCCGATCCGCGACTGGTTTGCCGGGCTGCCCGAGGCGAAGGCGCGCGGCTACAAGCCGGGGCGCTTCAGCTTCAACGTGAAGGGCGGACGGTGCGAGGCGTGTCAGGGCGACGGCCTGATCAAGATCGAGATGCACTTCCTGCCCGACGTCTATGTCACCTGCGAAACCTGCGGCGGCAAGCGGTACAATCGCGAGACGCTGGAAATCCAGTGGAAAGGCAAGAGCATAGCCGACGTTCTTGATATGACGGTCGAAGACGCGCAGGAGTTCTTCAAGGCCGTCCCGTCGATCCGAGAGAAGATGGACGCGCTTATGCGGGTGGGCCTTGGCTATATCAAGGTCGGTCAGCAGGCCACGACCCTTTCGGGGGGAGAGGCGCAGCGGGTGAAGCTTTCGAAGGAGCTTGCGAAGCGGTCAACGGGCCGCACGCTCTACATCCTCGACGAGCCGACGACCGGCCTGCATTTCGAGGACGTGAAGAAGCTTCTCGAAGTGCTGCACGAGCTGGTGGACGCCGGGAACACGGTCGTGGTGATCGAGCACAACCTCGACGTCATCAAGACCGCGGACTGGATCGTGGATATCGGCCCCGAGGGCGGCGACGGCGGCGGCACGGTGGTGGCGACCGGCACGCCCGAGGACGTGGCCGAGGTCGCCGAAAGCCACACGGGCCATTACCTCAAGCCGATGCTGCGGCCGAGGAAGGTGGCGGCGGAGTGATCCGCCGCCGCCAGCCGGTCACCGCGTCAGCAGGCCGGTCAGCGCGATGATGTCGAGGATGGCGCGGCTGTCGTTGTCCACGCGGTAGACCGTTTCGCCGTCCAGATAGTAGCTCTCGCCGTCACGCAGCGGCGGGAGTTCATAGCGGGTCCGGTCACGGATGCGACGGAAATATTCGTCGTCGTCGAGCCGGTCGCCTATCCGCCAATGGTCGTGATCGTCATCGTGATAATGATCGTCGTCGCCCACTCTGTCGTGGGTGGTCACGCCCTTCTTGGCGAGACCCGGAGGAACGCAGGCGGGCGACTTCTTAGCCAGTCCCGGCGGGCAGCCCCCGGGCTGCGCGGCGATGAGCGTCGGGGCGGCCAGAGCTGCGGCAAGTGTCGCGGCGGTCAGGAGAGGTTTCATCTCGGTCTCCGTTGATTTTCCACCAGAAACGCCCGTAATGCGGCCAAGGTCCAGAGGCGCCGAAGGTCGTCGGCGGCTGGCCGCTCAGAAGGCGCGGTTCGCTTGATGCGTGACGCGCTCGAGCACCTCCAACGTGTCCCGGCCGACGCGATAGATGTCGTCGTCGACCCGGTAGTACACCCAGCCGTCCGCCACTGGCGGCAGGCCGTAGTAGCCCGTGTTGAACATCATGCGATAGCGACCTTCGGGCAGGATCTGGCCGATCTCGACCGGAGGAGGCGCCTGCGGCACGGACAGCCACTTCCCGGCGTTCCCGCTGCTCAGGCCGCCGGTCTCGACACTGATGCATTTCGCCCCACTTGGACAGGCCAGGGCGGGAAGTGGAAGGCAGCACAGGATGAGGACAGCCGCACGCATGAGCGTCGAACGCCGGTGCGGCGCGGCGGTTCCTCAGGCGGCGAGATCCAGCCAGACCGGCACGTGGTCCGACGGCTTCTCGCGTCCCCGCATTTCGCCCTCGATCCAGCAATCCTGCATCAGGTCGGCGCATTGCGGCGTCAGCAGGAAGTGATCAATGCGGATCCCGTCGTTCCGGTCCCAGGCGCCAGCCTGGTAGTCCCAGAACGAGTAGTGTCCCGGCGCCATGTTCCGTGCGCGGAACGCCTCGGTGAAGCCGAGGTTGAGCACGCGCCGGAAGGCTTCGCGCGATTGCGGCAGGGCCAGCGCATCGGTGCGCCAGGCGTCGGGTCGGGCGGCGTCCTCGTCCTGCGGGATCACGTTGTAATCTCCGGCCATCAATGCCGGTTCCTCCATCTCGAGCAGCGCCTCGGCCCGCGCCTTGAGACGCTCCATCCACGCAAGCTTGTAGTCGTACTTCGGCCCCGGCGCCGGGTTGCCGTTGGGCAGGTACAGGCCGCAGATGCGGATCGGCCGCTCGCCGATCACCGTCGCCTCGATCCAGCGGGCCTGCTCGTCGCTGTCATCGCCGGGCAGGCCGCGGGTGACGTCCTCGAGCGGGAGCTTGGACAGGATCGCGACGCCGTTGAACCCCTTCTGGCCGTGGGTTTCGACGGTGTAGCCCATGTCCTCGAAATGCTGCCGGGGGAAGTTCTCGTCGACCGACTTGATCTCCTGCAACAGCGCGACGTCGGGCTTGCTGTCGCTCAGCCAGGTCGAGACGGTTTCGATGCGGGCCTTGACGCCGTTGATGTTGAAGGTGGCGATCTTCATGCTGGTCCCTCCGGTTTGGCCCGTTCTGGCGCAAGCACTTCGCGGGCACAAGCGGTCGGGATCAGCTGGAGGCGAGGATGACAGAGCGCGACGTCGCAGTGCGGCTGGTCCTGCCGTGTACGCACCAGTTTGTCGGAGCACGCGGCCCCAGGGTGGGCGAGGCCTTGTGCGGCGCAAGCGCACTGGACTTGTCGGACGGCACCGTCGCCTTCGGCAGCCTGCGCGCCGCGGGCGTGCTGCGGATGGAGCCGCATGTCAGGGCGGCGGGCACGCGCATCCCCGCGAAGGACTGGCAACTGGTTCGCCGACGACGGGTTCAGGGTGGCGCGGCGGCTGTGAGCTTCAGCGTCGTCGCTGCGGGATCACGTCCATCGCTGCGTCGATACGTCGGCGCGGGCCACTGCGCTGCGGCCTGAGGCCGAGGCTGAGCCACGGCGTCCGATCCTCTTCTGTCGGTGTCTCGTCTTCCTCCGCGGCGTCATCCGCGCGGTCGGGCGGCGGGAACTGAAATGACATATCCATACCCCTCTAACGTGTGAGGATTGCGGTGGTTTCAAATCAGTCCGGCCGGACGCAAGAAGTGTGCTCCGGAACCTGCTTTCGCGGTATGCTTAAGTAACAGGATGGTGCGTATTGTGGCGTTGCGGCATCAGCTGCAGGCGCGCGGCTCCGTCGGTCTCAGAACCACAAGCGCGGCTCGGCGATCTCGACCGAGTTGCCGTCGGGGTCGCGGGAATAGATTGAACGTGCGCCATTCGGCCATTCGAAATCCGCCTCGATGCCGTACCCGGCGGCTTCGAGCCGGGCACGCCAGGCGTCGAGTTCCTCGGCCGTCGCCGAAAAGCATACGTGGCATTCCCCCGTGGCGCCGTGCGGCGGAACCGGGAGCTTGTCGTTCTCGGTCGGCTTCACCGTCTCGGCAGGGTTGAAGACCAGCAGGACCGAGGTCCCGACACGGTAGAAAACGTGCCGGTTGCCCACGCGGCGGATCTTCTCGAGTCCCATGACGCCGCCATAGAACGCCTCGGCCGCTTCGAGATCCCGGACATAGATCGCCGCTTCGAGGATGCCGCGCGGCGGGGCGGGCATGTCGCTGCTCATGGTCGCGACTCTAGCGGTCGTGCCTCGACCTGTCAGCCCGTACCGCACCTTGTGGATAACTGTCACTCGGACGTCACGAAACAGGATTACCTGTGCGACCGAATGCGGCACACATCGTGAGGCTTGAAAGGCTCACAGCGCCATATATAGTCGAACATGATGCTGGGGCGGGTGGTCCCGCTCTGGTGCCGCGCGACGGGGGCAGACAGGGCGAGGATCGAGTCGATCATGGACGGCGATTTCAGGACGAGTTTCGTAAGGGAGCCGAACAGCCTGAGGCATCATCCGGCGCTGGTGCTGAACGCGGATTACCGTCCGCTGTCGTATTATCCGCTGTCGCTCTGGCCCTGGCAGGAGGCGGTGAAGGCGGCTTTCCTGGACCGGGTGGATATCGTGGCCGAGTACGATGCCTTCGTCCGGTCGCCGACGACGAAAATCCGAATACCCTCGGTCGTGGTGCTGAAAGACTACGTCAAACCGCAGAAGCGCGTGGCCTTCACGCGCTTCAATTTGTTTCTGAGGGATGAATTCTGTTGCCAGTACTGCGGCGGGCGCGGCGACCTGACCTTCGACCACGTGGTCCCGCGTGCGCGCGGCGGCATCACCAGCTGGGAAAACGTTGTCGCCGCCTGTTCGCGCTGCAACCTGAAGAAGGGCTCGAAGAGCCTGCGGCAGGTCGGCATGACGTTGCGCAAGGCACCGCGCCAGCCCGGGGCGGAAGAGCTGAAGAACATGGGCCGGAAGTTCCCGCCCAACCATCTGCACGACACCTGGATCGACTTCCTTTACTGGGACGCCGAGCTGGAGGCCTAATCACTTCAGCGGGTCGTGCCCCCAATTCATCAGCGAGTAGCGCCAACGCGAATGCTCGACATCCTCGGACGGGCCGCCCTGCGCCGTGTGGCGCTTGATGTAGCCCACGACCTTGGCCATGTGGTCCCAGTCGTCGTCCGACAGCTCCGCCTTTTTCGTGCGCTTGATCCCCACGATACGGCGGCCGGACTTGTGGCCGGTCGACTCGCCGTCGCTCGTGTCGCCGACGGACTTGCTTTCCTCGGTCTCCAGGAACTCCTCGAGCTCCTTCGGCGTCATGTTGACCAGGTCGTTCCACTCGTCCCAGATTTCGTCGTGCGACTTCGATGACATGTGGCCTGTCTCCCTTCGACGTTCCGCACAGGAACCGGGCAGGGCGGGCGGAGGTTCCGGAGGTGTCACGCGGTGGAGCGTCGGCGCTTCGAATTCTAGTCGCTCGTGCATTGTGAGCCGCCGCGGGCGCGCTAGACTTGGCGCAGATCAAGCGATATCACGGCGGCGCGAGGATGGTTAGCGCTAACGGGGCCGTCCGCACACAGACAGGGGTTGGGAATATGGTGTCGCGCATCATTCCGGTCGATCCGTTCGACCTGGTGATCTTCGGAGGGACGGGCGACCTCGCGCGGCGCAAGATCCTGCCGGGCCTCTATCGTCGTTTCCTGGCCGGTCAGATGCCCGAGGACGCCCGCATCATCGGCGCCGCCCGATCCGAACTGGACGACGACGCCTATCGCGCGTTCGTGCGCGACGCGGTGGACGAATTCGTGCGGCCCGACCGCAAGGACGTGGGCCAGATCGACGCCTTCTTGTCCCGGCTGCACTATGTCACCATCGACGCCAAGGGCACGGGTGGCTGGCAGGAGCTTGCCGGTCTCATGCGCGACGGCGTGATCCGCTCTTTCTATTTCTCGGTCGCACCCGGGCTCTTCGGCGATCTGGCCGAGCGGTTGCACGACCACGACATCGCCGATGCCGACAGCCGCATCGTGGTGGAAAAACCGTTCGGCCGCGACCTGAGCAGCGCGAAGGCGCTGAACGCCACGCTGGCCGAGCATTTCAACGAAAGCCAGATTTATCGCATCGACCATTACCTGGGCAAAGAGACGGTCCAGAACCTGATGGCGGTGCGCTTCGGCAACGTCCTGTTCGAGCCGCTGTGGAACTCGCAATACGTCGATCACATCCAGATCACGGTGGCCGAAACCGTGGGCGTCGGCGGGCGCGGCAGCTACTACGACCGCTCGGGCGCGATGCGGGACATGGTGCAGAACCACCTGATGCAGCTTCTCTGCCTGATCGCGATGGAGCCGCCCTCGCGCTTCAATCCCGACGCGGTGCGGGACGAAAAGCTCAAGGTCATCCGCGCCCTTGAACCAGTAGAGCCCTACCAGATCGTGCGCGGCCAGTACCAGGCGGACGCCGACGGCCCCTCGTACCGCGAAGACGTCGAGAATCCCCGTTCGCTGACCGAAAGCTTCATCGCCATGAAGCTGCACGTGTCGAACTGGCGGTGGGCGGGCACGCCGTTCTACTTGCGCACCGGCAAACGCCTGCGCGCCCGCGCCTCCGAGATCGCGGTGGTGTTCAAGGACGCGCCGCATTCGATCTTCGGAGACGAGGCCGGGCACCACCGCAACATCCTGACAATTCGGCTTCAGCCCGACGAGGGCATGACGCTGGGCGTCACCATCAAGGAGCCGGGGCCGGGCGGCATGCGCCTGATCGACGTGCCGCTCGACATGACCTTCGCCGAGGCGCTGGGACCCGAGAGCGAGGAGATACCGGATGCCTACGAGCGGCTGATCATGGACGTGATCCGCGGCAATCAGACCCTGTTCATGCGCGGTGACGAGGTCGAGGCCGCCTGGTCCTGGACCGATCCGATCATCGAGGGGTGGGAGGCGCGCGGCGACGCGCCCAAGCCCTACGAGCCGGGCACGGCGGGGCCCGAGGAGTCGCAGATGCTCATGCACCGCGAGGGCCGGCGCTGGCGCGAGATCCGCTGACGGTCGCAATTCAGCCCGATCCGCGCTAGACCGGCGTCCGGGCCACGCGTCACGAAGGAGGACGTCATGGAGCTGATCGAGTATCCCGACCGGGAACTGATGATGATCGACCTGGCCGACAAGCTCGCCGCCGAGCTGAACGGCTATCTCATGAATCACGAATGGGCCACTTTCGCGGTTCCGGGCGGCACCACGCCGGGCCCCATTTTTGACACGCTGTCCGGCATCAAGCTCGACTGGTCCCGCGTGCACGTCATGCTGACGGACGAACGCTGGGTGCCCGAGGATCATCCCCGCTCGAACACGCGCTTGCTGCGCAAGCACCTGCTGCGCGATAAGGCGGAGGCGGCGAAATACATCCCGCTGCACGCCGATGCCATGGCTCCGGAAGATCGGATCGACGAGCTGTCGGGCAATGTGGCCGCCGAGCTTCCGATCTCGGTCCTGCTGCTGGGCATGGGCGGCGACATGCACACCGCGTCGCTTTTCCCCGGCGCGGACCGGCTGCAGGAAGCGTTGCAGGACGACGCCCCGCCGCTGATGGCGATGCGCGGGGGCGGTGCGAACGAGCCGCGGATCACCCTGACTGCACCAGTGCTGAAGGGTGCGATGTCGACGCACGTGGTGATCACCGGGCCAGAGAAGCGCGCGGCGCTCGAGAAGGCGCAGAAGATGAAACCCCTCGACGCGCCCATCGCTCTGGTGCTGCGCGAGGCCAAGGTCCACTGGGCGGAGTAAAGCGATGAACTGGAACGATCTGAAGGCCCGGGCGCAGGCTGCCGGGGGCCGCCACATCCTCGACCTCTTCGACGACGCCCGCGCGGCAGACTTCTCGGTGACCGCCGGCGGATTGCTTTTCGACTATTCGAAGACGAACCTTGACGCCGACACCCGCGACCTGCTGGTGCGCATGGCCGAGGAGGCCGACGTCCCCGGCCGGCGCGAGGCGATGTTCTCCGGTGAGAAGATCAACGAAACGGAGGGCCGCGCGGTCCTGCACACCGCGCTGCGCAACCTCGAGGGCACGCCGGTTCATGTGGACGGGCAGGACGTCATGCCAGAGGTGCTCGACACGCTCGCGCGGATGGAGCAGTTCGCGGGCGCCGTGCGCGAAGGCGCGTTCCGGGGGCAGGGCGGCCCGATCACCGACGTGGTCAACATCGGCATCGGCGGCTCCGACCTCGGACCCGCGATGGCGACGCAGGCGCTCACGCCTTACCACGACGGCCCGCGATGCCACTTCGTCTCCAACGTCGACGGCGCGCATATCGCCGACGTGCTGCGCCCGCTGGACCCGGAAACGACGCTGGTCATCGTCGCCTCCAAGACCTTCACCACGATCGAGACGATGACCAACGCGGCGACTGCGCGCGCCTGGATGAGCGAGACGGTCAGCGACCCCGCGGCGCAGTTCGCCGCCCTCAGCTCGGCCAGGGACAAGACCGCAGCCTTCGGCATCGACGACTCGCGCGTCTTCGGCTTCGCCGACTGGGTCGGCGGCCGCTATTCCATGTGGGGGCCCATCGGCCTGTCGCTGATGATGGCCATCGGCGCCGACGCCTTCCGCGCATTCCTGTCGGGCGCGCAGGCTATGGACACGCACTTCCGCGCCGCCCAGCCGCTTGAGAACATGCCGCTGATGCTGGCCCTCGTCGGCATCTGGCACAACCAGGGCTGCGGCCACGCCACCCGTGCGGTGCTGCCCTACGAACAGCGCCTCGCCCGTCTGCCCGCCTATCTCCAGCAGCTCGAGATGGAGAGCAACGGCAAGCGGGTCTCGATGGACGGAAAGGACCTGCCGGTTGACAGCGGCCCCGTCGTCTGGGGCGAGCCCGGCACCAACGGTCAGCACGCTTTCTACCAACTCATCCACCAGGGCACCCGCGTCGTCCCGTGCGAGTTCATGGTCGGTGCCGAGGGACACGAGGACGACCTGTCGCACCAGCACCGCCTGCTGATCGCGAACTGCCTCGCCCAGTCCGAGGCGCTGCTCAAGGGCCGCTCGATCGACGAGGCGCGTACGCTGATGAAGGGCAAGTTCCAAGGCGAAGAGCTCGAACGCCAGGCCCGCCACCGCGTCTTCCCCGGCAACCGCCCCTCGACAACGCTGGTCTACCCGAAGCTCACACCCTTCGTGCTGGGCCAGATCGTGTCGCTCTATGAGCACCGGGTCTTCGTCGAAGGCGTGATGCTCGGCATCAATTCCTTCGACCAGTGGGGCGTCGAGCTGGGCAAGGAGCTGGCCAAGGCGCTCGAGCCCGTCCTCTCGGGTGACGAGAGCGCGGGCGGGAAAGACGGCTCGACGCGGCAACTGGTGGACTTCATGCGCCTGAATGCTGACTGACTAGCCGAGAGCCGAGGCGGCCCCTCCGCTGCCTCGCCGCTCGCACTGCGCCACGGGGCCGTGCGCTCCGTGATGACATCTTTGGTCCTCAAATATCCCGGGGGCCGCGTGTAGCGCGGCGGGGCAGAGCCCCTCCACGCCCTCCGCCCGCGCCTCACCCTGGAATGTCGAAGTTCGGCTCGGCCAGCTCGAACCCTTCGAACCGGAAGCCCGGCGACACGGTGCAGCCCACCAGGGTCCAGTCGCCCCGCGTCTCGGCCGCCTGCCAGTGATGCGCCGGTACAATGATCTGCGGCCGCTCGCCCCGCGCCAGGTCCGCCCCCAGCACGTATTGCCCCGCCGGACCCACCGGATCGGCCGAAATCGACAGGACCAGCGGCGCGCCGGCGTAGAAGTGCCAGATCTCGGTGGCGTCCACCTTGTGCCAATGGCTGCGCTCGCCCTTGCGAAGCAGGAAATAGATGCAGGTCTTGGCCGGCCGCGCCTCCTCGCGCCCCTCGATCCAGGTCTGCCGGTACCAGCCGCCCTCGGGATGCGGGGACAGCTCCAGCATGTCGATGATGTCGTCGGCCGTCATGCGCCCCACAATGCCTGGGCCGCGCGGCGCCTGTCCAGAGCGTCGGAACCCGCCGCGCCGCGCTTCGGTTGATGCTGCGACAGTCAGAACAAGGGACGACGCACCATGCAGACCCACTTGAAGCTCGGGCTCGCCGCCGCGCTGGCGGCCGCCACGCCCGCCGCAGCCCAGGACGAGGGTGCGACGCCGTCGCTCATGCGCGCGTCGCTGCTGCTCGACGGCACGATCTACGCCCCCGGCGAAAGCCAGACCGAAGACTGGACGGTGGGCGAGGACCTGCTCGCCATGCCTGCCGACTGGGAAGAGGTCGGCGAGATCGAGGATGTCGCGCTGTCCACCGACGGCACCATCGCCGGCATCGTGGCCGATGTCGGCGGCTTTCTCGGCATCGGTGAAAACACGATCCTGCTGCCCATCGAAGACCTGCGCGCCGTGCGCGTCGCCGGCGAATTCTATTACATCACGCGCCTGACAGAGGAGCAGCTCGAAGAGCTGCCGGAAGTGGACGAGTCCACCTGGCAGTGAGCCGTAACAGGAACCCGGCCACCGGATCAGGTGTTGTCCAAGTGAAGAAGAGTTTGAAACTAAAGGAGATCGACATGAAACGCATCGGACTTTCCGCCCTCGCCCTGACCGTCGCCACCGGCGGTGCCGTGGTCGCCGAGACGCACATGACAGACGATGCAACGTTCAGCGGCGTCGTGTCGCCCGAGGTGTCGCAGAACGTCCTGCGAGCCGAGAACATCATCGACGCGGACATCTACACGCTGGAAGCCGAGTATGACGAAACCACCTGGTTCGACACCGACTACTACGACGAGATCGACACCGACTGGGAGGAGATCGGCGAGATCGAGGACATCGTGATTTCGCGCGACGGCCAGATCATGGGCCTCGTGGCCGAGGTCGGCGGCTGGCTCGATATCGGCGACAACGACGTGATCATTGACATGAACGACCTGCGGCTGGTGGGTGACACGGTGGGCAACGTGGCCTTCGTTACCCGCCTGAGCGAAGAGCAGCTCGAGGCGCGCCAGGAAGTCGACGACGCCTGGGGCTGGTAAGCCTCCCGCCGGATTACCGGCTTGACGAACGGGGCGCGGGGCCGTCAGGCCCGCGCCCCTTTTCGTGTCAGCGGCGCAGGATGCCCCTGCCGGCATACTCCGCACTTTCGCCCAGCATCTCCTCGATCCGGATCAGCTGGTTGTACTTCGCCAGCCGGTCCGAGCGCGACAGCGAGCCGGTCTTGATCTGTCCGCAATTGGTGGCCACGGCGAGGTCGGCGATCGTGGCGTCCTCGGTCTCGCCCGAGCGGTGGGACATCACGTTTGTGAAGCCCGCCCGGTGCGCCATGTCCACGGCCCGCAGGGTCTCGGACAGGGTACCGATCTGGTTGACCTTCACCAGCATCGAGTTGCCGCAGCCTTTGGCAATCCCGTCGGCCAGGCGCTTGGGGTTGGTGACGAACAGGTCGTCGCCCACCAGTTGCACCTTGCCGCCCAGCCGCTCGGTCAGCATCTTCCAGCCGTCCCAGTCGTCCTCGGCGCAGCCGTCCTCGATCGACAGGATTGGGTAATCCGCGACCAGCTTCTCAAGGTAGTCGACGTTCTCTTCCGAGGTGAGCGAGGCGCCTTCGCCCTTCATCTCGTACTTGCCGTTCTCGTAGTATTCGGTCGAGGCGCAGTCGAGCGCCAGCATCACGTCGTCGCCCGGCGTATAACCCGCTTTCTCGATCGACTTCAGGATCACGTCGAGCGCGTCGCGGGTCGAGCTCAGCGCCGGCGCGAAGCCGCCCTCGTCGCCGATGCCCGTGGACAGGCCCATCGACGACAGCTCCTTCTTCAGCGTGTGGAAGATCTCGGCCCCCACGCGCACCGCATCGCGGATGTTGCCGGCGGCCACAGGCATGATCATGAATTCCTGGATGTCGATCGGGTTGTCGGCATGCTCGCCGCCGTTGATGATGTTCATCATCGGCACCGGCAGCACCCGCGCCGATGTCCCGCCGACATAGCGGTAAAGCGGCTGGCCGGTGAACTCCGCCGCCGCCTTCGCGGTGGCCAGCGACACGCCCAGGATCGCGTTCGCGCCCAGCCGGCCCTTGTTGTCGGTGCCGTCCATCTCGATGATCGCGGCGTCGAACGACTCCTGCTCGGTCGCGTCGAAGCCCACCAGCCCCTCGGCGATTTCGCCGTTGACCGAGGCGACGGCCTCCAGCACGCCCTTGCCCTTGTAGCGGTCCGCGTCGCCGTCGCGCCGCTCGACGGCCTCGTGCGCGCCGGTGGACGCCCCCGAGGGCACGGCGGCCCGGCCCATGGTGCCGTCCTCGAGGATCACGTCCACCTCGACGGTGGGATTGCCCCGGCTGTCGAGGATCTCGCGGCCGATGATGTCGATGATGGTGCTCATTGCGATCTCCGCTGATGCTGTGTCGCCGGACCTATATCAGCCCCTTCACCGCACGGAAACCACGCCCGCAGCGTAGCCGCGGCAGCCCCCATCTTCGGTCCTCAAATATCCCCGCCGGAGGCATATCCGCCCGCAGCGCCGCAGGCGCGCAGGGCCAGAAGGTGCGCGCCGCAGGCGCACAATTCTGTCGCGCTCAGTTCACCGGCCCGCTCGGCGTCAGCACCGCGCGTCGCCGGGCCCGGCCCAGGCGCGCCTCGCGGAAGAGGGTGTAGAGCCCCGAACCTATGACGATCGCTGCGCCCACCAGCGTCAGCGTGTCGGGCCGTTCGCCGAAGACGACCGTGCCGATGACCAGCGCGAACAGCAGGCGGGTGTAGCGGAACGGCGTCACGGCCGCGACCTCGCCCACGCGCATGGCCGCCGTGATCGCGTAGTAGCCGAAGACGCCGACCACCAGCGCGCCGCCCAGGTCGATCCACCGCGCGGTTTCGGGCAGGGCTGCGCCGCCGCTGAAGGCCAACAGGATCAAACCCGCCGGCACCATCAGCGCGAAGGCATAGACCGACAGTTGCGTGGTGGAGACATGCGCCGGCACGCGCCGCGTCGCGAGGTCCCGCGTGGCAAGCCCGACCACCGCCAGAACGGCGAACAGCGACGCCGGGCGAAACCCCTCGAACCCCGGGCGCAGGATCAGCAGGACACCGAACAGGCCGACAGCGATGGCGCTCCAGCGCCGCCAGCCCACGTCTTCGCCCAGAAACAGCGCGGCCCCCAGCGTCACGGCCAGCGGCGTGGCTTGAAGAATGGCCGAGGCCAGCGACAGCGGCACCAGCGAGATCGCGGTGACGAAGCTGAGCGTGCCCACGACCTCGCCCACGTGGCGCAGCATCACCGGCGGCAGGATCGCGCTGCGCGAGACCAGACGCGTGCCGTGCCGCCGCGCCATCAGGCCGAAGACCAGCGTGCCGCCGAAGCCCAGGATCACGAGGATCTGCCCCGTCGGCAGACTGCCCGAGGCGCGCTTGATGAACATGTCCTCGAGCGCGAAGCCGGCCATGGCGGCGACCATCAGCACGATGCCGCGAATGTTGTCCATCTGTCGGGGTCCTTCCGGTTACGCACCGCGCTTAACGCGGCGGCGGCGGGAAGGGAAGGTGGCGCCGGACAGTGCGAGGGGCGCCCCGCCGGAGACCGCGTTTGCGGCGATGCGGACCGGCCGTTACTTCTTCTTGCGTGGCACGCCGTAAAGCTCCAGCCGGTGGCCCTTGAGATCGTAGCCCAGCCGCTCGGCGATCTTTTCCTGGAGCGCCTCGATCTCGGCGTCCACGAACTCGATCACCTCGCCCGAGTTCATGTCGATCAGGTGGTCGTGGTGGTCGCGCTCCGCATCCTCCCAGCGGGCGCGGCCGTCGCCGAATTCCCGCCGTTCAAGGATTCCGGCCTCCTCGAACAGCTTGACCGTGCGATACACCGTGGCGAGAGAGATACGCGGGTCCTGGTCTGCCGCGCGACGATACAGCTCCTCGACGTCCGGGTGGTCGGCGGACGCCTCGATCACCGAAGCGATCGTGCGGCGCTGGTCGGTCATGCGCAGGCCCTTGGCCTCGCAGCGTTCAATGATCGTTTCCGTCATGGGCCCGTCCGTCGCTTCGGGGTCCCCGCTCATATGGAATCATGCCCGGGCCGTGAACCCTGTTCCAACGTCAGCCGGCCCTCCATCATCCGGACCGCACGGCCCGAAATGGTCACCGCCCCGCCGGAAACGGCGACGCCGATGCGCGACGGGCGGCCCATCTCGACACCCTGCGCGATGTCGAGCGACATGTCGCCGTCGTCGAGGTCGGCAAGGAACGCGCCGAGCGCCGCGGCGGCGCTGCCGGTGGCCGGGTCCTCGGGGATGTTGTCGAGCGGCGCGAACATGCGCTGCTGCACGCGCTCGCCGTTGCGCACATAGGCCAGCACCGCGAAGTCGAGCGACGAGGGATAGACCCTCGCACAGCGCCGATACTGGTCAAGCGCCGGCGTGCAGGCGGCGAGCGCGTCGAGGTCGCGCAGCTCGGCCAGCACGAAAGGCAGCCCGACCGAGGCCATGGCGGGTGCGTGCCGATCGATGCGGATCGCGTCCGTGCCCAGGCCGAGGCACGCCGCGATGTCGTCCGGATCGCAGCGGTGGAGGATCGACAGCGGCACCTTGGTGACGAACTCCGCCTCGCCGTCGCTCACGCGGCAGGGGATGGGGCCCACGCCCAGCTCCAGCACCTGCTCGGCGCCCCGGCCCATCTCGGCCAGCGCGATGGCGGTGCCTATGGTGGGGTGCCCGGCGAACGGGATCTCGGCGTTCGGCGTGAAGATGCGGACGCAGGCCGTGTGGGCCGGGTCCTCGGGCGGGAAGACGAATGTCGTTTCCGAGAAGTTGAACTCCCGCGCGATCTTCTGAAGCCGTGCCTCGGGCACGTCCCGGGCATCGGGGATGATGGCCAGCGGGTTGCCGCCGAACGGGGTGTCGGTGAAGACGTCGTAAACGAGGTATTCGGTCATACCCTGTCGTCGCGCGCCGCCGCGCCCGCGTCAATCACGAAAGCGGCGGCTTGCGCAACGCCGCGTGGATCTGGTTCACCGTCTCGCGGTCGAGCTCCAGCCGGTCCGACAGCGTGCGAAGATAGTCGAGCTCGGCGTCGTTGTCCGGGTCGATCACGTTGACCGAGGCGGTGTAGACTTCGGCGCGCAGGCCCCGGGGCGTGTCGCGAGCCAGCCCCTCGACGTCCACCGGCGCGGCGAGCAGTTGGTCCACCGTCGCAACGTCCTCGCGGTCGCTTTCGCCGATCACGTCCATCAGGGTTTGCCGCTCGACGCTGTCGATCTCTCCATCGGCTTTCGCCGCCTGGATCATGGCCCGGATCAGAAGCTGTGCCTCCTGGTGCTCGTCGATGCCCGCTGCCTCGCGGTGCCGGCGC
The DNA here is from genome assembly GCF_900115595.1 of Tranquillimonas alkanivorans. Classification (GTDB taxonomy): domain Bacteria; phylum Pseudomonadota; class Alphaproteobacteria; order Rhodobacterales; family Rhodobacteraceae; genus Tranquillimonas; species Tranquillimonas alkanivorans. The sequence goes on from NZ_FOXA01000004.1 coordinate 183,181, forward strand.
AGAACCTCCTGCACCCGCGCGCCCTGATCCGGATCGCCCGACGCCGTGGCCAGCCCGCCGAACAGGCTGGTGTAGTCGTCCTGCATCGGCGTCTGCCCGGCAAAGCGGGCCTCGCGCGCGTCAGTGGCGCCCGCGAAGCCCAGGCTGTCGAGCACGTTGCCCAGCCCGCTGGCCGAGCTTTCGCGATCGCCGCCCACGCGGCCGATCATGCCGCCGATGCCGCCGCCGGGACCGTCATGATCCTCGAGCCGTTTCTTCACGCTCTTCATGCCGCCCGCGCGGCGGTGGGTCTCCACGCCTTTCGCCGCCGCGAAGGCGAGGGCGAGGCGGGTGGCGAGGGACTTGAGGGACATCCGGTGTCTCCTTTCTCACGATCCGCCGAAGGGGCGAAAGCCGATGGGCTGGCGCAGCGGGCCTTCCTGGCCCAGCGAGGCGCGGATCTGCTCGTATTCCTGCTCCATCTGTTGCGTGACGGAGGCGCGGCTTTCGTCCAGCGCGCTTTCGAACTCGGCCTTGCCGACCATGTCTTTCCCCGCGCGCAGGGCGTGCAGCCCGGCCCGACGTGTCACGTCGGTCAGGTCCGCGCCGGTGTAACGTTCGGTCCGCCGCGCGATGTCGTCGAGGTCGACGTCCTCGCCAATTGGCATTTTCGAGGTCTGGATGCCGAGGATGTGGCGGCGCGACTCGAGGTCCGGCACCGGGACATAAATCAGTTCGTCGAAGCGGCCCGGCCGCAACAGCGCGGGGTCCACAAGGTTCGGGCGGTTGGTCGCGCCGATGACGATGACCGATTGCAGCTCTTCCAGTCCGTCCATCTCGGACAGGATGGTGTTCACCACGCGCTCGGTCACCGCCGGCTCGCCCAGGCCCCCGCCGCGGGCGGGCACCAGGCTGTCGATCTCGTCGATGAAGATCACCGTGGGAGCGACCTGCCGGGCACGGCGGAACAGGCGGGCGACCTGCTGTTCGCTTTCGCCGTACCACTTCGACAGAAGGTCCGAGGACTTGGTGGCGACGAAGTTCGCCTCGGCCTCGCGCGCGACCGCCTTGGCCAGCAGCGTCTTGCCGGTGCCCGGCGGGCCGTAGAGCAGGAAGCCCTTGGCCGGTCGGATGCCGAGTTTGCGGAACGCCTGCGGGTTCTTCAGCGGAAGCTCGATGCTTTCCTGCATCCGCTCGCGCACGTCGCTCAGTCCGCCGATGTCCTTCCACGAAACGTTAGGCACCTGGATCATGATCTCGCGCATGGCCGAGGGTTGTACGCGGCGGAGCGCGTTGTCGAAATCCTCGCGCGTGACCTTCAGAGCTTCGAGCGTCTTTGCCGGAACCCCTTTCTTCAGGTCCAGCCCGGGCAGGATGCGCCGCACCGCGTCCATCGCCGCCTCGCGGCTGAGCGCCGAGAGGTCCGCGCCCACGAAGCCATAGGTGGTGCGAGCGAGGTCATCGAGATCCACGTCTTCGCCCAGCGGCATTCCGCGGGTGTGAATGCCGAGGATCTCGCGCCGCCCGTCCTGGTCGGGCACGCCGATGATGATCTCGCGATCGAAGCGGCCGGGACGGCGCAGCGCCTCGTCTATGGCGTCCACGCGGTTGGTCGCGCCGATCACCACGATGTTCTGGCGCGGCTCGAGCCCGTCCATCAGGGTCAGAAGCTGGGCCACCAGCCGCCGTTCGGCCTCGCCGCCGACCTGTTCGCGCTTTGGGGCAATCGAGTCGATCTCGTCGATGAAGATGATCGCGGGCGACTGCTCGCGCGCTTGGGTGAAGACCTGGCGCAGCCGTTCCTCGGACTCGCCCTGCATCTTTCCCAGGATCTCGGGGCCGTTGATGGTGAAGAAGTTCGCTTCGGCCTCGCTGGCGACGACGCGGGCCATCAGTGTCTTGCCTGTGCCCGGCGGCCCGTGCAGCAGCACGCCCTTGGGCGGGTCGATACCCAGCCGTTGGAACAGCTCGGGGTGGCGCAGGGGCAGCTCGACCATCTCGCGGATTTGCTCGACGGTGTTCCCTAGCCCGCCGATGTCGTCGTAGGTGATGTCGGGGCGGCGTGCCTCGGCCGGTTCCTCGTATTGCGGGCGCAGGTTCACCTCGGTTTCGGGCGTCATCTGCACGATGCCGCGCGGCTCGGTCGACACGACGACGAGCCGGATCTCCTGCAAGCCGTAGGCGGGCAGGTTGAGCATCGCTCGCAGTTCCTCGGGCATCCGGTGGTCGGCATAGGCGCGGGGGGCATGCACGCTGGTCGAGATCACGTCGCCGGCGACGAAGGGGCGGCGGTAGAAGGTGCGCTTGAGCGCCTCGCCCGTGCCCGTCAGGCGCAGGTTCTTCTGCGCCGGGGCCACGGTGATGCGGCGGGCCGGCTTCACCTCGGCCCGGCGCACCTCCACCTGGTCGCCCGAGGCCGCGCCGGCATTGCCGCGAAGAAGCCCGTCCAGGCGGATGACGTTGAGCCCCTCGTCCTCGGGATAGGGCGGGAAGGCGATGGCGGCCGTGGTGCGGCGTCCCTCGATCTCGATCGGCTCGCCCTCGCGGACGCCGATGCGGTTCATCGACTCGCGGTTGAGGCGGGCGATGCCGCGCCCGGAATCCTCGGGGCGCGTGTTGGCCACCTGAAGCGTCAGATCTGTGTCGGTGTCGGTGTCGGCCACTTGCGTTCTCCCTCGCCAGCTTTCGCGTCCGCCCGTGGCGGCCATGTCGAAGCAATGTGGAACGGGGCGCGCGCGTTCCACGGGGGCGGCGAAATGCGCGGGGGCGGAGGCGGTGAGGAGGGCCCGGTCCGCTCCTTTTGGCGGCGCGCGCTGCCCGAAGATCCGGTGCGTGGCCGGTATGCGGCGGAGGGCTCCGAATGTGGTGCGCGACGAAAGGGCGGACCCGGCCTCGGGTGGGCGTGGAGCGCCCGCCCGTGGGGCGGCTCTGCGCTGTCCGAGCGGCTGGCTCGGGCGCATCGCGGCAGGGATGCACTGTCGGGAGACACGCGCCGCGCCCTTGCCATCCGTCCGTACCCCGGGCTCTATGCGCGCCATGAACCATGACGATCTGAACCACTGGTCGAAGCGTGCGGCCGACTGGACGCGCGACTACCACGCTACCCTCCGCGAGCGGCCCGTGCGCGCCGACACGACGCCGGGCAAAACGGCCGCCAAGCTGCCGAAGGCGCCGCCCGAGCATCCCGAACCGGTCGAGCGCATCTTCGACGACTTCGCCCGCATCGTCCCCGAGGCGACGACGCATTGGCAGCATCCGCGCTTCTTCGCCTACTTCCCCGCGAACGCCGCGCCCGCCTCGATGCTGGCCGAGCAATTGGCGAACTCTATCGCCGCGCAGGGGATGCTGTGGCAGACCGCCCCGGCGGCGACCGAGATCGAGCAGGTGATGATCGGCTGGCTGCGCGACGCGCTGGGGCTGCCCGGCGGCTTCACCGGGACCATCCACGACAGCGCCACCACCGCCACGCTTTCGGCGGTACTTGCGATGCGCGAGGCGGCGCTTGGCTGGAAGGGCAACGCCGAGGGGCTGTCGGCCCTGCCGCGCCTGCGGCTCTATGCCAGCGACCAGACGCACAGCTCGGTCGACAAGGCGGCGCGCGTGGCGGGCATCGGACAGGCCAACCTGGTGAAGATCGAGACGGACGATAACGACGCGCTGAAGCCCGGGGCGCTGGACCGCGTCATCGCCGCCGACCGCGCGGCGGGGCATCTGCCGGCGGGGGTGATCCTTTGCGTCGGCGGGACCTCGGTCGGCGCGGTCGATCCGGTGGCCGATGCCGTGGCGGTGGCGAAGAAACACGACCTGCCGGTGCACGTGGACGCCGCCTGGGCGGGCTCGGCCATGATCTGTCCGGAGTTCCGGCACCTCTGGACGGGGATCGAGGCGGCGGACAGCATCGTGTTCAACCCGCACAAGTGGCTCGGGGCGCAGTTCGACTGCGCAGTGCAGTTTTTGGCCGACCCGACGGCCCAGCTTCGCACGCTGACGCTGAAGCCCGACTACCTGCAGACGCTGGGGCAGGAGGGTGTCACCGACTTCAACGACTGGACCATCCCCCTGGGCCGCCGTTTCCGCGCACTGAAACTGTGGTTCGTGCTGCGGGCATACGGGCTGGAGGGGCTGCGTGAGCGGCTGCGGAACCACGTGGCATGGTCGCAGGCGCTGGCCGAACATATCGGCGCGATGGAGCGTTTCGAGATCGTCACGTCTCCGGTGCTGTCGCTCTTCTCATTCGCGCTTGTCGACGGGGACGAGGCGACCGAGGCGCTGCTGCGCCGGATCAACGACGACGGGCGCGTCTACCTGACTCAGACGCGCCACCGGGGCCGGTTCGCGATCCGCATGCAGGTGGGCAGCTTCGACTGCACCGAGGACGACGTGATGGAGGTTGCGCGGGTTCTCGAAGACCTCGGCTGACGCGGCGGGCGCAGGAGCGCACGTCAAGGCCGTCGCGGGTCCCTTGAGGCAATCGAACCGCCCGAATAGCGCCGAACGCTGCCGGGCAGAATCCCTACGCAGCCGGCATGAAAAAAGGCCGCCCCGAAAGGCAGCCCTTTAACATTACGCGTCGCGTCGCCTCAGCGGTTTTCGACGTCGACGTAATCGCGCATGGTCGCGCCGCAGTAAAGCTGGCGCGGGCGGCCGATCTTGAGCTGCGGATCGCTGATCTGCTCTTTCCACTGAGAGATCCAGCCGACGGTCCGTGCAAGTGCGAAGATCGGCGTGAACATCGAGGTCGGGAAGCCCATCGCATCGAGGATGATGCCCGAGTAGAAATCCACGTTGGGATAAAGCTTCTTCTCGGCGAAGTAGGGATCTTCCAGAGCCACACGCTCGAGCTCTTTGGCGACCTGGAGCGTCGGGTTATCCTCGATCCCCAGAAGCTCGAGCACCTCGTCGGCCGACTGCTTCATCACCCGCGCGCGCGGGTCGAAGTTCTTGTAGACGCGGTGGCCGAAGCCCATCAGGCGGAACGGGTCGTTTTTGTCCTTCGCGCGCGCAATGAATTCGGGGATGCGGTCGGGCGTCCCGATCTCGCGCAGCATTTCGAGGCAGGCCTGGTTGGCGCCGCCATGGGCGGGGCCCCAGAGGCAGGCAATGCCGGCCGCGATGCAGGCGAAGGGGTTCGCGCCCGAGGACGAGGCCAGACGCACAGTGGAGGTCGAGGCGTTCTGCTCGTGATCGGCGTGCAGGGTGAAAATCCGGTCCATCGCGCGGGCGAGGATCGGGTTCACCTGGTATTCCTCGGCCGGAACGCTGAAGCACATGCGCAGGAAGTTCGACGCATAGTCGAGGTCGTTGCGCGGGTACACGAACGGCTGGCCGATCGAGTACTTGTAGGCCATCGCCGCGATCGTCGGCATCTTGGCGATCAGGCGGATCGAAGCGACTTCGCGCTGCCAGGGGTCCGAGATGTCGGTCGAGTCGTGGTAGAACGCGGACATCGCGCCCACGACACCGACCATGATCGCCATCGGGTGGGCGTCGCGACGGAAGCCGCGGAAGAAGTTCTGCATCTGCTCGTGCAGCATCGTGTGGTTGGTCACACGGCTTTCGAAATCCTCGAGCTGATCGGCCGTCGGCAGTTCGCCGTAAAGCAGCAGGTAGCAGACCTCGAGGAAGTGCGACTTCTCGGCCAGCTGGTCGATCGGGTAGCCGCGGTGCAGCAGCTCGCCCTTGTTGCCGTCGATGAAGGTGATCGTGGAGTCGCACGACGCGGTCGAGGTGAAGCCCGGGTCGTAGGTGAACACGCCGCCCTGGGCATAGAGCTTGCGGATGTCGAGCACGTCCGGCCCCGCGGTGGGCGACAGGATCGGCAGTTCGACGGTCGTGTCGCCGAAGGTCAGCGTTGCGGATTTCTGGCTATCAGCCATGGCATTCCCCTTCCTGTAGGTCGCCCCGCCCGCCGTGCGGAGAGGGGCCATCCGTTCCGGCAGGGCGCAAGAGGGGCGCCCCAGCGTTCAAGCCGCAGCGTCGTTCAGCCGGGCTATGGTTTCGTCCCGGCCTAGGACGAGCATCATGTCGAAGACGCTGGGAGACACGGCACGCCCCGCCAGGGCCGCGCGTGCCGGTTGCGCGACCTTGCCCAGACCGACGCCGTTGGCTTCGGCCACGCGGGCCGCGGCGGCCTCCAGTTCGTCACGCGTCCAGCTAGCATTTTGCAGGTGCGGCGTCAATTCCGACAGTATACCACGGGATACTGAATTGAGCTGCTTCGCCGCCTTCTCGTCGGGCTCGACAGGCCGCTCTGCAAGCACGAAATGCGCCTTTTCAAGCAGATCCGGCAGCGTCTTTGCCCGGTCCTTGAGGCAATACATGGAGGCCAGAAGCCCGCTGCGCTGCGGCGAAGTCAGCGCCGACTGTCCAGTCGCGGCAAGGTAGCCGTCGATCTCGGACACGAGGGCGTCGTCCTCCATCGCGGCGATGTGCTGGCCCGAGATGTGGTCGAGCTTCTTGAAGTCCAGCCGGGCGGGCGCCTTCTTGATGCCGGTGATGTCGAACCAGTCGAGCATCTGCGCGTCGCTGAACACCTCGTCGTCGCCGTGGCTCCAGCCGAGGCGAGCCAGATAGTTGCGCATGGCGGCGGCGGGATACCCCATCGCCTGGTATTCCTCGACCCCCAGCGCGCCGTGTCTTTTCGACAGCTTCTTTCCGTCCTCGCCGTGGATCAGCGGAATATGCGCCCAGACGGGTTCAGCCCAGCCCATCGCGTCATAGACCAGCTTCTGGCGCGCCGCGTTGTTCAGGTGATCGTCGCCGCGGATCACGTGGGTCACGCCCATGTCGTGATCATCCACGACCACCGCCAGCATGTAGACGGGCGTCCCGTCCGAGCGCAGCACGATCATGTCGTCGAGTTGGTCGTTGCGGATGGTCACGCGGCCCTGCACGGTATCCTCGATCACCGTCTCGCCCTCCCGCGGGGCCTTCACGCGGATCACGTAGGGCGCATCGGGATAGGTCGAGGGATCCGCGTCGCGCCAGGGGCTCTGGAACAGGGTCGAGCGGCCCTCGGCCCGCGCGGCCTCGCGGAACGCCTCGATCTCGTCCTGCGTCGAGAAGCACTTGTAGGCCGCGCCCTTGTCGAGCATCTCGCGCGCCACCTCGGCGTGCCGCGCGTGGCGCGAGGCCTGGCTCACCGGCTCCCCGTCCCAGTCGAGGCCCAGCCACGTCAGGCCCTTCAGGATCGCCTCGGTCGCCTCAGGGGTCGAGCGAGCGCGATCGGTGTCCTCGATCCGCAGCAGGAACCTGCCGCCACGACCGCGCGCGTACAGCCAGTTGAACAGCGCCGTGCGGCCCCCGCCGATATGCAGGAAACCCGTGGGCGAGGGGGCAAAACGCGTGACGACCTCGGGCTGGGACATGGGGCGCGGTAACCTTCTCTCAATCTTCCGGGAAGTAGGTTGCCGTGGTCTAGCCAATCGCCGGAAGGAGGACAAGAGTGCGGCCAGCGGCGGCCCTGGCCGCCTTCATCGACGCGCAGCGGGGGCACCTGTTTCCGTGGGTGCCTGTCTGCGTCGGCCTCGGGATCGGCGCCTACTTCGCATTGCCGAAGGAACCGCCGATGGCTGTCTGGGCGGCGCTCGGAGGCTTGCTCGTGCTCGGTGCGGCGCTCCTGCAACGGCGGGCGGCACGACACCCGCTGGCGCTGGCGGTGCTGCTGGCGGTCGCGGGGCTGTGCCTGGCCGGGGCGCGGGCACACCTGGTCGCGGCGCCAAAGCTGGCCTTTCGCTATTACGGCCCGGTCGAGGGGCGCATCGTGCGCATCGACCGTTCGGCCAGCGACGCCGTGCGGCTGACGCTTGACCGGGTGGTGCTGTCCGACACGGTGCCCGCGCGCACGCCGGCGCGGGTCCGTGTCTCCCTCCATGGTGAGCAGCGATTCATCGTGCCGCGTCCGGGGCTGACGGTGATCCTGACCGGTCACCTGTCGCCGCCCGCGGGTCCGGTCGAGCCTGGCGGCTTCGACTTCCAGCGCCTGGCGTGGTTCCTGCGCCTGGGCGCCGTCGGCTACACGCGTTCGCCCGTCCTCGCGCTCGGACCACCGGGACGGGCGTTGCCGGTGGAGCGCCTTCGGATGCGCATTTCATCCGCCGTCCGTGCCAAGATGGACGGGGAAGCCGGGGCCTTCGCCGCCGCCATCACCACCGGCGACCGCTCCGATATGGGCCACGCCACGCTTGAGGCGTTGCGCGACGCTAACCTTGCGCATCTGCTGGCGATCTCGGGCCTGCACATGGGCCTGCTGACGGGCTTCGTGTTCTCGGCCTTGCGCCTCGGCCTCGCCGCCGTGCCGTACCTGGCGCTGCACGCGCCCACCAAATCGTGGGCGGCCGCCGGCGCGCTCGCCGCCGGCGCGGTTTATCTCGCGCTTTCGGGCGGCAACGTCGCGACGCAGCGCGCCTTCGTCATGATGGCGGTGGTGCTATGCGCCGTGATGCTCGGCCGGCGCGCCCTGACCCTGCGCGCGGTGGCGGTCGCGGCGCTGATCGTACTCGCGCTGCGCCCCGAAAGCCTGACCGGTCCCGGCTTCCAGATGTCCTTCGCAGCCACGACGGCGCTGGTGGCCGTGTTCGGCGCACTGCGCGACGGCCCGTGGCAGCGCCTGCCGCGATGGCTGCGCCCGCCGCTGGCCGTGGCGCTCTCGTCGGCCGTGGCAGGGGCGGCCACCGCGCCCTTCGCCGCCGCGCATTTCAACCAGATCGCGCAATACGGCCTGCTCGCCAACCTCCTGACGGTGCCGCTGATGGGGGCCGTGGTGATTCCGGCGGCCGTGCTGGCCGCCTGCCTTTGGCCCTTCGGCCACTCCTGGATCGGCCTGTCGCTGATGGAGCCGCCGGTCGCCTGGATTCTTGCCGTAGCCCAGTTGGTTGCGGAACGGCCTTCCGCCCTCATCCACGTCTCCGCTCCCGGGCCCCACGTCCTGCCGCTCTTGTCGCTGGGCCTTCTGTGGTTGGCGCTCTGGCAGGGCCGCATGCGGATCGCGGGCGCGCTTCCGGCGCTCGCCGCTCTGCTCCTTTGGGCTCAGACGGAACGGCCGGACCTTCTGATCGCATCCGACGGCCGTTTGGCGGGCCTCATGACGCCAGAGGGACGCGCGCTGTCGAAGGCAAAGGGCGGAAGCTTCGTTGCGTCGATCTGGCTCGAGAACGACGGCGATCCGGCGGACCAGAAGACCGCAGCCGCACGCCCTGGGTTTTCGGGCGACCGGTCCGCGCTCGCTTTCGACATCAGTGGAAACCCGGCAGTGCTGCTTGGCGGGCGCGGCGCGGCTGGCCGGGCCGAGCGCCACTGCAACGAAGCCGTGCTGGTCATCCTGCCGGCGGAAAGCAAGGCTAGTGGCGACTGCCGCATCGTCGATCGCACCGTGCTGACGGAACGGGGATCACTTGCCATTCACGCCGCCGATGGATTGCTTCAGATGACCGGCGCGTTCGACCGCGCCGGGACCCGCCTCTGGACGGGCAACCCGGATCAGTAGGTGCGGATCAGCCCGACCAGCCGACCCTGCACTTGCACTTGGTCGTCGCGAAGCACGCGCGTCTCATATGCTTCGTTCGCGGCTTCCAATGCGACCATTCCGCCCCGGCGGCGAAAGCGTTTGAGCGTCGCTTCCTGCCCCTCGACCAGCGCCACGACGATGTCGCCGTTGTCGGCCTTCTTCGTCTCGCGGATCACCACCACGTCGCCATCGTGGATCCCGGCGTCGATCATCGAGTCGCCCCGCACCTCCAGCGCATAATGCGTCGCCTGTGCCGCCAGCATCTGCTGCGGCACTGCCACGTGATGCGACACCTCGCTGATCGCCTCGATCGGAACGCCCGCAGCGATGCGACCCATCACGGGCAGGTCGAGAGCCGATGCCCTTACCGGCTGCGCAGCGGCCGGCGGCGGCGCGTCCGGCCTGTCGCCCTCGACCACCTTCGGGGCGAACCCTTTTTCCAGGCTCTCGGGCAGGCGCACGATCTCGATCGCACGGGCGCGGTGAGCGAGCCGGCGGATGAAGCCGCGCTCCTCCAGTGCCGTGATCAGGCGGTGGATCCCGGACTTGGAACGGAGGTCCAGCGCTTCCTTCATCTCGTCGAACGACGGCGGCACCCCGTCGGCCTGCAGGCGCTTGTGAATGAAGTTGAGCAAATCCAATTGCTTGCGCGTGAGCATGAAGGTCGCCTCTGTACCGGTGCGCCGCCCGTCATGTTGGCGCGTTCACTCCATGTTCTAAGTGTGTTCCCGCTTCGTGTCAAGCTTGCAGCGGAACGTACTCGACCCACGCACCTTTCTCCTGCGCCGGGTTGTCCGGCGGGCGGACGACCAGCGCATCCGCATCCGCCAGCACCGACAGGAGCGAGCTGTCTTGCCGGTCGAAGACCTCGAGCCCGTCCGGTGTCAGGCGCGCACGCATGTAGTGCTCCCGCGCGCCATTCGCGCCGACCGGGGCGGCAAGTTGCGCCCGCCGACGTGGTGCCCGCTGCGCGGGGAGCCCCAACATCCGGCGCAGGGCGGGAAGGATGAAGACGTGGCCGCAAACCATTGCAGATACAGGATTTCCCGGAAGTCCGATCATCGGAGTTCCGTCGATGCGACCGGCCATCAGCGGCTTGCCCGGCCGCATCGCCACTTTGTAAAATGCACGCTCCAATCCACGCTCGGCAGCGACCTCCGCCACCAGGTCGTGGTCACCGACCGACGCGCCGCCCACAGTCACGACCATGTCCGCTCCAGCCGAAAGGTCGAAGATCGCCTTCAAAGAGGAGACGGTGTCGCGCGCGATGGGCATAAGCCGCGCCCGGCCGCCCGCGCGCTCGATCAGCGCTTTAAGGCCGAACGTGTTGGACGCGATGATCTGGTCGGCCCCCGGCGCCTCGCCCGGCATCACCAGCTCGTCGCCGGTCGCGACCAGGGCGATCTCGGGCTTTCGCGTGACCGGGACGTCCGGAAGGTTCATCGACGCGAGAAGCGCGACGTCCGACGGTGTCAGCGGTCGCGCGGGAGCGAAGGTGGCGCCGGCACGAAAATCCGTTCCAGCAGGTCGGACATACGGGCCGGCGTCGATGTTCTGGTTGAGCGTGATGATCTCGCCCATACGCGTGACGTCCTCCTGGATCACCACGCGGTCGGCGCCCTGGGGGACCGGAGCGCCGGTGAAGGTGCGGACGGCGTCTCCCGGGCCGATAGAGCCGCGGAAACCGTGACCGGCGGCGGACTGCCCGATCACACGAAGCCGTTGGCCCGGAGCAACGTCAGCGCTGCGGACGGCGTAGCCGTCCATCGCCGAGGCCGGAAAGGGCGGCTGGTCGCGCCCGGCCGCGACGGGCGAGGCGAGCACACGGCCAGCGGCCTCTGTCAGTGTCACGCTTTCGGATTCGAGCGGCGTGACGAGGTCGAGGACGTGACCGAGTGCTTCTTCGACCGAAATCATCTCTTCGCCTCGTAACGGCCTGATTTACCGCCGTCTTTTAGCTTCAGGCGAACGGCGCCGATCTCCATCGACTTCTCGGCGGCCTTGACCATGTCGTAAAGCGTCAGGCAGGCCGTCGTCACGGCCGTCAGCGCCTCCATCTCCACGCCAGTCTGACCGGTGGTTTTGACCGTCGCCTCGACGCGGATGCCCGGCAGGTCCGGATCCGGCGTGAGGTCCACCGAAACCTTTGTGACGGGAAGGGGATGGCATAGCGGGATCAGATCGGCGGTTCGCTTCGCGCCCATGATGCCGGCCAGCCGCGCCACGCCCAGAACATCACCCTTCTTGGCGCGGCCTTCGGTAATCATCTCAAGCGTTTCGCGCTGCATCTTCACGTGGCCTTCGGCCACGGCAATACGGGGCGTCGTCTCCTTCTCGGAAACGTCGACCATGTGAGCGTGGCCCTCGGCGTCGAAATGGGTGAATTCGGGCATCAGGCAGGCACCGGGTCGTTCAGGATGGCACGCGTGGCCTCGGTCACGTTGTCCTGCCGCATCAGACTTTCGCCGATCAGGAAGCAGCGCGCGCCGTGGGTGGCGAGTTCGGCGAGGTCGGCAGGGGTCGAAAGCCCGGACTCCGCGACGATCGTGCGGCCGGCGGGGATGCGGGCGGCCAGGCGGCGGGTTGTGTTGAGGTTGGTCTCGAAAGTGTGCAGATCGCGATTGTTGATTCCGATCAGCGGCGACTGCAGCTCGAGCGCACGGTCGAGTTCAGCCTCGTCGTGAACTTCGATGAGGACGTCCATCCCCCAGTGGCGAGCGGCATCCTCGAGGTCTTTGGCCTGCGCATCATCGACGCTGGCCATGATGATCAGGATGCAATCCGCGTGCAGCGCGCGGGCCTCGGCCACCTGGTAGGTGTCGTAGAGGAAATCTTTACGAAGCGCGGGCAGGGTGGTGGCCGAGCGTGCCTGCGTCAGAAAGGCGTCGGCACCCTGGAACGAAGGCGTGTCGGTGAGGACCGAGAGGCAGGTGGCGCCGCCGGCCTCGTAGGCTTTCGCCAGCGTGGGCGGATCGAAATCCGCGCGGATCAGGCCCTTCGAGGGGCTCGCCTTCTTGACCTCGGCGATGAGGCCATAGCCGGTGCGGGCGGCCTCGGCGAGGTTCTTCGCGAAGGGGCGCGGGGCCGGCGCGGCCTTGGCCGCGGCCTCCACATCCCGAAGCGGGTGCTCGGCCTTCCGGGCGGCGACCTCCTCGAGCTTATAGGCCTTGATGCGGTCGAGAACGGTGGTCATGGGCGGCTCCGAAGAGTGGATGTGCGAAAGGCGGCGGGGCGCGCCAGGGTCGGAGTGAAGGTGCCTTGGAGTTTGGCGTCAGGCAAGGTGGCGGTGAACCAGGATGTCGAACGCCGAAGAAAACAGGCAGCTACTGTGCAAGCGAACGCCAATCTCGGCCTGTCGTAACTGCGAAAGGAGAACCCGGTGGCGGTGGCAAGTAGAGGGTTCCGAAGAGAGGCGCGGGCCAGCGTACATGGCAGCGCGCGACCGTCATCCCAGCGAGCGCATGAGCGCCGGTTATGCGCGGCCGTGGTCCATCTGCTGACGGACCGCATCAGGCATCGGGGCCGGAGCCCGACGCCGCGGCGCATGCACGACGGCCCGCGGCGGTCGGTCAGCCTGACCGACCGCCCCGCATCCGCCATGCACCTGCCGCTCATCCTGCCAGCGTCACTAGCGCGTGGCGCTTCTTGCCTGCGCTCAGCTTCACGGGGTTGGCGAGCGCTGCGGCGTCCAGCATCAAGCCGGCGTCGCTCAGCGGCGCATCGTCCAACCGCGCGCCCTGATCCGCGATCAGACGCTTCGCTTCTTTACCCGACTTCGCGAGGCCCGAGCGCACGATGAGTTGCACGATCGAGATCCCTTCGCCGACCTCGTCCGCCGTAAGCGCCAGGGTCGGCAGGTCGCCACCCGCGCCGCCCTTCTCGAAAACCTCGCGCGCTGTTGCCTCGGCGGTGGCGGCAGCGTCGTCGCCGTGGCACAGGCGCGTGACCTCGTTGGCCAGGACCACCTTGGCTTCATTAATTTCTGAGCCCGACAGCGCGCCCAGACGCTCGCACTCCTCGACCGGAAGCTCGGTGTAGAGCTTGAGGAACCGGCCGGTGTCGGCGTCGGTCGTATTGCGCCAGAACTGCCAGAATTCGTACGGGCTCAGCATGTCGGCGTTCAGCCAGATCGCGCCGCCCGCGCTCTTGCCCATCTTGCGCCCGTCCGAGGTGGTCAGAAGCGGCGACGTCAGACCATAGATCTCGTGGTCCAGCACCCGGCGCGTCAGGTCGATGCCGTTGACGATGTTGCCCCACTGGTCAGAACCGCCCATCTGCAGCAGGCAGCCATAACGGCGGTTGAGCTCGAGGAAGTCATAGGCCTGCAGGATCATGTAATTGAACTCGAGGAACGACAGCGACTGCTCGCGGTCGAGCCGGGACTTCACGCTTTCGAACGACAGCATCCGGTTGACCGAGAAGTGCCGCCCGATATCCCGCAGGAACGCGAGGTAGTTCAGGTCGTCCAGCCACTCGGCATTATCGAGCATCAGGGCCTCGGTCGCCCCCTCGCCATATGTCAGGTACTTGGCAAAGACACCCTTCATCCCGGCGATGTTGTCGGCGATGGCGTCGGGGGTGAGCAGCGGGCGCTCGTCCGAGCGGAACGAGGGGTCGCCCACCTTCGTCGTGCCGCCGCCCATCAGCGTGATCGGCTTGTGGCCCGTCTTCTGCAGCCAGCGCAGCATCATGATGTTGAGAAGATGCCCGACATGCAACGACTTGGCCGTCGCGTCGTAGCCGATATAGGCCGGGACTACCCCCGCGATCAGCGCCTCGTCGAGCCCCTGATAATCGGTGCAATCGGCCAGGAAGCCGCGCTCGATCATCACGCGCATGAAGTCGGATTTCGGGTGGTAGGTCATGGGGTTTCGGTCCATCTTCGGCGTCGCGCCCCTTCTATACGTGGGGTGGTCAGGAAGGGAAAGCATCTGATGGCAGGCGCTTTGAAGGCCGCGGTTGAGGCGGGGCCGGTCTGGAGCCTGGGGGCGATGTCGGGCACCTCGCTCGACGGCGTGGACGCGGCGATGCTGCTGACCGACGGCGCCCGGATCGTCGACTTCGGCGCAAGCGACTACCGGCCCTATTCCGACGACGAACGGGCCGTCCTGCGCGCGGCGCTCGGGCGCTGGCCGGGGGCCGGGGTCGAGGCGGCGGCCGAGGTGGTCGAGACGGCGCATGCCGAGCTTCTGGCCGGCTTTTCCGGTGCGGCGGTGGTGGGGTTTCACGGCCAGACGCTGGCGCACGACCCACGCGGGCGCGGCACGCACCAGGCGGGCGACGGGCGAGTGCTGGCGGGTGCGCTCGGCGTGCCGGTGGTTTGGGATTTTCGATCGACCGACGTGCGGATGGGGGGCGAGGGCGCACCGCTCGCCCCGTTCTTCCACTTCGCCTGCGCCAAGTGGACGGGCGCGAGAGAGCCGGTGGTCTTCCTCAACCTCGGCGGCGTCGGGAACCTGACATGGGTGGACCCGGCACTTTCTGCGCCCGACGCGGCAGGCGCGTGTCTGGCCTTCGATACCGGTCCCGCGAACGCGCCGCTCAACGACCTGATGCAGGCGCGGCGCGGCGTGGCTTTCGATGAAGGCGGCGCGCTTGCGGCCGAGGGCGAGGTGGACGAGGAGGTACTCCGCCGCCTGCTCGCGGCGCCGTATTTCACCCGCATGCCGCCCAAGTCGCTGGACCGGGACGATTTCGGCTGGCTGGCCGAGGCTGTCGCGGAACTCTCCGATGCCGACGCGGCCGCGACCCTCACCGCCTGCGGTGCGGCCGCGGTAGGCGAGGCGGTGGCGCATTGTCCCGCGCCGCCCGCACGTGTGCTGGTGACCGGCGGCGGACGGCGCAACCCGGTGATGATGGCGATGCTGGGCGGTACGCTCGACTGTCCGGTGGAGCCGGTCGAGGCCGTGGGGCTCGACGGCGACATGCTCGAGGCGCAGGCCTTCGCCTTCCTCGCCGTGCGGGTGGCGCGCGGCTGGGCGACCTCGGCCCCTGGAACGACGGGCGTGGCGGCGCCGGTGGGCGGCGGCATCGTCAGCGCGCCTGAGCAGGTCGCCTGACGCTCACGCGCCCATTCCGTGTTACGCTGGCGGCTGCCGGGAACCGCTGGCGCGGCCCGCGGTTTCGCCAAGGGACATACGGGACGGGGGCGCGGACATGACCGAAAAAGGAATCCTGCACTTCGAGCGGACCTGGGGCGCCGAACCGGCGGGCGAGGGCGCCTGGCGCTTTGCCCTGTGGGCCCCGCAGGCGCAGGAGGTGGCTGTCGAGGTCGAGGGCCGCCGTCACGGCATGACCCGCGACCATGACGGGTATCACCGCGCGACTGTACCGGCGGAAGCCGGCGAGACGTACATCTACCTGGTTGACGAGCAACGCTATCCCGACCCGGCCGCACGAGCGCAGGCGGGCGATGTACATGCGCCCTCGCGCCTCGTGGACCCGCGTGCGCATCGCTGGGTGCGGGACTGGTCCGGCCGGGCTTGGGAAGAAGCCGTGATCTACGAGATGCACGTCGGCACCTTCACGCCCGAGGGCACCTTCGCAGCAGCCGCCAAGCGGATGCATGAATTGGCCGACCTCGGTATCACCGCGATCGAACTGATGCCCGTTGCCCAGTTCTCCGGCGACCGGGGCTGGGGGTACGACGGCGTGCTGCCTTATGCGCCGCACCCGGCCTACGGCATGCCGGAAGAGATGAAGCAGCTTGTGGAGGCGGCGCAGAGTTGCGGGCTGATGGTGCTGCTCGACGTCGTCTACAACCACTTTGGACCCGATGGCGCCTACCTGCATGCCATCGCGCCGGACTTCTTCGACGAGGACCGGCACACCCCCTGGGGCGCGGGGATCGACTACATCCGGCCACAGGTCCGGCGATTCTTCATCGAAAACGCGCTCTACTGGCTGCACGAATACCGGCTGGACGGCCTCAGGCTCGACGCCGTGGACCAGATCCGCGACCCCTCCGACCCAGAACTCCTGGTCGAGATAGCGCAGGAGGTGCGCCGCTACGACTTCGACCGACCCATCCACCTGACGACCGAGGACAACCGCAACATCACCCGCCTGCATGATCCCGATGCGGACCTTTATACCGGCGAGTGGAACGACGACTACCACCACGCCGTCCACTGCCTTCTGACGGGTGAGAGCGAAAGTTACTACCAGAACTTCGCCGTCGACCCGATGGCGGATCTCTGCAAGACGCTGGCCGAGGGGTATGTCGAGCAGGGCCAGACGCGCGACCCGATGGTCAGCGCGCGGGGGGAGCCATCGGGCCACCTGCCGTGGACGGTCTTCGTCAACTGCAACCAGAACCACGACCAGGTCGGCAACCGGGCGCAGGGCGACCGGCTGATCATGCTTGCCAAAGAGCCGAAGGCGCTGCGGGTGACGCACGCGCTGCTGCTGACTTCGCCGTTCATCCCGATGCTTTTCATGGGGGAAGAGCGGGGCGCGACGAACCCGTTCCAGTTCTTCGTCGATTTTCACGGCGAGCTGGCCGAGGGGACGCGGAAAGGCCGCGAATCGGAATTCGCCGACTTCGCCGACTTCCAGGGCCGCGTGCCCGACCCGAACGATCCGGCCACCTTCGAACGCTCGCGGCCGAAGGACGGGCCCGAGGCGGGGGAGTGGCTGGCGATGACCAAGGGGCTGCTGGAGTTCCGGCAGGCCCGCATCGTGCCGCTCATGAAATCAGGCCGGGCCGGAGATGCGACGTGCGAACGAACCTCCGACCGCAGCCTCACGGCGCGTTGGCCGTTCGCTGACGGCACCCTGACCATACGCGCCAACTTCGGCACCCGGCCCGAGGGCGCGGCCGACGTGCCGCACGCCGACTACGCCTGGGGCAACGTCGCCCGTGACGACCATGCCATCGCGGTGAGCATCACATGAGACTTCCGACGACGACCTACCGCCTGCAACTGCGCGAGGGTGTGACCTTCGAGACGGTGGAGGGGCTGCTGCCGTACCTCGTGGACCTCGGAATCAGCGACCTCTACCTCTCGCCCATCTTCCGCGCCTCCACCGGCTCGACCCACGGCTATGACGTGATCGATCCGAACGAGATCGAGCCGTCGCTGGGCGGGCGCGCAGGCTTCGAGAGCCTGGCCAAGGCCGCGCAGGACCACGGGCTGGGTGTCATCCTCGACATCGTGCCGAACCACACCGCCTTTTCGCCCGAGAATCCGTGGCTGCGCGACGTGCTGCGTCATGGCCGCGACAGCCGCTACGCCGCGCATTTCGACATCGACTGGTCCGAGGGCCGCTTGCTCCTGCCCATGCTCCAGGCCCCGTTCGAGGCGCGGCTGGCCGAGGGCGCCTTCGAGATCCGCGAGGCCGAGGATGGCCCGGTGCTCTGCGACGGCCCGCTCGAGATCCCTTTGCGCCCGACCTCGGTCCCGAAGGAAACGCCGGACACGGACCGCCTGCGGCAATTGCACGAAGCGCAGGCGTGGAAGCTGTGCGACTGGCGACTCGAGCGCGACAGCGTCACCCATCGCCGGTTCTTCAACATCACCGGCCTGATCGGCATGCGGATCGAGGACGAGGGCGTGTTCGAGGACATGCACCGTACCATCTTCGAATTGGCCGATGCCGGCTTGATCCAAGGGCTGCGGCTTGACCACGTAGATGGCCTGGCGGATCCGGGCCGATATCTGCGCCGCCTGCGCGACCGGTTGGGCGACATGCCGATCTGGATCGAGAAAATCCTGACCGGCGATGAGGCGCTGCCGGATTGGCCGGTGCAGGGAACGACCGGATACGAGGCCGCGCGGTCAATCGCGCGGGTCCTGACCGACGAGGACGGGCTGGCGCGGCTCGACGCCGAGTGGCGCGAGGCGACGGGATCCCGCAGCGACTTCGCCCGCACGCTGGCGCAGTCGAAGGCCGAGGTGTTGCGCAACGAGCTGGCCGCCGAATTGCACCAGCTCATCCACCTCGCGCAAAAGGCGGCGAAGGCCGCGCGCGGGATCGAGGTCGGCCCTGAATTCCTGCGCGAGGCGATCGAGGCGCTTCTGATCGCGTTCCCGCGCTACCGAACCTACTTCGACAGCGGCGAGCCGCGCCCCGAGGACCTCGAACTTTGGGACGCGGTGGTGGCCGAGGCTGCGCGCCGCCCGCGCTCGGACGCCGCGATCACCTTCGTCGCGGGGCTGGTCCGAGAGCCCGACACCGAGGAGGCCGCGGCCTTCCGCACGCGGTTCCAGCAGGTCACCGGCGCGCTGATCGCCAAGGCGCACGAGGACACGGCGTCGTTCCGCTATACCCGGTTCCTCGCCGCCAACGAGGTCGGGGCCGAGCCGGATCATGCCACGCTAGACGTCGGCGGCTTCGCCTGGATACTGGAACGTCGGCAGAACATGCAGCCGCAGGGGCTGACGCTGACCTCAAGCCACGACACCAAGCGGTCCGAGGACGCGCGGATGCGGCTCGTCGCCATCAGCCACATGCCCGAGGCGTTCGAGAAGCTGTACCAGGACGCCTCGATTCGTGTGCCGGGCGCGGCGGATGTGGGTCCGAATTTCCGCTGGTACCTGTGCCAGTCGCTCCTGGCGATCTGGGACGACGCTGCGGACGACCTGGGCCAGCGGCTTGCCGACCACGCCGAGAAGGCAATGCGCGAGGCCAAGCGGATCACCTACTGGACCGATCCGGTGGAGGAGGTCGAGGCCCCCGCGCTCGATTGGGCGCAGTCGTTGGCCGCCGACTGGGGCCGCTACCTGCCGCGAGCGGCCGAGGAACTGATCGAGCGCGGGCGCGTGCTGTCCGAGGTTCAGGTCGCGCTGAAGTTCGTGATGCCCGGCATCCCGGACATCTATCAGGGGGCCGAGATCGGCCACCATTACCTGACCGATCCCGACAATCGCCGCCCGGTGGACTTCGCGCACCTGGCGCGCGTGGCCGGGGAGGACGGCTTCGACGGGCGCAAGGCCAGGCTGACACGGGCGCTCGCACGGCTGAGACGCGACGCCGGGGACTTCTTTACGCAAGCCGCGCCCGAATTCGACCGGATCGGAGAGGGGCGCTTTACCCTGCGGCGCGCGGCGGGCGGCAAAAGCCTGTGCCTGACCTTCGACACGACCGGCCCCCTTCAGGCGGGGAAGGCCGATATCTGGCCGTCGAAGCAGGATGCCGAGGTGTCGCCCGTTCGCCTTCACTGGGACTAGGAAAAACAAAAGGCTCCGGGCCATGCAGGCGCCGGAGCCTTTGTTCATCGGCCCGTCGTGCCGGGCCGCCGGACAGGAGCCGCGCTCAGCTGCCCCAGCTGCGCACGCGGCCGCAATCCATGTGCACGAAGTTCGACGAGGTATAGCGCCCCACGCCGCCCGCGTTGCAGGCCTGCGCCGCGCGCGCCATCTGCGCCACCGAGCGCGACTTCATCCGCAGGTCTGCCGCCTGGCCCTGAAGGTGCAGAGAATTCTTGGCAACACCGCTCGACCGGCGGCGCAGCATCGCGTTGGTTTCGGGCGAACGGTAGCCCGAAATCAGCATGTAGGGCTCGTTCACGTCCATCATGTTGTGCGCCGCGGACATGATGTCGACGGTTCGCGCGTCGATGGGCTTCACCTGATTGTTGCGCCAATCGCGCATGAAGTAAGTGATCTCGTCGAGAGCCTCTTTGATGTAATTGCCCTCGATCCAGTAGATCATGTTGATGCTCTCGCCCGTCCGGCCCGAGTACATCTTGATGCGCCGGACGTCACCTGCGCCACGCAGGAACCCGAATGCATGTGAGTAAGTTGGTGCTGCGGTCACTGCCGTTGCCGCGAACGCACCAAGGAGAGCACGGCGAGTCATGCCGTTCGCGCTGATCTTGGTCAAAGCTATTGCCCCGCTTTTTTCTTTACCTGTCCCGCCGCGTTATCGCGGCTTGTTCTGCCACCTCATCCCCAGGTGATGCTTCGTTCTATGGCACAGCGCAGCCAACGGACCAAGCGCCGGGGGCAGGGGTTGTGTCTGCAGTGCCTCATTTCGGCAAATATTCGCTTAATGACGGGAACCGTACTGCCGGAGCCGCGGGTTGCGGGGCAGAACCAATACGCGCCGGCGCTGTTGAATCCGTGAGTGGACGGAGACGTTTGTGGGCACAATGTCTGTGGCAATGGCGTTGCGTGCAGCAGGGCGCGAGGCAGAGAGGAAGAACATGATCCATCGTGCGGACACGGAAACGCGGCGCACCCGGCGGCGCGGGGCGGCCTTCGCCGCGGCACTGGCGACGGCCTTGGTCTGCGCGCCGGTCGCGCCGGCCAGTGCGCAGGTCACCGCGTTCAAGCAGGCGGTGGCCGAGACGGCGGCGCGGCAGGACGCCATCGCCGACCACTACCGCGAGAACGCCTATGCCCCGATCTGGACCGCCCCGGGCGAGGACGGCCGTGCGCGGCGCGAGGCGCTGCTCAACGCGTTTGCCACCGCCCCGGCGCACGGGCTTCCGGCGGCGCGCTACGACGTGCAGGACGTGCTGGCCAAGCTGCGCGCCGTGCAGTCCGAGCGGGACCGGGGGCGTGTGGAGGTGGAACTGTCGCGCCTCTTCGTCCGGTTCGCCCGCGACATCGGTAGCGGCGTGCTGACCCCGCGCGACGTCGACGCGGGACTCGTGCGTGACGTCGACCGCCGGAACCCGCGCGACCTGCTGCGCGAGGTGTCCGAGAGCGATCCGCGCCTGTTCCTGCGCGACCTGATGCCGACATCGCCGGAGTACCGGCGCCTTCTGAAAGAGAAGATGGCGCTCGAGCGCGTGGTCGAGCGCGGCGGCTATGGTGCGCCGGTGCCCGGCGGCCGATTGGAGCGCGGCGACAGCGGCGACAGGGTCGTGGCGCTGCGCAACCGGCTCATCGCGATGGGCTACCTGCGCCGCACCGCCACCGCGGGCTTCGACGTCGCCATGGAAGAGGCCGTGCGCACCTTTCAGCGCGACCACGGGCTGTCGGACGACGGTGTGGTAGGCGACTCGACACTGGCCGCGCTGAACCGCACGGCGGTCGACCGTCTGGGCAGCGTGCTCGTGGCGCTCGAACGCGAACGTTGGCTGCCGCGCGACCGGGGCAAGCGCCACGTCTGGGTGAACCTGACGGACTTCAAGGCGCGGCTCATCGACGAGGGCCAGATCACGTTCGAGACCCGGTCGGTCATCGGCAAGAACCAGAGCGACCGCCGCACGCCCGAGTTCTCGGACGTGATGGATCACATGGTCATCAACCCGTCCTGGTACGTCCCGCGCTCGATCGTGGTGAACGAGTATCTGCCGCAGTTGCAGCGCAACCCCTATGCGCTGAGCCACATGGAGATCACGGACCGTCGCGGCCGGGTGGTCAACCGGGCGCAGGGCTTCGCGCAGTACACCGCCTCGACCTTCCCGTTCTCGATGCGGCAGCCGCCGTCGAACGACAACGCGCTGGGGCTGGTGAAATTCATGTTCCCCAACCGCTACAACATCTACCTCCACGACACGCCCGCCAAGAGCCTGTTCAGCCGGCAGGAGCGCGACTTCAGCCACGGCTGCATCCGTCTCAACGACCCGTTCGAGTTCGCCTATGAACTGCTTTCCCGGCAGGAGGCCGATCCGCAAAGTTACTTCCACCGCATCCTCGATACCGGGCGCGAGACCCGAGTCGAGCTCGAGACGCCGGTGCCGGTGCACCTGGGCTACCGCACGGCGATCACGAAGCCGACCGGCGGGATGGAGTACCGCAACGACATCTACGGGCGCGACGCGAAAATTCTCGCCGCCCTGCGTGCCGCCGGGGTAGCCATGCCCGCCGGAGAAAGCTAAGCCCCCGACATGACCAAGGGCGCAGAACGATACCGACTGAGCGACATCGCAGAAGCGCTTCACGCGCGGCTTTACGGCGATGGCGACCTGATGATTTCGGGCGCGGCGGAACCCGCCATGGCGGGCCCCGAGGACCTGGCGCTGGCCATGGCGCCGAAATACGCCGAGGGGCTGCCCAAGGGCAGCGCCCGCGCGGCGATCCTGTGGGAGGGCGCGGACTGGCAGGCGCTGGGGCTCGACGCGGCGCTGTTCGTGCCGCGGCCGCGCTATGCGCTGGCGGGCCTGACCAAGCGGCTCGACCCCGGCCCCGCCATTGCCGACGGCATCCACCCGACGGCCGTTGTGGACCCGTCGGCCGTGATCGGCCCCGGTGCGGCCATCGCCCCCTTCGTCGTCATCGGCCCCGGCGTGACCATCGGACGCGGGGCGCGCATCGCCTCGCACGTCAGCGTCGGCGAAGGCGCGACGATCGGCGACGACGTGCTGCTGCACGCGGGCGTGCGCGTCGGACGCAACGTCAGGATCGGCGACCGTTTCATCGCGCAGCCCAACGCCTCGATCGGCGGCGACGGGCTGTCCTTCGTCACGCCCGAGAAGTCGGGCGTCGAGCGGGCGCGCGAGACGATGGGCGACCAGGGCGAGCTTCTGCGCCAGAGCTGGACGCGTATCCACTCTCTTGGCAGCGTCGTCATCGGCGACGACGTCGAGGTGGGGGCCAATGCCTGCATCGACGCGGGCACCATCCGGCCCACGCGCGTGGGCACCGGCACCAAGATCGACGACCTTTGCATGGTCGCCCACAACGTCGAGGTGGGCGAGCACTGCCTGATGGCCGGCCTGACGGGCATCGCCGGCTCCACCAAGGTCGGCGACCGCTGCGTCTTCGGCGGGCAGTCGGGCGTCGTGGACAACATCGAGGTGGGCGATGACGTCATCGTGACGGCCGCGACCAAGGTCCTCTCGAACGCGCCGGCGGGCCGCGTGCTGATGGGGTATCCGGCGGTGAAGCTCGAGACCCACGTCGACATGTACAAGGCGCTCCGCCGCCTGCCGCGCCTGCTTTCCGAGCTTCGGGGCGGGAAGAAAGCGGTTCCAAAGTCGGGCGAGAATGGATAAACGACCCGACGAACATTTGGGGTATCGGAACCGGGGTATGGCGGACAGCATCAAGGACAAGGTCATTCGCATCATCGCGGAACAGGCGGTGGTCGAACCGTCCGACGTGACCATGGACCAGACGCTGGAAGACCTGGGCATCGACAGCCTCGGGCTGGTCGAGTCCATCTTCGCCATCGAAGAGGAGTTCGACATCCAGGTGCCTTTCAACGCCAACGACCCCACCGACAGCGAGTTCGACATCTCGTCGGTCGCCGCCATCGTCCGCGCGGTCGAGGGGCTGGTCGCAGACCAGAAGGCATGAAGCGCGTCGTCATTACCGGCGCGGGCACGATCAACTCGCTCGGCCACTCGGTCACCGCGACGCTGGAGGCGATGCGCGAGGGGCGCTGTGGCATCGGCGAACTCGAGACGCGCGATGTCGAGCGTCTCCAGGTCCGCATCGGCGGGCAGGTGCGCGACTACGACGCCGAAACGCACTTTAACCGCCAGCAGATCGCGCTTTACGACCGGTTCACGCAGTTCACGCTGCTGTCGGCCCGGCAGGCGATCGAGCAGTCGGGCCTGTCCTTTGCGGGCGAGCTTGCGGCGAAGACGGGCGTGGTGCTGGGCACCGCCGGTGGCGGTGTGCAGACCTGGGACGAGAACTATCGCGCGGTCTATGAAGAGGGGAAGAACCGCGTTCATCCCTTCGTGGTCCCCAAGCTGATGAACAATGCCGCGGCCTCGCACGTGTCGATGGAGTACAACCTGAAGGGCCCGACCTACACGGTCGCGACCGCGTGCTCGTCGTCGAACCATGCGATGGGCCAGGCCTTCCACATGATCCGGTCGGGCATGAGCCCGGTGATGATCACCGGCGGGTCGGAATCCATGCTCTGCTTCGGCGGCGTGAAGGCGTGGGAGGGGCTGCGCGTCATGTCCAAGGACGCCTGCCGCCCGTTCAGCCTGGGCCGCAACGGCATGGTGCAGGGCGAGGGCGCGGGCGTCTTCGTGTTCGAGGAATACGAGCACGCCAAAAAGCGCGGCGCCGACATCCTGGCCGAAGTCGTGGGCTTCGCCATGACCTCGGACGCCGCCGACATCGTGATGCCGTCGAAGCAGGGCGCCGCGCGCACCATCGCCGCCGCGCTCGAAGATGCGCGCGTCTCGCCCGAGGCCGTCGGCTACATCAACGCCCACGGCACCGGCACTGCGGCCAATGACAAGACCGAGTGCGCCGCCGTCGCGGACGTGTTCGGCCACCACGCCGACAACCTGATGATCTCGTCCACCAAGTCGATGCACGGGCATGTCATCGGCGGCACCGGCGCCATCGAGCTTCTGGCCTGCGTGATGGCGGTGCGGGACGGCGTCATCGCGCCCACCATCGGCTACGAAGAGCCCGACCCGGAATGTGCGCTCGACGTGGTCCCGAACCAGGCGCGCGAGGCGAAGGTCGATGTGGTCGTCTCCAACGCCTTCGCCTTCGGCGGGCTGAACGCCGTCCTGGCGCTGCGCCGCGCCTCCTGATCCCCCATCAACGAAGAACGCCGCCCGAGGGGCGGCGTCAGGAAGCTTGCGCTCCAAGGCGGCGTCACCGCGTTTCGGCGTTCGCCTCGTTCACGGCCTCGTAGCCTGCGGTAAAGCCCGAGAGCGAGATCGTCAGGTCCACCTGCTGGTCCGGTGCGGCTGCGGGAACGATGGTCAGCGTCGCCTCGGCGCCGCGCTTAAACGCCGCAACCTCGGGTCCGGTGAAGCCGATGCGCGCAAAGCAACCGACCTGGCTGCAGAAGGTGTAGGGATAGCGCTTGGCCTGACCATCATCCACCGCCAGCGTCAGCGCCGGGGTCAGCAGCGTCTCGAGCGGGGTGACGATGGTCGCTCCCGCCGCCGCCTGCTGGCCTTCGGGGAGACCGAAGATCGAAATCTCGGCGACGGAGTTGCCGTCCTGGTCCTCGAGAAGCTGGTAAAGCTGGCAGGGGTCGTTCTCGGACTCGGTGCGCACGCAGCGCATCTGCCAATCGCCGAATTCCTCGGCGATATAGGTCTGCCCGGCGCGCGGCCCGGTCTGCGCCGGCTGGCCCATCGAAAGCTCGCCCGGCGCGGGCGCATTGCCGTCGGACGGTGCTGCCGTCTCGGTCTGGGCCTCGGCTTCGGCGGCCGGCGTCTCGCCCGTCGTGTCCGCGTCCTGCGCGACCGCCGGCGTCGCCGCCAGAAGCGCCAGAAGGGGCAGGGTCTTGGTCAGGTTCTTCATGGTCTCCCCGGATGCTGTTGCGGAGTTGGTCCGGCCTTAGCATGGCGCTGCGGGAGTGTCAGGCCCGGATCGCGCCGGCTGCCGCGGGGAGACTCAAAAAGGGCCCGCACCGGGGCCCTTTTCGTTGGTATGTCTCTCGCTGCCGGACTGGCCGACTTAGTTATGCCGGGACGCTACGGCCTTTCGTCCCACCGGTCAACAGTCGAAATTTCTTCAATTTCGCGCACCTGCCGGATGGCGTTGACGCAACGCAAAAGAGGCCGCGCCCGCAGGCGCGGCCAGTCAAACAGGGAGGAGTGCCGGGTTTTTCCCGGCGAACCTCGTGTCGCACACACACGTTAAGAGCGGGTTGAGCCCGCGCGGCGCCTGCGCCACCTTCGCCGTCGACGGCAGGAGGAGATGCCCTGGTGACGATACGGATGGACCGCGCCGAGCTGACGGCGTTTCTGCGGGCAGAGTTCCCGCAGGTCGCCGACGATTTCGAGGTGACGGGGGTTACCGCCGAGGGCGCGGCGCTGCACATGAAGGTGGGCGAGCGCAATCTGCGTCCCGGCGGCACCGTGTCAGGTCCAGCAATGTTCGCGCTGGCCGACGTTGCGTTCTATCTCGCGCTTCTGTCGCGGATCGGGCCGCAGGCGCTGGCGGTCACGACGAACTGCTCCATCGATTTCATGCGAAAGCCCGGGGCCGCGCCGATGCGAGCCGAGGCGCGTCTGCTCAAGCTCGGGCGGACGCTGGCCGTGGGCGACGTGCTTCTGTTCTCGGAAGGTGTGCCCGCCCCGGTGGCGCGGGCCAGCCTGACCTATGCGATACCGCCCGCGCGGTAGGACCGGCGCGGGCGGCAGCTTTACTTGGCTCAGAGGAGCGCCTTGGCCTTTTCGGCCACGGCCTCGGCCGTGATGCCGAAGCGCTCGTAAAGTTCCGGCGCCGGGGCCGATGCGCCGAAGCCTTCCATGCCGATGAAGCCGGCCTTCTGCTCGCGCCCGCGCTCGCCCAGAAGCCAGCGGTCCCAGCCCTGCCGCACGGCGGCCTCGACCGCGACGCGGACGGGGCCCGCGGGCAGCACGCGGCGGCGGTATTTCTCGTCCTGCTGCGCGAAGAGTTCCATGCACGGCATCGAGACGACGCGCGTGCCGATCCCCTCGGCCTGCAGCAGGTCACGGGCCTTCATGGCGATCTCGACTTCCGAGCCCGTGGCCATCAGGATCGCCTGTCGCTTGCCCTCGGCCTCGGCCAGAACATAGGCACCTTGCGCCGTCAGGTTCTTGGTCTTGTGCTCGGTCCGCACGGTGGGCAGACCCTGACGGCTGAGCGCGAGAACCGACGGCGTCTTCTCGCTGGTCAGCGCCAGTTCCCACGCCTCGGCGGTCTCGACCGTATCGGCGGGGCGGAAGACCCAAGTGTTTGGCGTGGCGCGGCAGATCGCCAGGTGCTCGACCGGCTGGTGCGTCGGACCGTCCTCGCCCAGCCCGATGGAATCGTGGGTCATGACATAGACGACCGGCGCGCCCATCAGCGCCGACAGGCGCATTGCGCCGCGGGCGTAGTCGGTGAAACAGAGGAAGGTGCCGCCATAGGGGCGCACGCCGCCGTGCAGCGCCATGCCGTTCATCGCGGCGGCCATGCCGTGTTCGCGGATGCCGTAATGGACGTAGCGGCCCTTGCGGTTGTCGGCGTCGAAGATGCCCAGGTCGGCGGTCATCGTGTTGTTCGATCCGGTCAGGTCGGCCGAGCCGCCCACCGTCTCGGGCATTGCCGGGTTCACGACCTCAAGCACCATCTCGGATGCCTTGCGGGTGGCAACCTTCGGCTGGCCCTCGCTGATCTGCTTTTTCAGCGCCCGGATGGTCGAGGCGAGCTTCTTCGGGGCCTCGCCGGCCTGCATGCGGGCGAACAGCGCCTTGCGGTTGTCGGAGAGTTCGTCGAAGCGGCTCTGCCATTCGGCGCGGGCAGTCGCGCCGCGGCGGCCGATCTCTTCCCACTGCGACTTCACGTCGGCCGGGATCTCGAACGGCGCGTGGGGCCAGCCATAGACTTCGCGCGTCGCGGCGATTTCGTCGGGGCCCAGCGGCGAGCCGTGCGCCTTGGCGGTGTCCTGCTTGTTGGGCGCGCCGAAGCCGATGGTCGTCTTGCACGCGATGAGCACGGGCTTGTCCGACGCCTTCGCCTTCTCGATAGCGGCGTCGATGTCGGCCGGATCATGGCCGTCGCACGAGAGCACGTCCCAGCCCGCCGCCTCGAACCGGGCCTTCTGGTCGGTGACGTCTGACAGGCTGACGCGGCCGTCGATCGAGATGTCGTTGTCGTCCCAGAACACCGTCAGCTTCGACAGCTTCTGCTTGCCGGCCAGGCCGATGGCTTCGTGGCTGATGCCCTCCATCAGGCAGCCGTCGCCGGCGATGACCCAGGTGCGGTGGTCGACGACCTTCTTGCCGAAGCGGGCGCGCAGGATCTCCTCGGCCATCGCGAAGCCGACCGAGTTGGCGAGCCCCTGGCCCAGCGGGCCAGTCGTGGTCTCGACGCCGTTGACCAGGAAGTTCTCGGGGTGGCCCGCCGTGATCGAGTGGAGCTGGCGGAAGTTCTTGATCTGGTCGAGCGTCATCTGCTCGTACCCGGTGAGGTGCAGCAGCGCGTAGATCAGCATCGAGCCGTGGCCTGCCGACAGGATGAAGCGGTCGCGGTCCGGCCAGTCGGGCGCGGCGGCGTCGAACTTCAGGTGCTTCTCGTACAGGACGGTGGCGACGTCGGCCATGCCCATGGGCATGCCGGGGTGGCCCGAATTGGCCGCCTGGACGGCGTCCATGGCCAGCACGCGGATCGCCGCGGCGCGGGTCCAGTGGTCGGGATGGGTCTCACGCAGGGTGGCGATATCCACTTGGTGCATTCCTTCGGCTGCCTCGATAGGGTCGCGCGGGTCTTAGCAGTCTCGGGGCCAATATCAAGCGCCGGGGGGCGGCGGGGCGTCGATGGGGGGCTGAAATCGCCCGCCAGTCGTCTATTGTCGGGCTGCGCGGGCGACGATGACCCGAATCGCAGGCGGCGCGAGACCGCCGCGCAAGACGAGAGGAACGGCAGGATGAAGGACATCACCGAACTGGAGCGCCGCATCACGGCGGCCCTCGACCGGATCGGCGCCGGCGTCGAAGGGCTGTCGCGGTCCGCCCCGGCGCCCGCGCCGTCCGACGACGAAGGGCAGACCACTGCCGTGCTGCAGGCCGAGCTTGAGGCCGAGCGCGAGACGACGGCCCAGCTCGAGGAGCGCGTGCGCGCGATCCAGGAAAGGCAGGACACCCGCGTCGTCCAACTCGAGGCCGAGCTGGCAGCGGCGATGGAGCGGCTCGACCGGGTCGAGGCCGACCGCCGCCGGATCAAGCGCGTCAACGACGAGCTGCGCGGCTCGAACCAGGCCCTGCGCGAGGCGAACGAGGCCGGGCTGGCCGACGCCGCGCTGGTGGACCAGGCGATGAGGACCGAACTGGACGCGCTGCGCGCGATGCGCGACAGCGACCGCGCCGAGATGGAAGAAATCCTCGCCGACCTCGCGCCGGCGCTCGACGAAGGAGAGACGGCCAATGCCTGAAGTGAAGGTCACCATCGGCCACCGCGAATTCGAGGTCGCCTGCCAGGCGGGCGAAGAGCATTACCTGCAGGCCGCCGCCAAGCTTCTGGACGTCGAGGCGACGGCGATCCTGGGCCAGATCGGCCGGCTGCCCGAGGCACGGATGCTGCTGATGGCGGGATTGATGCTCGCCGACAAGACGGCCGGAATGGAAGAGCAACTGGGCGCCATGGAAGAGCAGCAGCGTGGGCTAGAACGCTCGGTCGCGGCGCTGCAATCCGAGATCGACCGGCTGAAGAACGCCCCGCCGCCCGAGCCCGAGCGCGTCGAGGTGCCGGTGATCCCGCCGCACGTGGCCGACAGCCTTGCCGAACTCGCCGCGCGCGCCGAATCGGTGGCCGACAAGGTCGAGGAGCGGGCGGCGGAGTAAGCGGCCATCCTGTGAGCAAAAGGAGCGCCTTCGGCGCACGCTGTCACTTGCGCCGGGCTGCGCCCGGCGCGGTGCCTCCGGCGGGGATATTTCAGGACCGAAGATGAACCTTTCGTCGTCCGGCCTTAGCCGCGGCGGTCGAGGGCGCGCGCGATGAGGGCGTCGAAAGCCTCGCGGCCTTGGACCTGCGCCACCTCTTCCGCCGTGACCGTGACGCCCCAGTTCCGGGCCATCGCCGCGTAGCGCGGCTGGCGGTGGGCAAGCGCACGGGAATAGGTCCAGCGGACGAAGGCGTCGGGATCGACGTCTGTCTCGGCCAGGTCATGTGTGCTCAGGTACTCGGCCCAGGCATCGCGCAGGAACTCGGGCTGGTAGTACATGGGCTTGGGCGCGCGGTCGAAGCGGCGGACGAGCTCCTCGGTGTGCGCCTCCGATCCCTCGATCCAGACCATCAGGAGGTTCTGCGACAGCGCGGTGAGCACCGGGTCCTCGGGGTTGTCCGGATCCACCACCTCGCAGATCGAGCCGCCGGTGTCGCAGACGAAATTGTCGTAGCCATAGATCGCCTTCGCACGCTCGATGAAGTGCGCGGTGTCGAGAAGCGCGTTCACCTCGGCCACGCGGTGCTGCTCCTGCCGGCGCATGTACTCGTCGAAGGGCAGTCCGCCCTTCTCCGGATTTCCCGGCTTGCCGAGATATGTCGAGAGCGGCGCGAGGTTGTGGAAGGTGATGTTGGACGCGATGTAGATCGAGTCGGTCAGTAGCAGCTCGCGCAGGAACGGGTTGCGCATCGCCTCGCGCTTGAAGTTGTCGACGATGTGCTCGCCCATGTAGCGGGTACCGATGCGGTAATCGATCGAGTAGTGGAACCACCCGCCCGAGCCGCGCAGCATCGAGGCGAGGTGCGTCTTGCCCAGTCCCGACATGCCGAACAGGCAGACCCGTTTCGTCTTCGCCCCGCGCCAATCCTCTGCGCTGTCGTAGATCATCCGATCACCCCTCCGCTTCGCCCGGTTGCATAGCGCGCGGCGCACACGGAGGGTAGGGGGCCGAAACGAAAAGACCCCGCCCGGAGACCGGACGGGGTCGGATCGCGCCAGAGCGTGGAGCGATCAGAACTTGTAGCCGAGCCGCAGACCGAAGGCGACGGCGGAGTTGTCGTCGAACTGGCCGAGCGCGGTTCCCGGGGTGCTGGGCGAAGTCGTCTCGGCATCGCCGATGTTGACGTAGCGCACGCCGCCAGTGATCTCGTAGGTCTCGGTTTCGTAGGTCAGGCCGAGCCCCAGCGAGGTCTGCCCGTCCGTCGGCCCGAGGTTCGAGGAGAACCCGCCGGTGTCCGGTTCGTAGCCGACGGTGACGGCGCCGGACCAGTTTTCGTTGAAGCGGCGGCCGAGACCCAGCGTATAGGTGATGGTGTCGTCGTCGTAGGCGACGAGCGGCACCGTGGTCGTGGCTTCGAAGATGCTCGGCGCGATCTCGAACTCGTCCCAGTCGACCCAGCGGACCGAGCCGAACAGCAGCGTGTCTTCCGCGATGCCTGTCTGGAAGTCTAGGTTCACCGACTGGGGCACCGTGGTCGAGAATTCGGTCGGCGATCCCGGGGCCGCATTGCCGGCGAAGGCTTCGTCGGCGCTGAAGTCGTGGGTGATCTCGGAGTTGTAGGTCAGCGCAACGCGCAGGGCGATCTCAGGTTTTTCATAGGCGACGCCAACCACGTAGCCCAGATCCGTCTCGCTCGACGTCTCCATCGTGTAGGCGCCCACGTTAGGAAGGCTGACGCGCCCTTCGGCCTGCTGAATGCGGAGGCCGCCGTAGACGCTGAAGTTCGATGGCAGCGCGTACTTCGCCAGCGCCGTCACGGCGGTCGAGTCGATCTCGGCCGTGGAGCCGGCATAGGGGTAGTTCGGGCCGTTGGGGAAGGGCAGGCCGTCTCCGTCCGGGTAATCCACATCCGCGCCGATGGGCTGGTCGAGGATCAGGGCAAGCGACACGCGGTCGTTCACTTGCGTCTTCACCCCGAGCGAAAAGGTGGAGTAATCCTCGGCCATGTCGCCGGACCCGATGCTGGCGCCGGGCGGCAGAAGGGCAGTGTTCACGGCACCGCTGATGTCCGGGCTTGCATAGCCGAACGAAAGCGAGGCGTAGTTGCTTTCCTCGAACAGGATCGCGGACGACTGGACCGAACGCTCCACGCCCCCGGCGGCGGCGGCGCCCGCGCCGAGTGCGAGCGCGGCGACGGCCGTTGCTGTTGTTCTCATTCTTGTTCCTCCCTCAAGAAGCTGTGATCTTGCTAGGGGCGGGAACAGCATGTGGTCAATTTTAACCTGACGTCACGACCGCGCGGGCGGGAACTTCCCCGTGCGACGTGTGCGCGATGCAACTCTCAGGCGGCGCGCCTCCGGTCGCGCCTGTCGGCCCAGAGGTTGAGGTAGTTCGCCCCGAAGATGATCGCCGCGCCCATGATCACCAGCGCGTCCACCGGTTCTGCATAGACGATCATGCCCACCACCGCGATCACGGGCAGACGCATGAAATCGAACGGCATGACCACCGCCGCCGGGGCGAGGGTGAGCGCCGTGGTCAGGCAGAAATGCGCCAGAAGGCCCGCGATCCCGATTACCACGAGGCCCGGGAGTGTCGCGGCCGAGGGCAGGGCGATGTCGCCGTCGATGCCCGCGCAGACGATGCCGAAGACGGCCTGCATCACCGTCAGCCAGAACAGGATGCAGGTGATTGTGGCAGTGCGGGTGAGCAGCTTGGTGAATACGGCGGAACCGGCGAATCCGACGGCTGCCCCGGCCGCCGCGACGATGCCGGGTTCGATGTTGCCGAAGTCGGGCCGGGCGACGATCAGGATGCCGCAGAAGCCGATGGCGGCCGTGGCCAGCCGCGGCGCGGTCAGACGCTCGCCCAGGATCAGCGGGGCCATGACGACGGCGACCCAGATGGGCATCGAGAACTCAAGCGCGAAGACCTGCGCGAGCGGGATCAGCGTGATCGCGTAGAACCACAGGTTCTGGCCGGTGAAATGGCTGATGTTGCGGATCAGGTGGATGCCGAGCCGCTGGGTGTTGACCTCGCGCAGGTGTCCCGTCGCGCCGCCGATGATCAGTACGATCAGGATGCCGACGAAGGAGCGGTAGGTCATGATCTCGAACGTGTCGAGCTCGAACGAAACCTCGCGCCCGGCCACGGCCATGGACGAGAACGAGGCGATGGCCCCGAACATCCAGAGCGCGGCCTTGCCCGCGTTGTGCGTCTCGACCTGCAGCGTCGCCATGTGTCCCCTCCCTCGCGCGCGCGGGCACGCTAGGTCGGCCCCGCGGGAAAGGGAAGCGGCTGCGGCGGACACGATCGGCAAACCCGGCGCTGCGGTCCTGTCAGGTGACCAGCGCCATGAGCGTGATCAGAACGACGATCACCAGAAGGGCGACATAGGTGCCCGGCCTTTGCCAGCGGTTCTTGTCGGCATAGCAGTAGCCGCAGTGCGCACCGCGCAGGCGCATCTTGTGGCCGCATTCGTCGCAGGTGAAGATACGGAACGCGCGGGAGCGGTGTGTTGAATGGTGGCTGTTTGAATCACGGGGCACGACGGTACTCGCTCGGAAATCGGTGCAGGTAATGCACCGACCAAAACGTGTTCCGTGGCGTCTGGCAAGCGGGAAGCGCGCGGCGGGCTGTCCGTCTCACGAGACGCCCCCGGCTGTGCCTGTCACGTGATCAGGAGCCCTCGGCGCGACCCGTCATTCCCACTCGATGGTGCCCGGCGGCTTCGACGTGATGTCGTAGGTCACGCGGTTGATGCCGTTGACCTCGTTGATGATCCGCGTCGCCGTTTCACCCAGGAATTCGTGGGTGAAGGGGTAGTAGTCGGCGGTCATGCCGTCCACGCTGGTCACCGCACGCAGGGCGCAGGCATAGTCGTAGGTGCGGCCGTCGCCCATGACGCCCACGGTGCGCACCGGCAGGATCGCCACGAAGGCCTGCCAGATGTCGTCGTAAAGCCCGTGCTTGCGGATCTGGTCGATATAGACGGCGTCGGCCTTGCGCAGGATGTCGAGCTTATCGCGCGTGATCTCGCCCGGGCAGCGGATCGCCAGGCCGGGGCCGGGGAAGGGATGCCGGCCGATGAAGCTTTGCGGCAGGCCCAGTTCGCGGCCAAGCGCGCGGACCTCGTCCTTGAAGAGTTCGCGCAGCGGCTCGACCAGCTTCAGGCCCATCTTCTCGGGCAGGCCGCCCACGTTGTGGTGCGACTTGATGGTGACAGACGGGCCGCCCGAGAA
The DNA here is from genome assembly GCF_900115595.1 of Tranquillimonas alkanivorans. Classification (GTDB taxonomy): domain Bacteria; phylum Pseudomonadota; class Alphaproteobacteria; order Rhodobacterales; family Rhodobacteraceae; genus Tranquillimonas; species Tranquillimonas alkanivorans. The sequence continues at coordinate 217,064 of NZ_FOXA01000004.1, forward strand.
GCTGACGCTCTCGATCACGTCCGGGTAAAGCGTGCCCTGCGCCAGGAACTTCGCGCCCTCGATCTGGTCGGCGTATTTCTGGAACACGTCGATGAAGAGCCGGCCGATGGTCTTGCGCTTGGTCTCCGGATCGCTGACGCCTTCGAGTTCGCCCAGGAACAGTTCGCTCTCGTCGGCGTGGATCAGAGGGATGTTGTAGTGGTCGCGGAACATCGTGACCACTTCCTCGGCCTCGCCCAGCCGCAGAAGGCCGTGGTCGACGAAGACGCAGGTCAGCTGGTCGCCGATCGCCTCGTGGATCAGCACAGCGGCGACCGAGCTGTCCACGCCGCCCGACAGGCCGCAGATCACCTTCGCATCGCCCACCTGCTCGCGGATCATGCGGATCGCCTCGTCGCGATAGGCGCCCATCGTCCAGTCGCCGCGGAAACCGGCGAGGCGGGTGAAGTTCTCCAGCAGTTTGCGGCCGTTCGGGGTGTGATGCACCTCTGGGTGGAACTGCACGGCGAAGAAGTTGCGGTCATAGTCCGCAACGATGGCATAGGGCGCGTTCGGCGACTTGCCGATCACCTCGAACCCCGGGGCGAGCTTCGCCACCCGGTCGCCGTGGGACATCCACACCTCCTCGCGCCCCGTGGCGAAGAGGCCCGAAAAGATCGTGTCGTCGCCGTGCCGGCCCGCCGGCTCGACGAAGGCGCGGCCGAATTCGCGGTGCTGGTCGGATTCGACGTGCCCGCCCAGCTGCTCGATCATCACCTGCTGGCCATAGCAGATGCCCAGGACGGGCACGCCCATCTCGAACACCTTTTGCGGCGCGCGCGGGCTGTCGGGCGCGTTCACGCTGGCGGGGCCGCCCGAAAGGATCACCGCCTTCGGGTTCAGCTCGTAGAGCGTTGCGTCGTCCACCGACTGGTAGGGGCGGATCTCGCAGAAGACGTTCGCCTCGCGCAGGCGGCGGGCGATCAGCTGCGTCACCTGGCTGCCGAAGTCGATGATGAGAAGCAGGTCGTGGGATGCGGTCGCGGTCATGGCGCGTGATTAGGGGCGCAGCGCGGCGGAGGCAAGCGAGATCGGAGCGACGAACAGGGAAGAGCGGCGGCGCATCCGCAGCGCGCCTGGCCCGCCAGGCGGCGGAGCTCGGCCGCAGCTCCGCTCCGCCGCGACCGTGAGTGGCGGCGCCACACGAATTAGCACCGGTCGACACGGCGGCATAGACCTGTGGACCGTTTATCCACAGGTCGCCCACAACTTTCGGTGTATTCTAGCCTTAAGGCTATACCTCTGGCGGAAGGAGCGGGCGGTCTCCGGCCAATCCTCTTGCATCGGCCCCGGCGGCGTGAGCCTATGGCGCGGCGATGAAGAAACTGGCCGTCATAGCTGTCGCGCTCGCTCTGCAGGCGCTGCCCTTCCGGGGTACTGCCGGCACGGTCTCGGTCGCCGTGGCGGCCAACGTTTTGCCCGCGATCGAGGAGATGGCGGAGACGTTCGCGCGCGAGACGGACCATGGGTTGCGCATCTCGTCCGGTTCGACGGGTCGCCTTTACGCCCAGATCCGCGCCGGTGCCCCCTACGACGTCTTTCTGGCCGCAGACGCCGAGCGGCCGGAGCGCCTGGAGGGGGACGGGCTGGTGGAGAGGCGGCGGACATACGCGCTTGGACGCCTGGCGCTCGTGGGGCCGCCGGGCACGCTGGACGACCCGGCGGCGGCGCTGCGGGGCCAGCGGCTGACCGTGGCGGATCCCGCGGTCGCCCCCTACGGCCTGGCGGCGATGGAGACGCTGACGGCGCTGGGGCTGAAGCCGCAGGACGTCCGCCTAGTGACCGGCGAAAGCGTGGGGCAGACGGCGATGTTCGTGGCCACCGGGAACGCGCCCTACGGGTTCCTCGCCCGGTCGCTTCTGCCGCAGGTGCGGGCGGCGCGGGACGTCGACGTCTGGGACGTGCCGCCGGACCACCACGCGCCGATCCGGCAGGACGCGGCGCTTCTGTCCCGCGGCGCCAGTGCTGAGGCCGCACTGGCGTTCTGGGACTGGCTTCAGGGCGACGCGGCGCGGGCAATCCTGAGTAGCGCGGGTTACGAGGTGCCGGACTAGTGCTGCTCGACGCCGTGTGGCTGTCGGTCCGGCTTTCGGCCGTGACCACGGCGATCCTTCTGGTGATCGGCCTGCCGCTGGCCTGGTGGCTTGCGACCACGTGCTCGCGGTTCAAGCCGGCGGTCGAGGCGCTGACGGCGCTGCCGCTTGTTCTACCGCCGACTGTACTTGGGTTCTACCTCCTGGTGCTGATGAGCCCCGATACGCCGCTGGGCGCGGCCTGGGTGCGGCTGACGGGCGACACGCTGACCTTCAGCTTCGCGGGGCTGGTCGTCGCCTCGATCCTCTACTCGCTGCCCTTCGCAGTGCAGCCGATGCAGACCGCGTTTTCCGGCGTCGGGACAGGGCTGATGGAGGCGGCGGCGATGCTGGGTGCCGACCGGCTGGACGCCTTCCGCACCATCGCGCTGCCGCTCGCCCGGCGGGGGATGCTGACGGCAGGGGTGCTGACCTTTGCCCACACCCTGGGCGAATTCGGCGTGGTGCTGATGGTCGGCGGCAACATCCCCGGCCGGACGCGCGTGATCTCGATCGAGATTTTCACGGCGGTCGAAACGCTCGATTATCGCACGGCGCACGTGCTGTCGGCGGGGCTTCTGGTCGTGTCGTTCATCGTGCTGACCTTCGTCTACGTCCTCAATCGCGGGCGCGCGCGTGGCTGAGGTGCTGTCTTTCGACCTGTCGCTCCGGCGCGACGGCTTCGCCCTGTCGTTGACCGAGCGCATCCCGCTCGACGGCGTCACCGCCGTCACGGGGCCGAGCGGGGCGGGCAAGACGACGTTGCTGCGCTGTCTCGCCGGGCTCGAGCGGGGCGCGTCGGGCAGCGTGCGGCTGGGCGACGACGTATTGCAAGATGAAACACGCTTCGTGCCACCGCACGCGCGGGGCGTCGGATACGTCTTTCAGGAGGCGCGGCTGTTTCCGCACATGAGCGTCGCGCGTAACCTTGCCTACGGCGCGCGGCGGCGCGGTGTGGCGCAGGAGCGTATCGAGGAGATCGTGCGCCTGCTCGATCTTGCGCCGCTGCTCGACCGGCGGCCGGGGGGCCTGTCGGGCGGAGAGTCGCGGCGTGTGGCGCTCGGCCGGGTGCTGGCCTCGCAACCCCGCGTGCTGTTTCTGGACGAGCCGATGACCGGGCTCGATTCCGCGCGCAAGGCCGAGATCATGCCGCACATCGTCCGCGCCACCCACGGGCTGGGGCTGCCCGCGCTCCTGGTGAGCCACGCCGAGGACGAGATTCAGACCTTGGCCGACCGGGTGCTGAAGATCGAGGAGGGCGGGCACGCGGGCTGGGGCCGGGTGCCGGTGCGCCTGCCGGCGCGCGTGGTCGAGCATTGCGACCATGGCGCCGTCCTGGTGGTCGGAGAGGCACGGCTGATCCTGCCGCTGCCCGCTTCGGCCGAGCGGAACTGGGCGCTCGCCGTGCCGCCTGACGGTGCGCTTGTCTCGACCGGGCCGCCGGGTCCCGGGAATGCCCTGGCAAGCCTTCAGGCGCGGGTCGGTGCGGTTCCTGGTGACGGAACGGTGGCGCTGGAGGTTGCTGGGCATACCGTTGCCTGGCCGTGGCCCGAGGGACGGATCGTGCCTCCGCCGGGAAGCGATGTGTGGTTCACGATCCTGAAGGTCTATCCGCGTCCCACAGGTTGATTCCCGCGCTCCGTTTCGCGCTGCTTCACAAATGGCCCCGGATCAGCCGATTAGCGCGTCCGAAGGAACTCTGGTTTGCGCCATGTTCCCGCCACAAACAGTGAGCCCTGCGCACAACGCGAACACACTTCGACATCCCGGCGACCGGTGGATAGAACGCATCCGCCGTTTATCCATTTCCAATCAAGACATTGTTAAGGCGCCAATTTCCATGGGAACGGTGCCCGGATGCTTCGCACCCGCGAATCCGGGACTGGAGGTCGGATTCCCCGGCCGCTCCTGACCATTCGCATAGGATCGGGCGCGATCTTTCCCCGCAATGGCCCCTCGCGCGGCGTAAACCTGCCCCCTTCCCGCCACTTTTTCCTTCGTCTCGCCGTTCGGCCCCCGTAGGTTGCAGATGGCCGGAGCGATCCGGCCCGGCCAGCGGGGGCTTGGCCGACGGGCTTCGAACCGAACCTTCGAGAGGAGGCGGGGTCACACTCCGCCACGCGCATGGCCAGACCGGCGGCGACAGGCCGCGGGATGAACCAATGCGGCCGAAAGAACCGGTCGCGCGTGAAGATCAGCGCCGGGCCGGGCGAGCCAACGCATCGGGCCTTGGGGAACGGGAGACGGTAAATGTCGAACTACTTGCTGGACTGGTCGAAGGCCGGGCTGGAGGGCACCTTCGGTGTCGACGGACCCAACGGAACCCTCGACGTGCGCGTCGGCACGGGCTGGCACGACAGCGGCGATCTGCGCATCGAAGAGAAATACGGCGAGAAGCTGATCGTCTCGGACCCCGACGACGGCAAGTCGACGACCTGCATCTCGTTCGACGAGCCGGTCGAGGGCGTGTCGTTCAAGCTTTACGACGTGGACGAGGGCCAGACCTGGGACGACAAGGTGACGGTGATCGCCCGCGACGCGGACGGCAACGTGCTGGACGTCACGTTCTCGGACCTGAACGGCCAGAAGGTCTATGGAAACACGCTCAAGGGCGAAGGCGACCTTCAGGGCGGCGAGCATCCCGTGAGCGTGACCGTGAGCGGCGAGGTCGCGACGCTCGAGATCGTGCACGAGGACAAGGGCGATTGCGGCGACGGCTCGGGCAAGGTCGGCATCGGTGACATCTCGTTCGACTACGGCCCCGCGCTCGACGGATACGTCGAGGGCACGAACGGCGACGACGTCATCGACATCGACTATACGGGTGACCCCGAGGGCGACCGCATCGACCACGGCGACGCGATCCTGCCGGGCGAGACGGGCGACGATGACATCGTGTTGGCGGGTGGCGGAGACGACGAGATTCGGTCCGGCGACGGCAACGACGAGATCTACGGCGGCGGCGGCGACGACACCCTTCATGGGGGCACGGGCGACGACGTCATCTACGGCGACAGGACCGGTCCCGGCGCAGGCGAACGCGTGACGCTGGACTTCGAGGGCTTTCACTCGGGCGAAATCGTCGGCAACCAGTACGCGTCGATGGGCGTAACCATCTCGTCGGGCGACGGGCACCACCCGGCCATGATCTTCGACTCCGAGCATCCCACTGGCGGTGACCGTGACCTCGGGACCGGCGACCTCGGCAACGTGCTGATCGTGTCCGAGGACGGGGACTCGAGCGACCCGGACGACAACGCCCACGGGGGCGAGCTGCGCTTCGACTTCGACAGCCCGTCCTCCGTGCACGAACTGACACTGCTCGACATCGAGGAGTCGGGCGGCGAGATCCGCCTCTACGACGGTGACGGAGAACTGATCCGCGAGGTCGCGATTCCGCGCGACTGCGACGGCGGCCGGCAGACGCTGTCGATCGACACCCACGGCGTCTCGCGGATGGTGGTCGAACTCGCCGGCAGCGGCGCCATCGACAACGTTTCGTTCACCCCGTCGGGAGACGAGGGCGGCGACAACGACGACCATCTCTACGGCGACGAGGGCCACGACACGATCTACGGCGGCGGCGGCGACGACTTGATCGTCGGTGGCGCGGACGGCGACACCCTGTACGGCGGGGACGATTCCGACCATTTCATCGTCGACGATCACGGTCACGGCATCGGCGACTACGTCGATGGTGGATCGGGCGGCAACGATGACGACCGGCTCGATCTTACGGGTTCGGGCACCTTCCGCATCGTGGACAGGACGACCGACAGCGACGGCAACGGCTACGACGGAACGGTCGAGTGGCTGGACGACGACGGCGACGTGACCGGCCGGCTCGAGTTCGACAACATCGAGGAGATCATCGTCTGCTTCACCCCGGGCACGGCCATCGCCACGCCCATGGGCGAGCGTGCGGTGGAAGAGCTTGCGCCAGGTGACCGGGTGCTGACCCGCGACAACGGCATTCAGGAGATCGCGTGGACCGGCAACAAGCGGCTGGACCGGCTGGACCTGAGCGCCGCGCCGCACCTGCAGCCGGTGCTGATCCGCAAGGGCGCGCTCGGCCAGGGGCTGCCAGAGCGCGACATGATGGTGAGCCCGAACCACCGGGTCCTGGTGTCGAGCGACCGCGCCGCGCTGTTCTTCGAAGAGCGCGAGGTGCTCGTCGCCGCGAAGCACCTGGTCGGGCAGGCGGGGATCGAGCGGACGCTGCCCGAGCGGGTCAGCTACATCCACTTCATGTTCGAGCGGCACGAGGTCGTGCTGTCCGACGGCGCCTGGACCGAAAGCTTCCAGCCGGGCGACTACACCATGCAGGGGCTCGAGACTTCGCAGCGGCGCGAGATCCTCGACCTTTTCCCCGAGCTGGAAAGCGTGAAGGGCATGGCAGACTACGCCGCCGCGCGCCGGACGCTGAAGCGGCACGAGGCCCGGCTTCTGGCCTGCTGAACGCGTGCGAGTGAGGGGGGCTAACGGCGCCCCCACGTAGCGAAGGGCGGATCGCGGCGCGGTCCGCCCTTCGTCTTTTCAGCGCCGTGCGGCGCGCCACGCGTCCCATGCCTCGGGCGTGTCCAGATCCGTCAGCGCGTGCCGGGCGGGCAGGTGCAGCGGGCGTGCGCCGTGTTCTCGGATGATCTCCCGGGCCCCGCTGTCGCCGGAAAGCCCAGCGAGGTCCGCTAGCAGGTGGCGCGGGAACAGCACGGGGTGGCCCGGCGTCCCGTCCTCGGCCGCGCCGCGCAGGATCGTGCGGCCGTCGAAGGCCTCGATGAGCGCGGCCATGTCCTCGGCGGTGATCTCGGGCATGTCGGCCAGCACCACCAGCAGCCCGCGTGGCGCGCCCGCGGCCCGTGCTCCGGCAGAGAGCGAGCGGGCCATGCCCTCGGCGGCGTCCGGCACCTCCACCACCGCGACCGGTAGCCCGGCGAGCGCGGCGCGGCGTCCGGGCGCGCGGGGCGGCAGCGTTGCGATCACGGGGGCGCCCGTGGCGACGGCGGCCTCGGCCTGACGGCGCAGAAGGGGGCGGCCGTCCACCTCCTCCAGCAGCTTGTCGCGCCCCCGCATGCGCGACGAGGCCCCGGCGGCCAGAAGCAGGATGGTGACGCCGGGGCCTGCGCTCATCTTTCGGGGATCAGCCCGCGCGGCGAGAAGCGCAGCACGATCAGCAAGATCAGCCCCATCGTCAGCAACCGCATGTGCGCCGCGCTGCCCACCAGGTGCGCCTTGAGCGCCGAGCCGTCGGCCAAACCGGCGGTGACGGTGTCCATCAGCCAGCGGCCCACCGGTTCGACCTGCACCCACAGGAACCAGATCAGGAAGCCGCCCAGGACGGCGCCGAAGTTGTTGCCGGATCCGCCGACGATGACCATGACCCAGACGAGGAAGGTGAAGCGCAGCGGCTGGTAGCTGCCGGGCGTGAGCTGGCCGTCGAGCGTGGTCATCATCGCACCCGCCAGCCCGCAGACGGCCGAGCCGATGATGAAGATCTGCAAGTGGCGCTTGGTGACGTTCTTGCCCATCGCCTCGGCCGCGGTTTCGTTGTCGCGGATGGCGCGCATCATGCGGCCCCAAGGCGAGCTCAGCGCCGCCTGAGCGAGCCACAGAAGCACCAGCAGCACGACGAGGAACAGGCCGGCGTAGGCCAGCTTGACCGTGATCGACGAGGCGATCACCGGGTCATAGCCCCAGGTCGTCATCCAGTTGATGAAGTTCTCGTTCTGCTGGAGGTCGATCTCGTACGGGACGGGCCGGGGCAGGCCGATCACGTTCTTCACGCCCCGGCTCAGCCAGTCCTCGTTCTTCAGAACGGCGATGATGATCTCGGCAATGCCCAGTGTCGCGATGGCCAGGTAGTCCGAGCGCAGCCCCAGCGCCGTCTTTCCGACGATCCACGCGGCCCCGGCGGCGAGAAGTCCGCCGATGGGCCACGAGATCAGGATCGGCAGGCCGAGACCGCCGAGATAGCCGGTGGACGCGGGGTTCACACGCTCGATCGCCTCGACCGCCGGATCGAACAGACCGCGATAGACGAAGAAGCCCACGACGAGGATGGCGAGCATGCCCAGCGTGCGCACCGCGCCCCTGGGCAGCCGCTTCCAGGCGAAAACGGCGGCCACGATTGTGGCCGCGCCCGCAACCAGCGCGAAGATCAGGCGCAGGCCGCCCGCCGCCCAGGCCTCGTTCACCGGGGGCATCGACACGATGACCGCGCCCAGCCCGCCGAGGGCAACGAAACCCATGACGCCGATATTGAAGAGCCCCGCATACCCCCACTGCATGTTCACGCCGAGCGCCATGACGGCCGAGATCAGGCCCATGTTGATGATGCCGAGCGCGACGTTCCAGCTTTGCATGAAGCCGGTCAGCAGGATCAGGCCGAAGACGACGGCGAACAGGCCGATGTTTTTGGCAGAGATGCTCATACCGCTTTCCCCCGGAAAAGGCCCGTGGGCCGGAACAGCAGGACGATGACCAGGATGGCGAAGGACACCGCGAACTTGTAGTCGGTCGAAAGAAGCTGCGCGAGGCTGTCGATCTCGAGGTTTTCGGGCAGGACGTAGTTCGCGACCTTCTTGAAGGCGTAGGTCACTGTCACCTCGGAATAGGCGATGACGAAGCCGCCGACGATGGCGCCGAGCGGTGAGCCGAGTCCGCCCACGATGGCGGCCGCGAAGACCGGCAGCAGAAGCTGGAAGTATGTGAACGGGTGGAACGACTTGTCGAGCCCGTAGAGCACGCCGGCCACGGTCGCGAGCGCCGCCACGATGATCCAGGTGATCTTCACCACGCGGTCCGGGTTGATGCCCGACAGCAGCGCCAGATCCTCGTTGTCCGAGAACGCCCGCATCGACTTGCCGGTGCGGGTGTGGTTGAGGAACCAGAACAGGATCGCCACCACGATCACCGCCGTCACGATCGTGATGCCCTGGCTGGTCTTGAACGCCAGCGGCTCGGACAGGCCGGTCATGTCGCGGAACTGGCGGGCGTTGATAATGAAGCGCGCGCCATCTCCGAAGCTCTGGTCGTCGGGGCCGATGATGAAGCGGACGAGCCCGTTATAGATGAACATTACGCCCATCGATACGATCACCAGGATCACGGGCGTGACCCGTTGCCTGCGGTAGAAGCGGTAGACCACCTTGTCGGTGGCCAGCAGCAGGGCCGCCGCCGCCACGATGCCGACGGGCAGGGCGAGCAGCGCAGTGGGCAGCGGCCCGAAGCTGATGCCCGCGCCCTGCAGCACCCAGGTGACGAGGATCGTCGCCATCGCGCCGAACGCCATCGTGTCGCCGTGGGCGAAGTTCGAGAAGCGCAGGATGCCGTAGATCAGCGTCACCCCGAGCGCGCCGAGCGCGAGCTGCGCGCCGTAGGCGGTGGCCGGGATGACCACGAAGTTCAGAAGCGCGACGAGCGCGTTCACAAGGTCCATCGGAAGTCCTCGGGTTGGGCGGCAGGGGCTTAAGCCCCCGCGTTCACGACGTCCAGCGCCGCAGGTATGGCTCGAAATGGCGGCAGCGGCCACGGCGAAGTTCGTCGTCCTCGCCCTCGGGGGTGACGGTTTTCAGCACCGCGCCCCCGTCGGCGCGCACCGCGACGGCGATGCGGTCGCCCTCGTCCCGCTTGCCACGGATCATGACCTTGAAGCTGCCGGCGGGGTCGGACGGCCCGGCGGCGGCGTCAAACTCGCCCACGTCGCTGGTGACGAGCTGCACCTGGAAGCGGCCCGCCCGGTCGAACAGGCTGGGATTGTGCCGCACCTCGACGCTGATCGGAAGGCTTCGCGCCTCGGCGTCGGGGAAAGTGCAGGCCAGCGGGGCCGCCTTCGGGCTGAGGGAATCGATGACGGCCGAGAAGAGAAGGGCGCTGAGGGACATGCTCTAACCTCCGAGGAATGTCCGGCGCACCTCGGGATCCGCCAGGAGGGCGCGGCCGGTGTTTGTATATGCATTGGCTCCCTGGACGAGGACGTATCCCTTGTCCGCGATCTCCAGGGCCTGGCGGGCGTTCTGCTCGACCATCAGAATCGAGATGCCGGTACGGGCGACCTCGATGATCCGGTCGAAAAGTTCATCCATGACGATGGGCGATACGCCCGCCGTCGGCTCGTCGAGCATCAGAACCTTGGGCTGAGTCATCAGCGCGCGTCCCACGGCGACCTGCTGGCGCTGGCCGCCCGAAAGCTCGCCCGCCGCCTGCCGCCGCTTGTCGCGCAGGATCGGGAACAGGTCATAGATCTGCTCCATCGTGCCGCGGATGTCGTCGCGGCGCAGGAAGGCGCCCATCTCGAGGTTCTCCTCGACCGTCATCGAGGTGAAGATGTTCGAGGTCTGCGGCACGAAGGCCATGCCCTTGGCCACTCGGTCCTGCGGGCTGAGCGTGGTGATGTCCTCGCCGTCCAGCCGCACCGCGCCCGAGCGCAGGTTGAGCATGCCGAAGACCGCCTTCATCGCCGTCGACTTGCCCGCGCCATTGGGGCCGACGATCACGGCGATCTCGCCCTTTTCTACGGCGACGGTGCAGTCATGCAGGATGTCGGCCGCGCCGTAGCCGCCGGTCATCCGGTCGCCGATCAGGAAGGGCGCGGTGCCCGCGGGCGTGACCGGATGTTGTTCTTGCGTTGCCTCGGGAACCAAACCTGCCCTCGCTCGTTCTTCTTGGTGTTGAGGCTAACTCCGCGCCGCAGCGTGGACCAATAGCCCATTTAGTTGTCGTGGAGTGATGTCACACAAGCGTTACCGTCCGGTCACGCTCGTGCCGACGTTTCAGGCGGTCGCGTCCGCGCCTGGTTTGTTCTTGAGCCCGGTGCCGAGATAGGCCTCGATCACCTGCTCGTTCTCCATGATGTGGTCGGCCGACCCCTGCGCCAGCACCTTACCCTCGGCCATGACGATCACCGGGTCGCAGAGACGCGCGATGAAGTCCATGTCATGCTCGATCAGGCAGAAGGTGTAGCCACGCTCCTTGTTCAGCCGCACGATGGCGTCGCCGATCGTGTTCAGAAGCGTCCGGTTCACGCCAGCGCCGACCTCGTCCAGGAACACCACCTTGGCGTCCACCATCATGGTGCGCCCGAGTTCGAGCAGCTTTTTCTGACCGCCCGACAGGTTGCCCGCCTTTTCATCCTTGAGGTGATCGATGGTGAGGAATTCCAGCACCTCGTCGGCCTTCTTCAGGAGCGCGCGCTCTTCCTCGGCGATGCGGCGGCGGTGGAACCAGGTGTTCCACAATGTCTCGCCGGTCTGGCCGGAGGGAACCATCATCAGATTCTCGCGCACGGTCATCGAGCTGAACTCGTGGGCGATCTGGAACGTGCGCAGCAGACCCTTGTGAAACAGCTCGTGCGGGGGCAGGCCGGTAATGTCCTCGCCATCCATCGTCACGGTGCCGCTGGTGGGCTTCAAGACGCCCGCTATCACGTTGAAAAGCGTGGACTTTCCAGCTCCGTTAGGCCCAATGAGACCTGTGATGGAACCATCCCTGATTTCCAGTGTTGCACCATCGACGGCGCGGAAACCGCCGAAATGCTTGTGGACGTCTCTGACGGCGATCATCCCCATCCCCCCGCAGGCAGACCGGCACCCGTATGCGTCCCCGTCGGGGCTCGTCACAGGCGGTTCCACCGTTTCTTGCGGACAGCCCGGTGCCATGGCACCGGGCTGTCTCGTTTCGACCTAGTGGCTCAGCGGAACTGAACCGTCTCGTAGTCGGACGCCTCGACCGTGTACTCGCGATACGTGCCGGCGGCTTCGCCCGGGCCCACGAGCTCGACGTTGGTTGCGCCGACGTAGTCGACGTCGCCGCCCTCGGCCAGAATCTCCAGCGCGCGGCCCAGCTGACCGGGAAGGATTTCTTCGCCCGGTGCGTTGGCCACGTCCATGACCGAGCCCTTCCACTCGTTCGCGTCCGTGGTGCCCGCGGCGGCCATGGCCAGCGCGATCAGCGCGGCGGCGTCATAGCTTTCGCGCGTGAAGGTGCTGTCGGGGTTGATGCCCGCTGCGCCGGCGACCTCGGCGAATGCCTCGGTGCCTTCGCCCTGCGTCCACGGCACGGCGCCGAACGAGCCTTCCATGTACTGGCCGAGATCGTTCATCAGCGTATCGGCGAACATGCCGTCGCCCATCATGAACGTGTCGAACGCGCCGGTGTCGATGGCCGATTGGATCACGCCCTTGCCGCCCTGGTCGGCATAGCCGAACACGGCCAGAACCTCGCCGCCGGCCGACGACAGCGCGCCGATCTCGGCCGAGTAGTCGGCCTTGCCGTCCTCGTGCGGGGCCGACAGCGTGATGGTGCCGCCCAACTCCTCGAACGACTGCGCGAAGCTGTCGGCCAGACCCTTGCCGTAGTCGTTGTTGGTGTAGGTGACAGCCACCTCGGACACGCCGCGGTCGTTGAGGATGTTGGCCAGAACCTCGCCCTGGCGCGCATCCGACGGAGCGGTGCGGAAGAACAGATCATTGTCTTCGGCCGCCGAAAGAGCGGGCGAGGTCGCGGAGGGGGAGATCATCACGACGCCGTTCGGCACGGCCACGTTCGCCAGCACGGCACCGGTCACGCCCGAGCAGTCGGCGCCGACGATCGCGGCCACGCCGTCGCCGGTGACCAGACGCTCGGCCGCGGCGGTGGCGGCGGAGGAGTCGATGCAAGTCGAGTCGGCGCGCACCGGCTCGAGCATGCGGCCACCCAGGATGCCGCCGGCCTCGTTTACCTCGTTCATCGCCAGCTCGGCGCTGTCGGCCATCGGCGGGGTCAGCGACTCGATCGGGCCGGTGAAGCCGAAGATGATGCCGACATTGATCGGGTCTTCCTGCGCGAAGGCGCCGGTGCCTGCGACCGCCGCGATCGCGCTGGCCAGAAGTGCTTTTTTCATTTCGTTCTCTCCCTGTACTGGAACGCGTTCCGGCGCGGAGCCTATGCCGCGGGTTCATGAAAGAAAAGACCGCACGCGCGGGCTGGCGTAAGGGAAGGGCGGGGCAGGGCGACGGTCGATGGGAACGCGGACGCGGGCAGGGCCATTGACCATCAGGACGTCGCGGACAGGCCCGGAGGCACGCATGAAGATCGAACGGCTGGACATCGACGGCTACGAGGAGGTGCTGCGCGTCGAGGACCCAGATCTGCGGCTCCTGGCCTTCATCGCCGTGCACTCCACCCGGCTTGGCCCGGCGGCGGGCGGCATGCGGATGCGGCCCTACGCCGACGAACGGGCGGCGCTGCACGACGTGCTGCGGCTGTCGCGCGGCATGACCTACAAGAACGCGGCCGCCGACCTGCCGCTGGGCGGAGGCAAGGCGGTCGTGGTGGGCGATCCGGCCCACGACAAGAGCCCCGCCATGCTCGCCGCCCTCGGCCGCGCAATCGCTACGCTCGACGGGCGGTACTGGACGGCCGAGGACATGGGAATGAGCCCCGAGGACATGGCCGTGATGGCGGCCGAGACGCCGTATGTCGCGGGCCTTGCCAGCGGACAGTTCGCCAGCGGCGACCCGTCGCCGATCACCGCGCGCGGCGTGTTCAACGCCATCGGAGTGACGGCGCGGCGGGCGCTGGCGCGCACGGATCTCTCCGGCCTCACGATCGCGGTGCAGGGACTGGGCCACGTGGGCGAACACCTGTGCCGGCAGCTCGCCGACGCGGGATGCGGCCTGATCGTCGCCGATACCGACGCCGGGCGAGCCGATCGCGTGGCGCGCGGCTGCGGCGGTCAGGTGGTCGCGCCGGACGAGATCGTTGCACAGGGCGCCGACGTCTTCGCCCCCTGCGCCGTCGGCGGCATCCTGAACGAGCGTAGCATCCCGACGCTGAAGGTCGGCGCGGTGGCGGGCGGTGCGAACAACCAGCTCGAAACGCTCGACGACGGCGACCGGCTGCATGCGCACGGCATCCTCTACGCGCCGGACTACATCGTGAACGGCGGCGGCATCATCAATGTCGCGACCGAGATCCTGCGCGTCGAGGACCGCGAGCCCTATGTCACCCGCCACCTCAAGTCGCTCGAGGCGACGCTCGAACGCGTCCTCGAGACGGCGAAACAAGAAGATGTGTCGCCTGCGCGTGTGGCCGACCGGACGGTCGAGGCGATCCTGGCAGAAAAGCGCCCGGCCTAGACCGGGTCACGCGCCGCCTTGGCCCCCCGTTCGCGGTAGGGCGTGGTGTCATAGTGCGCACGGTAGCATTTCGAGAAGTGCGAGGGCGATGCGAAACCGCAGGCCAAAGCCACGTTGATCACGCTCATGTCCGTCTGCATCAGCAGGTTGCGCGCCTTCTGAAGCCGCAGCTCCATGTAGTACCGCTTGGGTGAGCGGTTGAGGTAGCGGCGGAACAGCCGTTCGAGCTGCCGCGTGCTCAGGTCGACGTCACGGGCCAGCACCGCCGGGCTGATCGGCTCTTCGATGTTGGCCTCCATCATGTGGATGACCTGGCTGAGCTTGGGGTGGCGCACGCCGATGCGGGTGGGCACGGACAGCCGCTGCACGTCCTGGTCGGTACGGATCGAGGAATAGATCAGCTGGTCCGCCACGGCGTTCGCGACGTCCGCGCCATGGTCGTTGGCCACGATCCTGAGCATCAGGTCGATCGAGGACGTGCCGCCCGCGGTCGTGTAGCGGTTGCCGTCGATCACGAAGACGGAGCTTGTCAGCGTCACCTCGTCGAACTCCTCGGCGAAGCTGTCGCGGTTTTCCCAGTGGATTGTCGCGCGCTTGCCGTCCAGCAGCCCCGCCTTGGCCAGCGTGTAGCCGGCGGTGCACAGGCCGCCCACGGTGGCGCCGCGCCGGGCCTCGCGTCGCAGCCAGTTCAGCACGCGCTTGTTCGACGCCTGCGCGACCTCGATGCCGCCGCAGACGATGACGGTGTCCTCGCGCCCGACCTCGCCAAGGTCGCTGTCGAGCTTGTAGGACACGCCCGAGGACGAGGTCGCATCCTCGCCACCGTCGCCCATCAGTGTCCAGGTATAAAGCGTGCGCCCCGTCACGCGGTTGGCGATGCGCAGGCATTCCAGCGCACAGGCGAACGACAGCATCGTGAACTGGTCGAGCAGGACGAACACGAAGCGACGCGGCTTGCCCCCGGCCACCTCGACCTGCACTTGGTGACGACTCGTGTCCATCGGCGCCTTGTCCTTCGATATCCAGTCGACGGAAGCAGGTTTGCCGGGGGGGATCAAGGCCACCCGCGCAATTGAAGGTTTGCAAGGGAGGGACCCGTCTTTATACAGCGGGTTCAACTTTCGCATGGTCAGGAGAGAGACGATGGCCGAGTGGCAGAAATCCGGGTGGCGCAGCAAGCCGCGGGTCCAGATGCCTGAGTATACCGACGAGGCGGCGCTGGCCGCGGTCGAGGCCCGTCTTTCCAAGTATCCCCCGCTCGTTTTCGCCGGCGAGGCACGCACGCTGCGCTCGGAACTGGCCGATGTCGCGGCCGGCCGCGCCTTTCTGCTTCAGGGCGGCGACTGCGCGGAAAGCTTCGCCGAGTTCTCGGCCGACGGCATCCGTGACACGTTCAAGGTCATGCTCCAGATGGCGATGGTGCTGACCTATGGCGCCAAGGTGCCCACGGTGAAGGTCGGACGCATGGCGGGCCAGTTCGCCAAGCCCCGCTCGGCCCCGGTCGAGAAGAAGGGCGAGCAGGAGCTTCCCAGCTACCGCGGCGACATCATCAACGGCTTCGACTTCACACCCGAGGCGCGGATTCCCGATCCCAACCGGATGCTCGAGGCGTACACCCAGGCGGCGGCGACGCTGAACCTGCTGCGCGCCTTCTCGAAGGGCGGCTTCGCCGACATCCACCGCGTGCACGCCTGGACGCTGGGCTTCACCGACAGCGAAGAGGCCGAGAAGTACCGCGACCTCGCCAACCGCATCCAGGACTCGCTTGACTTCATGGCGGCCGCCGGGCTGACCGGCGAGACGAACCACGAGCTCAACACCGTGGACTTCTACACCAGCCACGAGGCGCTGCTGCTCGAATACGAAGAGGCGCTGACCCGCGTCGACTCGACCTCGGGCCAGACCATCGCGGGCTCCGGTCACCTGATCTGGATCGGCGACCGCACACGGCAGCCCGACGGCGCACATGTCGAATTCTGCCGGGGCGTCGCCAACCCGATCGGGCTGAAGTGCGGCCCGTCGCTGTCGACGGATGACCTGAAGGTGCTGCTTGAAAAGCTGAACCCGAACAACGATCCGGGCCGGCTGACCCTGATCGCCCGCTTCGGCGCGGGCAGCGTGGGCGAGCATCTTCCGCGGCTGGTCAAGGCCGTGCAGGAGGAAGGCGCCAACGTCGTGTGGTCCTGCGATCCGATGCACGGCAACACGATCAAGTCGGCGTCGGGCTACAAGACCAGGCCCTTCGACAGCGTCCTGCGCGAGGTGCAGGAATTCTTCGCCGTCCACAACGCCGAGGGCACCGTGCCCGGCGGCGTGCATTTCGAGATGACAGGCGCCGACGTGACCGAGTGCACAGGCGGCGTGCGGGCGGTTAGCGACGAGGACCTCTCCGATCGCTACCACACCGCCTGCGACCCGCGCCTGAACGCAAGCCAGGCGCTGGAACTGGCGTTCCTGGTGGCCGAGGAACTGCGCGGTCGCCAGGTCGCGGTGCGGCAGGCGGCGGCGGGCTGAGCCTCAGCCGTCCGACGACCAGACGAGCGAGAGGGCCGGGCGTTGCGCGTCCGGCCCTTTTGCCGTCCGCACCGGCGGCTGGCCATAGCCGATGAGCGTGCGGTGCGTGTGGCCGTCGATCGAGAAGCGCTGCGGCGCGCGCGCGGGGCCGCGCGCGTCGAGGCAGCCGATGGCGCGGCTCACGCGGCCGTGGTCGTCGCGCAGGGGCAGCAACAGCATCCGCGCCGTCACGCGCGCCCGCAAGAGCGGGCGGAGGGCGACCAATGAAAGCTCGACCCGGGCGGGTTCGGTGAACACGGCCTCCAGCGTCTCGGCCAGAAGCGGGCGGGCGTCCGCGTGGAACAGGCACGACAGCGGCATGCCGCGCATGTCCATGCCCATCAGGTCGGTCAGGTGCACACCGGCGACCCGCAGCCGCGCCACGCCCGGTGCCACCCGCTGCACCACGAACACGTGGTCAAGCGCCGGCTCCAGCCGCCGGGGGTTCACGTCGCGCCGGTCGGGGACCAGCCGCCCGCGGGCGATGTCCTGCCAATAGCGTTCGAGCACCTCGAAACACGGCGGCCCGCCGCCGCCGCGCCGCGCGGCCAGACTGATGACGTTTCCTGCTTCGGTATCCTCGCGCCGTGCACCCATCTTCAGACCCCTTGTCGCCGCCCGCGTTGTCGGCTCCGCCGCCGTCTGCTAACGCTGGGCAAGTCCGCTCCCGTGCCCGAAAGATTAACGAGCGGTTAAAGAAAAAGCGCGGCAAATCTTACGAAAGGGTTAACGATGCCCAAGTCCATGACCGGTTTCGCAACCCTCTCCGGCGAGCACGGCCCGTGGAGCTGGACGTGGGACATCCGGGGCGTGAACGGGCGCGGCCTGGACCTGCGCGTGCGCGTGCCCGACTGGATCGAGGGGCTCGAGCCCGCCGTCCGCGCCGCCGTTCCGCAGGCGGTAAAGCGCGGCAGCGTCACCGTGTCGCTGCGCCTGACCCGGGCCGAGGACGAGGCGGCGGCGGGGATTGACCCGGCCGGCCTGACGCGGGTGCTCGAACAACTGCGCCAGGTCGAGGCGACGGCGGCCGGGCAGGGGCTGGCGCTGCGGCCCACCAGCGCGGCCGAGATCGTGGCGATGCGCGGCGTGCAGTCGGCGGGACGGGACGAGAGCGAGACCCAGGCGCTGTCGGCGGCGCTGGTGGCGCAGCTTCCCGGCTTGCTGGGCGCCCTCGACGAGATGCGCGCGCGCGAAGGGGCGGCGCTGGTCAGGAACCTGAGCGCGCAGGTGGACGACATTGCGCGGCTGACCGGTGAAGCCCGCGCGCTGATCGACGCCCGGCGCGACCAGATGGCCGAGGCGCTGCGCCGCAACCTCGCGCGGGTGATGGAAAACGCGGACGGGGCCGACCCGGACCGCGTGGCGCAGGAGCTGGCTTTGATCGCCGTGAAGGCTGACGTGACCGAGGAGCTCGACAGGCTCGACGCGCATGTGACGGCGGCGCGCGCGCTGGTGGCGGCCGAGGGGCCGGTCGGGCGAAAGCTGGATTTCCTGTGCCAGGAGTTCAACCGCGAGGCCAACACGCTGTGCTCGAAGGCGCAGAACGCCGAGCTGACGGGCCTCGGGCTTGACCTCAAGACCGCCATCGATCAGATGCGCGAGCAAATCCAGAACGTGGAGTAAGAGCTTGGCGCGGCGCGGTCTTCTCATCATTCTTTCGTCGCCCTCGGGCGCGGGCAAGTCCACGCTGGCGCGGCGGCTGATGGAGTGGGATCCGACGATCCGCTTTTCGGTCTCGGCCACGACCCGCGAGCCGCGCGCCGGCGAGCGAGACGGGCTCGATTATCGCTTCATCGACGTGCCGTCCTTCAAGCACATGGTCGCCGAGGGCGAGATGCTGGAACACGCCCACGTCTTCGGCAACTTCTACGGCTCGCCCAAGGCCCCGGTGCAGGAGGCGATCGAGGCCGGGTCGGACGTGCTGTTCGACATCGACTGGCAGGGCGCGCAGCAAATCACCAATTCGTCGCTGGCTCCGCACGTGCTGTCGATCTTCGTGCTGCCGCCGTCGATCGGCGAACTGCGCCGCCGCCTGATCGCGCGCGCCTCGGATGACGACGCCACAATCGCGCGGCGCATGACCAAAAGCTGGGACGAGATCAGCCACTGGGACAGCTACGATTACGTGCTGGTCAACGACGATCTGGATCAGACGGCGGCGAAGCTGTTCAACATCGTCACCGCCGAACGCCTGCGCCGGCCACAGCAGCCGCAGTTGGTGGACCACGTGCGCAAGCTTCAGATGGAATTCGAGGAGACGGCATGACCCTCTATGCTCTCGGCGACCTGTCGCCCACGCTGCCCGAAGACGGCTCGGCCTGGGTGGCGCCCGATGCCAACGTGATCGGCCGGGTGATCCTGGGGTCGCGCGCCTCGGTCTGGTTCGGTGCGACGCTGCGCGGCGACAACGAGCCGATCGAGGTCGGCGGGGGGGCGAACCTGCAGGAAAACGTCGTTTGCCACACCGATCCGGGCTTCCCGCTGACCATCGGAAAGAATGTCACCGTCGGGCACAAGGCCATGCTGCACGGCTGCACCATCGGAGAGCAGTCGCTGATCGGTATGGGCGCGATCGTGCTGAACGGCGCCAGGATCGGGCGGAATTGCCTGATCGGCGCCGGGGCGCTGGTGACCGAGGGAAAGGAAATTCCCGACGGATCGCTCGTGGTCGGCGCGCCGGGCAAGGTGGTGCGTGCGCTCGACGAGCAGGCGATCCAGGGGCTTCTGGCCTCGGCGCTGAAGTACCAAGAGAACGCCCGCCGCTTCGCCGAGCACCTCACCGCCCTCGATTGACGCAAATTTCTTCAGAAGGAATTAGCCAAAACTCTTCTGAAGAGTTTTCGCGCCTTCGCCCGATCCGGAGAGACAGATGACCGACCGCCCCGAAACGCTCGTCCGCCGCACGCCGTGGCCCGAAAGCTCCAGCCGCGCCGTGGTGACGCCGCTTCAGCCCTCGGTCGTCTATGCCTCGGAAAGCCCCGACGCGCTCGACGCGCAGTACGAGGGCCGCGCACCCGGCTACACCTATGCCCGCGAGGGACACCCGAACGCCGACGTTCTGGCGCGCAAGATCGACGCGATGGAGGTGGCCGCGCGCGGGCTCGTCGTCGGCTCGGGGATGGCTGCGGTGACGGCGGCGATGTTCGCCTGCCTGAAGGCGGGCGACCATGTGCTGGGCGGGGATCAGCTTTACGGCCGCTCTCTCAGGATGCTGAGCCAGGAACTCCCGCGCATGGGCATCGCGACCTCGCTGGCCGATCCCACCGACGTCGCTGCCGTCGAGGCGGCACTGCGGCCGGAAACGCGCATGATCCTGATCGAGGTCGTGTCGAACCCGACGCTGCGGGTGGCCGACCTGGACGGCATCGCGCGGCTTGCGAACGAGCGCGGCATCCTGCTGGCGGTCGACAACACCTTCACCACGCCGCGCGCCCTGCGGCCGTTCGAGCACGGGGCGGACATCGTAATCCACTCGGTCACCAAGCTGCTCGCCGGGCATTCGGACGCGACGCTGGGCTGGGTGGCGGCCCGCGATCCGCAGTTGCAAGAGGCGATCACCGGGACCGCCGTGACGCTGGGCCTCACGCCCAGCCCGTTCGACTGCTGGCTTGCCGAGCGGGGGCTGTATTCCTTCGAGCTGCGCTATGACCGGGCCGAGGAGAACGCGGCGGCGCTGGCCGACCATCTGGCGGCTCTGCCGGGCGTGGCGCGCGTGCTGTATCCGACGCGACCGGATCACCCGGACGCCGACCGCGCCCGCGCACTACTGGGCGAGCGCGGCGGGAACATGGTGACGTTCGAGGTGGCGGGCGGCCGCGACGCCGCCAACGCGCTGGTGCGGGCCGCGCCGCAGATCGCCTTCGCCCCGACCCTAGGTGACATCGGCACGACGCTGAGCCACCCGGCCACGTCTTCCCACCGGGCGCTGACGCCCGAGGGCCGCGCGGCGCTCGGCATTTCCGAGGGCACGTTCCGCGTTTCGGTGGGGGTGGAGCCGGTGGAGCTGCTTTCCCGCGAACTCGGTGCGGCCATCGCGGCGGCGTCAGGCTAACCGCAGGGGGGCCGCCGGCATCTCGACGATGTCGAAGTCGAGGCCGGGGGCGCGGGCGCGCACCTCCTCGACGATATGGCTCGCGTCGCGCAGGCCCTGCGCGAAGGCGCGGTAGCGGCCGACGAAGCCCGTTCTGGCCAGCGCGAGGGCGAGGTCGAGACAATCGAAGTCCCGTTCGATGATCGGCGACAGGATCAGCGAGGGAGGGTTCGTGCCCTCAAGGAGCTTGAGCGCCTCGTCATAGCCGGCATACTGGATCGATGGGTCCTGCCGGTCGGGCGGGGACGCGTTCGGCGGGCACCCGACACAAAGAATACGCTGCTGGATGCTCCCCTCCCCCCGGCGTCTTGCAGCCGCCGATTCCATGCCGCGAGTCGTTGCTTTCGGTGCCCACCGCCTGCCTTCTGCCGCGGACGCTTGCACAGGTAATACGCGAACAACCGCCGATGTAAACCCGCGGAAGCAGAACTGCGGATTGAGGCTTGCAAACTTCAGGCGAATCACTCGTTTGCATGCGGAATGGATGCCGATGATCTCTCCCCGTATCTCGAGGCGCTGCCGCTGCCGGTGTTGCTGGTCACTTTCGGCGGGCGGGTGGGCGCGATGAACGCCCGTGCCGCGACGCTGTTAGGCGCCGGGAAGGGGCGGCACTACATCACGGTGCTGCGCCAGCCTGCCGTGCTCGACGCGATCGAACGAACGCTCGACACAGGAGAGGTGGCGCAGGCGCGGTTCCTCGCCAACGAAGCCAAGCGCGGGACGACGTGGCAGGCCACCGCCGCACCGGTGCCGGCGGGGGTCATGGTCAGTTTCGAGGACGTGTCGGCCATGCAAGAGGCCGGGCAGATGCGACGCGATTTTGTCGCGAACGTCAGCCACGAACTGCGCACGCCGCTGACCGCGCTTCTGGGGTTCATCGAGACGCTGCGTGGCGCGGCGCGCGACGACGCGGCGGCGCGGGACCGTTTCCTCGGGATCATGGAGCACGAGGCGACGCGGATGAACCGCCTGGTGCGCGATCTACTTTCGCTCAGCCGGGTCGAAGCCGAGGAGCGGGTGCGTCCGGCCACCGGCGTGGACCTCGGGCCGCTGCTGCAATCGGTGCTCCACGCGCTCGAGCCGCTGGCCGAGGAGGCGGGCGTGCGATTCGAGCGAGAGGGCGTGCGCGAGGGGCTGGTGGTGCCCGGTGATGCCGACCAGCTCAGGCAGGTCTTCACGAACCTGATCGAGAACGCGCTCAAGTACGGCGGCTCGGGCGGGGTCGTCGGGGTCGAGATGACCGAGGACGTGCGCGATCCCTCGCTGCGGCGCCCGGCGGTACGGGTCGCCGTATGGGATCGAGGCGACGGGATGGACCCGTTGCACATCCCGCGTGTGACCGAGCGGTTCTATCGGGTGGACAGCCATCGGTCCCGCGAAATGGGCGGCACGGGGCTCGGGCTGGCAATCGTGAAGCACATCGTCAATCGCCATCGAGGACGGCTGCGGGTGGAAAGCGCGTTAGGGCAGGGCAGCCGCTTCAACGTGATCCTGCCGCGCACCTGAGAACGGTTTACGCATAGGAACCTTTCGCTGTCATAAAAGCGTTACCTGCCTGTCACAAAAGATCAGCGTCGGGCTCCTACGACGCGCCCCGAGGCCGCCGGACGCGGCCCTGACCAGAACCAGGAGTTAAGAATGTCCTTCGGAAAACTGTCCGCCTCGACTCTGGCGATCGCCGCCGTCTCCGCGACCGCCGCCGTCGCCCAGAGCCGCGAGAACGTCCAGATCGCCGGCTCCTCGACGGTGCTGCCTTACGCCAACATCGTGGCGGAGGCTTTCGGCGAGAACTTCGACTATCCGACGCCGGTGGTCGAATCGGGCGGCTCCTCGGCCGGTCTGCGCCGCTTCTGCGAGGGCATCGGCGAGAACACGATCGACATCGCCAACGCCAGCCGCGCCATCCGCCCGTCCGAGCAGGAAGCCTGCGCCGAGGCCGGCGTGACCGACATCATCGAGGTCCGCATCGGCTATGACGGCATCGTGTTCGCCAGCGACATCAACGGCCCCGACTTCGCCTTCACCCCGGCCCAGTGGTACAACGCCCTGGCCGAGCAGGTCATCCGCGACGGCGAACTGGTCGACAACCCGGTCGCCAACTGGAGCGAGGTCGACGCTTCGCTCCCCGACCAGGAGATCCTGGCGCTGATCCCCGGCACTAACCACGGCACCCGCGAAGTGTTCGAGGAAAACGTGATCCTCGCCGGCTGCGAGGAGTCGGGCGCCTATGAGCAGCTCGTCGAGCTGAACGGCGGTGACGAGGACATGGCCGAGGCGCAGTGCATGACCGTCCGGACCGACGAGGCCGTTGTCGAAATCCAGGGCGACTACACCGAGACGCTCAACCGCCTGCAGGCCGACCCGAATGCCATCGGCGTCTTCGGCCTGGCCTTCTACGAGCAGAACACCAACGCGCTGAAGGTCGCCACCATGTCGGGCGTGACGCCGTCGACCGAGACCATCGCCTCGGGCGAGTACCCGGTGTCGCGTCCGCTGTACTTCTACATCAAGGGCGCGCACATCCCGGTCATCCCCGGCCTGAAGGACTTCGCCCGCTTCTTCGTGAGCGACCCGATCGCCGGCCCGAACGGTCCGCTGGCGCAGTATGGGCTCGTCTCGGACCCGGAACTGGCGCAGGTCCAGCAGACGGTCGAGAAAGAAGACTCGATGGAAATGCCCAACTGATCGACCCTCGAGGCTCGACACTTCGGGGGCGGCGTGAGACGTCGCCCCCGATCTGCATCTGACGGGAGCGTCATCCCATGCCACTCCTCTGGCTCGTTCTCACGGTCCTCGCCCTTGCGGCGGCGGGCTTCTTCGTCGCCCGGCAGCGGGCGCTGGCCTCGGCGGGCGGCGAGGCGCGCAAGCTGCACTCGCTGCCGTCGTACTACGGCTTCAATGCGGTCATCCTGACGATCGCGCCCGCGATGGCGCTGATCGCCATTTGGGCCATGGCCGAGCCCACGCTGATCGAATGGCGCGTCTCGGGCGCGATCCCCGAGAGCGTGGCCGCCGATCCGGGCGCGCGGAGCCTGATCATGGCCGACGTGCGCCGCATCGCCGAAGGGCTGAATACCGCGGTGGAGCAGGGCGCGCTGACGGCCGAACAGGCGCGCGACATCGGCGGCAACATCGCCGAGGTGCGCGCGCAGCTGGCCGAGCTGGGCATCCTCTTGGGTTCGGACGTCCAGCCCGAGGTGCTGGAGGCGGCGCAGAGCTACCGCGCACTCGGCACGACCGGAAACACCGCGCTGACGGTCCTGGCGCTTTTGCTGGCCATCGGCGGCTTCGCCATCGCCGTGATGAAAAGCGACAGCGACTTCCGCGCCCGCAACAGCGTCGAGCGAGGCGTGCTGACGATCCTCGTCGCCGCCGCGTCGATCGCGATCCTCACCACGGTCGGCATCGTCCTGTCGATGGTGTTCGAAACGTGGTCGTTCTTCGGCATGTATTCCTGGACCGAGTTCTTCTTCGGTCTGGAATGGGCGCCGCAGTTCCACGGCGGGTCCGAGCTGGGACTGCTGCCGCTGCTTTGGGGCACGCTTTATATCTCGTTCATCGCGCTGCTCTTCTCGGTGCCGGTGGGGCTTTTCGCGGCCATCTACCTGGCCGAATACGCCGGCCGGAAGACCCGCGCCATCGCCAAGCCGATGATCGAGATCCTCGCCGGCATCCCGACCATCGTCTACGGCCTGTTCGCGCTGATCACCGTGGGCCCGCTTCTGCGCGATTACTTCGCCGAGCCGCTGGGCTTCGGCACCTCGGCATCCTCGGTCATGACCGCTGGCCTCGTGATGGGGATCATGCTGATCCCATTCGTGTCGTCGCTGAGCGACGACATCATCGGCGCAGTGCCGCAATCGCTGCGTGACGGCTCGCTCGGCGTGGGGGCCACGAAGTCCGAGACCATCAAGAAGGTCGTGCTGCCCGCCGCGCTGCCGGGCATCGTGGGCGCCGTGCTGCTGGCGGCGAGCCGCGCCATCGGCGAGACGATGATCGTGGTGCTCGGGGCAGGGGCCTCGGCCCAGCTCGACCTCAACCCGTTCGAGGCGATGACCACCGTGACCGTCAAGA
The DNA here is from genome assembly GCF_900115595.1 of Tranquillimonas alkanivorans. GTDB lineage: Bacteria > Pseudomonadota > Alphaproteobacteria > Rhodobacterales > Rhodobacteraceae > Tranquillimonas > Tranquillimonas alkanivorans. The sequence goes on from NZ_FOXA01000004.1 coordinate 242,005, forward strand.
TCGTGGGCCAGCTGACCGGCGACACCGACTTCTCGAGCGCCGAGACGCTGGTCGCCTTCGCCCTGGGCTTCACGCTCTTCGTCATCACGCTTGGGCTCAACGTCCTCGCGCTCTACATCGTTCGCCGCTATCGGGAGCAGTACGAATGACCGATGCACAGGCCGACGGCCGTCCCGAGGGGCGTCCCGCCAATTCGATCCTGACGCCCACGCGCCGCATGAAGCGGCGCAAGGCGGCCGAGAAGCGCTTCAAGCTCTACGGCATGATCGCCGTGACCGTGGGCATCCTGGCGCTGGTTTTCCTTCTGACCTCGATCCTCGGGCGTGGTCTGTCGGCGTTCGAGCAGACGATGGTGGAGATACCCGTCGAGCTGCCGGCCGAGACGCTGGATCCGGAGGGCAACCGCGACCCGGCCGAGATGCAGCGCGTGACGACCTTCAGCTACGCGCCGTTGGTCGCCGACGCGCTGGCCGACGTGATCGCCGCCGAGGCAATCGAGATCGAGGGGCTGGAGCCTTCCGACCTCGGCGGATTCATCTCGCAGGAGGCGGCGGCGCAACTGAGGAACTTCGTGCTTGCCAACCCCGAGGCCGTGGGCACCACGCTCGAGGCCGAGCTGCTCGCCGGCGGACGGATCGACGGCTACATGAAGGGCCGCGTGACGATGGAGACGGCGGCGCTCGATTCCAACGTCTCGGTCGAGCAACTCAGGCTCGCCGATGCGCTGGAAGAGGCCGGCTATCTTAAGACGAGCTTCAACTGGGACTTCATCACTGCACCCGACGCCTCGGACCAGCGGCCCGAGGCCGCGGGGCTGGGCGTGGCTATCTTGGGCTCGTTCTACATGATGATCGTGGTGCTCGTGCTGGCGCTGCCCATCGGCGTGGCGGCCTCGATCTATCTCGAGGAATTTGCGCCGAAAAACCGGCTGACCGACATCATCGAGGTCAACATCTCGAACCTCGCGGCGGTGCCGTCGATCGTGTTCGGCATCCTGGGCCTCGCCATCTTCATCAACTTCATGGGACTGCCGCAATCGGCACCCATCGTGGGCGGGCTGGTACTGACGCTGATGACTCTGCCGACCATCATCATCGCGACCCGCGCCGCACTGAAAGCCGTGCCGCCGTCGATCCGCGACGCGGCACTCGGCGTGGGGGCGTCGAAGATGCAGTCGGTGTTTCACCACGTCCTGCCGCTGGCGATGCCGGGAATCCTGACCGGCACGATCATCGGCCTCGCACAGGCCCTGGGCGAAACCGCACCGCTTCTGCTGATCGGCATGGTCGCCTTCGTGCGGGAATACCCGGACGCGCCGCCCGAGGGTTTCTTCGACCCGGCCTCGGCCTTGCCGGTGCAGGTCTATAACTGGACGCAGCGCGCCGACCCGGCCTTCGTCGAGCGCGCATCGGGGGCGATCATCGTTCTCTTGGTCTTCCTCGTCCTGATGAATACCGTTGCCGTCATCCTTCGGCGGCGCCTGGAACGTCGCTGGTAGGAGGACGTGGCCATGAAAGACGAGCGCCTGACAGAAAGAAGCGTGGACATGAAAGACATCAAGATCGCGGCCCGCGGCGTGCAGGTGTATTACGGCGATACCCACGCCATCAAGGACGTGGACGTCGAGATTCAGGACAAGACGGTGACCGCCTTCATCGGCCCGTCAGGCTGCGGCAAGTCGACCTTCCTGCGCTGCCTGAACCGGATGAACGACACCATCGACTCGGCGCGGGTCGAGGGTGACATCCGGCTCGACGGCGAAGACATCTATGACCCGCGCGTGGACCCGGTGCAGCTGCGCGCCCGCGTGGGCATGGTGTTCCAGAAGCCGAACCCGTTCCCCAAGTCGATCTATGACAACGTGGCCTACGGGCCCAAGATCCACGGCATGGCAAGGAACAAGGCGGACCTCGACGACATCGTCGAGCGGGCGCTGCGGCGCGCCGCGCTTTGGGACGAGGCGAAGGATCGCCTGCAGGCGCCGGGCACGGGGCTGTCGGGCGGACAGCAGCAGCGCCTGTGCATCGCCCGCGCCGTGGCCACCGAACCCGAGGTTCTGCTGATGGACGAGCCGTGCTCGGCGCTCGACCCGATCGCCACGGACCAGGTCGAGAACCTGATCCACGAGCTGCGGCAGAACTATTCGGTCGTGATCGTCACGCACTCGATGCAGCAGGCGGCGCGGGTCAGCCAGAAGACGGCGTTCTTCCACCTGGGCCACCTGGTCGAGTACGGCGAGACCGGCCAGATCTTCACCAATCCCCGGGACACCCGGACGGAAAGCTATATCACGGGGCGGATCGGATGAGCGAGATGCAGGACAGACACATCACCGAGGCCTTCGACCGCGACCTCGAGGCGATTCAGGCGCTTATCATGAAGATGGGCGGGATGGTCGAGGCCGCGATCCTGGACAGCGCCAAGGCGCTGGAGGAACGGGACGAGGAGCTGGCGCGCCAGGTGCGCGAAAATGACAAGCAGATCGACCGGCTGGAAGAACAGGTGAACGAAGAATGCGCCCGCGTCATCGCGCTGCGCGGACCCGTCGCGCGCGACCTGCGCACGATCCTGACGGTCATGAAGATCAGCGCCAACCTAGAGCGCTGCGGCGACTACGCCAAGAACCTGGCAAAGCGTACCACGGTGCTGGTGCAGATGCAGCCCGTCGACGGCTCGGCCAAATCGATCCGCCGCATGGCGCGCGAGGTCGAGCTGATGATGAAGGACGCGCTCGACGCCTACATTCAGCGCGACGCGGAACTGGCAGAGGACGTGCGCCAGCGCGACGCCGAGGTCGACCAGATGTACAACGCGCTGTTCCGTGAGTTCCTCACGCACATGATGGAGGATCCGCGCAACATAACGTCGTGCATGCATCTGCACTTCATCGCGAAGAACATCGAACGGATGGGCGACCACGTGACCGCCATTGCCGAACAGGTGATCTACCTCGTGACCGGCGTGCTGCCTGAGGACAACCGGCCCAAGGGCGACCGCACGTCCTTTGCCGCACCCGGAGAGACCTGACATGGCCGGAGGACAGCCACGGGTTCTGGTCGTCGAGGACGAGCCGGCGCAGCGCGAGGTGCTGGCTTACAACCTCGAGGCCGAAGGCTTCAGCGTATCCAGGGCCGAAACTGGCGACGACGCGCTGCTTCTCGTCGAAGAGGATGCGCCGGACGTCATCGTGCTGGACTGGATGCTGCCCGGAGTGTCGGGGATCGAGGTCTGCCGGCGGCTCAAGGTGCGCAGCGAAACACGCAACGTGCCGATCATCATGCTGAGCGCGCGGTCCGAGGAAGTCGACCGCGTGCGCGGGCTCGAGACCGGCGCCGACGACTACGTGGTCAAGCCGTATTCGGTGGTCGAGCTGATGGCGCGGGTTCGCACGCAACTGCGCCGAACGCGACCTGCGACGGTCGGCGAGCAGTTGGTGTACGAGGACATCGTGCTCGACGCCGAGACGCATCGCGTGACGCGCGACGGCAAGGCCTTGAAGCTCGGACCGACAGAGTTCCGGCTGCTGACGACGTTCATGGAGAAACCGGGCCGCGTCTGGAGCCGCGAGCAGTTGCTGGACCGGGTCTGGGGCCGCGACATCTACGTAGATACGAGGACGGTGGATGTTCACATCGGGCGGCTGCGCAAGGCACTCGGTCAACATGGTGGAAACGATCCCGTGCGAACGGTGCGCGGCGCGGGCTACGCTTTGGGATGAATCGTGTTGCAACCAAGTTGAAATGTCACCGCCGGTGCAAAGCAGGAATGTCACCTTGGGCGCGACGGCAGCGTAGCCTGGCAGGGCGGAGACCTCAGTTATCGCAGCCCTGGCTGGCTACGCGGGCTTCACGCTCGGCGCGTTTACGGGCGTAGTAGGCGTCGAGTTTTGACGGTCGTCCGGGGGACCGGCGCCCGGTCTTCTTATAGCCGTTGCGGGCGCTTTCCGGCTTGACCTCGGGCGGAGCCGCCGCCTGGTCCTGCTGCTCCTTGATATGCGCCAGGACCGCGCTCAGGTGCTTGTTTTCGGTGATCGCGGCGTGGGTGACATGCTGTTGATGCGGGTCGAACATCTCGAAGGGCAGGGCGAGGCCCTTGTGGCGCACCTGGATCCGGCCATCCGCGAATTCGTAGGTGTCGACGTATTTGCCGACCAGCTCGCGCGTCAGATCGTTCACCTCCAGCCGGATGCGCTTGTGGTCGTAGGTCAGCATCAGGTCCTTGCTGACATAGCGCTTGTCGCGAAGGCAGAAGATCTCCTGCAACCGGTCGGGCGCGACGTTCAGGGGGCGGTGCAGGTTGTCCGGCTTGGCCGGAGGCTTGGCGAA
>NZ_FOXA01000070.1 GCF_900115595.1 Tranquillimonas alkanivorans
GTACCGAGCAGCGACGTCGCCGAGCGGGCCGTTAGCTCAAGAGGAAGGTCTCGCCTTCCGGCAGCCGCCACGCGGCTACGCCCGTTCCTCAAGCAACTGTCGCCGTTCCTGGGCGTTCACCGTCCATGTCCCAACAGTTGACCCCAGTAGAGATTTTCGATCGTTCCGCCGAAGAGGGGCGGCGGCGACTGGACCAGGGCAACCTGGAACTCGTCGCCACAGGGTTCATCGCCGGGTTCACGATCGTCTTCGGCCTGATCGCGATGGCCGTCGTGGAGGGGCTGACAGAGCCAGCAGCAGGCGAGGCGTCGGACCTCTTCGGGGCGCTTGCCTTCGGTGTCGGCGTCGTCTTTCTCGTCATTGGGCGCACCGAGCTTTTCAACGAGAATTTTCTCGATCCCATCGCGACGGCGTTCACTTCGGATGAGGAAGGGATTGGCGAGCCTCCTGCTTTTTCTCGTGGATAATAGGGTACTTTTTCCCCCTGTCTCCAAATCTTCACGACCGCTCCGAGCTGCCGCTCGCCATCGCTGCGATTGCTGCGATTGCTGCGGCGCAGCCTGCCCATCCGGCCGTACGCCACCACCGCAGAACCTCGAGCCATCCGGAGAACCGCTGGACAGACCTTCGTGCTGATTGGCGGATCTGCTCCGTCATTGCTGCGTCTCGGAAGGCGCTTCTCACCATGGCCATCCACGCTCAAGCTCGCGGCTGCGCGACCTTGAAGCGGAACCGGGGATGTCCGAAGCTCTTATCCGTACTCTCTGGATATGTAGGCCCTCATGCTTCACGGCGAATTCGATGCCCTTCATTTGCCCCGTGCGGCTCTCGAGGCGTCGGAGCGCCTCGAGACGCATCAGGACATGGATACCCCGCAACTGCGCGTTGACGAGAAGAATCATGGTGACGATCTCAACATCGTACAGATGCTCTACAAGAAGCGCGGCGAGGCCGGTGAATGACGCATTCCAGCCGCGCGTCGATGCTCTCGGACAGCGTCATCTGATGGGCGTCGAGGCCTCCGTCCTGATGGAAAACGTCGTGCTCCGGCGTCGCTATCTCATGAGCGTGGAGACGCTGTCGAACGAAGAGGTGCATGCGCTGACCGATAGTAAGAACACCGATGTCGCTGCGACAGCGTCGCGCTGGTCACGGGCGGGGAAGATCTTCACCGTCAAGTCGTGCCGCGCGGTGCGCGTGCCGATCTTCCAGTTAGCCGGTGGTAGGCCGAGGCCCGAAATCGCTCGTGTTCTGGCAGCCCTTCCCGAGTGCCAGCGATCAGGATGGCCGGCGGGCTTCTGGTTCGCGTCGCCGCACGGGTTCCTCGGCTGTTCGGCGATGGAGGCGCTCGAGGATCCGGCGAGAGTCGACGAAGTCGTCGCGGCAGCTGAACGCACCGGGTGCACTACCGGCTGAAGCCGATCCTGGCCCTGCGCGGCGTGAAGCTGGTCGTCGATGTCCACAAGTAGCTGAGGGCTGCTGCGCGACGGGTGTTCGATGCGACGCACCAGCGCTGTCGCGTCCAATCCTCCATCGCGGCGACCCGGTTCCGACCATCTCACGAGAGCGACGCCCCGCTTGCTGCTGCGAAATCATGTGTATATAGAATTTCTTCACGCGAATTTAATTAAGCAGCTGATCGCATGAAATTTTACCCTATTATCCACGAGAAAAAGCAGGAGGCTCGCCAAGTTCGCGTTCGACAGCTTCGCGGACCTTCCTGCGGTTGCTCACTTCACGCTGCACCTGCATAGGCCGTCCGACATGAAGGGCGGTTTTCGGACTTTCGCTGCAAGCGCGAGATGCTCCCGGCCATCTAAAGAAAGCAGACATCATGAGACCGCGGTCTCCGGCGAGGAGTTGCGGCGCCGCATGACCACTCCGAGCAAGGCGATGTTAGGGGGCGCGTCTCAGTCGCAGCATCAACTCGCATGCTTCGGCCAGACGCGGAGACCGTGGTCAGGGTCAAGCCCGGTGAGGCTCGCCTTCTGGAGGTTGATCGCCTGAGATCAAGTGCAAGAGGAGGGCGAGCAGTCGGCCCGCCGGCACATCGAATTCGGCACGAAATAGTGAACCGGCACGAGGATCACGGGGTTGATCCGCCGCGGCAAGCCATTCGCAACTTTGGAGAACCCTCATGA
>NZ_FOXA01000067.1 GCF_900115595.1 Tranquillimonas alkanivorans
GCAGTGGATGGTGCAAAAGCGATGACCCCGCGCGCGCGCAGCATCTGTAAGCTCTCCGCCGCGCTCTACCCGTTCGGAGCGGGTGCGGCGGCGGTAATCCGCCCGAGGGTTTTCGTCATTGTAGTCCGGTGAGGAAGCATGTGGTCGATGAGCGAAGGCCATGTCACTCGCCCTTCATGCGCGCCGCGCGCAGCGCTTGCAGCCGGGCAAGGTCCTGGATCGTCGGCCGGAAAAGCCACCGGTTGCCGAGCTTGAAGCCGGGCCGGATTCCCTCCCGCGCCCGTTGCAGAAATATCTCGCGGTAATAACCGCCGCGGTGCGGATCGAGGAGTTGCAAGTCATCGATGCTCAGGAGGGGAGCGGCGAGAATTTCACGGTCGTCGTCGCTCCCGAGCGTCCACGCGGCCAGCGGGTCAGCGACCCTCTCGATCCCGAGGATGGTGAGCAGGTCGAAGTCCGGCTGGGTGCCGTCCGGCCCGTCGCTCCGGAGGCCGTGCTCCTTCCGGATGCGATCCACCGAAGCGCGGCTGCATTGCCAGCGCCCCTGCAGGTCCGCGTTGCGCAGCCACGGCGAAGGACACCGCTCGAGCGCCTCCGCGATCTGTCGCGCGTCGCCGCTTGGATTCTGCCGTGTCGTGCTCATGTCCGACCTTCCTTGAGAAGGAGTTCGGACCGGCGGGGTAGCAGCGGAAACGCGGGGCGCGCGACGTTGCCAGCCGTGTTCCGCAGCTTGGCTGCAAGCCCGCCACCAAATACACGCTTAGGAAGTTGGCCAAATCTTGCCCATAATCCTCGTGATCCTGGGCCTTTCAGCGCCATTTCAAGGAGTTGGTGGGCGGCTGGCCACGTGATGAGAAAGTGCGAATTTCGCCTTGTATTTCCTATGTTTGCGCGGCTATACCCGTCAGCGGAGACGTGGCCGAGTGGTCGAAGGCGCTCCCCTGCTAAGGGAGTAGACCCGAAAGGGTCTCGAGGGTTCGAATCCCTTCGTCTCCGCCACCTGAATTCCTTTTTTTATTGAAGTCCAGCGACTTAAAGGGCTGACAGGTGGTCGCGTCCCCCATTTCGTCCGCCACCACGTCGGAGATAGAAGTACGGCCGCTGCTGGCTGCAGCCGCGAATATCTACCCAACTGCGTTGACCTCCTCGCTCGACGGCGGGCACGGTGTCGGGACGGAATAAAGGATAATTAATGGACCGATGGCACCTTGGAGTGGCGATCGAGCAGACACTCACCTTCGAACTCGAAGGCGACGTGAAGCTCGACTTCGCCCGGGATGGCCTGCGGGCGGTCATGGACTTGCCGGTTCGCACTTTGCGCGCGTCTGGCCATGGCAGGCAGACGTCCCGGCCGCTTCCCGAAGCGGGGCGGCCCGCAGGAGACACCAGCAGCCTTCATGGCAAGAGGATACTTCTTGTTGAAGACGAGTATCTTGTCGCAAATGCGGCTCGCGAAGCGCTGCGGGCTGCGGGCTGCGGGCTGCGAGGTGACGGAACCCATTGCGTCGGTGAATGAGGCACTGCGTATTGCAGCATCGGAAGACTTTGACGGTGCCATCCTCGACATCAATCTGGCAGGCGATCGTGTCTGGCCCGCCGCCCGGGCACTTCAGGCGCGGAAAATTTCCTTCGTGTTCGCAACAGGGTACTCCAACACGGTCGACATGCCTTCAGATCGCCAGGACGCAAGGCGGATCGAAAAGCCTGCAACCGATGAGGCGCTTCTGGCGACCCTCGCGGCCTCGATGCAACCAACCGAACAAGGCTGATCCCGCGCTGGCTCTTTCTGTGCTCGCTTAATGGTCCACTAAGGGCTCGGATCGGACCTGCGGCGGCGCGGCGCGCTATGATGCAGCGCCGACAATCCTGCCGGTGATGAGGTGAAGTGCGGTGGCAAAGAGGAACCGCCATGTCTGGCAAGAACCTGCCCGCCGTTCGCGCTTGCCGGCCTGCCTGGAACAAGGGCCGCATCGTCGGCCAGAAGAGCCCGCTCCGGCCGAAACATGTCTGGGCGATCCGTGTGCGGCTTGAACTCGCTGCTCGTACCCGCGACGTCGCTCTCTTCAACCTCGCAATCGACAGCATGCTTCGCGGCTGCGATCTCGTGTGTCTGAGGGTGGCCGACGTCTTCTCCGCCGGTCGCGTGAAGGAGCGCGCTTCGATCACCCAGAGCAAACCCGTCGGCCAGTCCGGTTCGAGATCACCGAGGGCACGCGCTCGTCGCTCGCGGACTGGCTCGAAGACCTGGCGATGATCGGCTCAGAGTATCTGTGGCCTGGGCGCTTCCACGAGAGGCTCCACATCTCGACACGTCGGTATGCCCGCCTCGTCAGAGGATGGGTGAACTCGATCGGGCTGGAGCCCACTTCCTACGGGACCCACTCAATGCGTCGGACCAAGGTGGCACAGATCTACCGCAAGACCGGAAATCTCCGGGCTGTCCAACTACTTCTCGGTCACACGAAGATGGACAGCACCGTCCGTTACCTGGGCGTCGAGCTCGAGGACGCGCTCGCGATCTCGGAGGCCGCGAGATTTGAAGGCGGGGGCTGTCTTTTAAGGACGGCCCGCTCCTGCCGTTCAAAGTCGCCCGATGCTACGGCGCAGGTCCGCCCAATCTGCCATTCGCTGCATGCGCGCGAGCGGCACTGGCCGACGCAGGATGCTTGCCCCGCGAGGACGCACCGAAGATGGTACGGCTAAGGCACCGCCTCGGCGAGAACGGAACGCCGGCAACGGCGGAGAGAGCGAGAGAAACCACGTGCTCTACGAACTCGGCATACGCACCAACCTGCGCCTGTTCCTCGAGCAGCTTCTCCAGGTCTT
>NZ_FOXA01000048.1 GCF_900115595.1 Tranquillimonas alkanivorans
CCGCCTCCGCGCCGTCGGAAATGAACGCCGAGGCGGACGAGGCCGACGCGGGCGCAGATGTTATCCTGCCGGCCGGGCTGGAGAGGCCCGAGGGCCTCGATCCGGTGGCATGGCAGAAGCTCCGGATTTCCTGCCGTCCGCCGCGCATCTTCGTCGACAGGAGGCGCCTGTCCGAGGAGTCGCGCGCCGCGCTGGAGAAGCAGCGCGGCATCACCGTGGTGGAGGCGATCACGCTCTATTTCGAGCTGCGCGGCCTCGGCTACCTGAAAGGATTCGGAGAGGGCCAGAAGTGCTATTCCGAGAGAGGGCGGAAGTGGGCCAGGGAAAACACCAGCAACCAGCGCCTGGCGCTCAACTTCTGGTCCGAGGCCCTCGGCGACGGCCCCGTCGACGAAACCGAGATCGATGCCGTCAGTGACGCGCTGGAGCTGCTCTGGAGAATCCCCAGCAACCACGGCAAGTCGGCAGCCGACCGGGACGATGTCAGCTATCTGGAGCTGATCGAACGCGCCGACGCCAGGGAGGCAAACGGGGCCGCCGCCGCCAGGACGGCGGAGCGCGAGGGCGCCACCGCCGAGCAGATCGACAGGATCCGCCTCGAGAGCCACGTCAAGCGGCTGAGCGTCAACACCTACGTCAAGCATGGCCGCGTCCTGCGCGCGGTGGGCGAGATGCTGTGGGACATGCAGCTCGTCGACCGGAACCCCTTCGCGATCTGCAACTGGACCAATGCCGAGCTGGCCGAGCTGAAAAAGACCGAAGAGAACCATGGCCGCGTCGCCTGGGACGACCGCATCCACGCGCTCTTCGGCTCGCCCGTCTTCCGCGAGGAGCTCGAGGACGTGGGCGACCCGCTGTTCTGGGCGCCGCTGATCGCGCGGCTCCAGGGATTCCGCATGGAGGAATGCCTGCAGCTCGGGCCCGAGGACTTCGGCTCCGACCGGGGCATTCCATACATGCGCGTGCGCAACACGATCATCAACGGCGTGAAGACCCTCACCAGCGAGCGGACCGTCCCCGTGCACCCGCAGCTGGTCGAGCTGGGCCTCCTGAAACTCGTCGAGCTGCGCCGCAGGCAGGGCCACATCCGGCTCTTTCCCTTTCTCACCCGCGGCAAGTGCAAGGGGACCTTCTCCGCGAACTTCAGCAAGTCCTTCGCCTATTACCGCAGGAAGCACGACATCTACTGGGCGGGCCTCGATTTTCACGCGCTGCGCACGACCTTCCACAACGATCTCCTGTCCGACGACAAGTCCGACGCGATCCGCTGCCGGCTCATGGGCCATGCCCGGACCGACGAGGGCGACCGCTCCTACGGACAGAGCCTCGGCATCGAGGCGCTCGCCAGCCGGCTGCACTCCGTGAAGGTCGATCTCTCGATGGTCCGAAGCCCGTTCCGCGACGAGCCCGGGCAACCGGCCACGTCCCGGGCGGCGGCGCAGGGCCTGCGGCTCGTGGGATGAGCGCGCCCGGCGCCTCGTCGCGGCCGGCCCAGGCCGGACATCCACCACTTCTTAAAGCGCTGCTTTGCTGGCTTCTGCTGCGCCTGCGAGGGAACAAGGTGTTTCGACCGCGCTGCCTCAGCTTCATGAGGACACGGGAAGTTTGGCCGAGAGCCGCGCAGGTGGCCTCCGCGACGACAGAGCCGCCTGTGAGCGGGGCAGACACGAGCCGCCATGACCGGCTGGGATGGTCGTCGCGTTCGTTGTCCAGCCCGCCGATTCCAGCAGGCGGCGGACTTCCGCCACGAAAGAACCTGTTGTCGCCAACGGCTCCTTGACTACGGCAGTGTACGCTGGAGCCTCTGAGCGTGCTCTGCGGGTGGTCGGCGTGCCTCCGGACTCGAGGCGCGATCAACTGAGGCGGTGAAGCGAGCCGTGCGCGCTTCGCCCCGGTAACAGGCCGCCCAGCGGTCCGCTTGGGAGGCGAGGCGGGTCACGGCGTCGAGGATCCGGTCGGCCTGTTCGTCGCTGAGCAGGTAGCTGAGATTGAGGCGGACCCAGCCCGGCTTTTCCAGTTCCTCGCCCTCCGAAAGGCGGCGGAGAAGATCCTCGGACTGCTGCTGGTTTAGGCAAAGGAGCGTGTGGGCGTACGGACCGGCACAGGCACATCCGCCGCGGACCTGGATGCCGTGAATGTCGGACAGCATGCGGCTGAACAACTGATGATGGATGAAGCCGCCCGTGTTGTTCCGAACGCGGAAGGAGAAGATGGGAAGCGCATTTTCCGTGTCCGTACCGAGCAGTTCGATGCGGTCGCATTTGCGGAGCCTCGCAAGGCCCCTCCGACGCAGTTCCTTGTCCCGCTCGACGATGCATTCGAGGCCCACTGCGTCCTTTACGAGCATCGCGAGGGCTGCACGGATGTCTCCGATGACATTGGGTGTGCCGCCCTCCTCGCGCGCCTCGACGCGAGTGGAGTAGACGTGACGCCACGGCGAGACAAAGTCCACCGTGCCGCCGCCCGGGCAGGTGGGCGTGTCGCTCCGGACGATGGTGTCGCGGACGACCGTGACGCCCGAGGCGCCGGGGCCGCCCGGGAACTTGTGGGGCGAGAACACGATGGCGTCCTTGGCGCAGCCCGCCGCCGGCGTCATGTCCATGGGCAGGTACGGCGCTCCGCCGGCATAGTCCCAGACGGCGAGTGCGCCGCGCGACTTCAGGAGGCGCGTGACCGGGTCCGGGTCGGTCAGAATTCCCGTGACGTTTGACGCAGCCGAGAAACTGCCGACGACCAGGTCCGCATCGCGGGCGGCGTCGAGTTCTTCCGCGAGACGGGACAGGTCGGGTCCGCCGCCGAGAACTTCCGGCACGGCGACGACCCGCGCGCCGCTCTCGCGCCAGGGAAGGATGTTGGAATGGTGCTCGTAAGGCCCCGTCAGCACGACGACACTCTCCCCGGCGGCCACGCGCCGCGGGAGTTCGAGGAGGTGAACGATCCGGTTCAGCCCGGCGGTCGCACCAGAGCCGGTGAAGAGGACGTGACAGTTCTCGTCCGCATGGACCAGGCGCGCGATCATTGCACGCGCCTCCTCCCGCATGCGGGTCATGGTCATGCCGCAGAAGGACGCCTCCGTGTGGCTGTTGGCGTAGAAGGGGAGGATGCGCTCCAGCACGAAGTCCTCCACCTGCCGCAGCGAGCGGCCGGAGGCGGTGTAGTCGGCGTAGAGCAACTCGCGCGCGCCGAACGGCGTCTCGAACCGCAATCCCTCTCCGATGAGGCCGCGGCGCAGACGGTCCGGCAGGTCGGAGCCGTCAAGACTTCTTCTGAAATCCGAAAGTGCCGTCATGTCATCTCCCTCGCAAGCCGGTTGGCAGCAGGATGAACAGGCCGAGGCGCGAATTCATCTCTCATTTACCCGTGTACTGACATATCGGCGGTGATAATGATCGAAGCATGGCGGGCAAAATCGATCATATCGACAGGCGCATCCTCGCAGCGATCCAGAGGGATGGCGGCATGAGTCAGCGAGAGCTGGCCGAGCGGGTCGGGTTGTCTCAGAACGCCTGCTGGCGGCGGCTGCGGAACCTGGAGGCGCAGGGGATCATCGCGGGCCGCAGGACGAAGCTCGACCGCGTGGCACTGGGAAAGAAGCTGGTCGTCTTCACGATGCTGCGGACGCGGCGTCATTCCATCGAATGGCTGTCGACCTTCCGCAACCACGTGACGAGTATCCCGGACATCGTCGACTTCTACCGCATCGGCGGAGACTACGACTACATGATCAAGATCGTGACCGACGACATGACCAGCTTCGACCGCGTGTACCAGCAGCTGATCGGCAAGATTGAGCTTGACGCAGTCACGTCCTACTTCGCCATGGAGGCGATCCTCGAGGACCGGCCGATCCCGCTCTGAGCAGCCCTCAAGGGGCACGCCGACGGGGCGCGAAGATGGTGCCCCAGGCGGCGGCGCAGACGATGAGGGAGGCGCCGACGGCGAAGCGCAGGGTGACGGGCTCGCCGAAGACAACGTAGCCCACGGTCGCGGACATCACGAGCGACCCGTAGCCCAGCACCGCCAGGAATGCCGCCTCGGCCCGCTTGTGGGCTTGCAGGAAGCAGAACTGTGCCGACTGCGCGAAGAGGCCGACCGCGACGAGCGCCGGCCATTCATCCGCGGCGACCGGCTGCCAGTTGGCAGCCGCGAACGGAGCGATCAGCAGCGCGAGGCCGCCGGTGTAGAAGGTCATCAGGACGATGGTCGGCGTGGCCCTCAACCGCCGCGTGACGATCACCGCGCCTGTTCCGGCGAAGACGGTCAGGATGAGAGCCGGGAGGCCCCAGTTGAAGCCGCCTGACGGGTCCGGCTCGACGGCGATCAGAACGCCGGTCAGGGCGACCAGCCCTGCCAGCCAGCGCCGGGGCGCGACGCGCTCGGACAGAAAGAGCGCCGCCATGGCCATCAGGATCAGCGGCCGCGTGAAGTTGACCGCCGTGAACAGGGCGAAAGGTACGCGGGCGATGGCGAAGAAACTTGCTGTCAGAGTGACGGTCGAGAGTGCAACTCTCAGAAGGTGCAGCGGGAGATCGTCGAGCCCGGCGAAGGCGCCGCGCTCGCGCCAGATCCATGGCAGCATCAGCAGGAAGCCCGCGAGGGCGCGGAGGAACACGAGCTGGGTCGGCGGGAAGTCGAGCCCCATCGCCTTGACGATGCTGAGCGCCCAGATGTTCAGGCTCAGGTCAGCAATCAGCCAAGCCCCGCCCGCCAGGTTGCGAGGAGGCTCGGCCGCGGCGTCACTCATCTCGCGGCGTGACGAGGTTCGCCATCAGCCGGAAGGCACCGGGCGTCAGCCGCTCCATCTGGTGATGCAGGATCAGCGAGGTGTGGACGTGCCGCCCTTTGCCGATATCGGCGACGAGCAGTGCCCCCTCGAGCGGTGCCTCGTCCGCATCGTGCATCGACAGAAGCGGGGTGTAGGCCTCGTCCCACTCCTTCGCGAAGTAGAGGCCGCGCTCCTTGTGCCAATCCGCCCAGTCCTCCGTCGCGAGGCGGTTAGGGCGCTCAAGGGCGGGATGGTCGCTCAGCACGGTCACCTCGGCATTTTCGTCCGTGACGCGCCAGCGCAGGGACGGTTGGCCGATTTCGAGCCTCGCGGGCGGAATGGCATCAGGGTCCCACGCGTCCCAAGGACGGTGGTAGAGCGTGACCAGCGTTCCGCCGGCGCGCACCCAGTCGTGGATGCGGGGCATGGCTTCGGCCAGCCCCTCGCGAAAGCGCATGGCGAAGATGCCCACGACAATCGTGTCGAAGCGGGCGAGGCGCGAGGGCGTCTCGAGGTCCCGGTCCTCTATTACGGTGACGTCGAGCCCGATGGCCGCCAGCCAGCAATCCACCCGGTCGTTGCCGCCGCCGACATATCCGATCCGCGCCTCGGGCGTTTCCACGGCCACCGCGCGCACGGCGACCTCCGCAGGCTGCGCCAGCGCGCGAGGCGCGGTATGCGGATGGGAGACCCGGATGAGCGTCTGCGCGGGCTGCCCGTCGAGCGTCAGCCGCAGCGTGTAGGCGCCGTCGGTCAGCGTCTCGGGCGCCGTCACGTCGAAGCCCCCGTCGGTTCGCTCGGCTGTCCATCCCTTCGGAACCTCCAGCGCGGCATCGGCGCCCTTCGGCGCAACGTCGGAGAGGGCAACCGAAAATCGGCGCTCCGACTGGGCGGTGTTGAGGACGGCCGCCGTGGGCGCAAGCGCTGCGGTCCGATCCGGCAGGACGACGGGCGGCAGGGACAGGGGCACGCGCGTCTCCGAGGTCACGCCGTTCGCCGTCACGCGGGACAGGAGGCACGGCGCGGCGGGTTGTCCGGGCAGATAGGTGTCGGGGTAGGGGGCGCTGGTCGCGGCCTCGAAGGTGACGGCGAGCGTCCCGCCTTCGGCGACCCAGCCTTGGGGCAATTCGGGCCGCACCTCAACGTGCTCGGCATCGCCCTGTCGCGTTTCGACCGTTAGCGCCGTCGTCCCGCCGGGACGCACGAAGTCCAGGTCCGTGAAGCCGAAGACCTCGACGCGTGCCGCGTGCCGAATGGCGAGCGACAGCTGTTCTTCCTTGCGGCGGAGCTTGTGGCCGAAGGCTGCTCGTTCATCCTGTGTCAGGCGACTATCGGCCTCGCGCAGCTCGGCCAGCGCGTGGCTAAGGTGCGCCAGCACGACAGCCGCTTCGGGGAAGGCGCTCCGGGCTGCATCACAGGCCTCCTGCGCTGCCGCGAGATGCGGACAGTCCTTCAGGTCGGGCAGGCGCGCAGCAAGGCCGCTGACCAGTGTTCCGTCCGGGCCCGCGACGCGGCTGTCCTTGAGATGCAGGGGGAAATCCCGCTCGGTGCCTGCCGAGATCCACTTGCCCATGGCCTGCGTCGCGTGGCAGGCGCGCGACTGCTGGCCGATCCGCTCGAAGCTCCAGCCGGTCACCGGGTCCAGCCCCTTGCCGGGAATAGTGAGGGTCGCGGGGGGCGGTGGCAGGTCATCGTCATAGGCCTGGCCGGCGCCGGACCAGGCGGGAAGGTAGAGCTTCTTCACCTGCCACGGCGGCAGATCGCTGCCGGCGAAGTCCGGATCGGCGGCCAGATCCATCACGAGATGCGCCGCCTCGGTCATGGCGCGGTGGTGGCCGTGCTGCCCTGGCACGTCGAGGAAGGTGGGGCAGATGATGTCCGGGCGCTCGCGCCGTAGAATGTGGATAAAGCGGGCCAGTGTGCGGTCGCGACCCCAGCGGCCGAGCGTCTCTACGCCGGACTTCGAGAAGCCGAAATCGAAGATCGTGTCGTCGGGTGATTCCGACAGCCAGTACATGCGCAGGCCGAGCACATCGCAGGCGGCCTCCATCTCGGCGGTGCGCAGTACGCCGAGCGCCGGGCCGGCTTCCGTGCCGATGTCGTTCTGGCCGCCCTCGCCGCGGGTGGAGCAGGCGTAGGAGATGTCGACCCCGTCGCGCCAGGCGAGTGCTGCCAGCATCGCAGAGGTCTCGTCGTCGGGATGGGCGCCGGTGTTCATGAAGCTGACGACGGTCTGGAGCGGCTGCAGGGCGCGCCACAGGGAAACGACATGCGGCGCGCGGGCTTCGGCGGACAGGCGGGCGGGATCGGTCAGTGGCATCGAAAGCTCCTGTCGGGAATGGCTGTCAGTCGAGCGCGCCGAGCTGCGGGCTGAAGGCGCGGTCGAGGATCAGGGCGGCGGCGCCGAGCGTCGCGGTAAGCCGCCCGCAATCGCCCCGCAGCAAGCGCGCGCGCACGCGGTCGGGCCGGTTTGACACCGAGCCGTCGGGCAGGGGGACGCGGGAGATGAGCCGGTCGACGATGCGCTCTGGCAGTGCGCCACCGAGGATCACTGTCTCCGGGTCGAAGAGGTTCTCGATCACATGCACGGCCTGCCCGAGCGCGGAGGCGGCGGTGGCGATCCACTCCTCGAGGATCGCGTCGCCCGCGGCGTCGAGCGCCGAGAGCCTGTCGAAATTGATCGTTCCGTGCCCCCGGCCCGCCAGCCTGTGCTGCAGCGAGAGACGGCTGGCCAGTTCCTCCAGCGCCCGGCTCCCGTCGGGTGTCTGAACGCGCAGGTGCCCGATCTCGCCCGCATTGCCGAAAGCGCCCGCGACGCGGCGTCCGCCGCTCACGAGGCCCAGGCCCACGCCGGTTCCGAAATAGAGGTAGGCGTAGTCGTTCAGTCCTTGGGCCACGCCCTTCACCCGCTCCGCCATGGCGGCTGCGTTGGCGTCGTTGTCGAGGTCGATCGGCACGCCGAGCGCTTCCGCGAAGACCTGACGCGCGTCCGTCTCCTGCCAGCCAGGCAGGTCCGAGGCGGTGCCCGACAGCCCCGTCGCGCCGAACGGGCCGGGCATGACCACGCCTGCCCCGAGGAGCCGGGACACCACGTCCGGGTGTGCGCTCTTCAGCTCTTCGCGCAGCGCCCGGAGCTCCTGCGTGACTGCGGTCGGGTGCGCATCGTTCAGGGCGCGGCGGGTGGTGAAGATGGCGCCGCCGTTCAGATCGAGCAGCGCGGCGAGCAGTGCGTCGGGACGGACCTCGACTCCGAGGGCGCAGGCGCCGCCCGGGTTGATCCCGTAGAGCGTGGCGGGAAGGCCGCGGCCGGTGCTCCGGCGGCCGGTCTCCCGGATCAGGCCCTCCTGCTCCAATTCGGCGATGATGTTCGAGACCGCTTGGATCGTCAGTCCGCAGGCGCGGGAGAGTTCGGCCCGTCCGATCTCGCCCGTCGCGTGGACGTGGCCCAGGACCAGCCGCCGGTTGTGGCTCCGGGCCCGCTCGGCGCTCGTGCTGCGTGGTGGAAGGATCGACAACATCGAGAACTGATTAACTCAACACAGTTGATCACTCAAGCGTGTTGAGTTAACCACGGTCAGGCGGCGGCACCGACCTCGCCGCCGGAAGGTGAAGGGTGCGCAGGACACCCGCCAACGGGAGAGGAATCATGATGAAGTCGATGAGGATGACGGCCCTCGCAGGTCTGGCGAGTTCAGCTGTGCTGTGCGCTGGCGCGGCGAACGCAGTCGAGATCGAGTATTGGCAGTATTTCTACGACGCCCGCGTCGACGCCATGGAGCAGCTGATCGAGAACTTCGAGGAGGCGAACCCCGACATCACCGTGAAGATGACGACCTTCCCCTATGCGGACTACCGCACGAAGGTCGCTGCCGCCATCCCGGCGGGCGAGGGGCCCGACGTGGTGCAGCTCTTCTACGGGTGGCTGAACGATTATATCGAGGCGGGCCTGATCCAGCCGCTGCCCGAGGAAGCCTTTCCCGCCGACCAGATCGACGAGGCCTTCTTCCCGATGGTCCAGGCGATGAAGCGCGATGGTCAGTATTACGCGCTGCCGACCGCGGTGCGCTCGCTCGCGCTGTTCTACAACGAGCGCCTGTTCGAGGAAGCCGGCATCGACGGCCCGCCCGAGACGCTCGACGAACTCGTCGAGGACGCCAAGAAGCTCACCAAGAAAGACGGTGCGGGCAACATCACGCAGGTCGGCCTGACCACCGGCATGACCGCGCAGGACCATCACTGGTTCCGCGAAGTGCTGATCCGCCAGTTCGGCGGCGAGCCCTATCTCGATGACTATCGGACCGTGAACTACAACAACGAGGCCGGGTTGAAGGCGCTCGAGTTCTACACCGATCTTGAGAAGACCCACGAAGTGACCTCGTCGAGCTTCATGGATGAGCCGCAGGCGGCTTTCAAGGCCGGTCGCGCCGGCATGCACATCGACGGCTCGTTCCGCGTCGGCTCGTTGGCGGACATGCGTGGCCTGAAGTGGGGCGTCGCAGAACTGCCGGTCGGTCCCGACGGCACGGCTTCGAACTACTCGAGCTATTGGGTGAATGCGATTACCTCGAAGGCCGAGGGCGAGGAATACGACGCCGCCGTGAAGTTCATGGAATACATCACCTCCGACGAGGCGATGCAGATCTGGCTCGAAGTGGTCGGCGAGCTCCCGGCGAAGCCCTCCGTCGGCCTGACCGAGGAGAACGCGAACGACCCGGTCTACGGACCGTTCATCCGCGGCCTCGAGAACGCGCATACCACGATCTTCGCCAACGAGAGCGCACAGCGCCAGGTGCTGATGGACATGGTGGCGCGCACCGACATCCAGGGCATGCCGCTGGAAGAGAGCCTCGCGATCGCCGCCGAGGAAGAGCAGAAGGCTCCGCCGCTCCCATTGCGGCGGAGCTCGCATCCGCGCCCGTCGCCCTGACGCCGCGGCCTTTCCGGGCCGTCCGCAGGTGCGCGACATCCAACGGAGCTCGACGGCATGCCATTCTACCGCAACCTCTCGATCCGGCAGAAGCAGATCGCCTGGGCCTGGGCGTTCCTTGCCGTGCCGGTCCTGTTCTACGTGATCATCCGGTTCTACCCGACCGGCAACGCGATCATGATCAGCTTCCAGAACTGGAACCTGCTGGGCGACCGGACCTGGGCGGGGCTCGAGAACTACCAGAAGCTCGTGGCCGACCCGGTGTTCTGGAAGGTGTTCAAGAACACCTTCCTCTACCTCATCATCGGCACGCCGATCAGCCTCGTGCTGAGCTTCATCATCGCCTATCAGCTCGACAAGGTGCGGTTCATGCACGGCACCCTGCGGATGCTGTACTTCCTTCCATTCATGACGAGCGCGGTTGCGATGGCCTGGGTCTGGCGCTGGTTCTATCAGCCGGTCCCGACGGGCCTGTTCAACAACCTTCTGGCGCAGGTCGGCATCTCACAGATCGAGTTTCTGAACTCGACCAGCTACGCACTTCCGTCGGTACTGGCGCCGGCGGTCTGGGCGGGGCTGGGCTTCCAGATCATCATCTTTATGGCCGGCCTGCGGGCGATCCCGGTGAGCTATTACGAAGCCGCGCGGATCGACGGCGTCGGCTGGTGGACGGTGCTGACGCAGATCACCATTCCGCTGCTGCGCCCGACGATCGTCTTCATCGTCGTCTTCAGCTCGATCGGTTTCCTGCGGATCTTCGACCACGTCTACAACATGACGACGAACAATCCCGGCGGGCCGCTGAACTCGACCAAGCCGCTGGTGCTGATGATCTACGGCACCGCCTTCGACGACTTCGACATGGGATATGCCGCGGCCCAGACGGTCGTGCTTTTCCTGATCCTTCTGATCGTCAGCCTGATTCAGCTGCGCCTGCTGAGGAGCGAGTGACATGACAATCGCGCCCGACGTTCCCGACCAGGCCCGGCCGACCTCTGACGCCCTGTTTCGCGCAGGCCCCTCCCGGCGGCCCCGCAACATGGGCCAGATCATCCGGTGGATGCTGCTCTTTGCGGGCGGCATCCTGATGGTGATGCCGATCGCCTACATGATTTCGACGTCGCTGAAGTGGCCGTTCGAGGTTTACAACGTGAACCTCATCCCCGAGGAACCCACGCTCGACAATTACGCGTACGTTCTCGAGGACGGCCGCTTCTACCTGTGGTTCTGGAACTCGCTTCTCATCGCGGCGATCACCACGGTGTCGAACCTCTTCTTCGACAGCCTGATCGGCTACACGCTGTGCAAGTTCCGCTTCCCGGGCCGGCAACTCGTCTTCATCGCGATCCTCTCCACACTGATGATCCCGACAGAGATGCTGGTGATCCCGTGGTACCTCATGAGCCAGAGCTTCGGCTGGCTGGACTCCTACTGGGGCATCATGTTCCCCGGCCTGATGACGGCCTTCGGGACGTTCCTGATGAAGCAGTTCTTCGAGAGCGTGCCCGACGACTTCATCGAGGCCGCGCGCATCGACGGCCTGAACGAGTTCCAGATCTGGTGGACGGTGGCGATGCCGCTGGTGAAACCGGCGCTGGCCGCGCTCGCGATCTTCGTCTTCCTCGGCAACTGGACCGCCTTTCTGTGGCCGCTGATCGTGACCAACTCGACCGACATGTACACCTTGCCGGTTGGTCTTTCGAGCTTCGGTGACGAGGCCGACGTGGCCTGGGAGCTGATCATGACGGGTGCCGCGATCTCGACGATCCCGACGTTGGTGGTCTTCCTCATCTTTCAACGCTTCATCATCCGCGGCGTGGTCATGGCGGGGCTCAAGGGATGAGCGACACTTCGAAGTTTCCCGATCCCGTATACCGCGACACGGTGCTCGCGCCGCTCTTCGAGGGGGTGAAAACCCACTTCGCGGGGCACATGGACGCGATCAACCGCGCGCATCTGGTGATGCTGGTCGAGTCGGGGATCCTTTCCGCCGACGACGGCGCGCGGATCGCCGGGGCGCTCGCCGCCATCGCCGAGGAGGTCGACGTTCCGGCGCTCGAATACACCGGCGAGTACGAGGATTACTTCTTCCTCGTCGAGGCCGAGCTGAAGCGCCGCCTGGGCGACCTCGGCGGGGCGCTGCACACGGCGCGCTCGCGCAATGACATGGACCACACGCTGTTCAAGATGGCCTTGCGCGAACGGGCCGAAGCGATGCTGGGTCAGCTCCTGACCCTGGCCGAGGCGCTGAGCGCCAAGGCCGAGGCCGAGGCCGAAACCCTGATCGTCGCCTATACTCACGGGCAGCCCGCGCAGCCGACGACCTTCGGCCACTACCTCTGCGCCGCGCTCGAAGTGCTGCTGCGCGACGCCGCGCGGCTGAGCGCGGCCATCGACGGGCTGGAGCACTGCCCGATGGGCGCGGCGGCGATCACGACCTCGGGCTTCCCGATCGACCGCGAACGCGTGGCCGACCTGCTGGGCTTCGAGGGGGTGCTCGTGAACAGCTACGGCTGCATTGCCAGCGTCGACTACGTCACCGGCCTGTACTCGGCGGTGAAGCTGGTCTTCGTCCACCTCGGCCGCGTGGTGCAGGACATGGCCTTCTGGTCGAGCTTCGAGGTCGGGCAGCTCTACGTGCCCAACAGCCTCGTCCAGATCAGCTCGATCATGCCGCAGAAGCGCAACCCGGTGCCCATCGAGCACATGCGCCACCTGGCGAGCGTGACTGCCGGGCGGTGCGACATGGTGGTGAACACCATGCACAACACGCCCTTCACCGACATGAACGACAGCGAGGGCGAGGTGCAGCAGGCAGGCTACGCGGCCTTCGAGAGCGGGGGCAGGGTGCTCGACCTGCTGGCCGCCTTCCTTCCGTCCTGTTCTATTCGTGCCGACCGTGTGGCGGCGAACATGGATGCGGCCTGTGTCACGATCACGGAGCTGGCCGACACGCTGGTACGCGACGAGGGGCTGAGCTTCCGCCAGGCGCACGAGATCGCCGCCGCCACCGCCCGCGCGGTGATCGCCGAGGCCGCGCCGCTGCGCCAAGGCTACGCCGCTTTCCGGGCAGCCTTCGAGGACCAGACTGGCCGCGGGCCGGGGCTCGACGAGGCGGGCTTCCGCACCGCCGTCGCCGCCGATACCTTCGTCGCCCGGCGCGACCGCACCGGCGGTCCGGCCCCCGCTGCATTGGAGGCGGCGCAGGCGGGCTATCGCGAGACGCTGGCGGAGCTTCGTGCTGCCGCCCGAAACAGAACGACACGCAGGAACGAGGCGGCCACTCGCCTCGCATCCGCGTTCAACGCCCTGACGGAGACCTGAGCATGGCCCAACTCGTCCTCAGAAACCTCGTGAAACGCTACGGTGCGACCGAGGTGCTGCACGGGATCAACCTCGACGTGGCCGACGGTGAGTTCGTCGTCTTCGTCGGCCCTTCCGGCTGCGGCAAGTCCACGACGCTGCGCATGATCGCCGGGCTCGAGGAGGTCAGTGACGGCGTCATCGAGATCGGCGGGCGCGAGGTGAACCACCTCGAACCCAAGGAACGCGACATCGCGATGGTGTTCCAGAACTACGCCATCTACCCGCACATGAGCGTCAAGAAGAACATCGCCTTCGGCCTGCGCTCCTCGAAGATGTCGAAGCCCGACAAGGATAAGCGGATCCAGGAGGTCGCCGCGATCCTGGGGATGACCGACCTGCTCGAGCGCAAGCCGAACCAGCTTTCGGGCGGTCAGCGCCAGCGCGTCGCCATCGGCCGCGCCATGGTTCGTGATCCGGCCGTTTTCCTCTTCGACGAGCCGCTCTCAAACCTCGACGCCCAGCTGCGTACGCAGATGCGGCTCGAAATCAAGAAACTGCACCAGCGCGTCGGCAACACCATCGTCTTCGTGACGCACGACCAGGTCGAGGCGATGACCATGGCCGACCGGATCGTCATCATGAAGGACGGCCATATCCAGCAGGTGGGCACGCCGGACGAGGTCTATCACAAGCCGGCCAACACTTTCGTGGCCCGCTTTATCGGCGCGCCGTCTATGAACATGCTGGACGCCGAACTGAGCGAGGGCCGGGTGATCATGCCGGAGGGCCTGTCCTTCCCGATGGGGCCGACGGCCGAGGCTCGTTCGGGTCGTATCACGCTCGGTGTGCGGCCCGACGACCTGGTCCCCCGCGAGACGGACGCGCTGATCCAGGGCAAGGTCACCGTGCGCGAACCGCTCGGCGCCGAGACCCTGATCTACGTCGACACGCCGGGGGGCGAGATCGTTGCAAAGGCCGATGGCCGCAACCCGCCCTCCGTCGGCGAACAGGTACGACTTGGCGCCGACCCGGACAACCTTCACGTCTTCGACCGCGAGACGGGGATGGTGGTGAGGTGACACACGCCGTAACCGGGAGGTCCGACGGACGCGGCCGCGTGCTCAGCGTCGGTCGCCTTTATTGCGATCTCGTCTTCACCGGGGTGCCCCGGCTGCCGACTCTCGACACCGAGGTTTTCGCAGAGGGCCTGAACCTGCATGCCGGCGGCGGTGCCTTCATCACGGCCGCCATCTTCGCGGCACTGGGGCGTAGCTCCGCGCTCGCCGCGATGGTCCCGGCAGAACCTTTCGGCAAGAGTGTGCTGGCCGAGATCGCCAGGGCCGATGTCGACGCATCACTCTGCCAGCCCGCCGCCTCCGGCGTCGCACCGCAGATCACCGTGGCGATGGCAACCGGCGGCGACCGGGCCTTTCTCACGCACAACGGCGGCCCCGCCTTGCCGGCGCTCGATGCCGCGGCGTTGCGGGCCGCCGGCGCGCGCCACCTGCACATCGGCGAGCTGCGCACCCTTCAGGAGGTTCCCGGGCTGATCGACGAAGCCCGCGCTGCGGGAATGACGGTGTCGCTCGACTGCGGATGGGACGATAACCTGGATCGCCGGGTGGCGGACCTGATCGCGGCAGTCGATGTCTTCCTGCCGAACCAGGAAGAAGCCCGGCGGCTGGAGTCCCTCGGGATCGCGGCCGGGGCCGCCCCGCTGACCGTGGTCAAGCGCGGAGCGGCCGGCGCGGTCGCCATTCGTGGCGAGGAGCGCAAGAGTGTCCCCGGCGCCAAGGTCCGGGTCGTCGACACGACCGGGGCAGGGGACGCGTTCAACGGGGGTTTTCTGGACCGTTGGCTCGACGGGGCGCCGCTCGACGTGTGCCTCGCCGAGGGGAACGCCTGCGGCGCGGCCGCGGTGCAGGCCACCGGCGGAACCGGGGGCTTGTCGGAGTTGTCGTCGAAGAGAGGTGACGATCGTGTACACCTTCGATCTTGATCGTTTCGTCGCAGCCGCGCGGCAAGCCGCCGGGGACGACGCGCCACTCGCAGCGGTGTCCCGGCTGATGGCGCATGTTCTACGGCATCCGGACGACATCGCCGCATCCATGCCTGAGATGGAGCAGGACGAGACGCTGCTCTTCGAGGACGAAACGGTCTCGGTCTGGCACGAGCGGTTTCTGCCATCCGAGATCCTTCCGCCTCACGAGCACCGTATGCCCGCGGTGCTGGGTGTCTATCGGGGACGCGAGCGCAACCGCCTGTGGCGATTGATCGACGGCACGTTGCACCCCGCCGGGTGGCTCGACCTCGCGGCGGGCGAGATGCACGTTCTGTCAGCCGAGGATGTCCACACCGTGCAGGCGCTCGACGGCACGCCGAGCCTGGGTCTGCACGTCTATCTCGGTCCGCTCTCCCAAATGGACCGTTCACTGTTCGACTGGCACGCTGGCACGCCCGTTTCCATGACTGCCGCCAACTTCCGGGCGATGAAACGAGAGGTCTGACATGACAGAACCGACCATGATGCGCCGGGAGATCGACGAGATCCCGGAGGCCGCCGCACGGCTCTGTGAGGACGCGGCTCAGGCAGATTTTGCCCGGGCCGCCGCCAAGATCGTAGCCCGAGACCCCGCTGTCATCTTGACGATCGCCCGCGGCTCCTCGGACCACGCGGCGACCTGCCTGAAATACGCTACCGAGATTCTGACCGGCCGTCCGGTTGCCTCGCTCGGGCCGTCCGTGGCCTCGATCTATGGCGGCGCGTTGCACCTGCCGCACGCGGTCGCCGTGGCGATCAGCCAGTCCGGTCGAAGCCACGACCTCGTTGCCGCGACCGAGGCATGCGCCGTGGGAGGTGCGGAAACAGTCGCGCTCACCAACAGCCCGGACAGCCCGCTTGGCGCGGCCGCCGGCACCGCCGTGGACCTTTGCGCGGGCCCCGAGAAGGCTGTGGCGGCCACGAAGAGCTACGTGAATTCGGTTCTATCCGGGCTCTGGCTCATTGCGCACTGGACCGACGACGTGGCGCTGAAGGACGCGCTGCAGGCCATGCCCGCCCGGTTCGAGGCGGCGAGAACAGTGGACTGGGGCGAGTTGTGCACCGACTTCGCCCGCATCGACCGCCTCTTCGTGCTTGGGCGCGGACCCGGCCTCGGGATCGTGGGGGAGGTCGCGCTGAAGGCGATGGAGCTCTGCGGAGTGCAGGCCTCCGCGTACTCGGCCGCCGAGGTACTTCATGGTCCCGCACGCGTTCTGACGGCAGGCTTCCCGGTTCTCGCACTCGGCGCCGTTGCGGAGCCGGGCATGGACCAGACGCTGGAAAAACTGACGTCACAGGGCGTCCGCCTCATCGCGGAACCCGGTCTTGCGGCCTCGGCAGCGGAAACGCCGGTGGCGCGCCTGCTGGACCGGCTGGTCCAACTCGTGCCGCTCTATTCGGCGCTCGAGGCAGCCGCCCGCACTCGAGGCTGGGATCCTGATCGACCGGAGTTCCTCCGCAAGGAGACGGTGACGCTATGAGCTGTTCGCATCTGCCTCGACTCAAGCGAATATCGGGTGGCTGGCGAGACTCTGCCGCAGCGCGAGCAAGTTAGGCAGCGCACTCGCAGAGTTGTGCGGCGGTTGGCGTGTTCTTACCGAAGCCTGCCCCCTCCCTGCGGCGGAGAGAGCGAGAGAAACCACGTGCTCTACGAACTCGGCATACGCACCAACCTGCGCCTGTTCCTCGAGCAGCTTCTCCAGGTCTTTTTCGTCGGCTTGACCATCGGCCTTCAGCGCACGGTCATCCCGGCCCTGGCGGAGAGCGAGTTCGGCGTGGCCGAGGGAACCATGACCGCACTCTTCGCTTTCGTCGTGTCGTTCGGCGCCGTGAAGGGTGCGATGAACTTCGTCTCCGGCCGACTGTCCGAGCGGGCCGGCCGGCGCCGCGTACTGATCTGGGGCTGGATCGTGGCACTGCCGATCCCCTTCGTCATCCTTTACGCT
>NZ_FOXA01000036.1 GCF_900115595.1 Tranquillimonas alkanivorans
GCCGCCATGGGCGCGCTGAAGATGGGCGACGGGCTCGAGGACGGCGTGGACGTCGGCCCGCTGGTCAACGCCGCCACCCGCGACAAGGTGCAGGCCTTCGTCGAGGATGCCGTCGCCAAGGGCGCCAAGCTGCGCCTGGGCGGCCAGGCGCCCGAGGGCAAGGGCTTCTTCTATCCCCCCACGGTGCTGACCGACGTGCCCGAGACGGCCGACTGCGTGCACGACGAGATCTTCGGCCCCGTCGCCGCGCTCCAGACCTTCACCGACCAGGATGACGTGATCCGGCGGGCCAACGACACCGAGTACGGGCTGGTCGCCTATGTCTTCTCGGGCGACTTCAGGCGCGGGATACAGGTGTCGGAGCGGCTCGACTACGGCATGGTCGGGCTCAACCGCGGGCTGGTCTCGGACCCCGCCGCACCCTTCGGCGGCTCCAAGCAGTCGGGCATCGGCCGAGAGGGCGGGCACGAGGGCATGTTCGAGTTCATGGAAACCCAGTACATCTCGGCTGAGTGGTGAGCGGTATGGACAACGTGAAAGCCAGCCCCTCGACCCGCGCCTACGCGGCGCAGAAGGGCGTGGACCTCGTCGCGCTGGCGCGCGAGAGCGGGCGAGAGACGCTGGGGCGCGAGGACGTGGATGCGAAGCTCGACCGGAAGTCCGTCGCGCCTGCCGCCCAGACCGGAGACGCCGTGCGCTACTGGGATGTCGACCACGCGGCGTTCGGCCCGGTTGAAGAGCAGCCGATGCCTCGGGTCGCGCGGGTTGCGGCGCAGAACCTGGCCGCCGCGCAGGCGCTGATACCGGCAGTAACGCACCACGACCGGGCGGACGTCAGCGCGGTCGAGCGGTTCCGTGCCGCCATGAAGGACGAGGCCCGCCTGCGCGGCGTCCGGCTGACCGCGCTGGCCTTCCACGTGAAGGCGCTCGCCCGCACGCTCGGCGCCTTTCCCCGGTTCAACGCGTCCCTCTCGCACGACGGCGAAACGCTGATCCTCAAGAAGTACGTTCATGTCGGGATAGCCGTCGACACGCCGCACGGCCTGATGGTGCCGGTGATCCGCGACGCGAACCGAAAAGGTCTCTGGCGCCTTGCGGCCGACATATCGGAGCTCGCCGGAAAGGCGCAGGAGCGAAAGCTGAGGGGCGAAGAGATGGGCGGTGCCTCGATGACCATCTCGAACCTCGGCGGCATCGGCGGCACTGCGTTCTCGCCCATCGTGAACCCGCCCGAGGTCGCGATCCTGGGCCTCACGCGCACCGAGACGGTGACGGTCTGGGACGGCGACGTGCCGCGCCCGGTGCCAATGGTGCCGATGGACCTGAGTTACGATCACCGGGTCATCAACGGAGCCGATGCTGCGCGTTTCCTGAGCCACTACGCCAGCCTGATCACCGACCCGCGGCGCATGCTGGTTTGATCTCGTCAAGGTGAACCGGAGCCCGGCTGCCGCAGAAGGAGAGTTGGCGCTGGCAAGCGCTACGCCACGGCGTTTCGTGGCTTGGTCCATTTCTGTGGCCAGCTCCGACGCTCTCTCCCTCGGGCAACCCGCGCGAACTCGCGCTGTTCAAGGTGGCCATCGACACTTAGCTCCGCGACAGTGATCCCGTCGGGCCCAAGGTCGCCAATCTCGCCGTTGGCAGACCGTCTGCGCGAGCGCGTCGCTGGAAGATCGCCCATCCTATTCCCGGAACGTGTCGACGTAGGCCATGACCTGGAGGATCTCGTCTTGGGTGATCCTGCGGCCGAACGCCTGCATCGCTCCGGCGCCGCCGCCATAGATGATCTCGAAACGACCGACGTCGGTGTCCGTGCGCGCGCGTAGCCAGTCGTCGTCGTCCAGGCTGGGCCCGATACGACCGCTGCCGTCGGCGAGGTGACAGGCCTGGCAGAGGCTGCGGTAAAGGTCCTCGCCCGCCGCGATGGCGTCCGCGTCGCCGGAATACGGGTTCTCACCGGTTTCGTGGAATTGCTCGACCGCGTCGGTGAGCTCCTGGTCCGGCATGTACTGGAATTCGAGGGGTTCATCCGTAAGCGCGTCGCGAAAGACGATCTCGCCGTCCTTCGTGGGGATGTCGGTCTCGTCCTGCGCCACGGCCGGCGCGGAGAGAAGAGAGGCGGCCAGAAGGCCGAGGGCGAGTGTGCGTCCGCGAGGGGTCATTCATTTCTCCGAAGTCGGGAAGTATCTAGTCTCCGGGCCGCCGGCACAAACCGGCGGCCCGGAGAGCGCGTTACTGAACAGTGCGCGCCAGAGTGGCACCCTCCGGCGCTTCGCCCGCGGGCATCACGCGCCAAAGGCTTCCCGGCGGGTTCGCGTCGGGCCCCTGGTCGGCGAGGTAGAAGTTGTTGGCGTTGACGGCGAGCACGTTGTTGTCCTCGTCGTAGCCCCCGGCGGTGAACTGCATGCCGGTCTGCATCATCTCCTGGAACTGCCACTGCTCGCCGTCCCAGCCCAGGCCGAAGACGCGGCCCGTGCACCAGTCGCCGGCGAGATATACGCCCTCCATCCCGCCGTAATTCGCCACGCCGAAGCCCTGGACCGAGCAGCCGCCGTCGCTGGTCTCCTCGGCGCCGGGATAGGCGGTGGAGTGCGGATACATCGCCGCCGGCAGCACGCCGACCACCGCGCATTCCTGCTCGGCGGGATCGCCGGTCATCGGGTGGCAGAACGCGGCCTCCATGTCCGGCCAGCCGTAGTATTCGCCGCCCTCGGATGACGCGGGCTGGAAGATGATCTCTTCCCAGTGGTTCTGGCCCACGTCGGCGATGAACAGGTTACCGGTCTCGGGATCGAAGGCGAACTCGTACGGGTTGCGCACGCCGTACGACCAGATCTCGGGCTCGGCCTTGGTGCGGATGCCCGCGAACTCCTCCTCGGTGATGCCGAACAGGACCATGAGCTGCTCGGCCGAGGCGGCGCGGAACGGGTTGTCCTCGGGGATGTCATAGGCGCGGTAATCCTCGACGTCGACATCGATCCGCAGCATCTTGCCCAGCGGCGTCGACAGGTCCTTGCCGGCCTGGAGCGGGTCGCCTTCCCAGCCCCCGTCGCCCGAGCCGATATAGAGGTATCCGTCTGGTCCGAAGGCGATCTGGCCGCCGTTATGGTTGTAATACGGCTGTTCGATCCGCATGACGACCTTGGCCGTCTCGTTGATCCGGTCGGCCGAGATCGCGTTGTCGCTCGGGTTCTCGGCCGTCACCCGCACGATCATGCCGTCGCCATTGAAGGGCAGAGAGGCGTAGTGCAGGAATACGTGCCCGTTCTCGGCGAAGTTCGGGTGGAAGGCGATGGAATAGAGGCCCTGCTCGACGAAGCCGGTCTGCACGTTCGTCCCGAGCGGGTTGATCTGGGTAAGGTCGATGTACGGCTCGTCGGCCACGTTACCCTCGCCGTCTACCACCTTCACGCGGCCCGCGCGTTCGGTGACGAAGATCCGACCGCTGCCGTCACCGGCATTGGCGACGTTGGTGGGATCGGCGAAGCCCTCGGCCACCTGGACCAGTACGATTTCGGGGTTGCCGGGCAGCGTGCCGCCGGGCTGCGCGACCTGGTCGACGGTTTCGGGAACGGTCTGTGCGAAAGCGGCGCCGCCGAGGCAGAGCGGGATGACGGCGGCGGCGGTCAAAAAGCGTTTCATAGGAAAATTCCTCCCTTGCAATGCAGTGCCTGCGGCATAGCTGCCGGAAAAACGTGGCACATGACCCTCATGACTCGCAATATCGTTAATCGCTGCTCTGATGTTGTGAAATATTTCTGCGTTGCAGCAGCTTGGGCGTCCGTGCCGCCCGTCGCCGAGGCAGGAACCACGGGCGCGGCGGCGCTGTGCGTTCCCACCCTTTGTGACGCCGTCCCGCCGGAATTCGACATCTGGGACGAGGCGCGCCGGCTTCGCTATGGCTACGGCATGACGGCACGCGACGAGGTGGCCGTGCGCTGGTTCCGCCGCGCCGCTCGCTCGGGCGACGCCCGAGCCATGCACAATCTCGGCCTGATGCTCTTGCGCGGGCAGGGGGTGCAGGTGGACCGGGCCGAGGCGTTGCGCTGGCTCGAGGCGGCCGCGGCCCGCGGCGTGGCCGAAACGGCGCTGGCCTTGGGCAACCTTGCGCGAGCCGGCGGCGACGACGAGGCGGCCGTCGGCTACTACCGCATCGCGGCCGAACGCGGCGACGTGCGCGCGATGCACGCGCTGGCCAACATGCACGCCACCGGACGCGGTGTCCCGCTGTCACGGCGCCTCGCGTTCTTCCTGTACGAGGCCGCCGCGCGGCGGGGTCATCCCGCAGCTGCGCGGGCGGTCACCCCGGCGGGCGCGCGGCTGTCCGAGCTGGAGCGGGATGCGCTGCGCCGGGCGGCCGACGACTGGAGGCCTGGCACCTCCTTCCCGTCGGCGCACATGCGCTGACGCATTGCCCGCTCGGGGCAAACCTGCTTATCGTTGGGTAAATTAGTCGACGGCGCTCCGCACGGGATGTCGGGAGAAGGATTGTTCGATGACGCGACCCGAGGCGATTTCCGCCCCCGCGTGCCACGGCACGGTGCACTGGCAGCGCTTCACGGTCCCTTACGAGTACCCGGTGGTCTTCACTCGCGACGTCTTCGCGCCCGGCGCGCGTCCGCTGGCGGAGGTCATCGCGCGGGCCGAGCCGAGGAAAACCCACCGATGCCTCGTGTTCACGGATGCAGGTGTTCTTTCGGCGCAGCCGGACCTCGAGGCGCGGGTGCGCGCTTGGTTCGACTCTCAGCCGCGCATGGAGCTTGCCGCGCCGATTGCCATTGTGCCGGGGGGCGAGGCGATCAAGCGTGAGCCAGGGCAATACGAGGCGGTGCAGGAGGCGATCCACCGGCACGGCATCGACCGTCATTCCTTCGTCGTCGTCATCGGCGGAGGTGCGGTGCTGGACGCGGTGGGGCTGGGCGCGGCGGTGGCGCATCGCGGCGTGCGGCTGGTGCGGGTGCCGACAACGGTGCTGTCGCAGAATGACTCGGGCGTCGGCGTGAAGAACGCGGTCAATCTGAAGGGCTACAAGAACTTCACCGGGACCTTCGCCCCGCCCTGGGCGGTGGTGAACGACTTCGACTTCCTCGATCACCTGCCGCGACGAGAGCGGGTCTCGGGCATCGCCGAGGCGGTGAAGGTCGCCCTGATCCGCGACGGCGCGTTCTTCGCATGGCTCGAGCAGAATGTCGGACGTCTCGCGACCTTCGAGCGCGAAGCCGAGGAGTGGATGGTGCGCCGCTGCGCCGAACTCCACATGGCGCAGATCGCCCACGGCGGCGATCCGTTCGAGATGGGCTCGGCCCGGCCGCTCGATTTCGGGCACTGGTCGGCGCACAAGCTCGAAACCCTCAGCGGGCACGATGTGACGCACGGTGAAGCGGTCGCCATCGGCATCGCGCTCGACACCCGCTACTCGGTCCTCGCCGGGCTGTTGCCCGAGGGTGCGGACGACCGCGTCGCGCGCCTGCTCAAACGCCTCGGGTTCCGGCTGTTCCACCCGGCGCTCGTGACGCCGGCGGCGGACGGGCGACCGGTCCTGCTGGCGGGGTTGGACGAGTTCCGGCAGCACTTGGGCGGCGAACTGACCGTGACGCTGCTCAAGGAGCTTGGAACCGGCGTCGAAGTGCACGAGATCGACCCGGATCTGGTGGCCCGTGCGCTCGACTGGCTGACGCGGCAGGAGGCGACAGGGTGAACGAAATCCTGACCTACTGCCTGAACATCCATCCGACCGAGACGTGGGACGAGGTGCGCGCCGCTCTGCTCGGCCCCGTCCTTCACGTGCGCGACGGCATCGCCGGAGACGGCGCCTTCCCCGTGGGGCTGCGCTTCTCGGGCCGGGCGCTGCACGACCTGCGCGCGCCCGAGGCGCGGGCGGAGTTGAAAGACATCCTGCACCGCGAGCGGCTGCGCGCGGTCACGGTCAACGGCTTTCCCTACGGACGCTTCCACGGCACCCGCGTGAAGGAAGACGTGTATCGCCCCGACTGGCGCGAGGAAGAGCGCGTCGCCTACACCTGCGAGCTCGCCGACCTGATGGCCGAGATCGCGCCGGAGGGCGAGGGGGTGAGCCTGAGCACCGTGCCCGGTTGCTTTCGATGGCTGTCGGAGGGGCACGAGGAGGCGGTTGCCGAGAACTACCTTCGCACCGTGGCGCACCTCGTCCGGTTGGAGCGGCGCACAGGCGTGACGGTCGCGCTGGCCATCGAGCCGGAGCCTGCCTGCATGTTCGAGACGATCCAGGAGACGGCCGGCTTCTTCAGCAATCACCTGCTGTCGGCCGCGGCCGCGGAGCGGCTGGCGGCGCTGACAGACCTCGGCGTGGGCGAGGCGCGCGCGGCGCTGCCGCGCCACATCGGGCTGTGCTACGACGTCTGCCACGCTGCGGTGGAGTTCGAGGACCCCGCCGACAGCCTGGCGATCCTGCGCGAGGCCGGCGTGCCGGTCCACAAGCTGCAACTCAGCGCTGCGCTGCGGGTGCCGGAGGTGACGCTCGCCACGCGGGAGGCGCTGGCGAGCTTCGACGAGCCGACGTACCTGCACCAGGTCATCTCTCGCCGCGGCGACGGGCCGCTGCACCGCCTGCCGGACCTGGACCCGGCGCTGGCGCGCGGTTTCGAGGCGGACGGAGAGGAGTGGCGCGTGCACTTCCACGTCCCGGTCTTCCTCAAGGACCTCGGCGCGTTCGAGAGCACCCGTGACTTCTTGGACGAGATCCTGCGCCTGCACCGGCAGCGCCCGATCTCGCCACACCTGGAGGTGGAGACCTATACATGGGACGTCCTGCCCGACCGACTGCGGACCGAGCGCATGGAAGAGGCCATCCTGCGGGAGCTGCGCTGGGTGACCGACCGGCTGGCCTGAGCGCCGGCACGATCCTTCGCCTCGGGCGGGTGTCGAACCTGCCGACCGTCTGGACCAACGCGCTCGCAGGGGCGGTGCTAGCAGGCGGAGCCGCCGTGGCGGCGGGGCCGGTGCTGGCGGCGGCGGTGATCCTGAGCCTGTTCTACGTCGGCGGCATGTGGCTGAACGATGCCTTCGACGCCGAGATCGACGCGGCGGAACGCAGCGCGCGACCCATCCCCTTGGGCGAGATCGGGCGCGGCACCGTGTTCGCCGTGGGCGGCGGACTGCTGGCGCTCGGCGTGCTCGCCGGGTTCGCCTCCGGCCCGGCGGCGGGCACGGCTGCGCTGGCGCTGGCTGGGGCGGTGCTGCTCTACGACTGGGTGCACAAGCGAACCGTCCTGAGCCCGGTGATCATGGGGACCACCCGTTTTCTCTGCTACCTCTTCGCCGCGCTGGCGCTCGGCCCGCTGCCCTGGCCTGTCCTGGTCGGCGCGCTGGGGCTCTTCGCCTACGTCGTCGGCCTGACCTATGCGGCCAAGCAGGAGGCGTACGATCGCCTCGACCGCGCATGGCCGCTCGCCGTGCTGGCGCTGCCGCTGGTGATCGCAGTGATCTTCGCAAGCGGCAGCGGGCTGGGGCTTGTCGTCTGCGCCGGGCTCGCCGCGGTCATGGCGGCGGCGCTGCGGCTCCTGTTCCGCCGGGCGAAGGGCGACGTGCCGAAGGCGGTGGTCACGCTGATCGCGGGCATCTCGCTTTACGACGCGGCGCTGGTGGCGTCGGCGGGTCTGCCCGTCCTCGCGCTGCTGGCGGTGGCGGCGTTCGGTCTGACGCTCCTGCTTCAGCGGGTGGTGCCGGGAACCTGAGCGTCAGTCGAAGACGTGGCGCAGGACCAGTGACTTGAAGTCGATCGCCCGCACCGGCGCCTCGGGCATCAGATCGGCCTCGGACGAGATGACCAGCGGCCCCTCCGCCGGGTCGTCGGTGATCCGCCCGTGCGTGCCCTTCACCAGATGCGTGGCCGAGGGCGAGATGATGTCGAGGAGTTGCCGGAAGCCGGCCTTCCGCTTGGCCAGCTTCAGGCCGGCGGCCAGCTTCGGATTGCGGATCTCGGGATCGACGAACAGCTCGACCGGGTCGTAGCCCGGCTTGCGATGGATATCGACCGTGCGGGCGAAGTCCGGTGCCTTCTCGTCGTCCAGCCAGTAGTAGTAGCTGAACCAGCGATCGGCCTTCGTCACCGCCACCAGCTCGCCCGAGCGCGGGTGATCCAGCCCGTGCGCCTTCTTTCCCTCTTCGTCCCAAACCGACTCGACGCCGTCCAGCCCCTCGACCAGCGCCTTGACCTCGGGGATGCGCGCCGGGTCCGCGACATAGATGTGGGCGATCTGGTGATCGGCCATGGCGAACGCCGCGCTCGCGCCGCAGTCGAGGATTTCCCGACCATGCTCTTCGGGCCGGACAGCGATCAGACCGGCCTGGCGCAGGGCGCGGTTGATGTGGACGGCGTCGGTGGCCTTGGTGATCCCGTACTCCGAGACGACGACGATCCGGCGGCCGGTGCGGTCTGCCTCCTCGATCAGTTCGCCGCACAGGGCGTCGATCTCGCGCAGATCCTCGCGCAGGCGCGGGTGATCGAGGTCGGGGCCGAGCCGCTGAAGGTTGTAATCGAGGTGCGGCAGGTAGGTCAGCGTCAGCGTCGGGTCGCGCGTCTGCATCACATGCAGCGTCGCCTTCGCGATCCAGTCAGACGAGGTGATGTCGGCCAGCGGACCCCAGAACTTGAACAGCGGGAACTGGCCCAGCTTCGCGTCCAGCTCGTCGTGCAGCGCATGGGGATGGGCGTAGTGGTCGGGGATCTTGCGCCCGTCCGCCGGGTACATCGGGCGCGGCGTCGCCGACCAGTCGGCGGTGGAATACATGTTGTACCACCAGAACATCTTCGCGCAGGTGAAGTCCGCGTCGCGCTTGCGGCCAGCGTCCCAGATCTTCTCGCCCTCGACCAGGTTGTTGGGCTGCCGCCAAAGCAGCACCTCGCGCAGGTCGCGGAAGTACCAGCCGTTCGCAACCGCGCCGTGGCCCAAAGGCATGAGCCCGGTGACCAGCGTGGACTGCACGGTGCAGGTAACGGCGGGCGTGACCGTGTCCAGCGGCCTCAGCGCCCCGCGTTCGGCCAGCCGCTGCAGGTTCGGCGTGTCGCGGCCCAGAAGGTGCGGGGCCAGGCCGACCACGAGGATTACCAGTGTCTTCTGCATCGCTGCACCGGGCTTGGGAATCGTTGCAACTGAAAGTGTTAACCGTATCGTTGACGTAACGATAGGGAGGGATGCCATGCCGTCTGCGACCGAGGTCCTGCGCGACGTCGTCCTGTCGCGCGCGGGTGACGAAAGCGAGTGGGTGACGGCGCAACTGGCCGCGCTCGGGCAAGGCGCCCCCGAGCGCGACCTGCACATCTTCCTCGGTCTCGCGCCCCGGCGGTTGGGCAAGGCGGACCTCGATCCGACCGAGGACGAGCGCACGGCGGCCGAGGCGGCGCGGCCGGGCTGGAGCCTCGACGGTTGGAGCGTCGACGGCGCGGCGCGGGTTCTGGCGCTGCTGGTTCACGCCGGGCAGCGTCCTTTCGCGGAGCGGTTCAAGGACCTCCGCCGCACGGCGGACGCGGCCGAGATGATCGCGCTCTATCGCGGCCTGCCCGTCTATCCGGAGCCCGAGACGCTGCATTTCGAGGCCGGCGAGGGCCTGCGGTCGAACCTCAAACCGGTGTTCGAGGCCATCGCCCACCACAACCCGTTTCCGCGCGACCATTTCGACGAGCATCGCTGGAATCACATGATCCTCAAGGCGCTGTTCGTCGGCAGCCGCCTGTCGCCCGTCGTGGGTCTGGACGAGCGTGCGAACCCCGAGCTGGCCCGCATCCTGCGCGAATTCGCGCATGAGCGCTGGGCCGCCGGGCGTCCCGTAACCCCGGAACTCTGGCGCTGCGTCGGTCCCTTCGCCACCGACGGCGCGGCCTTGGCGGACCTGGAACGGGCCCTGTCGGAAGGCGGCGCCGGAGCGAAGGGCGCGGCGCTCGCGCTCGCCGCCTCGCCCGCGCCCGAAGCGCGCCGGATGATCGAGGGCCGGCCCGAGGCCGACGATATCGCGGCCGGACGGCTGGACTGGACGACACTGGAGGCCGCCTGATGTACATCGACCCGCACGCCCACATGATCAGCCGGACCACCGACGACTACGAGGCGATGGCCGCCGCGGGCGTCGTCGCGCTGATCGAGCCCGCCTTCTGGATCGGCCAGCCCCGCACCTTCGTCGGCACCTACGTCGATTACCTGTCATCCATCGTCGGGTGGGAAAGGTTTCGCGCCGGGCAGTTCGGCATCCGCCACTACTGCACGATCGGCCTGAACTCGAAGGAGGCCAACAACGAGGAACTGGCCGAAGGCGTGATGGAGTGGCTGCCCCGTTTCGCCCTGAAGGAGGGCGTCGTCGCCATCGGCGAAATCGGCTACGACGAGCAGACCGAGCTTGAGGACAGGTACTTCCGCGCGCAGCTGGAACTGTCGAAGGAGCTGGCTCTGCCGGTAATGGTCCACACACCGCACCGCGACAAGAAGCGCGGCACCTCGCGCTCGATGGACGTGATCGAGGAGCATGACATCGATCCCTCGATGGTCGTCATCGACCACAACAACGAAGAGACGGTGGCGGAGACCCTGCAACGGGGCTTCTGGGCCGGCTTCTCGATCTACCCTTCCACCAAGATGGGCAATCGCCGGATGGTGGAGTTGCTGAAGCAATATGGTGGCGAGCGGATCATCGTCGACAGCGCCTGCGACTGGGGCATCTCGGATTGTCTGGGCGTGCCCAAGACGGCGAAACTGGCGCTGGAAAGCGGCATCGCGGAGGAGACGGTGCGCCAGGTCTGCTACGGCAACGCGCTTGCCGCCTACGGCCAGAGCGGGCAGATGCGCGAAGAGGATTGGCTGAACCCGCCCCAGATCGACCAGCGCACCCTCTACGAAGGCAACTCGATCCTGCGCGGCGGCCGCGAGCCCGTGATCGGTGGCGCCGCGGCCCGCAGGAGCGGCCTGATCATCGAGTGACCTCGGACTGGGAGAGGGAGGACAACGGCTTCGGGGAAGAGATGAGCTGCGTCGACCGGCGGTGGGCGGCGCGCTGAGGCACGCGTCGGTACCTCGCCTGTTGACGGCGGCGGTTCAGGCCGAGCGGCGCCGCACGATCTCGAAGCCCAGGTCCGTCACCGGTTGCGGCGGATTGCGCCCTTCGAAGCGGTCGAGCAAGGCGCGCGCGGCCGTGAAGCCGAGGGCGGCGCGGTCGACGCGGACGGTCGTGAGCGCGGGCTCGGTATAGGGCGCGAAATCCTGGTCGCCGAAGCCGATAACGGCGATATCCCGCAAGGTCGACAGGCCACGGGCCTGCGCCTCGATCAGCACGCCATGGGCCAGCAGGTCGGAGCTGCAGAAGATGACCCCGCGCGTGAACTCCTGCTCGTCGATCAGCCGCCTCAGGCCCTCGCGCCCGTTGGCGAGGCTGGCCGCGTCATCGAAGTCGACCTGCGCGACCTCCGAGCCGGTCCGACGCAGGAACTGGTCGGCGAAGGCGGCCTTACGCCGCAGTGCCCGCTCGTCCCCCGCCGACACCGTGCCCGCCGAAGCGTAGCCGGCATCCGCCGCGAAGTCCGCGACGGCGCGGCCGGCCGCGACGTGCGAAAAGCCGACGCACAAATCGATGGGCGAGTCGGTGGTGTCCCAGACCTCGACCACCGGGATGCCCGCGCCCAGCAGCATCTTGCGGGCTTGCGGCGAATGGTGGATGCCGGTCAACAGCACGGCGTCGGGACGCCGGGACAGGTGGGTCGCGATCAGTGCCTCTTCCTCCTCGAGCGAGACGCCGGTGCTCGAGAGCAGGATCTGGTAGCCTTCGCGGCGCATCTCCTCGCCGAACGCGTTCACCATCGTCGAATAGACGATGTTGGTGATCGAAGGGACGAGAGCCGTGACCAGCTTGCTCTTGCTCGAGGCCAGGGCACCGGCCAGCGCATTGGGGACGAAGCCCGTGACCTCGATCGCCTCCCGGATCTTCTCAAGCGTCTTGGGGGACACCTTGGAGGGATCGCTGAGCGCGCGCGAGACGGTGACCTGAGACACGCCGGCAAGCCGGCCCACGGCCTCCATCGTCACGCGGCTCTTGCCGTTGCGACCAGCCTTCGCCGGCCGCATCCTGTCCTGGGTCTCGCTCATCGGCGGCATGATGGGTTCTCCGGCACGGCTTCGCAACTCATGCCGGCTGTTCCGTCGCGGTCCGGCGTTTGCGCGACAGCATGACCGAGCCGATGACCGAGCCCGCGATCAGCACCCACAGGACCATGGCGATCCAGCTCTTGGTGAAGAAGATGGTCAGGTCGCCGAAGGACTCGAGGCTCTTGATGAAGTAGACCTCGGCGGACGGGCCGAGAATGAAGCCGATGATGAAAGGCGCCACCTCCAGCCGCAGCTTCACGACCAGCCAGCCGAACAGGCCGAAGATCAGAAGCGTCCAGACGTCGAACATGATGCCGTAGTTGATCGTGTAGGCGCCGATCACGCACATCATGAGGATGATGGGGAACAGGACGTGCTTGGGTACGGTCACGACCATCGCGAAGTAGCGGATCGCGAAGTACATCATCGCGAACATGGCGATGTTGGCGATCACCATCGCGAAGATCATCGCGTTCCAGGTCTCGGGGTTGTTGCCGATGAAAAGCGGCCCGACCTGGATGCCCTGCAGCGTGAAGGCGCCGATCAGCAGCGCAGTGGTGGAATCGCCGGGGATGCCCAGCGACAGGAGCGGGACGAGCGCGCCGCCGGTCAGGCCGTTGTTGCCCGCCTCGGACGCCATCAGCCCTTCGGGTTCGCCGTTGCCGAAGCTCTCGGGCTTCTTCGAGAAGGTCTTGGCGTTCGAGTAGGCCAGGATCGACGCCGCCGAGCCGCCGACGCCGGGCAGGATGCCCACGAAGGTGCCGATGCCGGACGAGCGCACGAGATTGACCAGTTGGCCGCGGAAGACCGAGAAGGAGAAGCTCGACGACTTCCCAAGCTTCACGGTGTCTGCCGAATGCCCCTCGGGCACGCCGCGCTCGGCCTCCTCAAGAATGGCGGCGAGGCCGAAGAGACCGATCAGCACAGGCAGGAGCGCGAAGCCGCCTTCAAGCCAGTACTCGGTCCCCGGCGGCACCAGGCGGATCTCGCCGTTGCCGCCGTCCGAGATGTCGTAGACGCCGATCAGGCTGATGAAAATGCCCAGAAAGCCCGAGAAGATGCCCAGCAGCATGCTGTTGGACAGCGCGCCCATCACCGTCAGGGCGAACAGGATGATCAGGAACTTCTCGACATACGAAAAGCGGATCGCGAAATCCGCGAGTGCCGGCGCGAAGAGGTAGAGCGCGGCGAGGCTGATGATGCCGCCCACGAACGAGGCGCAGATGCCGATCCTGAGCGCTTTCTCGCCCTCACCCTTCTGGCTCATCGGATAGCCGTCGAAGGTGGTGGTGATCGAGGAGGGCGTGCCGGGAATGCCCAGCAGGATCGCCGGGACCAGTCCACCCGAGATGCCGCCGACATAGAGGCCCAGAAGCAGGGCGAGCCCGTTCTCCAGCCCCAGCGAGTAGGTCAGCGGCAGGCAGACGGCGACGGCCATCGTGGCGGTCATGCCGGGAATGGCGCCGAACACGACGCCGACGAAGGTGCCGCCGACGATCAGGGCCAGGAACAGCGGCGTGACGAGGTCGAAGAATTCCATGGGTCTCTCCGCGCGGGGCCGGTCAGGGCAGCGTCAGGAAGAAGAGGTCGGTGAACAGCCACCACACCAGCGTGGGCGCGACGAGCGCCGTGACGACCACCGGGATCGTCTTGCGCGGACGGCGGTCGTGCATGAACAGCAGGCCCGTCAGCAGGACATAGGGGATCGAGCAGATCAGGAAGCCGAGGCCGGTGTTCGGCCAGACGTTGCCCACCGGCACCATCAGCGAGAAATAGAGCACCGTAAGCCCGATGGTCCCGAGGAACCGAACCTTGTCCATCCGGTCGAACACGCCGCGCCAGTGCGCGCCCGCATGCGCGATCTCGTGGCGGCGAGTGATCAGGATGGCGAGGCCCAGAAGGGCCAGCATGATGCCGATGATTGTCGGAAAGACGAGATGCGACGTCTCGAAGTCAATCGTCACCTGCGTGAGGTCACCCATCACGTTTCCTCCCTGCGGTGGGTGCGGCCCGGCCGAGCAGCCGGGCCGTTGATGTCAGGAGATCAGGACTCGGTCGAGATCTCTTCGATCACCTGCTCGTAGGTGCCGCGCTTGTTCTGAAGATGCTCGCGCGCCTCGTCCGAGGGCAGGAAGTTCGGGATGAAGAACGACGCCTTCTGACGCTCCTGGATCTCACCCGCCTCGAAGATCTCGGTCAGCGCGGTGTCGATCTGCTCGACGATGGCCGGGTCCATCTCAGGGTTGAAGAGGAAGAAGAACTCCTTGTCGAAGGTGAAGTCCTGCTCTCCGTCGAGCGTAACGCTGGTCTCGGGGCTGGCGTACTGCAGCAGCTCGTCGCGCGTGGTGTCGCCCATGCCTTCGGCCGGCGCCTGCTCGAGCGTCGAGGGACGCGCGGTGATCCACACGAACTCCATCGCCTTCTGGTCGTCCTCGGGCAGCTGCGTGAACTGTTCGTTGGCCTGGATCGAGCCGTTGATGACGTCGGCCAGATCGTCCCACATCGCCTGGTTCTTGTCCGACTGCGAGCCGGTGTTGACGGCGACGATGTTCTCTTCCGATCCCGGCGCGCGGACGCGGGCCGCGTTCTTCATGGCCGAGAAGCCGATCTCGGACACGCCGCCGGGCTGGATCGCGACGCGCACGCGCTCGCCGTTCTCGGCCGCCGTCAGGATGTCGTCCATCGACTGATAGGGGCTGTCCTTGGGGACGAGGTACGCGTTGCCCGGGTTGATCGCGACGGTCGGGCCGACGGTGTAGTTCTCGAAGATGTCCTGGTAGCCGCGCACGCCGTAGAGGTTCCCCAGGTACGACTGGTCGTGGAAGATCATCAGCGTGGTGCCGCGGCTGTCGCGGTCGAGGGCCTTGAACGCCTCTGTCGCGCCGACGGCGTCGACCTTGATGTTGATCCCCAGGTGCTCGGACAGGGCGTCGGCGACGATGGACGAGTTCTGGTAGGTGTCGCCGCCGGTCGAGGTCGATCCGATCACGAGGCGCACGTTGCCCGGCAGTTCCTGCGCCGCGGCGGCGAAAGGCTGGGCCAGCAGGGCCGTGGCGCTGGCCGCGGCCAGAATCGTTCTGCGAGTAAACTTCATGGGTGTCCTCCCGTTCGTCCGGCCATGGGGCCGGGGTGTGCAGACCCGGACATCTCCTCCGTCCGGTACGCATCGGCGTGAATGCGCATGCATGATCTTTCAACATGAGTCGGATGAGCTGTCAACGGGCACGAATTTCGTGGGGCTGCTAACGCTTGTGATCCCCAGTCGCGTTGACATGCGACGATGACTACGCATACACGATGCTCAGTGAGGTCAGTACGACGGGAGGCACCGATGGGCGAGTCGACAGGAAAGACACCCGAGACGCTGCGCAGCGCGCGCTGGTTCGCGCCCGACGACCTGCGCAGCTTCGGGCATCGGTCGCGGATGATGCAGCTCGGCTATGACGAGGAGGATTTCCGCGGCAAGCCGATCATCGGCGTGCTGAACACCTGGTCGGAGCTGAACTCCTGTCACGGCCATTTCCGCGAACGGGCGCAGGACGTGAAACGCGGCGTGGCGCAGGCGGGCGGCTTCGCCGTCGAGATGCCGTCGCTGTCGGTGGACGAAAGCTTCACCAAGCCGTCCTCCATGCTCTACCGCAACATGCTGGCGATGGAGACCGAAGAGATGATCCGCTCGCACCCGCTCGACGGCGTGGTGCTGATGGGCGGCTGCGACAAGACCACGCCCGGCCTCGTCATGGGCGCGCTGACCGCGGGCGTGCCGATGATCTATCTGCCCGCCGGGCCGATGTTGCGCGGGCACTACGCCGGCCGCATCCTCGGTTCGGGCTCGGACGCCTGGAAGTTCTGGGACGAGCGCCGCGCCGGCAACATCACAGACGAGGAATGGCTGGGCATCCAGGGCGGCATAGCCCGTTCTGTCGGCACCTGCATGACCATGGGCACCGCCTCGACCATGACGGCGATCACCGACGCGATGGGCCTGACGCTGCCCGGCGCGTCCTCGATCCCGGCCGCCGACTCAGGTCACCAGCGCATGTCGACCGCCTGTGGCCGCCGCATCGTCGAGATGGTGTGGGAAGACCTCGGCCCCGAGCGCATCGTCACCGATGCCGCCGTGCGCAATGCCGCCATCGTCGCGATGGCGACCGGCTGTTCGACCAACGCCGTCGTCCACCTGATCGCCATGGCGCGCCGGGCCGGTGTCGACTTCACGCTTGACGACCTCGACGAACTCGGCCGCACCACACCGCTGATCGCCAACGTCCGCCCCGCCGGCAAGGAGTACCTGATGGAGGACTTCTTCTATGCCGGTGGCCTGCGCGCGCTGATGAAGCAGATCGAGGAGCGGCTCGACACCTCCTGCGTCACCGTCACCGGCAAAACGCTGGGCGAGTGCCTGGAGGGGGCCGAGGTCTACAACGACGACGTCATCCGCCCGCTGTCGAACCCGGTCTACCACGAGGGCTCGCTGGCGCTGCTGCGCGGCAACCTCTGTCCGGACGGGGCGGTGATCAAGCCCGCCGCCTGCGATCCGAAGTTCCACGTCCACGAGGGCCCGGCGCTGGTCTTCGACAGCTATCCCGAAATGAAGAAGGCGGTCGACGACGAGACGCTCGACATCACGCCCGACCACGTCATGGTCCTGCGCAACGCGGGGCCGCAGGGCGGGCCGGGCTTCCCCGAATGGGGGATGCTCCCGATCCCGAAGGCGCTGATCAAGCAGGGCCACCGCGACATGCTGCGCATCTCGGACGCGCGGATGTCGGGCACCTCCTACGGCGCCTGCGTCCTGCACGTTGCGCCCGAGTCCTTCGTCGGGGGGGCGCTGGCGCTCTTGCGGACGGGCGACACCGTCCGGCTCGACCT
This sequence comes from Tranquillimonas alkanivorans, assembly GCF_900115595.1. Classification (GTDB taxonomy): domain Bacteria; phylum Pseudomonadota; class Alphaproteobacteria; order Rhodobacterales; family Rhodobacteraceae; genus Tranquillimonas; species Tranquillimonas alkanivorans. Next base: position 16,977 of record NZ_FOXA01000036.1, read on the forward strand.
GCCGAACCGCCGGCTCGACATGCTGGTGGACGAGGAAGAGCTCGAACGCCGCCGCGCCGCCTGGACACCGCCCGAGCCGCGGTTCGAGCGGGGCTACGGCTGGATGTTTTCGCGCCACGTGACGCAGGCCGACAAGGGCTGCGACTTCGACTACCTCGAGCGCGGCTTCGGCCGGGCGGCAGGCGAACCCGACATCTTCTGAGGAGCGGAACATGGCACACGACCTCGACACCGCCCTCGCGGGCATCTCCGGCATCCTCGTGACGCCTTACGACGAGGCGGGCGACATCGCGCCGGCCAAGCTTGCCCCGATCCTCGACCGGGCACTCGGCGCGGGCGTGCACATGGCGGTCGTCAACGGCAACACGGGCGAGTTCTATGCCCTGACCACCGACGAGGCCTGCACCATGGTGCGCGAGGTGGCCGGGCTGATCGACGGGCGCGCGCCGCTTCTGGCCGGCGTCGGGCGCGGTATCCGCGACGCCTGCCGGCTGGCCAAGGCCTCGGCCGACGCCGGGGCGACGGCTCTGATGATCCACCAGCCGCCCGACCCGTTCGTCGCGCCGCGCGGGACAGTGGATTACGTGAAGGCTGTCAGCGACGCCTCGGGCGGGCTGCCGATCATGCTCTACCTGCGCAACGACGCCATCGGCACGAAGGGGATCGAGGCGCTCTGCGCGCTGCCCGGCGTGAAGGGCGTGAAGTGGGCGACACCGAACCCGCTGCGCCTGGCCGAGGCAATCGCGGCCTGCGATCCGTCGATCACCTGGGTCGGCGGCCTGGCCGAGGTCTGGGCGCCGCCGTTCTACGCCGTCGGCGCGCGGGGCTTCACGTCCGGCCTGATCAACGTCTGGCCCGAGCGGTCCATGGCGATCCACGCCGCGCTCGAGGCCTCGGACTACGGCAAGGCACGCGAGCTGATCGCCGGGATGCGCGCCTTCGAGGACATCCGCGCCGAAGAGCTCAACGGCACCAACGTCACCGGCGTGAAGGCCGCACTGCAGGCGCTGGGGCAGGATTGCGGTCCCACGCGGCCGCCCTCGGCCTGGCCGCTGACCGAGGCGCAACAGGCGAAGATGCGCGACTTCCTGGCAAAGAACGGGCTGATCTGAAGCCTGCCGTGAAAATCAGGAGCCGCTCGAGCAAGGCGAGCGGCCCGAAAAACCCGAGGTGAGGACGACCATGAACGAAGACACGCGCCGGAAACTGACGGGCGTCTCGGTGGCGACGCTGGCCACAGCGCTCTACAAGCGGGGCCTGCGCAATCAGGTGATCCAGGGCGTGCACCCCGTCGCGCCCAAGGGCCGCAACATGGTGGGCCCCGCCTTCACCCTGCGCTACATGCCCGCGCGCGAGGACCGCAACCAGCTGTCCGAGTTCCGCAATCCCGAGCACCCCCAGCGCGTCGCGATCGAGACCTGCCCCGAGGGCCACGTGCTGGTCATGGACAGCCGCAAGAGCGCGACCGCGGCTTCTGCCGGCGACATCCTGATCACCCGCCTGATGAAGCGCGGCGGGGCGGGCGTGGTCACCGACGGCGGCTTCCGCGACGCGGCGACCATCGGAGGGCTCGACATCCCGGCCTATCACACGCGGCCCTCAAGCCCCACGAACCTGACCACCAACGAGGCGATCGAGATCAACGGCCCGATCGGCTGCGGCGACGCGCCGGTGTTCCCGGGCGACGTGATCGTGGGCGACGACGACTGCGTCATCGTCATCCCGGCCGAGATCGCGAACGAGGTCGCCGACGAGGCGGTGGAGATGACCGCCTACGAGGATTTCGTGATCGAGCGCGTCAAGGACGGCGAGACGATCATCGGCCTCTATCCCTGCACCGAGGACGAACACCGCGAGCGGTTTGAGGCCTGGCGGAAGGAAAACGGGCGCTAACCCCTGCGCTCTTACGAGGCCGCCCTGCTGGGGCCTTTCCTGCTCTGCAGGATGGGCCCCGAGCGTTTGCCCGGGAACTCGTTCCGCGGCTATTCCGTCTGGTTAAGCGACGGGGCCCAATTCTTCCCTGGCGGTGACCCGGCCAAGCGCACGGACGCCCGCGCTCTGAGTCGAACGCGAGGTGCAGGAGGGTGATTACGCCGGTCCTCTCGCCGCATTCGGCCCGCTCGGTTGCCTTAGCTCCGCTCGCGCGGGAGGGCTGTGAACCCGGTGTCGCACCAGCCCGCGCCGTTGGCGAGGCGCCCTGGCCGCGGCCGGGCGCAGGCGAACGGCTCCGTCCCGTTGGCGGATGCGGATGAGCGTGTTTGAGTCCGGATTTCCGGGTTTCATCGGCGGCCATCCGCCGTTAGGTTCGCCGCCCACGCATGCCGGGCCAGCAATTATGCGAATGGCGATCCGCCGGTGCTTCTGCCGGTGCGGTGCCGCTTTTGCTCCCGGCGCAGGAAAAAGAAAACAGGATGCCGATGAAAAAGCTGACGCTTACCACCGCCTTCACGCTTCTCGCCGCGCCCGCCTTCGCGCAGGGCGACGCGAGCTGTGGCGAGGTGTCGATCACCGAGATGAACTGGGCCTCGGCCTCGGTCGTCACCAACGTGGCGAACTTCATCCTCGAGCAGGGCTATGGCTGCGACGTCTCGATCGTGCCGTCCGACACCGTGCCGGCCGTGACCTCGGTGGCCGAGAACAACGAGCCCGACATCGTGACCGAGCTGTGGACCAACGCCACCGGCAACGTCTATGAGCGCCTGAAGGAAGAGGGCCGCATCCGGGAACTGGGCGCCGTGCTCGATCCCGGCGGCGTCGACGCCTGGTGGATCCCGGCCTACCTGGCCGAGGAGCATCCCGAGCTGACCACCATCGAGGGCGTGCTCGAGAACCCCGAGCTGGTCGGCGGGCGCTTCCACAACTGCCCCGAGGGCTGGGGCTGCCGGGTGTTCAACGACAACCTGCTGCCCGTCTTCGGTGTCGAGGAGGCCGGCATCGAGGTCTTCAACCACGGCTCGGGCGAAACGCTGGCGACCTCGATCGCCTCGGCCTACGAGAACGAGGAGCCGTGGTTCGGCTATTACTGGGCCCCGACGGCGGTGATCGGCCGCTATGACATGGTCCAGGTCGACATGGGCGAGTATGACCAGGAGGCGCACGAGGCCGCGCAGAACCCCGACGCCACCGACGTCGGCCGCACCTCGTTCCCGCCCGCGCCGGTGAAGACCGCCGTGACCAACGAGTTCGCCGAGAGCCACCCCGAGCTGGTCGAGTTCCTGTCGCAGATGACCTTCCCGACCGACGTGATGAACTCGGTCCTGAGCTGGATGGACGACAACTCCGCCTCGGGCGAGGAGGGCGCCGTCTACTTCCTGACCAACTACCAGGACATCTGGGGCGACTGGCTGAACGAGAGCGCGCAGGAGAACCTGCAGCAGGTGCTTCAGCAGTAAGCCGCTGACCGGGCAGGGGGCGCCGGCCGCCCCCTGCCGACTTTTCCTCGCCGCCCCGGGCGGCGAGGACACCACAAGAACAACGGGACGAAGCACATGGCGACCTACGACTGGGTGTTCGACACTCTGGGCCTGCGCGACTGGTGCGAGGGAGCGGGCGGAGACGCCGCCCCGCTGTCAATGGCCGACCTCATCGGCCAGAGCGGGGGCGGGACACCCGACCGCTCGATCTGGGACCTGCCGTTTCCGTCGATGGACGCGCTCAACGACGCGTGCGAGGCCTTTCCGCAGTCGCGCGAGGTGACGCGCGGGCTCGAGCAGGGCTTTCTCGACGTCAAGGATGCGCTGAGCTACGTGCTCGATCCCGTAACCCAGCCGCTCAGCTGGGCGCTGGAATACGCGCTGCTGGCCTTCCAGGCGACGCCGTGGTGGGTGATGATCCCGCTTCTGGCCATCGTGATCTGGTTCGTCAGCCGCTCGGCCGGGCTGGTGGCCTTCGTGGCCGGATCGCTCGCCGCGCTGGCCTTCATCGACTACTACGACTACGCCATGCAGACGCTGGCGGTGATCACCGTCTGCGCCTTGATCTGCGTGCTTCTGGGCGTGCCCATCGGCATCGCCATGTCGCGCTCCGACAAGCTGCAGAACGCCATGATCCCGGTGCTGGACATGCTGCAGACGCTGCCGCCCTTCGTCTACCTGATCCCGCTGATCTTCCTGTTCTCGGTGACCGAGCCCAAGCTCTATGGTATCGCCATCATCCTTTACGCCATCGTGCCGGTGGTCCGCCTGACGAACCTCGGCATCCGGCTGGTGGACAAGGAGGTGATCGAGGCCGCCGACGCCTTCGGCATGACCAAGCGCCAGAAGCTCTACGGCGTGCAGATCCCGCTGGCGCTGCCCAACATCATGGCCGGCGTGAACCAGACGATCATGATGAGCCTTGCCATGGTGGTGATCGCCTCGCTCGTCTCGGCGCCGGGTCTCGGCGTGCTGGTGCTGCGCGGCATCCGCAACCTCGAGCTGGGCGTGGGCCTCGTCTCGGGGCTGGGCATCGTGCTCCTCGCGGTCATCCTCGACCGCTCCACCAAGGCGGCGCTCGCGCGCGTCAACGCCGCGCAGAAGCACTGAGGAGGGCGACATGGCCGATCCCAAGATCTCGATCCGTCATCTCTACAAGATCTTCGGCGCGACGCCGAAGCGCGCGCTCGAACACGTCAAGGCGGGCATGGGCAAGTCCGAGCTGCTCGAGACCCACCACCACGTGCTGGGCCTGCGTGACATCAACGTCGACATGCAGCCCGGCGAGATCACCGTGATCATGGGCTTGTCCGGCTCGGGCAAGTCCACGCTGATCCGCCACCTCAACCGCCTGATCGACCCCACCGACGGCGAGGTGATCGTGAACGGCGAGAACATCATGGACTATTCCGAGGCCAAGCTGCGCAGGCTGCGGCGCGAGAACATGTCGATGGTGTTCCAGAAGTTCGCCCTGCTGCCGCACCGCACGGTGCTGGAGAACGCCGCCACGCCGCTGATCGTCGAGGGCGCGCGCCCGCGCGACTACGAGGCCGAGGCGACGAAGTGGCTCGACCGCGTCGGGCTCGAGGGGCAGGGGGGGCAGTATCCGCACCAGCTTTCGGGCGGGATGCAGCAGCGCGTGGGCATTGCGCGGGCGCTGACCTCGAACTCGGACATCATGCTGATGGACGAGGCGTTCTCGGCCCTCGACCCGCTGATCCGCACCGACATGCAGGACCTGCTGATCGAGCTTCAGCGCGAACTGGCGAAGACCATCGTCTTCATCACCCACGACCTGGACGAGGCGCTGAAGCTGGCGGACCACCTGGTGATCCTGAAGGACGGCGAGGTGATCCAGCAGGGCGAGCCGCAGCACATCCTGATGCATCCCAACGATCCCTACATCGTGGACTTCATCTCGGACATCAACCGCGCCCGCGTGCTGCGCGCCCGGACGGTGATGGAGAAGACGTCGGCCGACCCCGGCGGCCTGGCCGGCACCGTGGCCCCCGACGCCACGCTCGAGTCGGTCATCGCCAAGTCGCAGGGCGACACGACGCTGTCCTACCGCGTCGCGCGCGACGGCGAACAGGTGGGCGTCCTGTCCATGCGCGAGGTGGTCAAGGCGCTCGTCCCCACCGACGCCGCCGAAGGAGGCCTGCGCCGCGCGTCGTGAGCGGGCCGTCCGTCCAGCGGTGGGCGGCGACGATCCAGTCTCCGAACAGACGCGCCTCGGCCGAGGCGCGGGGATGTACGCGCAGGTAGAAGGGCTGCGGCGAGGGGATGCACTCGGGCACGAGGTCCACCAGCCGTCGCGCGCGACGGCAGGCCGGGGTTACGAGCCGGGCGAGCGGACGGCACTCCGCTCGCCGCGGATCGCCTCACGCCGCCTTCACGAGCCGCAGCGCGTCGTAGATCGCGGCGTGGGTGTTGCGCGCGGCGACGGCGTCGCCGATGCGGAAGAGCTGGTAGGTGCCGTCCTGGTTGCGCGCCACGTCCTGCGGGCGGCCTGCGACCAGCGCCTCGTAATCCACCTCGTCAAGGTTCAGCGATCCGGGTCGGAGTTCGGAATAGACGTCGTCGAGCGGGCGCGTGCCGTGGTTGACGATAACCTGATCCACCCGCCGCTCGCACCTGGCGCCGCCGTAGTCGCTGCCGAGGAGGGCGAGCAGCTCGTTGCCGTCGCGGCGGACCGCGTCGAGCTACCACGTCACCGTGAAGGTGATGTCGCGCGTCTGGAGTTCGCGCATGGACGGCGTCAGCCACACGATGTTGCGGCGGTGGACCGGGGGCGAGCCGGAACAGCGTGGACCGGGAAGCGTTGGCAGTACTTTCGCGAGGACTTGAATGGCGCAGAAAAAGAAGCCGCAGGAGAGGCCTCCCGAGGCTGAGGACATTCCATCGTCTTGGATCGCCGAAGGCCGCGTCGAAAGCTTTCGTGCCCTGGCCAAGCGCGTTGCGAGTGGCGAGGAACTGTTCCCCCCGCTTCTGTTGCGGGGTCACGCGCGACGCGCACATGTGCGCGCCACGCTGCGCGAGGATCACGCCTCGCGGATCGAACAACGGTCCTTCGGCGCTCGCGTGAAGTTCGACGAGCTGTCCGGAGACTTCTACAAGTTCTTTCGCGGCACCGCGCTTCTCTTCTACCGCGACATGGTGGGACAGGATGCCGGGATGCCGACGGTCATGGCGCTCGGCGATGTGCATCCGGAGAACTTCGGCGTGATGCCGGACCGGCACGGCGCGCCGATCTTCGGCGTCAACGACTTCGACGAGGCGGTTTATGCCCCATTCACCTGGGACATGAAGCGCGGCGCCACGGGGTTCTGGATCGCCGCAGGCGAGATTGCCGGCATGAAGCGCAAGAAGCGCCGCAAGGTCATCGCGCGCTTCGTCGAGGGATACCTCGACGCGATGCAGAGCTACGCCGAGCGTGCGACAGAGCGGAACGACGACTACCGGATGGACAACTCGCCCAAGGTCATCAGGCGCCTGTTCGACGAGGCCTGGGAGGAGCGCCGCACCTGGCTGTGGGATGACTACCTGAAACCGTCCGGCCGCGGCTTCGGGCCGGGCGATGAACTCCAGCCGCTGTCGGGCGAGATCGCGACCTTCCAAAAGGCGATCGATGCCTTGGCAAAGGAAAAGGGCATCGAGCCGTCCGAACGGGCGGGAACGCTAAAGGTCAAGGATGTCTGCGTGCGGCACGGCGAAGGGACGGCGTCGCTGGGCCTGCCGCGCTACTACGTCCTGATCGAGGGCCCGTCGAAGAACGCGACCGACGACCTGATCATTGAGTTCAAGCGCGCTCGCCGCTCCGCCCTTGACGGGCTGACGCCGCCGTCGGACTTCAAGGCCGGGGGAAAGGCCGACCGGATCGCCCACGGTCAGGCCGTGCAACTCGCTCACGGCGACATCTTCTATGGCGCGGCGACCGTCTGGGGGCAAAGCTACATGACGCGGGAGCGTGCGCCGTTCCGCGACGACATCGACCTCGACGAGCTGAGCGGCAGGACCTGGAAGGACTACGCCGAGGTTTGCGGCGCGGCACTGGCGCAGGCACACGCGCTTTCCGACGAGCTGGGCCGGATAGACTACGACGTCGAGCCCTCGATCGTCGCCGCCGCAAGCCCGCGACCGCTGTTCGTTTCGGACATCGTCGAATTCGCCGAGGAAGCGGCAGACCGGCTCTCCACGGATCACGCGTATTTTCGGGAGGATCATGCCTTGGGCGCCTTCGACCGTATCGAGCGGGCGTACCGATAGAGAGGTAGCACGGCGTATCCGGGTGCGCCCGGTCCGCTCCTCACCTCTGTCCGACCTGCCTCGGCCCAAGGCGGTCATGACCGACAGGCGGGCTCGGCAGCGCCGCAGTGATGTCCGTGAGGCCGAGAGGGCGAAGCGGCGGACGGGCAGGGCAGGGCTACGACGCAGCAACCTCTGCACGCGTCGCATCGCGCTGGAGCAGATCGTACAGGACCGGCGTCAGGAACAGGGTCAGCAGCGACGCGCCCAGGTAGCCGCCGATGATGACGATGCCGATCGAGAAGCGGCTTTCGGCGCCCGCGCCGCTGGACAGGACAAGCGGGACCGCGCCGAGGACGGTGGACATCACCGTCATCAGGATTGGCCGAAGCCGAACCGCCGACGCCTCGATCACCGCGTCTCGCACCGCGCGCCCGTCTTCGCGCAGCTGGTTGGCGAACTCGACGATCAGGATCCCGTTCTTCGCCATCAGGCCGATCAGCATGACCATCCCGACCTGGGAGTAGATGTTCACGGGCTCGTCCAGCACGAACAGCGTCATCAGCGACCCCGCCACCGCCAGCGGCACGGACAGCAAGATGATGACCGGCTGGATGAAGCTTTCGAATTGCGCGGCGAGCACGAGGAACACGACGAGCAGCGCGAGACTGAAGGTGATCAGGATGCCGCCCGACGTCTCCTGGTAGCTTTCGGCCTGCCCGGACCACGAGATCTGCATCTGCGACGGCAGCTCGTCCGCGATCCGCTCGACTGTCCCGATGGCCGAGCCGAGGTCCACGCCGTCGGCCAGCGACGCCGAGATCTCGACCGAGGGCTGGCGATCGAACCGGTTGAACGCCCGGACCGAGGCGCGCCGCTCAAGCTCGACCAGCCTGTCGAGCGGCACCAGGTCGCCGCTTTCGCTGCGGATGTAGAGGCTGCGCAGGTCCTCCGGTGCCGCGCGCGCCTCCTCCGGCGCCTGGAGCAGCACGGGGTACTGGCGGTCGCGCCGGATGAAATCCGTCACGTCCGCCGAGGCGAAGAAGGTGCGTACGCTGTCGGACACGGCGCGGGCGTCGACCCCGATCTGGCGCGCGAGGTCGCGGTTCACCCGGATGTCGTAGCCCGGCGTGTTCACCTCGTAGGCGCGGCGGACCCCGACGATGTCGCCGTTCTCGCGCAGGCGGTCGGCGAGGCGCGCAGAATACTCCGCCACCTGCTCGAAGCTCGGCGCGGTGACGATGATCCCGAGGCCGGAATCGCCGCCCGCGTCCAGCCCCGACGGCGCAAAGGACTGGACGCCGGCAAGCGTGATCTGATCGAATGACGGCCGAAGCTCCGAGATGACGTCGCGCGGGCCCATCTCCCGCTCGCCCCACGGGGCCATCGTGGCGACGATGAAGGCGCGCCCCTCCTCTCCGTAATGGCCGACGATCGAGATGACGTCCTCGACCGTGCCGTCTTCGCGGTAAGGGGCAATCAGGTCCTCGACCTGCCGCACCGCCGCGTCCGTCAGCCCCAGCGCCGAGCCCGCCGGCGCCGAGACGCTGACGAAGAAGGTGCCGCGATCCTCGTTCGGCGTAAGCTGCGAGGGAAGCTGCTGGTAGAGCGTCCAGGACATGCCGCTGAGGAACGCGGCGATCCCCAGCACCAGTGCAGGCGCTCCGACGGCGCGTGTCAGCGCGCGCCGGTAGCCGTCCGAAAGCCGCGCCGTCGCGCTGTGGACCATCCGCGCGAAGCGGCCCTCGCTCATCCCCTCGGTCAGCACGCGCGCGGCGATGACCGGGCACAGCGACAGCGCGACGAAGGTGGAGACCGCCACCGCGATAGCCAGGGTGATGCCGAACTCGGTAAACAGCTTGCCGATCTCGCCCTGCAGGAAGGACAGCGGCAGGAACACCGCGATCAGCGTGGCCGAGGTCGAGACGACGGCGAAGAACACCTGGTTGGCACCCTTGCGCGCGGCCTCGTGCGGGTCGTCGCCTTCCTCCACCCGCCGCTCGATGTTCTCGAGTACGACGATGGCGTCGTCGACGACCAACCCGATCGCCAGGATCAGCGCGAAGAGCGTGAGGATGTTGATCGAGAAGCCCGCCGCCCAGATCCCGGCGCAGGCGCCCAGAAGCGCGATGGGGATGGTCACCGCCGGCACGAGCGTCGCGCGCAGCGTGGTCAGGAACAGGTAGATGACGGCCACGACGATTGCCACGGCGATGGCAAGCGTCGTCAGCACCTGCCGGATCGAGTTCCGGATGAACTCCGCGTCGTCGCTAGTGATTTGCAGCTCCGTCCCCGCCGGCAGGTCCGACCGGATGGCCGAGACCTCTTCTTCCACCGCCGACGAGATCGAGAGCGTGTTCGCGGTTGCCTGCCGCAGGACGCCGATGCCGATCGCGGTCTCTCCGTTCGAGTGGAACAGCGTGTCGTCGGACTCCACCCCGATCTCGACCTCGGCCACGTCGCCCAGCCGCACCGGAACGCCGCCCCGGTCGCTGACGATCAGGTCCTCGAACGCGGCCACGTCGTCCAGCCGCGTCTGCGTGCGCAGCAGGTATGTGCGCGACTCGCTCTCGATCTGGCCGGCCGGAAGCTCGAGGTTGTTATCGCGCAGCGCCGACGACACCTCGTTCACCGTCACGCCGCGCGCCGCCATCGCGTCCGGGTCCAGCCAGACGCGCATGGCGTAGGGCCGGTCGCCGTAGATGTTGGCGGCGGCCACGCCGGGCAGGGTCTCGAGCCGGTCCACCACCGAGCGGTCGGCATAGTCGGTCAGGTCCGACGCCGACATCCGGTCCGATGTCATCGTCATCCAGATGATCGGGTCGCCCTGGCTGTCGTTCTTCTCGATTTCGGGTTCCTCGGCCTCGTCGGGCAGGTCGCCCGTGACCGACTGCACCGCCGCCCGCACGTCCGACGCCGCCTGGTCAATGTCGCGGCCCTGCCGGAAGGTGATCACGGTCCGCGAGCCGCCGAGCTCGGCCTCGGTGGTGAAGCGCTCGATCCCCGCCACGGTCGAGATCGCGCCCTCGATCACGGTCGTGATCTCCGCATCCACCACGCCCGGCCCCGCCCCGATATAGGGCACGCTCACCGTGACCTCGGCAGTGGTGGTGTCAGGCAGTTCGCGCACGGGCATCCGTGTCAGCGCCGCCGCGCCAAGGATGACGATGAGCAGCGACATCACGGTCGCGAGCACCGGGCGGCGCAGGCAGAGATCGGGCAGCGTCATTGCAGCCCCTCGCGCGCCACCTCCTCGGCCACCTCGACCGAGGCGCCGTCGGAGAGGTCGTCCCAGCCGGTCACCACGACCTGCGCGCCGTCCGAAAGCCCGTCCGTGATCTCGGTCAGGGCCCCCATCGATGCCCCGGTCTGCACCTCGGTGCGGGTCGCGGTGCCGTCCGAGACGGTGAAGACGTAGGTGGCGGTCCCTTCGCTGATGATCGCGTCGTCGGGCACGGCCAGCCCGTCGTAGGTGTCGAAGACCAGCTGCGTGCGCGCGAACATGCCGCCCACGAGCCGCCGGTCGCTGTTGTCGATCTCGGCTCGCACGATGAAGCTGCGCGAGTCGTCCTCGACCACCGGCGCGCGCACCGTCACCTCGCCCCGGAACGTCTGGTCGGGATAGGCCGGCGTGATCACGTCCACCGCCTGTCCGACCCCCACACGGCTGAAGTAGCGCTCGGGCAGGGCGAAATCGACGCGTACAACGGACAGGTCCGACAGCGGCGCGATGGTCGTCGAGGTGTCGAGGATTTGGCCCGGATCGGCGCTCACCAGCCCCAGGGTGCCCGCGTGGAGTGCCCCCGCTGGAGTGGTCCGCCCCCAGGGATAAAATGATCCCGTTATGGAGAGGACCAGAGAATGGCTGGGAAGCGAGAGAAGCCCGAGGACATCGTCTTGAAGCTGCGGCAGGTTGAAGTTCTGCAAGGCCAAGGACTATCGGTCGGTGATGCAGCGCGCCAGGTCGGCATCACGCAGCAGAGCTACTACCGCTGGCGCAGGCAGTATGGCGGCATGAGCCGCGATCAACTGAAGCGGCTCAAGGAACTGGAGG
>NZ_FOXA01000092.1 GCF_900115595.1 Tranquillimonas alkanivorans
GGCAAGTTCGCCAACCCGCCGCAGCGCGACCTCGAGACGTGGTTCATCCGCGGCGGCTCGGCGGGGGCGGCGATGTACGAGTTCCTGCAACCCGGCCTCTACGCCTACGTGAACCACAACCTGATCGAGGCGGTGAACCTCGGCGCAACGGCTCACGTGAAGGTCGAGGGGCAGTGGAACAACGACCTGATGGAACAGGTCGAGGCGCCCCAGCCGATCCCGGCCCTCTGAGGCGCGGCATCAGAAAATCCCACCAACTGGGGCGGCCCGCGCGGTCGCCCCCTTTTTTTTCGGAGACCCGCCATGAAATCCGCCGTCCTGATCTGCGCGCTCCTCGGCTCTGCCGTCCTGGCGTTTCCGGTCGTGCGTGAGGACGCGCCGCGTACCGCGCCGCCCGAGACGGTCGTCGTCGCCCCCGGCGACTTCCGCTACCGCCCGGCCGGGCAGTATCGTCTCGACGGCCGCGTCGTCGATCCGCCGGCCGAGACGCGCGGCGCCGCGACGCCCCTCGTCATCATGCGGCACCAGGTCAGCCGCGCCGAGTATGCGCGGTGCGTGGCGGACGACGCATGTGCGCCGGCCCCTGCCCCCGGGCAAGAGGGATACGCGCAGCCGCAGACGGGCGTCAGCTGGCAGGACGCCACCGCCTATGCCGATTGGCTTTCAGAGCGGACGGGCCAGGACTGGCGCCTGCCGACCGATGCGGAATGGGTGCGCGCCGCCGCGGAACGTGCCGTGGACGAGGGGCTGGAGACGGCCGGCTCGGATCCCGCCGCGCGCTGGCTGGCGCAGTACGGCCAGAACGTGGACCGGCGTGCGGGCCCTGACCTCGAGGTCCGGCCGCAGGGGGCCTTCGGCGTCAACTCGAACGGTCTCGCGGACATGGCGGGCAATGTGTGGGAATGGACCTCGACCTGCTCGCGCAAGATCGAACTGGCGGCAGACGGCGCGCGGCTATCGGATCACGCGTTCTGCGGTGTCCGCGTCGTGCAGGGACAGCACCGGGCCGAGATCGTGGATTTCGTGCGCGATGCGCGGGCGGGCGGCTGTGCCGTCGGCCTGCCGCCCGACCACCTGGGTTTCCGCCTGGTGCTGGGTTAACCCGGCTTGCGCCGCGCCGGCGACGGCGCGGCGAGCCAGGGGCCCACGCGAAGCGAAAAGGCCGCGAAGCCCGTCGTCCAGAGCACTGCCGCCAGCATCAGCCCCGAA
>NZ_FOXA01000015.1 GCF_900115595.1 Tranquillimonas alkanivorans
GGGTGATGGTATCTTCTGACATGTGGCATATCCCTTTCTCGGCTGAGAATTGACGGCGTCTGAACACCGCCATGATATGCCGCCCCTCAGGGCATCACCAACTTTCGCGCGTTACTCTTGCAGGCAGCGCGCCAGGAAGACGGGATCGCAACTGTTCGAGCGACTGCTTGCAGAGCAGGACGCGGCGAGCTGACGGGCGACAAGTGCCGCCCGACCGGGCTCTTCAGGACTTCAGCTTCTGGGCAGGATGGGGATAGCCAGTGAGGCGCATCCCTTCTTACGGCCAGCTTCGCACTTGACCTTCACATCCTTGAGATCCGCATCGGCGCCGTAGCGGTCAAGCAGCTCTGCCGCCGTCAGTGTCTCGTCCCGCGAGCAGGCGTCGCAGGTGAGGCGCATCTCTCCACCGCGCTTCGCGAAATCGCCGACGGTACTCATCGTCTGCCCCTTCGAGCGGCCAGGGTCGTTTTGAAGAAGCCCTTCGATGAACGCCCGGGATTTGGACTTCCTCGCGATAGACGCCATGAAGCTTCGTGTGGCAGACATGTGACCCCCTGATTGACGCATCTGTGCCTTGGTCCTGAGGAAATACGTCCACCCCGCAACGACAGGAAACTGACGCAAGGGAGGGGAAGGAAGAAGGGAGGGAGGGAGAGAGGGAATTTGAGACAACAGGCGGCAGAGCCGGCTATGCGGCACGGCCGAGCCCGGCACAGCCGGGTTCTCAGGCCACAGGCCTGGACCCGGCTGGAGCCGAGATTGACGGACTTCCTCCGGAGAAGCTACGCCACAGGCGGTAGCCCCTCCGGAGAGAAAGGCCCTGGTGCTTCTGCAGGCACCGCTGTCTTCCGGTGACGCAGGCTCGTTCCGCAGGCAGGCAGTCAGTCGGTCGGTCAGGCCCCTGAGGCGACTGGTCTCTCTCCTCTCACAGCCCTCCGGCCAGGCCGGGGCTGCGCCCCGGACCCCGCCTTGACCCGGGGCTTGGGGTTACTGGCTCTCTCCTCCCCTTTCCCCTTCTTCTGAAAGCGCTGCGCGGGCGACACCTGGCAGCTTGGAAGTGAGGCGGGCGCCCCCTTCCCCGGGGCCTCGGCCGTAGGGTCTGCTCGGCCTTCGGCTCTTCTCTCTGCCGAGGGCTCTCTCCTCCTTGTCCTTGGAAAGGTTGTCCGAAGGGGTGATGTGCTCTGGCGGTGGGACGCGGTGCCGAGCGGTGTCTATGAGTCAGCTTACAGGGGCAGGCGTCAGCGCTGCATGACCTTCACGGAAGAGCGGGTCCTCTTCATCCGGGCGCGGACCTGATCGTAATCCGGGAACCCCTCTTTCGGAGCGGCTGGAGGACAGCCATCCTGAGACGGGCCATGCAAACGCGTGGCATCTTCCCGGCGGATCGTCTCGTACTGCTTCTCCATCCTGACCCGGGCCCTGTTCAGTCGCGCCCAGGCCTGCCGCGAGGACTGGCGGCTGTCGTCATCCGCCCCGCCGTACATCTGCTTCTGCTTGCGCTCGATGGCCGCGTTGCAGATCGCGTGGCGCCGCCTGATCTCGCAGGCGCGCTCGTAGACCGCCCGCTTTCGGGCGGGGATGTTCATGCCGGCGATGTCCTCGCGGCGCTGGCGGACGCTTCGCGCCGCCTCAGAAACGGTCGCCGACGGCTTCTCTTGCGGCGGGGGCCGGACCGCAGCCGTGGGCACAGCCGGATCTGGCTTCCCGCCCTGCTTCCGGATGTCTTGCTGCGCCAGCCGGATCGTTTTGCGAATTGTCGGCCCGGCCTTGGCCAAGGCGGACACGAGATGCTCTGCGCCGGCCGTCATCCGCACGGCGCGATTGCCGCGGATCGCCGTCGCGGCCTCGGATGCTGCGCTCAGCCAGTTCTCCTGCAGCCCCAGGCTCGATTCCCGGGCCACGTCGACCTTGCGAACCTTTTCGCGCAGCTTGGCCGGAATCGCCGAGGGCGGCAGCGTTTCGAACATCGCGCGGTGAGCGGCCTCTGCCATGACGAGTGCGGCGCGCGGATCCTTGGCCGACAGCGTCGCGAATTTCGACCCAATGCTCTCGGCGACCTTCTGTGCGGCGCCGGTCGCCTTGAGGCTGCCGTCCGCCACGAGATCCCCGAGGCGCATACGCTCCGCCGGATGCCCCTTCGGCATCTTGACCGGGACGCGTTGCAATGCCCTGACCCGGCGGGAGGCCGGGTCGAGCTCGCGGCGCCTGCGAAAGGTTTGCTCGCGGCGCTTGAGTGCCTGCGGGAAGGCCTCGGCGAAGCGCTTACTTGCAGCAACCGTCTCCTTGCCGAACGGTCCGCCGTTGCGAGCGAAGTCCGACTCGCGGTCGGAGATGACTTCGAACAAGTGGTCGGCAAGCGCATCGGCCGGCCAGCGCGGGCTTACCTTGCCGCCGTCGCGGTAGTGGAGGGCCTGCGCCGCCTTCGAGACCGGGTGAAGAGTCTCGACATTGTAGCTGGCCTCCCCTTTCTCGTCGTGACGCGTCAGGGCGTATTGCGTGTCGGCAATCGTGATGACCCGGCGGGTCTTCTGACGGTTCGGGTCGCCGGCGTCGCGCATGATCGTCGCAGATGACAGGGCGTCGATCGCGCTGGCCGCGGGGATCCTGTCGCGCTGCTTCAGTCCGGCCTTCGCATCGAGGATCGCCATCTGCGCCTCAACCGTGCCGCGCACGAAGGTGGCCGCACCAGCATCGACGAACAGGCCCTCGGCCTTGCCCCGGCGATGGTCCGCCCGGGCTGCGCGTCCGGCCATCTGGATCAACTCCCGGCGTGAGAGGAGCGCGCGGGCGTTGATGACGACATCGAGCCCTTCCACGCTGGCGCCCTCGTCGACGCGCTTGCAGTTCAGCACCGCCCGCAGGCGACCCTCCCGCAGCCCGTCCAGGACCTTCTCCTCGTCTTGCCGGCTGGTCTTGCGGCCAATGACCCCGACCTGTCCGGGGTAGCGGGCCTCGAAGGTGGAACGATACTTCTCGATCTCGTCGAGCTCGTCGAAGAACACGAGCATCTGAGGGTTCTCGGTCGGCGAATCTTTCTCGCCCGTGTCGATCGCGGCGTCGAGCCAGCCGGCGTTCTCGGGGCGCTCTCGGGCGGCGCGGATGGACTTCGTGATCGAGGCCTCGAGGCGATGGTCCTGGATTGCCTCGGCGGCCTCCTTCGGGGTCCTGCCAAAGCGCTTGAACGCGAGATCGTGCGCCTGCCCTTCGGCGCGGCCGCCGTCCTTGTAGACGAAGTCGCTGACCTTTGTGCGGACCGGGAGCGCGGTCTTGCCGAGCGTCTCGGAGGGGCTGATGAAGAGCGGAACCGCCTCCTCGATACGAGGGTGCAGTTTGGCACGGTCGTCGCGGCCGAAGGTCGCCGACAGGAAGACCATCGGGGCTTTGAATTCCGGATGGCGGTCCTTCTGGGCGCGCGCAGAATTGACGGCGCGTGTCAGGGCCAGCAGCTCGGAATAGCCCGCGTTCTCGTCTTCGCGAAAGTGGTGCGCTTCGTCGACGATCACGGCCTTGACCTCCTGGTCCATGATCGCCCGGCCCATCGCCCGCATGTTGTTTTGCGTGCGGTTGTCGCCGCGGGACAGCAGGTGCCCGACCATCGTGAGGACGGCGCCCTGCCCCGGGCGAGTGTCGCGGTGAGAGACGAACTCGCCTGGCTGACCGAAGATGCTGCGGGCCTGGTAATCGGCGATCGTCTGGTTGTGGATGGCGCGGGTGTGAGAGGCGGAGATGACCCGGCCCGTGCCGCGCTCCCCGTTTCCGCCAGGAAGCGCCTGCGGAATGGCCTCGGCGAGCATCATCGCGATGCGGGTCTTGCCCGCCGACGGCGACGCGTCGATCCGGATATCTCTGCCGCGCATGAGATGAGAAAGCCCGTCCACGGAGACGCGCTTCTGGTAGTCGGTGGCCTGCTCCCAAAGCGGAGACCCCATGAGGATCTCGGCCGCAGCGAGCTGTTCTTTGCTGCTGATGCGCAAAGCCGGATCGAGATCCGGGAAAATCTGTTCATGCTTCGACATCGTCGCGCCATCCTGCGATCGAAACGACCTGAAGAGGAAATGGCGCCCCGCCCCGCATCCTGCTCCGGCCCGTTGACCGGTCGGCGCACCGAAGCCGGCCCCGGGCTGGCGTGTTCTTGCGAACGCCAGCCCGAGGCCCGCTTCGCCTGGATCCCATTGGAGGCAATATCCTGAGGGACCGGCGGATTTCGAAAATCAGCGAGGATACAGCAGTGAACGACTTCTACATCACCAAGCGCATTGCCGACGACATCATTGAACTGAACGATGCCGTCGTGCAGGCCCAGGAAATGGAAGCGACTGTCCAGGCGGGCTTTCCATTCGTTCTCGCTGCTCTCGTCATCACAGGCGCTGCCCTTCTGATCTATCGCAATACCCGCATCTCGCGTCCGCTGATGTTCGGCATTGCACTGATGATCGCTGGATATTCCGGCTTCGCCGGCGCCGCGCTGCACGTACAGCGCAACTCCGGAAATCAGGCCAGTTTCGACAGGCAATTCGCGCTGACCCAGGCAAACCCGATGCTTCGGGCTGCCGCCTGCAGATATCTCGACCACATCGAGTATCAGCTGACGGATCGCTTCTCCTTGCTATGCGTCGATCCTGCTCCGGCCGAACAGGAAGACAAGGGCTTCATGGCCTGATGCCTTGCGACAGGTCGCTCGGGACGGCTTTAGCAGCCCTCCCGGGACATGATCGCCGATGTCGCCACGACACCCATCAGGCTGACCTCGTCCCGGATCTCCCCGATCCGCGGAAGGGTGGCCTCGATTACCGCGGACCGGCCTTTACGGAAGGCCTGGTAGAGCGCGGCGTCATCATCGGGATGTGCGTATAGCGCATCTCCGGCACCCACCAGGTGCACCTCGACCTCGCCGTCGATGATCAGCCTGGCGCCCGTGTCCCCGGCTGCAACGCGTGCGCCGGGAAGATAGCTGAAAACCGGTCTTTCATCCCCCGTCTCGAGAGTCAGGAACGCCACCGTCTCGCCCCGGGCTGTCACTCCCCCGGATCGAGTTTTCGCCTCGGTTCGGATGGCACAGATCGGCGTGCCGGCCAGGTTCAACCGAAGAGCCTGCCAATCCAGGCGCTCTCCGAGCTGGGTGTAGGCCCCTTGCACCGTTTCCGCCTGGGTCGCTTGCGCCGCGATTGGCGCGCACAGCGAAACCGCCAGAAACACCCCTGAAACGGCTTTTGTCAGCGCATTCATATCCGGTCTCCCGTTTTCGATCTCATCTCCCCAAGGAGATCGTACCGGAGGCCATTCCATCGAAATCAGGCTCGCTGTCCTCCCGGACGGCGGCTCTTGCGAGCCGTCCGGAAGGACAGCGCGCATCCACCCGAGGAGTTTACCAGATGACGACCGCCAAAATCCTCCGCAATACGCCAGCCGCATCCGAGCTGAGCGATAACGAGCTGGTGCTCGATTACCAGGACGACATCCGTGCCGGCGAAGCCGCGGCGGAACTCTGCACCCGGTATGTCCATCTCATCCGCTCCTTTTCGGTTCGCATGAATGCGAAAATGAGCCACACCTTCGAGCTTGACGAGTTGATCCAGGTGGCGACCGAAGGGTTCCTCAAGGGGATCGGCCGGTTCGATACTTCGCGCGGGTTTGCTATCGCGACCTTCGTCGGGCCCTATGTCTGGAACGCCCTGTCCGTCTTCTCGGAGCGCTCCTGCCTGCAGACGACGAACAAATCGTCGCGCGTGCGCACGGCGATGATTGCCCTCATGAAAATCCAACGCGAGCGCGCGGCCTACGGGCTGAGCATCGAGTTCAGCGCCGCTGATCTCGAGGTCGTGGCAGAACACCACCGCCTGTCGCTTGGCACGGTTCGCAACGGGCTGCGCCTGCTGCGGCAGTATGAAAGTTCCGCGGCGCCGCTGGAAGACCTTCAGGACGAGTTGGGCGAGGAAGACTCCCGTGGCGTCGTCGTCGATGATCTGAACGCAAACCAGAGTGCGTCGATCACCGACGAACTCCTCGCCTGCCTGGAGGACCGCGAGGCGCTCATCCTGCGCAAGCGGCACATGGGCGAGGAGCCGGTTCTCAACAAGCATATCGCCGAGGAGCTCGGCTGCTCGGAAGCCCGCGTCCGACAGCTCGAGAAGAAGGCCCTGCAGACGCTTCAGGACCAGCTGTCGCGCCGCGGCCTCGAACTTTCCGACCTCGTTTGAACAACCAGGGTGCGCGACCTTCGCGTTGCGCACCCTATCCCCTTTCGTAACGCGGCACCTCATGAGGCGGGCTGGTTGCGAAGTCGCGGCCGGGGGTCCGATTTCCTTTTCAGAAAAAGATGAGACAATGCGATGATCTGCCGAATTTCGGCCGTCATTCTACTGGCCCTGACACTCACGAATTCAGCTTCGGCCAATCAGGCACCGAATGAAACCCTGAAGCATGAAGCGGAAGAGCTGCGCAACAGAGTTCCGCGGAATCTCTACCTGGAGAAAGACCTATCCTGCCTCGCGATCGCGATTTACCACGAAGCGCGCGGGGAAAGCCTGTTCGGGCAGCTCGCGGTCGGGAGCGTGATTCTTGAACGCGTGAAGAACCCGGAGCGCTGGGGAAACACGATCTGCGATGTCGTGCGCCCCGTGCAGTTCAGCTTCCTGACTTCGCGTTGGAATTTCCCTCGGATCATAGATCGCCAGGCGTGGGAGCGCTCGATCGATGTCGCCATGGCGATCCTGAAGATAGGTCCACTGCCGGAACTCGAGGGCGCCGATCATTACCATGCCACCAGCGTATCGCCTGACTGGGCCCCGAAGATGTCGCGGGTCGGCAGGATCGGCGAGCACATCTTCTACAAGGCGAAAGAGTGATCCGGCCCGCAATTTTGGGGGCTTGAGAGGCGCGCGTATCTCCTCCGGGGACAGGATCCTTGACGGAAGAGATTCAATGGCGACCGCGCAATCACGAAGATCATTCCTTATCGGCGCCGGCGCAGCACTGTTTCCCGGCGTTGCCGGAGCATCGCCGTTGTTCTGCCCGCCATCGGCGTCGAGCTTCGCCGGCGGCATGATGGGCGGCTCACTTTCCGGCGAGTACGACGCTGGAGCTGGTGAGTACGACTTCAGCGGCGTGACGCTCGGCGGTGAGGGCGAACGCAGGCTGGTCCTGAGGAACGCGCATACCGGCGAAACCTACGACGAGACCTACATGGTCGACGGCCAGGTCGTGCCCGAGGCCGTGACGGCCTTCAACAACTTCGCCCGGGACTGGCGGACCGGAGCCGTCCGGTCAATGGACCCGGGCCTGATCGACCTTCTGTGGCAGGTCTGGCGACGCCTGGACACCACCGAGCCGTTCACCGCCCTCAGCCTTTACCGCAGCCCTCAGAGCAACGAGGACGTGGGCGGCGCGAAAAACTCGCAGCACCTGCACGGCAGGGCCTGCGACATCACGCATTCTTCGAGGTCAGTCGACAAGATCCATTCGGCCGCGAAGAGCCTCCGCGCCGGCGGCGTGGGCAAGTACACGATGAACCGCTTCGTTCATGTCGATACAGCTCGGGTTCGGTACTGGGGCTCGTGATCGAAGCCCGCACGCGAACACAAGGTCCTTCTCTCGCAGATGAAGGATGCGGAGTGATCCGTATCCCGCCTGGTTTCCGAGAGGATCCACACAGAAAGAAGAGAGGCAGAATGTCCTTCATCCGCATTCAGAAGCAGGCTTTCGTGGCGGTGCTCCGCCATTATCTGCGCCTTCTCCTGCCCTCATCCGTCATCGCCCTTGCCGGGGCCTGGCTCTACGTCGCGACGGACGTCGCGGGCGGTGCCACGGATACTATTCTCGCCGGTCTCCTGCTGTTCTTCGGTGTCCTTGTGGCGGCCTTGGCCAGCCTCAGCTCCGGAAACGATGTCACGTCCGTCTTCCTGAGAGCCAGGGGGATGTCGTCTCATCTGCCCGGCCTCGCCCTGATCTGCATCACCACGACGTTCGTGTTCAGCGTGGCGCTTTCTCCTGCCCTCGTGGCGTCCTACCCGGGCGGCGCCCTTCTTCTTGCGGCCCTCGCGCTTCTCAACCTCATGGCCGCGCTATATATCTGGATCAGACGTCTGGCCGCGACCGAGGCGAAGCCAGCAGAGAAGCCCGATGGGGCAATGCTCGAGCGCATCGTACTTCTGCAAGGGTGGTCTCGCATCCGCCGCGGGGTTTCGAACATCACCGGGCCATCTCTCCACTGCGCTTTTGCAGCTGTTTTCCTGGTCCTGGCCTTCGACCTGCGGCTCTTCGCAGTGGCTCTTGCCGCGCTTGCATCTCCATCGATCGCCCCTTTCGCCTACTATGGCCTGAGCATCGCGATCTTGCCTCTGGTATTCCTGCCGGCGATTGCGTTTTTCCGATCGGCTATCACGGCCGGAAATTGATTCTCGGAAGGCCCACTCAATTTTTTCCGGTGCCGTCTCGCTGCGCATATTTCCTCCCAAGGATACACATGCTCAGCACGGAAGGGTTGATTGATGAGCAAGAACTATACCGCGGCCGGTTTCCTCCTGCCGAAAGTCCCCAGCGAGACCTTCGATGGCGAGCCGAACGCGCGCGAGCTGGAAGTCCTCCATAGCCGCGACCTGGAATGGATGTCTGCCGTCCTGATTACGACCGTCATCTTCGGTGTCGGCGCCGCCGCCTGGCGCTTCCTCGAAGGCAACATGGTCGACTTCGCACTGACAGCCAGCGTCACCGGCATTCTTGTCGCGCACGTCTCGCTGAAGCTGAAGGCGCTTCTCAAGGATCCGGTCGCGGCCGCCAAGCGCCTGGCTGCGCTCGACGCCTCCTGACCGGAAGGAAAGCCCGTGGCGACCGTCTACCTCAAGGACTACGACTTCGACAGGCCCGAAGAGCGCGAGCGTTTCGAGGCCGATGTCGGATTCTCCTACGACCTACTTGAAGACGGCATGCAGAATGCCCGGAAAATCTTCGCTGTTCTGAGCATCGGGCTTCTGCTCGTCGTCGCGGGCTACCTGCTTTCCCCCGTCTTTGCCATGCTGCCCGGCTCGCACGCGCCGATGGCGCTTGCATTGTCAGGTGCAGCCGGGCTGCTTTTCGGTGCCCGATCTCGCCACAGCCAATCCAATATTCCCTACTACACGGTGATCGCCCTCGCTCTCGGTGCTGCTGTCGCGAATGAGAGCATGACCCTGGTCATGATGGGCGCCGCGTTCCTGAGCGCTTTCGGTATCGGCCTTTTCGCGAGCCTGATCACTCGGCGCTGAAGCGACCCCATAAAAACGGCATGAGGCCGCCCGCAGATTGCGAGGCGGCCTTTTGCGTTTCGATGGCGCCCCTATCGGCACGATCTCCAAGGCAAGAGCGGATGCTCCGACGAGCCCCGCGAGCCTGAAAACTTCAAACGACCCCGTCATCAGAAAAGGACGACGACAATGACGACCCAGGATCAAAGCAACGAGCAGACCTACACGCCCGAGGAATGCGGCCACAGCCTTTCGCCGCGCGTATTCCGAGCGGCCATTGCCGACATCATCAACGAGTTCGGCGCGCTGCGCCGCGAGGACGAGCCTGTACAGGAAGTCCTCCTCAACGACGGCCATGCCTACGAGATGGGCTCGCGCGCGATGGCCTACATCCGCGAACTCGAGGCCGACTGACCGGAAGCGGCGCGGCGAGAAACCAAGGGAGCATCACTCATGGGAACGGTCATCGGAGCATTGATCAGCCTCCTCTTCCTGAGGTTCGCGCTTCAGGCCGTGGGTCTGATGCTCGGCACGATCGTAAGGCTCACGCTGCGCGGCATCGCCCTCACCGTGCGTTCGATCTGGAGGCTGATCTTCGGCCCGCCGGTCATACGCCGACGCGCGACAGCCTGTGTGCGCAATCCTTATGTCATCGACGGGGACACCATCGCCGTCGGCCGGCAGCGCTACCGCCTGCTCGGGATCGACGCGCCTGAGATGAGCCAGGGCGAGGCCGGCCCAGCCGCCCGCGCCCACCTGATCAAGCTCATCGGTGGCGGAGAAGTGGAAATCTCGGCGTCCGGACGAGACTGCTACGACCGGATCCTCTGCGACCTGTGGAGCCGCGGCGCGAACGGCGCCGAAGGGCGCCACCTCAATCTTGCGATGGTCGAGGACGGCTACGCCTTCGCAACCCGGGATCGGGACTTCTGGAAGCGACACGAGCGCCGGGCGCGTCGCCGCAAGGCGGGCATCTGGGCCTCGCGCCGCCGGATCGCCCGACCCGATCAACACCGCCTGCGGGCCAGCGTCGCATGACCGCCCTGCGCAACCAAGGAGCCCTCATGCTCAGAACCACTCTTTCGTCCGTACTCGCCCTTTCCGTTGCCAGCACATCGGCGCTGGCCGCGCAGGAAGCCAAAGACATCGCCATCCCCGGTCAGGCGGCCCCCGGCGAGCTGTCGGGCAGCTCCGCCGGAACCCTCCTCGGTGTCCTGGCTCTCGGGGGCGTCGCCGCCTTCGTCTTCGCCGGCGGCGAAGAGCCGGAGGAATCCGCTGAGGATGACCCGGTCCCTCCCCCGCCCGCTCTCCCCGACGAGCCGCCCACGGCTGGCGGCAATCCGGCTGACTTCGAAACCTCCGAGTACCAGCGTGACTACAGCCTGCAGATGATCGGCGCCGCCCATCGCTACGCCGACGGTGGCACCGGTGCCGGTACGCGCCTGGCTGTCTTCGACACCGGGGCCGACATCCATCACTCCGAGCTCGACGGAAACATCAACGCCGCGCTGTCACGGAGCTACTTCAACACCAATGGAGATGTAACCGACTACGATGGGCACGGCACCCATGTCGCCGGCATCATCGCTGCCGAAAAGGACGACACCGGCATGCACGGCGTCGCCTTCGATGCCGAACTGATGGTCTTCCAGGGATTGGCCTGGGAGGGGGCGCCCTACAGTCTGTTCTCCCCCGCCGAAGCATGGGCTGATGCACAGGTCCGGGCGGCCGGCGCCGGCGCGGTGGCGATCAATCACTCCTGGTCTTTCGTCGGCCCCAACGGCGAGCGCCGTGGCATCGATATGTACGACAACGGGCAGCAGCTCGAGGAATACTACGGCTCCAACCTCTTGGACGCACTGCGCGAGAGTGCGGGCGCCGGTCTCGTCTCGGTGCTCGCGGCAGGAAACGACGGTGCGGCGCATCCCAGCGTGAATGCGGGCGCCGCCGCGTATATTCCTGAACTTGCGGACCACTGGCTCGCAGTCGCCGCCGTCGGTCCCGACGGCGCGATCGCCGACTACAGCAACCGCTGCGGCCTGGCGCGGGACTTTTGCCTGGTGGCCCCCGGAAGCGCGATCTACGCCCCGGTCTCCGTCGAGGCCGGTTACGGTCCCGACAGCTACGCCTACATGAGCGGCACCTCCATGGCCGCTCCGCACGTCACGGGTGCCGTCAGCGTTCTGGCCAGCAACTTCCCCGAACTCACCGGAGCCGAGATCGTCGGCATTCTCAAGGACACGGCTCGCGATCTCGGAGAAGCCGGCGTAGACGCGGTCTACGGGCACGGACTTCTCGACCTGGAGAACGCGGTCGCTCCGCAAGGTCAGCTCGCGATCAAGACCGGCCATGACCGGACCCCCGGTGAGGCAGCACTCTCGGACTCCTACATCGTCGCGGACGCCGTCGCGGCATCGTCTCTCACCCAGGCCCTCTCCGGCCAGATGATGATGGTCTCCGACAGCTACGACCGCGGCTACTCCGTCGATCTCGGCCATATGGTTACCGTTGCGTCCAGCGGTCTCGGTCAAGCCGAGGATGACCTGGAGCAGTTCACGAGCAACCCGGCATCGGCGATTTTCGCCAACGCAAGCGCCTTCGATGCTGCCTATGCGGGACTTCTGGATGCACCTCGCCTGAGCTACGATACGGCCCTCGGCGGCGCAGATCTCAAGCTCTCGACGATGCTGGACCCGCAGGCCGGAAGCCTTGCCTCGGTCGAGATCGCCACGGGATCCGCAAAACATGGCGTTTCCCTCGAAGTCGGACACCTCTTCGAGACCGGCCACCTGCTCGGCACCGCCATCACGGGTGGTTTCGGTGATGATCTTTCGACGCAGACCCGCTACGGCCGGCTTTCAGGTGCTCTTGCCTTGAGCGATGCCACGTCGCTGACCGCCTCCGCCTCCCTCGGAACATCGAGCTTCGCCTCGCGCGGCGTACTTGCCGAGGGCACTGACATCGGCTCCAGCGCCTTTGCCGTCGGGGTGTCCCGAAGCGGTGTCTTCAACCGGAGCGACCGCTTCAGTATCGGTGCCTCGGCACCCCTCGCCATGACCTCCGGCCGCATCTTGCTCGATCGGCCGGTCGCAATGGCAGCCGCCGAGAATGGCGAGCGCAGCAACGCGGTCTATCGTGCACGACAGACCGTGGAACTCGACAGCGTCGCTCGGAGCGCCGACATCCAGGTAGGCTACAGCAGCAAGCTGGCGGGCGGTCGCCTCGCGCTCGGCGCAATCTGGCGTCCGGGGACCGATCGATATTCGGACCTGGCGGCCCGTGCCGGCTACACGCTGGAGTTCTAAGGACTGCGGAGCATCGCGGAGAGCAGAATACTGCCTCCGCATGCCGCTCAATGCCGCTCGATGCCGCGAGCAACCCATATTCTTGGCATAACCGCGGCTGGCCCTTCCTGGGCCCAAGGACAAGAGCGACATGAACACCGCCGTACGAGAACTGCACGTGAGCGTAACCTTCCCCCCGGATGGCCCCGCCCGCGATTTCATGATGATGGGCACCGACTGGGTCCCGATCCTAAACCCCTTTCCGGAAGAGCCAAAGAGCCTGGAGGAGCGGTACTTCGCCGTTCTCACCACGCTCAGGCGCCGAGCATCATCGGAGCGTGAGCGCCTGGGGCGTCCGCTGAAGGTCATTCTCGACAGCAACGACGCGAACTTTCTGATCTGGGCTGCGAATTTCTTTCAGCACACGGAGGACCTCGCGTTTAGCGTCGACTTGGACGCCACGGCCTTCGACCTCGTGGCGTGATGCGAGGGTGCCTGCGACGCCCCACCCGCCTGTCCCGCCTCTCGCAGGATGCGAGGCGGGCCAGCCGGGCGTGACCCCGAGGATGCCTTGAGCATCCTGGTTCATCTTCTTCCAAGGCAGGGTTCAGCACATGGGCACCAACAATCTCATCGCCGTCATCGCCGGCGGCTCGCATCGCGTCGCGCAATTCAGCCGCTACGACGGCCAGCCGGAATACGCCGGTCTCGAAGTCCTCGATTACCTGCGCGGCGCCAGCCTTTCCCTCCTCTGCGCCTCGGCCCTCAACTGTCGCTTCGTCGATGGCGGCCGGCAATCGCAGAGCCCGCAGATGAGCGGACAGATCGGCGCCCTCATCCTGCCCATCATCGAGCGCGCCGGAGGGTGCGACCTGGAAGACCACATGGACTTCGGTACCCAGGGGGCTTGTGAGTGGGCCTATGTGGTCGACTTGGATCGCAATCGCCTCGAAGTGCACGGCAAGGATCACTCCGGGTGCGGCCGCTTCCACGATCTGGCGCGCGAAATGGGCTGCGAGCAGTCCGCCAACCCGGTGTCGATCCTGGCACTCTTCGAGCTCGACGATCTGCCCGACGACGAACACTTCCTCGGGGCTCTCGGCCGCGCGCCGCACCCCGACGCTGGGTAAGGGAATATCAGGGGCCGGCCGCCGATCGAGCGGCCGGTCACCCGGCTCCGCCCGTGACGCATGTCTGCGCCGCCCTCGGATCGGCGCGCCCCGCGTATTCCTTTGCGCCGGCAAGTACCGCCATGCGCCCGCGAAATTGGTTCCGGACACATCTACCTGCTACCCTGGATCTGAAAGAGAGAACGCCATGAAAGCCTACATCTTCGATGCAGCCGCTCACCTGAACGCCCGCCATGCCTCCGAGAGCGATGTGCAGATCCCGATGCTCGCCGTGACCGAGCAGGACATCTCCGCCGAGCCGGAGACCATCGCCCGCGCCCTCTCCACTCCCGACAACCCCGTGCAGCGCATCTGTGCCGTTCCCGTCGAGATCGAAGGACATGTTTTCTACGCGGATGCAGACGGTGCCACCAAGGACCTCGAGGCGCGTGTCGTGCCGATCGACCTCGCGCGACTGCGGACGTCCTTCGGTCGTCGCGTGGTTGTCTTTGCCACGGACCCGGAAGGCAACGAAACCGATGTGAAGATCACGCCGGCCGACATCCTCGGTGTTCTCGACTCCGCCACCCGCGAGCACCACGAACACCTGCTGCGAGTGGGTGCCTACAGCGCTGACGACGAACACAGGTGAGCGCATCAGAGACCCGCCTGGAGGCCGGGCGGGGCCCGGTATCCCACGACATCAGCATTTCGGACGCGTTCCGATCCTTCCGGCGCAATTGCTTGCCGGGTACCCTTCTGTCAAGCCACTGGAGGCATACGATGAAGACCGTGACCAATCACCAGATCAAGGTCAGCCGGGCACTCAAGCAGGCGAAAGTGGGCGCGTTCCCGCAAAGCGCCTCCGCGATGCTGCAAGCCATCCCCGCCAGCGCCCGGGATACCCTGACCAGCGCGCAGCTCGCAGAGCTCCTCGACGCGATGTGGAGCGTCGCCGAGACCTCCAAGAGTCGAGCCGCGCGAGAAGTGGTCGATGAGGGTGGCGTCTGGGATGCCCGCGGACAAAGCTTCCGCGAGCTTCAAGAGGCGTGAGGGCCGTCGGGAGGAGGCGTCGGTTCAGACCACGCCGACCCTAAGCAGGAACCAGGTGGTCCAGCCGGCGGCGAGGAGCGCAGGGCAGAACGGGAGAACCCGAAGGACCTCCCCATCCACCTCCATCCGCCTTGCTGCCAGCGGCCAGCCTGCTGGCAGCGCGTAGCTCGCGGCGGCGAGCACGCATGCCGCGAGTATCCATGGCGCGACGGCCATCCAGCCGAGAGCCGCGCCGAACCCGATCATCAGCGCCACATCCGCGCCGCCAAAAGCCGCGGCACCGAAGCGCCACCTGCTGTAGAGGCGCCCGAACGCGCCAAGTGCGACTCCCACCGCAGCGCCGGCCATTTGCTCGATCGCGCTCGCCTGGGGCAGGCCGAAGCCAACTCCCAGGAGAACGAGAAGGCACGACAACCCGATCACGGTCCGCGCATCGATCTCGCAGTGGCGGATGTCCTCATACGCGACAGTCAGGCTGACAGCCAGACTGACGAGCACGAGCAGGATCTCTGATATCAGCACGGTTTCCCATCCGAAGAGTGGCATCTCTTCCAAGGAAATCGTCGCGCGCGCGTCGGCCCGGAAACCGCCGATCCGGTGTGGTCGCGGGGTTTTCGGCCATATCTCCTGGTATAGACAACCAGGAGGCGCGCTCATGCACACCGCATCCATCTCCAGGGCTGACCGCTGGGCGGCAGGTGGTCTCTACTTCGTCGACCCCCCTCTGATGTCAGCAGAGAGCCGAGAGTGGGTATCGAGCGCGACACCCAATGCCTCCAGTTCTCTCTTCGTCATTCCCCGTGGGGTCATCGAGGACGACATCGATGCCGATGCGGAGGTCTGTCTCCTACAGGGCATGCAGTTTCGCTCCTCGCGAAGCCAGCTGCTTCTTCCCTCGCACGAGTTCAGGGACGCGCAGTCCGTTCTTGCCGCGGATGCGATGGTCCGCGACCAGGTCGGCCACATCGGTGATCCTTTCGACGGGCGCTCCTCCATCGGGCTTCGTCCGAACGCGCTTCTGCTGTTGAACGAGCCGGCCCTCGAGGACCTCACCCACGGCGCGCGCCCCGCGGGTGAGGAGACGATCGCCATCGCGATGGCGCGGCCGACAAGCTTTCACGCCCGGCTGCGCGCGATGGGCGATCTCCTTGACCACATGGCGACGGCAGAGCGCTGGCTATGCGCCCAGGCGGGCGCCCACGGGCTGTTCGCGCGTCGCTACATGATCGGCGGGATCCACTGGGGCGGCCACGACGAGGATACGAGAGAACTGCTTCGCGCGGCCGGCGTCACGGATCCTGCGAGCGAGATGGGGGAGCTGGTGACCGCGGGAGCGGCATAGGGGAGCATCTGCCCGCGTCATCGTGTAGCCTGCCACAAACGCGGGCCGTAGCGCCCTGCCCCAAGACGGATGGACCCGACATGACGAAGCCCGCACGGGACGAGCCGGACCTGCGCGACATGGCCTTTGCGGTCGCTCGCGAGTTCTCGCTGGGAATGCGGCAGAGCCTGTCCGCCCACGGCGTCGAGCGGATCGACGACTACATGGAGACAATGTCTCTCGCGGGGATGCTCATCGAACGGCGCCTCCGGCGTTGCGATGGCTATGTCGGCCCGAGCTTCCTCGCCTGCGCGCTCGACCGGATCGAAGAGACGTCCCGCGACGGCACGCACCTCACGGTCACGCGGGAGGAGCTGGCGAAGCTCCGCGGCGGCGTGCCGGCCGCGACCGCCGATGAGACAGAGCCCACGCTCCGCCTGCGCGCGGTTGCCGAAGGCGCCCTTGCCTGCGACGGGGTCGTGGCGGATATCGCCCGATCCACCGGCCTTACCGCCGAGGAGCAGATGGAGGCATGCGCACACGCCCTGGCCTTCACCGCGCTCGCACTCGACATCGCGAAGGGTGAGAGCACCAGGGACGCCTATGTCGCGGTATCCCTGCTGGTGCGGAAGTGCGTTGCATCCTGGACCGACAATCTTCCCGAGATCCCGGAGAGCGGCTGACGCGCGTCCGCACCGCTGCGAGGATCAAGTGCCCTGTTTGCGGACTTCGCCTTGACCGCAGGTCATCTCGCGGTTGAAGCTCGCCGCGGTAATCGGGTGAAAAGGTGCGCAGGTGCGAAGCTACGAGGAAATCCGGGATGAGCGCCGGCAAAGGCTTGGTCTCAGCCCATGGGAAGACCTGCGGCAGGCCTACCTCGAGAACTCGATCTACCTCGGGGCCGAGGCGCCCCGGAACTGCCAGGAGATCGAGAAGAACTCCGACCACATGCTGGTCAACCGCATCTTGCTCGATCTCGGGTTGGAGCGAGTCCGCAAGGAGGGGCTCGATCCCGATAGCTGCGAGGCCCTCGAGATACTTGACGAGGCGCATGGCATCGCAAGCGACATCACCGGGGCCTTCTTCCAGGCTGTGTCGGCGGCGCAAAGGCGCGGGGCTGAGCTGGAGGTGGCCGAGGCCAGGCGCGCGTTCTCGATGCGCTTTCGTGGCGAGCCGCGCTGGTTTCTCTCAGAGGTAAAGAAACACGGCGAACTGCAGGTCGATCGAGATGGCCTCGAATACGCCGTCGGTCGATACCTCGACAGCCCGTACCGTGACCTCCAGGTAGACCGCCTGCTGGTGCAGGCCCTCTCTGACATGGAAATCACCGCCTACGTGGAGGAGCAGGTCAGGCCCAACCCGTTTCCCGGCCGGAGCCGTCTGCAGGTGCAAAGAGCAAGTCTTCTGGTGGGATGGCTGAAGGTATCAGCCAAGGCGGCCGGGGTCCTCGCTCTCTACCTGGTTGGGCTCGTCGGCCTCTATGCGCTCGTGCCGAACCTGCCGGCGGCGTGGCTGATCGCGGCGGGCCTCGCCGGCGGCGTGATCTACCTGCTGTTCACCCTCGCCGTCCTCGTATCCGCCATTCGGGCGGGGCCGAAGTGGCGCCGGATGAGAGAGACGACCGAGACGCTCATCGACAAGATGACGAGCTTCCATGTGGAGATGCGTGGCTCTGGACCGATCAGCGTCCGTTATCTGCGTGACCGCATGCAGCAGCTCACGGAGGCAGGTGTGATCTGGCCCCAGTCGCTCTGGTCGCTTCTCGACGACCTCGAAGCCCGGGCCGTCGCCCGCATCTGACCGGCGCTGCCGGACAGTCCTCCCCTCGCATCCACCTGAAGACCGGCAGCCCTCCTGTCTGCCTGCCTGACTGCCTGCGGCCCTCGCCGCGGCCTCGTGCGGCCGGCCCACCGGTCCCGTCCCGTCCTTCTTTGATGAAGGCCGGGACGCACCCGGCGGACCCTCGATCATCCCAGGAAAAGGAGCGAGCCGGTGGCACGTCAACTGGATTTCTTCGCAGGCCTTCTGGCCCCCGCATTCGGTCACAAGATCGACACGCCTTGCCTCGCTGTCGATACCGCCGAAGCACTTCAACTCGCCGTCCACGGGGATCGCTTCGTCATCCACACCCTCAGTGTGCGCGGCAACGAGGTGTTCTTCGACGCGCACGAGCACTTCTACCGAATGCCGAGCGGATTGCCCAATCTCAGTGCGCGAGGACAGGTTCTGCCCATCAGCGAGGAGGTTGGGACCACGCGCTATGCCGATCGGCTTCTCGCGGCCCTGGAGGGTCTTGCAGCCCTCGGCACCTCGCCTCTCGCGACGCCGGCCAATGTCGAGCGCGCTCGCGCCGAACGAGATCGCCTCGAACGCTTTGCCATCAACCGCGAGGTGAAGGCACACCACACACTGGGCGGCACCACCCTTGAGATGGAGGACGAACAGGGCGGATCCTCGTGCCATGTCTTCGAGGCCTGGAAGAACGAGGCCAGCTTCGGATTCTCGATGCTTGCCAAGCGCGGCCGCAAACTTGACCGGGCCGTCCCGGCCTTCGAGGAATTCATCAAGGCTGCGATCTACGAATGGGGCCCTGAGGCCGAGGCCGATCTGCGGCAGGAGTTCGAGCAGATGCGCGCGGGTGTCGCTCGCCGCATAGACAGCGCGCGGGCTTCTCAGCGTGCCGAACGAGAGGCGCGCAAGGAGATCGTGGAAGGCGATCTCCTCGTTCTGAGGCAGGCGTTCAACTACAAGGGCGAACCGCCTACGCAGGTTGTCTCCGCCACCTATCGCCGCACACCCCGAGGCAAGACGGTGCTTCGCGGATTGTTTCTCGATGAGCAGCTCAGGCCAACAAACAGCCGCGTCCAGCAAAGCGACCTCAAGGGCGCCCGGAAACTCGATGCCGATACCGTCCAGACACTCGACCGGCAGCATTTCTCCGCCCATGCGCGCCTGAAACTGCAGGGACGCCAGCGCGAGATCGAGGCGGAAAGGGAAAGGCGGTCGGCCGCGGCAGCCGCCTGATCTCCCTTCCATCTTGCGTGATGCCCCTTGCGACCCGCCTCCTCCCCGGCCCCGCCCAGGTGCGGGCCGGGAAGAAGCCGGATCGCGCTCTTTCACCGAGAACCACCTCGGATCAGCCAGAAAGGTTTCCCATGACCCAAGCTCGAATTGCCCTCCGGAGCGGTATCCGGAGTTTCACGCTCACCACGCTGGTCGGCTGCCAGGCCTATCTGATCGCCATCTACCTGCTCGGTGCCGCCGTCGCCATCCAGATGTTCTCCTTCATGGCCTTCGCTGCCGCCGTGCTGGCCTACATGCGCTTGCGCCAGCTGTGACCCGCGGGCCGGGATTTCGGTCAACCGGTCCCGGCGCGTATTTTTTCGAAATGCCCCCTGGGAAGGATAGAAAATGACCCTCTCCACCATCAACAAGATCAAGGCCGTACTCCGGGTGCTCATGATCGGCATGATCGTCGCCGGCGCCTGCTTCCATATCGCTGCCCTGCTCGGCGCGTTCGAATTCCACGCGATCAGCTTCTTCGGGTTCGGAATGGTCGCTTTCGCATCGCTCTCGTACATGTATTTCCGGAAGATGTTCTAAAGGCCTCGGCGCGTGGGGGAATATGCCCCGCGCCTGAACCCTTCCGGATCATTCCAAGACGGAGATTGCCATGCCTCGCGGTGTGCGGCGGAAAGCTATAGGGAAATTCACCCTGTGTTCCGCTGCGGCGCTGCTCGGCTGGGCATATGCGGACCTGATCGGCGGACTTCTCGGCGGTGAGGCGTTCAGCCCGGGTGTTCCGGCCGCTCTTCTCCTTCTCACCTTCGAATTCGCACTGATGCGTTTCTTCCGGGTGAAAGCCAAGACCTGGCTCCTGATGAGCGTCGTCGGCTGGGTGATGATCGAAGCTTCCGTGACCTTCAGCTCCGGGGGAATCTCGTCGACAGCCTTCCTCGCTGCTATCGGCTGGAGCTTTTTCTTTCTGGCCTTGATGCGGATGCGCTCGCTCATCTGAGCGCCTGCAATTCCAGATATCGATCGCACCATGCGTGCCCGTGCGCCTCTTCGAGTGCGGCTCACGGGCCGATGGCACGATCTCATTACCAGAGAAATGGAGGCTCCAGATGAAAGACCGGAATGAACATGCCCGCGCGCTTCGCGTGCGCGCCGGGAACCCGGGACAGGCCGTCGCGGTCGATACCCGCCCAAAGGTCATTCGCAGCAAGAAGCGGTACGACCGGAAAAAGGCGAAGGCATCGCTCAAGCGCGAGCTTTCGTCCTGATCCGCCGCGTGCGGAGGCTCTGGAGGAAGGCTCGCCCTCTTCATTCCCGAAATCAGCCAGGCAGACAGCCGGACGGTCAGCACGCAGATGTCCGTGCGGTCGCTGCTGCCATTCCCCGACCCATAGGAGAATACCAATGCCCCAATCCGAAAGGCGGCAGCCCCGCATCGTCAAGCGGTTCGGGATCGTCGAAAAGATCGACCGGCCTGTCGAAACCGCCATTCACGTCACCGTGGCTGGCCCTTCCGACTTCCGGCAAACCCTGCAGATTTCCGATCCCGCATTCATCGAGGCGATCGAGGAATACGGTATCGGTGCGAACATCTGGACACGCGCCGAACGCGAACAGGACCCCTTCCGGGTTGTCTACCTGATGATCGATGGCCGGGTCATCGAACCCGCCCGCGCAACCTAATCCCTCTCCCACTTCCTGCCGCCCCTCGGCCTCGGTCTTCCACGCTTTGCGAGAAGACCGGAGCCAAGCGGCGCCGGAATTAGGACCACATCTCCCCCTTGAAAGGACCTTCCCATGAAAAACGCCCTGCGCACTTTCGCTCTTTCCCTCATCGCCCTGATCGGCCTGGCTGCCAGCGCTGCCGCGGCGGATTTTGCCCCGGATCGGCTTTCGCTCCTGCTCGGCTCCAAGCACGTCAACGCCGGTATGGAGTTCCAGGAGGTCAACCCCGGCGTCTTCCTGACCTGGGAGGACCGCACCGCGCTTGACCTGGAGTTCACCGTCGGCGCCTACCAGAACAGCTACTCGAAGGCCTCGACGGCTCTCGTGGTCGGCCAGAACTGGAGCCTTGCCGAGGAACTCGAGGTCGGTCTCTTCGGCGGCCTCGCGCACTACCCCGAAGACGGCCGCACCTTCGGCGTTCACGCCGGAGATGTCGTCCCGATGGGCGGCGTCCAGGGGCGCTACAAGAACATGTTCATCCAGGTGATGCCGTCGGACGGCAAGATGGCCGACGCCATCGTCTCCTTCGGACTCACGATCGGCATGTAATGCCGCCTCCCCCGGCCGGGCCGCCCGGCCTCAGGCTGGGGGTTCGCAAACAAAGACATCACGCCTGCAGTCCCGCAGGCGTCGCAAGAAACAGAGAAGGATGACGACGATGAAAAAATGCACTGCGATCGCGATTAGTCTGGCAGCCCTCAGCCTGTCTGCATGCGACACAACGCTCTCCACGCCGCTTGAGACACCCCCGACGATGAGCCACGACTTCTCGGCGGCCGCCGGGAAGCTCGAGCTGGCGTCGGGCGTCGCCCATACGGCCGAGTTCACCTCCTCCAACCGGACGACTGATCAGGGCCCGGTGACCCTCATGCTGTCTGAGGACGGCGCGGAAGTATCTGTCGGGGGTGAGTTCATAACTTCCGGAGAAACCGACCTCGCAGCAGAGTTCATGCTCGGGAGAGAAGCAGCTCAGCTGGTGAAAACCGGCGGGCAACATGGCTTGGGTCCGCAAACGATCGTTTATATTCCGGCGGTGAGCAGTCAGCGGCTTGCGGCGGCACTGCTGGTCACCGGTGAGGGCGGGGAAGGAACAGCCGCGATCCTCGGCGACCCCACAGGGTCATCCGGCACGGCGGCACAGCAGGGAAGTGCCCGGTACGCCGGGATTGCCCGGGCCTTCATCGACCGTAAGGACGGTATCGACCGCGACGGCGACGGCACGCTCGATGCCGGGCTCTCCGGCTTCTACCAGGGAACGGCGGAGGTTGCGGTCGACTTCGAAACGTCGGCGATTGCCATCAATGGTGAGATGCTCATGGCGGCGCGGCCGCACGACATCACCGACCGTGTCGTGATCTCGGGCTCAGGATCGCTCGGCTCCGATGGCGGTGCCTCGGGATCGCTGCGTCTCACCGACGAGGCGCGGATGAATGGAGGAGAATCTCCATCCGATGGCGCGTTGGTTTCCGGGCTATCTTCCGCAGGCGAGTTCCAAGGCGCGCTCTACGGCAATGACGCAGGCACCTTCGCTTCGATCTTTGCGGTCGAGGGCGAACTGGGTGATGCAGCCGGCGGCCTGCTCACCATTCGCCAGGACTGAAGGCGCCTCGGGTTCGGTTCTCGAATAGGCCGAGGTGATAGAGGGCGCGACCGGACGATTCTCGGGTCCGGTCGCAAGCCCCCACTTCCCGGAGGCGCGCTCCCAAGGTTCTGTGCGTCCCGGCACGCGTTCCCAGTCGAACAGCGCCGCGCGCCGTCCAAGCATTTCCCTCGGAAAGTCCCGCAGGACCGCCGGAAACAGCCGGTATGCGGTCTCGCGCACGAACTCCGACGGGCCTTCCTTGAGGTTGCGGCCATGGACTCGCAGCTCGTCGAGCACCTCTGCCTTGAGGCGGTGCGTAAGGACCGTGTTGAAGGCGATACCGATGACCAGCGGCCTTAGCCGCGCCTGGTCAGGATCGCGCGCGATCCCTCTCAGGAGAACCTCCACGCGGCGCCAGATGCGCGCCGAGCGCGGGCGGGCGCCATGGCGCGAGAGTGCCTCGAAGAGCGCAAGGAGCGCCGTCCGGGAGACCAGCGCGGCATCCGGCGTCTCCAGCAAGCTGCACGCCATGGCGGAGTCGCGCCGCGCGATTTCCGTGGTCCATCGACCGCGGGTCATCAGATCCTCGAGGGGACCCCCTACCCCGGGGTCGAGCAGGTTCACGGCCGTGCCCGGCTCGATGCCAAGCTCTTCAGCGATGACGGCCGCCTCTCGTTCGGCGGCCGCCCTCACTCGCTCGCGGGTCGCATCGTAGAGGTAGGGCGCGGCGCGAGGCGGGTAGTTGAGGTCATCCACGCTGCAGCGCGCCTCGAAAACGGGCGCGGTCTCGGTCACGTCGTAGGCGTCGAACAGGAAACGGCCCTGCGCCTCGCTGGCCTCGAGTGCGCTCTCGGTCGCGATGAACAGCATGCCGGCATGGATTTGCGCGATGTCGCGGAAGCCCGCCCGAAGCCGCTCGGATGTCGCCTCGGGAGTGATCCAGAGGACCTGCACGCCGCGGTCGGCATAGTAGTTCGAGCGGTTGCGGATGTCGCTGACCAGCGGCGGAGAGACCTGGATCTCGACCGCGAACTGCCGGCCGGAGCGATGCGACACGAGGATGTCGGCCTGGCGGTAATCCCGCCCGACCTGCACGCGCTGCTCGATGAGTGGCGTGCCGAAATCCGGATCTTGCCTCAGAATGCTTTCCACCCGGGCCTTGAGATACACGTGAAGTTCGCTCTCCTGCCGCCCCTGGTAGATGCGCGCCTTGATCTCGTCCTCCGACAGGGACTCGGCTTTGCCATTCGACCACGGGCAATGCCCGGCGAGACCACCGGCATGCTGGAACCACGGCAGGCTGAGCTGGATCGTGACCACCTCGTCGCCGACGATCGTCGACACGCTCGTGGTCTCCGAGTGGTTGGGAACGCGAGCGCGGACGATGCCGCCGCAACAGGCGCACCGGAGGTTGTCGGCGGCACGGAGCTCGTGGAGCTCGTGCCGCGACATGTTCACCAACTCTTCGGCGCGGATGAGCCGGGCCGCGTCGGGAATGCCGACGGCGGCCTTCTGATCCAGTCCCTCGTAGGCGGCGCGAACCGCGCGGCGCACGACGGCATCGCGGCCGCGAATGCCGACGGCGGCCGGCAGGGCTGCCAGCATTTCAGGATCCGAAGGGACGGCGATGCGGGCGAGCCTGCCACCCGAGGTCAATTCGGGGGAAGTCTCCACTGGTGTCTCGATTTGCGAGGCGCCTGGCTGCATCCATCACTCCTTCGGCCGACAAACGCGTGCGCTGTCTCGGCACGGCGCCGTGAAATTCTTTCTCTGCAGAAGTGACCGGCGCCATTTTCTGAATCGTTACGTGAGGCAAATATGCGCAGCATTGCGATTCCCTAAATCGACGGTGGGCCCATTCCCGAATTCTCGGCGCGGCGCGCTTCTCCCTAATTCGGCCGATCGCAAAAGCCGTTCGCTGAGCACTTCCGCCCCCTGCTTAGACGCAGGGCGGAAGCGCACAGCGAACGCCCTCGAGAGAAATCATCATCACATCTCGAGAAAGGACTCCGTCATGGCCAAGAATACGCGCTCCAAGAAGCCCTCCCGCGACATGCTCGAGGAGATCGCCGACAAGATCGTCGCCTCCCTCGAAGTTGCAGTTGCCGAAGGCACCGAAGAATTCGAGATGCCCTGGACGCGCCTGTCCGACCGCCCGCGCAACTTTGCCACCGGCCGCCCCTACACGGGCATGAACGCCTTCAACCTGATGCTCGCGCAGATGGTCCGCGGCTTCTCCACCGGTTATTGGCTGCCGCGGGGCTACTGCAAGAAGAACAACATCTCGTTCGCCGGCGCGCGCTCGGAGATCATTTCTGTTCCCGTTGTGGTTGAGCGCCTCAAGGAAGACGGCACCGAGGACAAGCGCGTGTTCTTCAAGAACATCCCGGTGTTCAACATCGCCGAGTTGAAAGGCGTC
This sequence comes from Tranquillimonas alkanivorans, assembly GCF_900115595.1. Classification (GTDB taxonomy): domain Bacteria; phylum Pseudomonadota; class Alphaproteobacteria; order Rhodobacterales; family Rhodobacteraceae; genus Tranquillimonas; species Tranquillimonas alkanivorans. The sequence goes on from NZ_FOXA01000015.1 coordinate 24,730, forward strand.
GAGATGCCCGAGGGCGAGATCGAGGCTTTTGTCGACGAGACGGAGGAATTCGCCGAAATCGACGAATTCGTCGCCGCCACCGGCGCCATCGTGAACACCGCCGGGCAGCAGGCCTTCTACAGCCTCAAGACCGACGAGATCACCATGCCGCCGCGCGAGCTGTTCCGGGCTACCAAGAGCTCGACCGCGACCCAGGGCTACTACTCGACCCTGCTGCACGAGCTGGTGCACTGGAGCGGCGCCGAGAAGCGCGAGGCCCGCTTCGCCGACAAGATCGGCGGCCGCGCCGATTACGCCAAGGAAGAGCTCGTCGCCGAGATCGGCGCCGCGGTGCTCGGCCTGAACTTCGGATTGGCTGCGGAGCTGCGCGAGGACAACCGCGCCTATGTGGCCGACTGGGCGAAGGCTCTCGACAACGATGTCTCGCACATCCGCGAGGCCGCGAAGGCGGCAGTCAGCGCCGCGCGCTACCTCGAGCGCACCGCCAGGGCGGGTGCGAAGACCAACGAAACGACCTCGGAAGCCCTGGCGGCTGCGTGAGGCTCGGATCGGGGCGCCGGCCGGCGGCGCCCCACCTGCCCTCTCCAACAGATATGAAAGGGACGCGCCATGAAGCGCTTACGGATACTCCTCAAGGCTTTCGCGCTGGACTTGCGCTGCATGTGGCTCTTGCTCAGCGGCTGGCTCAGGAACAGGGCACGCAAGGAGACAATGCAGCGCGTTGACGAAGCATGCCGCGTCTACGCCCGGTGGCGCTTCCTCCTGGATAACCCGGGATGCGAAGCCGAGATCGACGCCTTCGAACGCGCATGCCGTGAACGCGAGGCCCGCGCCGCGTGACGCAGTCGCCCACCTTCCGATGGTCGATTACTGGCCGGCGATCAAATGGAGCGACGAGCGCTTCATCCTTCGTGAATACGGAGGCGACGCGGAGGAGGAATGAGGCAGCCTGAGCCGCCTCGCGCAGCCCGCCCTCCCGCGAAAGACAGACAGGCAGACAGACAGACTGCCTGACGGCGGATGGCTCGATCTCCCCCGGGGTCCTCCGCCTTCGGCCACCGTGCGCCGCCCCCCTCTTCGATGAGGGCCGGCACCCGGGGCCCGAATGCACCACACACAGTTCAGGCAGGCTCCGCACCCTGCCCGCTGATCGGCCGGACCGGCGTTTGTTGGTTTGGGCCTGCTTCGGTCGATCAGCCCCCTGTCTCTCTTTCTTTCTCCCTTACCCGAAAGGTCCAGCATGCTCTCCTACCTCAAGATCAGCGGTCCCCTTCATAAATCCATTGCGAAGTGGCTCGAGGAGGCGCTTGACGCCGAGTTCGACGGCGAGTGCTTCGACTACGAGCGCGACGAGGATGACAACGACGGCTCTTTGCGCAGCGATGTGAAAGAGAAGCTCCAGGCCGAGGGCGTCAGCTACATCAATGTGAGCTGGCTCATGCCCGAGCGACCCTTCACCGTCCTCGACATCTGGGATGCGTCTTCGCACTTCGGAACGATCGTCGACGGCCACGACGACAACATCATCACCGACCACACCGGTATGTCCGACGACGAGCGCACTGCCCTGAAACGGCACGCGGCGATGGTAGATGGTTTCGAGCCCTGCGTGATCGGCGGCTTTGCCTTCGACGAACTCGACGGGAGCCGCCGGCAGGCCATCCGCGCCTACTTCGAGGGCTTCGCCGAAGAGATCGCGGCAGAGAACGGCATGACCCCCGAGCAGGTCTACGACCTCGACGACGAGGGTTGCGCCAAGATCATCCGCAACTCCGGTCAGCTCTTCACCGAAAACGGCGATCTCTACTTCGCCGACTAAGACCGGCGACCGGGCGGGCCACCCCGCCCGAACGCCTCCCCCACCTGCTCCAGAAAGGACCGAAACCATGAAGTTCGAACAAGCACATGCCGCAGCCGGCAAGTCCGACGAGGCTCCCGGCTATATCGAGGCCACCGGCGGCAAGCGCTTCACCTTCGATGAACAGGGTGAACTGATCGAGAACCTGGGCGACCTGCGCCCCTACGACCTCTTCGAGCGCGACGACTGGCGCGTCTTCGACGAGCACGGGCGCGAGCTGAACGAGCACGGCGAGGCCATGGTGGTGGGTTACCTCTACCTCGAGGGTCCCTTCTCCCCCTTCGTCGCGATCGAGACCTACTTCGACTTCCTCGAGGCCGACGGCGCCCTGGCTGGGCGCACGCGCGACGACCTCGAGACCGAACTCGAGACCTGCCAGATCAGCCCGCGCTTCTTCACCAACGGCGTCTACGCCCACTGATTGATGGGCGGGCCTCACGCGGGCCCGCCTCCCCCCCCTTCACATCTCCAGAGGAGGCGCTGATGCCCGAGATGAACCAGGCGCAGGTCGGCGCCGATACGCCGGACGAACTCGAGCGGGAGCAGATGCTCCACGATGCCCGGCGCCTCGAGGCCGAGGCCGCCGCCGAGAGCGACCCGGACGAGCGCGAACACATCCTGCGCACCGTGCGCGCCCTGCGCCGGGATGCGCGCGGTTAGGCAATCTCCGCCTGAACGACAATCTCCTTTCATAACACGAACCCGGCGCACTCGGCGGCGCCGCTCGAACCTGGAGAACAAGATGAACGCTTCCTTCGCGCACGACAGGACCCACTACGACGCACCCGTCCGTGTCCTCGAAAAACGAGACCTGCCGACGCCCGGACAATCGGTGAAGGTCGTGGGCCTGTCCGAGGACTCCGCGCGCGATGTGCGCGCCCGCCTCGCCTACGGCGGCATGCTCCGCCTCCGCTGCGCCCCGCTTTCCGCGCGCGACCCGCGCGCTGTCGAGGTGCGGCTCCAGGCCGGCGACCTGGACTTCCTGGTGGGCTACCTGCCGCGGGCGCTGGTCGAGCGCGTGCGCACCGCCCTGGCCCTCGAGACGATCGCCCGCGAGGTCGATGTCGTGGCCGGCTCGGGCGCGCTGCGCGTCGCTTTCAAGGAGCAGGCCCGCATCCGTCGCCTGTTCGATTGAGGCAAGCCGCCTCGCCTGAGACCCGCTGAGGCCGCGTTCCGGCCTCGGTTTTCGAAAAATGCTACCGGCTCGGAAACTCGAGCCAAGTTTCTTTTCCCCAGACACTTGACCCCGAGGATGAAACCGATGGCCAACCCCGCCGCTCAGCCGACCCTGCCGCCCGTATTCCCGATCAAGCACTCCCGCCAGGGCGCGCAGAGCCCCGTTTCCGTCGCCGACAAACTGGCGCTCTTTCGCTATGGCTACCAGCACCGCCTGACCCAGGCCGAACTGGCCAAGCTCGCCGGCGTTTCGGGGACCACCGTCGCGAACTGGCGCAAGCAAATCGAGCGCGAGAAGGGCCGCACGGCGAACAAGCTCGACCAGCGGCGCCTGGCCGTCGTCGGGCCGAAGCAGCCGTCCCTGATCGAGGGGCTCGACGAGCTCGAGGCCGACGAGGACCCGGTTCTGGCCAAGTCGCGCGAGATGCGTGCGGCTGAGAGCCGCCCGATGAAGGTCGCGACCGACCGCGGACTGCCCCGAGACAAGCCGCCGGCGCAGTGGTCTCGGGAGGAGAAGCAGGCGCTGATGACGCGCATGGCCGAGGAACACCTGACCGACGAGGATCTCGCGAGGATCGCCGGCACCGACATCTCGGTGATCTCCGGATGGCGTCGAGATCTGGGATACGACCGCAGGCGCAACGCCCCGTCGGAGCTCTCCCGCGGCGAACGGATCGCCCTTCTCGAAAGACAGAAAGAGGAAGGTCTGACCAACGCCCGGGCCGCCGAGATCGCCCGCGTGACGCCGGACACGATCACGCAATGGCGCAAGGAGCTCGGCTTCGCCGGCAAGCAGGGCGGCGCGGACCGGCGCCGTTGGACGCTCAACGACAAGCGAGCCATGCTCGCCCGCGTGGATGCCGGCGACCTGACGGTCAAGGAACTCGCCGAGGAGCAAGGCACGACGGCCGGCGCGGTCTACCAGTGGCGCGTCGCGGTCAAGGCTGCCGACAGGGCGGCAGACAAGGCTTCCCGCCAAACCGGCGCCCTCACCCGCACAGAGACCCCTGCGCCGCATCCCGTACCGGACCAGGCCGCGCCGACCGAGACGGCGCCCGCCCTGCGTACGATGAAGATGACCCGCCCCGACGGGATGGTCATCGAGGTCCAGGTCACCGCAGCGGAAATGGCGGCACTGCTCTCCGCATAGGGAGAGCGCCCTGTCCTCCCGGCACGCGCCGTTCGACGTGCCGGCGAAAGACCACCGACCGCGCGGCACCAGACAAAGCTTACCTCTGACAGAGACCAAGGAGAGACCATGACACGTCCCACGATTGATATCACCGTGACGCCGGGCGTCTTCGACTTCACCCGCACCTCCGCCAGCATCGGGCTCCCCAATGCGGCTATCCTCCAGGAGGACACGCTTCGCCTCGACGTGACCGAGGAGATGCTCCAGGACGACCGGAGCCGGGAGGTCGTGGTGTCCATCCTGGGCAACACGCCGGGCCTCGCGGCCCGCCTCGAGGCGGCCCAGCCCGGAGATGCCCGCAACATCTACAAGGGCGGCTTCTCCGTGATCTTCAGGCGGAGCCAGATCGCGCCGCAGGAGATCAATCATCCCCTCGAAAACGCGATCAGGGTGCGCGGCCTCCTCGAGGTCGGTTGACGTCCAGCCTTCAGGCAGACAGACAGTCTGCCTGCCTGAAGGCGACCCCTCGGCGAACACGCTCAGGTCGCGGCGGCAGCACGAGAATGCGTAGCCCAGGGAGTGCGACGATGCGCAAGGTGATTGAACGCCCCGACATATCGGAAGCCTTGATCGGGTGGGCCATGTACAGCACCCACGTCCTGGTCTCGACGGTCAGGGAGATGCCTGCTGACGAACGCAAGAAATATCTCGACGCTACCGGGGAGAAGGTCCGCCTGAGGATGTGGTTCGCGCCCTCCGGCGTGAAGGGCGGCGTGGACCTTTGCGACCGGTCGGAGGAGGACAGCAATGCCTGGTTCCTCCTCAGCGATCTCGAGGACCCGGAGGACCCGGGTCTTTATTACCTCGCCCGCCGCCTCCAGGCGGACTTCTACACCCTCTACACGCAAGCGGAACTCAGGCGGCGCTACGGAGAGCGCCCGTACCTGCTCGAGAGCGACGAGGAGCTGGCGGAGGGCATCCCTGAATGGTTCGGCGCCTCGGACGAGCCGAGCGGCGCCCGCGGGAAGGCGCTCGCGAAGGAACGGGTGATGGACGTAACCGAGGACTGGCAGGTCTACGAGCGGGTCGAGGAGTCCCACAGACGCCAGAGCGAGTCCAATCATGCCAGGCTCCGGCGCGAGGCTGCGCGCCAGGCAGCAGAAGCCGAAGCATCCTGACCCGGGCGCCGCGGCGCATTGCGACTTCAAGGGCGCCCTAAGAGATCCTGACGGCGGTGGAGGGTAAAACCCCACCCGACCGCTATCTCGCCCCTCTCTTTCTCTCTGTCTTTCGGGCGCGCTCGCGCGTGCCGGCATCCTCGCGCAACGCTGCTGCTGAACTTTTTTCACGAAAGACGCAGCGAAGGTTGTCTTCGGGCCCTATCTCCCGTGTGGCGCCATACCTGCGATTTTTTTCCAACAAAATCTCCTCCTATTTCCTGCGGCTTTTTCTGAGCCGCGGTCTCCCGCTTTTCTGGGCCTCTTCTGGCGCGGGTATTTCCTCCTTCGAACGAACCGGGAACGCAACCCGCTGATTATTCGGCGAAAAGCGCACTCCGCAATCCTTGTGGACCCCGGCTCATCGAAGGGGTTCGGGTTTGCCAAAGGTTGCCTGTGCTACTTGCGAGAAGACCGTCCATGTCGCGCCGAGTAGGCTCTCTGCCACCGGCAATTTCTGCAGCACGACATGCAAAGGCATTGCCAGCAGGCGTCCCAAGACCTGCCAGAATTGCGGCGAAAAGTTTGTCCGATCTGGGCGTCACCACAAATTCTGCTCCAGATCCTGTTCGGGCGAATTCCGACGGAAAGAGGCAAATGCTCAAGGCCGGGGCCATCGGGATATCGAATGCGAGACCTGCGGCGAGCCGTTTCTCGGTCGTGCCCGCAGCCGCTTCTGCTCCACCGCGTGCCAGAATTCCTGGCAATCGAGAAACAAGACCAGTCACGAATGCAAAACTTGCGGCACGACCTTTCAATGGTCGCCATCAAGATCGAAATTGAATAACATCAAATACTGCTCGCTCGAGTGTCGCAATGCCGACCCCGCTTGGACCGAGCAGCTGCTGTGGATGGTCCAGAAGCAGCAAGATGGCGCACCCACCAGCATCGAGGTCCTCGGCTACGAGATGCTCGACCGGATCGGCGAGCCCTACACCCCTCAGAAACTCCTCTTCTCCAAGTTCTGCGTCGACGCCTGCCTCGACGAGCTACCGCTGGTCATCCAGTTCGACGGCGATTACTGGCACGGGCACCCGGAGCGCTTCCCTGAGCCGGATGAGCGGCAGCAACGGAGGATCCACCTGGATCGGTCGCAGGACGCCTACCTGCGCAAATGCGGCTATACCATCCTGCGGATCTGGGAATGCGACATCCACGGCGACATGCCCCGCGTCCGCCGGCGCGTGCGTCGCGCGATTGCCCGGGCCAAGGTGCGCGCCGCGGCTTTGCAAAGCCTGGCGGCTTGACCTCAGCCGATCGCGCGCCCGACCTGTCCCGCGAGCCTGACCACCTCGCCGACGCGCGAGGGATCATCGAGGGCCTGCTGCGGAGCACAGCCGAGAAAGCCGCTGGGCGAGGCGAACCAGAAAGCGGCCGGCCAGCCATTCCTCTGATCCCGGGGTAGTGCCGAGAGCACCTGCGCGATCTCCGGCCTGGGCGCGCCACCGGCGAACTGGAAAGCCGGCGCGCGCGCCTCGCCCTCGACTTCCACGGCGAAGATCCTGCCTTCGCTGCACCAGCGCGACAGAGCTTCGCTGGTCACCGTCGCCACGGTCGCGAGATACCGGCGTCGCAGTGCCTCGTTTTCGAGACGGAGGCGTGCCTCCGGGTTGCTCACCATGTTCGTCCCTTTATCACACCCCGCAGAGGCCGCGCGGCGCAACGTGCCGAGAAGCATCCTGCCCTGCCGCGATTTGCATTTTCTCTCCCCGGCGTCGATTTCCCTAATAGCACACTCAACACGGAGCAGAGCAGTGGCGTACGACAAGCATATCGACATCACCGGAAAAGCGCACGCGGCGGATCAGGCGCGCCGCGAGATCGACGAGGCCATGGCCGAGGGCGACCACGCCCGCGCGGCCGAGCTGGGGGTCCCCTTCCCGCGCCTCAAGATGCCGCTCGTCCGGGCCTTCTGAACTCACCGAGAACGGAGCCGGCGCGCGATCTCGCCTGCGCCGACTCCGGTGCTTTTCCGGCCCTTGTCTCCCGGTCCTATTTCCTGCGCGAGTTCATATCGCGACGAGGAGACGGCGAATGCCAAGACGGGCGAACAAGCGGCGCAAGACTGACAAGGAACAGCTCGACCACTATCTCAAGCGCGCGGCGGCGATGCACCAGTACCGCTACACGTATGACAGCGTCGAGGCGCTCGAGCCCGAGATCACCGTCACCTGCCCCGAGCACGGCCCCTTCCCGGTCCGCTCCATCAGCCACCTGCGCGGCATCGGTTGCCCGGACTGTGCGGCAGATGATGCCGTGCCCTACCCCCTGACAGGCCAGGACGCCTTCATCGCGAAGGCCCGTGCCGTCCACGGCGACCAGTACAGTTACCTGGGCACCTACCGGCACGGCATGACCCCGCTCGCGATGCACTGCCGCGTCTGCAATACCGAATTCATCCAGAGGCCGGCCCTCCATCTCCAGGGCGACGGCTGTCCGACCTGCGGCTACACCCGCGTTCAGGAAGCAAAGCTGGAACGGGCAACGCGCCGGTTCCGCGAGATGTCGATCAGCAAGTGGGGGGATCGGTTTGGCGTTTCCCGCGCGACCTTCAAGGGTCAGAACGCCAAGGTCTCGCTCGACTGCGCGCTCCACGGCCCGTTCGAAGCCACGCCCGCCAATCACCTCAACAGCACGGGCTGCGCCGCCTGCAAAGAGCAGGCGAAGCTCGACCGCAAGCACGCCCGGCGCAAGACCAACGCGGCGCGCCTGTCGCGGAAATTGGGCGAGCTTTTCGGAGACCGCTACAGTTTCGACGAGGCCGACTATGAGGGCAGCCAGGTCAAGATCGCCTTCACCTGCCAGACCCACGGCGCCTTCCAGCGCATGCCGCAGCAGGTCGTCCTGGGCTACGGCTGCCCGAAGTGCCACGCCGAGGGGCTGATCGAGAAGCCGCGCGATCCCCGGCGCGAGAAGCCGGACGACTGACGCGGCCGCCCGCTGCGAACCGTCGGCGCTCTCCCTTGTGTCCTCCGTAGCCGGGCCATCCCTCTGACGAGTGGCCCGGCCACAGAGAACCACAGTGAAAACAACACATTACGAGACGATCTTCGTGCTGTACGCGAATGATCTTCTCCGCGTGTAGGGAGACTTGCCATGCTGATCACCCTTACCCCGCTTTACGAATTCGCGATCGAGGTCGAGATCCATATCGATGGTCGCAAGCCGGCCGTCTACACGGCGATCCTGCCTCCGGATGTCCCGGAAACCGCCAGCATGACCGAAGGCGAAAGGGTCTTCGCGGCTCTGATCGTGGCCCTGGATACGCATCTCTCGGTCGTTCCCGCCGGCACTTCGGTCAAGGTCCTGCTCGATCCGTCCTGGCGCGCGGCGAAGACCAGCGTGGCCTACGCCTACCTCCTCGAGCAAATCGCGGAGCTCGCCGCCGATGGGGTCGATGTCACCCTCTCGGCCAGCAACAGCGCCCTCGCCGCGGCCTGACCAGGACCAGTGAAAGTCACTTTCACCCACATCCGCGCCCGCTGCGATGGCGATGCCAGCGGGCGCATGTTCAAGAAGAAGAGCCGAACGGCGGAGAACAACGATGACACTCAAGACCGAAGTCACAGGACCGAACGGCAAGTCGTCCTACAAGACCATCCCATCGGAGCTGTCGCTGCTGACGGTGGCCAAGGTCACCCTGCCCGAGCCGGACAGGATGGCCGCAGCGAGGCGCTGGATCGGCTCCGACTGCGTGTTCGGTGAGCGCGAGGCCCACTTGCTCGAAGGCTTCTGGAAGCTGCTGGATACGGCCCCGGAAGGTTTCCCCGTCAGCAAGATTGAGCCGCGCCATGTTATCTACCGGGGCGGCTGAAGGCGTCCCTCGAAGCAAGCCCTCTACCGCGCCCTCAAGCAGAAGGCGGACGAGACTTAGTCGACCCCAGAGACCGACAAATGCTGCGGCACGCTGCCGGGTTTCGGAGCATCCTGGAACCGCGGCAGGTGCCCCTGGTAGAGGCTATCAACGGTCCCGACGAACTTGCGCCGGCACTTGGCGATCAGGATCTCGGCTTTCCCGTGGATTCTTTCCATGTGGTTCTGCCATTCCGCCACCACGCGCCACTCGCTCTTGGTTGTGGGTTCGCGATGCGCGAACGGTCTCTGGCGCTCGACGTGGACCTCATCGCGATAAAGCAGCAGTACGGTATCGGCATCCTCTTCGATGGCACCGCTGTCGCGCAGGTCCCACATCTTTGGCCGGGGATCCTCGAGGAGTTCCGAGGCGCGCGTGACGGTCGAGAGAGCCACCATTGCGATGTCGAGTTCGCGCGCGAGCGCCTTCAACTCGCGCGTCACATCGCCGATCTCCACGGATCGCCTCTCCCTCTCCCGCAGGGGAGGCAGCAGTTGCAAGTAGTCGACGATCACCAGATCGAGGCCCTCGGTCTCTTTCAGCGTCCGGCACCGGCTGGCGATATGATCCACGTTCATTCGGGGCGCGTCGTCGAAGAAGAGCGGCAGGGCCGTCCGCCGCTCGTTCCACGCGACAACGCGCGCCCTGTCGCTCTCGTGCACCTTGGACAGGTCGCATCCAGACGAGAACACCCCACTCTGGCTCGCGGCGGTCATCTCCTCCAGCAATGCCGCGCCGACCGCGAGGGAGAAATAGGTGACGCGTCCTCCGACGAGCCGCCTGTCCCGCTCTTCCTTGGCCGTTCCATCCGCTTGGGCGCTCGCTGCAATGGCAGCAAAGTGCGCGGCGAGAGCCGTCTTGCCCATGCCCGGCCGAGCCCCGAGGACGATCAAGTCTCCTGTCGCAAGACCTCCGATTTTCCTGTCGAGACCCTTGAGGCCCGTCGTGATGAACTTGGTCATGGAATACCCTGCCGATTGGTCTGCTTTCGGGGCCGCGGGCCCGCTCAGAAAAGGGTGGTAGGTAACCAGATCGGGCGGTCGGCGGCCAGCCAGTCTGACAGCCAGACAGCCTGAGAAAGAGGACCGGCTGCGTTTCGAAGCACACCGGGGCGGGTGCATATCCTCGATGTAACGGGCCGCACGCCCGCATCGAGAAAGGATCCCCATCATGAAGACCACAGCTCTTCGCCTCCTCTCCTCGGCAGTGACGGCGCTCGCTCTCGCGACCGTCGCCGCCCAGGCTGAGCCCCAGCCCACCGAAATCGACGGGCAGTGGACCGGCAGGCTGAGCCGGGATGCGCAGCAAGGATGGGGTATCGACTATATCTCCGCCGATCTCTTCGTCTCCGAGGGTCGCGTTCAGCTTGACCTGATCTCGAGTGGCTGGATGCGCGCCGAGAGGGACGAGTGCCAGTACGTCGCTTCCGGTGAGCGCATCGACGGCCCCGTCCGCCGCAACCCCGCCTCCAGCTCGGCTGACTGCCCCGAGATGGACCTGCATTTCGCCCGGCTTGACGGCGAGCGCGGCGCACTCGTGATCGCACCCGCGGGCGGCGAGCGCATCGAGATGACACTGCGGGCGGACAGCCGCCCTCCCCTGCAGGGCGAAACAGACATCTTCTGGCCGCAGAGCTACGATGTTCTCGGCGTGCACCCCGGCATGACGCTGACGCAGGCGGAGAAGATGCTGATCGGCAAGCACGGCTTCACTGCCGAGCGCATTCAAGCGGGCGAGATCCCCTCCATCAAGTTCGAGCGCGATCGGGATGGCGTGGCCGACGATATCGTCCTTCTGCTCGAGGCCGGCCCCGCCGGCCCTGGCTCGGAGGTCGTGGCGGTTCGCCGGCGCTCCGAAATGGACCGCGGCAAGACCTTCTCGCTGACCACCCTGCGCAGCGCCCTGGAGCAGAAATACGGCCCGATGTTCGGTCAGGAGAGCGATGTCTGGCTGCGTGACCGCCAGGGCAACGCGATCGCCGCTGAGGGCAACCCGAGCGAGTTGTGCGCAGGCACGACATACCCGCGCCCCGTGTATTTCCTCGGCTTCGGCGGCATGGCCCAGGAGCAGATCGCGCCCGCCTGCGGCGCCCAGATCATCGTCCGCGGACACGGCGACCGGCAGACCGGCGAGGTCTACAACTACCTGATGCTGGTGGTCGATCCCGTTGCCGCCTGGCAGGCGGACTGGGACAGCGAGGCCAACCCCCGCGAGCGGATCATCGACAAGACGCTGAAGCTGCTCACGCCCTCCGAAAGCGACGCCGTTCCGGAGCTCTGAGCCGCCACCGGTTCGGAGCATCGGCCAGGAGGAAAAAGACAAGGCCCCGGAGCGCCAACTGGCTCGTTCCGGGATCTGGGACACAACTGCAACGGCTATCGAGAAAAACCCTCGGTAGCCGTCTGATTTTAATAGCATATTCTTCAGGGCCGTTTACACGACCCGCGGGACTTTTGTCCCGACGCAACAGTAAGCAGAAAAATCGTTCTGGGATTTCGTCGCCGGGAAAAACGGCCAATATCCCTTTCGGTCCCGGAGGCCTTCTTGACAGATCAACACCGACAGATCGGAGATCGTATGGTCAAGAAGCTTCAACAGCTGAACCTATCAGAAGTTTATCCTGCCGTGTTGGCAGATTTCAACCTCAATACATGCGGCGACCCAGACTGCGGCAACTTCGGTGTTGCGCCGGACTTCACGATCCCGGTGTTCAAAGGAAAGAACGCTGCACAGCGCAAGCAGGCGGCCGCGGCGAGCATTCCGGCCCTGACGACCGGGCTCGGCTCCTACACCATGTCGAGCGACGATCATCATCCCCGTATTTCGGAGGTTTTCGAATACGACGGTGATCCAGTCGGCTGGGATGACGGCCGATCCATGGAGTGCGGTCATCAGCGCGGAAACGGCGTCTGCGACATCAGCTTCTCGATCCTGTCGAACGAGCACTTCCTGGAAGAGTATTATCGACTGCTCTTCGCAGGCGGCGGTCTCATGGGTCCGGTATGCGGCGCATGCGGCGCGCGGTATCTCGCGAACCCCGACGAGTTCATCTTCAACGGCACCCACGGGAAACTGGCGGCTGGTGGCAATCGCCGAAAAGCGAAGCCCGCGGGGTTCCGGATCATCCACCGCCCCTGCAAAGGTAAACGTGGCGCGCGGATCTCGGTATCGCTGGATCACCAAGCGCAGAAGCAACTGCGCGACAACGTCCGCATCCTGAGATGCATCGTCAACGGGGACAGCATCACAACCATGCGCCGTGTGCTGGCTGACCCCGACACCGGAAAACAGATCGGCGTCAGCCGGCTCTACAGTCGAATCTTCTGGTTGGAGAAGACGCTGCTGGCTTTTGAGCAAGCGAAGCTGAGGGAGTGGAAACAAAAAGAGGGTGCGTCGGACCGTTTCAGCCATACAAGGATCGCCCACGATGACGTGACGATCTCTGTCAACTGGGAAAGCCGCCTCGATCGACGTCTCACGCCGCTCCAGTTTTCCGTCTCCGCGGATATCCGAAGCGGATATGTTTTCCGGATCGACGCGAACTTTGATGCGAACGTCGATCCCGTTGAGTTCATCGAGGAGCACTATATCGACGACACAGGTCAGCCAACCAACCTCCGACAGACCTACAACCAGAAGTCGGGCATCAGCTTCACGGTTCCAAAAATGCACTTCCAGCGGCCCAGTGGACGGCTGGACGAGGCCATGCTCTTTGCCAGCGCCGAGGGCCGTTGGCGGGTGTTTTCCGAGCGCGTGAATAATGCCTACGAAAAGAGAGTTGATGCCGGCATCGCACTTCCTCCGGAGGTTCAGGACAAGCTCAACGAAGCCGAAGATAAACGCTTTCAGTTGGACCAGATCCGGCAGGGATATTTCGGGTTTCACGACACGGACCGGGACTTCCGAGGCAGCTTCAATGGTAGTGTGGTGAAGCCGACCTATACGAAGGCCGCGCACCTCGCCTGCCTGCGGGACATGCTGCCAAAGGGCAAGGTCACCCTTGTCGGTGAACAGGAAGCGACGATGGTCCGTGTCGTGCCGCACGTCTTCAGGGAAATGATCGACGACGACATGTTCGAATGGTTCGTCGTCTCTTTCGACAAGGAGGTCTCCGCGCCGAAAAGCAAGGAGCGAATGGCGCGGTTCAGAGAGGCCCTGGAGCGTTACAAAGAGAAGGTCCGCGCCGTTCTCGGCGAGGAAATCCCGGACCGGGACCTTTTGGAGCAGTTCTGTGCCGAACGGATTTCGACGGCATACACAGAAGCGCGAAACGGAGTGAAGATCCCATATTCGATCGCGAACTTCCAGTCGCGCCAGTTCCCGCAAATCTGGATACGATCACCGGCTGAGTATTTCGGCGAAACGCGGAAGGTCGTCGGATTTCCCCTTCTACGGAAGAAATATCGCCGCCCTCTCAAAAAGCTCGCTTTCGATCAAGAGATCAGCGATCCTGACCTGCGAGCCGCGCTGGCGCGACGAGCGCTGAGAGCCACTGTGCAGCCCGTTTCGACCTTCATGGCCTCCTTACGTCATCGAACGAGTCCAACGAAACGAGCTGGAGGTAAGGGGTCACGAAACGGACCGGCCTACATCAACGGGGCTGTCTTCAATCCTGCTGTGCTGATGGCATTCCTCAACATCTACAGGGTCCACTACAACTGGTTCGAGCCGCGGCAATACAAGGGCCCCGGCGCGAGCGCCGGCAGCGAGGCGCCGGTCGAAGAGGGAATGTCCGCGATTCGCGTTCCCGGGAGCGATGAGACGATCGAGGTGCCCAAGCGCGCGACGACATCGCCGGTGATGCTGACGCCGGCAATGCGGCTGGGCGCACACCCGGTGGAGGCGAGTGGTCGAGCGCGGAGGGCGCCTGATCCGAGGCGCGTCCTTTACCGGCCCTGGCTGTATCACGGCACGCCGCTTTGGAAGAAGTTCGAGACCCGATAGCTGCGAGATTGCCCGATGCGGCGCGGACTCCAGCCCGTTTACGACGCCGCATGCCCTTGCTGAAGGATGTCGATCAGCGGGCACTCAGACGTATCGGAGCCGGTGCAGCACGCAATGGTCTTGTCGAGGACGGCCTCGATCGCCTGAAGGTCGCGGATCTTGGCGCGAACCACATCAAGATGATGGCGCCCCATCCGCTCGACGTTGGCGCAGGTGTGGCTTCCGCGATCAACCAGGTCCAGGAGACCGCGGGTTTCTTCCATGGTGAAGCCGAGATCCCGGGCCCGCATCACGAAGCTGAGCCGCTCCACGTGCCCCGCACCGTAGCGGCGATGGCCCGAAGAGGTGCGCGGCGGATTGGGCATCAGGCCGACGCTCTCGTAGTAGCGGACCGTCTCGAGATTGCAGCCGGTCAGGCGGGCGAGATCGGAGCGCTTCAGGTCGCTCGCGTTGGCGTGATCGTCTGGCAACGGATTTCTCCTTGATCCTGTAGCTACTACAGACCCTACGTTGCCGCTCGATGAGTGACAACGGAAATGAGGCGATGACGTCGGAGACGATCGAGACCGAGCGACAGACTGATGAAAGGCCCGACAGGACGGGATGGGCCGCGACCGGCGCCGGAGTGCTCGGCGCGCTGGCAATGACTTCCTGCTGCATCCTGCCTCTTGTTCTGGTGAGCCTTGGCGTCACCGGCGTCTTCATCGGGCAGCTCACCGCGCTCTACGCCTACAAGTGGGTGACCTTCTCCCTCGCGGCCGCCGCGCTCGGCTTCGGCTTCTGGAAAGCTTACCGTCCGGCGTCCTCTGAAGATTGCGGAGACGGCACCTGCGCTCGTCCGGTGGATCGCGGGCTGATGCGAGGGCTGCTCTGGGGGGCGCTGGTTGTGGTGCTCCTGGCTTTGGCCTTTCCCTATGCCGCTCCTCTGGTCCTGACGTTCTGACACGGAGTTCCCTATGAAACGCATCCTGCTTGCTGCGATCCTGCTTCTCGCTCCCGCCACAGTCCTCGCCGGGGACGCGCAGACCCGGCTTCACGTCACGGGGCTGACCTGCCCCTCGTGCAGCTACATCGTCGCGACCGCGCTCAAGCGGGTGGACACGGTTGAGATCGCCGAGTTCGTCGAAGGCGACGCCGAAGATGGCACCTATGTTCTGCACTACGACGATTCCGTCACCGATCCCGAAGCGCTGATCGCGACCGTCACCGGCGTCGGATACGGTGCGACACTGGCCGACGGGAGCGGGTCGTGAGCGAACGCGAAACCCGCTCCAGAAAGAATGACCGCCTCTTGAAATACGGGCTGATCGGCACCGTCGTCGTGGCGCTGTGCTGTTTCACCCCAATCTTGGTGATCCTGCTGGCCGCCGTCGGGCTCTCCGCCCTGCTGGGCTGGCTGGACATCGTGCTGCTGCCAGCGCTCGCGGTGTTCATCGGCATCACCCTCTATGCGCTCTGGCGGCGCCAACGCACCAGCTGAAGAGAGACTGACATGAGAGATTGCTGCACTCCCAAGGGTGGCGCCTACGACCTTGCCGTGATCGGCGCCGGCTCAGCCGGATTCTCGGCCGCCATCACCGCTGCCGAGGCCGGGGCCCGGGTCGCCCTGATCGGTGACGGAACCATTGGTGGCACCTGCGTCAACGTGGGCTGCGTTCCCTCCAAGGCGCTGATCCGCGCGGTGGAAGGCCTGCACCATGCGCGCACGGCCAACCGGTTCGACGGGATCGAGGGCGAGGCCCGCGTTACCGACTGGGCCGGGACGGTGGCACAGAAGCAGGCGCTGGTGGATGAGCTGCGCGCGGCAAAATACGCCGATGTGCTGCCACGGCACGACAACGTTGACTACATCGAGGGCTGCGCCCGGTTCGACGACGAGGGCCGGCTGACCGTGAACGGCTCAGCCTTTCCGGCGATGAAGTTCATCATCGCGACCGGCTCCCGGCCGCATGTGCCGGCAATCCCCGGTATCGAGGCGGTCGACGCCCTCGACAGCACTTCGGCGCTGGAGATGACCGCGCTGCCTGCCTCTCTGCTGGTCCTCGGCGCGGGCTACATCGGCGTGGAGTTGGCCCAGCTCTTCGCCCGTGCCGGCGTCGCGGTGACGCTGGTCAGCCGCAGGGGCGTGCTTCCGGAGGCCGAGCCGGAGATCTCCGAGGCGCTGGAGAGCTACCTTGCTGAGGAGGGCATCCGCCTTGCGCGCGTCTCAGGCTACGAGAGCGTGGCACGCAATGTTGATTCCGTGCGCCTGACCGCCTTGGACGGAGAAGATTTCGGCGCCGAGCGGCTGCTGCTCGCCACCGGCCGAGTGCCGAACAGCGACGGGCTGAACCTCGGTGCCGCCGGGATCGAAACTGACGCGCGAGGCGGGATCGTCGTCAACGCGCAGATGCGCACCGCCAACCCAAAGGTCTGGGCCGCGGGCGATGTGACCGGGCGCGACCAGTTCGTTTACATGGCGGCCTATGGCGCCAAGATCGCCGCCCGGAACGCGGTGGCCGGTGAGACGCGCACCTATGACAACGGGACGATGCCTTGGGTGGTATTCTCCGACCCGCAGGTGGCGGGCGTGGGCCTGAGCGAGGCGCAGGCCCGCGCTGCGGGGCACGAGGTCGTCACCTCGGTCCTGCCGCTCGACGCCGTGCCGCGCGCGCTGGCGGCCCGCGATACGCGTGGGCTGATCAAGCTGGTGGCCGAGGCAGGCAGCAAGCGACTGCTGGGCGCTCAGAACCTCGCCCCCGAGGGCGCCGACAGCATCCAGACCGCGGCGATGGCGCTCAAGGCGGGGCTCACCTACGAGGAGCTGGGCGACACCATCATGCCCTACCTCACCACCGTCGAAGGGCTGAAGCTCGCCGCGCAAACCTTCGAGAAAGACGTGGCTGCTCTCAGCTGCTGCGCCGGTTGAAAGGAGACCTCATGACCGCCACGCTCGACCTGATCGTCATCGGTGCCGGCATGGCCGGGATCACCGCCGCGAAGAAATGCAGCAAGGCCGGCTGGTCCGTCGCCATAGTCGACGAACTCCCTTATGGCGGCACCTGCGCGCTTAGGGGGTGCGATCCCAAGAAGATGCTTCGCGCCGGAGCCGAGGCGATCGAGGCCGCAAGGCGACTGTCCGGCAAAGGCATCACAGGGGAGCCCCGGATCAACTGGCCGGAGCTCATGAAGCACAAGGAGAGCTTCACCGACCCCGTGCCCGAGAGCATGGAGGCTGGGCTGAAAGAGGCCGGGGTGCGACCGTTGCACGGCCGGGCCCGCTTCACCGCCGAGGACCGGATCGAAATCGAGGGTCAGGGCGAGATTGCCTTCCGCCATGCGCTGATCGCCACTGGGGCGAAGCCGCGGCTTCTGGAGTTCCCCGGCGCCGAGAAGCTGATCGACAGCACCGACTTCCTGAACCTCGCCGAGCTGCCCCAACGGATCACCTTCGTCGGCGGCGGCTACATCTCCTTCGAGTTCGCGCATATCGCGGCACGCGCCGGGGCACAGGTGACGATCCTCGACCGCCGCACACGGCAGCTGAAGATGTTCGATCCGGACCTTGTCGACATGCTGCTGGACCGTAGCCGCGCCGCCGGGATCGAGATCATCGACGAGGCCGCGATCGAGCGGGTCGAGGATGCGGATGGGGCGCACCGCGTGGTCTATCGGACGGCGGACAAGAGCCACACCGTCGAGGCCGATCTCGTTGTGCACGGCGCGGGGCGGGTGCCCTCGATCGACCATCTCGAGCTCGGTGCCGCGGGCATTGAGACCGAGCAAGGCGGCGTGAAGGTCACGCCCTGGCTTCAATCGCCGTCAAGTCCGCGCATCTTCGCGGCCGGCGACGCCGCCGCCTCGCCCGGCAAGCCGCTGACCCCGGTGGCGGTGTTCGAAGGCAAGATCGCCGTGTCGAACATGCTCACGGAAAAGCGGACAGAGCCCGATTACACTGGCGTGCCGAGTGTGGTCTTCACCATCCCAGAACTGGCGCGGGTCGGCATGCTTGAAGAGGAAGCGCGCGCGAGGGGTGACGTCGAGGTGCGTTTCACCGATACCTCTGGCTGGTTCTCGCAAAAGCGTCTTGGCGAAAGCCATGCAGGCGTGAAAGTAATCACCGCCAAGGACGGCAAGATCCTGGGCGCGCACATGTTCGGACCCGATTACGCCGAGCTGATCAATATCTTCTCACTGGCGATCAAGCTCGGGCTGACGGCAGCACAGGTGAAGACTATGCCGGCAGCCTACCCGACGGGGGCATCCGACATCGGATCGCTTTTCTGAGCCCTGCCCGTCTTCGCCCGTAGAGATCGGCGCAGAAAGGCGCGATAAGAATGTTCAGAGCCGGGAAACTAACCGTTTCCCGGCGCCGTGTCCCAAAACCCGGAATGAGCCAAGCGCCAACTCCGGGGCCTTTTGCGAGGTGGTCAGGTCGAGCGTGCCTGAGCGCCTGATACCCGGGAGATATGGGCGCGCCCGGTTGGGAGAAGCCCGCAGCCGGAAGATTCCCGATCCTCATTCAGCCCGGTCGGCCCCCTGCCCCGAAGAGCAGATCGGCCCCGCCTTGATGCGGGCCGATCCACCCTTCGGCGCATTCATTCACGCCAGGTTCACGAGGTACATCATGACCGACACGACCACTCCCCGAGTCACCGACGCCGTCTCCCCCAAGCAGTGGGTCGAGAGCACCGACAGCGTCATCACGCGCACCTACGAGACCCACGAGATCCGCGGGACGCTCGAGATCACCGAGCGCCGCAGCGACGGCATCCTCAAGAAGATCGAGGTCAAGGTCGACCTGCCCACCGGCGAACTGACGGCCTCCTGCTGGTGCAAGCCGATCGCGGGCCACGACCGCCGGGGCGAATGGTCGGTGATCGGTCACCCGCGCTCGCGCACCGCGGATCAGGCCAAGGACGCGCTCCGCGCCATCGCGATCCTGCAGAGCACGGTTCACCTCATCCCCTGGCACGAGGTGCCGCTCGGCGGCGTCCAGGCAACGCTTCCCGACCGGATGGCGCTTGTCGAGGAGGTGATCCCGGAGACGGCGGAGCTGGACCCCCGGGTGTTCGACTTCTTCGCGATCGCCTTCGCCCAGTTCGCCTACAAGCTTGACTGGAAAAAGCGCATGGAGAGGAAGGCCGACGCGGAGGGCGTGATCAACAAGGCCCGCAAGAAGCTCTTCGACGCGCTCCCCACGGGAACCGTGCTGTTCTCGACCCAGTACCACCTTCACTCCGAGCCCCTCATCGGCGTGATCAGTGAGGAGCGCGGCGGCCGAACCAAGCGCACGCTCCGATTTCCGCAGGACCTGAACCCGCGTCATTATCGGGCGGGCGAAGTTCAGGATCTCGATATCCACGCCCGGAACGCGTTCCGCCTGCTGCTGGAGGGCAATGCGGGCGAGCTGGAGCACCTGAGCGCCCACAAGCGCCTGTCGCTCCTCAAGAGCAACGAGGGGTTGGCGGAGGCGTTCGCAGAGCTTGCCTGACGAGGCACCGTGCGGCTCGGGCGGCATCCGCCCTCCGAGCCGCCGGCTCTCCCTGTCTGTCTTTCGCACCGGTGGAGGGACCGGCCCCGCAGAAATGCGGGCCGATCCATCCCCCGGCCCGGATGGCAATCCGGACAGAAAGGGCTCTTCCGATGAATGACACGATGACACGGACCGACGGCAAGATGGTCGGCTGGCAATTCCTTGACTCCGTGGTCTCGAAGACCACGCTCTACTCGGGCGAAGCGGTAGTCACGCTGGAGACGGACCGGACGGACGGGGAGCTGCAAGTGCTCTCGCTCTCGATCGGCGGGATGGGCAACTGGTCCGGAGCCCTCTGGGTGACGATCCACCCACAGGTCGAGGGCTCCATCAAAGGAGCCTACCGGGACTACAGGCCGGGCGGATCCGCCAGCGAGCAGATGCTCTCCGACGCCCAGCTCTTCGTGCGGACGCTCGCCGAGATCGACAGCGTGATCCCTTGGGGCGAACTCCCCGATACGACAGCAATCGATGTCGGCACGGGACTGAAGGCGCAGATGGTCAGCGAGGTCCCGTACTTCTTCGAACTCGACGACAGGCTCCAGGGCCTCACGGCGTTCGCCTTCGCGAACTTGGCCTCCCGGGCCCTCCATTGCCGCAAGGACGAGGAGAGGAAGCGCATACGGGACGCGGCCAATCGGAAGCGCAAGAAGCTGTTCGACGCTCTGCCCGCCGGGGCCGTCCTGTTCTCGACGACCCGCATCGCACGGGAAGATGCTGCCATCATCGGTGTCATCTCCGCGGAGCGCGGCAGTCGCACCAAGCGCACGATGCATTACCCCGAGGACTTGAACCCCCGGAGCTGCCTGGCCGGAGGGAGTGATGACCTGGACATCTACGCCCGGGACGCGTTCCAACTCCTGACGGAGGCGAGTGCCGCCGAACTCAAGCACTTGAGTGCCCACAAGCGCCTTCACCTCTCCCAGGTGAACAAGGGCCTCGAGGACCGCTTCCTCGAGTTGGCCTGAGGCCGCCTCACATCAGACAGGCAGGCTGTCTGTCTGTCTTTCGCACCGAGGAACGGACCGGCCCCGCAGCGATGCGGGCCGGCCCATCCCCCGGCCCGGAGGCTTTTCGCATAGAAAGGGTGTTCGGATGAGCGACATGACACTGCAGGCACCAGGCAACTCAGATACCTGGCAGAGAGAACATAGCACGACGATGCAGGCCGACCTCGCCCGGGGCGAAGTCTCCGTGCAACTGAAAGAAAACCGTGACGAAGGCGCCTTGCGCACGGTCGAGGTAACCATCAGGCAAGCCTCCGACTACGGCCGCCAGATGAGGATCATCGGCTACCCCGAGGGGCGCCCTTACGGCGCATATAGTGCGCTTGGCTCGGCATGCCCGACAGCATCAACGCGCAATGCCTCGACAGGGAGGTGCAGCGGCTCGTCGAGGACCGGAAACGGCAACGTCAACAGCGGTTGATCGCGGCACTGCCTGGCGAAAGTCGGGCTGCGGTGAAGGAGATCGGCGCAATGGTCGAGACCGCGGTGCTACTCTACCTCGGCGAGGAGCTTGAAGGCCTTCGGAAGAAGGCCGGACAGAAGGTTGCGGCTCAGGACATCGATCTCGGCCATCAGCGCGCAGATCCGCGACCTGCTGTCGAAGATCGATCACATGGCAGCGGAGATCGCTGACCTCGGCAATGCCAAGCTCGAAGGCGAGGAGCAACTGGCGCAGGCCAATGCCGAGAAAGACGCGTGGAAGGCACGGGTCGCTGACCTTGAGAAGGAACAGAATTTCCGTTCCCAGATGCTCGCACTGATGAAAGAGACGCTTGAGCAAAAGCCGCCGGCGGCCGAGTAGCCACTCCGCCCTTCGGATGGGGTTCCGGTCAACTCTGATGCCCCGCGAGGACTCGTTCGCGGTGCCAGGCCAGCGGCGCGGCATGATCCTGGGCAAGGGCGAGGATCGGTGCGGTGGTCAGGGCGAGGGCCCTCGCGCCGGCCTTCGACAAATTGGGGGATGCGACGGCCCGGCCTTCGGCATCGAAGCCGACGAGGAAGGCGTCGAAGGCGGCGTCCCAGTGGGCGGCCAGCAGCAGGCCGTTGAAGACGTCGAGGCGCTGGCCGTCGCTCTTGCACTCGGCCCAGGGGACGATGTGGCTGGCGCGCAGCAGGGCGCGGTCCGTGATGCCGGTCAGTGGGCAGCGGCCACCCCAATAGTCGTTGAGGGCGGCGCGGAAGGTGTTCTGGCCGAC
Organism: Tranquillimonas alkanivorans; assembly: GCF_900115595.1. GTDB lineage: Bacteria > Pseudomonadota > Alphaproteobacteria > Rhodobacterales > Rhodobacteraceae > Tranquillimonas > Tranquillimonas alkanivorans. The sequence goes on from NZ_FOXA01000015.1 coordinate 46,628, forward strand.
GCGGAGGCGAACCTGGGCCTCGCGGGTGGTGGCGCGGGTCGGATCGAGGTCCTGCGAGGCGGGGCCGGACCAAGACTGGCCTTCCCGTTTCAGCTCGGCCTTGAAGGTGGCCTCGGGAGCGTCCGGCAGGGCGCGGAAGAGGTGCCAGGCGCGCAGGCAGGCTGTGCGCAGCTCGGCAAGGGTCTCGAACCGCAGATGGTCGGCCTCGGGGGCGCCCAGTCCCTCCTCGGCCAGACGGCGCAGGACGCGGGGGATGGTGCGCAGGGCATAGCCGGGCGGCGCGATGGCGAGGGCGATCTGTCCGGGAGCGTTCTGCGAGCGGAGGGTCATCCAGGGCGGATCGTCGAGCGCGGCGGGGATCGTGCCCTCGGGTTGGAGCGTCCAGCCGCCGTCGTAGCCTGCCTTTTGCAGGATCAGCCGTGCCGGGCCGGAGGGGGCGAGGTCGAAGCTCACGCGTCCTCGCCCAGGCCTATGGCCCTCCAGTCGGCCGAGAGCCGATCCCAGGCCTCCAGTACCAGCCGCTCGGTGCGGTATTCGCCGTGGAGCCGCTCTTCCTTCTGCTTCAGCACTCGGAAGGTTTCCGAGGGGTAGTCGGCGCCCATGACGCTCGCCGGGTCAAGGATATAGCGCAGCTCGTCCCGGGACAGACCGTAGGCGCGGGCGTAGAAGGCGTCGAGCTCAGCGCGGAGCAGCGCGCGGCGGTTCTCATCCCAGGCGAAGGGCGGGCCGTCATGGCCCAGATCGCGAGCGAAGGGCGCCAGCGCGTGGGAGGTGTAGGTTAGTTCGAGAACGCGAGGGGTGACAAAGGCAAGGCGCACGGGGGAGTAAAAGGTAGGAGGAAGGACGGGGAGTTGGAACAGGAACTGGAAGGTCAGGTTCGTTCCGCCAATTTTTTGCCTCTCAATGTAGTCAAGAGGGATGCTGCTCATGCTTCCTACAAGGCCCGCCACGAGTGAAGGCTCCGATTGTGAAAGCGCCAACGGAAGCGAGTCTCCGGCCGCCCCTTTGGGAAAAATCGTTGAGATGAGTGTCCGTTCGTCAGTAGCTCGGGTGATCTTTCGCCACCCAAGGAGCCATGATCTATTCCATCCCTTCGACCGAAGTCTCTGCTCGACCTCTGCATCCGGCACCCAGTATCGTGCCGTCGGTTCAAAGCTGGGGTCTGCTTTTTCATCGCCTGAAACGTCACGGGACCTGGAACCGTCCGCCTCGTAGGTTGCCCAGCGGTGATCCATCTGGTGGATCATCTTCGCCTCGTAGAGCGGCACCATCCGCTCCTCGGCATGGGCGAGCGGCAGGGAGCGGGCGTCGCTGCCGTCGAGATCCATCGCAGACTGCGCTGGCCTCGCTGAGTCCGGCCGAGGGCTGTGGGTGCGCGGGCGGGTCCAGTCGGTGCCGTCGCGTCGCCAGCCCTCCTCCTCCAGCTGAGCGGCGGTTCGGAACCATTCCGAGTCCTCTGCCATGTGCCAAATTCTCGTATAGAAGCTCATGTCCCACGGGTTTCCGTCTGCCCGAGTTTCGTTAATCAGCACCGGCGCGGCGTCGTAGATCTTTGCCGTCAACTCGGCGTCTCGGCGTGAGCGGAAGACCGGTGCGGTCTTTGTATTCGGGTTGATGCGAGCGATCTGCTCTGGCGTCAGGACGAATGAACGTTCGCGGTGCGCCAGTTGCGACGGGTCGGTGAGGTAGAAGGCAAAGCGCGTCTCGTCGACATTACTCCCGAGGGTCAGGAGGGCGAACTTGAAGCTGCGGTGAACGCCAGGAAAGATTGGCGCCGAATTCTCGAAATCTAAGAGCCGCACCAGCCGCCGCTCCTCGACCAGCCATCCGAAGAACGGTGCCGTGGTCGCGTCAGTGGCAATACCTGTCGGCACGATCACCCCGGCCCGGCCGTACGGGTTCACCGACCGCGCAAAATGCTCGGCGAAGAGCGCATAGGTGTTCACGTCGCCCCGCCCGGTCAGAGGATAGCGCCCGCCTTCGGCGCGGGCGAATTCGCTCGCCGCCTCGGCCGTCCGCTTGGCCTGCCAGAATGCGGCGTGAAGCTGCTGCTCGGGTGTGCCCGGCTCCGCCTCTGCCAGCGCCTTGATCATCCGGCCCCGCGCCGCGGCGTTCGGGGCCTCGGCGATATCGGGCGCACGGAATGCGAAGAATTCCTGTTCCTGTAGCTTGATCCGCTCCCATGGCGGATTGCCCAGCATAACGTCGAAGCCGCCGCGCGCCCAGATCGCCGGGAAGGCGATCGGCCAGTGCAGCACATGCGCCTCGGCCGCGGTGTCAGTCACCCTGCACCAGCACCGGGTCGCCTTCGCGGGCCAGGATGCGACCGATATTCGCCGTGGTTGGCACTTGCACATTCGGCTTCTTCGGCAGCAGGAACGCCGCCACCCAGGCGTCTGCCGCCCGCCGCAGCCGTAGCCGCTCGGCGTCGGCACCGCGTGCCTCGAAGCTCGCCCGCAGGCGCTCGACCTCCTCCAGCGTGTCCTGGCTTGCGCCATGGAGCCGCTCGTCGAAGGCCACCAGCGCGGGCGGGAGCCCACCTGGACCGTCGAGACCCAGATCGCCCTGCCCCTCGCGTTCTGCCTTGTTGCGCTTGCGCAGGTCCGAGCCGATGCCCTTGTCGTCCCCGGTCAGTGCCTTGTAGGCCGCATCGGGGATTCCCTCGGTCAGCATGGTTAGGTCCGACAGACCCAGCAGAGCATCGCCATGGCGGATGTTGGCGTCGAGAAAGCCCAGGGGCCGCCCGGGCTCCACGCTTTCGATCCAGAGCGCAACACGGGCGAGTTCGACGGCGAAATCGTTGCGGTCCACCCCGAAGATGCAGCGCGCCACGACCTCGCGCAGCGCATGGCGGAAGGCAGCGGGGTCGAATGTCTCGCCCTCAGCCTCGGCGCGCGTCCGCGCCACCGCATCGGCCATGCGGCGGGCGGCGGCGAGCAGGAAGTGCCCCGATCCGCAGGCCGGGTCGCAAATTGTCATGGTCAGGATGCCCTCGGCCCCGGTCTCGCCGTTCGGAGTGCCGATGCCGCGCCGGCGGTCGGCGATCACCGGATCGAGTGCGCTGTCGAGCAGCGCCTGCACCAGGCTGTCGGGCGTGTAGTAGGAGCCGGTAGTCTTGCGCTGGTTGCCGCGAGTCTCCGCGCCGCCCGCATAGTCGAGGAGCGTGTGGTTTTCGGCCAGGCGGGGCACGAGTTCGAGGAGGGACTCATAGACTGAGCCAAGTTCCTCGGTCTGCATGTCGCGCCAGTTGATCCGCGCCAGTACATGGCCGTCGCGTATCCAGGCCAAGTGGTAGAGCGCGTCGAGGAAATGGCGGTTGGGCAGCGTGGCCGCGTCGAGGATCGGAGTCAGTCCGTCGCGGAACAGGCCGCCGAGGGCGGGCAGGCCCAGGAGCGGCTCACCTTTCTGGAGCGCGCGAAAGAGCACCTTCACGCCTTCCCACGCGTCGTGGTGCCTATCGCGACTGGCCCGCCTACGGGCGCGCAGGGCGAGGCGTGAGATGGCGTAGCCCTCGGCGTAGGTCTCTCGCGCCTCGTCTGTGGCTTCGGGAGCGTGCAGGAGGTCGCGATCTTCGGTGGTGAGGACGAAGATCAGCCGGTAGACGACGCGTAGGGCTTCGGCATGGAGCGCCTCCGCCGGGTTTTCCTCGGTCTCAATCCGGGCACGTGTGGCGGGGTCCGCCAGCGCACCAGCACCGAGGGCTCGCAGCGCCGCTTCAACTCCGTCACGCAGCCGTTCACGGGCGGCAACACCCTGCTCGGCGGCTGCTTTGCTCCAGCGTTCCAGGGGGCCTTCCACGGCCTCGCCGCGGCCGAAGCGGGTTCGGTGGATCAGCCGCCAGAGACCGGCAAAGGCGCCGAGGTCGTCGGTATCGAGGATCGCGCCAAGGTCTGCCTCGAGGAGCGCCGGACGGCCGAGGCGTACGGAGTCGCGCATCAGACGAATACGCTTGCCGTCGGTGACGAGCCCCCAGAGTGCGTCATCAGAGGCGTTGAGCGCATCCTGCAGGAGCAGCGCGGGCGAGCGGAACCGCCCGGCCGGGCCGCCTTCATGCCGCGCGCGGTCGAGCCCCCCTTCCGGCGCGATGACCACCGGGACACGGCCATCCGCTGTCAACAGGTCGACCGGAAAGTGGCGTTCGCCGACCATCAGGGGCCCGGTCTTCAAGTCGTCGAATCCGAATGCCCGAAGTATCGCACGGACCTGGGCGGTGGCGTCGGCCGGCGGCTCATCATTGGCCGCGCGGGCCATGCGAAAAGCCCGCTCGATTTCGTCGTTGAGGGTAAGTCCCTTCGGCACGCCATAGTCCGTCGCCGCCTGTTCGGTGGCCTGTCCGCGGGCGATCTTCGCGATCATATCTGACGGGATCAGCCCTCCTTCCAGGATCAGGCCGACGCCAATCTCGACGGGGCGGTGCATCGTCTCATGGCGCATCAGCTGGCCTCCGGCAGGATTACGTGGAGGGCTATGAGGTCCGGCGGCAGCACCGGCTCGACAATCGTGCGACCCCGCGTGGACGAGGCAACACGCAGACGGTCGTGATCCGCCGTCAGCGTCTCGGCGCGAGACTGGGCGATTGCGGTGAGGGCGTCAGAGTCTTCGATACGGGCACGGGCGCGCAGCACCTGGGTCCTCCGCACCGGCTCGGGCAAGGTCGCGCCGACCTCCTCGTCGAGCACCCTCAGCGCATCGAGGCCGATGGCGGCGTGGCTCGTGGCCGTACCTTTCCACAGAACCGGCACAATCTCTTCGGCCAGTAGGAAATCATCTGATGCGGCCGAAGCGCGTCGGATGCGGTGGCGGACCCTGAGAAGTGCCAGCGTTCGCATCACGGTGGCAGCTCGGCTAATCCAGGCGCCGGATCGCGATAGAGCGTCCGGGGCGTCCTCCAGGGCTCCTTCGGAAAGGGCGTCGGACAGCGTTGCGACTATGGGATGCGTGCGATGCAACACCTCGACTCCTGGCTGGGCGACCGGGTCGAACGAAACTCGGGTTCGCCCCTGGATGCCCCGCGAGGAGAGAGCTTCGCGCACCATGTCGGGTAGCGCATCGACCGGGACGGATTTTCCGTCGAACGTGATGCCGACCCGGTCCAAGGCACGGCGTACGAACCGCCGAACATCCTCGGTATCGCCCAACAGGTCGCGCACGCGCTGCCATTCCGGTATCACTTCTTCAGGTTTCAGGCGTCTTTGCGCAAAGCGTGCCCGGGATGCCTTTTCGTTCGCCTCCGCATCGCGCCAGAGTCGTTCGAGATCGGCCGCTGGATCGAGGTCGCGAAACAGGTCGCCCTGACGACCCGAGGCTGCGCCGGACTTCAATACCAGTGCATGCATCAGCGCCTCGGACACCGTCCCTCGATCGTCCAGCATGCTGACCGAGACATTCGTGGCTTTCCGGATGGCCGCCGCCTTTCTCAGGATGACGTCGAGAACGGCCCCGTCGATGGCCGAGTTGCTGCCATAGATCGTCAAGGAGCGCACCTGATCGGCCGGCTGCCCGAACCGATCGACCCGTCCTTCGCGCTGTTGGTGCCGCGTCGGATTCCAGGACAGATCGTAGTGCACGACAGCGTCGAATAGGGTCTGGAGGTTGATACCCTCTGACAGGCAATCGGTTGCTACGAGAATTCGACGCTCCGCGTCCGCCATGCCTTCGACGCGGACCCTCCGCTCAGTGCCTGGAAGCCGGCCGGTGACGACCTCGATCGTCCGGTCCTTGAAGGGCTTATCGTTCCTGAGCGCGGCGGCCACTGCCTCGGCGGTGGCAATGTAGCGGCAGAACACGACAGGCTGATGGCCCTGAGAACAGAGCTCCGCCAGTTCGCGCTTGAGGAGTGACAGCTTGGCATCCTCTTGGGGTCTGGCTTCGAGGTCTCGGGCCATCCGCAGAAGGTCGTCGAGGCCAGACATGTCCTCTGCCGCTGTCCCCGGTTCGAGATCGTCATCCGTCAGCTGGCCCTCGTCCTCGTCAAAGATCGCGGCTTCCAGATCGGAATCGTCGGTCGGGCCGCGTCTGGCTTCCAGCGTGGCAATCGCAGCGGCTGGCGAGGAACCGACACATCGCATCAGGGCCAGAGTAGCCCAGATCGCCAGCCGCCGCCGGCGCGCATCATGTCCGGATTTCGCGGCGCGCTCGGTGCACCACGCCAAGACGGCCTCGTGGAACGCCAGGTGTGAGGGCGTCAACTGAAACGCCCTCTCTCCGACATCATGCTTGGGAAAGGTCCGCTTCGCGCCGGGAACTTCCCAGCCTTCTTCCCGGACATCGATGCGTCGCCTCTGGACGAAATGCTGTGCGAGCTCTTCCCGAGCTCGGGACAAGGCGCCGTGGGAGAAATCCGGGCGAAGCAACGCCAGAATGTCGTCGAAGGCTTCCGCGTCACCGGAATGCGGCGTCGCGGTGAGGAGAACCATGTGACGGTCCGGGTCCTTTGCCAGGCCGTTCAACAGGACCTGCCTCTGGGTTGTGCCGCGTCCGCCGCCGACACAGGCATGCGCCTCGTCCACGATGACGAAGTTCGGGCAGGATCTCGCGAAGTCAGCCCGGCGGCGGTCAGCCTTGATGTAGTCCAAACTGACAACGGTCACCGGATGGGCGTCGAAAGGACTCTCGTCCAATGCGAGCCCGCGTTCGAGACGTGGCGCGGTGGTGGCGGTCACGGCGGTCGCATGCAGGTCGAATTTTTCACGCAGTTCATCGACCCATTGCTCGACCAGGTGCGGCGGACACAGCACGCAGGCTCGCGTTGCCTCGCCTCGGTCCCACATCTCCCGGAGGATTAGGCCGGCCTCGATGGTCTTACCGATGCCCACATCGTCGGCGATCAGCAGCCGGATCGGGTCGAGGCGCAGCGCCATGATCAACGGGACCAGCTGATAGGATCGCGGCTCGAACGCGATCCGGCCGGAGGAGCGGAACGGGCCCGCGCCGCGGCGAAGGCTGAGGCGCAACGCGTCCGACAGCAGGCGCGCTTCCGAGGAAGTGCCCATACGCGATGCGTCCGGCGCCTTGAAGATTGCCGGCTCGGGCGGAACCGGCTCGAGTGCCGGTAGAACTACCGTGGTATCGCTCTCCATGCCCGATAGCGGTCGCAGGCGCAGGCGGTCGGGTCCCGATCCGGGCAGGACGACCCATTCCCTGCCACGTGCACGGATCAGGCTGCCTGGGCTTGTCAGGGCGCGGGTAGCCGAAGTCATGAAGTCACCTTGTCGACATGCGAGAGTTCTTCCGGCATCTCATCGGGCGGCGCTGTCGCTTCGAGGATAATGTAACCTTCGTTCGACAGCTCGGTGGAAAGGCCTGCGTCCTCGGTCACAGCGGTGTAGAACTTGCTCCACGAGGCCTGCGCGACCTTGCCGCTCCGCGCAATGGGGTCCACGTCCGGCGGTACGATTCCCCACCTGCGCGCCGCGTCTGCCCACGGCCCTTCCGAGGCCGGTGTGCGAACTGGACTCGTCTTGCCAATACGCGCGACCACCTCGACCTTGGCCGATAGAAGGTCAGCCAAGAAACGCCGGACCTCGCTTCGCCTGCGGTCGATCAACTCATGATCAGGCTGGTTGAAATAGGTGAGGATGCAGCGATAGCAGCCCTCGACGCAGGGGGCGTCGTCGCGGTCACGCCATGCGCCTTCAGTCTCTTCCAGGTGCATGATCTCGAGAGCGGCGCGGACCACCGCTTGCAGGTCCTCCTGGCGCGAGATCCGCGACAGCACACCCGCGCCACCTTCGGACGCCTCGTAGAATAGAAGCCCGTTGCGCGCATCCCGATCCGGAACGGGATCGACGGCAATTTCACCTTCCTCAAGACGGAACACCCGCTCGAGGCCGCGGGCAAGGGCGCTCTGCAAGGTGGCGACGTCCTCGACTTCCAGGTGACGCGAGGGAACCAGAAGCATGGCATTCTTGCGGTCCTCCACCATCGGCAGGACCGTCTGCTCGGGCTCGGCGCTTGGGCGTGAATCCGGGTCGGTATCATCACCGCCTGCCGAACCGCGCCAGCGGCCACTATGGGTTCCGATCTTGAAACCATAGAGGTCCTTGTCTCGACGTCGCCGCAGTCCCTTGTTGACCCTGGCAATACGGGTGCGCGGTCCGTAGGAGATCGCTGCCAGGTCTTTCCCTTCACCATCGCGCAACCGAACCCTGTGTGGTTCGCCCTGGAACGAGAAAGCCGTCTGAATATCGAAGCCCTGGCGCTGGCGTTCCTCGTCATTGGCGGAAATCCGTTCCGCCGGAGCGGCCTCGACATTCTCGACGCGAAACGCGCCGTCAAGGCGAATAGGATCGGCCAGTCCGGCGCCACATGCGTCACAGCGCTCGGGAGCATCCGAACCCTGGATAGAGCCGCAGTTTGGACAGAGAAGCAATACGTCCGTGTTGAGGCCCACGCCGTCGCCAGCACGCACTTGCGGCGGCAGCATGGCGCGCGTCACGCGGAACGACTGGCCTTCGTGATAGATCATACTTCCGGGCCCGAATTCAGAGATTGCCAGAAAGCGAGCCCTCGACAGAAAATCGCCACGGCCACGACGTTCGGCCCCGGGAACGAAAGCAGTGAGCGGCAGGCGAGGGAAATTGTATCCAGGCAAGAAGCCTTCCGTTGCCAGATAGCGGTAGGTGAAGAAGTCCGACGAGTTTGAATCCTTGCCGCTCTTGAGCAATTCGATCTGCCGTCGTGCGCTGTTGTAAGATCGGTCCCCTTGCCGTCGTTCCTCGGCGCTTGCCTGGGTGCTCTTCGACAACCGGTAGCCGCGATCTCTCTGGTCTTCGGCGGCGCTCAACCGCCGTCTCCACGAGTCGAAAGCCCGGTCGAATCTCTCGAAGGCATCGCGCGCGGTGCTTTCTGCGAGATCATGTCCGAAGGGTCGGCCGGCAATCTGGCTGAGGACAGCCACCATGCGCTCTGCCGCACGAGGAGCGAGTTCGGGGACGGATAGAGTTGCCGCCACGTCATCTCGGAGTGGATACTTGCCGTCTCCTTGGGTGAGGTCCAGCACTTCGGCGATCGCCGGTGCAAGTTCCACTCCGGATTCCGCCAGCCAGATGGCGTGACAGTGGGATACGACGAGTTCCTCATTGCCGAGATCGAGAAGCGGCGGCTGCACCGTTCCCGCGACCATCTGGCCTGGATCGGCGAAATAATACTGATCATGGGGGCTCTGTGCGGCGCAATAGGTCGTGATCAGCGCCGCCTGTCCAGCGCGGCCCGCACGCCCTGCCCGCTGCGTGTAGTTGGCCGGCGTCGGCGGCACGTTTCGAAGGTGCACATGTTCGAGTGTGGAGATGTCGACCCCGAGTTCCATTGTTGGCGAGCAAATTAGCAGGGGAAGACGCCGGGAGGTTTCGTTGTCATGCGGCATCTCCTGCATTTGCTTCCGGTCGTCTTCTCCGAAACGGAACCGGCGCTCCCGGTGCTGGCGGAGGTCCTTGTCCACCTGTGCAGTGTGTTCCCTTGCCTCCAGGCCCCGCAGCGGTGCGCGCCTGGCCAACATGTTGTCGGCAACCCTTGTGTAGAGTTCGCGGAAATAGGGGTTCGGCGGAGCTTTTTCGCCTTCTTCGGCCACGGGCTGTCTTGCGGCGCAGAGCTTTAGGGCGCCGGGGTCAAGTTTCCAGCCCATGGGGCCAAAGGGCGTTCGCTGAGCCCGGACATAGGCGTAGTCGTCATGGGCCGTCGCCTGGAGAAGCGCTTCGATAACTTCGGTCACCTCACCCCGCCGCAGCCGACGACCCCAGAGGCGTTCATCGACGAGGGCTTTGCCCAGAGCCGACTGGGCGCTGCCGCGAAGCACGATGCCTTCATCCCGAAGCGAGATGTTTGCACGCGATGTGCCTTCGAGCATCAGCCACGCGGCTTCCCTTGGGCGTTCTTTCTCGTGGATGGCCCAGGGCGCTTGGAGGTAGCGTCGCGACTCCTCGGCAATCTCCTCGAAGCGTTGCCGGTCCAGAGCTTCTACATCGATTGCGAGGCCGGTTCGCATGTGTTCCAGAAGGATCCGCAATGCCTTCAAGCGGATATCAGACGTCGCATCGCGCAACACCTCGGGAGCGCCGGCAAAGATGGCGTCATCCTCGGCCAGTTCCGAAAGCATCGCGTATTCGACCCGAACAAGTTCGAGGTCCTCCAGATTGGGGTTCGTAAAGCGCCAGCCGCGGCGCTGATCCGTCCAGACGCGATGGGCGATGATCCGCGATAGCAGCACCTCAGCCTCAGTCGCTTTGCGCCCACGCACATCATCCCGCAGCCATTCTTCGTGGCTGTCTTCGTTCGGCCAAGCATAACCCAGGGCCCGCCGGACGGCGTCTCCGAAATCGCGACCGGCCAACCCGCCGCTGCCGGCCTCGCGAACGGCCGCAAATACGGCTGCACGCAGCTTCGTGACGAAGACGTGGTCGTTGAAATGACCTGCCTGCAAGGCCGCGTCCTGGCGGTTGTCGGTAAAGATCAGAAGCTTGCCGCGGCCGGCTTCCGCAGCTTCCATTTCCTCGAGTGCTACCGAGTTAAGTATCGTCGTCGCCGAGGAGCGACCTTCGGCAGAGAGGCCCGACAGCCTGTTGCGATCCCGACCTTGCCCCGGCGGCGTGTCTCCGCAGCGCAGACACAGCGAGAATTTTCCCTTCATGAACCACATATCGATGCCGGAGCCTTCGACGCCTTGCGAATCTACCGAAACCTGGAATGGAACGCGTTCGCGATAGGTTTTCTTGATACGGCTCGATCCGTTTGCCATTTCCTCGAGCCAGGCCGATGGAAGATCCTGATCCCCCTCAAAGGGCAGACCTTCCGCGCGACATAGAAAGCCTGTCTCGTCATCATCGTCGAGCGGTTCCTCGTCGATCGAGCGAGGGACGTATCGACGTCCGGCACCATCCAGAAACGCGCGGACAGGGTGATAGTCCTGCCCGCACTTCCGGCAGAAACGAACCTCGAACAGCCGTGCCTCTGCCTTCGGGTCGGTTTTCTGCTTGTCGAACCGGATCGTCCGTCCATGCTCTGGACCCAAGGTCGCATACAGACTGTCCGGACCGGACAGATACTGGTGAAGCTTGTAGGCCAGGAAGCCGCGATCCGATGAGCCTTGCCGCAGGGTCTCGGGCATCGACGCAACGGAAAGCGCGCGCTCAAGCGCGGCGATGCACTCCAGCACCGGCTCGCCTGACTCTTCCGCGAGCTGGGATGCCGCCTCACTGAGGGTGCGGGGCTTGCGGCGTTGCGGTATCGGATCGTCCGTCAAGCCAATGCGAGTTTCGGCCCAGACGATAATCGGTTCGGTCTTCAGGCGGTCATCCGGCAAATTCGCAAGCGGCGTGCGTATGGACTTCTTCAAGTCAGTTCGATCCACATCTCCTTCGGTGGCCCGGACCAGGGTCTCGCCAATCACGGCCTCAGATTCAATTCGATCACCGAAGATCATCGTAGCTGTATTCGCCACTACTGTCGCCGGGTCTTCCGCGACTGCATCCGAAGAGGCCATGGTGGCGGAAGTTCCGATGCACCGTAGGTGGTCCGGCGACAGTCGATCACGCAGACGACGAACCAGCATCGCTACGTCGGCACCCTGGCGCCCGCGATAGGTGTGTAGCTCGTCAAGAACGAGCCAATCGAGTCCGCGGGCGTTCGCCAGGACCTGGCGCCCTTTTCGATCGGCGCGGGTGAGCAGCAGTTCCAGCATCATGAAGTTGGTAAGAAGAATATCGGGGGGATTTGCCGCGATCCTCTCCCGGTCAGCTTCAGATTCTTGCCCGGTATATCTCTCGACGACAGGAGGATCGCTCAGACCGGAGTCACGCAGAAAACCGTTAATTTCTTCGAGCTGAGAATTTGCGAGTGCGTTCATCGGATAAATGATGATGGCGCGAGTACGACGCTTCTCTCCCGCCGCACGCGCCCGAATGGCAGCGTCTATCAGTGGAATAAAGAAACAGAGCGACTTGCCTGAACCCGTTCCGGTAGTGACGACGAAACCCTTTCCGGACTGCGCCATGCCAAGCGCCAGGTCCTGATGGACGTAGAGATCGATGGGGCTGCCATCTTTGCGGCGAAAGACCTTAGCTGTATCCGGAAGGACTGTACCGTCGGCAGCCCTCTCATCCACGGACGCACCAGGTCTAAACCGGGGATTCAGACTTATGAGCGGCTCGCGGACGTATCGGCGCTCATTGTAGGCCTTATCGATTGCCGCCTGGAGATCTTCCGATCGAATATTTGCAAAGGAGCGGGAGAAATTTTCATATCGCTCAATCGACTTCTGGTTCAGTGAAAAAACGTCCATGGTTTCCTGTCTTGCCTTCGCCCCATCTCTTCTTAGCCCAAACGTTACAGGCAGTTGTAGTATTTTCGTACTCTTGATTCCGCGTCACCCGAGCCGTGGCCTGAAGCGGAAAACGGCACCATCTTGCATCCCGGATGAGGGGGATACGGTGCAATCGCTACCGTACTACAGGAAGGTCCTCGCCCCCCAACACTGCGGCAGCACTTGAGCCAACTGAAGGCTTCGCGCTGCCGCCCGGTGGTGTCCCACCGCTTGGTGTAAGAGACCGCGCGCGGAGCCCCCGGCGTAGCGCAGCGCGCGGCCGGGCGTGACGCTGGCGGCCATCGCCGATCTTCGAGAGGTTCGGGTTGCGAGACCTTGAACCGATAACGGAAACGACGATGACCGACGACAGAATGGCGCTGATGGAGCTGGTTGAGAAGCAGGCTGATGGCGATCTCGTGCGCGAGATGCTGGCCTTCGCCGCCGACCGGATCATGGAAGCCGAAGTCGAAGCGCGGACCGGCGCCGCGAAAGGTGCGCGATCACCCCTGCGGGAGGTTCAGCGCAACGGATACCGCGACCGCGACTGGGACACCCGGGCGGGCCGGATCACGCTCGAGCCCATGGTCCCACTTCCCGCGACGACCGGAACCGGGCCGGGTCGTCGATCGCCGCGCGGACCGTCAGGGCCATCACGGCGCCGACGCCGGGCATCGTCATCATCAGCCGCCAGGCTTCGTCCTGGCGGGCAAGCTCGAGCACCCTGCGGTCCAGCGCCGGCCGAGAAGATCACGCAGGTACCGGACATGACCGACGAGGATTACTACCCGCGCGGCGGCACGCCGTTGATCGATGCCGCCTGCGCCACCATCCGTGCGGGAGCGGACTCACTCGCGGACGCGGGAAAGGCCGAGGGCACGAAGGTCGTGATCGCGATCCAGACCGACGGTATGGAGAACCAGTCCGTGGAAAACAGCTGGGAGGATCTCAAGGCCCTGATCGGCGAGAAGGAAGAGGCCGGATGGGAGCTCGTCTTCATGGGCGCCGGCATCAATGCCTACAATCAAGGCGCCCGCATGGGCATCTCCCGCGCGAAGACCGTTTCCTATGGCAGGGACCGGGAGGCCACCGAGGCGGCGTTCGCGGCCACCGCGCACAACACCGCGGCCTTCGCCTCCGGCGAGATGGCGTCGATGGACTACTCCGTGGACCAGAAGCTCAGGTCCGGCGATCGCTATTGAGCACGAACGGGAGGGCGTGATGGGCAAGTCGGACACGTCGAGGTTCGGAGCTCTCTTCGAGGAGGCGTTGGCGCGCCACTCGATGCGTAAAATCGAGGCCGCCGAGCGGCTCTCGGTTTCGAGGGCCTACGTGTCGAAGATCGCCAGGGGCAAGGGCAGCGTCCTGCCTGAACGCATCGACGCGATCTCCGAAAAGCTCGGCTTCTCGGAGGAGGAGACCCGGCGGCTGCACCGGGCCGCGGCGCTCGATGCCGGCTTTCGCCTCGACCTGCCAGACGACTTCTGAGTTCCACAGCTTTACCTGGAAGTGCGTTGACGCCGGCCTTGGCGCCGGCGTTTTCTTGTCTGCCCTGCAACCGCGCGACTCTTCACTGGAAGAGGATGGTTCTGAAATTGGTCGAGCGGCTTCCCTATTGCCGAAAAGGGGTCTTCGAACCGCGAAAACCACCGTTCCGTTCAATGCGTTAGCCGGGAAGAACGATGAAAATGAGATTGTGGTGCGCCGCGCGAGAGAGAGTTCGAACCGCATTTTCGACGGACTCCTCGAGATTCGGGACCTCATCCAGTCTGTGGAAGAAGCCGGATCGACCGAAGGGACACCGGGAAAAACTACCTTGGCCGGAAGGGAAAAGTAGCGTCGTCTCGAGCACGCGAGGGCTCTCCGAGGCAGGGTTTTTCCGCCGCCCTGCCCAGGGCTTTGATGCTGTAACCGCCCCCCGACGGCATCGACGTGCCAAGGTGGGATCGCAACAATCCATTTTGGGAGGCGGTCATGTCGGAGATTACCACGGTCGGATTGGATCTCGCGAAGAATGTGCTCCAGGTCCACGGTGCTGACGCCAGAGGCGGCGTGGTCTTTCGCAAGAAGCTCAGAAGGTCCGCGGTGCTGGAGTTCTTCAGTAAGCTGCCGCCCTGCCTCGTGGCGATGGAAGCCTGCGGTGGCGCCCATTTCTGGGGGCGGGAGCTGGCACGGCTCGGCCATGACATCAGGCTAATCCCGCCCGCCTACGTGAAGCCGTTCGTCAAGCGGCAAAAGAACGATGCGGCTGACGCGGAGGCAATCTGCGAAGCTGCGCAGAGACCGAACATGCGCTTCGTGCCCGTGAAGAGCGAAGAAACGCAGGGGGCGGCCATCGTCTTCCGCGTCCGAGAATTACTCATCCGGCAGCGCACCCAGGCCATCAACGCGCTCCGCGGACACCTCACCGAATACGGTCAGGTCGTGCCGCAGGGCGCGACGAATGCCCGGCACCTGATTGCGTTGGTCGCGGACGACGAGTCGGATTTGCCAACGACGGCACGGGCCTCACTGAAGGTCCTGACCGCAACGCTCGCCCAGCTCGACGATCAAATTGAGGCCTTGGATGCTGAGATCACCCGTCGAGCCAAGGAGAACGAAGTGGCGCGGCGTCTGATGACCATTCTGGGCAGCCCAATTACGGATGCTTCGATCCTAATCTGCTCGGGCGGAAGGTAGAGAATTCTTGGCGCAGCGAAGAGCGCCCCGTCACGGTCGGCCTTACCTGCCATTCGCCGCCCGCTCAAAACGGGTCGCGTCGTATCGCCGGCGCACATACCCACTGATGCCCTAATCAAGCTTGAATAGCGGGCTCGGGTTTGTCCTGGGAACAACAATAACCAGCGACGATTCTGCTCGACTTAGGGCCACATATAACTTACATCTTCCGTAAATCGTACCGCCGAAGCTTCTGCGATCGCAATGCATAATCATAGCATTTCTGCATTCGAGTCCTTTGGCCTTGTGAACAGTAGAAAGCGTCTTCTCTAAGGGTTTAGGTCGCATGACACTGCGCCGCATGGTGATTTCCGCATATCCTTGAGCGGCATCTTCATACTGAGCGAGTCTTTGCGCCTCCCAGCACTCGCGTCTTAGATCGACTTTCACATCATTAAAGCCCGCCGCAGAGCTTGCAATGTATTGCTCAATCGTCTTGATCGCTTTTGAGATGCCAACATGATTGGGCTCTTCCAGCAACGTTCTGGCAAGAGATTGTATGTTTCCGGGTTTTCCCGTCCGGGCTTTGGCGCACCCGCATTCGATCTCAGCCTTCAAAGTGTTGCCGTGTGTCGAAGCGGAGAACCCCTTTGCGATCGACGACATGAATCTTGTAAGTGCCTCACCAGCCTTGACGGCATCGCCATTGACCGATTGGATATCTGTAAGCAAAACAGATAGAGCGTCGCGGGTGTGGCCCTCCCAGATCGGGATCTGCCGGTTCCAGAACGAGCGCAAACTACGCACCAAGTCATTGCTGCTGGCAAGAACGAAGATCTCGTCGTGACCGTTCAGGTGGTCATCCAAGGCTTTTCGTTGCGGCCATCCGACACGGTAACCGCCATGAGCTGGTGAGGTGTTTTCAGCGAAGATCACTTTGACGGAAGCGGGGAGCCCCGAGGTCAAATCAAGCGGCTCGTTTGCCAGAAGGGTCTTGCGGGCCCTCAGAACCCACTCACCCAGCTCCGAACAACCTTCCTCGTCCTTTGTCCAGCGATGCGGGTGGTCCAGCTCATCATGAACCGCACTTGTGACCAGCGCCTCCCACCGCTGTCGGTGTTGTTCAGCCGCCATAGCGTTTCTTTCGTAAATACTCTGCATTCGATCACCGAAGATGCGCAGCTTCGCGCCCTGCTCATGTATGGCCAGAACGATCTGGTGATGATCGGGCGAAGCGTCCTGGTGCTCGTCGCAAACAATGATCGGGTAGCGGCGCGCCAGCGCAGCCGACACAATACGATTTTTCTGAAGGAAGACCGCAACGCGAGCCGCAATCTCTGAGAAGCCATTGTGCGTGTACGCCCACACGGCCGGGTCTGACGGAAGGTCGAGCGCCTTGTGATACGCACCGGCTATCTGACAGATCAGCGCGTCTATCGTTCTGATTTCAACCGAGTTGCCGGAGATGCCCCGTGTCCTGTCGCCAA
>NZ_FOXA01000003.1 GCF_900115595.1 Tranquillimonas alkanivorans
AGGTCGGCGTCCTCGAACACGATCAGCGGCGCGTTGCCGCCCAGCTCCATCGCCGGGGTCAGCACCTGGTCGGCGGCGGATTTGAGCAGCGTCCGGCCCACGCCGGTCGATCCGGTGAAGCTGACGACGCGCACGCGCGGGTCGTGCAGCAGGTGGTCGACCAGCTTGCCGGTGTTGCGCGACGGCAGGACGTTGACCACGCCCTTCGGCACGCCCGCCTCTTCGAGGATCGGCATGAGCGCCAGCATGGTCAGCGGCGTCTCGGAGGCCGGCTTGATGATCACCGGGCAGCCGGCGGCCAGCGCCGGGGCGATCTTGCGCGTGCCCATGGCGGCGGGGTAGTTCCAAGGCGTCACCAGCACGGCGATGCCCGCCGGCTTGTGCTGCACCACGATGCGCGCCCCGGTCGACGGGCCGCGGGTGATCATGCCGTCGGCGCGCACCGCTTCCTCGGCGAACCAGCGGAAGAATTCGGCGGCATAGGTTGCCTCGGCCTTCGCATCGGACAGCGCCTTGCCGTTCTCCAGCGTGATGAGCCGCGCGAACTCATCCAGCCGCTTCGTCATCAGCTCCCACGCCTTGCGCAGCACCTCCGACCGCGCGCGCGGGGTGCGGCCCGCCCAGTCGGCGAAGGCGGCGTGGGCGGCGTCGAGCGCGGCGTCGGCGTCGGCGATCTCGGCCGAGGCGACCGAGGCCAGCACGCTCTCGTCCGCCGGGTTGAGCACGTCGAACCGCGCGCCCTCGGCCCCGGCGCGCCAGGCGCCGTCGATCCAGAGGTCCTTCGGCAGGCTTTCGGCGTCCGGGTTCTGCAGCATGGCGGGGTCCTTCGCTTGGCAGCGTGGCGCGTGCGGTGCGCCCGTTTCGGTGACAGCAAACTACCGCGGGCCGGCAGACGCAACCCGGCGCGTCAGGCGTCGTCGGTCGCGAGAACAGGCCGGCGGACCGGCTGATGCAGGGCATCGCGCGTCTCGTACCAGACCCGGGGCAGGTCCGCCACCAAAGCCCGCCGGGCGTCTCGGTCGTCCGAGCGCAGCGCCGCCTCGAGGTCGAGCGCTACACGCCGCAGCCGCGTGGCGCCAACGATCGCGGCCGAACCGGCCAGCCGGTGGGCCCGCTCCGCCAAATTTTCCCCAGCCTCGACGTCAAGCAGCGCGACCAGTTCGGCGGCCTCGTCGCGGAATGCCGAGAGGACGCGCGCCGCCCGTTCGCCGGGAAGGTCGGCTTCCAGCGCCTCCCGAACCGTCGGGTCGACCAGCGGCGCGTCGCGCCCCGCCGCGCCGGTTTTCGCGCGGCGCGGCGCCGCACCTCGCTCCAGCGTGGCTCTCAGCCGCTCGCGCGAGACCGGCTTGACCAGCGCGCCGGCCAGCCCGGCGGCTTCAAACCGGTCGAGGTCGTCGGGCAGGGCGTGCGCCGTCAGGGCCACGACTGGCGTGTCGCCGTTGGGCCCGCCGCCCAGACGGATGGCACGCGTCGCGGCGAGGCCGTCGAGACCGGGCATGCTGATGTCCATCAGGATCAGGTCGAAGCGCCGCGCCGCCGCCTGCGCCACGCCCTCGGCGCCGTCCTCTGCCTCGGCCACGGTGCAGCCCATCTGCTCGAGCATGGCGCGCGCGACCTCGCGGTTTACGGGGTTGTCCTCGACCAAGAGCACGTCGCGGGGCAGGGGCGGCGCACAGGGCGTCGCGCCCGTAGCTGGCCCGGCCAAGGGTCGGTTCCGATCCGAGGGCGGCAGCGGCAGCCGTACCCAGAACAGGCTGCCTTCGCCCGGCTCGCTTTCGCAGCCGATCTCGCCCCCCATCGCCTCGACCGCGCGGCGCACGATGCCCAGGCCCAGCCCGGTACCCCCGGTGGTGCGGTCATAGGTAGTGTCGAGCGTCACGAAGTCGTCGAAGATGCGCCCACGCTGGTCGGACGGGATGCCGATCCCGGTATCGGCGACGCGGAGTTCCACCACCTCCCGTCCCGGCTCCACGCGCTCGGCCTCGATCCGGATCTGGCCGTCCTGCGTGAACTTCACCGCATTGCCCACGAGGTTGAGCAGCACCTGCCGCAGGCGCCCGGCGTCGCCGCAGACGTCGCGCAGGCCGGGCTCGACCCGGCCGACCTGCAGATCGTTGCCCCGCTCCTCGGCGATGGTGCGCTGGCTCTCGGCCACCTCCTGAAGCAGCGCGGGCAGGTCCAGCGGCTCGGACGCGATCTCGATGTGACCGGCGTCCAGGCGTGACAGTTCGAGCACGTCGTTGACGTGGTGCATCAGCAGGTCGCCCGAGCTGCGCATGAGGGCGAGGTAGCGGCGCTGCAGGTCGTCGAGCTCCGTCGGCTCTAGGAGGTCGAGCATGCCGAGGATGCCGTTGAGCGGCGTGCGGATCTCGTGGCTCATCACCGCGAGCAGGCGCGCCTTGGCCCGCTCGCCCGCCACGGCCCGGTCACGTGCGTCGACCAGCGCCTGCTCCGCGGCCAGGCGGGCCGAGATGTCGCGCACGAAACAGACGAAGATCAGCTCGTCCTCGCGCTGGGCCGAGGCGATGGAAAGCTCGGCGGGGAAGGTCGCGCCGTCCGGGCCCAGGCCGCTGAGGGTTGTCCGCCTGGGCTGCGGGGCCCGGCACGGGGTCTCGACGAAAGCCGCCACCGGGCTTTCACCGGGGATGCGCAGGAAGTCGTGCAGTGGTCGGTCGAGCGCCGCGTCTCGCGTGCGGCCGAAGATCCGCTCGGCCGCACCGTTGAAGTCGATCACCCGTCCGTCGCGGGACAGGACGAGGATGGCGTCGCGCGAGGTGGCGATCACGGTTTCGAGCCGTGCGCTGGTGCGCGCCGTCTTTTCCGCCTGCCGGCGTGACGCCCGCACCATCCGCACAAGCGCTGCGACCAGGACCAGAAGCGCACCCGCCAGCAGCACCGAGAGCGTCGCCACCCGCGACATCGTGGCGGCCACCTGGCGCCGATCCTCCTCGGTTTCGGCCGCGAGCATCTGCGTGCCCGTCAGCGCGATCTGGCGCAGCTCGGGCAGAAGCAGCGCGGTCTGCGCCTCCAGCATAGGCGACGCATCCGCCAGCTCGGCGTCGGGCCCGTCCACCAGCCGCGCCGCCTGTGCCAGGAAGTCGCGCACCCGCGCCAGCCGCATCACGACGTCCGGCTCCCGGCGCAGCCCGGCGAAGAGCGGGCTGTCCTCGAGCGTGTCGATCCTGCTGTAGAAGATATCGAAGCGCCGGCGAACCTCGCGCAGGGGGAGAGGCCCGGGCCCGTCGACGCTGACGAGTGCGTGGCGCAGCTTGAGCAGCTCCACCTCGACCTGCGACAGGGTCCACTGGACACGGTCGGAGTCGGCGGTGCCCAGCATCTTGAACTTGCGGTGCACATCGACCGACAGCAGGACGATGGCAGTCAGGCAGACGATCAGCATGGCGGCGACGGCCGCCGGCACGAAAGGCCGCGGCAGGCGTCCGGACCGCCAGGCAGAGATCACTTGTCGACCTCGATGTGTCCGACCTGCCACACGCTGCGCGCGAAGATCGTCTCGGTCCGGTAGTTGTTGTCGCTGTCGTAGGGGTAAATCAGCCACAGGGGGCCCTTGTCGCGGATCGTCATCTCTTCGCCGTTGCGCGCATAGGCGAGGATCGGTCCGTCCTCGACGGCATCCTCGACCGGGACACTGGCGGCGTAATCGTTCAGCGCGATCACCCGCAACGTGCCGTCCTCCACGCCGAGCCGGTCGAGCAGGTCATGCAGAGGCACTCCGGTGAAGCTCTGCTTTCCGCGCGTCCAAGGCGTGGTCGTCTCGATCGTGCGCTCGCCCAGCTCCGCCAGCATCTCGCGGTCGAAGGCCGCTTCCGGCTGCAACGCCTCTGCAATGTCGCCTGTCACGCGCAGCAGGACCTCGCCGTTAGGCGCGGGAAGGGGCGTGGCCGCGTGAAGTGCGGCGGAGAAGCCATGAAAAACGACAAAGACGACGCAGCGCAGTACGAGCATGTGGTGATTCCCTTCGCGACCGCGTAACACACCCCGGAGTGACGTGGGAACCTTCGGCGCAAGGCTCCCTGCGGGACGTGTCTGGGTCGCCGCAGGTGACGCATGTCTGCTCTTGCGGGAGTTATACTTTATGCACTCTTCCGAAGAGTAGCGCTTCGCTGCTATGGGTTCGGTAACAACACGGCTATGCAGGCACGAGGGCCGAGGAGAAGAAGAAAACATGCGTGTGCTCGTTGCCGATGATCACGACCTGGTCCGCGAAACCATCGCCGCCTACCTCGAGAGCGAGGGCGGTGCGCGAGCCAGTCTCGCGCCCAGCCTGACCGAGGCGCTCGAGAGGGTCGCGGCCGAGGGGGCTTTCGACCTGGTTCTGCTGGATTACAACATGCCCGGCATGGACGGTCTGCGCGGACTGGCGCGCATGCTCGAGGCGAACGCCGGCAGGCCGGTCGCGATCCTGTCGGGCTCCGGCACCCAGACGCTCGCGGACGAGGCCGTGGCCTCGGGGGCGGCCGGTTTCGTGCCCAAAACGCTGTCGTCGCGCGCCATGATCGCCGCGGCGCGGCTGATGATCGAGGGCCAGGTCTTTCTGCCCGAGACGCTGGAGCAGGAGGAAGAGGCGCAGCGCTACGGCCTCAGCCGGCGCGAGACCGAGATGCTGCGCGGCATCTGCGCGGGCAAGTCCAACAAGGAAATCGCGCGCGACCACGACATCCAGGAAGTCACGGTCAAGCTGCACGTGCGCACGCTCAGCCGCAAGCTCGGGGCACGCAACCGTACCCACGCCGCAATGATCGCGCGGGACCGCGGCCTGATCTGAAACTCAGTCCTCGGCCCAGTCTCCCAGCGCGCCGACGACCTCTTTCCCGATGCCGCGCGCCGATTTTCCGCACTCCAGCAGGGGGCAGGGCTGCGTCAGGCGCTTTTTCATGTCCTTCGGCGTGAACAGGTTCGCCGCCTTCAGCTTCGCCAGTTCGTCCCACGTCACCGGCACCGCCACCGGCGCGCCCGTCCGTGCCCGCAGGGAGTAGGGCGCAACTGCCGTCGCGCCGCGCTGGTTGCGCAGCCAGTCGATGAAGATCCGGCCCTTGCGCTTGGCCTTCGACATGGTGGCGACATAGCGCTCGGGGTTCTTCTGCGCCATGACCGTGGCGAAGGTCTGCGAGAAGCCCTTGACGGTGTCCCAGCCCGCGATCCGGCGCAGCGGCACGATGACGTGTACGCCCTTGCCGCCCGTGACCATCGGCGTGGCAGGAAGACCCAGCCCCTCGAGCGCCGCGCGCGTCTCCTGCGCCGCCGCCTTCACGTCCTCGAAACCCAGCCCCTCGTCGGGGTCGAGGTCGAAGACCATGCGGTCGGGGCGGTCCAGCTTGTCGTTGGCCGAGCCCCAGATATGGAATTCGATCGCTCCCATTTGCGCCGCACCCAGTACCGCCTCGGGCGAGGCGAAGTAGATGTAATCCTCCTTGTCGCCCGAGCTTTCCTCGACAGCCACGCGGCCCACTGAATCGGGGAAGCCCTTGCCGGCGTGCTTCTGGAAAAAGCACTGCTTCTGCGTCCCGTCCGGGCAGCGGACGAGCGAGACGGGGCGGTGCCCCGCATGCTCCAGGAACCGCTCGGCCACGGCGTCGTAGTGGCGCGCCACGTCGCCCTTCGTGAGGTCGGCGTTCGGATACACTACCCGGTCCGGGCTGCTGATCCTCACGCCGCGCAGCTTCAGGTCCTTGCCCTCGGCCTCTTCGGCTTTCGCGCTGACGGTCATGGCCGGTTTGTCCTCCCTCAGGCCCAGGAACACGCCGTGACGGATCATGCCGTCGGCTGTGAACTCGGCGTACTGCACCTCGGCCACGAGGCGCGGCTTGACCCATTGGGCCTTGCGCTTCGCCTCGGCCGGAAGATCGTCGAAGGGCGGCGCCTTGCGGGCGTTCTTCTTGAACGTCTTCGAGAGCGTGTCGAAGTCGTCCTCGTCGAAGCCGGTCCCCACGCGCCCACGGTAGACAAGCTGCCCGCCTTCGTAGCTGCCGAGGATCAGGGACGAGAACGGTCGCCCTACCTTGTCCGACTCGGTCCAGCCGCCGATGACGAACTCGGCGCGGCGCACGCACTTCGTCTTGATCCAGCTGGTCCCGCGCCCCGCCCGGTACTTCGCGTCGGCGCGCTTCGACACGATCCCCTCTCCGCCCGCGCGGCACATGGCGTCGAGGACATCGGCCCCCGACCCCTCGATGAACGGGCTCAGCCGGATCGCGCCGCGCGGCGGCACCTTGTCCAGCACGCCTTCCAGCGCCTCGCGCCGCTCGGTCAGCGGGCGGTCGGCCAGGTCGTTCCCGTCGAGGTGCAGGCAATCGAAGGCATAGAAGGTCAGATCGCCGCCCTCTTTCAGCGCGGCCTGGAGGGCCGAGAAGTCGCCGCCGCCGTCGCCCGCGATCACCTCGCCGTCGATGAGGGCGGCGTCGCAGGGCAGGGCGTCGGCGGCCTGGCACAGCGCGCCGAAGCGGTCGGACCAGTCCTTGCCGTTGCGGGTGTAGAGCCGCACGCCGCCCTTGCCGACGGCCATCAGGCAGCGATAGCCGTCGAACTTGGCCTCGTGCCGCCAAGCCTCGCCCTCGGGCGGCTCGTCGCGCAAGGTGGCAAGCTGCACCTTGCGGAAGCGGGGCAGGGGCTCGGCGTGCTCCACGGGCTCGGGCACGGCCTCGACGCCCTTGGCGATCTCGTCCATCTTCCGCCCGGTCGAGACCGAGCGCTTGAACTTGTTCAGCAGCAACTCGCCCCGATCATCGGCAACATCGTCGCTCTCCTTGATCAGCAGCCAGTTCTCGCGCTTGGCGTCGCCCTTGCGGCTTCCGCGCATCCGCACCAGCGCCCAGCCGCCCTCCATCCTGGCGCCGTGCAGACGGAAATGCAGCTTGCCCTTCTTCAGCCCGTCGTCGATGTCGTGCAGCGGCTCCCACCAGCCCTGGTCCCACAGCATGACGGTGCCCGCGCCGTAGTTTCCCTCGGGGATGACGCCCTCGAAGTCGCCATAGTCGAGCGGGTGATCCTCGGTCCGTACCGCCAGCCGCTTGTCGGCCGGGTCCACGCTGGGCCCCTTGGTGACCGCCCAACTCAGCAGCACGCCCTCGTGTTCGAGCCGGAAGTCATAGTGCAGGCGGCGCGCGGCGTGCTTCTGGACGCAGAACGACAGCCGGTCGCCGCCGGCCTCGACCACCTTCGCCTCGGGCTCGGGCGTGACGTCGAAATTGCGCTTGGCGCGGTATGTCTCAAGTTCCGCCATCAGGCCTTCTTGCGCGCCGGCGCCTTGCGCGTGCCCGAGGAGGAGGACTTCGAGCCCGAGGACGACTTGGCCGGCGACTTGCGTCCGCCCGTCTTCTTGCCGCTCGAGCCCTTGCTCTCGTTCAGGCTCTTCTTCAGCGCGTCCATCAGGTCGACGACGTTGCTGGTGTCGGCCTTGCCCTCGCTCTTGCCTCCGCCCGAGGAGACGCGGGCGGTGCCCTTGCTCTTCATCTTGGCGTCGATCAGCTCGCGCAGTTGCTCGGCATAGCGGTCCTTGTAGGCCGAGGCATCGAACGCCGCCGTCTTGCGGTCGATCAGCTGCTTGGCGACGTCCAGAAGCTCGTCGTCCGCCTTCTCGTCCTGGATCTGCGAGAACAGCGGGTCGGCGGAACGGATGTCTTCTTCGTAATGCAGCGTTTCCAGCAGGATGCCGTCACCGCACGGACGCAGCGCGCAGAGGTATTCCTTGCCGCGCATCGTGAGCTGACCCAGCCCGATCCGCTCGGACTGGCGCAGCGCGTCGCGGACCACGCGGTAGGCGTCCTGCGCAAGGTCATCGCTGGGGACCACGTAATAGGGGCGGTCGAACCAGATGGGCGCGATCTCGCAGGCACCGACGAACTGAACCAGCTCGAGCGTCTTCTTTGTCTCGAGCTTGATCTCGTCGACCTCCTCGGGGTCGAGCAGCATGTACTCGTCCCCGCCCAGGTCATAGCCTTTCACGATCTCGTCGCTGTCCACGGGCCCGATGCCGTTGACGACCTTCTGGTACTGAACCCGCTTGCCCGAGGGTTCGTGGATCTGGCGGAAGCTGATCTTCGAGCCGGATTCCTTGGCCGAATGGATTTCCACCGGGATCGAGACGAGCGACAGACGAAGCTGCCCTTTCCACACCGCGCGCGAGGCCATCAGGCGGCCCCCCGGAGCGGCGCGCGGCCCGGCATGCTGCGGTCACGGATCATCGCGGTCTCCCTTCGCTTTGACCAAGAAACGCCGGAGACATGGCGGTGGTTGCATCTTCCTCCGGCGGCTCCCGGCGACAGGCGCCGCCGAATTTCTTGAAGTTGACACTTTACCCGGACGTAATGTCATCTATGATTTACATTAATCATGACTTCGCGAGTTGACATGGCCATACTTTCCTACGAAGCAAAGTACCGCGTGAGGGGCGGCGGCCTGATCCCCGGCACCCCCTTCGACTTCTGGATCGGGCCCTTCTACGTGGGCTTCTTCGGCTTCACGACGCTGGTCTTCTCGATCATCGGGATCGGCTGCATCGTCTGGGGCGCGGCCATCGGGCCGACCTGGAATATCTGGCAGATCACCGTCTCGCCGCCGCCGCTGCACTATGGGCTGTCGTGGCCCCCGCTCTACGAGGGCGGGCTTTGGATGATCATCACCATCTGCGCCCACGGTGCCTTCAGCTCGTGGGCGCTCAGGCAGGTCGAGATCGCCCGCAAGCTGGGCATGGGCTACCATGTGCCCGTCGCCTTCAGCGCCGCCATCGTCGCCTATACCACGCTGACCGTGATCCGCCCGCTGCTGCTGGGCGCGTGGGGGCACGGGTTTCCGTACGGGATCTTCGCCCACCTCGACTGGGTGTCGAACGTCGGCTACCAGACGCTGCACTTCCACTACAATCCGGCGCACATGATCGCGGTGACGTTCTTCTTCACCACGACGCTGCTGCTGGCGATGCACGGCGGGGTGATCCTGTCGGCCGTGAATCCGCCCGTGGGCGAAGAGGTGAAGTACGGCGAGCACGAGAACCAGTACTTCCGCGACACCATCATCTATTCCCTCGGGCCGCTTGGCATCCACCGGCTGGGCTGGATCTGCGCCATCAACGCCGGGCTCTGGAGCGCGCTGTGCATCCTGATCTCCGGCCCGTTCTGGACCGAGGGCTGGCCCTATTGGTACGACTGGTACCTCCAGCTTCCCTTCTGGGACCAACTCGACCTCCCCGGCCTTTCACGGGAGATGTGAGATGTCCCGCTTTCACAGCCTCTACACCCAGATCCAGATCCGCGGCCCCGCCGACCGGCCGATCCCGGTTCCGGGCCGGGACAGGAACGGTATCTTCGGGCCCTTCTTCAGCATCTGGCTGGGCCGCATCGGCGATCCCCAGATCGGGCGCAGCTACCTCGGCTGGTGGGGCTGGATCGCCATCGTCACCGGCTCGATCTCGATCATGATCATGGGCTTCAACTTCTGGGCCCAAGCCGACTGGAACACCGTCGCCTTCATCCGCGGCATGGCTTGGCACCGGCTCGACCCGCCCACGGGTGACGGTCTGTACCTGCGCCCCCTGAACCAGGGCGGCTGGTGGCAATGGGCGGGGCTTTTGCTGACCATCTCGATCCTGGCATGGTGGATGCGGATCTATACGCGGGCCAAGGCGCTGGGCATGGGCACGCATGTCTCGTGGGCCTTCGCCAGCGCCATCTGGCTTTACCTCTGCATCGGCGTGCTGCGCCCGCTGATCGTGGGCTCGTGGGAAGAGGCGCCGCCCTTCGGGATCATCCCGCACCTCAACTGGACGGCCACGTTCTCGGTGCTTTACGGCAACTTCTATTACAACCCGTTCCACTGTTTCTCGATCGTGTTCCTCTATGGTTCGGTCCTTCTGTGGGCGATGCATGGCGGCACGATCTTGGGCGTCGCCCGCTTCGGCGGCGAGCGCGAGGCCGAGGAAATCGTCGATCGCGGCACGTCGCAGGAGCGGGGCGCGCTGTTCTGGCGCTGGACCATGGGCTTCAACGCCAACTTCGAGTCGATCCACCGCTGGATCTACTGGTTCGCCATCCTCACCGGCGTGACCGGGGGCATCGGCATCCTGCTGACCGGCACCGTCGTCGACAACTGGTACCTGTGGGGCGTGAAGTGGGGCCTCGCCCCGAGTTACCCCGACGTCTACCCCGACATGGTCATACCAGACGCAATCAACCGCACGAGCCTCGATCCATGAAGCGAGATCCCCAAGGACGCCGCCTGTTCCTCTTCCTTGTGGTGGTCACCGGCTTCGGCGGCCTGTTCGCCGTGCTGGCCCTGCCCAAGTGGGACCGCCCGCCCATCCAGTCGACCGAGTGGGGCCCGCCGGCCATCGCCATGGACACCTTCGTGGCGCTCAACCGCGAGCCCGACCCGCTGAACACGCGTGACTTCCCGGTGCCCGAGCCGGTGGAGGATGCGGGCGTGCCTGCCTCGGCCGTCTATGATGATGTCGAGGTGCTGGGCGATCTGGACCGGGCGCAGTTCGACCGGTTGCAGGTGGCGATCACCGCCTGGGTCGCGCCCGACGAAGGGTGCAGCTACTGCCATGCGGAGGGACAGGACGGCGCGCTCGACCACGCCGCCGAGCAGCCCTACACCTTCGAGGTCGCGCGCCAGATGCTGCGCATGGTGCGCGAGATCAACGCCGAGGATGCGGGCGGGCACCTCGCGCCGCAGGGCGTGACCTGCTTCACCTGCCACAGGGGCGAAAACATCCCCGCCTATACCTGGCTCAAGGCCGGCGACTGGCCCCCGCCCGAGGATCGCTGGTTCCAGAAGCCGCCGCCATGGATCCGCACCGCCACGACGATCCGCGAGTTCTTCCCGCGCGAGGCGTTCGAGCTTTTCATCCTCGAGGACAACCGCGCCGCGGGCATCCAGACCCGCGCCATCGGGCCGGGCGACGGCGTCACCGTCCTGCCGCGCAACGAGCCCGAGCCAGACGGCATGCCGCTCTTCACCCGGGCCGAGAACATCTATCTCTTCATGATGCAGATGTCGGACGCGATGGGCGTGAACTGCACCTTCTGCCACAACAGCCGCGTGTTCTATGACTGGAACCAGAGCACGCCGCACCGAGTGACCGCCTGGTACGCGATCGACCAGACGCAGAAGATCAACCACGACCACATCGAGCCGCTCAAGGACCGGCTGCCGCCCTTCCGCCTGGGGCCGGTGGGCGACCCGTACAAGGTAAACTGCATGACCTGCCACGTCTCCAAGCGCAAACCGCTGGACGGCATCCCGATGGTCGAGTTCTTCCCCGGCCTCGTCGCTCCCGGCTGAGGAGCGCGGGGGGCCGCGCGGCGCGGGGGCTGACAAGGGCGGCAGCGCAAGTTGCGGCTTCTCATCCGTCTCTGAACGCTGCGGGCGGATGGTACATGCGGACGCTCGGCTGCCGTCGAAAGGATGCTTGCGGCTGGAGCTGCCGGTGCCGCAGGCCAAGGCGCGCGCAGTCCCTCCCGGAATGTTGCACCCGAGAAGGTTACATCTGCAACAGTGTCGAGATCAGAGGGGCGAACGGCCCCGAGGCGAGAGGTACTGCGCGAGCGCCGCGCGGTTGTCGACGCCGAAGCCCGAGAGATCCAGGCGCTTGCCGGTGCCCGGGTCGAAGAGCAGCAGGTCTCCGCCGGGCATCCGCCGCAGTTCGAGCGAGAAGCTGTCCTGCGGGTCCTCTGGCCCCACGCGCCCGGCCACGCCGCGCACGGCGGTAATCGCGAAGAGGTCGCCCTGCACCACCAGGCTATCCACCAGCGCGCCTGTCCGGTTCAGGATGTCCATGCCGCCGTCCGCCTTCTCCGCAAAGACGAGCGTACGGCTGGCCGCCGGCGCCTCTCCGGCGGCGGGGGCGGGGCGGTCCGAGAAGACGGCGATGCCGACAGCCAGCGCCATCAGTCCGAACGTGGCGCCGAGCGTGCCGGGGGTGACGATGGTGGGCTCGTCGCTCATGCCGGAAGCGCCCCCGCCGCGTCGACATCCTCGGCGGTGGAATGGCGCATGCCGGGGCGCGCCCGCATCAGCGCGTCGGTCAGGGCGAGCGCGGCGGCGCGCGCCTCTGGTACGACGCGCATCAGCGGCGTGGGGCGCAGGATGCGCACGAGTCGGGCGTGCGGCGCAAGCGCGGCATAGCCCACGGGCGCGTGGGGCGAGATGTCGAGTTGGATGTCGCCCACGCCGCCGGAATGCAGCCGCAGCTTCGCCTCTCGGACCTGCGCCAGCGGGATGTTGACCGTCCGCGTGAAGACATAGCCGACGTGGAAGATCACCCGCCGGTCCGTCACGACGTAGAGCGTGTGGTTCGCCACGATGCGCGCGATCAGTCGCAGAAACAGGATCACCGGCAGGCTGACCGGGATGAACAACAGCGCCGCGGGAAGCGCGGCGGGAAGCGAATAGCCACCGTCGAGCGCCGCCACCACGGGCCAGACTGCAAGAAGCGCGCAGAGACCAAGAAAGACGCGGAAGCGCAGAAGGTGGCGCAGCACGTCGCGCCGCGCCGGGCGCGCTGCCCACAGGATATGCTCGCCCGGGGGCAGGGGGCCGGGCAGCGCCTCGGCGGCGTCGTCGGGCGTGACGTTCATCGTCTGGCCTCCCCTCTCGGATTTTCGCCGTAGAAGCGGCCCCCGGCATAGAAGGCGTTGATCTTGTCTTCTTCCAGCAACGTGATCTGGTCCTCGCGCTTGCGGCGCGGCGCGTCGCGCAGGCGCCGACCCGGAATGGTGCGCGCCCGCACGCGGCGCCGCTGCGACTGGATGTCGGTGAAGAAGACCGGCAGCAGCACCGTCCCGGAGCTTTCGGGCAGGCGCACCTCGAAGTAGCGCAGGAAGAACTCGGCGCGGTTGAACCAGATGTCGACGACGTCACCGCCCGGCTTTCCGTCCGAGCCGATGACGGGCCAGCCGCGCGGGTCCGGGTCGCCGGGCGCGACGTGATACTCCTGGGCGTTGTTGAGCGAAATCAGCTTGGGCTTGCCCTCGACGTTGAGGTCGGGATGATCCTCGCGCTCCTGCCAGGCGGCGGGGCCGACGCCCTCGGTCAGGCCGTCCTTGACGGGGTGAACGGGGCGCCCGATGCGGCCGTAGCCGGGCCAGTCAGCCAGGGGGCGGCGGGGCTCGCGACGTGGCGTGCTGACCGGTGCGCGGCCGTGCGGGCGCTTGAACGTCTTGTCGCGTGGCATCGGCAGGATGGCCGTGCCGCCCGTCTGCAGCTTCGTGTCCGGGTCCACGTCCTTGGGATACCCCTCGCGACGGTCCTCGCGGCGGAGGTGGAAGAACACCAGCCAGGTGAAGAAGATGACGAAGAAGATGACCGCGACCATCGCGCCGTCGAGTCCGAAGGCCCAGTCGAAATCCTGTGACATCGCTCGCTCCGTTCTGTTCCGTCGGAATGTAGGCGTGTGGCTGAATGTGTCAAATAAACCTTACACGCTTCGTGCGGAAAAATTTACACAGAAGCCAGACGCTGTGCGCGTTGACAAAACCTACGGAATCGATCAGGTATTTGTGAGAAGCCAAGCCATCCTGCGGGAAAGCCCGGCGTCCTTTGTGAGCGGGAGTATGTCATGATTGCACGTAACCGGGCGGAGCAGGTGGTCGAGGTGCAGCCGCGCAGGCAGATGCGGGTTTGCGGGACCCAGGCCTCGGGCCTTCACGATAGCGAGCCAACACCGCATTACGACGCGCGCGACCTCGTGCGCAGCGGCAATACGGCGCTCGTCGAGCTTGACGGGCAGCTCTACACCCTGCGCATCACGCGCTCGGGCAAGCTGATCCTGACAAAATGACCGCGCAGACGCAGACCGCGGCGCGCGGGGCGATGCCTGTCGGGGCGCTCGAGACGCTTCCGCCGGACCAGGCGCGGCTGGTGCGTTACCTGCGCCTGTGGTGCGACGGTCCGGACGGGCAGGCGGCCCTGTGGAACGAGCTGGCGACGCGGATGGGCCCGACCGAGGGGCGTGCCTGCCTGTCGGCCTTCGAAGCGGCGGTGGGCATGTTGCTGCGCCATTCGCGGCGGCCGCTGATGCGCCATCACCTCGAGTGCTCCTGCGTCGGCGCGGACGAGGCGGTCTTCGCCGAGTTCTTTACCGCCGCCGCGACGGGCGAGCGCGAGGATGCCATGATGCTGGCCGTCCTGCTGGTGCACCCGGCGATGCTGATGCCGCTGGTGGACGCGGCGCAACAGGCCGGCCTGCGCCTGCGCCGGGGCGCGCCGCAGGCCCCGTTGCACGACCGTCAGCCGCTGACCATGACCCGCCACTGAGACCGGCGCGCTAGCGCGGAAGCGTCAGCCGGCAGTGCCAGCGCAGGCCCTCGGGGCGGAACTCGACCTCCGCCTCGCAGCCGTGGCCCAGGTTGAGCCCGCCGATTAGATCGGTGCCCAGTCCCCGCCTCTGCGGCGGGGTGACCTCCGGGCCGCCGCGCTCCTGCCAGGTTAGCGCGACGGTCCCGTCCTCTTCACGTGACCACTCGACGTCGACACGGCCGTCGGGCACCGACAACGCGCCGTACTTCGCCGCGTTGGTGGCGAGCTCGTGCACGATCATCGACAGGTCGAAGCCGATCTGGTCGGGCAGATGCACCTCCGGTCCCTCAAGGTGAAGCTGTCCGGCGTCGGCGCAGTAGGGCGAGGTGTGAGAGGTCACGAGCTGGGCCAGCGACGGCTCGTCGCCGGCGTCGGGGTTCAGCGCTGCATGCGCGTTGGCAAGCGAGGCCAGCCGCGCCGAGAAGCTTTGCACGAGGTCGTCCAGGTCGGCGGACCGGCGGGCCGAGAGGCGGAACAGCGCCTGAAGCACCGCCAGCGCATTGCCGGTGCGGTGGCGCAGCTCGCGCGTCAGGAAGCGCTGGTGTTCCTTCTCGCCTTCCAGCCGTTCCATCAGCTCGCCGACCTGGAACTGGCGGCGGCGCAGGGCGATCTGCGTGCGCGCCACCTGCCGCAGGGCGCGTGCCCTCACCGGGCGGTCGAGCGAGGCGAGCGAAGCGCCGAGTTCGGTGTCTTGGAGCATCTCCGCGCCGGGGGGGAGGGCGCGACCGGGCGTCAGCAGGAACAGGACCGGCAGGCCGGCCCAGTCCGGTTCGCGCTCGGCCGTCTGTCTCAGCAGGCGGCCCAGGCGTTCGCTCGCGGCCTCGTGCGTGACGACGAGCATGGCGACCGACATCGGGTCCTGCGTCAGCCAGCGCTCGACTTCGTCCACGTCCTTGGCGATGCGAACCGGCGCGCCGCATCTATCAAGCGCGTGCGCCAGAGCATCGGCATCGCCGGCCAGCGGCGCCAAAACGAGGACCGGCGGAGAGCCGTCCTGCGCGTCGGCCTCAGTCACGCGAAAGCTGGCCCGCCTCGCGGGTCTCCTGCACTTCTTGCGGCGACATTTCCTTCACATGCACGCGGCCTGGCTCGATCATCAGTTCCGCGATACCCCGCGCGTGCTGGCTGTGTCGCTTCTTGAGCACGGCCACGGACCGGCGAATGCGCGCCTCTTCTGAGTACTGGCGAAGAAGGATCACGGAGTCCGAGATATAGCTGGTGTCGATCGCCGACACCGGCGGCTCGTCCAGAAGACCCTTCTGCGCGAGCGTCGCGATCACGGCGCATTCTTGCCGCGCAAGATACTGAAGCAACGAGTGCAGGTGCGTGACGACGTTGTCGCGATCGGGCAGGGCGTTCAGATAGCCGCTCAGGCTATCGACCAGGATCAGCCGCGCGCCGTCCTTGACGGCACCGATCACCGTGCGGCTGAATTCGCCGGGCGAGATCTCGGCCGGGTCGAAGTGCTGGAGGCAGACCTGCCCCTCGTCCTCGTGGGCCGAGAGATCGAGGCCGAGGCCCTGCGACCGCTCGCGGAAGATCTCGGGGCGTTCCTCGAACAGGAACAGCGCCGACTTCACGCCCTGCTTCGCGGCTTCGACGGCAAAGACGCTCGACAAGGTGGACTTCCCCGTGCCGGCCTGCCCGGCGATGAGCGTGGTGGTCCCGAACTCGAGCCCGCCGCCGAGCATCGGGCCGAACGTTTCGTCCTCGATACGGAGCTGTTTCAGGCGAACCGGTCCCGGGGAGCGGCTTTCCGTCGGCACGACACGCGGATATATCGATAGCCCCCCCGTCCGAATGCGGAAGTCGTGGAAGCCTTCGCGGAACCGCGCCCCCCGCATCTTGAGGACGCTCAGCCGCCGGTGGATCACGCCGATTGGCGGGAAATCAGCCGACAGGCGGATGACGCCGTGCATTATGCCGCGCTCGTGCCCCTCGCCTCCGTGGTCCTCCTTGTGGTCGAGCAGCAGTGCCGTGACGCCTGCCTGTCGAAGGAGCTTGCGCAATTCCAGCAGGTTGCGGCGGTAGGCAACCTGGCTGGACGAGAGCAGCCGTAGTTCGAGCAGCGAGTCGAACACGAAGACGTCCGGCTTCACGTTCTCGAGCACATCGCGGACCTCGTGCAGCAGATTCTCGAGCATCGCCTCGTCCGTCTCGACCGACGTGGCGCGCTCGAGTGCGTCCTCCTCTTCAGACGCGGGCGAGACGAGCTCCACCTTGGACAGGTCGAAACCGTGCGAGTCGGCGATCATCTGGACCTCTTCCCGCGACTGGGCGAAGCTGAAGAACAGCGCCGTCTCGCCGCGCGCGGCGGCGGCGGTCAGGAAGTGCATGCCCAGCGTGGTCTTGCCCGTTCCCGGCGCGCCCTCGATCAGGATGATGCGTCCGGGCGGAAGTCCACCTTCGAGGATGGCGTCAAGGCCGTCGATGCCGGTCGAGACGGTGTTGGTCATTTTTCTCGCCCCGAGATGGTACGCTCCACGGCATTACTCCTGTCAGTGGGAAATCGGCACTACTATACAAAACCTATCTTGCGCTCCTCCGGAAGGTCAACCAAGCGGCCCCCTTTCGCGCCTGAAGCATCTTCGGAACCTTCGCGCGGGCCGGCTGTTTCTTCATCGATCAAAGCGGGGCGCGCGCGCTGCCCGCCAGTTCGGCGCGCGGAAGACGACAAGGGGGAAGATAATGGCTGACGACAGCAGCAAGGGGTCCTCGAACTGGGGAATGATCGCCCTGGCCGGGGTGGCGGTGCTGGGATGGCTGTTTACCGCGTATTTCTGGAACTATTCCGACAACCTGGAAGAACGGCTGACGGCCGAGGTCGAGGATGCCGAGGCGCGGCTGGTGGTGCTTGAGCAGGACCTGTCCGAGCAGATCGAAGCCGCCGGCACGGTCGAGGAACTCGAGACGCGCAGCGCCGAGCTGACGCCCGAGGTCGAGAGCCTGACTGCCGAGCGTGACGCGCTGACCGGCGAGATCGAAACCCTGACGCCGCAGGTCGCGGGGCTCGAGCAAGAGCTGGCGGGACTCGAGGACGAGATCGCTGCGCGGCGCGAGATGATCGCGGGGCTCGAGGAAGAGGTTCAGCCCCTGCGCGAAGAGATTGCCGGCTTCGAAAGTCGCCGCGCGGAGTTGGCCGACGAAATCGCCACGCAGACCGAGGAGCTGTCCGCCATCGGCGCCCGGCTAGAGGAGTCGCGTGCGCAGGAGGCCGAGCTGCGCCAGACGCTGGCCCGGCTGAGCGAGGACAATGCCCGCCTGTCGCAGGAAGCCGCCGAGGCCGAGCAGCGCCTGCAGGCCGCCATCTCGGAAGAGACGGCGATCCGCGACGAGCTGGCCGCGGCGCAGGACGAGGTCGCGACCCTCGAACAGCGTTATGCGACGTTGCAGCAGGGCATCACCACCCTCACCGACCGCCGCACGCTGCTGGAGGAGGATGTGACCTCGGCCGAGGATCACCTGAGCGACCTTCAGGAGCTTCTGACGGCCCTGACGGGCGAGGTCGCCTCGCGTTCGGCGCAGCTGCTCGAGGTCGAACAGCGCATCGCCGCCCTGCGCGCCGGCACGCCGCCGGCCGCCGGTCCGGCTGGGCCCGAACCGATGGCCGAGGAAGCCCCGCAGGCGGCGCCGATGGTTGAGGGTGAGGCCGAACGACCGGCCGCACCGATGCCGGCCGACGACGCCGCGCAGCCGGCCGCGCCGATGCCGGAAGGGGACGAGGATGCCGCCGCGCCGCTGACCGCACCGGAGGGCGACCAGGCCGCCGCCGCACCGGCGGTCGACGGCCCGACCGGCGCCGCGCCCAACGTGTTCGGCATGGCCACCGTCTTCCCCGGCAACAACGCCGACGCGCTTGCGCCCGACGCGATGCCGCTGGCCGAGGAAGCCTCGGCCGCCGAGGGTGACGCGCCGGCGGCGGGCAGCGAACTGGCGGGCGAATACAGCTGGGGCCAGCTCATGGCCGCGTTCCACGACGACGAGACGTTCCGCATGTGGGGCATCCGTGACATCCCCGACATCAGCGGCACCTACGCCTTCGACGGCGAGCTGCTTTCGCTGACCGAGGTGACGGGCGACGGTCCGACGGACCGCTTCCCGATGGAGTGCGTGGTCGCCATCAACGAGGCCGGTGACGGTTTCGCGCTCTCGCCCAGCGGCGACAGCTGCCTGATCCTGGACGGCGCGACCTTCACCGCCGTGGCGCCCACTGCACAGTAAGGCGCGCGCAGCCGGAAAAGAAAAAAAGCCGCCGGAGGATGCTCCGGCGGCTTCTTTCGTTTCGGGGCAGGGCGGATGTCAGGCCGCCGCCTTCTCCGGAGCGAAACGGCCATAGAACGTCTCGCCCGTTTCAGCCATCTCGCGCAGAAGCTTCGGCGTGGTGAACCGCGCACCGTGCTCTTCGGTCAGCTGGTCGCAGATCTCGACCGCCTTCGCCGCGCCGATCATGTCGAGCCAGGAGAACGGACCGCCCGACCACGGCGCGAAGCCCCAGCCCAGGATCGCGCCCACGTCGCCCTCGCGGATATCTTCGAGCACGCCCTCTTCCAGCGCGCGCACGGCTTCGAGCACCTGCGCCATCAGCAGGCGGTGCTGCACGTCGCCCAGCTCGGGCTGATCCTCGCGCAGGCCATAACGGTCGCCCAGCCCGGCCCAGAGGCCCGTACGCTTGCCCTTCTGGTCATAGGCGTAGAACCCGGCCGAGGACTTTCGGCCCAGCCGCCCCTCGTCGGCCATCCAGAACAGCACCTCGTCCACCGCCGCGTCCGGATAGGCGTCACCCATCGCGGCCTTCGTCGCCTTGGCGATCTTGACGCCGAGGTCGATCGAGGTCTCGTCCACCAGCTGAAGCGGCCCCAGAGGCATGCCGACCATCTTGGCCGCGTTCTCGACCAGCGCCGGGCGCACGCCCTCTTTCACCATCCGCACGCCTTCGTTGATGTAGGGGATGATGCAGCGGTTGGCATAGAAGAAGCGGGCGTCGTTCACCACGATCGGCGTCTTGCGGATCTGGCGCACGAAATCCAGCGCCTTGGCCACTGCGCGGTCGCCGGTCTGCTTGCCCTTGATGATCTCGACCAGCATCATCTTGTCGACGGGCGAGAAGAAGTGGATGCCGATGAACTGCTCGGGCCGCTGGCTGGCCTTCGCCAGCTCGGTGATCGGCAGGGTCGAGGTGTTGGTGGCGAAGATGCAATCCTCGTCCACGACGGTCTCGACCTGCTTGGTCACCTCGGCCTTGATGCCCGGATCCTCGAACACCGCCTCGACGATCAGGTCGCAGCCCTTTAGCGCGGCGTAGTCGGTGGTCGCGGTGATGCGGCCCAGTACCTCGTCCTTCTTCTCGGGCGTGACCTTCTTGCGCTGGATGCCCTTGTCGAGGATGCCCTCGGAGTAGCTTTTGCCCTTGTCCGCGGCATCCTGCTTCTGGTCCAGCAGCACCACCTCGATCCCGGCATTGGCGCTGACATAGGCGATTCCCGCGCCCATCATGCCCGCGCCAAGAACGCCCACCTTCGTCACCGTCTGGTCCGGCACCTCGGGCCGGTTCGCGCCTTTCTCGAGCGCCTGCTTGTTGAGGAACAGCGACCGGATCATGGCCGAGGAGGTCGGGTCCATGAGGATCTTGGTGAAGTACCGCGCCTCGATCTTCAGCGCCGTCTCGAATGGCACCAGCGCGCCTTCGTAGACGGCCGAGAGCAGCGCCTTGGCGGCCGGATAGACCCCCTGTGTCTTGCCGTTGACCATCGCGCTCGCGCCGACGAAGGTCATGAAGCCCGCCGGGTGGTAGGGCGCGCCACCCGGCATCTTCCAGCCCTTCTGGTCCCAGGGCTTCACGATGTCGGCGTCCTTGGCCGACAGGACCCATTCCTTCGCCTTCTCGACCAGCTCGTCATGCGCCACGACCTCGTCCACCAGGCTCGCCGACTTCGCGGCCTTCGGGTCCATCATCTTGCCTTCCAGCAGGACGGGCGAGGCCGCCATCGCGCCGACCATCCGCGAATAGCGGGTGGTGCCGCCGGCGCCGGGGAAGATGCCGACGAGGATCTCGGGCAGGCCGATCTTCGCCTTGGGATTGTCGGTCATGAACCGGCGATGGCAGGCCAGCGCAATCTCGGTCCCGATGCCCGCGCAGGTGCCGTTGACGGCGCAGGCGACGGGCTTGCCGCCCTTGTTCTTGTCGTCCATGCCCGCGCGCTCGAGTTTGCGCAGGATGCGGTGGCCGTTCATCGTGAAGTCGAACAGGCCCTGCGCCGGGTTCTCGCCGCTTTCCTCGCGGATCTTGGCGAGCACGTTGAGGTCCATGCCCCCGGCGAAGTCCTTCTTGCCCGAGGTGATGACGATGCCCTTCACGGCGTCGTCGGCGAGCGCGCGGTCCAGGTATTCCTCGACCAGCGCCATGGACTCGCGCGTCAGCACGTTCATGGACTTGCCAGGCGCGTCCCAAGTGATGATCGCGACGCCGTCGGCGCCGACGTCGTAGGTGAAGTCGGTCATGTAAAGTCTCCGGTGCTGTCGGAAAGGGAACGCCCGGCGCGGACGGGGCCGCGCCGGTGTGGACAGTCGTTTATGATGAAGGCGCGAAGGCGCGGGGTCAGCCGACCTTCAGCTTGCGCATCGCCTCGGGCAGGGCGAAGTCGTGGTACTCCACCATCTCGATGGCGGGGCGCCCGTCCTCCCAGCGGCAAAAATAGCAGGCCCGCGAGCGCATGATCTCTTGCTCCGCGCCGTCGCGGTGCACCCAGTCCACCCAGACGGGCGACCGGCCGTTGCGGGGCATCCCCACCGCGTTGACCTGCGCCTCGAGCCGCTGGGTCCCGGCCTCGAACGCCTGGCGGCGCAGATATCCAATGGTCTGCGCAAGCTGCTCGCGCGAGCGGAAGACGGTGATCTCGTCGCCCCGGAAGACCGCGAGCGGCAGGGCATACTGCGCCGTCATCCAGTCGATGCGGTCGCGCGTGAAGCAGGCTGCCTGCGTGTCGAAAAGGCGCTGCGCCGCCGTTGGCATCCTGGACCTCCCGGACGCGTCCGATGATCTCTGCCCGCCGCGTCCGCACCCGGGTCGCGGGCGCGAGTCGGCGCCGCGGGCCGCTCGTCGCGTCACTAGACACGCGCGGCCCGCGATGTGCAACGGCAAGCATCTCACGCTGGATCACGTCGAGCGTCATGCCGCGTCAGACGCGCTCGATCACGGTGGCCGCGCCCATGCCGCTTGCGATGCACAGGGTGGCGAGCCCCACCTCCTTGTCCTGGCGCTCGAGCTCGTCGAGCAGCGTGCCGATGATGATCGCGCCGGTCGCGCCCAGGGGATGGCCCATGGCGATGGCGCCGCCGTTGACGTTCAGCCGGTCGTGCTCGACGTCGAAACGCTGCATGAAGCGCAGCACGACGCTGGCGAAGGCTTCGTTCACCTCGAAGAGGTCGAAGTCGCCGATCTGCATGCCGCTGTCGTGCAGCAGCTTCTCGGTCACCGGGACGGGGCCGGTCAGCATGATCGTGGGATCGGTGCCGATCTTGGCGGTGGCACGGATGCGCGCGCGGGGCTTGAGGCCGGTGCGCTCGCCGAACTCCTTCGAGCCGATCAGCACGGCCGCCGCGCCGTCGACGATGCCCGACGAGTTGCCGGCGTGGTGGATGTGCTCGATCCGCTCGAGATGCGGGTAGCGCATCAGCGCGACCTTGTCGAAGCCGGGCATCACCTCGCCCATGTCCTTGAACGACGGGTTCAGGGCGCCGAGCGCCTGCATGTCGGTCTGCGGGCGCATGTACTCGTCATGGGCGAGGATCGGCAGGCCGTTCTGATCCTTGATCTCGACGATGGAGCGGGCGAAGCGGTTCTCCTCCCAGGCCTTCGCAGCGCGCTTCTGGCTTTCCACCGCCAGCGCGTCGGCCTGGTCGCGGGTGAAGCCGTACTCGGTCGCGATGATGTCTGCCGAGATGCCCTGCGGCACGAAGTAGGTCTCCATCGCCACCGACGGGTCCACGGCGATGGCCGCGCCGTCCGAGCCCATGGGCACGCGGCCCATCATCTCGACCCCGCCGGCGATATAGGCGTCGCCCGCGCCGCCGCGCACTTGGTTGGCGGCCATGTTCACGGCCTCCATGCCCGAGGCGCAGAAGCGGTTGATCGCGACGCCGGGGATCGACTGGTCGAGGTCCGAGGCCAGCACGGCCGTCCGCGCCAGGCAGCCTCCCTGTTCGCCGACCTGCGTGACGTTGCCCCAGATCACGTCCTCGACGGCGTGGCCCTCGAGGTTGTTGCGGTCCTTCAGCGCGTTGAGCACCTGCGCCGAGAGCCGGACGCTGGTGAGCTCGTGCAGCGATCCGTCCTTGCGGCCCTTGCCGCGCGGCGAACGGACGGCGTCGTAGATATAGGCTTCGGTCATGGTGCCTCCTTCAGGCCCGGTCCGACGGGTGGCCGGGCATCAGATCGTATGGGTGTTTCCAGCCGGGCAGGGCGGCGAGGCCGTCCAGCCAGCGGTCGATATTGGGCCACTCGGCGCGGTCGAAGCCGAATGGCTCGGGGTAATAGAG
This sequence comes from Tranquillimonas alkanivorans, assembly GCF_900115595.1. Lineage (GTDB taxonomy): Bacteria > Pseudomonadota > Alphaproteobacteria > Rhodobacterales > Rhodobacteraceae > Tranquillimonas > Tranquillimonas alkanivorans. The sequence continues at coordinate 22,849 of NZ_FOXA01000003.1, forward strand.
GTAGCCGCAGCAGCAGAAATCGGCGTTGGTGGGGCCGTCGCCGACGATCCAGTCGCGGCCCTCCAGATGCGCGTCCAGCACCTTGTAGGCCGAGTTCAGCCGCCCCTGAAGCCAGCCGACAGCCTCCTGCGGACGCTTCTCCTCGGGCAGGAAGTTGGCCATGAAGCGCGCCGGCCCTGCCAGCGAGCTGAGCTTGTGGTTGTCCCAGAACATCCAGCGCAACACTTGGCGCACCTCGTCGGCGTCGCGGCCGCCGAACCTTCCGGTCTTCTCGGTGATGTGCATCTGCATCACGCCCGACTGCGTGAGCGTCAGGTCGCCGTCGATCATCACCGGCACCTCGCCCATCGGGTTGATTTGACGGAACGCCTCGGTACGCGTCTCGCCGTGGAAGAAATCGACGAAGACGGGCTCCCAGTCGAGGCCGGAGAGTTCGAGAGGCAGCGCCGCCTTGTAGGCGTTGCCGCTTTCGCCGAAGCAGTAGAGCTTGATCGTCATGCGTGCGGTCCTTCTGTCTGGCGTCTGAGCGGGGGTTTTCCACCCCCGCACCCCCGGAGAGTATTTTCAGCAAGAGGAAGCAGCATGTCGTAACGGCCGGTTAATCTAAAGCTGTCATCGCATGAGGTGCAGTACAGGCTGGAGAGCCGATGACTGCGCAAGGGGAAGCCGCTCCGTCGCCGGCCCGAGAAGGGCAGGCGTTAGCTCGCAGGTGGCGGCGGAGCGCACCCGGAGTTTCCTCTTGCCCCAAATACTCTCGCCGAAGGCGGCCGAACGGATGGGCCCGGACCACGCTCACCGCTTCCGCGCCTCCAACTCGGCGTTGAAGAGCCGCAGGCGCGCGGTGAGGTTCTCGTGGTTGGTGACGCTGTCGAAGTTCTCGAAGAGGAAGGAGAGCGCCTCGCCCTCGTCGAGCCCGGCCTCCGCCGCGAACTTGCGAAGACGGCGGTAGCCGTCCTCGGTCATCGCGGCGGCGAAGCGCCGGGTCAGTCGGAAGCGTTTCGGCATCTCTCCTCCCCTCGGATGCGTCGATCAGAAGTTCGCGGCCTCCAGCGCCATCACCGTGTCGCCGCCCGACTGGATGCGGGCGAGGTGCGTGGCCGTCGCGGGAAGCTGGCGCTTCATGTAGTAGCGCCCGGTGGCGATCTTGGTGCGGTGGAACTCGGCATCGCCTTCGCCGGCGTCGAGCTTCGCCTGCGCGACCTTGCCCATGCGCGCCCACATCAGGCCGAGGCAGACATGGCCGAACAGGTGCATAAAGTCGTACGAGCCCGACAGCGCATCGTTGGGGTTCCTCATGCCCTTTTCCATGAAGTACATGCCCGCCGCCTGCAGGTCCTTCGACGCCGCCTTGAGCGGGTCGAGGAAGTCGGCCTTCAGCGCCTCTTCGCCCTCGTTCTCCTTGATGAAAGATTTCACCAGGTCGAAGAACGCCATCACGTGCTTGCCGCCATCCGCGGCGAGCTTGCGGCCCACGAGGTCGAGCGCCTGGATGCCGTTCGCGCCCTCGTAGATCATGGCGATGCGGGCGTCGCGGGCGAACTGCGACATGCCCCATTCCTCGATATACCCGTGCCCGCCATAGACCTGCTGGGCCTGCACGGCCATGTCGAAGCCCTTGTCGGTCAGGAAGCCCTTGATGACGGGCGTCATCAGCGACACCAGGCCCTCGGCGTCCTTGTCTTCCGAGCGGTGCGCCTGGTCGATCAGTTGCGCACCCCAGAAGGTGAAGGCGCGTGCGCCCTCGACGAAGGACTTCTGGTCCATCAGGTTCCGGCGCACGTCGGGGTGCACGATGATCGGGTCGGCGGCGCCCTCGGGGTTCTTCGCGCCGGTCACGTCGCGGCCCTGCAGGCGGTCGTTGGCGTAGGCGACGGCGTTCTGGTACGCGGCCTCGGCCTGGGCATAGCCCTGCAGTCCCACGCCGATCCGCGCCTCGTTCATCATGGTGAACATGGCGCGCATGCCCTTGTGCAGCTCGCCGATGAGGTAGCCGGTCGCCCCGTCGTAGTTCATCACGCAGGTGGCGTTGCCGTGGATGCCCATCTTCTCTTCGATCTTGCCGCAGGACACGCCGTTGCGCGCGCCGAGGCTGCCGTCCTCGTTCACCAGGAACTTCGGCACGATGAAGAGCGATATGCCCTTGGTGCCCGCGCCGCCGCCGGGGGCCTTGGCCAGCACCAGGTGGACGATGTTCTCGGCCATGTCGTGTTCGCCGGCCGAGATGAAGATCTTCTGCCCCGTGATGGCGTAGGAACCGTCGTCCTGCGGCTCGGCCTTGGTGCGCATGATGCCGAGATCCGTGCCGCAATGCGGCTCGGTCAGGTTCATGGTGCCGGTCCAGTCGAGGCTGACCATCTTGGGCAGATAGGTCTGCTTCTGTTCATCGGACCCGTGGGCGAGGATCGCCGAGATCGCGCCGTGGGTCAGGCCCTGATACATGTTGAACGCCATGTTGGCCGAGACCATCGTCTCCCCCACGGCAGTGGCCAGCACGTAGGGCATGTTCTGCCCGCCGTATTCCTCGGGCAGGTCGAGCCCGTTCCAGCCGCCTTCCTTCACCTTCTCGAAGGCGTCGCCGAAACCCTGGGGTGTGCGGACGACACCGTTCTCGAGCACGCAGCCCTGGGCGTCGCCCACCGGGTTCAGCGGGGCGAGGACCTCGGCCGACAGCTTGCCCGCTTCCTCGATGACCGCGTTGGTGAAATCGCGGTCAAGCTCCTCGTAGCCGGGAATTCCGGACTCGGAGACCTTCAGAACGTCGTGCAGCACGAACTGCATGTCCTTCACGGGGGCGGTATAGGTCGGCATGAGGTCCTCTCCGTTATTCGGCGGCCTTCGGCTGTTGCAGCGAGGCCAGCATCTGTTCGCCCCAGCGCAGCTGTTCCTCCAGCTCGCCGATGGCTTCGTTCAGCTCGTCCCGCTCTTTCACGAGCGCGGCGAGGCGGTCCTTGGCGACGTCGTAGGTCCGGGCCAGTTGCGTGGCCTGGCTGTCGCCGATGTCGTAGAGGTCCAGAAGCTGCCGGATCTCCTCAAGGCTGAACCCGAAGCGCTTGCCGCGCAGGATCAGCTTGAGGCGCGCGCGGTCGCGCTTGGTAAACAGCCGCTTCTGGCCCTCGCGGCGCGGGAACAGCAGTTCCTTCGCCTCGTAAAAGCGCAGCGTACGGGGGGTGACGCTGAATTCGTCGCACATCTGACGAATGGTCATCAGGTCGTTGCTCAAGAGTGTGCTCCCAAGGGTCATTGTTCTTGCGGAGCCCGATTTGCTGCGTTCGACGCCAGCTTACAAGAACGGATCAGGTTGACGTAATTGATACGTAACGTCACTGGCGGGGCGCCGAAATCTTCCGAAAAGTGACGCGGCGTCGGCGCAAGAAAACAAGGGGCTTCAGGCGGTTCCGGCTCACTCTTGATGACGGCCGCTCGCGGGGCCGTGACGCACCGTCATAATTCCGCGTCCGCCTCGGCCGTCCGCGTGAGCGACACGAGGCTGGCCGAGGCGGAGCGGTCAGCCGCGCCGGTGCAAAGGTGCGGGTCTTCGGGCTGTGCCGGTGGTGGCGGGCGAGGGGATCAGTCGAGGAACTGGGCGGCCTCGTCGCGCAACTCGCGCAGTTCCTCGATGGTGTGGCCGAGCTGTTCGCGCTGCTCTGTCAGGGCGGCGAGCTGGCGGTCGGCCAGCTTCACCCACTCTTCCATCTGCGCTTGCGTGCCCTGCTTATCGTAAAGCAGCAGCCACTGGCGAATTTCCTCAAGGCTGAAGCCGAAGCGGCGGCCGCGCAGGATCAGCTTCATGCGCGCCACGTCGCGCGAAGTGTAGAACCGCGACCGGCCCTCGCGTTCGGGGCCGAGCAGTTCGATGTACTCGTAATACCGCAGCGTCCGCGGCGTCACGTCAAACTTGGCGCACATCTCTTTGAAGCTGAGGCGGGTCTCGGACATGTCGTTCTCCTGCGGGGGAACCTATGGCCATCGCGCGGCGGGTGCAATCGCCTCAACCGGCAAGTTCCTGAAGCACGGCCTGCGGTCCGCTCACCGCAGGTTCCTCGGCCCGCGCGACGGCGGGCGTCTGCCGAACCCAGTCGTCGCTTTCGGCGCAATGCAGCATGAAATGTGCGAGGTCGGCGTGCCGCGTGCGGATCAGGTCGTCGGGGATCGCGTCGGGCCGAACCACGTAGTCGCGGGTCAGCGCCCCGTCCAGCAGCCAGCCCGGTCGCACCGCCGTCCAGTCGATGTCGTCGGTGCCGCGCAGTATCTCTTCCATCTCGGCCATCTGGTCGAAGATGCGGTCGAGCGCCAGGTGCGCCGCCGCGCGGAACCAGAGGGGCCCGCGGTCGCGCGTCGCCACGAAGGTGGCCGAGATCACCACCAGTCGCCGCACGCCGGCGCGGCGCATGGCGTCGACGATGTTGCGTGTTCCTTCGCTATACAAAGGCGGAGGCGAGGCCGCCGTCTTCGGGGCGAGCGGCACGCCCAGCCCAGAAAGCACCGCCTCGCGACCTTCGAGTAGCGGCGCCAGGTCGCCCTCGAGCACGTCGCCCTGGCGCCGGTCCACCATGTTCGGAAACGCCGCGTCCTTGCAGTCGTCGCGGTCGATGGCGCGCACGTCGTGACCCGCCGCCACCGCCTGGTTGACGATCTGCTGTCCGGTCGTGCCGCTGGCGCCGATGACGGCGAGTTTCATGACGGTCCCCGTTCTGCTGTCTGCGTTGACCAAATGCTAGCGCGGCCGGCCTGTTCCTCCAGCGCATCGTGCCACGGCGGAGCGGGCGCCAAGTTAGGGCTTGCCGCGACGCGGGAGAGGTCGCACAACCGCGAAAAGTCTCTTCGGAGGGTGCATGGAAGACCGCAAGGCAACGCTCGCACGGCAATTCATCGAGGCGATCCCCCATGCCCGCGCGCTGGGCATGGACCTGACCGAGCTGGGCGAGGGCCTGGCCGAGATCGTCATGCCCTATGCCGACCACCTGGTGGGCGATCCGAGCACCGGCGTGATCCATGGGGGCGCCGTCTCGACCCTGATGGACACCTGCTGCGGCGCGGCGGTGATGTCCCATCCCTCGATCCCGGCGGCGACCGCGACCATCGACCTGCGCATCGACTACATGCGCGCCGCCACACCGGGGCAGAGCTTGCGCGCGCGGGCCGAATGTTATCACCGCACCCGCAGCGTCGCCTTCGTCCGCGCCGTGGCGCACGACGACGATGCCGAGCGCCCGGTCGCCACCGCCACCGGCGCCTTCACGATCGAGACGAACGGGGGAGCCACCTGATGCCGCGCCCGCAGCCCGAACCGGTACAGGTGGTCAAGCAGCGCCGCGACGCCGCGCTCAAGGCCATGGTCGAGGGCGTGCCGTACGTCCAGTGGCTCGGCATCAGCTTCGACCGCCGCGGCGACGAGCTCACGGCGATCCTGTCCTACGACGAGAAGCTCATCGGCAACCCGCTTCTGCCCGCCATCCACGGCGGCGTCACGGCGGCGTTCCTGGAAGTCACGGCCATCGTCGAGCTTGGCTGGTCGATGATCTGGGACGAGGTCGAGGCCAAGAAGCTGGAGCCCGAGGACCTGACCGCCGGCGCGCTGCGTCTGCCCAAGACGATCGACTTCACGGTGGACTACCTGCGCTCGGGCCTGCCGCGCGACGCTTATGCCCGCGCCCGCGTCAACCGCTTGGGCCGCCGCTATGCCAGCGTCCATGTCGAGGCGTGGCAGGACAACCGCTCGCGCCTGTTCGCGCAGGCCACGGGCCACTTCCTCATGCCGCAGCGGGATGGCTGACGCCGCCGCGCCGGCATCCGAGCCGAGGCCGATCACCCACCGGCGTGTCCTCGCCATCGCGCTTCCCATCGTGGTTTCAAATGCCACCGTGCCGATCCTGGGCGCGGTGGACACCGGCGTCGTGGGACAACTGGGCGAGGCCGCGCCCATCGGCGCGGTGGGCATCGGCGCGATCATCCTGACCGCGATCTACTGGATCTTCGGTTTCCTGCGCATGGGCACGGTCGGCCTGACCAGCCAGGCGCTGGGGGCGGGCGACCGGCCCGAGGCCGACGCGCTTCTGTCCCGCGCTCTGATGATCGGGCTGTCGGCGGGGGCGGCGATCATCCTGCTGCAATTGCCGCTGTTCTGGGGCGCCTTCCAGGTCTCGCCCGCCTCGGCCGAGGTCGAGGCGCTGGCCCGCGACTACATGGCGATCCGCGTCTGGTCCGCGCCCGCCGCGATCTCGATCTACGGCATCACCGGCTGGCTGATCGCCGCCGAGCGCACGCGCGCCGTGCTCGCTGTGCAGGTCTGGATGAACGGCTTCAATATCGTGCTCGACCTGGTCTTTGTCCTCGGCCTCGGCTGGGGCGTGCAGGGCGTGGCGTTGGCGACCTTCCTGGCCGAGTGGTCGGGCCTCGCGCTGGGCCTGTGGTTTTGCCGCGACGCCTTCGCCGGGCCGCACTGGCGCGACTGGCCGCGGGTCTTCGACCGGGTGCGCCTAACGCGCATGGCCGCCGTGAACCGCGACATCCTGATCCGGTCGGTGCTGCTCGAGGCGATTTTCGTGTCGTTCCTGTTCTACGGCTCCGACTTCGGCGACGTGCCGCTCGCCGCGAACCAGATCCTTCTGCAGTTCCTGCACGTCACGGCCTTCGCGCTCGACGGCTTCGCCTTTGCCGCCGAGACTATCGTCGGGCAGGCCTTCGGCCGCCACCGTCCTGACCGGGTGCGGCGCGGGGCGCTCGTCACCTCGGCCTGGGGCGGGCTCGCCTCGCTGGTGCTGGCGGTGTGCTTCCTGGCCTTCGGCGGCACGATCATCGACATCATGACCACGGCCCAGCCCGTTCGCGACGCCGCCCGCGAATTCCTGCCGTGGATGGTGCTCGCCCCGATCCTGGGCCTCGCCGCGTGGATGCTCGACGGCGTGTTCATCGGTGCGACCCGCACGCAGGACATGCGCAACATGATGGTGATCTCGGCGGCCGTGTATGCAGTGGCGCTTCTGGTCCTGCTGCCGGTCTTCGGCAATCACGGCCTGTGGATGTCGCTGCTGATCTCGTTCGTGGCGCGCGGCATCACGCTGGGCCTGCGCTATCCGCAGCTGGAGCGGTCGGCGGCGGGCTGAACGGAACGCGGGACAGGGCGGAGACGTTTTCTATCGGCACACGGCCAAGACCCGAAAGGTGCCGCCATGCCCACGTCCCCCGACCGCCTGCACCCCAACGTGCCCGTCATCGACCAATCCGACCGGCGCGTGCCGTTCAACCTGCGCCAGTCCGGCCCGACGCCGGTGCAGATGCTGATTTCGACCCGCGTGCGGAAGTCGCCGTTCTGGCACCTGGCGGTCGAGGCGGGCTGCTGGCGTGCCACGGTCTACAACCGCATGTACCACCCCCGCGGCTACGCCAGGCCCGAGGAGGGCGGGGCGATGGCGGAGTACCGCGCGCTGGTCAATGGCGTGACGCTGTGGGACGTCGCGGTCGAGCGGCAGATCCGCGTGAAGGGGCCGGATGCGGAGCGCTTCGTGGATTACGTCATCACGCGCGACGCCACCAAGATCAAACCGATGCACGGCAAGTACTGCATCCTGTGCAACGAGGCCGGCGGCATCCTGAACGACCCTGTGCTGCTGCGGCCGGCGGAGGACGAGTTCTGGTTCTCCGTGTCCGACTCCGACCTGATGCTGTGGCTTCAGGGCGTGAACGTTGGCCTGCGCATGGATGTCGAGATCGCGGAACTCGACGTCTCGCCCCTCCAGATCCAGGGCCCGCTGTCCGAGGACCTGATGGTGGACCTGCTGGGCGAAGCCGTGCGCGACATCCCGTACTACGGCCTGATGGAGGCCGAGCTCGAAGGCTGCTCCATCCTCGTCTCCCGCACGGGGTTCAGCGGCGAGAAGGGATACGAGGTCTATGTCCGCGACGCCACCTATCACGCCGAGGCCGTCTGGTACGCCATCCGCGGTCACGGCGCCCGCTACGGCCTGCGCGTCATCGCCCCCGGCCACCACCGCCGCATCGCCGCCGGGATCCTTTCGTGGGGGCAGGACATGGATGCCGAGACCTCGCCCTTCCAGGTCAACCTCGCCTGGCAGGTGCCGCGCAAGAAGCAGGGCGACTATATCGGGAAGACCGCGCTCGAGACGCAGCGCGCGCAGATCGAGGGCGGGACGTACCCGTTCGCGCAGAAGCTTGTCGGGATGAAGATGGGCGGCCAGCCGATCACCGACTACGCGCCGGATTTCTGGCTGATCCGCAACGAGCACGACGCCCGCATCGGCTTCGTTACCTCGCCCTGGTGGTCGCCGGAGTTGGAGACGAACATCGCGCTGGGCTTCGTGCCGTGGGACTACACTGCGCTCGGCACGCGGCTGAAGGTGGAACTGCCCGAGATCTATCGCGAGATCTCGGGCCAGCCGGTTGAGGCCGAGGTGTGCGAGGTGCCGTTCGTCGCCTCCGAAACCCCCAGCAGTCGCGAACGCGCCTTCGCCGCCGGCAAGGACGCGTCCGACTGACGCCTCAGCCCACGTCCTTGTAGCTCACCGCCTTCACGTCCGCGTTCTCGCCGGCGGTGCGGCGGCGCACGATCAGGCGGTTCAGAGCCGTTACATACGCCTTGGCCGAGGCCACGACCGTATCGGTGTCGGCCGACTGCCCGGTGACGACGCGCCCGTTTTCCTCCATCCGCACGCTGACGGTGGCCTGCGCGTCCGTGCCCTCGGTCACCGCGTGCACCTGGTAGAGCTGCAGCCGCGCCTCGTGCGGGAACAACGCCTTGACGGCGTTGAACGTCGCGTCCACGGGCCCGTCGCCCTGCGCCGTGGTCTGGTGGTCCACGCCGTCGATCGTCAGCGTCAGGTCGGCCGATTGCGGCGCCTCGGTGCCGCAGATCACGCGCAGGAACTTGACCTGCAGGTGCTCATTGCCCTCGCCGGCCGACTGGTCGCGCATCAGCGCCTCGAGGTCGTCGTCATAGACTTCTTTCTTGCGGTCGGCGAGCGCCTTGAACCGGACGAAGACGTCGTTCAACTGGTTGTCCGCCAGTTCGAACCCCAGCTCCTTCAGCTTCGAGCGCAGCGCCGCGCGGCCCGAATGCTTGCCCATGACGAGGTTCGTCTCTTTCAGGCCCACGTCCGAGGGGCGCATGATCTCGAACGTCTCGGCGTTCTTGAGCATCCCGTCCTGGTGGATGCCGGATTCGTGGGCAAAGGCGTTCTTGCCGACGATCGCCTTGTTGAACTGAACCGGGAAGCCCGAGACCGTCGCGACCCGGCGCGAGATGTTCATGATCTTGGTGGAATCCACGCGTGTCGACCACGGCATGATGTCGTGGCGCACTTTCAGTGCCATCACGACCTCTTCCAGCGCCGTGTTGCCGGCGCGCTCGCCCAGCCCGTTGATCGTGCACTCGATCTGCCGCGCGCCGCCCGCGACGGCGGCCAGCGAGTTGGCCGTCGCCATGCCCAGATCGTTGTGGCAGTGCGTGGCGAAGACCACGTCCTCGCCGCCCTCGACCTCGGCGATCAGCCGGCGGATCAGGTCGGCGCTTTCGACCGGTGCGGTGTAGCCCACCGTGTCGGGGATGTTGATCGTCGTCGCGCCCGCCTTGATGGCGATCTCGACCACGCGCTTGAGGTACTCCCACTCGGTCCGCGTCGCGTCCATGGGCGACCACTGCACGTTGTCGCACAGGTTGCGGGCGTGGGTGACCGTTTCGTGGATGCGATCGGCCATCTCGTCCTGCGTCAGGTTCGGGATGGCGCGGTGCAGCGGCGAGGTGCCGATGAAGGTGTGGATGCGCGGCGACCTGGCGTGCTTCACCGCCTCCCAGCAGCGGTCGATGTCCTTGAGGTTGGCGCGCGCCAAGCCGCAGATCGTGGCGTCCTTCGACTGCTCGGCAATGGCCTTCACGGCCTCGAAGTCGCCTTCCGAGGCGATGGGGAAGCCGGCCTCGATGATGTCCACGCCCATCTCGTCGAGCATCTCGGCGATCTCGAGCTTCTCGGCGTGGGTCATCGTGGCGCCCGGCGACTGCTCGCCGTCGCGCAGGGTGGTGTCGAAGATCAGCACGCGGTCGTCGGGCGCGCCGGTGCGGGGGGAAGTCGTGTCGGTCATGATGGTCTCTCTTTGTCCTTAGCGTTTCCCGGCGCTGGTCCACCCCTGAGCGGCGCGCCGGTCGGGCACGCTCAAGGGCAGCTAAGGAGAAGGAGGGCGCGAAGGGGCAGGGCGCGGGGCGCGCTGCGCGGGCGGATATCGGCCTTCGTGCTCATGGCGCGCGAGTTTAGGCAGCCGCGCCGGGATGACAACCCCCGATCTGACGTTGCGGCGCGAGGCGGAGGATGGCCCCGGCATGTCGCTAGAGAGAACGGACGGCGAAGCGCTCCGCCGGAAATTCGCGCGGCCGCGCGCCGGAAATCGCCGTTGCACCCGCACGCACCCGCCCGAGGACAGCACCCGGCCGCGGGTGGCTGCGAAGGGTCCGCCCGAGGGGGCGGCCGGGCGCTGTCCGGGCCGCTGGCCCGGACGTGCAAGCGGTGAGAGTCGCGGCCTTGGCGTGGGCGGCTGGCGCAAGCTTGGGGAGGTGGGGGTCCGGCCCGACACATTTCGTCCGATGCAGAACCGCTCACGCGGCGCCCGGCGAACCGCGGCCACTCGCGCCTACCGCAGGAACCGGAACTCCGTCTCCTGCTCGTACCGCTCCCCCGGCCGCAGCAGGACGGACGGGAAGTCGTTGTGGTTCGGTGCATCGGGCCAGACCTGCGGCTCGATGGCGAAAGCCGCGAACGGCCCGTAGCCCGTGCCGTGATGCGTGGCGTAGTCCTCGGCGTGGAGCGTCGCCGCGCCGAAAACCTGCAAACCCGGCTCGGTCGTCGCCACCTCGAGCGTCAGGCCGTTGCGCCCGGTCAGTCGCAAGGCCGGCGTCATCCCGCGCCGCGCCTCCGCCAGGCAATAGTTGTGGTCGAGATGCCCCGCCGAGGCCTCGGTCGCCTCGCGCGGTTCGCGGAAGTCGAACGGCGTTCCCTCGACCGACGCGACCTCGCCCCTGGGAATCTGCTCGCCGTCCACCGGAAGATAGCGGTGGGCCAGCACCTGAAGCCGCTGCCCCTCCCACGTCGCGCCGCCGTCCATGGTCCAGTAGCCGTGATGCGCGAGGTTCATGAGCGTGTCGGCATCCGTCTCGGCCTCCAGCCGCACCGACAGCCCGGGTGTGTCGGTCAGGCGGTACGTCGCCATCACCCGCCGGTTGCCCGGGAAGCCGCCGGTCCCGTCCGCCAGGTCCACGGCCAGCACGGCGAAATCCGCGCCCTGGTCCACGACCTCCCACACCTGCGCGTGCAGGCCCGAACTGCCCGAGTGCAGCGTGTGCCGCCCCCCCTGGTTCGCCTCGAAATGCCGCACCTCGCCGCAAACCCGGGCCTGCGCGCCGGCGATGCGGTTGGCCACCGGCCCGACGACCGCCCCGAAATACGCCAGAGGCCCCTCGTAGGCCGACAGGTCCGGCGACCCCAGCGTCAGCGCATGGTCGTGGCCGTCGAGCCGAAGATCCTGCAGGATCGCGCCCAGCGTCAGGACCCGCGCCGTCAGCGGACCCCGCCTCAGGGTCAGCACGTCCACGGTGCGGCCGTCGCTCAGGATGCCGAAGGGCGCGCGATCGGGGGTCATGGCGTCTCCTCTCGTTCAGACGAGGCGCAGCAGACCATGGCCGGCAAGACGCGGCAACGTGATTCCGGGACCCGGAAAATAGGGTCGCGTTCCGGTCCCGATCTGGTAATTGATACAGGAATGATACACGTCGTGACTCCATGACCCGGACCGAGCCCGCCCTCGACACGTCGCCCAAGGTCTCGGACGAGGTCCGCAAGACCACCTGCTACATGTGCGCCTGCCGGTGCGGGATCGACGTGCACCTCAAGGGCGGCAAGGTCGCGTATATCGAGGGCAACCGGGACCACCCGGTGAACCGCGGCGTGCTCTGCGCCAAGGGCAGCGCGGGAATCATGCAGCACCTCTCGCCGGCCCGCCTGCGCGCGCCGCTAAAACGCACCGGCCCCCGCGGCTCGGGCGAGTTCGAGCAGATCAGCTGGGACGAGGCACTGGAACTCGCGACCTCCTGGCTCAAGCCGATCCGCGCGGAGGCGCCCGAGAAGCTCGCCTTCTTCACCGGCCGCGACCAGTCGCAATCCTTCACCGGCTGGTGGGCGCAGGCCTTCGGCACGCCGAACTACGCCGCCCACGGGGGCTTCTGCTCGGTCAACATGGCCGCCGCCGGCATCTACACCATGGGCGGCGCGTTCTGGGAATTCGGCCAGCCCGACTGGGAGCGCACGAAGCTCTTCATGATCTTCGGCGTGGCCGAGGACCACGACAGCAACCCGCTCAAGATGGGTCTCGGTCGCCTCAAAGAGCGCGGCGCGAAGGTCATCGGCGTCAACCCGATCCGCACCGGCTATAACGCCGTGGCCGACGAGTGGGTCGGCATCACGCCCGGCACCGACGGGCTGTTCGTCCTCGGTCTCGTGCATTGCCTGCTGAAGGCCGGGAAGATCGACCTCGACTACCTCGCCCTCTGGACCAACGCCCCGGTGCTGGTCAACGAGGATCCGGCCTCGCCCGAACACGGCCTGCTGATGCGGACCGGGGACGGCAAGGAGATGGTGATCGACCGGCGCACCGGCCGCCCCGCGCCGTATGACGGAAAGGGCGTGCGCCCCGATCTCGCCGGCAAGCTGCGCCGCGCCGGCGTCACCCACCGCAGCGTCTTCCAACACATCGCCGCACGCTACCTCGCCGGCGACTACGCGCCCGAGGTCGTGGGGCCCAAGGTCGGCCTCTCCCCCGATGGGATCCGCCGCATCGCCGCCGAGCTTGCCCACGTCGCCTTCGACCAGGCCATCGAGATCGACCAGCCCTGGACCGACTTCCGGGGGGAGCGGCACGAGACGATGACCGGCCGCCCGGTCAGCTTCCATGCCATGCGCGGCATCTCGGCCCATTCCAATGGCTTCCAGACCTGCCGCGCCCTGCACCTGCTGCAAATCCTGCTGGGCAGCGTCGAAACCCCCGGCGGCTTCCGCTTCAAGCCGCCCTACCCCAAGCCCGCCACGGCGCACCCCAAGCCACACGCCGGGGTGATCCCGGGCCAGCCGCTCGACGGGCCCCACCTGGGCTTCGTCCACGGCCCCGAGGACCTGCTGGTGGACGAGAGCGGGAAGCCGAAGCGCATCGACAAGGCGTTCTCGTGGGAAAATCCGATGAGCGCGCACGGCCTGATGCACATGGTCATCTCGAACGCGCATGCGGGCGATCCGTACAGGATCGACACGCTGTTCATGTACATGGCCAACATGGCCTGGAACTCGACCATGAACACCGGCGGCGTGATGAAGATGCTGACCGACACGGACGAGAATGGCGACTACGTGATCCCCCGGATCATCTATTCCGACGCCTATTCGTCCGAAATGGTCGCCTATGCCGACCTTGTCCTGCCCGACACGACCTACCTCGAACGGCACGACTGCATCTCGCTCCTCGACCGCCCCATATGCGAGGCCGACGCCGTGGCCGACGCCATCCGCTGGCCCGTGGTCGAGCCCGACCGCGACGTGCGCGGCTTTCAGTCGGTGCTCATCGACCTCGGCGCCCGCCTCGGGCTGCCGGGGTTCGTGAACGAGGACGGCACGCCGACATACGCCGACTACGCCGATTACATCGTCCACCACGAGCGCCGGAACTGCGTCGGCCCCCTCGCCGGCTGGCGCATCGGCGAAGGCGGCCACACCCACGGCCGCGGCCATGCCAACGACGCCCAGCTCGACGAGTACATCCGCAACGGCGGCTTCTGGATGGAGCACGTCCCCGATGAGGCGCTGTTCTACAAGCCGTGGAACACCGCCTATCAGGATTGGGCGGTCGAAAAGGGCTTCTACGACCGCCCGCAGCCTTACCTTTTCTCGCTCTGGTCCGAGCCTTTGCGCCGCTTCCAGCTCGCCGCCGAGGGCAAGACCCACCGCCAGCCGCCCGAGCACCTGCGCCCCCGCATCAAGGCCACGCTCGACCCGCTGCCGATCTGGTATCCCCCGCTCGAGGACGGCCACGCCGACCCGGTTGAATATCCCCTCCACGCGCTCACCCAGCGCCCGATGGCGATGTACCATTCATGGGGGTCGCAGAACGCCTGGCTGCGCCAGATCCACGGCCGCAACCCGCTGTTCGTGCCGACCAAGGTCTGGGAGGCCCACGGCTTCGCGGACGGCGACTGGGCCCGCCTTTCCTCGGCCCACGGTGAAATCGTCGTTCCGGTCGCCCACATGGCGGCGCTGAACGAAAACACCGTCTGGACGTGGAACGCCATCGGCAAGCGCAAGGGCGCCTGGGCACTGGACCCGAACGCCCCCGAGGCGACCAGGGGCTTCCTCCTCAACCACCTGATCCACGAGCTGCTGCCGCCCAAGGGCGACGGCCTGCGCTGGTCGAACTCGGACCCCGTCACGGGCCAGGCCGCCTGGTTCGACCTGCGCGTGAAGATCGAGAAGGTGAAGGCTCCGGACGAAGCCTATCCGGTGACCACCCCGCAGGCCTCCCCTGTCGGACGCGGACCGAAGACCGTGCGTCAGAAGGTCGGCAAATGACGCGCCGCTCCTTCTTCTGTCCGGAAATATCCCCGCCGGAGGCACCGCGCGCCCGCAGGGCGCGCAAGAGATCGCGTGGCGCCGCAGGCGCCTCATTCGGTGAACCTCAGCCGGTGGCGGTCCGCGGGATCTTGAGTATTTTGGGCAAGAGGAAACAGGGGGCGCGATGACCGAGCTTCCCGAGAGGACCGACCGCAAGCTCGGGCTGGTGATCGACCTCGACACCTGCGTGGGCTGTCACGCCTGCGTCGTCGCCTGCAAGGGCTGGAACACCGAGAACTACGGCGCGCCGCTCGCGGACGCCGACGCTTACGGCGCGGACCCAGTGGGCGCGTTCCTCAACCGCGTGCATTCCTACGAGGTGCAGCCCGAAAGCGGCCCGGCGCAGCTGGTGCACTTTCCCAAGTCCTGCCTGCATTGCGACGACGCGCCCTGCGTCACCGTCTGCCCCACGGGCGCAAGCTACAAGCGCGGGGAGGACGGCATCGTGCTGGTGAACGAAGCCGATTGCATCGGCTGCGGGCTCTGCGCCTGGGCCTGCCCTTACGGCGCGCGCGAGATGGACCCGGCCGAGGGCGTGATGAAGAAGTGCACTCTCTGTGTCGACCGGATCTACAACGAGAACCTGGCGCCGGAGGACCGGGAGCCCGCCTGCGTGCGCACCTGCCCCGCCGGGGCGCGGCATTTCGGCGACCTGGGCGATCCCGAGAGCGCCGTGTCGCAACTTGTCGAGTCCCGCGGCGGCATGGACCTGATGCCCGAGCAGGGCACGAAACCGGTCAACAAGTACCTGCCGCCCCGCCCGAAGGACGACCAGATCGACGTGCTCGCCCCGCTGCTGGAGCCCGTGGCGGAAGAGCCGCGCGGCTTTCTCGGCTGGCTCGACCGGGCGCTGGAGAAGCTCTGATGCATCCCGCCCCCTCGCTCATCGCCTTCAGCACGCTCTCGGGCCTGGGTTTTGGCCTGCTTGCCGCGCTGGGGCTGGGGTTTCCTGCGGTGACCGGCTGGACCGCGCTGGTGTTTTTCGTCGTCGCCTTTGCGCTGGCGGGCGGGGGGCTGATGTCCTCGGCCGCCCATCTGGGCCATCCCGAGCGGGCGCTGAAGGCCTTCACCCAATGGCGCACGAGCTGGCTGAGCCGCGAGGCGTGGCTCGCCTGTGCGGCGTTGGGGGGCATGGCGCTCTACGCTGCGTTGCTCGTCCTCGGGGGCGTCCGCGTGGCCCTGCTGGGATGGCTGGGCGCGCTCCTGAGCCTCGCGACAGTCGGTGCGACCTCGATGATCTATGCCCAGCTTCGCACCGTGCCGCGCTGGCACCATTGGTCGGTGCCGGCGCTGTTTCTCGCCTATGCCGTCACCGGCGGTACGCTGCTGGCCGGGCAGGTGACGGCTGCGGTGGGTCTGCTGATGCTCACCGGCCTCGGGCAGTTCCTGGCGTGGCGGGCCGCCGACCGGCGCGTCGCCGCCTCGGGCACCGACATCGGAACGGCCACGGGCCTTGGCGCGCGCGGCGCCGTCCGCAGCTTCGAGCCGCCGCATACGGGGGGCAGCTACCTCACGCGCGAGATGGTGTTCGTCGTCGCGCGCAGGCACGCGACCAAGCTGCGTTCGATCGCGCTGGTGCTTGCCTTCGTCGTGCCTGCCGTGCTGCTGCTTTTGCCCTTCAGCCACGTGCTCGCCGCGCTCGCGGTGCTGAGCCACCTTGCGGGCGTGCTGGTGCAGCGCTGGCTGTTCTTCGCCGAGGCCGAGCATGTGGTCGGCCTCTACTATGGTCGCCAGTTTGGTTAACGAAGTCTGAAAACGTTTCGCGCGCGAAACATTGTTCCGGCCCGCACGCCCCTTGACCCTGCGTCCCCGCGGCGGGATGACAGGAGGAGCCGGCCCCGACAGGCCGCGCCCATGTCAGCCACGCGCGCGGATTTTCGTCGAAAATCCGTGCCCCCTCCGGAGGAGTCGATGCGCCATACCGCCCGTTTCCCAGACCTCGACGATGCGTCCGTCTTCATCACCGGCGGCGGCTCCGGCATCGGCGCGGCGCTGACTGACGGCTTCCTGGAGCAGGGCGCGCGGGTCTTCTTCGTCCAGCGCCGCGACGGCACCGCTTTCGCCGACGAGATGGAGGACAAGCACGGCCGCCGCCCCGCCTTCGCCTCGTGCGACATCACCGACACCGCCGCGCTGCGAGACGCCCTGGCAGAGGCCGCGCGCCTGCACGGCCCCGTGACGGTGCTGGTCAACAACGCCGCCAACGACGCGCGCCACGCCGCGCTCGAGATCGACGAGGCGTACTGGGACCGGGCGATGGACATCAACCTCAAGCCGTACTTCTTCGCCGCGCAGGCCGTCGCGCCGGGGATGAAGGCGGCGGGCGGCGGCGCCATCGTCAACTTCACCTCGATCAGCTACATGATGGGGCAGGCGGGCTACGTCGCCTACACCACCGCGAATTCAGGGATCAACGGCATGACACGGTCTCTCGCCCGGGAGTTCGGGCCCGACGGCATCCGCGTGAACGCGCTTGCCCCCGGCTGGGTGCTGACCGACAAGCAGCGCGAGATGTGGGCCACGCCCGAGGGGCTGGCCGCGCATCTCGACCGGCAGTGCCTGAAAGAGCACCTGTCGCCCGAGGACATGGCCGGACCGGTCCTGTTCCTGGCCTCCGACGCGTCGCGCATGATGACGGGGCAGGCGCTGGTCGTGGACGGCGGCGTGGTGGTGACGGGATGAGCGTGCGCCCGACCTGGATCGCCGTCGACTGGGGCACCACCCACCTGCGCGCCTGGGCCATGGACGGGGCGAAGGTGCTGGCCAAGGCGTCGTCCGAGAGCGGCATGGCCGCGCTCGACCGCGACGGGTTCGAGCCGGCGCTGCTGGACCTTCTTGCGCCGTGGGACGTGGGCGATCACATCAACGTCGTGGCCTGCGGCATGGTCGGCGCGCGGCAGGGCTGGGCCGAGGCGCCCTATGCCGCCGTGCCCTGCACGCCGCTGGGCGCTGGCTTCACGCAGGCGCCGGTGCGCGACCCGCGCCTGTCGGTGCACATCGTCCCCGGCGTCAAGCAGGACCGCCCGGCCGACGTGATGCGGGGGGAGGAGACGCAGATCGCCGGCTTCCTTTCGCAGCGAAAGGATTTCGACGGCGTGCTCTGCTTGCCGGGCACCCACACCAAGTGGGTGCATGTCTCTGCCGAAGAGATCGTGAGTTTTCAGACGGCGATGACCGGCGAGATCTTCGGGCTGCTGACGGACCGCTCGGTGTTGCGCCACTCCGTGGCGGGCGAGGGCTGGGATGACGCGGCCTTCGCCGACGCCGTCACCGACTCCATGTCCCGCCCCGAGGCGCTGGCGGCGCGGCTGTTCGGCCTGCGCGCCGAGGGGCTGCTCAACGACCTCGCCGCGCAGACCGCGCGTGCGCGTCTGTCGGGCCTGCTGATCGGGGCGGAACTGGCCGCCGCGCGGCCCTATTGGCTGGGGCGCGAGGTCGCGCTGATCGGGGCACCCGCGCTCACTGCGCTTTACCGCGCCGCGCTCTCGGCGCAGGGCGTGGCGGCCGTGCGCCACGACGGCGGAGAGATGACGCGCGCGGGCCTGATCGCCGCGCATGCGAAGCTGAAGGAGACCGCCCAGTGAGCCGCCCCCTGATCGCCATCCTGCGCGGCATCGACCCTTCCGAGGCCGTCGAGGTCGCCGGTGCGCTGATCGACGCCGGCATCGACCGGATCGAGGTGCCGCTGAACTCGCCCGACCCGATCGAGAGCGTGCGCCTGATGGCCGCCGCCTTCGGCGACGCGGCGCTCATCGGCGCGGGCACCGTCCTGACGACGGCGCAGGTGTACGAGGTGCGGGCGGCGGGCGGCAAGCTCGTGGTGTCGCCCAACTGCGATCCTAGGGTCATCGCCGCGACGGTCGCCGCCGGGCTTCAGAGCTTCCCGGGCGTGCTGACGCCGTCGGAGTGCTTCGCGGCGCTCAAGGCCGGGGCGACCGGTCTGAAGGTATTCCCCGCGTTCCAGATGGGAATCGAGGGCCTGAAGGCGCTGCGCGCGGTCTTGCCGGTCGAGACGCAGGTCTACATGGTCGGCGGCGTCGGACCGCGCGACTTCGGCGCGTGGCTTGCCGCCGGGGCCAGCGGCTTCGGGCTGGGCACCTCTCTCTATCGCCCCGGGGACGTGTCGGCGGATGTGGGCGCCCGCGCCCGGGACACCGTCGCCGCCTATGACGAGGTCGCACGATGAGCATCACCTTCGACGACACGCAGTGCCTGCTGGGCGAGGGGCCGCTGTGGCACCCCGAGCGCGAGCAGCTGTTCTGGTTCGACATCCTTTCGCGCCGCCTGCTGACGCGCGAGGGCGCGGGCACGCGGCACTGGCAGTTCGACGAACACGTCTCGGCCGCGGGCTGGGTCGACCGGACTTCGCTGCTGATCGCCTCCGAGACGGCGCTGTTCCGGTTCGACATCGAAAGCGGCGGGCACGAGCACGTCGTGGACCTGGAGGCCGCGGACCCGGTGACGCGCTCGAACGACGGGCGCGCGGATCCGCACGGGGGCTTCTGGATCGGGACGATGGGCAAGAACGCCGAGCCCGGGGCGGGCGCGATCTATCGCTATTACCGGGACGAGCTGCGGCGGCTTTTCGCGCCGCTGACCATCACCAACGCCATCTGTTTCGCACCTGACGGGCGGACGGGGTATTTCACCGACACGAACGACAAGCGCATCATGCGCGTGGCGCTCGACGGCGACGGATGGCCGGAGGAGGAACCCTCGGTGCTGGTCGACCTGTCGGACACGCCGCACGCGCCGGACGGGGCGGTGACGGACGCCGATGGAAACCTCTGGAACGCGCAGTACGGCAGCGGCCGCGTCGCCTGCTATGCGCCCGACGGGGCATTTCTGCGGGAGGTGGCCTTCCCGGCGAGCCAGACCACCTGCCCGGCCTTCGGCGGCCCGGACCTCGGGACGCTCTACTGTACCTCCGCATCGGACGGCCTCGCCCCCGAGGAGTTGGCCGAACAGCCCGCCCACGGCCGGACCTTCGCCGTCACCGGCGTGGGCGTCGGCCGTCCGGAGCCGCGCGTGGTGTTGTAAGAGGCGTCGTCGGACAGGAGCACGCGGCCAGCGCAACCGGAGCCGTTTCCGCACCCGCTTTCCGCCAACACATCCGGGCCAGCGGCCAGACAGGCCCGACCGCCGCCATGGGCGGGCGTTGTCCTGTTGTGGTGAACACGCGTGAGGGGACAGTGTTACCTTTTGGCGCTCTTCCTTTGTCGGGACGCGCGCTCGTCTGGCCCCGTGCCTCAGATTCGCGGGATCACGAAGTCCGGCATGATGTCCGCCCGCTCCGCCGCGACGTCGATATCCGCCCCCTTGAGCGAGCCGAAGTCGGTGACGAGCGCGGTGGCGAAGCCCATGGCGCGGCCGCCGAGGATGTCGGTGTGCAGCGTGTCACCCACCATCAGAACGCGCGCCGGGTCGGGGCGGGGGGAGAGGCGGTCGAGGGCGAGCCTGAACACGTCGCGAAAGGGCTTGCCGAAGAAGTCGGGCACCACGCCCGTGCGGTCGGCGAGGCGATGGGCGAAGTGGCCGGGTTCACGCGACAGCCCGTCCTCGCGCGGGGCGACGATGTCGGGATTGCCCACGAGCACCGGGCGCGGGCGGGCTGCGAGAGTCGCCTCCAGCATCTCCTGCCGGGCGTCGCTCCAGCCGTCAGAGCCGATGAGCAGGAATCCCTCCGCCGCCTCGTACTCCGCCGGGTCGTCGGCGAGGAAGCGGGCGTCGAGCGTCTCGAACTCCTCGAGCCCGTTGGCCGGGTTCAGCATCAGGCCCCAGCGGCGCGGACCCTCCTGCGACAGGCGGCGCAGCAGCGCCTCGCGGCTGGTAACGACCTCTTCCGGCGCGAAGTCGAAGCCAAGCCGTGCATACCGCTGCATCATCAGCCGCTTCGGGTACCCGGCGGAGTTCGACACCACCATCACCCGCTTGCCGGCGGCACGCAGGGCCGCGATGCGCTCGGGCGCGCCGGGTACCGGCGTCTCGCCCACGTTGAGCACGCCATAGGCGTCCAGCATCACCACGTCGAACTCCCGTGCCGCCTCGCCCAGGTCGGCGGCGGTGGCATAGGTCGCACCGAACGCTGCCTCGGGCAGCCGCGCGCGGACCGCGACGTAGGATTTGAAGGCCTGTACCGACTCCTGCGTTTGCGCCACCTGTTGTCCTTTCTGCAATTCCCGCAGGGGCTTGTGACGCAGCGGGAGGGAAAGATCCAGCAGGCGCGGGCGCGCGGAGGCCGGGGACGATGAGGGCAGCAGCGTGACGGTGACGCGGGGCTAGGCGTTCCAGCGCACCTCGCCCAGGGACGAGACGTCGTAGCCCGCCGTATTGGCGGCGCGGTCGCGGAACTCGTCGGTGCGGCAGAAGGCGAGGAAGGCCTGCACCGGCGGCTCGAACCACGCGCGGCGGTCGATCAGGAGGTCGAAGCGTTCCTCGACGACCGGCGCGAATCCCAGGCCGAAAAGCCGCGCCAGCGCCTCGAGTCCGAAGGCCGCGTCGGCGTCGCCCTGGGCCACGGCCAGCACGGCGTCGTGTTCGCTGCGGGCGATTTCGGCCAGCGTGATGTCGTCGGACGAAAGGCCCGCCGCGGCCAGCCGCTCGCGGAACAGCGTTTCGGTCCCCGACTCGGGTTGGCGCGGGACGACACGGCGGCCGCGCAGGTCGGAGATGCCGGCGATGGTGTCCTCTTCCGCCCGGATCACCAGCCCCCGCCGGCGCGTGGCCCAGCCCACGAGCACCGCGTTCTCGCCTGCGCAGTCGGCAGCGACGCGGGGAGTGTTCCACTCGCCCGTGGTGGCGTCGTGGATGTGCAGGCCGGCGGCCACGCCTTCGCCCGCGCGGAAGCGGGTCAGGCCGTCGAGGCTGCCGTCGAAATAGGTGGCGAGCCCGCAGCGCGACTGGCGCAGGGCCCATTCGAGGAGGGGGTCATGGCTGCCCAGGAACACGCCGGGCTGGTCCGCGCGCTCGGCCACCGGGCCGCCGCTGCTGGCTTGCGCGATCCAGGCGCGGATCTCGCGCTCTGGGAACAGAAGCTTACCGGTTGCGCGCGAACAGGGCACCTCGCCCGAAGCGGCGAGGTCGTAGACCTTGCGCTCCTTGATCCGCAGAAGCTCGGCCAGTTCGCGGACGGTCAGGTATTCGGGCGGGCGTGTCTGGGTGTCGGTCATGCATCCTCCGCCGCGCATCATCTGCGACTGAGGGCGGGGCGGCAAGGGCCGCCCAGCGGGCGCGTCAGGCGCCGGCGTTGGGGAAAAAGAGCTGCTGGCCGTCGACCTCGTAGGCGCCGATGGCCTCCTGGCCTTCGTCCGACAGCAGCCAGTCGATGAAGGTCTGCCCGGCCGCGGCGTTCACGCTGGGGCACTGCTCGGGGTTTACGAGGATCACGCCGTACTGGTTGAACAGATCCTCGTCGCCTTCGACCAGAATGTCGAAGTCGCCCTTGTTCTCGAAGCTGATCCAGGTGGCGCGGTCGGTCATGACATAGGCGCCCATGCCGACGCCGGCATTGAGCGTCGCGCCCATGCCCGAGCCGGTTTCGCGGTACCACTCGCCCGAAGCGGCGGTGGGGTCCACGCCGGTGTCGGACCAAAGCGACATCTCTTTCTTGTGCGTGCCCGAGTCGTCCCCGCGCGAGGCGAAGGGCGCGCCGCTTCCGGCGATCTGCTCGAGCGCGGCCTGCGCGTCCTCCATGCCCGCGACGCCGGCGGGGTCGCTTTCGGGCCCGACGAGGAGGAAGTCGTTGTACATCAGGTCGAAGCGCTCGACGCCCATGCCGTCTGCGACGAACTGCTCTTCGGACGGCTTGGCGTGGACCAGCAGCACGTCGCCGTCGCAGTTGCGCGCATTCTGGATCGCCTGCCCGGTACCCACGGCGACGACGTTGACGTCGATGCCCGTCTCTTCCTCGAACATCGGGAGGAGGTGGTCGTAGAGACCCGAATTGGCCGTCGAAGTCGTGGACTGCACGATGATCGCGTCGTCCTGCGCGACGGCCGCTCCGGCGGCCAGGAGGGCGGCGAGGGTCGCGCTGCCGAGTAGCTTCACTGTCATCGGGATCTCCCTTTTACTTGTTATGGGTGCGCCTCAGACGACGATGCGTCCGGCGAGGTAGTCGCGGGCGGCGGCGCTGGCCGGGTCCGCGAAGAAGTCGTCGGCCCGCCGATGCTCGGCCACGCGGCCGCGGTGGATGAACACCACGTCGTCGGCGAGCCGCTTTGCCTGGCCCACATCGTGTGTGACGAAGACGATGCGCGTGCCGCCGCCGCGGGCGGTGCGCACGATCTCTTCGATCTTGAGGACCGAGGCGGGGTCGAGGCTGGCGGTCGGCTCGTCGAGGAACAGAACCTCGGGCTCGGTTGCCAAGGCCCGGGCGAGGGCGAGGCGCTGCTGTTCGCCACCCGACAGCAGGCGCGCAGGTTGGCCCGCGTGGCCCAGAAGACCCACGTGGTCGAGCAGGGCGTCGCGGCGCGCCCTGTCGCGGCGACTGCGGGCGCGCAGCACGAAGTCGATGTTCGCGGCGACCGAGCGGCGCAGCAGGACCGGCTTCTGAAAGACCATCGCCTGCCGCCGCACGATCGCCGGGGACAGCGGGTGGCCGCCCCACTCGATGCGCCCGGCCGTGGGCGGGGTCAGGCCGTGGAGCAGCTTCAGAAGCAGGCTCTTGCCCGCGCCGTTCGGCCCCATGATCATCGTCGTGCGTCCGGCGGCGAGGGTCAGGTCGATGCCGTCGATCAGCGTCCGGCCGCCGACCTCGAGCGTCAGGCCGCGCGCGGCCAGCGGCATGAGCGGCGCGGGGCCCGCGCGTTCGGCCGTGCGGGCCGGGGCGCCGGTAAGGATCGCCTCAGGCATAGGCCTGCCTCGTCGCGGTCATCCGCAGCCCCTGCACCAGCGCGTTCACCCCCAGCGCGATCACCATCAGCACGATGCCCAGGGCCAGCGCCAGCGGCAGGTCGCCCTTCGACGTCTCCAGCGCGATGGCGGTGGTCATCACCCGCGTCAGATGGTCGATGTTGCCGCCGACGATGATGACCGCCCCGACCTCGGCCACCGCGCGGCCGAAGCCGGCGAGCCCGACGGTCAGCAGCGAATACCGCGCGTCCCACACCAGCGCGCCCACGGTCTGGGTCCGGCTCAGGCAGAGCGAGCGGAACTGCTCGGCGTATTCACCGTGCAGATCCTCGAGCACCTGGCGTGACAGGGCGGCGACGATTGGCGTGATCAGGATCGTCTGAGCGATGATCATCGCCGTCGGCGTGTAGAGCAGGCCCAGAAAGCCCAGCGGTCCCGCGCGCGAGAGGTGGAGGTACACGATCAGGCCGACCACGACCGGCGGCAGGCCCATCAGCGCGTTGACCACGATGAGCGCGGCGTTGCGGCCGGGAAAGCGGCTGATGGCCAGCAACGCGCCCAGCGGCAGGCCGAGGGCGCAGGCGACGAGCGTGGCGGACAGGCTGACGCGGAGCGAAAGGCCCACGATCTCGAGCAGGTCGCCGTCGCCCGACAGGACGAGTGAAAGCGCCAGCGCGAGAGCTTGTCCGATGGCTTGCAAAATTTCCGCCCCAGCCTTTGGTGTCGGAAATCATGCTATGAGGAGCGGTCGCGCGGCGCAAGCGCTGTATTTGCAGGCGCAGGGGCTCCGCAGCGCCTGTGATCGCGGGATGGTCGGCAGGCTGCGGAGTGCACTGAAGTGCAATATGGTGTAAAATTTCCGGAGATGATGGCGCGCGGCCCGGCGAAGAAGGCCGGGCCGCCGGGCCTCACATGCTTTCCGCGGTGCGTTCCATCCACGCGCGGTGGCGCTGTTCGTCGGCCAGGGCCTTTTCGAAGAATGCCTTCGAGGCCGGCACCGCGTCCTGGTGGTTGGCGGCGCGTTCATAGGCGGTGACGGTGTCGTCCTCGTTGGTCTTCATCGCCTTGAGCACGGCGCCGTCGCCCATCATGTCGGCCAGCGTGACCTTGCCGGTGGTCATCATCTGCTTGGCGTCGCCGTCGGCCGGGGCCTCGGCGCCGGCCTCGCGCGCCATGGTCTGCAGCGTGTCGAGGTGCTGGAGGTGATCGCCGCGGAAGTCGCGGATCGTGTCGGCCAGCGTCGGGTTGTCGAGCTTCTCGATACAGGTGTCGTACGCCGCGATGGCGTCGCGTTCGAGCAGGATCAGGTTGGTCACCAGATCCCTGATGTCGCTTTCGCGTCCTACGGTCGTGACCATGTGGCTGTCTCCCGTGTTTCGGGCCGCCGGACCAGCCCGGCGGCTTCGATAAACAGAGCGTCACGGGACGCGGCGCAGTTCCGGCCCGGCGGAAATGTGATGAGCGGCCGCGGGTGCGGGTTCCTCAGGCCTCGGCGGTTGCGCGCGCCTTGCGTAGCTCCGCCGAGAGTGCCGCGATGACCTCTTCCGGGGCGCTGGGCTTGCGGACCAGCGGGGCCGTGA
Source organism: Tranquillimonas alkanivorans (assembly GCF_900115595.1). Classification (GTDB taxonomy): domain Bacteria; phylum Pseudomonadota; class Alphaproteobacteria; order Rhodobacterales; family Rhodobacteraceae; genus Tranquillimonas; species Tranquillimonas alkanivorans. The sequence continues at coordinate 47,930 of NZ_FOXA01000003.1, forward strand.
AGGCCGCCACCACTTCGCCCTGCCGTTCCGGGTCGCCCGAATGCAGGATGAACGGAACGCCGTCGGCGTGCAGAACCTCGGCCACGGGCACGCAGTTGTCGTGCCGGCCCAGCGTGACGTCGAGCACTGCGCCGTCGTAGCGGTTGGCGCGCGCCAGTGCGAGCGCCCGGCCCAGGCTCACCGCGTGATCCACGCGCGCGCCTGCGTCTTCGAGGAAGTCGGAGACGTCCATCGCGATCAGCACCTCGTCCTCGACCAGGAGAAGGCGCGTGTCTTTCAATGCCCCGGGGGCGGTCGCGTGTTCGTCCATCGTCTCGCTTTCGTGGTGGTGTTTCAGCACTGCAGCGGCAGCTCGATCTCGGCGGTCAGGCCCGCCGTGTCCCAGCGGCGCCGGATGACGCCGCCTGCCGCGCGCAGCATTCTCGTCGTGATCTCGGATCCCGCGCCCAGGCGCTCGGGGTCGCCGTGCAGGGGCGGGCCTCCGCGCTCGGTCCAGGTCAGGCGGAGCAGGGGTTGATCCTGCCCGTCTGCGCGGCACATGCGCCACGACAGCGCAACGCGCCCCCGTTTGGACGACAGCGCCCCGTGCTTGACGGCGTTGGTCGCCAGCTCGTGCAGGGTGAGCGCAAGGATCGAGACGCTGTTCGAATCGAGCTGCACCGCCCCGCCGTCGAGGTCGAGCGCGCGGGGATCCGACGTGTAGGGGCCGACGAGTTCACGGAACATCTGCGTGGGATCGACGCGGCCTTGCTGGAAGGAAAGCTGCAGCGTAGCCTCGTGTGCCCGGCCGAGCGCCCGGATACGCTCGTTGATGTCGCGGCCCAGGGCCGGCTCGGTCGACGTCTTGCCCAGCATGTTCACGATCGAGCTGATGACCGCGAACATGTTCTTCATGCGGTGGCTGATCTCGCGCTCCATCAGCCGCGCGTGACGTTCCTCGCTGCGCGCGGCATGCACGTCGGTAACGTCCCACTGCGAGCCGAAGATGTACCGCAGCGTTCCGTCCTCGTGGTAGATCGGCCCGATATGGACGGCATTCCAGAACGCAGCGCCGTTCTTGCGATAGTTCAGCAGTTCGACCACGACGACGTCGTTGTCGCGCACGGCGCGGCCCAGCCGGGCAACCGCCTCTGGATCGGTGCCGGGGCCCTGCAGGAAGCGGCAGTTGCGGCCCAGGATCTCGTCCTCGTCGTAGCCAGTGAGTTCCAGGAACGCGCGGTTGACGAAGACGAGGGGGTGATCCGGGTCGTGCGGGTCCGACAGCGTGACGGCCATGCGCGTCTGCGCCATCGCTTGTTCGAACAGCACGCCGGATGCGCCGGGAAACGCGGTCCCCGCGTTGTCGCCGCTGTGCTCGACCGTGCGGCCCGCCTGGTTGTGAAGCTTCTGCTCAGTCATTCGTTTCGATGAAGATAAGCCAATTTTTAGCGGAGCAAGGGCTGCCCGAACCCTCACGTAACGTCCACTGTTCCCCGCCTTTCAGTGACGCGCGGCGACCGCTCGTGTCGCCGCCGCCACGGCTTGCGCGCGGCGGCGAGTGTGGCTAGGCCGGGGCCATGACGGCAGACGAGATAGAACAGCTCTTCACCCGCTCGGACGGGCGCTATGCCTTCGCCCGCTGGGGTCGCCCCGTGGCGCCGGTGGTTTTCGGCGTCGAGGACGAGACGCTGCGCACCGTGAAGGGTGCAATCGAGGCCGTCGCGCGGCTGACCGGCCGCGACGTGGCCGAGACCGACCCCGAGCTGGGCGCGAACTTCATGGTCTTCTTCTGCCGGGACTGGGCCGAGCTGCCCGGGGTGCCCAACCTCGACCGGCTGATCCCGGACCTGGGCGCGCTGGTGCCGCGGCTCGAACAGGCCGACGCCAACCAGTACCGCGTCTTCCGCTTCGACGAGCGTGGCGCGATCCGGGCCTGCTTCGTCTTCCTGCGCATGGACGCGCACCTGAGCGAGATGCCGGCCGAGACGCTGGCGCTGAGCCAAGTGGTGCAGTCGGCGCTTCTGTGGTCCGACACCGCCTTCCGCGACCGCTCGCCGCTTGCCGTGACGGCGGGGGGCGCGACGATCCTGCGGCCCGAGATCGGGGCGCTGGTGCAGGCGGCCTACGACCCGGTGATGCCTGACGCGGCGGATGACCCGGCGCATGCGCTCCGGCTGGCGCCGCGAGTGGAGCGGTTGCGGTGAGCCACACGTTCTCCGTCCGCGTCTACTACGAGGATACCGACCTCGCCGGGATCGTCTACTACGCCAACTACCTGAAATTCATCGAACGTGCGCGGACCGAGTGGGTGCGCGAGCTGGGCGTCGACCAGGCAAGGCTGAAGGCGGAGGAGGGGATCGTGTTCGCCGTCCGGCGGGTCGAGGCGGATTACCTGTCGCCCGCGAAGTTCGACGACAAGCTCGACATCGTCACCACGCTCGAAGAGCTGCGGCCGGCCCGCGTGGTGCTGCGGCAGGAGGTGCGGCGCGCCGACGTGACGCTGTTCTCGTCCCGGGTCACGCTGGTGGTGCTGACGGCCGAGGGACGGCCGGCGCGGCTGCCGGCCGATTTCCGCCGACGGGTGGGGTGAGGCAGGGCGGCGGTTCGCGTTGACGCTGTTGTGTTGGCGTGACCCCTACTTTCCGGCTAGACTCCCGCGTAATGACGCCGGGCGGAATCCGGCCGCGGATTGAGAAGAGCAGGCAATCGATGGAAACCGAAACACTCGTGCTGGCGCAGGAGATGGATTTCTCCATGTGGGCGCTGTTCGCCCGCGCCACCGTGACCGTGAAACTGGTCATGCTGATCCTGATCCTGGCCTCGGTGTGGTCCTGGGCGATCATCATCCAGAAGCACCTGACCTTCGCCCGCGCCCGGCGCGAGGCACGGCGCTTCGACCGCGCCTTCTGGTCCGGCGAGCCGCTGGACGAGCTTTACCAGAAGCTCGGCCCCAACCCCTCGGGCCGGGCCGAGGCGGTGTTCGCCTCGGGCATGGTCGAGTGGGAGCGCAGCCACAGGCAGGACGGCGCGCTGATCCCCGGCGCGCAGGCGCGCATCGAGCGGTCGATGGACGTGGCCATCGCCAAGGAATCCGAAGAGCTGGAGCGCGGCCTGCCGCTTCTGGCCACCGTGGGCTCGACGGCGCCGTTCATCGGCCTTTTCGGCACGGTCTGGGGTATCATGCACGCCTTCATCGAGATCGCGGAGGCGCAGAACACCAACCTCGCCGTCGTCGCCCCCGGCATCGCCGAGGCGCTGCTGGCCACCGGTCTGGGCCTTCTGGCGGCCATCCCGGCGGTGATCTTCTACAACAAGCTCAGCGCCGACCAGGCCCGCATCGTGGGCGGCTACGAGGCCTTCGCCGACGAGTTCTCGACCATCCTGTCCCGTCAGCTCGACACGGCGGCCTGACATGGGGGCAGGCGTCATCAAGAGCGACAGCGCAGGAGGAGGCCGCCGCCGGCGCCGCCGCCGGGCGCAGCCGATGGCCGAGATCAACGTCACGCCCTTCGTCGACGTGATGCTGGTGCTGCTGATCATCTTCATGGTCGCCGCGCCGCTTCTGACCGTGGGCGTGCCGGTGGAGCTGCCGCAGACCTCGGCGCAGGCGCTGCCGACCGAGCAGGAGGAGCCGCTGACCGTCACGCTCACCGCCGACGGCCGCGTCCTGCTGATGGCGAACGAGACGGAGTCCGAGAACCTGATCGGGCAGCTTCGCGCCATCGCGGCCGAGCGTGCGTCGAACAAGGTCTACCTGCGCGCCGACGGGACGATCCCGTACGAGCGGGTCGTGCAGGTGATGGGCGCGCTCAACAACGGCGGGTTCAGCGATATCGGGCTCGTCACCGACACGGGCGGGCCGCGTTTCGACGGGCAGGACGGGTAAGGCCGCACCTTGCGCACGGGCTGGTACATATCGGGGGCGGGTCACCTGGCCCTCATCCTGTTCGCCCTCTTCGGCGGCTGGTTCACGCGCGAGCCGCTGCCGCCGCCGCAGGCGACCGAGGTCTCGATCCTGTCGGAAGAGGAGTTCGCCGCGCTGACCCGGCCCGAGCAGGCGCCCGAGGTCACCGCCGCCGCGCCCGAGGCGCTTGCCCCGGCCGAGACCGACGCGCCGCCTGCCGCGCCCGCACCCGACGAGGCGCCGCAGACGCCCGACGCGCCCGAGGCGCAGGCCCCCGACACGCCGGACGCGGCGCCCGAGCCACTGGCCCCGCTGGCCCCGCAGGCCGAGGTGGCCGACGCGCCGCCCGACGTCCCCGCGCCGCCGCCGGTCGAGGACGCGCCGTCGACGAACCTTCAGCCGGCCCCGCGCGCCGCGCCGCGCGTGGCCCCGCAGGCCGCACCACCCCCGCCGCCCGAGGCCGAAATCGCGCCCGAGGTCGTCGAGACGACGACGCCTGATCCGCAGGAGCCCGCCGAGCAGGTGGTCGAGGAAGAGACACCGACCGCCCCCGAGGAGGCGACGACCGAGATCGTGACCGAGGCCGAGGCACCGCCCGCGGCGCCCGAGGCCTCGCCGCGCCCGCGCAACCGTCCGTCGCGCCCGACGCAGATGGCCGAGGCCCCGCGCACCCCCGCGCAAACGAACGTGGCGCAGTCCGAGCCGGAACAAGAGCCCGAGCCGGAGCCGCAGCCAGAAGAGCCCGAGACCGTGGACACCGCCGCCGTCTCGGACGCGCTGGCCGAGGCGTTGGGCTCGTCGCGCACCGACGCCGCCCCGGCGGTAGGCGAAGTGCCGGCCGGGCCGCCCCTGACCTCGGGCGAGAAGGATTCGCTGCGCGTCGCCGTCCAGCAGTGCTGGGTCGTCGACGTGGGCTCCGAGTCGGCGGGCGTGACCGTCACCATCGGGTTCGAGCTGGAACCGACGGGCCGCGTCGTGTCGGATTCGCTGCGCATGGTCGAGGCCGAGGGCGGCACCGATTCGGCGACTCGCACCGCCTTCGAGGCCGGCCGTCGCGCTATCCTGCGCTGCCAGAGCGACGGCTATGATCTGCCGCAGGAAAAGTACGCCCAGTGGCGCGAGGTCGAGATCACCTTCAACCCCGACCAGATGCGGGTCCGGTGACGATGGCTTGGCGCGCAGGTCACGGCGAATTCAGCTCCGGCCGTGCCGCAAGGGGTGGCCGCGCCGCCGAAAATCGACATCCTGTCCGGAGCAAATCGAGGAACAGATGAAACTTATCCGTCTGCTGACCCTGGCGCTCGCCGCCCTGACGCTCGCCCTTCCCGCCGCCGCGCAGCAAGGCGACGGCCCGCTCCGGATCGAGATCACGGAAGGTGTGATCGAGCCGCTGCCCTTCGCCATCCCGACCTTCGAGGCCGAGAATGAAGCCGCGCAGGAGTGGGCGCAGCGGATCACGCAGGTGGTGGCCGACGACCTGACCGGCACCGGCCTGTTCCGCCAGATCCCGCGCGACGCCTTCATCGAGAACGTCACCGAGTTCTCGCCAAACGTGCAGTACGCCAACTGGAAGGCCATCAACGCGCAGGCGCTGATCACCGGCGCGGTCTCGGTCACGCCGGACGGCCAGCTCAACGTCAAGTTCCGCCTGTTCGACGTGTTCTCCGAGCGTCCCCTGGGCGACGGGCTCCAGTTCGGGGGCACCACGAACAGCTGGCGGCGCATCGCGCACAAGGTGGCCGACGCCGTCTATTCCCGCATCACGGGCGAGTCGGGCTATTTCGACAGCCGCGTGGTCTTCGTCTCCGAGCGGGGGCCGAAGAACGACCGCCTCAAGCGGTTGGCGGTGATGGATTACGACGGCGCGAACCTGCAGTACCTCACCGACGGCGCAGACCTCGTGCTCGCCCCGCGCTTTTCGCCCGACGGCGAGCGGGTGCTTTATACCAGCTACGAGACGGGCTTTCCGCAGATCTACGAGCTCAACGTCGGCACCGTGACCCGCACGCCGCTGCCCGTCCCGGCCGAGGCGATGAGCTTCGCGCCGCGCTACGCGCCGGACGGCCGCACGATCATCTTCTCGCTCGCGCAGGGCGGCAACACCGACATCTACCGCCTGCGTCCCGGCGCCGGGCAGCCCGAGCGGCTGACCACCGCGCCCTCGATCGAGACGGCGCCCAGCTTCTCGCCCGACGGCAGCCAGATCGTGTTCGAAAGCGACCGTTCGGGCACGCCGCAGCTTTACGTCATGCCCGCCAGCGGCGGCGAGGCGCAGCGCATCAGCTTCGGCCCCGGCCGCTATGGCACGCCGGTCTGGTCGCCGCGCGGCGATCTCATCGCGTTCACCAAGCAGAACGCGGGCCGTTTCCACATCGGAGTCATGCGCACCGACGGCTCGGAGGAACGGCTGCTGACCGCGAGCTTCCTGGACGAGGGCCCGACCTGGGCGCCCAACGGCCGCGTACTGATGTTCACCCGCGAAACCGCCGGGGCGGCGGGTGAGCCGGCGTTGTATTCGGTCGACATCTCGGGGCGGAACCTGCGCCGCGTGCCGACCGACGGCGCGGCGTCGGACCCGGCCTGGTCGCCCCTCCTGCCTTGACAGGTGCCGTTTGCATGCCGTTAAGGCAGTGGTAAGCTCCGCCCGAAACGGGCAGCCAGAACAGCAACAGGACATCTCGATGACACATCTCGGCAAGGCGCTGATGCTTACCGTCGCTCTGGGCCTAGGCGCCTGCACCAGCGCCGACCGGTTCGGTCCCGGCGCGGGCGGTGCAGGCGCCGGCGCGGGCGGCCTCTATGGTCCCGGCGCGGGCGGCGACATTTCGCAATCGGCGCTCGACCCGGCCTCCCCGGCGTACTTCCAGGAGACGATCGGCGACCGCGTGCTCTTCTTGGTCGACCAGTCCTCGCTGACGGGCGAGGCGCAGGCGACGCTGGCGCAGCAGGCGCAGTGGCTCCAGCGCAACCCCGAGTACACCGCGATCATCGAGGGCCACGCCGACGAGCAGGGCACCCGGGAATACAACCTCGCGCTCGGCGAGCGCCGGGCCAATGCCGCGCGCGATTACCTCGTCTCGCAGGGCGTGTCCGCGGGCCGTCTGCGCACGGTAAGCTACGGCAAGGAGCGCCCGATCGAGATCTGCTCGGACGAGGCGTGCTATCGCCAGAACCGCCGCGCCGTGACGGTCGTGGCCTCCGGGCTGACCAGCTGATCCGGTCATGTTGCGCACCTTTGCCCTGATCGCCGCCCTCGCGCTCGTTCCCGCGCCCGTCCTGGCGCAGGACCGCGAGAGCACGCTTGCCGACATCCGCCAGGAGCTGTCGATCCTCTATGTCGAGGTGCAGCGCCTCAAGCGCGAGCTTTCGACCACCGGCACGCCCGACGTGAACATCACCGGCACGTCGGCGCTCGAACGTATTGCCGCGATGGAGTCCGAGCTTCAGCGCCTGACCTCGCTGAGCGAGGAACTGGAGTTCCGGATCGACCGCGTGGTCGAGGACGGCACCAACCGCATCGGCGACCTCGAGTTCCGGCTCTGCGAGCTCGAGGCCGACTGCGATATCGGCAGCCTGGGAGACACGCCGTCGCTGGGCGGCGTCGAAATCGATGTGCCCGCCATGCCCGCGCCGCAGATTGACGAGGGCGGCGCGCAGCTCGCCGTGGGCGAGCGGGCGGACTTCGAGGCGGCGAAGGCCGCGTTTGACGCCGGCAATTTCCAGCAGGCCGCCGACGCCTTCGCGGCGTTCGCCGAGACCTATACCGGCGGGCCGCTGACCGGCGCGGCGCATTACTGGCGGGGCGAGGCGCTGTCTGAACTGGGCCGCACCTCGGACGCGGCGCGCGCCTATCTTGAGTCGTTCTCGGGCTCGCCCACGGGCGAGATGGCGCCGCGCGCGCTGCTGAACCTGGGTCTGAAGCTCGACCAGCTGGGCCAGACGGCGGATGCCTGCGCCACGCTGGGCGAGGTCACGGGCCGCTTCCCCGAGTCGGAAGCCTCGATCGAGGCGCAGACCGCGCGGGCCGACCTCGGCTGCTCGTGAGCGGCCGGCCGCGGCTCGACGCCCCGGCGCTCGACCATCTCAACGCCGAGCGGGCCGCTGGTCGCCCGCTCGGCGTCGCCGTTTCGGGGGGCAGTGACTCCACGGCGCTGCTTCTTCTTCTGTCCGACATCTTCGGCGCGGACGCGCTGCGCGCCGTCACCGTGGATCACGGATTGAGGTCCGAGGCGGCCGACGAGGCCCGCGCCGTCTCCCGCCTGTGCGCGGCGCGCGACATCCCGCACGATACGCTCAGGTGGGAAGGCTGGACGGGGCAGGGCAACCTGCAGGACCAGGCCCGGCGCGCGCGCTACGGTCTGCTGACCGACTGGGCGGCGGGGCAGGGCGTGGCGGCGGTGGCGCTCGGCCACACGCAGGACGACAATGCCGAAACCTTCGTGATGGGGCTGGCCCGCGGCGCCGGGCTGGACGGGCTGACCGGCATGCGCCCTGGGTTCCGGCGCGACGGCGTGACCTTCCTGCGCCCGCTGCTCGGCACAAGGCGCGAGGCGCTGCGCGAGTATTTGCGCGGGCAGGGCGTGGGGTGGTGCGACGACCCGTCAAACGAGGACCCGGCCTATGACCGTGTGCGCGTGCGGCGTGCGCTCGCGACGCTCGAGGAGCTGGGCATCGGCGCCGCGCACCTGTCGCGCTCCATCGCCAACTTGCGCGACACTCGGGCGGCGCTCGCGCGGACGCTGGCGGACTGGGCACGGGTGCACGTGGCGCAGGATCGCGGAGACCTGCTGATCGACGCCGGCGGGCTCGGCGGGCTTCCGCCGGACATGGCGCGGCGACTGCTGAACGCGGCTCTGCGGTGGGTGTCGGGCGCGGATTATCCACCGCGGGCCGAAAGCGTCATGCAGATCGTCACCTCCCCCTCGGTCGATCGCACGCTGCACGGCTGCCTGTTGCGCGGGGATGGCGCGCGGCTGCGCATCTCGCGCGAGCCCGAGGCGGCGAAACGGGCGGGCAGCGTTGCCACGACGGCCCTGTGGGACGGGCGTTGGCGGCTCGACGGGCCGCATGCGCCCGAGCTGGATGTCTCGGCGTTGACCGAGGCCGACCTGCCGCTTTGCCCGGACTGGCGCGACACCGGCCTGCCGCGCGCGAGCCTCGCGGCCTCTCCGGCGGTCCGGCGCGGCGGCGAACTGGTGGCGGCGCCGCTGGCAGGTTTACGCGACGGATGGTCCGCAGAGCTGGCGAACGGGCGCGACGATTTCGCCGCCGCGGGCTTCTCTCATTGAAGATACCGGCCCGATCCTTATCTTGTGTGCAAACGGTCGGGCCGGGTGCCCCACCGCACACATGAGGAGATTTCCTTGGGCAACGCGAGAAATATCGCCTTCTGGGTGGTCCTGTTTCTGCTGATCCTGGCGCTGTTCAACCTGTTCTCGGGCGGGCAGTCGACCATGTCCTCGCGCTCGATCAGCTATTCCGAGTTCGTGGAGGCGGTCGAGGACGGCGAAGTGTCGTCGGTCACGCTCGACGGCGAGCGGGTGCTGTTCCGCGGCGAAGGCGGACAGGAATATTCGACCATCCGCCCCGAAGGCGCCGACATCACGGACCGGCTGATCGACCAGGGCGTGACCGTGAACGCCAAGCCGCAGGAGCAGTCGGGCTTCACCACGGTGCTCATGACCTTCCTGCCGTTCCTTCTGCTGATCGGCGTCTGGATCTATTTCATGAACCGGATGCAGGGCGGCGGACGCGGCGGCGCCATGGGCTTCGGCAAGTCCAAGGCCAAGCTGCTGACGGAAAAGCAGGGCCGTGTGACCTTCGACGACGTGGCCGGCATCGACGAGGCGAAGGACGACCTGGAAGAGATCGTCGAGTTCCTGCGCAACCCGCAGAAGTTCTCGCGCCTGGGCGGCAAGATCCCGAAGGGCGCGCTGCTGGTGGGCCCTCCGGGCACCGGTAAGACCCTGCTTGCGCGCGCTGTCGCGGGCGAGGCGGGCGTGCCGTTCTTCACTATATCGGGCTCGGACTTTGTCGAGATGTTCGTGGGCGTCGGCGCCAGCCGCGTGCGCGACATGTTCGAGCAGGCCAAGAAGAACGCCCCCTGTATCGTCTTCATCGACGAGATCGACGCCGTGGGCCGGTCGCGTGGCGTGGGCTACGGCGGCGGCAACGACGAGCGCGAGCAGACGCTGAACCAGCTTCTGGTCGAGATGGACGGCTTCGAGGCGAACGAGGGCATCATTATCGTAGCGGCGACCAACCGTCCCGACGTGCTGGACCCCGCGCTGCTGCGTCCGGGCCGCTTCGACCGCCAAGTGCAGGTGCCCAACCCCGACATCAAGGGGCGTGAGAAGATCCTCGGCGTCCATGCCCGCAAGGTGCCGCTGGGCCCCGACGTGGACCTGCGCATCATCGCGCGCGGCACGCCCGGCTTCTCCGGCGCAGACCTCGCCAACCTCGTGAACGAGGCGGCGCTGATGGCCGCCCGCGTGGGCCGTCGCTTCGTGACGATGGAGGATTTCGAGAACGCCAAGGACAAGGTCATGATGGGGGCCGAGCGGCGCTCGATGGTCATGACCGAGGACGAGAAGAAGCTGACCGCCTATCACGAGGCCGGTCATGCCATCGTCGGTCTGAACGTCCCGCAGCACGATCCGGTCCACAAGGCGACGATCATCCCGCGCGGCCGCGCGCTCGGCCTGGTGCTGTCGCTGCCCGAGCGTGACCAGCTTTCGGTGACCTATACCAAGTACAAGTCCAAGATCGCCATGGCGATGGGCGGCAAGGTGGCCGAGGAACTGGTGTTCGGGAAAGAGAACGTGACCTCGGGCGCGGCCTCGGACATCCAGCAGGTGACCAAGATCGCCCGCGCGATGGTCACGCAGTTCGGTTTCTCGGACGAACTCGGCAACATCGACTACGCCAACGAAGAGCAGTCGTACCTCGGCACCTACTCGCGCGGGGGCAACATCTCGCCCGAGACGCAGGAGAAGATTGACGCCGAAGTGCGCAAGATCGTCGAGGAGGGCTACGAGACCGCCAAGCGCATCCTCACCGAGAAGTCGGATGAGCATCACCGCCTGGCGCAGGGCCTGCTGGAATACGAGACGCTCACCGGCAACGAGATCCTGAAGGTCATCGCCGGCGAGGCGCTGAATCGCGGCGACGACGACGACAACATGCCGTCGCCGGGCGACAAGCCGTCGATCACGGCGATCCCGAAGACCTCGAAGCCGAAGGGGAAGCCCGACGGCGGCGGACTGGAGCCGGAGCCGACCTGACCCGGTCCACACACACTTGGAAAAGCCCCGGAGCCCCGCTCCGGGGCTTTTTCTTGGACGGCACCCGCGACTCTTGTGCCGCGCGCATCCGCCGCTATCGTCGGGCGCGAGCCGAAGGAAAACCCGCCATGCCTGCCCTCGTCCCCACCGACCACGTCGCCTCCATCACCTGGCTCGGCCGCGTGCCGCATCGCGAGCGGGCCGAGATCGAGTGCGAGCCGCTGCGCGAGATGCCCCTGACCTTCGCCGGCACGGCGGGCGAAACCCATGCCGGCCTCACGCGCCCCTCCTGTTCGCGCGTGCTGGCCCTTTACGAGCGGGGGACCGAGATCAGGAACACCCGCCAGTTGTCCCTCATCAGCGCCGAGGAACTGGCCGGGATTGCCGCCGATCTGGGGCTCGACGAGCTGGACCCGGCGTGGCTGGGGGCGTCGGTGGTGGTCGAGGGGATCCTCGACTTCAGCCACCTGCCGCCCGCTTCGCGCCTGCAAGGCCCGGACGGGACGACCCTTACGGTTGACGTGCAGAACGGCCCCTGCCAGTTCCCCGCCAAGACGATCGACGCCGCGCGCCCCGGCTACGGCAAGCGCTTCAAGCCAGTGGCCGAAGGACGGCGCGGCGTCACTGCCTGGGTCGAGCGCGAGGGCACGCTGCGGGTGGGCGAGGCGCTCAGGCTCTTCGTGCCCGAGCAGCGGGCCTGGCAGCCCGAGATGCAAAGGCCGCCCGCGATGCGGACGGCCTGACAGGTCGATCGGAGCCGTGCCTCAGAACGGCTGTTCGAACCGGTAAAACACCACCGGCGCTCCGACCTCGGCTGCGGCGGCGCTTCGCGCGTCGCCGTCCGACGCCTCGGGGTCTTGCGAATCGGCCATGGTATCGGCCTCCACGCCCCAGGCCTCGGCCTGATCCAGCGCCTCGTACGTGCGCACCTCGCCCCACTTGGCGTACTCCTCGGAACTGATGCCGCCCGAGGCGTCCTCGTCCAGCGTCTCGAAGTCGCGGCTCAGGGTGCGGCTGATGTCGGTGTCCACGACTGCCGTGTCGACATACTCTTCCTCGGTCAGCACCTCGTCGCGGTTGTCGTCCAGCCGCACGAACAGCAGCCTGGCGCGTGCCGCCAGTTCGTCGGCGCCCATGCCCGCCGACTCGGCGCCCTCGGGCAGGAAGACGAACAGCGGGTAGTCGTCGGGTGTCATGTCGCCGGTCACCTGCTCGATGCGCGTGGTCGTCGCGGCACGGTACTCCGCCGCCGTCACGCGCCCGTCGTCGTCGATGTCCATGTCGGCGAAGCTGTCAGGCGTACGGGGGTTGTAGGCCTCGTTCTGCTGCGCGGCCTGCATGCGGCAGTCGGAATACTCCGACTTCAGCACGGTGCCGTCCTCGTCCGCGTCCAGCGCAGCGAACTCGCGGCGCTGCATCTCGGCCACCTCGTCGCGGTCGAGGTTGCCGTCATTGTCGAGGTCGGCAAGCTCGAACCCGGCTTGGCAGAAGCCTTGGGCCGCCGTCTCCGGCATGTGCTGCTCCGCCAATGCCGGGACGGTGCCCAGCGTGAGGGCAAGGGCGAGAGCCGATGTCGTGGCGCGTGTCATGTCGCTCCTCCGTTCATGTCGCCGCCGCGCGGGGCGGCTGAGGCGGTCTGTTCGGAAAACACGGGCGGCGGCGGGCCTGTTCCGGCCGCGCCGCCGCCCCGCCTGCACTGCTCCGCCTCAGATGAGGAGAAGCGCCGACAGGCTGACGCCCACCAGGAATCCGGCGTGGATGGCAAGTGTTGCGCTTTTCATCGTGACTCTCCCGTCATGTTGCGTCCCCAACGCGCATGCCTGTGGATCGTTTCGTGGAAAGGTGGAAAAGCCTGCCTGACGTCCCGCCCTCGCCGGGACGCATCCGGTGGCGGATGCGTCGCAATTTCCCTCACGCGACCCGCCCCTTCCGCGTTACGAGAGGGCAGGGATCACCGGCGCGAGAGGGAGGAGCCACGTGGCACACAAGACGGACATCGAGATCGCGCGGGAGGCCGACAAGCGCCCGATCCAGCAGATCGGCGAGCGGCTGGGCATTCCATCCGAGCACCTGCTGCCCTACGGCCACGACAAGGCGAAGGTCAGCCAGGACTTCATCGACAGCGTGCAGGACCGCCCGCAGGGCAAGCTGATCCTCGTCACCGCGATCAACCCGACGCCCGCGGGCGAGGGCAAGACCACCACGACCGTGGGGCTGGGCGACGGGCTCAACGCCATCGGCAAGAACGCGGCCATCTGCATCCGCGAGGCCTCTCTGGGGCCCAACTTCGGGATGAAGGGGGGCGCGGCCGGCGGCGGATATGCGCAGATCGTGCCGATGGAGGACATGAACCTTCACTTCACCGGCGATTTCCACGCGATCACCAGCGCCCACAACCTGCTGTCGGCGATGATCGACAACCACATCTACTGGGGCAACGAACAGGAGATCGACGTCCGCCGCGTCGTCTGGCGGCGGGTGATGGACATGAACGACCGCGCGCTCCGGCAGGTCGTCACCTCGCTCGGCGGCGTCGCCAACGGCTTTCCGGCCGAAAACGGCTTCGACATCACCGTGGCGTCCGAGGTCATGGCGATCCTGTGCCTGGCCAAGGACCTCAAGGATCTCGAACGCCGGCTGGGCGACATGATCGTGGCCTACCGGCGCGACAAGTCACCCGTCTTCGCCCGCGATATCAAGGCCGACGGCGCGATGACGGTGCTTCTGAAGGACGCGATGCAGCCCAACCTCGTCCAGACGCTCGAGAACAACCCCGCCTTCGTCCACGGCGGCCCCTTCGCCAACATCGCGCACGGTTGCAACTCGGTCATCGCCACGACCACCGCGCTTCGGCTGGCGGATTACGTGGTGACCGAGGCCGGCTTCGGCGCCGACCTCGGGGCCGAGAAGTTCATGGACATCAAGTGCCGCAAGGCGGGTCTGTCGCCGGCCTGCGTGGTGCTGGTCGCCACGGTGCGCGCGATGAAGATGAACGGCGGCGTGGCGAAAGACGACCTGGGCACCGAGAACGTGGCCGCGGTGAAGTCTGGCTGCGCCAACCTCGGGCGGCATATCGAGAACCTCAAGACCTTCGGCGTGCCGGTCGTGGTGGCCATCAACCACTTCGCCGGCGACACGGACGCCGAGATCGCGCAGGTGCAGGAATTCGTCACCAGCCAGGGCAGCGAAGCGTTCGTCTGCAAGCATTGGGCGCAGGGCAGCGCTGGGATCGAGCCGCTCGCCACCCGCGTGGCCGAGATCGCGGATTCGGGCCGCGCCAACTTCGCCCCGCTCTACGGCGACGACATGAGTCTGTTCGACAAGATCGACACCATCGCCCGGCGCATCTATCGCGCCGACGAAATCCTGGCCGACCAGAAGGTGCGCGACCAGCTGCGCGAGTGGGAGGCGCAGGGCTACGGCAACCTGCCCGTCTGCATGGCGAAGACGCAGTACTCGTTCACCACCGATCCCAGCCGCCGCGGTGCGCCCACCGGTCACTCGGTTCCCATCCGCGAGGTACGGCTGTCGGCGGGGGCGGGCTTCGTCGTGGTGATCTGCGGCGAGATCATGACCATGCCCGGCCTGCCGCGCCGCCCGTCAGCCGAGGCGATCCGGCTGAACGAGGCGGGGCAGATCGAAGGGTTGTTCTGACGGGGCCGACCGTACATTTATGGCCTGAAAATGCACATGTTGTACAACCCGAGGACGCCATGACCGCCACCATCATCGACGGCAAAGCTTACGCGGCGACGATACGAGAGAAGGTGGCGGCCCATGTCGCACGCCTGAAGGACGAGATGGACATCACCCCCGGCCTCGCCGTGGTGCTGGTGGGCGAGGACCCGGCAAGCCAGGTCTATGTCCGCTCGAAGGGGCGCATGACGGTCGAAGCCGGGATGCAGAGCTTCGAGCACCGCCTGGCCGAGGACACGGAGGAGCAGGAACTGCTCGGCCTGATCCAGCACCTCAACGCCGACCCGCAGGTGCACGGCATACTCGTGCAACTCCCGTTGCCCGCGCACATGAACTCGGACCTCGTCATCAACGCGGTGGACCCCACGAAGGACGTGGACGGCTTCCATATCTTGAACGTGGGCCGCGTGGCGACGGGGCAGGCGGCGATGGTGCCCTGCACGCCGCTGGGCTGCCTGATGCTGTTGCGCCAGCAGCTCGGCTCGCTCGAGGGGAAGGAGGCCGTGGTGATCGGCCGCTCGAACATCGTCGGCAAACCCATGGCGCAGCTTTTGCTGGGCGACAGCGCGACGGTGACGGTGGCGCATTCCCGTACGCAGAACCTGCCCGAGGTGGTCCGCCGCGCCGACATCGTCGTGGCCGCCGTGGGTCGGCCCGGCATGGTCACGGGCGACTGGATCAAGCCCGGCGCGACGGTGATCGACGTGGGCATCAACCGGGTCGACGCCGGCGGCGGCAAGACGCGGCTGGTGGGCGACTGCGACTTCGATAGCGTGTCCGAGGTCGCCGGCGCGATCACGCCGGTGCCGGGCGGCGTGGGCCCGATGACCATCGCCTGCCTGCTGGCCAACACCCTGACGGCGGCCTGCCGCACCCACGGCCTGCCCGAGCCCGAGGGCCTGACCGCCTGAGGCTCAGGGCATCAGCGCGTAACCCCGAAGCTGGAGGTCGGCGAGCGTCGTCATAGCCGACACCGACACGTCCACCGGGTCGAGCACGTCGTCCGGCGTGAAGCCGGACGCGGTCAGCGACTGCCCGCAGACCACCACGTCGACGCCGTAGCGTTCCAGCGCGATGATGAGACCCTCGTTCGGGTTGTCCGTGCCGTAGCGCGCCCGGTAGGCGGCGTCGGTGACGATCGCCGGGGTCGCGGCGGCGTGCAGCACGGCGACGAGGTCGGAATCCGAAGGCTCCATCTGCGACTGCGCCAGCAGGTTCACGAAGCGCCCCACGAGCGCGAGGTCGCGGCTCACCCGCTCGTCGCCGGGAGCGGCGTCGCGAATGTCGAAGACGACGCTGTAGGGCTCGCCCGAGGGACGCTCGGCGGTCGTGCCGGGAAGCTCGACGACGGGCCCGTAGGGGACGGCGGGGTACTGCCAGTCGGCGTCCTGCGCGGCGGCGGGCGCCGCGAGGCAGGTGAAGATCGAAGCGATCAGGACGGGTCTCATGCGGGGCTCCTCCGGTTGACGCTACGGAAATCAACCGGAGGTGCGCGCGGCGGTTCCGCCGCAACTTCCTTAGAAGGAAGTTGTCAAAACTCTTATGAAAAGTTTCCCTATTATCCACGAGAAAAAGCAGCAGCCGTAGAGGCTCGCAAATGGCAGCTTCGCGGACAAAGGGTGCATTCGCTGCGGATGCGCAGATGGCTGCTTCAGGTTTGGCGCACCGATAGGACATTGCAGCAGGTCGCGCCGGTTAGTCCGTATAGCTTTGGCAGGCATCAACTCCGTTGGCTGTCGAGGCAAGTAGCTGATCTGCATCACGGATGAGATCGGCGACCCGCCTGTCCGCCAGACGATACCGAACGAAGCGGCCTTTGCTGCGGCGACTGACCAGCCCGCATTCCAGCAGACAGCGCAGATGGTTCGAGACGTTGGGCTGACCCAAACCCGTATGCCCGACGATTTCCTGCACGTTGCGTTCGTCCGACACCAGCGCATCGAGGATCGTCAGACGGCTGGGATCGCTTAGGCCCCGGAAGAGCTTTGCCCGCAGTTCCAGTGTATCGGGTGCCGAAAGATCGTCTTGAATGTTTTGCGCTGTCATATCATTATCCACTGATACGTTAGCAGCGTACCTTTTCGCCCGCCACCACAAAAAGGATCGCACATGAGCCAGCCCGATAACAGCAAGTTGGCGACAGCCTCCTCCCCGATCCGAATGCGGGTGCAAGGCATGGACTGCGCGAAAGATGCCGCCGAGATCGAGCGCGCGGCCCGGTCTGCGGGCGTGGCCGAAGGCGACGTGAAAGTGTCCGCCGCCACCCACATCATGACATTGCGGATCGCGGACGGCGATCTGCCGAAAGTGCGGCCCGCGCTCGACGCGACCGGCTACGGTTTCGAGAAGATCGAGGACGGCGATACATCGTCCGATCCGGCCTACAAGGACCCGAGCTATCGCCGCGCGCTCTGGATCGTGGTCGCGCTCAATCTCGGATACGGCGTGGTCGAAATGTTCGGCGGGTTCCTGTCCGGTTCGCAGGCGCTGAAGGCAGACGCGCTCGATTTTCTGGGCGATGGTGCGATCACGTTTCTGGGCCTGCTCGCCATCGGCTGGAGCCTGACATGGCGGGCGCGGTCGGCGATGATCCAAGGCGTGTTTCTGGGCCTTCTGGGCCTTGGCGTTGTCGGCAGCACGCTCTGGCGTGTCCTCAACCAGACCACGCCAGAAGCCGGGTTGATGGGAGCCTTCGCGGTAGGTGCGCTGATCGTAAACATCCTCGCGGTGCTGCCGCTGCTAAAGCACCGCAAGGGTGATGCCAATATGCGAGCCGTCTGGCTGTTCTCTCGCAACGACGCCATCGGCAACCTCGCCGTGGTCATCGCCGCCGGGCTGGTCGCGTGGCTTGGCAGTGCATGGCCCGACCTGATCGTCGCGTTCGCGATCGCGGGGCTTTTCCTGCATTCGTCGTGGATGATCATCCGCGATGCCCGGAGTGACTTGGTGGAAGCTGACTAACTCCATCATGGTGCGACGCGCCGGACGAAAGCCGACATTCGCGCGCCCCGCAGCATCGGTGAGTCTGGGCTCTGAGCGGACCTTTGCAGTGACGGGGTCATGGCCACCGAAGACCCCACGACGGCGTGCGTCTCATCTGGCGGCCGACGGCTCCGCAGAGCAGGCCCCGCATCTGGTCCACAACCGGGATTGGCTTCCATACTGTCGTGGTCTCAGCAGTTGAGAGGCCCGATGAAGACTTCCGTTTCCGCACTTTGCTCTCCGGGGTCCTGTGGTTCCACCGCCAGATGATCTCGTCCAGGTATCGCTGTAGGTGCTTCCGTCCGAGACGGTGATACACGCCGATCAGAGCGCGCTGGACGACCGCATTTACGGCCTCCACAGTGTTGATGTGCGCCCCGGTCTTCGTGTTCGCATACTGGCGCTTGTTGTGCTGGATTGTATGGTGGCTGGAAAAAGATGCCCCGATCTTTCCGTAACTTGGGTTCTTGTCGGTGATGAGCGCCGAGGTCGAATCGATCCAACCCTCGATGATGGGCTTCATGGTGCGCCCTTGAGCATTCGGTATGAGCACGGCTCGAGCCTGACCGTTTCTCGCCGCAGCAACGAGCGCGATCGGTTTGCCTGTTCCTCGTCCTCGCTTGTTCTTGACGCCGTGGCGGAACTTCGGCTTGCCGCCGACGAAGGCCTCGTCGACCTCGACCACTCCCGTCAGTCGACCGGCAATGCCCTGCCGATCATCCATCATCTCGCGGATCGCATGGCCAAGCTTCCACGCGGTCTTCTGGTTCACGCCCAAAAAGCGCGCCATCACGACCGAAGAGATGCCTTTGGAGGAGGTCAGCACGAGGAACATTGCGGCGATCCAGATCCGGAGATCCAGCTTCGTCGCGTGGAGCGGCGTCCTCGTGGTGACAGTGAACTGGCTGCGGCATTCCCTCTCGACGCACTGATACAGCCCGGGGCGCATGGATGCCCCGCGCAACGGGCGCGAACTCAAGCTGCCGCAATGTGGACAGAACCGATCATCGCCCCAGATGGCGTTCTCGAGGAAGAGCCGCGCGTGACGTTCGGTCGGCATCTTCTTCCAGACATCGCGGACGGACTTCAGTTCGGTGATCATGGAGTGGCCTCGCTTCAGGGGAACCCAGAAGATTGGCTGATTTCTCCTAACCGGAAGTGGCTACGTTCTGGCGAAGCTGGGACCTTCGCAAGGCAAGCAGGCTGAGCATTTTCGGGAGCCTTGCTTTTTCTCGTGGATAATAGGGAAAAGTTTTGGCGCGGGTGGCTGGCCGCCGGCTCAGCGCATCGCGCTCAGACCTTGTTGCCGGCCACGCGCACCTCGCGCACGGCGCGGTCGTCGCCCATCATGATGGTCGGGAACACGGCTTCCCAGATGTCCCCGGCCCGGGCCGCGCGCTGCGCGATGGCGGGGGTGGAGGCAAGGTCGAGCACCACGAGGTCGGCCTCGATCCCCGGTGCCAGCCGGCCGATGCGGTCGCCCATGCGCAGCGCTTCCGCCGAGCCCGCGGTCGCCAGCCACAAAAGCTGCGCGGGGTGCAATGCCGTGCGCGACAGCTGCCCGATCTCGTAGGCGGCCGCCATCGTCCGCAGCATCGAGAAGGACGAGCCGCCGCCGGTGTCGGTGGCCAGCCCGATCCGGTGGCCCGCGGCCTTCAGCTTCGCCAGTGGCATCAGGCCCGATCCGATGAAAGCGTTCGACGTCGGGCAATGGATGAGCGCCGCGCCGACCTCGGCGATCCGGTCGCGCTCGCGCGGGTCGAGGTGGATGGCGTGGCCGTAGAGGGCGTTCGGCCCCAGCAGCCCGTGCGCCTCGTAGGTATCCAGATAGTCGCGCGCCTCGGGGAAGAGCTCGCGCACCCAGGCGATCTCGTCGGTCTGCTCGGACAGGTGCGTCTGCATCAGGCAGTCCGGGTGCTCGACCCAGAGCGCGCCCATCGCCGCGAGCTGCTCGGGCGTCGAGGTGGGCGAGAAGCGCGGCGTGATGGCGTAGGACAGTCGCCCCCGGCCGTGCCATTCCTCAAGCAGCCGCTTGCTGTCGTCATAGGCCGATTGCGGCGTGTCGCGCAGCCCCTCGGGCGCGTTGCGGTCCATGCAGGTCTTGCCCGCCACCAGCCGGACGCCCCGCGCCTCGGCCGCGGTGAAGATCGCCTCCACGCTCTCGGGGTGGATGGTGCAGAAGCTGACCGCCGTGGTCGTGCCGTTCGCGAGCGTCAGGTCGAGGTAGCGCTCGGCGATCTCCGACGCGTAGGCGGGGTCCGCGAAGCGCATCTCCTCTGGGAAGGTATAGAGATTCAGCCAGTCGATCAGTCGCTTGCCCCAGCTCGCGATCATCGCGGTCTGCGGAAAGTGCACATGCGCGTCCACGAAGCCCGGCAGGATCAGCGCGTCGCCGTGATCGGTGACGGCCGCCTGCGGGTGCGCCGCGCGCAGCTCGTCCGCCGGCCCCACGGCCCGGATCACGCCGTCCTCGACCAGCACGCCGCCACTTGTCTCGTGGCGCGCCGCGTCCTCCGGCGGCATGGCGAAGGGGTCGCCGTGGAAGGCCAGGGTCTGGCCGATGAGAAGCTCTGCCATTCCGGCCCTCGTCGTTGTTCGGGGCGCACCCTATTTCCGTGGGCGGACAAGGTAAATCGCGACGTCGGGCACTGGCGGGCACGACGGTGCTCCCCTATGTTCGCGGCGGCCTGAGCAGGGGAGTCGGCTATGCCCGAGGAAGACATCATCCTGGATGACCCCGAGACCCGCGAGGAGGGTGCGTATTCGCTCGACCCGCGCACGGTCCAGGCCATCCTCGAGGCGGTGGAGGCACAGGATGCCGACCGCCTGAAGGAGCTGGTGGAGCCGTTCCACGCAGCCGACATCGCCGACCTTTTGGAGCAGGTGAACCACGAGGAGCGCGAGGCGTTCGTGCGCCTCTACGGCACCGAGTTCGACGGCGAGATCCTGTCGGAACTCGAGGAAGGCATCCGCGCCGAAGTGATCGCGGCGCTGTCTCCCGAAGTGCTGTCCGAAGCCGTGCGCGAGCTGGAAAGCGACGATGTCGTGGATCTGCTCGAGGACCTCGAGCAGCCGACGCAGGACGCGATCCTCGAGATCCTCGAGGCCTCGGACCGGCTGGCGGTGGAGCAGGCGCTCAGCCACCCGGAATATTCCGCCGGCCGCCTGATGCAGCGCGAGGTCGTCGCCGCCCCCGAGCATTGGAGCGTGGGGCAGGTGATCGATTTCATGCGCGCCCACGACGACCTGCCCGAGCAGTTCTATCACGTGATCCTGGTGGACCCGCGGATGAAGCCCGTGGCGCAGGTGACGCTGGGCAAGATCATGTCCTCGCGCAGGACGACGAAGCTGGCCGACCTGGTGGAGCCCGACTTCCGCACGTTCCGCGTGGACGAGGAGGAGGGCGACGTCGCATACGCCTTCAACCAGTACCACCTGATCTCGGCCCCCGTGGTGGACGACGACGGCCGGCTGGTGGGCGTGATCACCATCGACGACGCCATGATCGTGCTGAACGAAGAGAACGAGGAGGACATCCTGCGCCTCGCCGGTGTGGGCGACGAAAGCCTGAACGACCGCACCTTCGACATCGCGCGGCAGCGGTTTCCATGGCTGTTCGTCAACCTGATCACGGCGATCCTGGCCTCTCTGGTCATCGCGCAGTTCGAGGCGACGATCGCCGCCGTGGTGGCGCTGGCGGTGCTCATGCCCATCGTGGCGTCGATGGGAGGCAACGCGGGCACGCAGTCGCTGACGGTCGCGGTGCGGGCTCTGGCGACGCGCGACCTGACGGGGGCGAACGCGCTGCGCGTCATCCGGCGCGAGATTGTGGCCGGCTTCCTGAACGGCTGCGTCTTTGCGGTGCTGATGGGAGTCGTCGGCATCCTGTGGTTCGGCACGCCCATGCTGGGCGTGGTGATCGGGGCGGCGATGGTCATCAACCTGGTGATCGCCGGACTTGCCGGCATTCTGGTGCCGCTCACGCTGGACAAGGCGGGGGTCGATCCCGCGCTGGCGTCGGGGGCTTTCGTGACGACGGTGACGGACGTGGTGGGCTTCTTCGCCTTCCTCGGCCTTGCCGCGGTGCTGTTGCTGTGACGCTGGCCGAGGACAAGGCGAAGGCGCGTGCGCTGGCCTTCGCGCGGCGCAAGGCGGCGCAGGCCGCCGCCGGGCCGGACGCGCACACGCTGCTGGCCGAGGTCGTCGCCGAGCATCGGGGCAAGCCGCTGTCGGGATACATGCCCATCCGGACCGAAATCGACCCGCTGCCGGTCATGGCCGAGGCGGCGGAGCACGGGCCCGTCGGCGTCCCGGTGATCGAGGGTAAGGGCCTTCCGCTGACCTTCCGCAGCTGGACACCGCATTGCACGCTGGTCGAGGGGCCCTTCGGCGCCATGATCCCCGCAAGCGGGGAGCCGGTCGTGCCCGAGGTGCTGATCGTCCCGCTCGTCGCCTTCGACCGGGCGGGGGGACGTCTGGGCTATGGCGGCGGGTTCTACGACCGGACGCTGGCCGGTCTCCGCGCCGCCGGACCCG
Organism: Tranquillimonas alkanivorans; assembly: GCF_900115595.1. GTDB lineage: Bacteria > Pseudomonadota > Alphaproteobacteria > Rhodobacterales > Rhodobacteraceae > Tranquillimonas > Tranquillimonas alkanivorans. The sequence continues at coordinate 70,310 of NZ_FOXA01000003.1, forward strand.
TCACGGCCATCGGCTTCGCCTTCGCCGCGCAGGAGGACGAGGGGCTGCCGCGGGAGGAGACGGACCAGCCGCTGGACCTGATCGTGACCGAGGCGGAGATCATCGCGCCGCCGAAGGACTGGTCGTGACGTGTCCGCCGACGGAAACTTCCCGCCGCGCGACGACGCGGACCCGGCGAGCCGGACGATGAGCGCGCCCGACGAGGAAACGGATGCGGGGGATGGCCTGACCCGTCCCTCGGGGTCCATCTCGCGGTCACTGGTGCGCGCCGCGCGACGTCCCCCGGGCGTCGAGACGGTCGCGGTCGGCCACATCATCGAGCGGCTGGGCGAGCGGTCATTCGGCTGGCTGCTGGCCTTCTTCTCGATCATTACTTTCCTGCCGCTACCGCCCGGCGCATCGCTGATCACCGGCATTCCGCTGCTTCTGATCACCGCGCAGCTCGCGCTTGGTTTCCCTTATGTCCGGCTGCCCAAATTCATCACGCGCCGGCGCCTGAAGATCGACAAGTTCCGCCGCGCGGTCGTGCGGGCCCGCGCCGTTACCCGGCAGATCGAAAAGGTGATCAAGCCACGCACGCCGTGGATCTTCGCGGCCAGAAACGAGCGCCCCTTGGGCGTCGCGCTGTTCTGCATCGCCTTCGCGCTGTTCCTGCCGGTTCCCTTCACCGGCTGGTTCCCGGCCGTATCGATCCTGATCGTGGGGCTGGGCTTCATCGAGCGCGACGGTCTGGCCGTCCTGACGGGGCTGGGGCTCGGCGCGGCCTCGGTCGCGCTGACGGTGACGTTGCTGGCCGTGCTGGGGGCTGGCGCGAACTTCATCTGGTGAGCCGGGTGCCGCAAGAACCGGCGCTTTCCACAGTTCATCGGGAGGTTTCGGCCGGAATCCGCAGATTTGGATGACCTCGCGTCACATGGATCGGCGAAATGGTGCTACCTTGTCCCGAATCGCACAGCGCTCGGCCGGTCAGGCGGACGCGCCCGGGAAGGGGAAGCACCCATGACGACCACCCTCGTCGTCGGACTGGACGGCGGTCCGACCGGACAGAAGGCCCTCGACTTCGCAAAGGACCGCGCGCGCGCTCTCGGCGACTGCCTGATCCTCATCTGCTACGTGATCGAGTGGTCGCCCTATACCTTCCAGACGCCCGAGGAGAACGAGCAGCGCCACCAGCGCCGCGAGGAAGAGATCGCGCTGGCGCACGAGCGTGTCGTCGATCCGGCGGCAAAGGCGGCGCGGGACGAGGGCTTCACCGTAGAGGACCACGTGGCGCACGGCGACGCGGCCGAGATCCTCGACCGGCTGGCCCGAACCCGCGGCGCAACGCAGATCATCATCGGACGGGTCGCTACGAAGGGTATGATGGAGCGGCTCTTCGGGGGCGTCAGCGCCCGGCTGATCGCCACGTCCTCGGTTCCCGTCACCATCGTTCCCTAGGCAGGAGGCCCGCGAGATGAAGTACCTTTCCCGGGGAGCCGCCGCCGCGGCGTGCCTGCTCCCGCTGCCGGCACTGGCGCAGGAGGCTGCGGTGTCGTTCGACCAGCGCGTCAACGACGTCTTCGCCGCCTCGACCGGCTGGTTCGTCAGCCTGATCTTCGCGCCCATCCCCGGCACGAGCTTCCCGTGGATCGTGCTGTGGCTGGTCGTCGCGGCCAGCATCTTCACGATCTATTTCGGCTTCATCCAGTTCCGCGCCTTCGGCCACGCCCTGCGGCTGGTGAGGGGTGACTACTCCGATCCCAACGACGCGGGCGAGGTGAGCCACTTCCAGGCGCTCGCCACGGCGCTGTCGGGCACGGTGGGGCTGGGGAACATCGCGGGCGTGGCCGTCGCCGTCGGAATCGGCGGGCCGGGCGCGACGTTCTGGATGATCCTGGCGGGCCTTCTGGGCATGGCGTCGAAGTTCACCGAGTGCACTTTGGGCGTGAAGTACCGCAACGAGTATCCGGACGGCCATGTCTCGGGCGGGCCGATGTACTACATGACCAAGGGCTTCGCCGAGCGCGGCGTGCCCGGCGGCGCGATCCTGGCGGTGATCTTCTCGATCTTCACCATCGGCGGGGCGCTGGGTGGCGGGAACATGTTCCAGGCCAACCAGGCGCACGCGCAGATCGCCGGTATCCTGGGCGACTATCCCGGCTGGATCACCGGCGTCGTGTTCGCGGCCGTCGTGTTCGCCGTCATCATCGGCGGCATCAAGTCCATCGCGCGGGTCACCGAGAAGGTCGTGCCGTTCATGGGCATCCTCTATGTCGGGGCGGCGTTGATCGTGCTGATCGCGAATTACCAACTGATCGGCTGGGCCTTCGGGCAGATCTTCGTGGGCGCGTTCACCGGGCTCGGCGTGGCCGGTGGCCTCGTCGGCGCGCTGATCCAGGGCTTCCGGCGCGCCGCCTTCTCGAACGAGGCCGGCGTCGGCTCGGCGGCCATTGCCCACTCGGCCGTGCGTACGAACGAGCCGATCACCGAGGGCGTCGTGTCGCTGCTCGAACCCTTCATCGACACCGTTGTGATCTGCACGATGACGGCGCTGGTCATCACCATCTCGGGCGTGCTGATCACCGATCCCGACACCGGCAGGTTCGTGCTGGACGACGGGGCCATCGCGACGGTGGGCGACGTGTCGGGCGTGCAGTTGACGTCGGCCGCCTTCGCCACCGGGCTGTCGTGGTTCCCCTACGTGCTGGCGCTGGCGGTGGTGCTCTTCGCCTTCTCGACAATGATTTCTTGGTCGTATTACGGGCTGAAGGCGTGGACCTTCCTGTTCGGCGAGGGGAAGAAGACCGAGCTGACCTTTAAGCTGATCTTCTGTGTCTTCATCGTGATCGGGGCGGCGGCGCAACTGGGTGCGGTGATCGACTTCTCGGACGCGATGATCTTCGCGATGGCGGTGGCCAACATCATTGCGCTCTACGTGTTGATGCCGGTCGTCAAGCGCGAGATGAACGCGTATTTCGGCAAGGTCAGGTCCGGAGAGATCGCGCCCTACGCCTCGTGACCCGACCACGCGCGGCAGCAGGATGGGACAGGCTCAGGCGTTCCGCGCGTCGGGCGTTCCCCGAAGGGAGCTACGCATAATCCAAGGCCGGCGCTCCTCGGGGATGAGGGGCGCCGCCCTTGTGAGCGATGCGCGGCTAGGCGTACCGCAAGCGAACGGAAAAGGCCCACGGCCTCACCATGTGGAGATCCGGGTGACCACGCGGTCGTCGGGGGCGGCCTGCGCCTCTTCCAGCCGACGCCAGCGCTCCAGCATGGGCTGGCCGGAGTTTCGGCAGTGGACCTGCATCGCGCGGCGCGCGGCGGCCGGGTCGCGGGCCTCCAGCGCCTCGATCACCGCCATGTGCTCGTCGCGGTAGAAGCGGCGGATGTCTTCCTCATTTTGCCGATTGTTGGCGCGCGTCCACTCGGGAAAGCGCAGGCGCGCGCGCCAGAAGTCCTCGACGATCGAGACGAAGACCGAGTTGCCGGTGCTGCGGGCGATGGTAACGTGGAAGTCGCGGTCGTCGCGCTCGCTTTCCGCGAAAGGGCGGGCGGGGTCGATCATCAGGTCGACCTTCCGGCGCAGGACGGCCAGGTCTTCCGCGCCCACCGTTTCGGCCGCGATGGCCGCGATCTCGGGCTCGATGCGGTAGCGCGCCTCGACGAGCTCGAAGAAGCCCGGCAGGCCCTTCGGCTCCACCGGGCGGTCGGGCAGGGTGTCGGCGACATAGGCGCCCGCGCCGAAGCGGGTGACGACGTAGCCCATGAGCTCGAGCGCGATCATCGCCTCGCGCACCGTGGCACGGCTGACCTGAAGCCGCTCCACAAGCTCCTTGTCCGGCGGCATCTTGGACCCCGGCGCAAGTTCCCCGGCGCGTATCTCCGCCGCGATCTCCTCGGCCACGAGGCGGTAGCGGGGCATCTGTTGTATCGGCTTCATTACGTCGTCGTCTCTCTGCGGCCCTGGCCGCGCGGGGCGTCAGGCGGAGGGAAGGTCGTCCTCCAGGTACGCCCGCACGTTGTCCTCGAACCCGTCGTCGTTCACCAGTCCGAGGGCCTGGGCTTTACGCGCATTGTACTTCGAGCGCCAGCCACGCACGATCTTCTCTACCTCCGGTTGCTTCTCCCAGCGGATCAGCTTCGCTGGTTCCGGCCCTGCCACGCGGGTCATCGCGTCGATCATCTGCTGCACGGTGAGGGTCTGGCCGGGCAGGGTGATCGTGCGGCTCTGGCCTAGGTCGCCGGCGTCGAGTTCGGCAGTCCGGACGAGGTTCTCGACGCAACGGCGGGGCGAGAGGTAGTAGTGCTCGAAGTCCGGATCGACGGGACAAACGGCTTCCTGCCCGTTCAGAGGTTCGCGGATGATCGACGACATGAAGGACGAGGCCGCCCGATTCGGCTTGCCCGGCCGGACCGAGATCGTGGGCAGGCGCAGCGTGCGCCCGTCGATGAAGCCCCGGCGCGAGTAGTCGTTGACCAATTGCTCGCCGATCGCCTTCTGCACCCCGTAGGAGGTCTGCGGGTTCGGGATGGTCCAGTCCTCGATCGGATCGGGAACGTCGCCGCCGAACACGGCGAGGGACGAGGTGAACACCAGCACCGGCGCGGACTCGAGCGCGCGGCAGCGCTCCAGCACGTTGAGGACGCCGTGCAGGTTCACGTTCATGCCGGTCTCGAAATCGGCCTCGGCATGGGCCGAAACGACGGCGGCGAGCAGGTAGATGACGTCGTTCGACCCGTCGATCAGCGAGGCGACGCTGTCCGGATCGGTGATGTCCACGGCCTTGGAGGCGACGTCGAACGGAGCGTCGGGCGTGTCCGGCGCCGACAGGTCCACCAGCGTCAGGCCTGTGATGGGCCGGCCGCGCAGCTCGGCCCTGGCTGTCAGCGCATGCGCCAGTTTGGTGCCCAGGAAGCCGCCGCCGCCGATTATCAGAACGTTCATCTCTGCCTCTGTGTCTGTTTTTGAAGCTGCAAAGGGGCGGCGGAGTACCCGCCGCCCCGTCGACGCGCCGTGGCGCGATGTCGAGGTGCGGCGGCGTCAGCCGCCGAGCCCGATGCGCTCGATGAACTCTTTGTGGCTGTTCACGATCGACTCGGTCTCTGGCGTCTTGGTCGCCCAGTTGTCCCATGCCGCCTTGGCCGCCGCCCGGAACTGGCCGCGATCTTCCTCGGACCAGTCGTGCAATGTCACGCCCTTCTCGGGCAGCATCGCCTTGGCCTCGCCGTTGTCGACGAGAACGCGCATCATGGTCTTGAGCGCCAGTTCGTTCATGGCGGTCTTGAGGATCTGCTTCTGGTCGTCGGGCAGGCTGTCCCACACGCTGCTGGAACAGGCGAGGTGGTCGGCCGACATGGAGTGGAAGCCGGGATAGGTGGTGTACTCGGCCACGTCGTAGATCCCCAAGCCCACGTTGTTGGCCAGGCTCGAGGCGTCGGCGCCGTCGATGATGCCCGTTTCGAGCGCGGTGAAGATCTCGGTGAAGTCCATGACGACGGGCTTGGCGCCCAGCGACGCGAAGATCTCGCTCTCCATCCCGGGGGGCGAGCGGAACTTGAAGTTCTTCAGATCCTCGATGCCGGCGATCGGCTTTGTGGAGTTGAGTGATTCCTGCCCGCCGACCCATGCGCCGACGAATTCCATCCCGTGCGCATTGTAGAGCGCGTTGATCTCTTCGGCACCGCCGCCGTACGTGATCCAGCTCAGGAACTGGAGCGGCGTGTCGTAGCCGCCCATGACGTCGGCCACGAACTGGAAGGCCGGGTTCTTGCCGGTCTGGTAGCTGCCGTTGGTCATGTCGCAGTCGAGGATGCCGCTGGCGGCCGCGTCGAAGGCCTCGGCCGACTTAACCACCGCCGACGAATAGAAAATCTCGATGTCGATTTCGCCGTCGGACATGGCCTCGACGTTGTCCACGAATTCCTGCGCAAGCTGGCCCGACGGCGCCTCGGGCGAGTGATGCGTCTGAATGCGCAGCGTCGTCTGCTGGGCGGCCGCTGCACCGGCGGTCAGGGCGAGCGCTGCGGTGGCGCCCATGAACAGGGTCTTGAGGTTCATCTGGTTTCTCCTCCTCCTCCAGAGTCGAGGCGACCTTAGACGGTTTGCAGCAGATTGCCAGACAATCTTGCAATCAGGTGGACCCCATGCGACTGATGCACATGAACCGGACGCTGCGGGAGGAGTATCGCGAATGTCGGGAAAAGCGGTCGTCGTCGGCCTGGGCTCAATGGGCATGGGCATGGCGAAATCCCTCGTCCGTGTCGGCTTCGATGTCACCGGCGCGGATATCGATCGGTCGCGGGTAGAGGAGTTGGTGGAGGCCGGCGGATCGGACCGGGATCCGGCACAAGCCGCGGCGGATGCGGAGGTGTTGGTGTGCGTCGTCCTGAACGCGACGCAGTCCCGCGAGGTGCTGTTCGGCGAGGCGGGCCTGGCCCGACGGCTGAAGCCCGGCGCGGTGATAGTTGCGTGTGCAACTGTCCCGCCCGAATTCGCCCGCGAGATGGCGGCCGAGGCCGCGGCGCTCGAGCTTGTATACCTCGACGCCCCGATTTCGGGTGGCGCGGCCAAGGCCGCCGAGGGGAAGCTGTCGATCATGGCCTCGGGCAGCGAAGATGCCTTTGCCGCCGCGCGCCCCGCGCTCGACGCGATGGCCGAGACGGTGCACGACCTCGGGCGCGAGGCCGGGGCCGGGTCGGCGATGAAGGCGGTGAACCAGCTTCTCGCGGGTGTGCACATCGCGGCGATGGGGGAAGCGCTGGCCTTCGCCACGGCGCAGGGGCTGGACCTTTCGCGGGTGGTGGACGTGATCGGCGTTTCGGCCGGGAATTCCTGGATGTTCCAGAACCGCGCGCCGCACGTGGTCGACAACGACTACGCCCCGCGTTCCGCGGTCAACATCTGGCCGAAGGACCTCGGCATCGTCAGCGAGATCGCTGAGGGGGCCGGCCTGCCGGTGCCGCTGACGGCCGCCGCCCTGGCGCAGTTCCGCGCGGCGGCCGAGGCCGGGGACGGCGGCGTGGACGACGCAGCTGTGGTCCGCGTCTATGCCCGCGCCGCGGGGCTGAAACTGCCGGGAGACGACTGATGCTGCTGGGCTGTATCGGGGACGACTTCACCGGGTCGAGCGACCTGGGCAATACGCTGACCAAGTCGGGCATGCGAACCGTGCAGTATGTCGGCGTACCCGACCACCCGGCGGAGTCGGATGTCGAGGCCGGCGTGGTGGCGCTGAAGTCGCGGTCGATCCCCGTGGACGAGGCGGTGCGGCTGTCGCTCGACGCGCTCGACTGGCTGCGTGAACAGGGCTGCGAGCAGTTCCTGTTCAAGTACTGCTCCACCTTCGACTCCACGCCCGAGGGCAATATCGGACCGGTGGCCGAGGCGCTGGCCGATGCGCTGGACGCGCGGAAGGTGATTGTCTGCCCCGCGTTCCCTGTGACCGGGCGCTCGGTCTACCAGGGCCACCTGTTCGTGAAGGACAAGCTGCTGAACGAAAGCGGGATGGAGAACCACCCGCTGACGCCGATGATCGACGCCGACCTGCGCCGTTGGCTGGCGCGGCAATGCCGGGGAACGGTGGGGCACATTCCGGCCACGGACGTTTTCGCGGGGCCGGACGCGGTGCGTGCGCGGATGGAGTCGGAGGACGCGGCGGGCCATCGCCTGCTGGTCGCCGACGCCATCCGGGACGAGGACCTGCGCGTGCTGGGGCAGGCGGCCGCCGGTCTGCCGCTGGTCACTGGCGGTTCGGGTATCGCGCTGGGGCTGCCGGACAACTTCCGTAACCAGTTGTCGGGACAGGCGGGTGCGTGGCGCGGGCAGGAGGGGCGGGCGGCGATCCTGTCGGGGTCGTGCTCTGTGGCAACCCGCGCGCAGGTTGCGCGGCATCAAGGCGAGGCACCGGCGCTCGAGGTCAGCGCGGACGATCTGATGAGTGGCGCTGTCACCGCGCGGGGCGTCGCGGACTGGATGCTGGCGCAGGACGGGCTGCCTCTGGCCTTCTCCTCGGCCGATCCCGACACGGTGCGCGCGGCGCAGAAGCGCCATGGGCGCGAGACCATCGCGAACGCGTTCGAGCGCTTCTTCGCCGACACCGCCCGCGCTCTGGTGAACGGCGGCGTCACGCGGCTGATCACGGCGGGCGGAGAAACCTCCGGCGCGGTGGTCGAGGCGCTCGCCCCGCGGCGGCTGGAGATCGGGCCGGAGATCGACCCCGGCGTGCCGGCGATGCGGGCGGGCAAGAACCTCGTCGTCGCGCTGAAATCCGGCAATTTCGGGGGCGACGACTTCTTCGCCAAGGCCGCGCGCATTCTTGGAGCTGACGATGAGTGAGACGAAGCTGCGCGAGGATATCTGCTGGCAGGCGGCGTCGATCTTCAATCGTGGCATGACCGGCGGCGCGTCGGGCAATATCTCGGTCCGGACCGAAGACGGGGGGCTGCTGGTCACGCCGACGGGGTCGAGCTTCGGGCGGCTGGACCCGGCGCGGCTGAGCCGTTTCGACGCGGCGGGCAATCACATCGGCGGCGACAAGCCGACGAAGGAGATGCCGCTGCACGCCGCGTTCTACGAAACACGCCGCTCGGCGGGGGCCGTGGTGCACCTGCACTCAACGCATTCCGTCGCGCTGTCGATGCTGCCCGAGACCGACCCCGACAACATGCTGCCGCCGTTGACGGCGTACTCGATCATGCGGCTCGGCAAGGTGAAGCTCCTTCCGTATTTCCGACCCGGCGATCCGGCGATGGGCGACGCGGTGCGCGGGCTGGCGGGGAAGCGCTCGGCCGTGGTGCTGGCCAATCACGGTCCGGTGGTGGCGTCGAAGGACCTCGAGGCCGCCGTCTATGCGATGGAAGAACTGGAGGAGACGGCGAAGCTTGCGATCCTCCTGCGCGGGGCGAACGCGGTGCACCTTACACACGAGCAGATCACGGACGTGGTGACGAAATTCGAAGTGGATTGGGACTGATGACGTTCTCCGCCAACCTGGGCTTCCTGTTCACCGACCGGCCGCTGCCCGACGCCATCCGGGCGGCGAAGGCCGCGGGCTTCGCCGCGGTCGAGTGCCACTTCCCCTACGAGGTCCCGCCCGAGCAGGTGAAGGCCGCGCTGGACGAGACGGGGCTGCCGATGCTGGGCCTGAACACCGTGCGGGGGAACGTGAAGGCGGGCGACTTCGGGATCGCGGCCCTGCCGGGGAGGGAGGCCGAGGCGCGCGCGGCAATCACGCAGGCGGTGGAGTACGCGACGGCCATAGGCGCCCGAGCGGTTCACGTCATGGCGGGCAAGTCCGGCGGCGCCGCGGAGGCCGAGGCCACCTATCGCGGCAACCTGCGCTTTGCGTGCGATGCAGCCGAGGCGCGGGGCCTGTCGATCCTGATCGAGCCGATCAATCACCGCGACGCGCCGGGCTATCACCTGAGCCGTGTCGAGCACGCCACCGAGATCATCGAGGCGCTGGGCCGCGACAGCCTTCGCATCATGTTCGACTGCTATCACACGCAGATCATGCAGGGCGACCTGACCGAGAGGTTCCGCGCGCACCTGCCCCTGATCGGCCACGTGCAGATCGCCGCCGTGCCCGACCGGGGCGAGCCCGACGAGGGCGAGATCCACTATCCGCGCCTGATCGCCGCGATGCGGGACATTGGCTATGCTGGCGCGATCGGGGCCGAGTATCGGCCCCGCCACGGCGATACCGAGGCCGGGCTGAGCTGGCTTTCCCAGTTTTCCTGAGGCTGCCTTGAAAGCGGTCGCGACCGGCGTTCGCGGAGGATGCGGCAGCACGCCCTGATCGGGCGCCGGCCTGCTCCGACCGCTCGGCGGAGCAGGAGTTGCCGACCGGCGGACGTATCGTCCGCCGGCGGTGTTCAGCTTTCGGCGCCCTGGCCGTTGCCGCGGGAGTTCGGCAGATCGATGTTGATCTCTAGGCTCGACAGCTCGTCGCCGCGCTCCATCCGGATGTCCACGGCGTCCTTGCCGATCTTCATGTGCTTCTGGATCGCCGCGAGGATGTCGCGCTGGAGCATGGGAAGAACGTCGGGCGTCGAGCCATCGGTGCGCTCGTGTGCGAGGAGGATCTGCAGGCGCTCCTTGGCGGTCTGCGCCGTGTTCGCTTTGCGGGGGCGAAACGAGAGTCCGAACATGGTCAGGCCGTCCTCTTGAAGAGGCGCTGGAAGAAGCCCTGCCGCTCTTCTCCGCCGATGCGCATTTCCACCTGCTCGCCCACCAGCCGCGCGACGGCCTCGTCATAGGCGCTGGCCGCGCGGGAGCCTTCATCGTCCAGCGTGACCGGCGTGCCGAGGTTCGACGCGCGCAGCACGGCCTGGCTTTCGGGGATGACGCCCAGAAGCGGGATGGCCAGGATCTCGAGCACGTCCTCGACGGTCATCATCTCGCCCTTGGCGATGCGCTGCGTGTCATAGCGCGTCAGCAGGGCATGCGCCTTGATCGGCTCGCTGTCGGGTGTCTCGGCGCGATGGGTCTTGCTGTTGAGCAGGCCCAGCACGCGGTCGCTGTCGCGGACCGAGGATACCTCGGGGTTGGTGACCACGACGGCTTCGTCTGCGAAGTACATCGCCAGCTGCGCGCCGCGCTCGATGCCGGCGGGGCTGTCGCAGACGATGTAGTCGAACTCTTCACGCAGCTCGTTCAGCACCTTCTCGACCCCCTCCTGCGTCAGCGCGTCCTTGTCGCGCGTCTGCGAGGTCGGCAGGATCGACAGCGTGTCGAGGCGGCGATCCTTGATCAGCGCCTGCTTCAGCTTCGCGTCGCCCTGGATGACGTTGATGAAGTCGAAGACCACGCGGCGCTCGCACCCCATGATCAGGTCGAGGTTGCGCAGGCCCACGTCGAAATCGATGACGACGGTCTTGTGCCCGCGCTTGGCGAGACCGGCGCTGATGGCGGCGGCGGACGTGGTCTTGCCGACGCCGCCCTTGCCGGAGGTAACTACGATGATCTTGCTCACTGAGCGCTCCTGTCCCGGGTTTGAGGGTTGCCGAGGGGTTCGATGCGCAGGTCCTCGCCCTGGAGGAAGACCTGGACGCTCTGCTTGCGGACGGACGCGTCAAGGCTTTCGTTCGTCCGGTAGAGGCCTGAGATGGCCAGAAGGTCGGCGTCAAGGCTTTGACAGAAGATGCGCGCCGACTCGTCGCCGTTGACACCGGCCAGCGCGCGCCCGCGCAGCGTGCCGTAGACGTGGATGTTGCCCGCCGCGACCAGTTCGGCGCCCGACCCGACCGGCCCGACCACAACCAGGTCCCCGCGATCGGCGAAGACGGTCTGGCCCGAGCGGACGGGCGTGGTGATCAGCTTGTTCTCGGGCGCCGGCGCCTCGGTGGCCGGGGCGGCGGGGGCGCTTTCCTTGCGGGCCGCGGCCCGCGCCGGGGCTTCGCGGCCGCCGAAAAGCTCGATCAGCCCGACCGAGCCCGCCGCCGAGGCCTGCTCTTTCGAGCCGTGCTGGAAGCCGAAGACGCTGAGCTTCCGGCTGCGCAGCTTGTGCACGATATGCACCAGCTCGTCGCCACGCAGCGTTCCCTTCACCTGGTCGAGGTCGATGACCAGCGGCGCCTCGGCGAAGAAGCGCGGGGTCTGCTGCAACTGCGTGTCGAGCGCGGCGAAGAACGCCTCGTCCGGCGCACCGGCGATGCGAAGCGCGAGCGCGGTGAAGAACCGGCCGCGGATCTGGAACGGCTGGACGGTGGTGACTTGCGCCTCGGGGCGGCCTTTGGACTTTGAGAACTGCACGCCTGAAAATCTGCTCTGTTTCGCGGCCGGGAATCGCCGTTCGGCCGGCTTGTGGTTACCCCAACCCATAGTCTTTGTCGGCCTTGGCGTCCACATCATCTCGCCATTTCCGCGCGTTTCGGCAAAGCCGCGCCGTTGGGTCCCGGCCTCCCACACCGGCGCTAGATGCCGGACCGATCGGCCGGGCGCGGCCTTGCTCTTCTTGCGGCACCGGCCTAGGTCCCCGGCATGCGTATACTTTTTCTGGGCGACGTGATGGGACGGGCGGGGCGCGCGGCGGTGCGCGGCCGGCTCAAGGGGCTGCGCGAGGCGTGGAAGCTCGATTTCGTGGTGGTCAACGGCGAGAACGCCACCAGCGGCGCCGGGCTGTCGCCCGATCACGCCAAGTTGCTGCTCGAGGCCGGGGCCGACGTGCTGACGCTGGGCGATCACGCATTCGACCAGAAGGACATGCTGCAGTTCTGCGAGACCGAGCCCCGCATCGTCCGGCCGATCAACTTCTCGAAGGTGGCGCCGGGGCGCGGGGCGCGGGTCTTCGACGCACCGGGCGGGCGCAAGGTGCTGGTGGCGCAGGTGCTCGGCCAGGTCTTCATGAAGCGCGCTTTCGACGATCCGTTCTCGGCCATCGAGCCGGTGTTGAAGGCCGCGCCGCTGGGCGTGCAGGTCAACGCCGCCATCGTGGACATGCATTGCGAGGCCACGTCCGAGAAGATGGCGATGGGCCGTTTCTGCGACGGCAAGGCCAGCCTCGTGGTCGGCACGCACACGCACGTGCCCACGGCCGACGCGATGGTGCTGCCGGGCGGCACCGCCTACCTGAGCGATGCCGGCATGTGCGGCGACTACAATTCGATCATCGGGATGGAGCCGGCCGAGCCCATGCGCCGCTTCCTCACCGGGATGCCCCGGGCGCGGTTCACGCCGGCGGCCGGCCCCGCGACGCTGTCGGGCGTCTTCGTCGAAACCGACGACACCACCGGCCGGGCACGGCGTGTGGAGATGGTACGCGAGGGGGGGCTGCTTCAACCGGCCGCGCCCTGAGGTCGCGACGCGGCGTCGGCACGTCGCGCGTGGCGCTTGTACCATGCGCCGCAACCGCTAAGGTCTGACGCGGCCCGGAGACCGGAGACGACCCGCACACCATGTTCCCGTTCGTGTTCGACCCCATGATCCAGGCTGTTCTGGCGTGCCTGATCGTCGCCGGCATGTTCGTCGTGTTCATGCGCGAAAGCTACCCGACCGAGGTCGTCGCGATCGCCGGCGCGTCGCTGATGTTCGCGCTGGGGCTTCTGCCCTACGACGCCGCGCTCGAGGTCTTCGCCAACCCCGCCCCCTGGACCATCGCCGCGATGTTCCTGGTCATGGGCGGGCTGGTCCGGACGGGTGCGGTGCAGTGGCTGACCGAGCATGCCGACCGGCGCAGCGAAACCCGGCCCATCCTGACGCTTATCGCAAGCCTCAGCGTCGTCGCCGTAGGCTCGGCCTTCATGAACAACACGCCGGTCGTCGTGGTGATGATCCCGGTCTTCGTGCAACTGGCCAAGCGGCTGGGCATCCCGCCGTCGAAGGTGCTGATCCCGCTGAGTTATGCCGCGATCCTGGGCGGTACGCTCACGCTGATCGGCACCTCGACGAACCTCCTGGTGGACGGGGTGGCGCGGACCGAGGGGCTGGAATCGTTCGGCATCTTCGAGATCCTGCCCCTTGGGCTCGTGCAGGTGGTCGTGGGCGGGCTGTACCTGTCGCTCGTCGGGCGGCACCTGCTGCCCGAGCGGCACTCGATGGGCGTTATGCTGAGCGACCGGCGCAAGATGAAGTACTTCACCGAGGTCGCGCTGCCCGAGGACAGCGCGCTGATCGGGCAGAGGGTGCTGGACGTTGACATATTCCAGCGCGAGGGCGTGCGCGTGGTCGACGTGCTGCGCGGCGACGCCTCGCTGAGGCGCGACATGCAGGGCGTCGTGCTTGAACCGGGCGACCGCGTCGTGCTGCGCACCGAGATGGCCGAGCTTCTGGGCCTTCAGCAGAACCGCGACCTGCGCGCAGTCGACAAGCTGTCGTCGGTGGCGACCGAGACGGTCGAGGTCCTGATCTCGCCCGGCTGCCGGATGATCGGGCGCTCGCTGGGCTCGATGCGGCTGCGGCGGCGCTACGGCGTGTATCCGCTGGCGGTGCACCGGCGGAACCAGAACCTGGGCCGGCAGCTGGACGACGTGGTGGTGCGCGTGGGCGACACGCTGCTGCTTGAAGGCGCGCCCGAGGACATCCAGCGCCTCGCGCAGGACATGGAGCTGGTCGACATCGCGCGTCCGGCCGCGCAGGCATTCCGCCGCTCCAAGGCGCCGGTGGCGGTGGGGGCGCTCGGCGCGGTCGTCGTGCTCGCCGCGCTGAACGTCGCGCCGATCCTGGCGCTCGCGGTGCTGGCGGTGGCAGTCATCCTGCTATCCCGCTGCGTCGATGCGGACGAGGCGTTTTCCTTCGTCGAGGGGCGGCTGCTGGCGCTGATCTTCGCGATGCTCGCCATCGGGGCCGCGCTTCAGGAAACCGGGGCGGTCGAGCTTATCGTCAGCGGGATCGAGCCCTTCCTGGCCGACCTGCCGCCGGTGCTGGTGATCTTCGCGATCTACGTGATCGCCTCGACGCTGACCGAGCTGGTGTCGAACAACGCCGTGGGCGTGATCCTGACGCCCATCGCGATCCAGATCGGCGTGGCGCTGGGGCTCGACCCTCGGCCGCTGGTCGTCGCGGTGATGTTCGCGGCCTCGGCGGCGTTCTCGACGCCCATCGGCTACCAGACGAACATGATGGTCTACGGGCCCGGCGGCTATCGCTTCACCGATTACCTGAAGGTGGGCGTGCCTATGAACCTTCTGCTGGGCGTCACGGCGAGCCTCGTGATCCCGCTGATCTGGCCGGTGTGATGCGGCGGCTGTGGCTGATCCTCGCGCTGGCCGGCTGCGCCGCGGCCGCGCCGGAGCGGCGGCCGCAGGTGGGCGAGGCCATCCTCTACCGCGACACGCTGACGGTCGAGATGCGCGACGGCACGCTCTGCGTCGCGCCGCGCCCGCCTTCGGGAGCATGGGAAGGGCGGCTTATCGGTTGTCCTTACACCTGGCCCGTGGTGGTGCGGCCGCAGGGGCAGGGACCGCGCAGCCTGCTGGCCCCGGCCGCGCCCGGCGCACCGGCGGCGGTGGGGCTTCAGACGCCGGACGGTCCGCTGGCTTTCACGTTGCGCGCGACGTCGTCGTGACGCGAAGACCGGCACGACTTGAAGCGGTGGCGTGAACCACGATATAGGGCGTCATTCCAGGTTCGAGGACGGAGAGACGGGCACATGGCAGGCCATTCGAAATGGGCGAACATCCAGCACCGCAAGGGGCGCCAGGACGCCGCCCGGTCGAAGCTTTTCTCCAAGCTCTCCAAGGAGATCACCGTCGCCGCCAAGATGGGCGACCCGGACCCCGAAAAGAATCCGCGCCTGCGGCTGGCGGTGAAGGAAGCCAAGTCGAACTCAGTCCCCAAGGACGTGATCGACCGCGCCATCAAGAAGTCGCAGGGCGGTGACGCCGACAACTACGAGGAAATCCGCTACGAGGGCTATGGCCCCAACGGCGTGGCGATCATCGTCGAGGCGATGACCGACAACCGCAACCGCACCGCCTCGACCGTGCGCTCGACCTTCGGCAAGCACGGCGGCAACCTGGGCGAGACGGGCTCGGTGTCGTTCATGTTCGACCGCAAGGGGCAGGTGGTCTATCCGGCCTCGGTCGGTGACGCGGACGACGTGATGATGGCCGCAATCGAGGCCGGGGCGGAGGACGTGGAAAGCTCGGACGAGGGCCACGTGATCTGGTGCGCCGACACCGACCTGAACGAGGTGTCGAGCGCGCTCGAGGAGCAGCTGGGCGAAAGCGAATCGACCAAGCTGGTCTGGCGGCCGCAGACGACGACCGAGCTCGAGCTCGAGGACATGCAGAAGCTGATGAAGCTGATCGAGGCGCTCGAGGATGACGACGACGTGCAGAACGTCACCGCCAACTTCGAGGTGTCCGACGAGGTGATGGCGGCGCTCTGAGAGCCGGCCGGGCGGCATCATCGGAGACGTTTCAAAGGGCGCTGCATGGCGCCCTTTTTCGTGCCGGGTCGCCCGTTACGCGTCCTCCACCCGATGCGCCGGGTCCGGTCCGGACGCGCCGATCTCGGTCAGCACGACGTCGGAGATGCCGGCGAAGTAGAGCGAGGCGGCGCCGAACTCGAGGTACTCCTCCAGCAGGCGCAGTTCCTGCAACGAGAATCCGGGCAAGGTGAACAGCGTGCCGTCTCCGAGCTCGACCAGGAGGAAGTTGAGCTGTGCGCCGTAGCCCAGCCCCAACAGCGCGACGGCGCGCCCCGGCACGAAGGGCGACCGGACGGTCAGCGAGATGGCAAAGGCGGTAAGGACGGCCAGCCCGACCTTTGCGCCATCGCCGCGCAGCTGCTCCGCCAGCGCCTCGAGCGGGAACACCTCTTCGACCGCCACGGCAGCGAAGACCAGCCCGGCGACCAGCCACGGCACGGCGCGCGTCGGTGCGGCCGTAGTCAGGAGCGCCATGAGCAGGGCGAGCGCGGCGCTGATCGACAGAAGCGTGCCGTTCATCACGTTGAGCGGCGAGCCGTCGACCCACGGCGCGACATGGCTGACGCTCTGAAGCGCGATGGCGGTGACGACGTGGCCGACCGAGAAGAGCGCGATGAGACTGAACGGGGAGACCAGACTGCGGAAATTCGGACGGGCGACCTGCGCCAATACTCCCTCCAACCCTTACGCCGGCGGCGCCGGAAATCGTCGATCGCCCTCTACCGCGTACACGCCACGCGCCGGACCTCTCGAAAGTATAGTGCCCGCGCGAAGGGGGAAATGTAAACTCGCGTTTTGAGAGAGCGGCTGTGCTGTGGAGTTCTTGCCTCGCGGCCGGATCAGTTCGCCGCGAGCGTGTAGGAGCCAGAGGTCGGCGCGACATGTCGGATCACCCGCAGGCGCGGCGTCAGGCCGCCGGGCGGCAACGCGCACGAGGTGAAGGTGTGGCTTGCCGCGATATGCATGTCGCCGTCCGCGATCAGGCTCAGCCCGACATGGTTCAGCGTCGTGGACGAGGACGTCGCCGCGAGGTTGACGTCGCCGCCGAGCATCACCGCGACGTTCGAGCCGAAGAAATCGGCCGGCGCGTGCATGCTCCCCTTGGCCATGACGAACGATACCGCGTCCGGCTGACAAGTGGCGGTCGAGGAGCCGATCCGCGCGCCCTGCTTGGCGGTGAGGCTGGCGTTCGAGCTCACCTTCGTCGACAGGAAAAGCGACGAGGTGATGTCGGTCGTCCCGCTGAACTCGAGCCCGCAATCGGTGATGATCGCCACGTCCGAAAAGCTGCCTGTGGCCGGCTGACTGATCGACAGGCCCTTGTTCCCGTTGCCGCAAAAGACATCGTAGACCAGCCCGCCGGGCACCTCCGGCAGCGCCTCGAACTCGCTACGGCTCAATTGCACGACCTGGCCGGGCGTCGCCGTGGCCGGATCGATGGCGGGGCCCAGCACGCTCAGATCGCCCGAGATCGGCTTGTCGGCGAAGAAGGCCGCGTGCAGCGGCCCGTTCGACAGGAAGTCGGCAAGCGTCGTGCCGATCTGCGAGTCCACGCTGTCGAGCAAGAGGTTGCTTTCGTGCGCGGCCGCTTCGCTGCCGGGATTGGCGGCGTCGCTGCACTTGGTCCCGCAGTTGGCGAGGTCGGGCATCGAAAGGCCGGCGTCGCTGCCGAAACTGTTCTGCTGGCTCATCCAGATCTCGTCTTGCGCGTGCACGCAGTAGCGCGACCCGAAGGCGTTGGAGGAGGTCAGATCTATCTCGCCGGCGGCGTACAGGTAGTTATGGCTGGCGCAGCGCTGGGTGTCGGTGAACGCGGTGGTGCTGTCGGCCCGCACCTCCCACGCGTCCAACCTGGTGTTCGGATCGACGAGCGCGGCGATGCGCAGCAGGAACGTCCCCACCGGGTTGCCGAGCGCGCGGGTGCGGTGTAGCGACACCGTCACCGCGTTCCGCTCGCCGAAGTCGGACAGGGCGCCGGTGGCCGGGTCGTAGTTCGCGAGCCGGATGTCCTGCACGGGGTCCTGGAAGAGGGCGCCGTAGACGGCGGCCGGCATGTTCCGCTCGACCGTTGCGCGCACCTGCTCCACCACTGCCGCGTCTGTCGCATCGTTGGCGATGGCGACGACACCGGCGTGCGAAGCCGCGTCGGCGGTGTCGCGCATCAGCTGAAGGTTGCGGTAGGCGTTCGTCACGTCCACCGCGATCCCGGCGACGAGGATCAGGAGCGCGAGCCAGAGCAGCGAGAAGGGCGTCGAGCCGTCCTCGGCGCGGAGGCGGGGCAGGAGCACGCGGCGCATCAGATCGGCTCCAGCACGTGTTCGATGGCGGCCGAGATGGTGAAGCTCTCGGTCAGTCCCAGCGGATCGAGCGAGCTGAGCGCCAGCGCGGGAGAGGACAGCTCAACCCGCACCGTGCTCGCACCGGTCGTGACCGCGACGGTCGGGGCCGTGCCGAAGAGCGTCGCGCGCTCGGTGGCATAGGCCTGCGCGGCGGTGGCGTCCATGGCGTGGCGCGACACGAGCCGCGCGGTCTCGCGCGCGACGTTCCAGTAGCTCGACTGCGCCAGGAAAAGGATCGATACCTGCACTGCCAGCACGAGGAAGAACACCATCAGCGGCAGCCACAACAGGAACTCGATGGTGCTCGACCCGTCGCGACCGCGCAGGAAGCGCGCGCCGTGGTGCCGGAGGTCGCGGAACTGTGGCATTTGAATGGTCCTTCCCGACTGACTGCGCCTCGACCGAGCACGCGACCGTCCCCGCCGTCGCAGCTCGGAAGGCCGCAGGGTGAGCTGACACGACGATTCAAGCGGTATTCCGCCGAGTCTGCGGCGAATTCTTGGCACCCTGCTGTAGCGTCAGTCTCGGTTGCGGCGAGGACGGGGTTGCAGCGGCGCGTCTTTTCATTTCCGCCGCGGCAGTCTAGCCAGTCCGGGAACCGTTTCTGGAGATCGCCAGTGGGCGCCGCCGCCGCGTCCGGCTTCGCGCTGGGCCTGTCCCTCATCCTCGCCATCGGGGCGCAGAACGCCTTCGTCCTGCGCCAGGGACTCAGGCGCGCGCACGTGCTGCCTGTCTGCCTGACCTGCGCGGCCTCTGACGCGGTGTTGATCGCCGCGGGCGTGGCGGGCTTCGGCTGGATCGTGGGCAAGGCGCCATGGCTGGTGCCGGCGATGCGCTGGGCGGGGGCGGCGTTCCTGTTCGTCTACGGCGCGCTCAGCTTCCGAGCCGCCGCCACCTCGGGCGAGCGGCTCGAGGCGGCGGATCGCGGCGCCGGCACGCTCGGCGCGGCGTTGGCCACCTGCCTTGCGCTGACGTGGCTGAACCCGCACGTCTATCTGGACACGGTGGTGCTGCTGGGCTCGGTCGCGGCGGGATGGGACGGGTCGCGCTGGGCCTTCGGCGCGGGCGCGGTGATGGCGTCGTTCGTGTTCTTCCTCAGCCTCGGCTACGGCGCGCGGGCGTTGTCGCCGCTCTTCGCCAAGCCGGCCGCGTGGCGGGTGCTCGAGGCGGTGGTGGGCGTGACCATGTGGGCCATCGCGCTGGGGCTGGTGCTGTGAGCGTGGCCGAGGGGCAAGCGCCGGCGCGACCGCTCGCGGGCGTGGCATGGATGCTGGTAACCGGCGCGCTCTTCGTCGGCGTGACGGCGGTGGTCAAGCATGCGGGCGGGCGTATCCCGGCCGCCGAGTCGGCGTTCCTGCGCTACTTGCTGGGGCTTGTCTTCCTGATCCCGATGCTGCGACCGATGCTGCGCACGCGGCTCACCCCGCGCGACTGGGGCCTGTTCTCGCTCAGGGGGCTGGTGCACGCGCTGGGCGTGATCCTGTGGTTCTTCGCGATGACCCGTATCCCGATTGCCGAGGTCACGGCGATGAACTATCTCTCTCCGGTCTATGTCAGCATCGGCGCCGCCCTGCTGCTGGGCGAGACGCTGGCCAGGCGCCGGCTGACGGCGGTTGGCGTGGCGCTGCTGGGCGCGCTTGTGATCCTGCGGCCGGGGTTCCGCGAGGTGTCAGACGGGCATCTCGCCATGCTGGGCACGGCGGTGCTTTTCGCCGGGTCCTACCTCATCGCCAAGGTGATGTCGGGCCGCGTGCCGCCGTCGGTGGTCGTGGGCATGCTGTCACTGACGGTGACCATCGGGCTCGCCCCCTTCGCCTTCGCCGTCTGGGTGCCACCCACGGGCGAAGAGCTGGCCTGGCTCTTCCTCGTCGCCGCGCTGGCGACCGGCGGGCACTACACCATGACACTTGCCTTCGCCGCGGCACCGGTGACGGTGACGCAGCCGGTGACGTTCCTTCAGCTCGTCTGGGCCACAATCCTGGGCTGGGCCGCCTTCGGAGAAGAGCCCGACGCCTTCGTCATCGCCGGCGGCATGATGATTTTGGGCGCGGTGAGCTTCATCACCTTCCGCGAGGCGCAACTGAAACGCCGCGCCGCGCGCGAGGCGCAGAGCGGCGTTTGAGGCAGCGAATTTTCATCGAAAACTCGCACAGCCGTTTCTTCGACGAAAAATCGGAAGAGGGGGCCGCCGGCCCCCTCCGGCACGTCACCCGGTCCGGCCCGCGAGGTGCGAGAACAGGCTGCCCGAGGTGACCTGTCCGATCACCTGTCCGTCCCGCGTCACGCCCAGCGGCGTGTCGTCCTCGGACATGCGCGCGATGATGTCGGCCACGTGGGTCCGCGCGTCGATCGTCGGGCCCTCGGCGGCCGCGACCGGCGCCATCACGTCCTCGGCCGTCAGCACGCCCAGCGGGTTCATGTTGGCCACGAAGTCGGCCACGTACTCCGTCGCCGGGGCGGTGTAGATGTCGCGCGGCGTGCCCGCCTGTACGATGCGGCCGCCCTCCATGATGGCGATGCGATCGCCGATCTTAAACGCCTCGTCCAGGTCGTGGCTGACGAAGATGATGGTGCGGCCCAGCTCCTTCTGGAGGTCCAGAAGCTCGTCCTGAAGCCGCGTTCGGATCAGCGGGTCGAGCGCCGAGAACGGCTCGTCCATTAGAAGGATCGGCGCGTCCGTGGCGAAGGCGCGGGCCAGGCCCACGCGCTGCTGCATGCCGCCCGAAAGTTCCTCGACCTTTCGGTCGGCCCAGTCGGACAGGCCGACGAGTTCGAGCTGCCGCTCGACCTTCTTGCGCCGCTCGGCCTTGGACATGCCGCCGAGCTCGAGCCCGAGGCCAACGTTCTCGGCCACCGTGCGCCAGGGCAGAAGGCCGAACTGCTGGAACACCATGGCGATGTCGTTCAGCCTGAGCCGCCGCAGCGTGGCGGAGTCGGCGTTGGTGACGGACACCATCTCGTCGTTTTCGCGCACGCGGACCTCGCCCCGGACCACGGGATTGAGCCCGTTGACCGCGCGCAAGAGCGTTGACTTGCCCGAGCCCGACAGGCCCATCAGCACCAGGATGTCGCCCTCGGGCACCTCGAGCGTACAATTGTGCACGCCCAGGACCTGCCCGGTCTCGGACTGGATCTCGGCGCGTGACTGGCCCGCGTCCATCAGCGGCAGTGCGTCCTCGGGCTCGTCGCCGAAGACGATCGAGACGTTGTCGAATTCTACTGCGGTCTGCCTCATTTCTGGCCCACCCTCAGAACCCGGTCGAGCATGATGGCCACGACCACGATGATGAATCCGCTCTCGAAGCCGAGCGCGGTGTTTACCTGGTTGAGCGCCCGCACGACCGGCACACCCAGTCCGTCTGCGCCCACCAGCGCGGCGATCACCACCATCGACAGCGACAGCATGATGGTCTGGTTCAGTCCGGCCATGATCTGCGGCAGGGCCGAGGGAAGCTCGACCTTCCACAGAAGCTGGCGCGGCGTGGCGCCGAAGGCGCGCGCGGCCTCGATCAGCGGCATCGGCGTGGACGAGATGCCCAGGTGCGTCAGGCGGATGGGCGCGGGGACCACGAAGATCACCGTGGCGATCAGCCCGGGAACCATGCCGATGCCGAAGAAGACGATGGCCGGGATCAGGTAAACGAAGGTCGGCAGCGTCTGCATCAGGTCCAGCACCGGCCGGATCGCGGCGTAAAGCTTGGGCCGGTGCGCGGCGGCGATG
Source organism: Tranquillimonas alkanivorans (assembly GCF_900115595.1). Taxonomy (GTDB): domain Bacteria; phylum Pseudomonadota; class Alphaproteobacteria; order Rhodobacterales; family Rhodobacteraceae; genus Tranquillimonas; species Tranquillimonas alkanivorans. The sequence goes on from NZ_FOXA01000003.1 coordinate 92,218, forward strand.
CCCACCGGCACCCCGATCGCCATGCACACGACGCAGGCCGACAGGACAAGCGTCAGGCTCTCGGTCGTTTCTTCCCAGTAGCCCTGGTTGAGGATGAACAGCAGCCCCAGCGCCACGCCGAGCGCGGTCTGCCAGCGGCGCTGCAGCCCCCAGGCGATGGCGGTGAAGACAGCGACGACGATCAGCGGGTGCGGCGTCTGGAACAGCCACAGCAGCGCGTCGATCAGCCACTCCATCGCGTCGGACAGCGCGTCGAAGAAGACGGCGCCGTTGATCTGCAGCCAGTCGAAGACCGCAGCGGCCGTGTCACCGACGGGTATCTTGTTTTCGGTCAGCCACTCCATGGGGCCGGCCCTCCTGAATTATGGTGCGCGGGGACGGGCGAAGGCGGCCGCGGTACGGGGCTGTCGCACGTCCACGGCCCCGGCAGGCGGGCCGGGGCCGTCGCATCGGTTACGGTCGGCGGCCTCAGAGGCCGAGCGCCTCGCGCACGGCGGGCAGCGCCTCGCCGCCGTCGGCGGTGGTCACGCCCTCGAGCCAGGGCTCGATGACGTCGGGGTTTTCTTGCAGCCAGGCACGGGCGGCGTCGCGGGGCCGCTCGCCCGCGTCGAGGATGGCGGCCATGATCTCGTTCTCCATCTCGAGCGTGAACTCGAGGTTCTGGAGCAGCTTGCCCACGTTCGGGCACTCATCGACGAAGCCCGAGGTGGTGTTGGTGTAGACGGTCGCGCCGCCGAAGTCCGGCCCGAAGAAATCGTCGCCGCCCGACAGGTAGGTCAGGTCGAAGTTGGCGTTCATCGGGTGCGGTTCCCAGCCCAGGAACACCACCGGCTCGTCGCGGCGGGTGGCACGGTCGACCTGCGCCAGCATGCCCTGCTCCGAGCTTTCGCGAAGCTGGAACTCGCCCAGACCGAAGGCGTCGCCCTCGATCATGTCGAGGATCAGGCGGTTGCCGTCATTGCCCGGCTCGATCCCGTAGATCGTGCCCTCGAGTTCGTCCTCGTACTGCGCGATGTCGCCGAAGCTGTCGATGCCCAGCTCGGCCGCGGGCGCGTTCGCCGCGAGCGTGTACTTGGCGCCGGTCAGGTTGGCGCGGACGGTGTCGACGGTCCCGGCCTCGCGGTAGGGGGCGATGTCGCCCTCCATCGTGGGCATCCAGTTGCCCAGGAACACCTCGACGTCGCCGCTTTCGAGCGAGGTATAGGTCACCGGCACCGACAGGACCTTCACGTCGGTCTCGTATCCCATCGCCTCGAGCAGCTCCGTCGTGGCGGCGGTGGTGGCGGTGATGTCGGTCCAGCCCACGTCGGAGAAGACGATGGTCTCGCAATCCGCGAAGGCGGGCGCGGCGAGCGCGGTCAGCGCCAGCGCGGAAAGGGACGTCTTGAAGCACATGTGCGTGGTCTCCCGTTTTTTCTTGATTGACGGATCAATTAAAAACCATCAGATTGCGTTTGTCACCCCAGAAGGGAGCTTTTTTATGCCGAAGGTCGGCATGGAGCCCATCAGGCGCGATGCCCTGATACGCGCCACCATAACCGAGATCGGCCGCGCCGGCTCGCTCGACGTGACCGTGGGTCAAATCGCGAAGCAGGCGGGGGTTTCCTCGGCGCTGGCGCATCACTACTTCGGCGGCAAGGAGCAGATCTTCGTCGCCGCGATGCGGCATCTGCTCAGCGACTACGGAACGGTGGTGCGCCGGGAACTCGCGAAGGCCAGCGGCCCGCGCGAGCGGCTCGACGCCATCGTGCGCGCCAGCTTCGATGCGCACCACTTCCGCGGCGAAGTGGTGAGCGCCTGGCTGAATTTCTACGTCCAGGCGCAGCGGGTTCCCGCGGCCGGGCGGCTGCTCCGCGTATACCAGAAGCGGCTGAAGTCGAACCTGATGCACGAACTGCGCCCGCTGGTCGGCGACCGCGCCGGCGCCGTGGCCGACGCACTGGCCGCGCTGATCGACGGGCTCTACATCCGCGCCGCCTTCGGCGGCAGCAAGGGCGGCGCCGGCGACGTGCTGGCGGTGCTGGACGACATGCTGAAAGCGAGAACATGACCCAACCGAACTTCCTGATCTTCATGGTCGACCAGGCGAACGGTACGTTGTTCCCGGACGGACCGGCCGACTGGCTGCACATGCCCAACCTCAAGCGGCTGGCCGAAAGGTCCGTCCGGTTCAAGAACAGCTACACCGCCTCGCCGCTCTGCGCACCGGGGCGGGGGGCGTTCATGTCGGGCCAGCTTCCGTCGCGCACCGGCGTCTACGACAACGCGGCCGAGTTCAAATCCGACATCCCCACCTTCGCGCACCACCTGCGGCGCGCGGGCTATCACACCTGCCTGTCGGGCAAGATGCACTTCGTCGGCCCCGACCAGCTGCACGGCTTCGAGGAGCGGCTGACGACCGACGTCTATCCGGCCGACTTCGGCTGGACCCCGGACTACCGCAAGCCGGGCGAGCGGATCGACTGGTGGTATCACAACCTCGGCTCGGTCACCGGCGCGGGCGTGGCCGAGATCACCAACCAGATGGAGTTCGATGACGAGGTCGCCTATCACGCCACGCGCAAGGTCTATGACTACGCGCGCGGGCTCGACCCGCGGCCGTGGTGTCTGACGGTCAGCTTCACCCATCCGCACGACCCCTACGTCGCGCGCAAGAAATACTGGGATCTCTACGAGGATTGCGAGCACCTGCTGCCCGAGGTGCCGGCCTTCGACTACGAGGATCACGACCCGCATTCCAAGCGCATCTTCGACGCCAACGACTGGCGCAACTTCGACATCTCGGAAGAGGACATCCGCCGGTCGCGCCGGGCCTACTTCGCCAACCTCAGCTATCTCGACGATCACATCGGCAACATCATGCATGCGCTCGAGTCGACGGGGCAGGAGGCGGTGATCCTCTTCGTCTCGGACCACGGCGACATGCTGGGCGAGCGGGGCCTGTGGTTCAAGATGAGCTTCTTCGAAGGCTCGTCGCGCGTGCCGCTGATGATCTCGGCCCCGGGGCTCGAGCCGGGCCTGATCGAGACGCCGGTCTCGACGCTCGACGTCGGCCCGACCATGTGCGAACTCGCCGGCGTCTCGATGGACGAGGTCGCGCCGTGGACCGACGGCGAGTCGCTCGTGTCGCTCGCCAGGGGGACGGAGCGGACCACGCCGGTCGCGATGGAATACGCGGCCGAGGCGTCGTATTCGCCGCTGATCGCCCTGCGCGCCGGGCGGTGGAAATACACCAACTGCGCGCTCGACCCCGAGCAGCTGTTCGACCTCGACGCCGACCCGCACGAATTGACCAACCTCGCCGAGGACCCGGCCCATGCCGAGGTGCTGGAACGCTTCCGGGTCGAGGCCGCGAAGCGCTGGGATCTCGAGCAGTTCGACGCCGAGGTGCGCGAAAGCCAGGCGCGGCGCTGGGTGGTTTACGAGGCCCTCAGGCAGGGCGGCTATTACCCGTGGGATTACCAGCCTCTGCAGAAGGCGTCCGAGCGCTACATGCGCAACCACATGGACCTGAACGTGCTGGAGGACCGGCAGCGGTTCCCCCGAGGCGAGTGAGGCGCGCGTATCCGCGCTTGCCCCTGACGAATGCGAACGGCGGCCCCATGCCGCCCGGAAAGGACATGCCATGACACGCAATGCTCAGCCGAAGGCGAGCCATTTCATCAACGGCCGCTACGTCGAAGACACGGACGGCGACGCGCTGACCTGCATCTACCCCGCGACGGGGGAAGAGGTCGCGCGCCTGCACAAGGGCACGCCCGCCATCGTCGAACAGGCGCTCGCCGCCGCGCAGGCCGCGCAGGCCGAGTGGGCGGCGATGACCGGGACGGAACGCGGCCGCATCCTGCGCCGTGCCGCCGACATCATCCGCGAGCGCAACCGAGACCTGTCCGAGCTGGAAACGCTCGACACTGGCAAGCCGCTTCAGGAAACCCTGGTCGCCGACGCCACCAGCGGCGCGGACGCGCTGGAATACTTCGGCGGCATCGCGGCAAGCCTGGGCGGAGAGCACATCCAGCTGGGCGGCGACTGGGCCTATACCATCCGCGAGCCCCTGGGCGTCTGCGTCGGCATCGGCGCGTGGAACTACCCCACCCAGATCGCCTGCTGGAAGGCCGCCCCGGCGCTCGCCTGCGGCAACACGATGGTGTTCAAGCCGTCCGAGGAAACGCCGCTCTGCGCACTGAAGGTGGCCGAGATCCTCGTCGAGGCCGGCGCGCCCCCGGGCGTGTTCAACGTCGTGCAGGGCGCGGGCGAGGTCGGCGCTTCGCTCGTCGGCGACGAGCGGGTGGCGAAGGTCTCGCTCACGGGCTCGGTCCCCACCGGCCGACGCGTCTATGCCGCTGCCGCCGAGGGGATGAAGCACGTCACGATGGAGCTCGGCGGCAAGTCCCCGATGCTGGTGTTCGAGGACGCGGACATCGATGACGCCGTGTCGGCGGCGATCAACGGCAACTTCTACTCCTCGGGGCAAATCTGCTCGAACGGGACGCGGGTCTTCGTCCACAAGGACGTGCTCGAGCCGTTCCTGTCGAAGATGGCCGAACGCCTGAAGGGCGCGGTGATGGGCGACCCGCTGGACGAGGCCACCAACTTCGGCCCGATGGTCAGCGAACGGCAGATGCAGATCGTTCTGGGCTACATCGACAAGGGCAAGGCCGAGGGCGCGCGCCTGATCTCGGGCGGCAACCGCGCCGACCGCGACGGCTGGTTCGTGGAGCCCACGGTCTTCGCCGACGTGACCGACGACATGACCATCGCGCGGGAAGAGATCTTCGGCCCCGTCCTGTCGGTCCTGTCGTTCGAGACCGAGGACGAGGCGCTGAAGCGCGCCAACGCCACGCCCTACGGCCTGTCGGCGGGCGTCTTCACAAAGGACCTCGCCCGCGCGCACCGCGTGGCGGCGGGCTTCCGCGCCGGGACCTGCTGGATCAACCAGTACAACCTGACCCCGGTCGAGGTGCCCTTCGGCGGCGTGAAGATGTCGGGCGTGGGCCGCGAGAACGCCAAGGCGGCGGTCGAGCACTACTCGCAGCTCAAGACCGTCTATGTCGGCATGGGCCCGGTCGAGGCGCCTTTCTGAAAACCACGGGGGCGGCGGCCGGCCGCTCCCGTCCGCGAGCGACGAGGGCCGGGCGGCCCGAAGAACGGTGAGATGATGGAAGCGGATTTCGTGATCGTGGGCGCCGGCTCGGCCGGCTGTGCGCTGGCCTATCGCCTGAGCGAGGCGGGCCATTCCGTGCTGGTGATCGAGCACGGCGGCTCGGACGCCGGGCCGTTCATCCAGATGCCGGGGGCGCTGTCGTTCCCGATGAACATGCCGCGCTACGACTGGGGCTACCTGACCGAGCCCGAGCCGCACCTGGGCGGACGACAGCTCGTCTGCCCGCGCGGCAAGGTGATCGGCGGCTCGTCCTCGATCAACGGCATGGTCTATGTGCGCGGCCACGCCCGCGACTTCGACACCTGGGAGGAGATGGGCGCGCGGGGCTGGAGCTACGCCGACGTGCTGCCCTACTACAAGCGGCTCGAGCACTGGCACGACCGGGGCCACGGCGGCGACCCGGCGTGGCGCGGCAAGAAAGGGCCCCTCCACGTCAGCCGCGGCCTGCGGGACAACCCGCTGGTCAAGGCCTTCGTCGAGGCGGGGCGCGAGGCGGGCTATCCCGTCACCGACGATTACAACGGCCAGCAGCAAGAGGGCTTCGGCCCGATGGAGGCGACCATCTGGCGCGGCCGGCGCTGGTCGGCGGCCAACGCCTATCTCAAGCCTGCACTGAAGCGGAAGAACTGCTCGATCGTCCGCGGCCTCGCCACCCGCGTGGTGATCGAGGAGGGGCGCGCCCGCGGCGTCGAGCTCGACCGCAAGGGCTCGCGCGAGGTCATCCGCGCCCGGCGCGAGGTGATCGTCTCGGCCTCGTCCATCAACTCGCCGAAGCTGCTGATGCTCTCGGGCATCGGCCCCGGCGCGCACCTGGGCGAGCACGGCATCGACGTCATCGCCGACCGCCCCGGCGTGGGGCAGAACCTGCAGGACCACCTGGAACTCTATCTCCAGGTCGCCGCCTCGCAGCCGGTCACGCTGTTCCGCTACTGGAGCCTTCTGGGCAAGGCCTATGTCGGCGCCCGCTGGATGCTGACGGGAACGGGGCCGGGGGCCTCGAACCAGTTCGAAAGCGCGGCCTTCATCCGCTCGGCCGCCGGGATCGAGTATCCCGACATCCAGTATCACTTCCTGCCGCTCGCCGTGCGCTACGACGGCAAGGCGGCGGCCGAAGGTCACGGCTTCCAGGCCCACGTCGGGCCGATGCGCTCGAAGTCGCGCGGCAGCGTCAGCCTGCGCTCGACCGACGCCGACGCCGCGCCCTCGATCCGGTTCAACTACATGAGCCACCCCGACGACTGGGCCGAGTTCCGCACCTGCATCCGCCTCACGCGCGAATTGTTCCGCCAGCCGGCCTTCGCGCCCTACTACGGGCACGAGATCCAGCCGGGCGACGGGGTGCAGTCGGACGACGAACTCGACGCCTTCATCAAGGAGCACGCGGAAAGCGCCTATCACCCCTGCGGCACCTGCCGCATGGGCGCGGCGGACGATCCCGACGCGGTGGTGGACCCCGAGGGCCGGGTGATCGGCGTCGAGGGGCTGCGCGTCGCCGACAGCTCGATCTTCCCGCGCATCACCAACGGCAACCTCAACGCGCCGTCGATCATGGTGGGCGAAAAGATCGCCGACCACGTGCTGGGCAAGGGGCCGCTGCCCCGCGACGAGTCCGAGCCCTGGATCAACCCGCGCTGGCAGACATCGCAGAGATAGCCCTGCGCGGATGCACATGGACAGACGCGCGAGGCATGCCTAGATGCGCGGCATGGATCAGAACCTGACGCTCGAACGCCGCGACGGCCTGCCCGACCACCTGCGCGTCCTGCTTGACGCGCTTCCCCGCTCGGGCTGGGAGGCGCACCCCAACTTCAACGGCATGGTGCAGTTCTGGCTGCAGCGCCACCTGATGTTCCGCGACGTGCTGGGGCGGCTGCGGACAGACAGCGAGACCTTCCTCGACGGCAACGTCGACCGCGTGAAGCACGCGCGCGAGACGTCGCGCTACGCGGGTTTCCTGCTCAACGAGCTGCACGCCCACCACCACATCGAGGACATGCACTACTTCCCTGCGCTGGTGGGACTCGACGCGCGTCTGGGCGAGGGGTTCGAACTGCTCGACGCCGACCACCAGGCGCTTGACGGCCACATCCACGCGCTGGCCAAGACAACCAACGGCTTCCTGCACGCGGTCAACCAGCCGGGCGGGCGCGACGCGGCCGGAAAGCTGCACACGGCGCTGACAGGGTTCGAGAGCTTCATCGACCGGCATCTGACCGACGAGGAGGACCTCGTCGTGCCGGTGATCCTGAAATACGCGCCGAAGCTATGACCGACCGTTAGGGCCGGGAAGCTCACACCCCATCTTGAAGGGCGCGTCGCCCGAACCACTCTATCGCCCGGCTGTCTCCACCCTTTGTCACCCCCGCGCAAGCGGGGGCCTCCCACCTTCGGCGCACCGCTCCGGGCACGGGTTGAACGGTGAAAGGTCCCCACTTCCGTGGGAATGACACGCTCGTGGAGATGACGCCCTCGTGCGGTTGACACTTCCGTGGCTATGACCGCCCCGCATTTGATCCTGCTCAAGGCGCGCCCCGTCGCCGCCGCCTATCGTCCTCTTGAAACACGAAGGAGAGGACACCGAAGATGTCGCACACGCCCCACGAGCTTGCCGAGGAGTTCCCGGGTCAGCAGCAGAAGATCGCGGAGCTCAAGGCGAAGGACACGCACTTCGCCCGGCTCGTCGAGGAGTACCACGACGTCAACCGCGCCGTGCACCGCGCCGAGACGCAGGTCGAGCCCACCGACGACGCGCACGAGCACGATCTGCGCAAGCAGCGCATGGCGCTCAAGGACGAGATCGCGCGCAAACTCTCCGAGAGAGCGGCCTGAAAGCCGGGACAGCCGGGATGATCAGGCGGCGGGCGAAGGCTCGCCGCCGTCGTCTTCGCCCTCGGTCGGCCCCTCGACCCGCGCCTTGAAGCGGTCGAAGAACTCGTCCGACAGCTTGCGCGCGGTGCCGTCGATCAGGCGGTTGCCCAGCTGCGCCAGCTTGCCGCCCACCTTGGCGTCGACGACATAGCTCAGCTCCGTGCCCTCGGGCACCTCGGTCAGCTTCACGTCGGCCCGGCCCTTGGCGAAGCCCGCGACGCCGCCCTTGCCCTCGCCCGCGAGCGTATAGCTTTCCGGTGCGTTCACGTTCGACAGCTCGACATGGCCCTTGAAGGTCGCGCGGACCGGGCCGACCTTCTGCTTGACCACGGCATCGAAGCCGTCGTCGGGGTTCCCGGTCAGTTCCTCGCATCCGGGGATGCAGGCGCACAGCGTCTCCGGGTCGTTCAGATGCGTCCAGACGGTTTCGCGATCGGCGGCGATGGTGCGGGTGCCGGTCAGTTCCATGCGCGTGTCTCCCCCTGCGGTTGCCGCAAAGTGCTACCGCGCCGGCGCGAACGGGTAAAGCCTCAGCGCGCGACCTCGTAGGGCAGGGTGCGGCGGCAGTCGGGGTCCACCGTCAGCCGCCGCTCCAGCGGCGGGACCGAGCGTTGATGGCAGTCTCGGCGTTCGCAGATGCGACACGAGATGCCGATGGGCTCGAACGCGCGCGGGTTGGTCAGGTCCAGGTCGTCGGCATAGACCAGATCGCCCGCATGCCGCGTCTCGCATCCCAGCGCGATGGCAAAGCGGCGGGTGGGTGCGCCCCAGGCCCCGCCGGGCTTGGACACGTCGCGCGCCAAGAGCAGGTACCGCACGCCGTCCGGGGTTTCGGCCAGTTGCCGCAGGAAACGGCCCGGCGTCTCGAACGCGCGGTGCACGTTCCACAGCGGACATGCCCCCCCGAACCGCGCGAATTGCAGCGGCGCGGCCGAGTGGCGCTTGGTGATCGTGCCCGCCTGGTCGACGCGGACGAAGAAGAAGGGGATGCCCTTCATTCCCGGCCGTTGCAGCGTCGAAAGCCGGTGCGCCACCTGCTCGATCGACGCGCCGAAGCGGTCCGATAGGCGTTCGAGGTCGTGCCGCGCCTCCTGCGCCGCTGCCAGGAACGGGCGATAGGGCAGAAGCGCCGCGCCCGCGAAATAATTCGCCATGCCGATCTTGGCGATGGCGTGCGCCTCCTCGGTCTGGAACCGGGCAAGGTCAAGCGTCGCCTCGAGCAGCGAGTCCTGCGTCAGCAGCGCCACCTGGTGCAAAAGTTGGAAGCGGCGCGTCGCCGGAGCGGCCCGCGCCGAAAGCGTCAGCGTGCGCGCGCCGGCGTCGTAGACACGCAGCGCCTCGGTGTCCGTCGTGGTCATGCGGATGCGCAGGTCGCGCAAGATGCTTTCGGCCTTCGCCGCCGGGTCGCCGTCGCCCGCGAAACGCTCGGCGGCACGGTCCACGGCGTCGATGTAGTTGCCGCAATAGTGGAAGAAATCCCGCACCTCTTCCCAAGGCGAGGGCTGCACCCGCGCGTCGTCGCGCCCCAGCGCCTCGTCGAGCGACGCCAGCCGCTCGTGGCTCTGCCGGTAGGCCCGGTGCAGGTCGAGAAAGGCGCGCGCCAGTCCGGGCGCGTTCGAGGCGGCCAGCCGCAGGTCGGCGAGCGGCGGCGCATCGCCGCCGAAGACCGGGTCGGCCAGCGCTTCGCGCATGTCCGACACCATTCGCTCGGCCTCGCCCGCGGCCAACTCGCCCACGTTGAAGCCGAACTCAGTCGCCAGCCCCAGCACGACGTGGGTCGAGACGGGGCGGTGGTTGTTTTCCATCTGGTTGAGGTAGGGAAGCGAGACGCCCAGCTTCTCGGCAAAGGCCTTCTGCGTCAGTCCCAGCTTCAGCCGCTGCTCGCGCAGCTTCACCCCGGCATAGAGTTTGCGCGTCGCCATCCCGCCTCCGTCTTTGCAGCAGCAAAGTAGCCTTTGCAAACTCGGCGGCGCAAGTCTCAGCCAACCACGACGCGCTCGCGCCGGATGGTGTAGAGGATCGACAGCAGCGCCAGGGCCGAGGTCGTCACCATCAGCCACAGAAGCGGCGTCGCCCCGCTTCCGGGCGTCAGCAGCGCGCCCGCGACGGCCGACAGTGCCGCGCCGCCGCCGATCATCATCGCGCCGCCCAGCCCGCTGGCCGTGCCCGCAAGGTGGGGGCGCACCGACAGCATGCCCGAGGTGGCGTTGGGCAGCACCATGCCGTTGCCCAGGCCCACGAAGGTCATGAAACCGAAGAACACCCAGTGCGACTGGAAGCCCGCCAAGAATAGCAGCAGCGCCATCGCCATGCCCGAGGTCGTCAGCACCGTGCCGGTCAGGACCATCCCGTTGATGCCCACGCGCACCGAGTAGCGGCCCGAGACGAAGTTGCCGACCATGTAGCCCACCGCCGGCGCGCCGAAGAAGACGCCCAGCGTGGCCGGTTCCATCTCGAACACGACCGACCCGACATAGGGGGCGCCGCCGAGATAGGCGAAGAACGCGCCCGAACACAAAGCCGCCGCCGCGCAATAGCCCCAGAACCGGCGCGAGGTCAGAAGCTCGGGATACTCCGCAATCTGCTCGCGGAAGCTGGCCGACTGCGCCGCCGCGGTCTCTCCCAGGTCACGGTGCGTGATCCACAGCGTGACGCAGCCCAGGATCGCCAGCAGCCAGAAGCTGGCTTGCCAGCCAAAAATCCCGTCGAGCACGCCACCGAGCGCGGGGGCCAGCATCGGGGCGACGGCGGTGCCCATGGTAACGTAGCCGATCATCGATGCCGCCTGTTCCTGGGGAACCATGTCGCGCACCACCGCGCGGCTGAGCACCATGCCGGTGATGATCACCGCCTGCGCCATGCGGAAGCCCAGGAAGATCTCGACCGTCGGCGAGAAGATGCAGCCGATGCTGGCCACGACGAACAGCGCGATCGCCGTCAGCATGACGGGACGGCGGCCATAGCGGTCCGACAGAGGACCGATGAGGATCTGCAACGCACCGTTCACGGCGAGGTACAGCGCCACCGAAAGTTGCATGATCCGGTACTCGGTGTCGAAGTATGCGGTCATGTTGGGCAGCGACGGCAGGAACACGTTCATCGACAGCGCCGAGATCCCGGCAAGCAGGATCAGCGTTCCGATATGGGGCGGGGTGGTGCGGTCGAGGAAGCGGACCGTCTTGGCGTCTGACATGCAGGGGATTTAGGCCTCCGGCCCCGGTCTTGTCCATCGCGCGCGCCGGACGGGGCGCATGTGCGGGCTTGCGCATCCTGAGATTTGCAGGTTCGCAGTTTTCCCGACGGTGCTGCAAAACAGTTTGCAAATTTGCGCCTTCAGGCTTTTGCGCCGCGCTGCGCTCCACTAGGCTCGCGCGGAAACGAAGGGAGCGGGACATGATCGACATTCTCGACGAACTCGAGGCGCGGCGCGAGACCGCTCGCATGGGCGGCGGCGCCCGGCGGATCGAGGCGCAGCACGCCAAGGGCAAGCTCACCGCGCGCGAGCGGATCGAGCTTCTGCTCGACGAGGGCTCGTTCGAAGAGTTCGACATGTTCGTCACCCACCGCTGCACGGATTTCGGGATGGAGGCCAGCAAGCCCGCCAGCGACGGCGTGGTAACCGGCTGGGGCACGATCAACGGGCGCATGGTCTATGTCTTCAGCCAGGACTTCACCGTGTTCGGCGGGTCGCTGTCCGAAACGCATGCCCAGAAGATCTGCAAGATCATGGACATGGCGATGCAGAACGGCGCGCCGGTGATCGGGCTGAACGACTCGGGCGGGGCGCGCATCCAGGAAGGCGTCGCCTCGCTCGCCGGGTATGCCGAGGTGTTCCAGCGCAACGTCCTGGCCTCGGGGGTGATCCCGCAGATCAGCGTCATCATGGGCCCCTGCGCGGGCGGCGCGGTCTATTCGCCCGCGATGACCGACTTCATCTTCATGGTGCGTGACACGTCCTACATGTTCGTCACCGGCCCGGAGGTCGTGAAGACGGTCACGAACGAGCACGTCACGTCCGAGGAACTGGGCGGCGCCTCGACCCACACCAGGAAGTCGAGCGTGGCCGACGCCGCGTTCGAGAACGACGTCGAGGCGCTGATCGAGGTGCGGCGGCTGGTGGATTTCCTGCCGCTCAACAACCAGGCGAAGCCGCCCAAGCGGCCCTTCTTCGACGACCCGGCGCGGGTCGAGGACAGCCTGGACACTCTGGTGCCCGAGAACCCGAACATGCCCTTCGACATGAAGGAGCTGATCGCGAAGGTCGGGGACGAGGGCGACTTCTACGAGATCCAGGAGGATTTCGCGAAAAACATCGTCACCGGCTTCATCCGCCTCGAGGGCTCGACCGTGGGCGTCGTGGCGAACCAGCCGATGGTGCTGGCCGGGTGCCTAGACATCGACAGCTCGCGAAAGGCGGCGCGGTTCGTGCGCTTCTGCGACGCGTTCGAGATCCCGATCCTGACCTTCGTGGACGTCCCCGGCTTCCTGCCCGGCACGGGGCAGGAGCACGGCGGCGTCATCAAGCACGGGGCGAAGCTGCTGTTCGCCTATGGCGAGGCGACGGTGCCGAAGGTGACGGTGATCACGCGCAAGGCCTATGGCGGGGCCTATGACGTCATGGCGTCCAAGCACCTGCGCGGCGACTTCAACTATGCCTGGCCCACCGCCGAGATCGCGGTGATGGGCGCGAAGGGGGCGACTGAGATCCTGTATCGTTCCGAACTGGGCGACCCCGAGAAGATCGCGGCGCGGACGAAGGAGTACGAGACGAACTTCGCCAATCCCTTTAAGGCGGCCGAGCGCGGCTTCATCGACGAGGTGATCATGCCGCACTCGACCCGCCGCCGGGTCTGCCGGGCCTTCGCCTCGCTGCGCAACAAGCAGCTGAAGAACCCGTGGAAGAAGCACGACAACATTCCGCTGTGACCGGCCGCGCCGCCCGACCGGCGGCGGGCGCGGACACACCGGCGGCGGGCGTCCGCCGCAGCAGGCACACGCGTGTGGGAGGAACCCTGATGCGCACACAACATCTTGAGCAACGTCCGGCCGCCGAAACGGCCCTTGGCGCAGCCCGGCAACATCTCCGATGCCCTCTAAATATCCGGTATTCATCCTCTTTTCGGTGCGGTATTGTGCTGCCCGGAGGGCCCTGCGGGGTCCCGCCTTTCGGGGAATCAAGGGCCGGCGCCGCCGGTCTCACGGTTCTTCACAAGTGTAAGAGGAGACTGAGATGTCGAAGAGCATCAAAGCCGTCATGGCCCTGGGCCTCGTTGCGTTCGTCGCTGCCTGCGCCCCGGCCGAGGAAGAAGTCGTTTACGTCGAGCCGGCCCCTGTTCAGGCCGAGCCCGTCTACAACAAGTACTGAGTACTTGGACGGACGGGCGTTCGCGCCCGTCCGCATCCCCGCCGCCCCCCGGCCGGAGGGCGCGGCATGATCAAGCATCGCGGTTTTCCCGGCCGCCTGACCGGCACCGATTTCCAGTTCACCATCCGCCGTCCGAACCCGCGTGGGGCCACGCCGATCATCCGGCGCGAGCGCTATGCCGACCGCCGCCCGGCGGACCGGCGCGCCGACGTGTTCTTCATGGCGGCCCTGTGGGAGCAATTCGGGGAAGAGCCGTTCGAGCGCGGCAACCTCGACGCCGGGCGGCTTTCGTGGCTTTTCGGGCGCGAGGTCGTGGCGGCCGAGGATCCGTTCGATCCCGAAAGCTATGAAGCGCTTCTGCGTATCGACCGCGCCCGGGCCGAGGCGAGCTTTCCAGAGGTCTTCGCGGACGAGGGATCGGCGTGATCGCGCCGGGGGCAGGGCAGGCTCGGCGGGATTTGGCGCATGGTGACGCGGCGTCCGTTTTCGCCTTCTCGGCTGGAGCGAATCCGGCGACAGTTTGTTTCGAGGCGGTTCCCTCCAGCACCGAGGCCGCCTCGTGTTGTCAATACCGTTACCCTTCCCCTTCTGAGTGGTTCGTCCCCCCGGGCGAACCACTTTTTCTTCCCTGTTTCCTGTCGGTTGCAGGTGTCTTGGAACGTCGCGCGCTTCCGCGTGTTGGGCTCGCGATCAACCAAGAAGGAGATTTCCGATGCTGGGTAAGAACGTCCTGCTGCTTCTCGCCGGTGCCCTGGGCCTCGCGGCCTGCGGCGACACCTATTTCGAGCGTGGCGCGACCGGCGCCGCCGCGGGCGCGGTCGCGGGCGAGGTCGTGGCGGACGAGCCGCTGGCCGGTGCCGCGATCGGCGGTGCGGGCGGCGTGCTCACCGCCAACTGATCCGGGCGGCGCGTGGGCGGGGCCGGAGCGCTCCCGCCCGCGCCATCTGACCGCTTTACAGGATCGCGTGGCTCTCTATGCCGCGCGTCTTTCGTCCAGTGCGTCTGCTGGGCGGCTTCTTGCCACCCCTATCCTTCGCTCGCGAATTAACGTTGCGCAGGCGGCGGAAACGCGTCTTTCTGCGCGCGAGGCAGACCATTCAAGGGGACGAATATGGGCAAGACACTCATCATCGGCAGCATCGCTCTTCTGGGGCTCGCGTCCTGCGGGCAGACCGACCTGTCGCGCGGCGCAAGCGGTGCGGGCATCGGCGCCTTCGCGGCTGCCGCGACCGACAACGATCCGGTGCTGGGCGCGCTGGCCGGCGGTGCCGCTGGCGCCATGTGCGATGACGTCGCGCCGCAGCTCTGCCCGAACTACCGCGGGTACTGATTTTCCGGCCGCGCCCCGCGCGCGGCTCGACACGCATTCGAACGCCGTCGGGGCCGTGTGCCCCGGCGGCGTTTTCTATTCTTCGCGCCCGCGCAGAGGGGCCGGGGACGAGGGAAGGGGACGGAGATGTTCAAGAAAATCCTGATCGCCAACCGGGGCGAGATCGCCTGCCGCGTGATCAAGACCGCGCGCAAGATGGGCATCGCCACCGTCGCCGTCTATTCCGACGCCGACAAGACCGCGCTGCACGTGTCGATGGCGGACGAGGCGGTGCATATCGGCCCGCCGCCGGCCAACCAGTCCTACATCGTGATCGACCGGATCATCGAGGCGATCCGCAAGACGGGTGCCCAGGCGGTGCATCCCGGCTATGGTTTCCTGTCCGAGAACCCGAAGTTCGCCCAGGCGCTGGAAGCCGAGGGCGTGGCCTTCGTCGGCCCGCCGGTGAAGGCGATCGAGGCGATGGGCGACAAGATCACCTCGAAGAAGATCGCGCAGGAGGCCGGGGTCTCGACCGTTCCCGGCTACATGGGCCTGATCGAGGACGCCGAGGAGGCCGTACGCATCAGCCGCGACATCGGCTACCCGGTGATGATCAAGGCCAGCGCCGGCGGCGGCGGCAAGGGCATGCGGATCGCCTGGGACGACGACGAGGCGCGGCAGGGCTTCCAGTCGTCGAAGAACGAGGCCGCGTCCAGCTTCGGCGACGACCGCATCTTCATCGAGAAGTTCGTCACCCAGCCCCGCCACATCGAGATCCAGGTCCTCGCCGACCAGCACGGCAACTGCATCTATCTCGGCGAACGCGAATGCTCGATCCAGCGGCGGAACCAGAAGGTGATCGAGGAGGCGCCGTCGCCGTTCCTTGATGAAGCGACGCGCAAGGCGATGGGCGAGCAGGCCGTCGCGCTGGCGCAGGCGGTGGGGTATACCAGCGCTGGCACCGTCGAGTTCATCGTGGACGGGGAAAAGAACTTCTATTTCCTCGAGATGAACACCCGCCTTCAGGTCGAGCACCCGGTCACCGAGCTGATCACCGGCATCGACCTGGTCGAGCAGATGATCCGCGTGGCGAACGGCGAGCCGCTGTCGATCGCGCAACAGGACGTGAAACTGAACGGCTGGGCGATGGAGAGCCGGCTTTATGCCGAGGATCCGTACCGCAACTTCCTGCCCTCCATCGGCCGTCTCACGCGCTATCGCCCGCCGAAGGAGCTCGCCAACGGCACCGGAGTCGTGCGCAACGATACCGGCGTCTTCGAGGGCGGCGAGATCAGCATGTTCTACGACCCGATGATCGCGAAGCTCTGCACCTGGGGGCCGACGCGGTCCGAGGCGATCGAGGGGATGCGCGTGGCGCTGGATTCCTTCGAGGTCGAGGGCATCGGGCACAACCTGCCGTTCCTGTCGGCGGTGATGGACCATCCGAAGTTCGTCGCGGGCGACATGACCACCGCCTTCATCGCCGAGGAGTATCCCGAGGGCTTCGACGGCGTGACGCTGGGGCAGGTGGAGCTGCGGCGCGTCGCGGCCTCGGCCGCCGCGATGCACCGGGTGGCCGAGATCCGGCGCACCCGCGTGTCGGGCCGCATGGACAACCACGAGCGCAAGGTGGGCCGCGACTGGGTCGTGTGGATCGACGGCGAGGGCTTCGCCTGCACCGTGGACGCCGACCGCGAGGGTGCGACGGTGACGTTCGGGGACGGCACGGCGCACCGCGTCGCCTCGGACTGGACGCCGGGCCAGCCGCTGGCCGTGCTCGACGTGGACGGCGCGCCGCTGATCCTGAAGGTCGGCAAGATGACCGGCGGCTTCCGCATCCGCACCCGTGGCGCGGACCTGCGGGTGCACGTCTTCTCGCCCCGTCAGGCCGAACTCGCCGCGCTGATGCCCGAAAAGCAGGAGGCCGACACCTCGAAGCTCCTTCTCTGCCCGATGCCGGGTCTGATCGTGAAGATCGACGTGGAAGAGGGGCAGGAGGTGCAGGAGGGCCAGCCGCTCTGCACCGTGGAAGCCATGAAGATGGAGAACATCCTGCGCGCCGAGCGAAAGGCCGTCGTGTCGAAGATCAACGCCGGGCCGGGCGACAGCCTGGCCGTGGACGAGGTGATCATGGAGTTCGAGTGAGCCGATGACCAGGGCAGCGCTTCTCTGGACCACGGGTGCCGGCGCGGTCGCGCTGGCGGCGCTGGTGCTGTGGGCGGTGCCGTTCGACTGGTCAGAGGTGCGCGTGCAGCAGGCCACGATCGCCGCCGTCGTGGTGGCTGCCGGCTGGTTCATGGGCTTTCTGCTGCGCGAGATCGGGCAGCAACTCAGCCGCTCGGAACGGCTGCGCGACGCGCACCGGGCGCTCTATGCCGAGATCCAGCACAACCTCGGCAACCTCGGCACGGCGGAAGAGTTGCAGGGCTTCGGGCAGGAGATGCTCGGCCGCATCCGCGACGCCGACGGCTTCGTCCCCTTCATCCCGCGCGAGCGAAACGACACTGTTTTCCGCGCGCTGGTGTCCGAGATCCACATCCTTCCGCGCACCAGCATCGACCCGGTGGTGCAGTATTACAGCCAACTCGCCGCGCTGGACGCGCTGGTAGACGACATGCGGGGCGACAGCTTCAAGACGATGTCGCCGCTCAGGCGGGCCGACATCTATACCGATTACATCGGCATCAAGCTGCGGCTGATCGAGTACGGGAACGAGGCGCTGGCCACCATCGACGCTTACGCGAAGGGCGGGCGGCGGAAGGCGCGGAGAGTGTCGGAGAAACGGCGCGCGGCCCGGCGGGAGGCGCAGGCATGAGCGCGCGGCCCACCGCCCCGCGCCCGGCGTCAGTAGCCGGGGCGCGGCCCGTTGCGACCCTCGAACGGGCCCGTGGATTTCTGAGGCTTTGCGGCAGCCATGTCGCGTCCTCCTCTGGCGTCGGCGGGACAGGATGCCCCGGCGACCGTTACCCAAGATATAAGCAACCGGGCGGCATCGCGCAACGCGCGGCGTCTCAGCCGCGGCTCTGGTCGCGCATTTCCTGCTGGCGCAGCGGCATCTTGTCGATGGCCCGCGACAGTTCGCGCACGCTCCACGGGAACGGCTTGCGCAACTCGACGTCGCCGTCCTTGCCCATCAGCACCAGCGCGAACCCGCGCGGGCGCAGGCGGCTGCGCAGGTCCGACCTCTGCGACGGATCGCTGTCCGAGATAAGCACCACGTCGCGGCGCACCAGCTCGCCCGGATCACGGGTCAGGTTGTCGATCTGTTCCTGGAACGACGGGTCAACGGGCGTGTCGGCGAACACGACGATGGGCCGGGCGATCCATTTGAACGTGTCGATATCGACCTCGCTGGCGTCGAAGACGGTGGTCGGATCGGCCTGCCACGCCTCGATCGGCGAAAGGATCTCGGCGTCGGGAAGCTGCTCGGCCACCGGGGTCTCGGCCCCGCCGGCATCTTGCGCGGCAAGCGGAAGCGCAAGGGTCGCCGAGAGTATCAGTGAAAAGATCGCGCGCATTATCCCTCCTGTTACCTCAGATATAGGGCAGGGCCGCGCGAAAACGAAGGGTACGATGGGTCTGTCACGGCCCCGTGTGCCCGAAGGCGGAGAGGATAAGCCATGAGCGACTGGAAGAGCCTTGCCGAACGCGAACTGAGGGGCCGGCCGCTGGACGAACTGACCTGGCACACGGCCGAGGGCATCGACGTGAAGCCGGTCTACGGCCCCGACGATGTCGAGGGGCTCGAGCACGCGGGCGGAATGCCGGGCGTGCCGCCCTTCACGCGCGGCCCCCGTGCAACGATGTACGCGGGCCGGCCGTGGACCATCCGGCAGTACGCCGGCTTCTCGACGGCCGAGGAATCCAACGCCTTCTACCGCCGCGCGCTCGCCGCCGGGCAGCAGGGCGTGTCGGTGGCCTTCGACCTCGCCACCCACCGCGGCTACGATAGCGACCATGAACGGGTCGAGGGCGACGTGGGCAAGGCGGGGGTCGCCATCGATTCGGTCGAGGACATGAAGATCCTCTTCGACGGCATCCCGCTTCAGGACATTAGCGTGTCGATGACCATGAACGGCGCGGTGATCCCGGTGCTCGCCAGCTTCATCGTCGCCGGGGAGGAGCAGGGCGTGGACCGTGCGCAGCTTTCGGGCACGATCCAGAACGACATCCTCAAGGAGTTCATGGTGCGGAACACCTATGTGTATCCGCCCGAGCCCTCGATGCGGATCGTGGCCGACATCATCGAGTTCACCTCGACCCAGATGCCGCGCTTCAACTCGATCTCGATCAGCGGCTACCACATGCAGGAGGCCGGGGCGAACCTGGTGCAGGAGCTCGCCTTCACGCTTGCCGACGGCAAGGAATACGTGAAGGCGGCTGTGGGGCGCGGCATGGACGTGGACGCCTTCGCCGGGCGGCTGTCGTTCTTCTTCGCCATCGGCATGAACTTCTTCATGGAGGCCGCCAAGCTGCGCGCCGCGCGCTTCCTGTGGCACGAGATCATGCAGGAGTTCGGGCCGAAGAAGCCGCAATCCTCGATGCTGCGCACCCACTGCCAGACCTCGGGCGTGAGCCTGGCCGAGCAGGACCCCTACAACAACATCGTGCGCACCGCCTACGAGGCGATGAGCGCAGTGCTGGGCGGCACGCAGTCGCTGCACACGAACTCCTTCGACGAAGCCATTGGTTTGCCGACCGACTTCTCGTCGCGCATCGCGCGGAACACGCAGCTGATCCTGCAGAACGAGACGGGCGTGACCAACGTCGTCGATCCGCTGGCCGGCTCCTACTACGTCGAGAAGCTCACCGCCGACCTGATCGACGCCGCGCGCGAAGTGATCCGCGAGGTGGACGAGATGGGCGGGATGACGAAGGCCGTGGCCTCCGGCATGCCCAAGCTGAGGATCGAGGAGGCCGCGGCGCGCAAGCAGGCGGCCATCGACCGGGGCGAAGAGGTCATCGTCGGCGTCAACAAGTTCCGGCTCGAGAAGGAAGAAGAGATCGACGTTCTCGACATCGACAACGTGAAGGTGCGCGAGGGCCAGATCCGGCGGCTGGAGAAGGTGCGCGCCGAGCGCGACCAGGCGGCCTGCGACGCGGCGCTCGAAGAGCTGTCGCGCCGGGCGAAAGAGGGCGGCAACCTTCTGGAAGCCGCGGTCGAGGCCGCACGGGCACGGGCCACAGTGGGAGAGATCTCGATGGCGATGGAAAAGGTGTTCGGCCGCCACAGGGCCGAGGTGAAGACGCTCGCCGGCGTCTATGGCGCGGCCTACGAGGGCGACGAGGGCTTCGCCGCCATTCAGAAGGACGTGGAGGCCTTCGCCGAGGAAGAGGGCCGGCGCCCCCGGATGCTGGTGGTGAAGATGGGGCAGGACGGCCACGACCGCGGCGCCAAGGTCATCGCCACCGCCTTCGCCGATATCGGCTTCGACGTGGACGTCGGCCCGCTGTTCCAGACGCCCGAGGAGGCGGCGCAGGACGCGGTGGACAACGACGTGCACATCGTCGGCATCTCGTCCCAGGCGGCAGGCCACCGAACGCTCGCGCCGAAGCTGGTCGCGGCGCTGAAGGCGCAGGGCGCCGGCGACATCCTGGTGATCTGCGGCGGCGTTATCCCGCAGCAGGATTACGATTTCCTGAAGAAGGCCGGCGTGAAGGCCATCTTCGGACCGGGCACGAACATCCCCGAGGCCGCCCGCGACATCCTGCGCCTGATCCGGGAGACGCGGACGGCGGCGTAGGGCAGGGCGCTACGAGCGGCCGCGTGACTGTCCTTCCAGGCGGACGCGGTCGCGTTTCGCCCGTCCGGCCGGCGCGACCGCGATCCACTCACGAGAAAGGCCCGCCACGAGGGCGGGCCATTCCAAGAAGACAAACGATCCGGCCTCAGATACCGAAATCGTCCAGCAGGAATTCGTCGTCGTCGATCAGGTCGTCGTTGTTCCAGTCGGCGTAGTCGTAGGTCAGATCACCGATCTCGTTCTCGTCGTAGTAGCCGTCCGAGTCGATGTCGTACCCACTGAACATGTTATAGTTGCCACCCATCGCGGCCGAGAATTCCTCGCGCGAGATGATGTCGTTGCCGTCCGGGTCCCAGACGGCGGGCGACAGGTCGACCGTCTCTTCGCCCACGCGGGTGTCCACCCAGGTGTCCCATTCGCTGATGGTAAGCGTGCCGTCGTTGTCCAGGTCCATCATCCCGTAGGTGGCGTCCGACAACTCGGTGATGCTCAGCCGGGCGTCGTCGTCCATGTCCCAGTCGTCGAACGTGCCGCTTTCGTCGAAGCCCACGCCGTACTCGTCGGCGTCGAGAAAGCCGTCCTCGTCTACGTCGTACATCGACAGGTCGGGCGTCAGGTCGTCCTGCGCCAAGCCGGCGGGCGCGGCCAGAAGAAGCGCCAGGGCGCTGGTCGTCGTGATGCGGGTCAGCATGATCGTCCTCGCAATTTACGGTTCAACTTTCCCCCACAACGCATCGCGCCGCGTAAGTTTCCCGCGGCCCGGCCCGAGAGCTGCGGTGGCGCTGGAAGATTCAGGCCTTCCCGGATGCCGAATCAGCGCATAGGCTCGCGCAGATGTGCAGGAGGTAAAGTCGTGGCGATTGCCCTCGATCATCTCGCGGTCTCGGCCGAGACCCTCGACGGCGGTGTCGCGCATGTCGAAACGGCGCTTGGCGTTGCGCTCGCGCCCGGCGGGCGGCATCCCGACATGGGCACGCACAACCGCCTGCTGTCGCTCGGCCCCGATCTTTACCTGGAGGTGATCGCCGTGGACCCGGCCGCCGCACCGCCGAAGCGCCGCCGCTGGTTCGGGCTCGACGGGTTCGCGGGGCCGCCGCGGATGACCAACTGGATCCTGCGTTCGGACGCGCTCGACGACGACCTGGCCGCCGCGCCGCCCGGATCGGGCGATCCGCTCGACCTCGCCCGCGGCGACCTGCGCTGGCGCATGGCGGTGCCGTGCGACGGGTTGCTGCCGTTCGACGGCGCCTCGCCCGCGCTCCTGCAATGGCACTGCGCGGATCACCCGGCCCGGCGACTGCCCGACTCCGGCTGCCGGCTGAAGGCGCTGGTGATCGAACATCCCGAGGCCGCCGAACTCGCCACCGCCTGGCCCGCGCTGATGACGCTGCCCGACGTGCTGCTGCGGCAGGGGCCGACGCTGCGCCTCACCGCCTCGATCGAGACACCGCACGGGCGGCGGAGCCTGTCTTGATCCGGCCCGCCCGGCCGGACGACGCGCCCGGCATCTGCGCCATCTGGAACGGGTTCATCCGCGACACGCTGGTCACCTTCAACCCTATCGAGAAGACGCCGGAGGACGTCGCGGCGCTGATCTCGGGCCGGGCACGCGACGGCCACGGCACCTTCGTCGCCGACAGTGACGGTCGGATCGACGGCTTCGCCACCTACGGCCAGTTCCGATCCGGTGTGGGCTATGCGCGAACCATGGAGCACACCGTGCTCCTGTCACCGGCCGCGCAGGGCAGGGGAACGGGTCGCGCGTTGATGGACGAGTTGATCGCCCACGCCCGCGCGGGCGGTGCGCACAGCCTGTTCGCCGGCGTGAGCTCGGGCAATCCCGTCGGGCGCGCCTTCCACGCCCGGCTGGGGTTCGAGGAGGTCGCGGTGCTGCCCAAAGTCGGCTTCAAGAACGACCATTGGCTCGACCTCCATTTGATGCAATTGCGGCTTTAGGCGGGCCTGACACCGCCGCGCCGGGGCATTAGTCTGCGCCCATGTCGATCTGGACCCTCATCGCCGACGCGCTCTCGGCCCTCGCCTCGGGTGAGGGGCTGGCCGCTGTCTTCGACCGCCTGCGCGCGCCGCCGCAGCGCTCGGTCGCCTTCACCATCGCCGTCATCGCGCTGGGCGCCAAGATGGCCAAGGCCGACGGGCTGGTGACCCGGGACGAGGTCATGGCCTTCCGCGAGGTCTTCCTGATCCCGCCGGGGCAGGAACAGAACGCGGCCCGTGTCTACAACCTCGCCCGGCAGGACGTGGCGGGCTTCGACGAATACGCCCGCCGCGTCGGCGCCATGTTCGGCCCCGACGATCCGGTTCTGGGCGACCTGATGGAGGGGCTTTTCCACATCGCCATGGCCGATGGCGACTTCCACCCCGCGGAAGAGGAATTCCTGCAGACCGTCGCCCGCCGGCTGGGCATGCGCGACCGCGCCTTCCGCGCCATCCGTGCCCGCTTCGTCCCCGACGCCGACCCCGACCCGTGGGAGGTGCTGGGCGTCGAGCCCGGCGCCCCGCTCGACGAGGCGCGCGCCGCCTGGCGCCGGATCGTCCGCGAAAGCCACCCCGACCGGATGCTCGCGCGTGGCGTGCCCGAGGAAGCCGTGCGCCTGGCCGAAAGCCGCCTGATCGACGTGAACCGCGCCTGGGAAGAAATCAGCGCGGGACGGGCCTGAGGGCCGGCCGGTGCGCATCGCGACCTGGAACGTCGAGTGGTTCTCGGCCCTCTTCGCGGACGACGGGCGCGTGCTGGACGATGCCGAGCCTTCGTGGCGCGAAGGCGTGAACCGCGCCGACCAGCTTGCCGCCATCGCCATCGTGCTCACGGCCATGGACGCCGACGCGGTCATGGTGATCGAGGCACCGGACACCAGCCCCCACCGCTCGGGCGTGCGGGCGCTGGAAAGCTTCGCACGGTACTTCGACCTGCGCACGCGCCGCGCCGTGATCGGCTTCGCCAACGACACCAAGCAAGAGATCATCCTGCTTCAAGACCCCGACAAGCTGATGGCCGAGCATGACCCGAGGGGCGACCCGGTGCAGCGCGCAGGGGCGTTCCCGCGCTTCGACTCCCGCTTCAAGGTCGACCTCGGCAACGGCGCGGGAAGCGAGCGGGTGACCTGGTCGAAACCGCCGCTGGAGCTTGCGGTGACCACGGCGCAGGGAACGCGCCTGCGCATGATCGGCGTGCACGCCAAGTCCAAGGCGCCGTCGGGCGCGCGTAGCGAGGCCGAGATCCGCCGCCGCGCGCGCGCGGCCCGCCGCAAGCACGTGGCGCAGTGCCTTTGGCTGCGCGGTCGCGCCGACGAGCATCTCGCCGCCGGTGACCCGTTGATCCTGCTGGGCGACCTCAACGACGGTCCGGGCCTCGACGCGCACGAACGCGACCTGGGCCGCTCGGGTCTGGAAATCGTGCTCGACGGCGACGGGGGGGCGCCGCTCCACGACCCGCACGCCCGCGCGGCCATCGCGCGGCCTGACCGCGCCCCCACCACCGCGCGGTTCTTCCTGCCCGAGGAGGATCGCTGCCTCACCGCGCTGCTCGACTACGTGATGGTATCGCCGGATCTCGCCGCGCGGCAGGGCAGGTGGCGCATCTGGCACCCGCTCGACGACCCCGGATGCCGGGACACGCCCGAGCTGCGCGAGGCGCTGCTGACCGCCTCCGACCACTTTCCCGTCACCCTCGACATCGACATCTGAGCCTTCAACGGTGCGGCCCGTGCACTATATCCGGGGTATGATCCGAACCCTGCTCATCACCCTCGCCCTCGCCGCCCCCCTGCCGCTCGCCGCGCAGGAGGCCCCGCGGCAAGACATGGAAGAGGGCGTCGACCTGCTGTCGGAAGGCGCGCGCACGCTTCTGCGCGGCCTGCTCGACGAGGTCGAGCCGCACATGCGCGAGATGGCCGAGGCGCTCGAGGGCTGGGACCTCGAAGGTCTCAGCGTGGACGATCTGACGAACTACCACGCGCCCGAGGTGCTGCCCAACGGCGACATCATCATCCGCCGCAAGACCCCGCTCGCCCCCGACGAGCCGCCGTTTCCCCGCGACCCCGAAAGCGAGATCGAACTCTAAGGCCGCCGAAGCGCCCGCTCCATCTTCGGTCCAGAAATATCCTCGGGGGGAGCGCCGCCAGGCGCGGGGGGCAGACAGCCCCCCGGCCACGCCGGATCAGCCGCGTGCGCGCTTTGATTTCACGACCGTCTCGGCCTCCAGCACCGAGCCCAGCGCCTTGAAACGGGACTGCGCCACCTCGCCGAACAGGTCGCTCGCTTCCGGCGTCAGCAACAGTTCCAGCTTCTTCAGCTTGGGATACCACCGCAACTCGCCCAGCGATCCGGGGGTCGAGGCCGAGAACATCGCGCCGAACCGCATGGCGCGGCCCAGCACCTCGGCGCGTTTCAGGTCCTCGGGGGCCAGGATCGAGATCACGTCGCCCAGCCGCGTACCCGATCGGCTGTTCTTGTAGCGGTGTAGCAGTGACAGGCCCAGGAACACCCGTTCCTTGTGGGTCAGCCCGCCCAGGTTGGCGCGCGTGGCGTTGTCGAAGCAGGCCTCGTGCCGGTAATCAGGGTGCGCGCGCCAGCTCACGTCGTGCAGCAGGCAGGCGGCGCGGACCATGCGCTGCCACTTGAACGGCTCGCCCTTGAACAGCGGGAACACGAAGTCGTAAAGCGCGCGGCCGAAGCCGGGCAGGCGCGCGTCCTTCTTCTCGGCGAAGCGACAGGATTCGATCAGCGGGTCGCGGTCGCGCAGGTGCTGGGGCATCTGTTCGTAAAGCAGCCCCTCGCGGATGCCGTAGCTCGACACCGCGATCTCCTTGGGCTTGAATTTGCGCACCAGCGCCTTGAGCACCTGGCTGGCCAGCGGCACCAGTGACATCCGCGCCTCGCCGATCCCGGTCTTGGACCGCAGCTCCGACACCTCGTGCTCGCCGATCCATTTGACCGTGTCCATCACCGCCGAGGGCGACATGCGGTATTCGTGCAGGACGTGCAGCGGATAGCCACGCCGCTCCATGTCCAGCCGGGCGATGGCCCGCCACGACCCGCCGACCAGGAACAGGCGTTTGTGGTCGGTCCCCATCTCCTCGACCAGCCCGTCCATGACGCGGGCGATCTCGGCCTTCAGCCCCTTCTTGCCGCCCGGCACGCCCTGGAGCCGCAGGGGGCCGAGTGGCGAGGTCTGGCGGGGACCCACGGCGCCGTCGCCGATCTGCGCAAGCTCCATGGACGAACCGCCGATGTCGCAGACCAGTCCCCGCGCACCCGGCCAGCCCAGAAGCACGCCCTGCGCCGACAGCCGGGCCTCCTCGCGCCCATCGATGACCCAAAGCTTCAGGCCTGTCTGGCGCTCGACCTCCTCGACGAAGGCTGGGCCGTCCTCGGCCTCGCGCACGGCGGCGGTGGCCACGACGGTCAGGGGCGTGGCTCCCATCCCCTCGGCCAGCCGGGCAAAGCGCTTGAGCGCCGCCATGGCGCGCACGCGCCCCTCGGGGTGCAGGCGGCCGGTTTCGTTGAACCCGCCGCCGAGCCCGGCCATGACCTTTTCGTTGAAGAAATAGGCGGGTGAGCGGGCCGCGCCGTCGAAGACGACGAGACGGACCGAGTTCGACCCCACGTCCACGACGCCGACGCGGCTGAGCGCGCGGGCGGACGGGTCGTCGAACAGCGGGCGTCCGAAGATGCCCCAGTCCTCCTTGGCAGGCGTCGCGTCGTCCATGCGGTCCCCCTCGAAGCTGCGGGGCGGACCTTAGCCGCCCGTGCCCTCAGGTCAATCTCTGGCGTGCGCCAGTTGCGGGACGTCACCGGCCCCCGCCGTGCCCCGGCCCGAAAGCGAGGGGTTCTCCATGAAGAAGCGGTGGCAGTTGAAGGCATAGCCGGTCTCGTCGGGCGGGTAACGCGTGAAGGTGCCGTCGGGGTTCAGCACCCAGCTTTGCGCCGTGTCCGCCATGTTGGCGGCCATCACCTGGCTGACGATCTGCGCCTTCACGGTGGGGTTGTTGCACTCGACCAGCGTTTCCACCCGGCGGTTCAGGTTTCGCCCCATCCAGTCCGCCGACGACACGAACACCCGCGCCTGGGTCGAGGGCAGGTCCGCGCCATTGCCGAAGCAGACGATGCGCGAATGTTCCAGGAACCGGCCGACGATGGACTTCACGCGGATGTTCTCGCTCAGGCCGGTCACGCCGGGGCGCAGGCAGCAGATGCCGCGCACCACCAGGCTGATCTTCACCCCGCGGCGCGAGGCATCGTAAAGCGCGTCGATCACGTCGGACTCGGTCAGCGCGTTCATTTTGGCCCAGATCGCCGCCGGCTTGCCCGCGTCCGCGTTCGCCGCCTCGGCCGCGATCAGGTCCAGAAGATGCGACTTCAGGTTCAGCGGTGATATCGCCATGTTCTCCAGCCGTTCGGGCTGCGCGTAGCCCGAGAGATAGTTGAACACCCGCGTCGCGTCGCGCCCCAGCGCGGCATCGCAGGTGAACAGGCTGAGGTCGGTGTAGATGCGCGCGGTGATCGGGTGATAATTGCCGGTCCCAAAATGGGTATAGGTCACCAGCTCGCGGCCCTCGCGGCGGACGACCGAGCTGACCTTGGCGTGGGTCTTGTAGCTCATGAAGCCATAGACGACATGCGCCCCCGCCCGCTCCAGCTTGCGCGACTGGCGGATGTTGGCGGCCTCGTCGAACCGGGCCTTCAACTCGACCAGCGCGGTGACCGACTTGCCGGCCTCCGCCGCCTCGCACAGGGCGTCGACGATGGGCGACTGCTTCGATGTGCGATAGAGCGTCTGCTTGATCGCCAGCACGTTCGGGTCGGCGGCGGCCTGGTTGAGGAAGCGCACCACCATGTCGAACGTCTCGTACGGGTGGTGCAGCAGCATGTCCTTCTGCTTGATCGCGCCGAACATGTCGCCGTCATGGTCCTGCACCCGCTCGGGCACGCGGGGGGTGAAGGACGGCCACAGCAGGTCGGGCCGGGTGTCGAGCACCAGTTCCTTCAGGTCGGCGATGCCCAGCAGCCCGTCGATCTCGACGACCTCATCCTCGTTTGCGTGCAGCTCGTCCATGATCAGCTTGCGCAGGCCGGCAGGCGCGCCCGAGGTGATCTTGAGCCGCACGACCTCGCCCCGCCGCCGCCGCTTCAGCGCGACCTCGAACTCGCGCACCAGGTCCTCGGCCTCTTCCTCAACCTCGATGTCGCTGTCGCGCAGGACGCGGAAGGCGCAGTTGCCCAGTTCGGCGTAGCCCGGAAACAGCCGGTCGAGATGCATCAGCAGCAGGTCCTCGAGCGGAAGGTACCGCATCTGCCCCTCGGGGGCGGGCAAGCGCACGAAGCGGTCGGTCTGCTGCGGGATAGGCAGCAGCGCGCGCAGCTTGCGCTTGTCCGTCCGCCGTTCGAGCTGAAGCGCCAGGGAGAAGCCGGTGTTGGGGATGAACGGGAACGGGTGCGCCGGGTCGATGGCCATCGGCGTCAGGATCGGGAAGACCTGCGCCAGGAAGACGTCTTCCAGATACGCGCGGTCCTCGGCGCTCAGGTCGTCGCGGCCTAGCACGTGAATGCCCTCGTCGCGCATCAGCGCGATCAGCGTCTCGAACACGTGCTGCTGGCGGCCCATCAGCTCGCGCGCGTCGCGGTTGATCAGCTTGAGCTGCTCGGCCGGGGTCAGCCCGTCGGCGGCGGGCGTGGTGTTGCCCGCCTGCGCCAGCTCGCGCAGGCCCGCCACGCGCACGGTGTAAAACTCGTCGAGGTTGGTGGCCGAGATCGACAGGAAGCGCAGCCGCTCGAGCAGCGGCACCTTCGGGTTCTCGGCCTCTTCCAGCACGCGCCAGTTGAAGGCCAGCCAGCTGAGCTCGCGATTGATGAAGCGCGCCGGGCCCTCGACGTCGCGCTCTTCGGGCGCGGGCAGGGGAGCGTGCAGGAAGTCCGACGGGACGGGCCGGACCTCGGCGGGCTTCAGAGCGGCGTCATGCTCGGTCATGTCTCCTCCGGAGTGATCTCGGCCAGAACCTCGCGTGCCAGTGGCACACGAACTTCACGCTTTTCTGACAGCGCCCGCGCGTCCAGCCGTTCGACCACCCGCCGCGCGGTGTCGAAGTCGCGGTCGATGCGCGGCACGAGATAGTGGATCAGCTCGGCCTCGACCGTCAGCTGCCGGTCGGCGAGCCGCTTGAACAGGATCGCAGCCAGCAACGCGTCGTCGGGCGGCTCGATCCGGACGGCGGGGGTGCCCTGCATGCGGCTGGTCAGGTCCGCCAACGCCAGCGGCCAGCGGCCCGGCGCCTCGGCCCCCGTCAGAAGCAGCGTGTGCCCGTTGGCCAGCACCAGGTTGTGCAGGTGGAACAGTGCCCGCTCGCGCACCTTGTCGCCGGCGATCGCCGGCACGTCCTCGACCGCCAGGTCGCCCTCGGCCAGCGCGGGCACCAGGTCCTCGCTCAGCTCCGCCGCCGACACGATCCGCCCGCCGCTCTCGGCCGCCCAGACGTGGACGAGGTGCGTCTTGCCCGCCCCGCGCGGCCCGGTGAGGGCCAACTTGCCGGCGGGCCAGCCGCGCCAGTCCTCGATCATCGCCACTGCCCAGGCATTGGCGGGCGACACGAAGAAGTCATCGCGGCCCAGCGCTTCGCGGACGGGCAGGCGGAAGGTCAGCTGACGGCTCATCTCAGCCCTCCTCGTCGGTGTCGAGCCCGCGATAGAGCCGGCTGTCGCGATAGCGTTCGGCGGCGAAACGGGCCAGCACGCCCAGCGCCGCGGCTACCGGAACCGCGACCAGCAGACCGACGAAGCCGAACAGCGCTCCGAAGGCGGCCAGCGCGAAGAGCAGCCAGACCGGGTGAAGGCCCACTGACCCGCCCACCAGCTTCGGCGTCAGGATGTTGCCCTCGACGAACTGGCCGGACTGGAAGATCGCCCAGACCGCGACGATCCACAGCCAGTCGCCCCAGAACTGGAACAGCGCCAGCCCGATGGACATCACCCCGCCCACCAGCGCGCCGACATACGGGATGAACGTCAGGAACCCTGCGATCGCCCCGATCACCAGTCCGAACTGCAACCCTACCGCCATCAGCGCGAAGGCGTAGTAGAGCCCCAGGATCAGGCAGACGAGTCCCTGTCCCCGGATGAACGAGGCGAGCGTGTTGTCGATTTCGCGCGCGAGCCGGCGGATGGTCGGCGCGTGGTCGCGCGGCAGCATCGCGTCGACCCGCGCCACCATGTGATCCCAGTCGAGCAGAAGGTAGAACGCCACCACCGGCACGATCACGAACAGCAAGAGGACGTTGAAGATCCCCGAAACCGAGGCCAGCAGCGTGTTCAGGAACTCACCGCCGCGCGCCTGCACCGTCTCGCCCAGCCGCAACAGCGACTGGCGGATCGTCGAGTCGGGCTCGACGAGGTCGGGGAACCGCTCGGTCAGGAAGGCCTGCAGGTTCTGCACCAAGTGCGGCAGCATCTCGATCAGCGCCGCCGCCTGGTTGACCAGCGTCGGCACCACCAGCAGCGCGAGCAACACGAAGATCAGCAAGGCGAAGAACGTGATCACAGTCGTCGCCAGCGCCCGCGACAGGCCCAGCCGCTCCAGCCGGTCGGCGATCGGGTCGAGGATGTACGCGATCGCCCCGCCCAGCAGGAACGGCATGATGACGTCGCCCAGCCACCACAGCAGGAACAGGAAGACCGCCGCAGCGATCCCCCAGTATTTCACCTGATCCCTTACGGGAAGCGCCATGCGTCGCGAGCCTCTTGTTCAGCTTCCGGTTTCGCCCATCGGCCCCCGCCGCGCAAGGGTGCGCCGCTTGTGCGGGCAGGGGGGATGCCTTAGACGGGGCCGGATACGACCCGGAAAGAGGTTTTCGCCCAGATGCGCCTGACCCGCTACTTCCTGCCCGTCCTCAAAGAGACTCCGTCCGAGGCCCAGATCGTCAGCCACCGCCTGATGCTGCGCGCGGGGATGATCAAGCAGGCGTCGGCGGGCATCTATTCCTGGCTGCCGCTCGGCTACAAGGTGCTCCGCAACGTCGAGCGCATCGTGCACGAGGAACAGCAGCGCGCGGGCCATATCCCGATGCTGATGCCCACGCTGCAATCGGCCGACCTGTGGCGCGAATCCGGCCGCTACGACGCCTATGGCCCCGAAATGCTGCGCATCCGCGACCGGCACGAGCGTGATCTGCTCTACGGTCCCACGAACGAAGAGATGATCACCGACATCTTCCGCAGCCACGTCAGCAGCTACCGCGACCTGCCGATGACGCTCTACCACATCCAGTGGAAGTTCCGGGACGAAATCCGCCCCCGCTTCGGCGTCATGCGCGGGCGCGAGTTCCTGATGAAGGACGGCTACAATTTCGACGTGGATTACGAAAGCGCCATCCACGCCTACAACCGCCACATGGTCAGCTACCTGCGCACTTACGAGCGCATGGGCCTGCAGGCGATCCCGATGCGCGCCGACAGCGGCCCCATCGGCGGCGACGACACGCACGAGTTCCTGGTCCTCGCCGATACCGGCGAGAGCGAGGTGTTCTACGATGCCGCCATCACTGACCTGAAGTTCGGTGACCGCAAGGTCGATTACGACAACCGGGACGAATGCGCCGAGATCGTGAAGGAGTGGACGACCCCCTACGCCCGCACCGACGAGACGCATGACGAGGCGATCTTCAACCAGGTGCCCGAAGAGCGCCGCCGCACCTCGCGCGGGATCGAGGTCGGCCAGATCTTCTATTTCGGCACCAAGTATTCCGAGCCGATGGGCGCGACCGTCGTCAACCGCGAGGGCCAGCACGTGCCCGTCCACATGGGCTCGCACGGTATCGGCGTCTCGCGCCTTCTGGGCGCGATCATCGAGGCCAGCCACGACGACAACGGCATCATCTGGCCCGAGGGCGTGACGCCGTTCCACTGCGGCATCGTCAACCTCAAGCAGGGCGACGCCGAGGCCGACCGCGCCTGCGAACAGCTCTACGACGCGCTGACCGCCAAGGGGCTCGAGCCGCTTTACGACGACCGCGAGGAGCGGGCAGGGGCCAAGTTCGCCACGATGGACCTGATCGGTCTGCCGTGGCGGATCACCGTCGGTCCGCGCGGGCTGAAGAACGGCGTGGTGGAACTGACCAGCCGCAAGACCGGCGAGAGCGAAGAGCTTTCGCCAGAGGTTGCCGTCGCCCGCGTGGCGGAAATCTACGGCAAGTAACGCCCCTGGCGCTGGCTCACGAAGCCAGCGCCTGCACCAGGTCCGACTTGCTCATTTGCGACCGGCCCTCGACGTCCTTGTCTTGGGCCATGTCGTAAAGCTCCTGCTTCGACATCTCCTCGAGCGCGGCGCGCGATCCCTTGCCGCGCCCGTTCCTGTCGGTGGCCTTGTCGATCTCGCGCAGCAGCTTGTCCTTCGACATCTTCGACCGCCCCTCGATGCCAAGATCGGCGGCCCGCTCGTCCAGCATCTTCTTGGTTGGACCGTTCTTCTTGATCTGCGCGACCTTCTCCTGAACGTCCTTCGGCTGGTTCACGAACTGTTTGTCCGCGGCCTTCTTCTTCTGGGTCGAGCGGGCATATTCCTCCTCGGTCAGCAGCATCCGCACCTTCTTGGGCAGATATCGCTCGCCGGTCTCGCCGCTCTGGCCGCCGGACTTGGTGCCCCACTCCTCCTCGGTCCACTTGTGCAGGTCGGTGTTCTTCTGCTTCGCGCCGCCGCTGTCGTCGTAGCCGCCGCCGCGTTTCTTGTATTCCTGCACCGCCATCTGGGCCTTGCGCGCCGACCACTGGCCGGGGTCGCCGCCCTTGTCGCTCTCGGTAATCTCCTTCTTCACCTTCTCCCAGAGCTTCGGGTCCGTCCGTTTTGCATTCGCCATGTCGTGTCTCCCTTCGGGCAGACGAACACCTGGCGCGCCATCGGGTTTCCGCTGGGGCGCACCTTGTCGCACCGGCCAACTGGCCAGCGCCGCGCGCGGTTGGTATCGTGCGGGCAGGCGGCGGCAGACCGCAGGGCAGAGAGGCACGGATGATCCGGACACTGGCACTGGCGGGCGGACTGGCGGGCGCGCTCGGCCTGTCGCAGTTCCCCGAGTTCTCGCAGCAATACCTCCAGCGCCTCTCCGGCGCACTGGATGAGCTGCGCGGCGTGGTCGTCGCCTTCGACACCACCGCCACCGCCGCCGGTCTGACCCGCGAAGAGGCGCTGAGCCAGGTCCGCGGCAACGCCGTCACCGACGAGCTGCGCGAGACGATGGCCACCTCGATCCGCCGCTACGAACGCCTGTCGCAGGACTACGACCGCCTCGCCCAGGCCGGCCCGCTCGAACGCCTCGCCCAGCCCTGGCGTTTCCGCGACACCACGCTCGTTCAGCGCACCGCCGACGACTTCTCGCCGGCCGTTCCCGTCACGCCCGCCGGCGTGGTCTGCGCCGGGCTCGGCTTCGCGGCGGGCTGGGGGCTGGTCGCCGGGCTTCTCTACGGCCTGCGCCGGGTGATCTTCGGGCGGCAGTTCGCTTGACCCCGCGCCCCGACCCCCGCTAACTCCCCGCGCCACTCACAGGAGCGTACCCTTGGCCGGCACGACCGCCCCGTTTTCCCGTTTCGAATGGATGATCGCCTGGCGCTATCTCCGCGCCCGGCGCGCCGAGGGCGGGGTCAGCGTAATGACCTGGATCAGCCTGATCGGCATCACCCTCGCCGTATTCGCCCTGATCGCCACGCTCGCCGTGCGCTCGGGCTTCCGCGAGGAGTTCGTGGACACCATCCTCGGCTCCAACGCCCACGTCACCGTCTACAGCCAGACCCGCGTCAGCGAGACCGGCCAGACCACCCGCGACATCCCCAACTATGCCGAGATGGCCGAGCGTATCCGCGCCGTCCCCGGCGTCACCCGCGCCGCCCCGCTGGTGCGCGGGCAGGTCATGGCCAACGCGCAAGGGGCCAATACCGGCGTCGCCGTCTACGGCATCGCGCCCGAGGACCTGCAGACCATCCCCCGCGTCGCCCAGCCCGAGGAGGCGCGCGGCGACATCGCCCGCTTCCCCGAAGGCGTGGCGGTGGGTTCGGGCGTGGCGCGCGATCTCGGCGTGGGCGTCGGCGACCGCATCCGCCTGATCTCGCCCGACGGGGTGAAGACCGCCTTCGGCACCTCGCCGCGCGTGTCGACCTACGAGATCACCTACATCTTCACCGCCGGGCGCTACGACATCGACCAGACCCGCGTCTACATGCCGTTCTCCGAGGCGCAGACCTATTTCAACAGCGAAGGCGCCGCCGACGAGATCGAGGTCTTCGTCGAGGATCCCGAGCAGATCGACCGCTACATCGGCCCGATCAGCGCCGCGGCCGGCGACGGCACCCTCTTCTGGACGTGGCGCGACAGCTCGGGCGCCTTCCTGCGCGCGCTCGACGTCGAGGACAACGTGATGTTCGTGATCCTGTCGATCCTGGTGCTGATCGCCGCGATGAACATCGTCTCGGGCCTGATCATGCTGGTGAAGAACAAGGGCCGCGACATCGGCATCCTGCGCACCATCGGCCTGACCGAGGGCTCCGTGCTACGCGTCTTCTTCATCTGCGGCGCGATGACCGGCATTCTGGGCACGCTCGGCGGCGTGATCCTCGGCTGCCTCTTCGCTGTCTACATCGATCCGATATTCTCGGCGGTGAACTATGTCATGGGCGGCGGCGTCTGGGATCCGTCGATCCGCGGCATCTACGCGCTGCCCGCCAAGCTCGAGGTGGCAGACGTTCTCGCCGCCATCGTCCTCTCGCTGGGCCTCAGCTTCGTCGTCACCCTCTTCCCCGCCCGCCGCGCCGCCCGCATGAACCCGGTCGAGGCCCTGCGCTATGAGTGACCGAACGCACCACCCCGCCCGCATCTTCGGTCCAGAAATATCCTCGGGGGGAGCGCCCGCAGGGCGCCGGGGGGCAGACAGCCCCCCGTCGACCCCGCGCCACACGCGAAGCGCCAGCCAACCTTGCTGCCCCGCGCCAAACGCCCGCCCCGGCCAACGGTCCGGGCCGCGCCCGGCCGCCCCGCCGGACGGACGCTTCCGCGCCCTCCCGCGGCCGGGCGCCGCCCTCTCGTCGGCGCGCAGCGGCGGTCGGCACCTCCCACCCGCCACCCGGAGCCGTCCCAAGTGACCGATTACGCCCTCCACCTCGACGCGATCGAGAAGGTCTACAACCGCGGCCGCCCAAACGAGGTGCAGGTGCTGCGCGGCGCCTCGCTGACCGTCGAGCCGGGCGAGGTCGTGGCGCTCGTCGCGCCCTCGGGCGCGGGCAAGTCCACGCTTCTGCACATCGCGGGCCTGCTCGACACCGCCGACACGGGCCGGGTCCGGCTCGGCGGGCGCGACATGACGGATCTCGGCGACCGCCGCCGCACCCGCGCGCGGCGGGCCGAGATCGGCTTTGTCTACCAGTTCCACCATCTCCTGCCCGAGTTCACGGCGCTCGAGAACGTCACCCTGCCACAACTGGCCAATGGAACCCCCGACCGTGCCGCCCGCGCGCGTGCGACCGAGCTTCTGGCCAGCGTCGGCGTCGACCACCGGGCCGAGCACCGCCCCTCGGCGCTCTCGGGCGGCGAGCAGCAGCGCGTCGCCTTCTGCCGGGCGCTGGCCAATGCCCCGCGTCTGTTGCTGGCGGACGAGCCGACGGGCAACCTCGATCCCACGACGTCTGACACGGTGTTCGCGGCGCTGATGAAACTGGTGCGGGAGACCGGCCTGGCCGCCGTCATCGCCACGCACAACCTCGAGCTGGCCGCGCGCATGGACCGGACGGTGCACCTGACCGAGGGGCGGGTTTCCTGACGGCCGGGCCCCGGCGCCGTGCGTCCACGCCCTAGCGCCGCGCCACGTCCGTCCCGGGCATCCGCCCGCCGATTTCGAGGATCAGCTTGCGGCGGACGGCATCGGCGAAGTCCTCCGGCCCGGTGGCGGCCACGACGAACGACCCGGGGCCGCCGATGATCCGCTCCTCGTATTCCCGCTCAAGACCGTCGTCCGACCACGGGACGAGGCAGTCGCGGCACAGGATCGGCAGGCCGTTGATCACGATGCCGGCCGCCAGAACCTCGGCCCGCGCCTCCTCGATCGAGGGGCCGTTCCAGTTGTTGGCGCTGTCGCCCGAGATGTCGATGACCTTGCGCCAGCCCTCGATGTGGTTTTCCTCGATCAGCCGCTTGCCGGTCAGCAGCGCCGAACCGATCGAGTTGCGCCCGAACGCCCGGCGCGGTGGTACGATCAGCGCCTCGGCGAAGCGCGCCGCGTCTTCGGGGCCGGCGATGATCGTCCAGGGCACCACCACGTCCTCCTGTCCCTCGCGCGCCCATTCGACATAGGTCAGCGCGATGCGGCCATAGGCGGTGCTGGTGATCGTCTCGACCACGCGCGGGTCGGTGATGGCGTCGGCATAGCCCTGCCGCTGGAACCGGATCTCCTCGGCGTCGATCGAGCCCGAGGAATCCGCCAGCAGCACCAGTTCCACCTCGACGTCCTGCGCCCGCAGGGGCGCGGCGGCGACAAGCGCGAGAAGAAAGATCAACATCCGCATGACTGCGCCAGATAGTGCAGCCTTCCCCAACGGAAAGCGCGCGGCGGCGCGTTGACGCGGATCAAGGCGGGGCCCGGCGGCCCGCACGACAGTGGCGGGATCGACATCCCCCGATCAGGAGGCCCCCATGCTCTACCGTACCGCTCTGCTCGCCGCGCTCGCCGCCGGTCCGGCCACGGCGCAGGACCCGGCCGAGGGCGCGGCGCTCTTCGCCACCTACTGCGTCTCGTGCCACGGGGCCGAGGCGCAGGGCGACGGGCCCATCCGCGACCTGCTGACGATCCCGCCCGCCGACCTCACCACTCTGGCGGCGCGCAACGACGGCGCCTTCCCGGTCTTCCGCGTCGCCCGCCAGATCGACGGCCGCGACCCCGTGATGGCCCATGGCGGGCCGATGCCCTTCTACGGCGACGTCTTCGACCAGGGCGGGTCGGTCATCCTCCAGGACACCAGCGGGCAGCCCATCGTGATGGGGCAGGGGATCGCGGACCTCATCGCCTATCTGCAAGAACTGCAGGAGCCGATCTAGCCGCAGATCCCCGCCGTCTTCGGCGCGTCCGGCGGCAGCCGCACCGCGTCACGCGGCACCCGGCTGTCGCGGGCGAGCGCGGGAAAGACCGGGCGCAGCAATTCGCGCAGCCGCGCGGTCCGTGCGCCCTTGGGGTCCAGCGCGCGGCAGCAGACGTATTCCTCGACCAGCGCCGCCTGCTGCTCGTAGCCGTGGTCGAAGAACGGCCGGTCCAGCGCCACCGCGAAGAGGTAGGGATCGTCCCCCGGCTTATGCTCGGCCGCCGCGCGCAGCGGGTGATACCCCGTCAGACGCCGGTTCTGCCACTGCCAGACATGGGTCAGCTCGTGGCCCAGGAACATCGCCTCGCGCAGCGGCAGCGTGTCGGGGTAGCCCGCCAGGTAGTCCTCCCGCCACGCCGGGTGCGAGGCGAAGAGCGTCTCGAACAGCACGATCCCCGCGACCGAGGCGCGCACCACCGGTCCCGTCTCGGGCGGATGGATGCGCTCGCGGCAGGCGACCTGCGGACGCGGCGGGCGCTCCATCTTGAAGCGGTCGATCAGGGGCACCCGCGCCACCCGTACCGCGTCGGCGTTCAGCGCGGGGCCGTGCAGAGTGTCCGCGAAGGCGCGCTCCACGTCCGTCAGCGGCCGACCGCATCCGGCAAGCGCGATCACGAGGCAAAGAAGGCGCAGCATGGCGAAATCCTAGCGCCCGCGTTACCCTCTGGCGAGAGCCGGGCGCACCGGCGCGGCCAAGACGTTGAGGAGGCGGAGTAGATGCGAAGAATGGCGGCATGGACGGCCCTGGCGGCAACGGCGGCGCTGCTCGCGGCCTGCGGGCAGGAGGAGCGGACGGCGCGGCAGGACTATGCCGCCTTCTGCGCCGGGTGCCACGGCGCCGACGGCAGCGGCACCGGCCCGACGGCTCGCGACTGGCCGCGCCCGGTGCCAGACCTGCGCACGCTGGCCACCCGCAACGGGGGCCCGTTCCCCACCGCCTACGTCGTCTCGACTCTTCTGGGCCGCGACCGCCCCGACGCCCACGGCGCCATGCCCCGCTTCTGGGGCGACATCGGCGGCGACCTCACCGTGCTCGACACTCCCGAAGGCGGCGTCCGCGTTCCCGAACGGGCGCTGGCGCTGGCCCGCTACGTCGAGCGCTTGGGAGAGGGCGGTTAGCAGCGTTTTCGAACCTCGGAGGAGGCAGAAAGGTCGGGCCGCGAATCCGAGCGGCGTCCCCGGTGCGCCAAGTCGCCAGCGACCGCCCCCGCACGCTGCGCCACCTCAAGCGCATCCCGCCCGGAATCAAGCCGAAGGCGCCGGGCGAGCGCCTGCCCGTCCCCACGGGCTGGCGCTTTGGCCGCCAGCGCGCGCCGCTCGGCCTCGTCGAGGAGTTGGCCGCTATGAATTGCGCTGCTCACTACGCGCGGCGCCATCCCGGGGGAGGCCCTCACCCGGCGCAGTGAGGACGCAGGCCGTTTCGGGACTGCCGGGCTCAGTCACGGATCAGCTCACTGCTACCAATCGCTTCCGCATCCCACGCCTGCGCAGCCGCACTGCCGCCCGGAAACGAGCCGAAGGCGCCGGGGGCGCGCCTGCCCGTCCCCACGGGCTGGCGCTTTGGCCACCCAAGCGCTCCGCTCGACCGAAGCCCCGACCTGGACACCATAAAGCGCGCCGCTCCCCCCGCGCGGCGCCACTTCACGGGCAGGCGCGCGCCCGGCGCTCCACCATCCAGCATAACGAAAGGCGGCCCCCGAAGGAGCCGCCTGCGTCTTCCTCAAGCCGGACCCGGCCGCCTCACACGTCCAGCTCCTCCACGAACTTCGCGTTCTCGCTGATGTACTGGAACCGCAGCTCGGGCTTCTTGCCCATCAGCCGCTCGACCAGGTCGCTGGTCTCGCCCGGCTCGTCCTCGTCGATCGACACCCGGATCAGCTTGCGCGAATTCGGGTCCATCGTCGTCTCCTTCAGGTCCTTGGGATCCATCTCGCCCAGGCCCTTGAAGCGCGACACGTCGATCTTCCCCTTGCCGCCCAAACCCTTCTTCAGCCAGGCGTCCTTCTCGGCCTCGTCCAGGCAATAGACCCGCTTGGCCCCCTGCGTCAGGCGGAAGAGGGGCGGGCAGGCCAGGTACAGGTGCCCGGCGTCGATCATCGGCCGCATTTGCGAAAAGAAGAACGTCATCAGCAGCGACGCGATGTGTGCCCCGTCCACGTCGGCGTCCGTCATGATGATGATCTTGTCGTAGCGCAGGTCGTCGATGTTGAACTTCGTCCCCATCCCGACGCCGAGCGCCTGGCACAGGTCGTTGATCTCGGCGTTCGATCCCAGTTTCGACGACGCGGCCCCCAGCACGTTGAGGATCTTGCCCCTGAGCGGCAGCAGCGCCTGCGTCTTGCGCTCGCGCGCCATCTTGGCCGAGCCGCCGGCCGAGTCGCCCTCGACGATGAAGAGCTCCGTGCCCTCGCGCGCCGAGGTCGAGCAATCCACCAGCTTGCCCGGCAGCCGCAGCCGCTTGGTCGCCGACTTCCGCGCGGTCTCCTTCTCCTGCCGCCGCCGCAGCCGCTCCTCGGCCTTGAGCACCAGGTAGTCGAGGATCGCGCCCGCCGACTTCGTGTCCGCCGCCAGCCAGTTGTCGAAGTGGTCGCGCACCGCGCCCTCGACCAGCTTCTGCGCCTCGGTGGTGGCGAGCCGATCCTTGGTCTGGCCCACGAACTCAGGCTCGCGGATGAAGCACGACACCAGCGCGCAGCCGCCCGAGGTCAGATCCTCGCGCGTGATCTGCGCGGCCTTGCGGTTGTTCACCAACTCGCCGTAGGCGCGGATGCCCTTCAGGATCGCCGCCCAGAACCCGGCCTCGTGGGTGCCGCCCTCGGGGGTCGGAACGGTGTTGCAGTAGGACTGGATGAAGCCGTCGCGCGACGGCGTCCAGTTGATCGCCCACTCGACGCTGCCGGGCCGGTCGAACTTCTCCTGGAACGACACTTTCCCGGCGAAGGGCCGGTCGGCATAGACCGCCGCGCTGCCCAGCGTCTCGCCCAGGTAATCGGCAAGACCGCCGGGGAAGTGGAACGTCGCCTCCTTCGGCGTCTCGCCGTCGTCGATCGCCGACTTCCAGCGGATCTCGACGCCCGAGAAGAGGTAGGCCTTGGACCGCACCATCTTCAGAAGCCGCGCGGGCTTGAACCGGTGATGCCCGAATATCTCCTCGTCGGCGTGGAAGGTCACGGTCGTCCCGCGCCGGTTCGGCGCGGCCCCGACCTCCTCGACCGGGCCCTGCGGGATGCCACGCGAAAAGCGCTGCTCCACCAGCTTGCGGTCGCGGGCGACCTGCACGACCATCGTGTCCGACAGCGCGTTGACCACCGAGGCGCCCACCCCGTGCAGACCGCCCGAGGTCTGGTAGGACTTGCCCGAGAACTTGCCGCCCGCGTGCAGCGTGCACAGGATCACCTCCAGCGCCGACTTGCCGGGGAACTTGGGGTGCGGATCGAACGGCATGCCGCGCCCGTTGTCGCGGATCGTCACCGAGTAGTCGGCCTGCAACTCCACCTCGATGCGGTTGGCGTGCCCCGCCACCGCCTCGTCCATCGAGTTGTCGAGGATCTCGGCCACCAGGTGGTGCAGCGCCCGCTCGTCGGTGCCGCCGATATACATCCCCGGCCGCTTGCGCACGGGCTCCAGCCCCTCGAGAACCTCGATGGAGGATGCGTCGTAAGAAGGCTCGGGAGCGCCCGCGAGAAGGTCGTCGGCCATTGTCACTGCTCGGTTGATTATGGTGCCGGGCATTAGAGCAGGTTTGCTCCGCCGGGAAAAGTGCCCCGCCGCCACGACACCGGCGACACGCCCGCGCAGCCCCGCCCGCCCGCAGCGCCTCCCGCCCCATCTTCGGTCCTCAAATCTCGGGGGGAGCGCCCGCAGGGCGCCGGGCGGCAGACGGCCCCCCGTCAACTCCTCGCCACACGCGCGCCGCCCCGGAATGGCAGGCGACCGACCCCCCCGCGCCTCCTGTCAAGCCCGAACCCGCTCCAACGAAAAACGCCCGCCTCCAACCGGATGCGGGCGTTTCTTCATGTCACCGCCGGTCCCCGGCGACGCACCGGTCCTCAGGCCGGCACCTCCATCTCGGTCAGCGCCGCGGCGCACCGGCCGCAGGTCCCTGGATGCGCGTGGCGGCCCACGTCGGGCAGGATTTTCCAGCACCGCTGGCACTTCTCGCCCTCGGCGCGCTCGAACACCACGCCCACGCCCGGCACCTCCGGCAGGCGGAACGCCTCCTGCGGGCTGGGATCGGCGGTCAGGGTGATCCCCGAGGTGATGCAGATGTCCTCGAACGCCACGCCCTTGAGCGCCTCCAGCGTCTCGGCCTCCTCGACATGCACCACCGGCGCGGCCTCGAGCGAGGCACCGATCACCTTGTCGCGCCGCTGCACCTCGAGCGCGGCGGTCACCACGCGGCGCACCTTGCGCACCCGCTCCCACTTCGCGGCGAGCGCGGGGTCCAGCCACGCCGCCGGCGTCTCGGGGATATCCACCAGGTGCACCGAGCTCGCCTCTCCCGGGAACCGCTCCAGCCAGACCTCTTCCATGGTGAACACCAGCACCGGGGCCAGCCACGTGGTCAGGCGGTGGAACAGCAGGTCCAGCACGGTCAGGGCCGCGCGCCGGCGCAGGCTGTCCTCGTCGCAGTAAAGCGCGTCCTTGCGGATGTCGAAGTAGACCGACGACAGGTCCACCGTCGCGAAGGTGAAGACCGCTTGGAACACCCCCTGGAAGTCATAGGCGGCATAGCCCTCGCGCACCGTGCGGTCGAGCTCGGCCAGCCGGTGCAGCACCCAGCGCTCGAGTTCAGGCATCTCCGACGCCTCCACCCGCTCGTCCTCGCGGAAGTGGGCGAGGTTGCCGAGGATGAAGCGCAGGGTGTTGCGCAGGCGGCGATAGCTGTCGGCGACGCCCTTGAGGATCTCGTCCCCGATCCGCAGGTCGGCGGTATAGTCCGACTGCGCCACCCACAGCCGCAGGATGTCCGCGCCGTATTGCTTGGTGACGTCCTCGGGCGCGACGGTGTTGCCCAGCGATTTGGACATCTTGTTGCCCTTGGCGTCGAGCGTGAAGCCGTGCGTCAGCACCCCGCGATAGGGCGCGCGCCCGACGGTGCCGCAGGCCTGCAGCATCGACGAGTGGAACCACCCCCGGTGCTGGTCCGTGCCCTCGAGATAGAGGTCGGCCAACCCGTCCTCGGACCCGTCCTCGCGGTCGCGCAGGACGAAGGCGTGGGTCGAGCCGCTGTCGAACCAGACGTCGAGGATGTCGAACACCTGCTCGTACTGCTCGGCATCATGGTCGCCCCCGAGGAACCGTTCCTTCGCGCCGTCCGCGTACCAGCAGTCCGCGCCCTCGGCCTCGAACGCCTCCACGATCCGCGCGTTCACCGCCGGATCGCGCAGCAGGAAGTCCGGCTCGTCCGGCTTGGCGCCCTTCTTCACGAAGCAGGTCAGCGGCACGCCCCAGGCGCGCTGGCGCGACAGCACCCAGTCGGGCCGGTTCTCGATCATCGAGTAAAGCCGGTTGCGCCCGGTGCGCGGCGTCCAGGTCACCAGTTCGTCGATCGAGGTCAGCGCGCGTTCGCGGATCGTCTTGCCGTACTGGTCCTTGCCGTCGCCCACTTCGCGGTCGATGGCCGCGAACCACTGCGGCGTGTTGCGATAGATCAGAGGCGCCTTCGACCGCCACGAATGCGGGTACGAGTGCTTCAGCTTGCCCCGCGCGATCAGCGCCCCGGCCTGCACCAGCGCGTCGATGACGGCCTTGTTGGCGTCGCCCTCCTTGCCGTTCGGCTTGAGGATGCGCTTGCCGCCGAAGAGCGGCAGGTTCTCGCGATAGGAGCCGTCCTCCATGACGTTGTAGGTCATGGGCAGCCCGTATTCGCGCCCAATCTTGTAGTCGTCGTCGCCGTGGCTCGGCGCGGTGTGGACAAAGCCAGTGCCCGCGTCGTCGGTCACGTGATCGCCCGGCAGAAGCGGCACGTCGAAGTCCCACTCGCCCTCGGCCCCCTCGACGCCCCGCAGCGGGTGGGCGGCGACAAGCCTTTTCAGCTCGTCGGCAGACACGTCGCGGACGCGCCGCCACATGTCATCGTCGAGCCGCGCCTTGCCCAGCACCTCCTCGGCCAGCGCATCGGCCAGCAGGTAACGGTCGCCGGCGGTCGCCCAGCATTCCTCGGGCGTGCCCGTGACCTCGTAGAGCCCGTACGAGATGCCGGGGCCAAAGCAGACGGCCCGGTTCTGCGGGATGGTCCAGGGCGTCGTGGTCCAGATGACCACCTGTGCATCTTCAAGTTCTGCGGCTTGTTCCCGAGCTCCGGCTTTGTGCTCCTCCCACTCCGGGCCCTCTAGCGCCTTCATCGGCTGCGAATTCTGCATGATGTTCGCCGCAACCACCGGGAACTTCACCCAGATCGTGTGGCTCTCGTGGTCGTGGTACTCGACCTCG
The DNA here is from genome assembly GCF_900115595.1 of Tranquillimonas alkanivorans. GTDB lineage: Bacteria > Pseudomonadota > Alphaproteobacteria > Rhodobacterales > Rhodobacteraceae > Tranquillimonas > Tranquillimonas alkanivorans. The sequence goes on from NZ_FOXA01000003.1 coordinate 135,222, forward strand.
GCCTCGGCCAGGGCGGTCTTCTCCACCGGTGACCACATGACGGGCTTGGACCCTTGGTAGAGCGTGCCGTTCATCAGGAATTTCATGAACTCCTCGGCGATCACGCGCTCGGCGTGGAAGTCCATGGTCAGGTACGGCTTTTCCCACTTGCCGGTGACGCCCAGCCGCTTGAACTCGTCGCGCTGGACGTCGATCCAGCCCTCGGCGAAGCGGCGGCATTCCTGGCGGAAGTCGATGACCGGCACCCGGTCCTTGTCGAGGCCCTTCTTGCGGTACTGCTCTTCGATCTTCCACTCGATCGGCAGGCCGTGGCAGTCCCAGCCGGGGATATAGCGGGCGTCCTTGCCCATCATCTGCTGCGAGCGGACCACCATGTCCTTGAGCACCTTGTTCAGCGCGTGCCCGATGTGCAGGTGGCCGTTGGCATAGGGAGGGCCGTCGTGCAGCACGAAGGGCGCGCGCCCCTCCTTTTCCCGCAGGCGGTCGTAAACCCCGATCTCCTCCCACCGCTCCAGCCAGCCGGGCTCGCGCTTGGGCAGGCCCGCGCGCATGGGAAACTCGGTCTGCGGCAGGTGCAGGGTGTCTTTGTAGTCAGGCGTGTCGGCGCACATCACGTGTCGTCCTTGGAATGTCGCGTGGAGAGGTGTGAGAGCGGCGCGGAAGTCCAGACGCCTTGTCCCGGCGGCTCCGGTGTCTCAGAGCGCCGGGCCGCTAATTCGCAGGATGATCGGGCATATCCGGGTCATGGGCGGCGTTATAGGCATGCGCGGCCCCAGCGTCCAGAGACGCTCAGGTGTCGAACATAGAACCGACGACGTAGGCGATGCCCGCCGCCAGGCCGCCGATGGCCAGCGTCTCGACCCCCGAGCGCCACCAGGGCGCCAGCGACCAGCGGCTCTTGAGCGCGCCGATGGCGAAGAAGGTCGCCAGCGTGAACCACACCGACAGCCGGAACGCGCCGTCGAGGCCCAGCACGAACGGCAGTAGCGGCACCATGCCCGCGAGCAGGAACGCGCCGAAGGTCGCGAGCGCGGCCCGCATCGGGTGCGGCTCGGCGGGCGACAGGCCGTGCTTGTCGACCAGCAAGATCTCGGTCGTGGCGGATCGATCCTTGGCGATGGCCTCGGTCGCGTCGTCCAGCACGGCCCCGGCCAGCCCCTTGCGCCGCAGGATCGCGCGCAGATCGCCCCGCCCCTCGCCGGGCGCGGCGTCATAGCGGCGCTGCTCGAGGTCGCGCAGGCGGCGCAGGTCGTCGAGTTCGGCCTTGGTGCCCGAGTAGTTGCCGGCGGCCATTGAGAAGCCGTCGGCCAGCACGTTGGCCAGGCCCAGCGCGATGATCACCTTGACCGACAGCCCGGCCCCGGCGACGCCCGCCACGATGGCGAAGGTCGTCACCGCGCCGTCGATGGCGCCATAGACGGTGTCGCGCAGGTAGCCGCGCGTGGGCGTGGCGTCGGTGGCGGCAGTGGCGCTGGCGTCGGACATGGCTGAGTTCCCCCTGGCTGGCCGCACCTTCGCGGGGGACGTGCGCCCCCGCCTTGCTCTGGATCAAGACACGTTGGACCCCGATTTTTCGTCGAAAAATCGGATCAGCGAATTTTCGTCGAAAATTCGCTGCCTCAGCCCTCCTTCTGGCCGGGGAAGAGGCCCGTCAGCGAACGGCTGATGATGCGCGACACCGACGGCCTGCGCTGGCCCTTGAAGGGCAGGGGACGGCAGACCTCGATCGCGGCGACGCCGACGCGGGCGGTCAGCGCGCCGTTGACCACGCCTTCGCCGAAGCGGCGCGAGACGCGGGTCAGCAGGCTGCCGCCCGCGACCGAGTGGATCAGGTCGTCGCCCACCGCCACCGCGCCGGTCGCCACGAGATGCGTCATCACCGCCCGCGTCAGCCGCCAGGACCCCAGCGTGCCGCCGCGGCCGCCGTAGATCTCGGCGATGCGGCGGATCATGCGCAGGTTGGCCCCCAGCGCCGTGGCCACGTCGGCCAGCGCCAGCGGTACCAGCGCAGTGACGGCCGCCACCTGCCGCGCCGCCGCCTCGACCTCGCGCCGGGCGGCCTGGTCGAGAGGGGCCAGCAGTTCGGCCTCGGCCATGTGGAACAGCCCCTCGGCGTCGAACACGTCGCCGCGCCGCTCCTCCATCCGCTGCCGCCCCCAGGCCAGAGCGTCGCGGCCTGCATAGAGCGCCACCAGCCGGTCGGTCACCTTGCGCGCCTCGGCCAGATCGTTTTCGACCAGCGCCGCCTCGGCCGCCTTGTGCACCCGGTCCAGTCTCTCGAGCCGCGCCAGCGCCGCCCATTCCTTGATCACGATCAGCAGCGTGACCAGCAGGAACGCGCCTGTCAGCGCCATCGCGACGTAGCCGAGCAGCGGGTTCGCGGCAAGAAGCGCCGTCACCGCCTCCCATGCCGCGACCGAGACGATGAAGGCCAGCAGCGCCCCGGCGGTGCGCCAGAACCAGCGGGCAAGACGCGAGGGGCGGCGCGCGGCGAGCGCGGCCATGGTCTGCATCGCCTGTCCCGTTGGCGGCTCGACCGCCATGTCGGGCACGGGCGGCACGTCGGCGGGAGAGGCTTTGGGCGTCTCGCCGATGTCTTCCTCGATCAGCACGGGGCCGTGGCGGTCAGCCATGGTGCAGCCTCCTGTCGCACGTGCACGCTAAGGGCGAACGCGGGTCGCGCAACGTAATCCACGGGTTACTCGCCGCGCCCGTCACAGCCGGTCCCCGATCAGGAACTGAGCCGCGCGGTCCAGGCGGATATGCGGCGGGCCCTCGCCCGGTTTCAGCGTGATCGGCTGCGGGGCGAAGCGCATCGCGGCGTAGTCGCCGTCGAGCCAGCGCTCCGCCCCTTCGCGCGCGGGAACCAGCAGGCGCGCCGGGTCCTCGGGCAGCTCGCCCGGATGGAACGCCGCGCGTTTCCCGCCTTCGAGCAGCGCGCCGCGCACCACGTCGAGGGTGCGGCCGTCATGCTCCACGCTGTCCTCGGTCGTCGCCCGCAGCGAGGCCACGGCCATCGCCGCCGTCTCGGCCCCGGCGAAGTCGGCGCGGCTTTTGGCGTCGGCGACCAGCGCCTCCATGATCCCGGTCAGGCGGGGGTGCTGGCGGTGGTGCAGGTGGTCGGCCTTGGTCGCGGCGAACAGGATCTTCTCGACCCGCTTGCCCAGGAAGATCTGCGACAGGAAGGCGTTTCGGCCCGGACGGAAGGCCGAGAGGATGTCGGTCAGCGTGCGGCGCAGATCCTCGACTGCCCGGGGTCCGGAGTTGATCGCCTCGAGCGCGTCGACCAGCACCACCTGCCGGTCGATACGAGCGAAGTGGTCGCGGAAGAACGGCTTGACCACCTGCCGCTTGTACGCCTCGTAGCGCCGCTCCATCTCGCGCCAGAGTCCCTTGCGAGGGGCGTTTTCCTCGGGCGGGAGGGGCGCGAATGTCAGGGCGGGAGAGCCCTCCATCTCGCCCGGCAGCAGGAAGCGGCCGGGGGTGAGGTCGGAGAAGCCGGCCACGCGCGCGGCGGCAAGGTAGTCGGTGAAGCCGCGCGCCAGCGCCTTGGCCTGCGGCTCTTCCCACTCCTTCGTTTCGCGCGCCTCCTCGGCCTGCCGCAAGTAGGCGGCGGCTGCGGGGCGGTCGGCGATGCGTTTCAGCGTGTCCTCGGACCACTGGGCATAGGATTTTTCCAGCAGCCCGAGGTCCAGCAGCCATTCGCCGGGGTAATCCACGATGTCGAGGTGCACCGTGCGCGGACCCTGAAAGCCCGAGAGGAGGCCCGATGGTTGCACCCGCAACGAAAGGCGCAGCTCGCTGATCGCGCGGGTCGACTCGGGCCAGTGCGGCGCGGGACCGGTCAGCGCGGCGAGGTGGGTCTCATAGTCGAAGCGCGGCACCGTGTCGTCGGGCTGCGGCTGTAGATAGGCGGTGCGGATCGCGCCGTCGGCCGCCGCCACGAGCTGCGGCATCCGTCCCCGGTTCACCAGGTTGGCGACGAGCGAGGTGATGAACACCGTCTTGCCCGCGCGGCTGAGGCCGGTGACGCCGAGGCGGATCACCGGCTCGAAAAATGCCTCGGACACGGTGGATTGCAGCCGCTCCGCCCCGCGGGTCAGCCCGTCTGCGATGTCGCCGAATATCAAGTGGCTGTCCCCTTCTGACGTCGAGGGCCAACATAAGGGGCCGCGCCGCCCCCTTCCAGCCCGCGCGATTGCCAAGACCGCCGCGGCACGCTAGAGGCGCGCGCATGCCCCGCTTCGCCCTGCAAGTCGAATACCACGGCGCCCCCTTCGCCGGCTGGCAGCGCCAGTCCGAGCACCCCTCCGTCCAGCAGGCGGTGGAGGAGGCGATCCGCAAGCTCGAACCCGACGCTCCCGGCATCGCCGCGGCGGGCCGCACGGACGCGGGCGTGCACGCGACGGCGCAGGTGGCGCATTGCGACCTGGCCAAGGAGTGGGACCCGTTCCGCCTGTCGGAGGCGCTGAACCATCACCTGCGGCCGAACCCGGTGGCGATCACCGCCTGTGCGCGGGTGGCGGACGACTGGCACGCGCGGTTCTCAGCGGTGGAGCGGCGTTACCTGTATCGCCTAGTGTCGCGGCGCGCGCCGCTGACCCACGAGGCGGGGCTGGCCTGGCACGTGCGTCACGAGTTGTCGTTGGAGCCGATGCAGGCCGCCGCCGAGGTGCTGGTGGGCAGGCACGACTTCACCACGTTCCGCTCGACCATGTGCCAGGCGACCTCTCCGGTGAAGACGCTGGACGAGGCGTCGGTGGAGGCGGTTTCCCTGCCGGTGGGAACGGAATTCCGCTTCCGCTTCCGCGCGCGGTCGTTCCTGCACAACCAGGTGCGGAGTTTCGTGGGCACGCTGGAGCGGGTCGGCTCGGGGGCGTGGTCGCCGGGGGACGTGGCGGCGGCCCTGGAAGCCCGGGACCGCGCGGCCTGCGGGCCGGTGGCACCGCCGCAAGGGTTGTACCTGGTGGGGGTGGGGTATCCCGAGGGGCCGTTCGGGTAGGTTACTTTTCGTTCATTCTGCACGGCTGGCGCTGGCCGGGCCGGGGGCCCGTCCGGTTCGGATGGTCAGGGTCAGGTCTATTGTTCTGTCTGTTCGTTCTTGATTGCGCCGCCCTGCGGGCGGCGCGGTGCCTCCGGCGGGGATATTTAGGGACCGAAGATGGGGCAGGGGCGCTTTGCTGCCGGAGTCAGGCGCGGGCGAAGCGGGTCCAGAAGCGCCAGTTCAGCAGGACCGCCGCGGTGGCGAGGCCGGCGGCGAGGCCGAGCCAGATGCCGACGCCGCCCCAGCCGAGCGTGAAGCCCAGCGCGTAGCTGCAACTGATGCCGATGACCCAGTAGCTGACGGCTCCGATTAGCATCGGAACGCGGGTGTCCTGCACCCCGCGCAGAAGGCCCAGCGCCATCACCTGACCGGCATCAACCACCTGGAAGAGCGCGGCGGCGGCGAGAAGGCCCGAGCCAATCGCGGTGACCGCCGCGCGGTCGGGATCGGCGGGGTTGAGGAACAGGTGGATGAGCGGTTCGGGCAGGCCGAGGAACAGCGCGACCGTCAGGAACGCGGCGATCATCGACAGCGCGGTGACCGCGGCGGCGCCGGTGCGCAGGCCCTCGGTATCGCCGCGCCCGGCGGCGTTGCCGGCGCGGATGGTGGCGGCGTTCGAGAGGCCCAGGTGCACCATGAAGGTCACCGACGAGACCTGCAGCGCGATGCCGTGGGCGGCCAGCGGGATCGTCCCGAGCCAGCCCATCATGATCGAGGAGGCGGCGAACAGCCCGACCTCGGCCAGGTTCGTGAGGCCGATGGGCCAGCCGAGGCGGAAGACGTCGGCCAGCGCCTCGCAGTCAGGGCGCCAGAAGCGCTGAAAGAGCGTGTGCTCGGGCGTGGCAGAGACAGCGTAGCCCACGAGCAGGATCACCGAGACCATGTTGACCGCGAGCGAGGCCCAGGCGGCGCCGACCACCCCCATCTCGGGAAAGCCCCAGTGCCCGAAGATCAGCGCCTAGTTTACCACCACGTTTACCGCCACCGCACCCAGCGTGACCCAGAGGACGACGCGCGTGCGCTCGAGCGCGGCGAGGTAGCTTTTCAGCACCATCACCACGAGCGCCGGGAAGATCGCCCAACCCGCGACGCGGAGGTAGTCGCCGGCGAGCGCGGAGGTGCCGGGCTGCTGCCCTGCGGCGAGGAATATCGGCTCGGCGGCGAGAAAGGCAGGCAGGCAGAGCGCCCCGAAGGCGAGCGAGAGCCACAGGCCCATGCGGGTGACCCGCCGCGCCTGCGTCGCGTCGCCCGCCCCGGCCGCGTGGGCGATCATCGGCATCACCGCCCAGGCGAAGCCCGAGCCCATGATGAACAGCACGAAGAACATCGTTCCGCCCAGCACCTGCCCGGCGAGCGCCTGCACGTCGTACCAGCCCAGCATCATCGCGTCGGTCAGCGTGATGGCGAACTGCGCCACGTGGCTGCCGATCAGCGGCAGGCCAAGCGCGAGGGCGGCGCGAGCGTGGCCCGCGAGGGTCCGCCGGGGCATCGTCGTGGCATGGGTCATGGACGGGCGTTAGCCGAAGCTTTCCGAGGCGGCAAGAGCGCCCGTCCGGGTGGCGCTCAGCCCTCCGGGTCGGTCAGGTACATGCGCCAGTCGTGCTGTTGGCGGAAACTCAGAACCTCTCGGATTTTCGCGTTCGAGTAGAAGGTCTCGTCCTCGCCCATCTCGCGCTTCACGGGCACGCCCTCGTAGTAGCGCGCGATCAGTTCGGAAGTGGGGAGGTTGACCGAGTGGCCGTCGTTCGCCGCGTTGAAGACCTGGTAGCCCAGGCCGTCGGTCTTCAGGCACAGGTCGACGATCTGTCCGAGATCGCGGGCGTCGATATAGGCGAAGAAGTTGCGGCGTCGGAGGTCCGGGTTTTCCATGTAGGCGGGAAAGTTCTGCTCGTATTCGTGCGGCTCGATCACGTTGTTGATGCGCAGCGCGTAGATGTCGAAGCCGGAACGGCGCTGGAAGCTGCGGCCCGTCGCCTCGTTGCAGACCTTGGACATGGCATAGCTGTCCTCGGGGATGGTCGGGTGCTCTTCGTCCACGGGCAGGTACTCGGGCTTGCGCTCTCCGTCGGCGAAGCAGATGCCGTAGGTCGTCTCGGACGAGGCGAAGACGACCTTGCGGATGCCGAGTTTCACCGCCGCCTCGATCACGTTGTAGGTGCCCATGGTGTTGACGCGGTAGCATTCCACGTCCGGCCTGAGCAGGATGCGCGGCACGGCGGCGAAGTGCACCACGGCATCGAAGCGGGGCACGCCGGTGCCGGGTTTGAGTTCGTCGAGGTCGGCGTAGGAGGTGAGCGCGCCGAAGACCTGGCCCGAGTCGGTGATGTCGGCGGTGATGTTGTCCACCCCAGGGTGGTCGAGCGGCGCGAGGTCGAGGTTCACCACGCGGTGGCCCTGTTCGAGCAGGTAGGGGATGACGTGCCGCCCGGCCTTGCCGCTGCCGCCGGTAAAGAGAATGCGCATGGGATGGCCTCCGTGTTCGGGTTCGGCGGGAGCTTGTCGGATGGCGGGGCGGATGGCAAACGGTGGGGAGGGGGGCGATGCTCGGGATGGATGTGTAGGAGTGCCGGTCTCTCCGCTCTTGCGCCCGGGCCCGTGGCCCGGGCCGCGCCCGGCCGCCCCCGTGGGCGGGCGTTTCGCACCCGCCCGCGCTCGGGCTCTGCCCTTTGGGGTGGTGTGAGACGGCGGAGGAGTCGTAGTGCCTTGTGCTTATCGCCGGTTGCGGGCGCTTTGCCCCCACCCGCGGCCGGGCTCTGCCCTTTGCGGTGGCGTTAGACGGCTGAAGGGAGCGGGAACCCTGTCGAGCCGTTGGCGCGACCGGCCTCCCGGACTCGGCTGCCGCGGGCTGGGCGGTCAGCGTCGCGCGGGGATCACCTGCTGGAGGATGCCGGCGAGGACCAGGTAGATCGAGGTCAACGCGAGGCCCCAGTTCACCCAGACGCCGGTGTCGAAGTCGACCCAGGCGGCGCGGATGGCCAGGAGGGTCCAGAGGAGCGCGAGGGGCAGGGTAAGCGGGCGCCAGCGTTCGGTTCGCACCGGATGGACGAACTTCAGCGGCAGGAACATCGCCACCGTCAGCAGCACCACGATGGCGAGGATGATCCAGAAATTCGGCTCGAGCGCAAACATCACCACCACCATCATGTTCCAGCAGCCGGGAAAGCCCGCGAAGGAATTGTCCTTCGTCTTCATGCCTGTATCGGCGAAATACAGCACGCTGCCGAAGGTGATCACGATGATCGCGATCCAGCCGGTCCAGCCTTCGAGGAGGTCGGATTCGAACAGCGCGAAGGCCGGGATGAAGACGTAGGTGAGGTAGTCGATGATCAGGTCCATCAACACGCCGTCGTAGCGCGGCGAATTGGTCTTGACCTCGTACTTGCGTGCCAGCGGGCCGTCGAATCCGTCGACGGCGAAGGCCACGACCAGCCAGACATACATCAGGCCCCATTGGTCCTGCGCGGCGGCGAGCATCGCAAGCATGGCGAAGACCGCGCCCGTGGCGGTGAGCAGGTGGACGAGAAGGGCGCTGCGCTGGGGCGTCATGTGTTCCTCATGAAGCAAAAGGTGCCGTTGCGCAAACACTTCGCCCGCGCGTCGGTTGCGCCGGGGCGGAGGAAGTCGCGACACCGAGGGCTCGCATTCAGGCGTCCCAAGTTGTCCGCTGGCGTCCGTTCCGGCGATCTTGATAACCGGCAACGACGGTGCCGATTTCCATGCGTGCAAGGCCGCCATGTCCGGCAAATTCCGGCCTTCCCGCCTGACCCGGCGCGGGACGGCGTGGCGCTCATGAGCGGGGGTGCGCCTTGTCGTAGACCTCCATCAGCCGCGCGGTGTCGACCGACGTATAGGCCTGCGTGGTCGAGAGCGAGGCGTGCCCCAGAAGCTCCTGGATCGCGCGCAGGTCGCCGCCCGCGCCCAGAAGGTGGGTCGCGAACGAGTGGCGCAGGGCGTGGGGCGTGGCGGTGGCGGGCAGGCCGAGCTGGAGGCGCGTGCGCTCCATCACCTTCTGGATGACGCGCGGGTTCAGCTTGCCGCCGCGCACGCCGCGAAACAGCGGCTCGCCCGGAGACAGGTCGTGGGGGCAGAGCGCGGCATAGGCCTCGACCGCGCGGCGGGCGGCGGGCAGGACCGGGACGGGCCGTTCCTTGCCGCCCTTGCCGGTGATGCGCAGCGTGTCGGGCAGGGGCCGGTCGGCGCCGGTGAGCGACAGCGCCTCGGAGATGCGCAGGCCGCAGCCGTAAAGCAGCGTGACCACGGCGACGTCGCGCGCGGCGATCCAGGGGACCTCGGATTGCAGCTCGACTGTGTCGAGCACCTGCCGCGCGGCGTCCTCGGCCAAGGGGCGGGGCAGCTTGCGCTGGAACTTGGGCGAGCGGGTCGAGAGGATGGCGGTGGGATCGAAATCCTCGCGCTCGGCCAGCCAGCGGGTGAAGGACTTCACCGCCGACAGCTCGCGTGCGAGCGAGCGGGCCGAGACGCCGCGGGCGCGTTCGTGCGCCATCCACGCGCGCATGTCCGAGACGGTGACCCGCGCGAGGGGGGCGAGCCCGGCCTGCCCGCCCAGGTGGTTTTGCAGGAAGCTCAGCCAGCCCACGACATCGGCGCGATAGGCGTCGCGGGTGGCCTGCGCCGCGCCGCCGAGCGCCGAGAGACCGGCCAGCCAGTCCTCGAGCGCGTCGCGCGCGGCGGGCGAGATCACGACAGCCAGCGCCGCATGGTGCGCTCGAACACGCTGGCGAAGAACGACAGCAGATCGGTGCCGTGGGTGGGGCTGAAGCGTTCGGCATCCTCGGAGCCGAGCGCCAGCATGCCGGGCAGCCGCCCGGTGCCCAGGTCGAGCCTCAGGCAGGCCTCGGACCGGACCCAGGAGGCGCGGTCGCCGAAGATGCGCGCGTCGTCGCGGTCGCGCTTGCGCAGGGTGACCTGCCGCCCGGCGCGGTCGCGCCCGGTCTCGATATAGGCGTCGACGAAGCCCGGCTCGGCGGTGCAGAGCACGTCGCCCAGCTTGCGCAGGGCCGGGTCGTCGTCGTCCTCGCGCTCGGTTTCGAGCACGAGGCGCAGGGTGTCGACGCGCAGGATGTCCGCGACCTCGCCGCCGAGGTCGTGGAGGAACGTCTCGAAATCGTCCGAGTCGAGCATCCGCAGGATCGCGCGGTGCACCTGGTTGGTGCTGGCGAGGTTTTCGTAGGCGGCGGCGATGACGCTGCGGTGGGTGTCCTCGAGCCGGTCGAGGCGCGCCTCAAGCCGTTCCATCGCCACCGACCGCAGGTCCACCACGTTCGCGCCGCGCGCCCGTTCGTTCGCCGAGACGAGCGCGCGCATCACGTCGATATCCTCGAGGATGACGTCGGGCTGAGAGATGATCCGCGCACGCAGATCATCCTCGATAGCGGCACCCTTGCCCATGCCTGCCCCTTCACTTCTCATTGTTATCAGCTCGATAGGGGGGACTATAGCCGAGGATCAGAGAATTTTCTGCCCTGTTTTTTCCCAGTCCTTGAGGAAGGCGTCGAGGCCCTTGTCGGTGAGCACGTGCTTGACCATCGACTGGATGACGGCCGGGGGCGCGGTGGCCACGTCCGCGCCGATCAGGGCGGCCTGCTTCATGTGGTTGGCGGTGCGGATGGAGGCGGCGAGGATCTGCGTCTCGAATCCGTAGTTGTCGTAGATCTGACGGATCTCGGCGATCACGTCCATCCCGTCGATGTTGATGTCGTCGAGCCGGCCGATGAAAGGCGAGATGAAGGTCGCGCCGGCCTTGGCGGCCAGCAGCGCCTGGTTGGCCGAGAAGCAGAGCGTGACGTTGACCATGCGGCCTTCGTCGCTGAGCGTCTTGCAGGCCTTGAGCCCGTCCCAGGTCAGCGGCACCTTGACGGTGATGTTGTCGGCGATCTTGGCCAGCTCCCGCCCCTCGGCGATCATGCCCTCGGCATCCAGCGCGACGGTCTCGGCGCTGACGGGGCCGTCGACCATGTCACAGATTTCCTTGGTGACCTCCTTGATGTTCCGCCCGGATTTCATGATGAGCGAGGGGTTGGTGGTCACGCCATCGACCATCCCGAGTTCGTGCAGTTCGCGGATCGCGTCCACATCGGCGGTATCGACGAAGAATTTCATGAGGTGTGTCCCGTTGTCCGTGCCAGCGTTTCGCCGTCCTGATACCCCAACCCGGACGGGCTCGAAAGCCCGGAGTGGGGGGATGGCGTGAGCACATCATACTTCGACGAAGGGGCGCTCGTCTCGGTTCTCACGACACAGCCGCTGGACCGGCTGCTGGATTACCGCGCGCCCGAGGGCGGATGCTTCGCCGGGGCCTTCGTCGAGGTGCCGCTGGGGCCGCGCAAGGTGCTGGGCGTGGTCTGGGGGCCGGGGCAGGGCGGATACGACCTTGCGAAGGTCCGTTCGGTCATCCGGGTGCTCGACGCGGCGCCGATGCGCGAGGAGATGCAGACCTTCCTGGGCCGCGTCGCCGACTACACGCTGACGCCGATGCCCGCGATGCTGCGGCTCGCCACCCGCTCGCCGGGGCTGGGCGACCCTCCGTCGATGCGCAAGGTGTACCGGCTGGGCCATGCCGCGCCCGACCGGATGACCGACGCGCGGGGCCGGGTGCTGGAGGTGCTGCGGGACTACGGCGGGCTGGCCTTCACGCAGAAGGAGCTGTGCGACATGGCCGGGGTCACGTCCTCGGTCGTGAAGGGGCTGGTCAAGCAAGGTGCGGTGCTGGAGGAGGACAGCCCGCGCGACACGCCCTATCCGCGGCTCGACCCGGACCTGCCCAGCGTGACGCTGACCGAGGAGCAGGCGGCGGGGGCGGAACAGTTGCGCGCTGCGGTGGCGACGGGGCGCTATGGGACCACGATGCTGCGGGGCGTCACCGGGTCGGGCAAGACCGAGGTGTACCTGGAGGCGGTGGCCGAGTGCCTGCGGCAGGGGCGGCAGGCGCTGGTCCTGCTGCCAGAGATCGCGCTGACCTCGGAGTTCCTGACGCGGGTCGAAAAGCGCTTCGGCGCGAAGCCGGCGGAGTGGCACTCGGGCGTGACGATGACCGAGCGGCGGCGCTGCTGGCGCATGGTGGGCGAGGGAGGTGCGCAGCTGGTGGTCGGCGCGCGCTCGGCCCTGTTTCTGCCGTATCGCGACCTGGGGCTCGTCGTCGTGGATGAGGAGCACGACACCTCCTACAAGCAGGAGGACGGGGTGCTTTACAACGCGCGGGACATGGCGGTGCTGCGGGCCTCGATCTGCGGGGCGCAGGTGGTGCTGGCCTCGGCCACGCCGTCGCTCGAGACCTGGGTGAACGCCGAGGCCGGGAAGTACGCGCGGCTGGAGCTGACGGCGCGTTTCGGCGAGGCGGTGATGCCAGAGATGCGCGCCATCGACATGCGGAACGAGGACCTGCCCTCGGGGCGCTGGATTTCGCCCACGCTGGCACGGGCGGTGAACGCGCGGATCGAGAAGGGGGAGCAGGCGCTCTTGTTCCTCAACCGCCGGGGCTATGCGCCGATCACGCTGTGCCGGGCCTGCGGGCACCAGATCGGCTGCGATCAGTGCGATGCGCGGATGGTCGAGCACCGGTTCCTCAAGCGCCTGGTCTGCCACCAGTGCGGCGAGACGAAGCCGATGCCGACCGTCTGCCCGTCCTGCGAGGCCGAGGACCGGCTGGCCCCTGTGGGGCCCGGTGTCGAGCGGCTGGCCGAGGAGGCGGCGGCGCAGTTTCCCGAGGCGCGGATCGCGGTGCTGTCGTCGGACCTCTTCGGCTCGGCCCGCGCGATGAAGGCGCAGATCGAGGAGATCGCGCGGGGCGGCGCGGACATCGTGATCGGCACGCAGATCGTGGCGAAGGGGCACAACTTCCCGCTGCTGACGCTGGTGGGGGTGATCGACGCGGACCTTGGGCTTCAGGGGTCGGACCTGCGGGCGGCGGAGCGGACGTTCCAGCTGATGCGGCAGGTGGCGGGCCGCGCAGGGCGGGCGGAACGGCCGGGGACGGCGCTTTTGCAGACGTTCCAGCCCGAGCACCCGGTGATCCGGGCGATCCTGGCGGGCGACGAGGAGGGGTTCTGGCGGGCGGAGGCGGACGAGCGCCGGGCGGCGGGCGTGCCACCATTCGGGCGGATGGCCGGGATCGTGCTGTCGTCTCCGGACGTGCAGGAGGTGTTCGACGTGGCCGGGGAACTGGCGCGGCGGGACGCGCCGCTGCGCCGGATTGGGGCGCAGGTCTTCGGGCCGGCGCCCGCGCCGATCGCGCGCATCCGGGGGCGGCACCGGGTGCGGCTTCTGGTGAAGGCGGAGAAGGCCGCGCCCTTGCAGGAGGCGCTGGCGGTGTGGTCGGCGCAGCTGAAGCTGCCGGCGAACCTGCGGCTGAGCATCGACATCGATCCGCAGAGTTTCTTCTGAGGATGTGCTAGCAAAAGGACGCGCCTGCGGCGCGACGCGATGGTTGGCGCCGGGCGTGCGCCCGGCGCGGTGCCTCCGGCGGGGATATTTCGGGGACCAGAGAGGGAGGGGACAGCATGGCGGGACCGAGGGCCGTGGTGATCGGGGCGGGACCGGCGGGGCTGGCCTGCGCGGCCTGCCTGAAGGGCGAGGGCGCGGAGGTGCGGGTGCTGGAGCGGCGGGACGCGGTCGGCGCATCGTGGCGCGGACACTATGAGGGGCTGAAGCTGCATACGGCGCGGTCGCGCTCGGGCCTGCCGGGGATGGAGATGCCGCGCGACTGGGGGAGGTACCCGACGCGCGCGCAGATGATCGAGTACCTGGAGGCCTATGCCGATCGTTTCGGAATCGCGCCGCGCTTCGGCACGGAGGTGGCGTCGGTGCGGCGCGCGGACGGGGGCTGGCGCGTCGGGCATGACGGCGGCGTCGAGGCGGCGGACGTCGTGGTCGTGGCGACGGGGCTGAACGGGGCGGCGCGGCGGCCGGACTGGCCGGGGATGGAGGGGTTCGGCGGGCGCGTGCTGCATTCCTCGGAGTTCCGCACGGCCGCGCCCTTCGCGGGGCAGCGGGTGCTGGTGGTGGGGTTCGGGAACTCGGGCGGGGACATCGCGGTGGACCTGTCGGCGGTGGTGGCGCGCGTGGACCTGTCGGTGCGGGGGCCGGTGAACATCGTGCCGAAGGAGCTGTTCGGGATTCCCACGACCTCGATGACGTTGCTGCGGCGGCTTTTCGGGTACCGGCTGGCCGACCGGATCACCGCGCCGGTGCTGCGGCGCAAGCTGGGCTCGCCGGCCGATTACGGGTTACCGGTGCCGAAGAAGGGGCCGATGGCGCAGCTGGTGGAGGACGGGAAGGTGCCGCTGATCGACCACGGCGCGCTTGCGGCGATCCGGGCGGGGCGCGTGACGGTGCGGCCGGGGATCGAGCGGTTCGAGGGGGACGCGGTGGTCTTCGCAGACGGCGCGCGGGAGGCGTACGGCGCGGTGGTGCTGGCGACGGGCTATGCCGTGGACCTGCGGCCGCTGCTGGGCGATGCGCCCGAGGTGCTGGACGAGGGAGGCCGGCCGCGGGTGACGGGCGGGCGGACGGCGTGGCCGGGGCTTTACTTCGCCTCGCTCAAGGCCTCGCCCGAGGGGCAGCTCAGGCAGTCGGGCCTGGACGCGCGGGCCATCGCGGCGGACGCGGCGCGGCCGGCGCGGGCCTGAGGCGAGGCGCGGTGGGGGCTTTCCCCGTCCGTGGGACGGGATTATGAGCGGGGCCATGCGCACTGTCCCCCTCGCCGAGGCCCGGGACCTCCCGCTCTGGCGACGGCCCGTGACGCTTCTGTTTCTCATGGCCTTTGCCATGCCGATCGCGTTCGCCACGTGGTCGGCGCTTCTGAACAACTTCGTCATCGAGGTCGCGGGGTTCACCGGGGTCGAGATCGGCTGGCTGCATACCGTGCGCGAGATCCCCGGCTTCCTTGCCGTGGGCGTGATCGCCGTGATCATCTTCATGCGCGAGCAGGTGCTGGGGCTGGTGTCGCTTCTGATGCTGGGGGCGGCGACGGCGGTGACGGCGTGGTTCCCCAGCCTGGGCGGGCTGCTGGCGGTGACCATGATCTCGTCGATCGGGTTCCACTATTACGAGACGGTCAACCAGTCGCTGCAGCTTCAGTGGATCGACAAGGACCGCGCGCCGCAGGTGCTGGGATGGCTGCTGTCGGTCGCCTCCGCCGCGGCGCTGTTGTCCTATGGCCTGCTGGTGGTGACGTGGCGGGCGTTCGAGCTGAGCTACAACCTTGTCTACCTGGTCTCGGGCGGGATCACGGTGGCCATCGCGGTGGTCTGCCTGTTCGCCTATCCGCAGTTCGAGGCGCCGGCCCCGCAGGTCAAGCGGATGGTGCTGCGCCGGCGCTACTGGCTGTATTACGCGCTGCAGTTCATGTCGGGCGCGCGGCGGCAGATCTTCACCGTCTTCGCCGCCTTCATGATGGTCGAGCGCTTCGGCTTCGAGGTGCACGAGGTCACGGCGTTGTTCCTGATCAACTTCGTCGCCAACATCATCTTCGCCCCGATCATGGGCCGCGCGGTGGGCCGGTTCGGCGAGCGCGCGGCGCTGGTGTTCGAGTATGCGGGGCTGACGCTGGTGTTCCTGCTTTACGGCGGGATCTATGCCTTTGGCTGGGGCGTGGTGCTGGCGGCGACGCTGTACGTCGTGGACCACATGTTCTTCGCGCTGGCCTTCGCCATGAAGACATATTTCCAGAAGATCGCCGATCCGGGCGACATCGCCCCTACCGCCGCCGTGGCCTTCACCATCAACCACATCGCCGCCGTCTTCCTGCCGGCGCTGCTGGGCTATCTGTGGGTGACGGCGCCGGGGGCGGTGTTCGGCCTGGCCGCCGGGATGGCGGTGACGTCGCTGGGGCTGGCTCTGATGATCCCGCGCCACCCGGCGCCGGGACACGAGACGGTGTTCGCGGGCCGCCTGCCGACGCCGGCGGAGTGACAGGGATGGTCCCGGGCGAGGCGGCCCCCTATATCAGGGCCACGCGAGCACGAGGAGCCACGAGATGAACCTGTTCCAGCGCAAGAAGATGGAGATGGTGGCGAAGGACGCCGCCCTTCCCGGACGCGCCCAGCCGATCCCGACCGCCGAGACGCATTTCGTGTCGGGCCGGGCGCTGACGGCGGACGTGCCGCCGGGGATGGAGGTCGCGCTGTTCGGCATGGGCTGCTTTTGGGGCGTGGAGCGTATCTTCTGGCAGGTGCCCGGCGTGCACCTCACGATGGTGGGCTATGCCGGCGGCTACACGCCGAACCCCACCTACGAGGAGGTCTGCACCGGGCGGACCGGCCACAACGAGGTGGTGCGCTTGGTCTATGACCCGTCGGTGGTGAGCTACGAGGACCTGCTCAAGGCGTTCTGGGAAAACCACGACCCGACGCAGGGCATGCGGCAGGGCAACGACATGGGCACGCAGTACCGCTCGGGCATCTACACGTACTCGGACGAGCAGCGGAAGGCGGCCGAGGCGAGCATGCGCGCCTATGCGGCCAAGCTGGCGCAGTCGGGGTTCGGTTCGGTGACGACCGAGATCGTGCCGGCGCCCGAGTTCTACTTCGCCGAGGATTACCACCAGCAGTACCTTGCGAAGAACCCCGCCGGCTATTGCGGGATCGGCGGGACCGGGGTGAGCTGTCCGATCGGCACCGGCGTGGCCTGAGGCTTTGGGCCGGGGGACGGTTGTGCGGCCCGCCCGGCCGATGACCTTCCTGAGCGGGTCGGGCGGCCCGCTCAGTTGAAGTTTCGGAAAAGCCGGGTCGCGCCGAACATCGACTCGAGCTCCTCGATCCGCTCGCGGCTCTCCTCCCACCGGGCGGTCTGCACCTCGGCGACCAGCGCCTCGACGATCAGCATGATGGCGATGGTCGAGTCCCAGCTCGACGGGGCCTCGACCTGCGCGTTGAACACGAGGTCGGTGACCTTGCCCACGGGCGAGCCCCACTGGTCGGTGAACAGCACGATGTCGCAGCCGCGGTCGGCGGCGAGGCGGGCGAGTTTCTGCAGGTCGGATTCGTAACGGCGGATGTCGAAGACGATGAGGATCGACCGCGCGTCCATGTCCAGCAGGTATTGCGGCCAGACGTTGGCCGACTGGCTGAGCAGCGTGACGTTCGGGCGGATGATCTGGAGGTGGTTGAACAGGTAGTCCGCGTTCGACCGCGTGATGCGCCCGCCCACCAGGTAGACGTCGCGCGACGTGTCGGCCAGCAGCGCCGCCACGCGGTCGAAGACCTCGGGGTCCAGCCGGTCGAGCGTGTGGTGGAGGTTTTCCGAAACGGCGCGGCCGAACAGGTTCAGAACGTGTTCGTCGCCCGCGCGGGTCTGCCACGGGTCGCGCTTGGAGATCGGTTTCTTGATCTGCTCGGACACCTCTTCGCGCAGGCGCTCTTGCAGGTCGGGGAAGCCGTCGAACCCCAGCTTGCGGGCCATGCGGATGACCGTCGGGGTCGAGACACCGGCGGCCGAGGCCAGCCGGGTGATCGATTGCAGCCCCGCCACGGGATAATCCCTGAGCAGCACGTCGGCGAGCTGGCGTTCCGACGGGGTGAGCGTCTCCATGCTGCTGCGGATCATCTGCTTGACCAGCACAGGGGCCGTGGGCATCGCGCGTCCTTCTGTAAAACCTGCTTCAGGATATTGCAGCGCTGAAACGGCGTCTACAGAAACGATGTTGACAGGCGCGGCTCGGCTGTAATTAACATTTCACATGGCTCCGAACCCGCGCAACATCATATCAGCCGACGAGGCCCCCGTCGCCGAAGTCGTGTGCCCGGACGGCGCCGCGCCGCTGGTGCTGGTCTGCGAGCATGCCAGCCGCCGCATTCCCGCCGCGCTGGACGGGCTGGGGCTGGACGAGGCGGCGCGGCTTTCGCACGCCGCGTGGGACATCGGGGCCGAGCCGCTTGCGCGGGCGCTGAGCGCGGCGCTGGACGCGCCGCTCGTCCTCTCGCGCATCTCGCGGCTGGTCTATGACTGCAACCGCCCGCCCGAGCGGGCCGATGCCGTCCCCGCCAAGAGCGAGGTCATCGAGGTGTCGGGCAACCGGGACCTGTCCGCCGAGGCGCGTGCGGCGCGGGTGCGCGAGGTTTACGAGCCGTTCCGCGACCTGCTGTCCCGCACGCTCGATGCCAAGGGCCGCTGCGCGGTGGTTACGGTGCACAGCTTCACCCCGGTCTATTTCGGCGCGCCGCGCGAGGTGGAGCTGGGGCTGCTGCACGACGAGGATGCGGCGCTGGCGCAGGCGATGCTGCGCGCGGCGCCGGAGCACCTGGAGTTCGAGACCCGGCTGAACGAACCCTACGCGGCCGCGGACGGGGTGACGCACACGCTGCGGGCGCACGCGATCCCGCGCGGCCTGCCGAACGTGATGATCGAGGTGCGCAACGACCTTCTGCGCGACGATGCGGGCATCGAGCGCGTGGCGCAGGGGCTCGAGGGGATGGTCCGGGACGCGGTGCCGGGGCTGGAAAGAACGACAAAGGCCCGCGCGTGACGGGCCGGCAGGACGAGGGGAGCATGGGCGCGATGGGGGCAGCGAAAGCCTACATCCGGTGGGTGGACGGCGCGAACCGGCTGATCGGCAGGATCGTGATGTTCGGCATCTTCGTGATGATGGGGATCCTGCTGTGGTCCTCGATCTCGAAGACGTTCTTCTTGCCGTCGATCTGGACGCTCGAAATGGCGCAGTTCGCGATGGTCACCTACTTCATCCTGGGCGGGCCATACTCGATGCAGATGGGCGCGCATGTGCGGATGGACCTGCTGTACGGCGAATGGTCGGACCGGCGGAAGGCGGCGGTGGATACCGTCACGGCGCTTTTCCTGATTACCTATCTCGTCGTGCTTCTGTGGGGCGGGATCGACAGTACGATCTATGCCTTTCAGTACGGGGGCGAGCGCAGCCCCACGGCGTGGCGGCCGTATCTCTGGCCGATCAAGATCATCATGTGCACCGGCATCGCGCTGATGCTGCTACAGACGCTGTCCGAGCTGGCCAAGGACATCCTCAGGCTCCGGGGCGAGGACATCTGATGCCGTACGAGCTGATCGCCATCCTCATGTTCTCGACCATGATGGTCATGCTGCTGACCGGCCAGCGGGTCTTCGGGGCCATCGGCTTTGTTGCCGTGGTCGCGGCGCTGCTGCTCTGGGGCGACCGGGGCGGGTACGACCTGGGCTTCTCGGCGCTGATGAAGCTGATGAAGTGGTATCCGTTGCTGACGCTGCCGATGTTCATCTTCATGGGCTATGTGCTGTCGGAAAGCCGCATCGCCGACGACCTCTACCGCATGTTCCATGTCTGGATGGGCGGCCTGTCGGGGGGCTTGGCCATCGGGACGATCGGGCTGATGGTGCTGATCTCGGCCATGAACGGGCTGAGCGTGGCGGGCATGGCCATCGGCGCGACCATCGCGTTGCCCGAGCTTTTGCGCCGGAACTACGACAAGCGGATGGTGACGGGGGTCATCCAGGCGGGATCATCCCTGGGAATCCTCGTGCCGCCGTCGGTCGTGCTGGTGCTTTACGCCATGATCGCGCGGCAGCCGGTGGGGCAGCTGTGGCTCGCAGGCGTGGTGCCGGGGCTGGTGATGGCGTCGTTCTTCGTCATCTACATCGCCATTCGCTGCAAGATCACCCCGTCGCTCGGCCCGGTCCTGTCGCCCGAGGAGCGCGACGTGGGCTGGCCGGAAAAGCTGCGGCTGCTGAGCGCGGGGCTTTTGCCGCTGGGCATCTTCTTCGTGATGATGGTGCCGTTCGTGAACGGCTGGACGTCGCTGGTGGAAAGCTCGGCCATCGGCGCGCTGGCGGCGCTGCTGGCGGCGGTGCTCAAGCGGCGCATGACCTGGGCGGTGTTCGAGACCAGCGTGCGCCAGACGCTCGCCATCTCGTGCATGTTCATGTGGATCATCCTCGCCGCGCTGGCCTTCGGCGCCGTGTTCGACGGGCTGGGGGCGGTGCGCGCCATCGAGGACCTGTTCACCGAGCGGCTGGGCCTGAGCCCGTGGGTGATCCTGATCCTGATGCAGCTGAGCTTCATCGTGATGGGCACGTTCCTGGACGACACGGCGATGCTGGTGATCGTCGCGCCGCTTTACGTGCCGCTGGTGGGGGCGCTGGGCTTCGATCTGATATGGTACGGTGTCCTCTACACCATCACGACGCAGATCGCCTACATGACCCCGCCCTTCGGCTATAACCTGTTTCTGATGCGCGCGATGGCCCCGCCCGAGATCACGCTGCGCGACATCTACGGCTCGATCCTGCCCTTCGTCCTGGTGATGGTCTGCGCACTCACGCTGGTGATGATGTTCCCGCAGATCGCGCTGTGGCTGCCCGACTATGTTTACGGAAGATAACAACCAGAACTTCAGCGAATGAAGCGATGCGACATCACGAAAGTGCCTTTCAACAGGAGGTTCCCATGACGACAAGACGCAAGTTCCTTGCCGGCGCCGCCGCCACGGCGCCCGCGGCGCTGGCCGCCCCGGCGGTCGCGCAATCGACCATCACCTGGCGGATGCAGACCTATGCCGGACCGGCGCTGGCCGCGCACGTGGTCAAGCCGGCGATCGACATGTTTAACCAGATCGCCGGTGACCGGATGCAGATCGAGCTGTTCTTCGCGGACCAGCTGGTGCCCACGTCCGAGCTGTTCCGCGCCATGCAGCGCGGCACCATCGACGCGGTGCAGTCCGACGACGACTCGATGCAGTCGCCCACCGAGGTGACGGTGTTCGGCGGCTACTTCCCCTTCGCCTCGCGCTATTCGCTCGACGTGCCGGTGCTGTTCAACCAGTACGGGCTCAAGGAGATCTGGGAGGAGGAATATTCCAAGGTCGGCGTGAAGCACGTCTCGGCCGGCGCGTGGGACCCGTGCCACTTCGCCACGAAAGAGCCGATCCGATCGCTCAAGGACCTCGAGGGCAAGCGCGTCTTCACCTTCCCCACGGCGGGCCGCTTCCTGTCGCAGTTCGGCGTCGTTCCGGTGACGCTGCCGTGGGAGGATATCGAGGTCGCGGTGCAGACCGGCGAGCTTGACGGCATCGCCTGGTCGGGCATCACCGAGGACTACACCGTCGGCTGGGCCGACGTGACCAACTATTTCCTGACCAACAACATCTCGGGCGCGTGGATCGGGCACTTCTTCGCCAACAACGAGCGTTGGATGGAGCTGCCCGACGACCTGAAGATGCTGTTCCAGCTCGCGGCCGATCAGTCGCATTACTACCGCCAGTGGTGGTACTGGGGCGGCGAGGCCCGCCTGCGCGTCCACGGCGAGAAGATGGAGCTGACCTCGATTCCCGACGACGAGTGGGACACCGTCGAGGAGGCCGCGCGCACCTTCTGGGACGAGATCGCGGCCGAGTCCGAGACCAAGCGCCGGGTCGTCGAGATCTTCAAGCAGTACAACGCCGACATGCAGAACGCCGGCCGGCCCTATCGCTACACCGCGAGCTGACGGCCTGAGAGATCCTGCGCGGCCCCGGCATCCGTCGGGGCCGCGCGCGTCCGACACGACAAAGAAAAGGGCCCCAGATGGCTGGCAATCTGACATTCGAGGCGCTGCAGACGGCGGTGCAGACCGGCGAGATCGACACGGTGCTCGTGTGCCTCGTCGATATGCAGGGGCGGCTGATGGGCAAGCGCTTCCACGCGCAGAACTTCCTCGACAGCGCGCACGAAGAAACGCACTGCTGCAATTACCTGCTGGCCACCGATCTCGAGATGGCCACGCCCGACGGCTATGCCGCCACCAGCTGGCGCGCGGGCTACGGCGACTACGTGATGAAGCCCGACCTGGCGACGCTGCGCCGGCTGCCCTGGCTCGACGGCACCGCGATGGTGCTGTGCGACGTGCTCGACCACCACACGCACCAGCCCGTGCCGCATTCGCCCCGCCAGGTGCTCAAGCGCCAGGTCGAGCGGCTCGAGGCCATGGGGCTGACCGCCATGATGGCGACCGAGCTGGAATTCTTCCTGTTCGAGAAGAGCTATGACGAGATCCGCAAGGGCGGCTTCCGCGACCTGACCCCGATCAGCGGCTACAACGAGGATTACCACATCCTCCAGACCACCAAGGAAGAGGCCGTGCTGCGGGCCGTGCGCAACCATCTCTACGCCGCCGGCATCCCCGTGGAGAATACGAAGGGCGAGGCCGAGACCGGACAGGAAGAGCTCAACATCCGCTACGCCGACGCGCTGGCCTGCGCCGATCACCACACCATCGCCAAGAACGCGGTGAAGGAAATCGCCTGGCAGCAGGGCCGCGCCGCGAGCTTCCTGCCCAAGTGGCACCACGACAAGGTCGGCAGCTCGAGCCACGTGCACATGTCGCTGTGGGAAGGGGACAAGCCTGCCTTCTTCGACGAAAGCGGCGAGCACGGCATGTCGCAGCTCATGCGCCATTTCGTGGCCGGGCAGATCGCCCATGCCCGCGACATCACGTTCTTCCTGGCCCCCTACGTCAACAGCTACAAGCGCTTCTCCAAGGGCACCTTCGCACCGACCAAGACCGCATGGTCGGTGGACAACCGCACCGCCGGGTTCCGGCTGTGCGGCGAGGGGACGAAGGGCGTGCGGATCGAGTGCCGCATCGGCGGCTCGGACCTGAACCCCTACCTCGCGCAGGCGGGATTGCTCGCCGCCGGGATCAGGGGCATCGAGGAGAAGATGGAGCTTGCGCCCGCCACGCGCGGCGACATCTACGAGGACAAGTCGTCCGGCGACGTCCCCCATACCTTGCGCGAGGCGACCGGGACGCTGCGGGGCTCGGACATGCTGCGCGCGGCGATGGGCGACGACGTGATCGACCACTACACCCGCTGCGCCGAGTGGGAACAGGAGGAGTTCGACCGGGTCGTCACCGACTGGGAAATCGCGCGCGGCTTCGAAAGGGCCTGACATGACCAAGACGCTCAAGTGCATCTCGCCGATCGACGGGTCGGTATACCTGGAACGCCCGGTGCTCGACCGCGCGGCGGCCGACGCCGCCGTCTCGGCCGCCCGCGCCTCGCAGACCGCCTGGGCCGCCCGCCCGCTTTCGGAACGGGTGGACCTGGTGCGCGCCGCCGTGGCCGAGGTGGGCAAGACGACCGACCGGATGGCGGTGGAACTGGCGCACCAGATGGGCCGCCCCGTCCGCTATGGCGGGGAGTTCGGCGGGTTCGAGGAACGCGCGAGCTACATGGCCGACATCGCCGAGACAGCTCTCGCGCCGATGGTGATCGAGGACAGCGGCGCCTTCACCCGCAAGATCCTGCGCGAGCCGCACGGCGTGGTGCTGGTCGTCGCGCCGTGGAACTATCCCTACATGACCGCGATCAACACGGTCGCCCCGGCGCTGATCGCGGGCAACGCGGTCATCCTCAAGCACGCCACGCAGACGCTGCAGGTGGGCGAGCGGCTGGCCGAGGCGTTCCATGCCGCGGGCGTGCCCGAGGACGTGTTCCAGAACGTCTTCCTCGATCATGACACGACCAGCGGCCTGATTTCCTCGCGCGCCTTCGACTTCGTCAACTTCACCGGCTCGGTGAAGGGCGGACAGGCGATGGAGCGCGCCGCCGCCGGCACCTTCACCCCCGTGGCGACCGAGCTTGGCGGGAAGGATCCCGGCTATGTCCGGGCCGACGCCGACGTGGATGCGGCGGTCGACGGGCTGATGGACGGCGCGATGTTCAACGCGGGCCAGTGCTGCTGCGGGATCGAGCGGATTTACGTCCACGAAAGCCTCTATGACGCCTTCGTTGAGAAGGCCGTCGCGCTGGTGAAAGGCATGAAGCTCGGCAACCCGCTGGAGCAGGAGACGACCATCGGCCCGATGGCCAACGTCCGCTTTGCCGCCGAGGTGCGTGCGCAGATCGAGGAGGCGGTGGCCGACGGCGCCGTGGCCCACATCGAACGCTTTCCCGAGGACGACGGCGGCGCCTACCTCACGCCGCAGATCCTCACCAACGTCAATCACGACATGCGCGTGATGCGCGACGAAAGCTTCGGACCGGTCGTCGGCATCATGCCTGTCAAGGACGACGAAGAGGCGATCCGCCTGATGAACGACAGCGTCTTCGGCCTGACCGCCGCGATCTTCACCAAGGACGCGCAGACGGCCGAGGCCATCGGCGCGCGGCTCGAAACGGGGACGGTGTTCATGAACCGTGCCGACTATCTCGACCCGGCGCTCTGCTGGACCGGGTGCAAGGACACCGGGCGCGGCGCAGGGCTGTCGGTGCTGGGCTTCCACGCGCTGACCCGGCCGAAATCGTATCACCTGAAGAAAGCCTGACAGATGAAACTGGTTGGAAACTGGTCCTACCCGACCCCCGTGCGCTTCGGGGCGGGCCGCATCGCCGAGATCGCCGAGGCCTGCCGCGCCGCCGGCATGTCGAAGCCTCTGCTGGTCACCGACAAGGGGCTGGCGGGCATGGACATCACCGCGCGCACGCTCGACCTGCTGGACAAGGCCGGGCTGGGCCGCGCGATGTTCTCGGACGTCGACCCGAACCCGAACGAGAAGAACGTCGAGGCCGGGCTGGCCGTCCTGCGCGACGGCGGCTTCGACGGCGTGGTTGCGTTCGGCGGCGGCTCGGGGCTCGACCTTGGCAAGACGCTGGCCTTCATGGCCGGACAGACGCGCCCGCTGTGGGACTTCGAAGATATCGGCGACTGGTGGACCCGCGCGGACGCGTCCAGGATCCTGCCCATCGTCGCGGTGCCGACCACCGCCGGGACAGGCTCCGAGGTCGGGCGCGCCGGGGTGATCACGAACTCCGAGACCCATGAAAAGAAGATCATTTTCCACCCCAAGATGCTGCCCGCCGTGGTGATCTGCGATCCCGAGCTGACGGTCGGGATGCCCAAGCACATCACCGCCGGCACCGGGCTCGATGCCTTCGCGCATTGCGTCGAGGCGTTCTGTTCGCCCCACTACCACCCGATGAGCCAGGGCATCGCGCTCGAAGGGATGCGGCTGGTGAAGGAGTATCTCCCTCGCGCCTATGCCGACGGCGCGGACATCGAGGCGCGCGCCCACATGATGAGCGCGGCGGCCATGGGTGCCACGGCGTTCCAGAAGGGCCTCGGTGCGATTCACGCGCTCAGCCACCCGATCGGCGCGCATCACCACACCCACCACGGCACGACCAATGCGGTGGTCATGCCGGCCGTGCTGCGCTTCAACCGGCCGGCGGCCGAGGGCGTGCTGGACCGCGCGGCGGCCTATCTGGGGATCGAGGGCGGCTATGAAGGGTTCTGCGCTTTCGTGGACGAACTCAACGCCTCGCTCGGCATACCCCGCACGCTGACCGAGCTGGGCGTGACCGATCCCGACCTCGACGTGCTCACGAAGTCCGCGCTGACCGACCCCAGCGTGGGCGGCAACCCGGTCGAGATGACCTACGACAACACGCGCAAGCTGCTGGAGGCCTGCCTGTAGGCACCGCCTTGGCGCGCGACGAATCCGCCGTCGCGCGCCAGCCGAGGGCTTGGGATGGGCTGCAGGGCCGGGAGCCGCGGATGCAGAGAGAGAGCGTTTGTGCACAACGAGCTTCGCATCCGGCCGAGGGTCGCGTCCTTGATGCGCATCGCGGGCTGAATCGTGCCTTAAATTCGGGCGCTGCGGGTATCGAAGGAATATTCTTGCGTCAACCGTGTCGACAGGCGCGTCTCGTCTGGTAAGAAGGGACAACAACCGGCCGGATCGCGGCCGTCGGCAATCGCGCCCCGCTCTCCCGTGCAACGGGAGTCGGGGCTTTTTTCGTTCGGGGCTTCATGATCCGCTTCCAGCTTGGCCTGATCTTCTCCACCTCCGGCCCGTATGCCGCTTTGGGCCAGAGCGCGCTGTGCGGCGCGTCGATGGCGATCGACGACCTGCGGACGGCGGGCGTGGCGGATATCGAGCCGGTCCTGCGCGACCCGGGCGGCGATCCCGCGCGGTACGAAAGCGCGACGGCGGACGTGCTGGGCGCGGGCGCGGTGCGGCACGTGGTCGGCGCCATCACGTCGTGGAGCCGCAAGGACATGATCCCGGTGCTCGAACGGCACGGCGGGCTCTTGTGGTACCCGTGCCCCTACGAGGGGTTCGAGAGCAACGATCACGTCGTCTACCTGGGCACCGCGCCGAACCACCACATGCTGCCGCTTATCGACCGGGTGGCCGAGACGGGGGCGCGGCGCGCCTATCTCATCGGCTCGAACTACGTCTGGGGCTGGGAAACCCTGCGCCTGGCGCGCGAACGGCTGGGCATGCGGCTGGGCGAGGTGGCGGGGGAGCGGTACATCCCGCTGGGCTCGACCGACTTCGCGCACGTGATGAAAGAGATCGAGGACCAGCGCCCCGACGTCATCGTCAACAGCCTGATCGGCCCGTCGAACGTGGCGTTCATGCGGGCGCTGGGCGAACGGCCCGGCTGGGGCAGCGGCGAGCCGGGGCGCGTCGTCAGCTGCAACCAGACCGAAGTCGACCTGGCCGACCTGGGCCCGGCGGGCGACGGAATGCTGTCGGCGGCGAGCTTCTTCGAGGAGTTGGCCGACGGGGATTTCCGCCGCCGCGTCGCCGCGCGCGCGCCGAACGGGCGGGTGTCGTCGTTCCTGGCCACCTCTTACGCGGCCGTGCAGACGCTGGCCGAGGCGGTGGCGCGGGCCGGCACGGACGATCCGCGGGCCGTGTTCCGGGCGGCCTCCGGCGCTCCGACCGACACCGTGCTCGGCCCGCTCGACATCGACGCGGTGACCCGCCACGCGGCCCTGCGCCCGCACCTCGCGCTGGCGGGGCAGGGCGACTTTCACGTGATACAATCGGCCGAGGCCCCCGTGCCCGCCGATCCTTACCTGACGAACATGCCGGCCGGGAAGGCGCGGCCGTTCAGACCCGACCTGAGGATTGTCCAATGAGCCGGCATCTGACCCACCACTTCTCGGGCGCGACCGCGGTCGTGCTGCATCACTCCGACGACGTGCGCGACCGCCTGACGGCGCGGCTGAAGGTCCTGGGCGTCCACGCCGTGGGCCGCTGGGAGAAGCTCGAGGAAGCGGACCGCGAGGCCGATTTCCTGATCCTCGACACCGACCTGGCCCACGACGACCAGTTCCCGTGGCAGCGGGCGCAGGCGCCGATGCCGGTGGTGGCGCTGATCGGCTCGGAAAGCCCAGGCCGGCTGGCCTGGGCGCTGGAGAACCGGGTCGACGCGTTCCTCCCGCTGGCGGCACTGGGCAACATCTATTCGGCGCTGGTCATCGCGCGCGCCACGTTCGATGCGAAGGTCGAACAGCGCGATCGCGACGCCGAAACGGCGCGGCGGTCCAGCCGGCGGCTCGACGTGATCCGCGCCGTGCTCAAGCTGATGCAGGAGAGCGGGGTGGACGAGGCTGTCGCGCTCAAGCAGCTGCGCGCCTTCGCCATGGTCGAGCGCGTATCGCTCGAGGATGCGGCGGCGCTTTACCTGTCCGAGAACCCGGCCGCGCGGAGGGGCATGCAGTGAGCGTCATCGACCCGCCCGCCGTCGCGCGCCGCGGCCGCGCCCGCAAGGTTGCCGCCGTCCTCGGCGAATTGATGCGCCGCCCGCGCGCGGCGTTCGGCCTGATCGTCATCGCCATCATGGCCATCGCCGCCGTTTTCGCGCCGTGGCTGATGCCGCACGACCCGTTCGAGCAGAGCTTCGACGGCCTGACGCTGGCCGGCGCGCCTCTGCCGCCGGGCGGAGAGTTCCCGCTGGGCACCGACCTTCTGGGCCGCGATCTGGCTTCACGTCTGATCCTGGGCACACGGACGTCTCTGATCATCGGGGTGCTGGCCAACGGCATCGCCGTGATCCTGGGCGCGGGTGTTGGCATCACCGCCGGCTATTTCGGCGGCTGGATCGGTGCGATCCTGATGCGTTTCACCGACCTGATGATGGCGTTCCCGGCCTTGCTGCTGGCCATCGTTCTGGCCGCGATCTTCCAGCCCTCGCTGCTGATCGTGGCGCTGGTGATCGCGATGGTGAACTGGGTGCAGATGGCCCGCGTGATCTATACCGAGACGCGCAGCCTCGCGGAACGCGAGTTCATCCAGGTCCAGCGCTCCATCGGGTCGGGCACGCTGCGGGTTCTGGGTTCGCACCTGCTGCCGCACCTGCTGTCCTCGATCGTTGTCTTCGGCACGCTCGGAATCTCGACCACGGTGCTGCTGGAAGCGACGCTCTCCTACCTCGGCGTGGGCGTGCAGCCGCCGACGCCGTCCTGGGGCAACATCATCTTCGAGAACCAGACCTATTTCAGCACGGCGCCCTGGCTGGTGTTCTTCCCCGGCGCGGCCATCGTGCTGCTGGCGCTGGCCTTCAACCTCGTGGGCGACGCGCTGCGCGACATCCTCGATCCGACGCTGAAGGGACGGCACTGATGCGCGGCTACATCATCCGGCGCCTGTTCGAGAGCGCGCTGATCCTCCTGGGCATCACGCTCGTGACGTTCATCCTGCTCTACCTCGTGCCCGCCGACCCGGCGCGGCAGATCGCGGGGCGCTCGGCCACCGCCGAGACGGTGCAGAACATTCGCGACCAGCTTGGCCTGAACGACCCGTTCTTCGTCCAGTACGCCCGCTACCTGGGCAACCTGTTCCAGGGCGACATGGGGCGCAGCTACCTCCAGCGCGCCGAGGTGTCCGAGCTGATCGCGGCACGGCTTCCCGCAAGCCTGATGCTGATGGTCGCGGCAATCGTGACCGAGTTGATCATGGGCCTGACCATCGGCGTGGTCGCGGCGCTGCGCCGCAACAAGTTTGCCGACCATTCGCTGATGATCTTCAGCTTCGTCTCGATCTCGGCCCCGCAATTCGTGATCGGCATCCTGCTGCTCTATGTCTTCGCGGTGCAGCTGGGCTGGTTCCCCATCGGCGGCTACGGCACGCCTGCGCATTTCGTGCTGCCGGCGGTGACGCTCGGTTTCCTGGGTGCGGGCTGGTACAGCCGGATGATGCGGTCGTCGATGATCGACGTGCTGGCGCAGGACTTCGTGCGAACCGCACGCGCCAAGGGCCTGTCCAAGGGCCGCATCATCCTGCGCCACGTCATGCCGAACGCGATCCTTCCGATCATCGCGATGATCGGCATCGACATCGGCCTCTTCATGTCCGGCATCGTCGTGGTCGAAAGCGTCTTCGGCTGGCCCGGCATCGGGCAGCTTGCCTGGCAGGCCATCCAGCGCGTCGACATCCCCGTGATCATGGGCGTCACGATGGTGTCCGCCACCGCGATCGTGATGGGCAACCTTCTGGCCGACCTCGTCGCGCCGCTCATCGATCCGCGCATCAAGACCAAGTAACCGACAGAGGAGTAATGACATGAAAAAGCTGCTTTACGCCGGCATCGCCGGGATCGCGCTGAGCGCCACGGGCGCCATCGCGCAGGTGGACCAGGACGCGCCGACCGGCGGCTCGATGATCGTCACCTACAAGGACGACGTGGCCACGCTGGACCCGGCCATCGGCTATGACTGGCAGAACTGGTCGATGATCAAGTCGCTGTTCGACGGGCTGATGGGCTACGAGCCCGGCACGACGACTCTCCGGCTCGAACTGGCCGACAGCCACGACATCTCGGACGACGGCCTCGTGCACACCTTCACGCTGAAGGACGGCATCAAGTTCCACAACGGGCGCGAGATCACGGCCGAGGACGTCAAGTACTCGCTCGAGCGCGTCACCAACCCCGAGACCCGCAGCCCCGGCGCCGGCTTCTTCGGCATGATCGAGGGCTTCGAAGACTGGAACGCGGGCGAGGGCGAGGGCCTGTCGGGCGTGAAGGTCATCGACGACAAGACCGTCGAGATCACGCTGAACCGCCCCGACGCCACCTTCGGGCACGTCATGGCCCTCAACTTCGCGTCGGTCGTGCCGCAGGAGGCCGTCGAAGCTTCGGGCGAGGATTTCGGTCGCGAACCCGTGGGCTCGGGCGCCTACAAGCTCGCCGACTGGACGCCGGGCCAGCAGGTCGTGTTCGAGCGGTTCGAGGATTACCACCGCGCGGGCGTCCCGAAGCTCGACCAGATCACCTTCGAGATCGGGCTTGAGCCGACCGTCGCGCTTCTGCGGATGCAGCAGGGCCAGGCCGACATCCCGGGTGACGGCATCCCGCCGGCGCAGTTCCTGCAGGTGATGAACGACCCCGAGCAGGCCGACAACGTAGTCGAAGGCGGCCAGCTTCACACCGGCTATATCACGCTGAACACGCAGATGGAGCCGTTCGACGACAAGGCGGTGCGCCAGGCGGTCAACATGGCGATCAACAAGGATCGCATCGTCCGCATCATCAACGGCCGCGCCGTTCCGGCGAACCAGCCGCTGCCGCCCACCATGCCGGGCTATGCCGAGGATTACGAGGGCTACGCCTTTGATCCCGAGAAGGCCAAGCAGATGCTGGCCGACGCAGGCTATCCCGACGGCTTCTCGACCGAGCTCTACGTGATGAACGTGGACCCGAACCCGCGTATCGCGCAGGCGATCCAGCAGGACCTCTCGGCCATCGGCATCGACGCCGAGATCCGCAATCTCGCGCAGGCCAACGTCATCGCCGCGGGTGGCGAGCCGGACCAGGCGCCGATGATCTGGTCGGGCGGCATGGCGTGGATCGCGGACTTCCCCGATCCGTCGAACTTCTACGGCCCGATCCTGGGCTGCGGCGGCGCGGTGCAGGGCGGCTGGAACTGGGCGTGGTACTGCAACGAGGAGCTCGACGCGCGCGCGGCCGAGGCGGACTCGATGACCGATCCGGACCAGGCGGAGGCGCGCATCGACGCGTGGCGCCAGATCTACCTTGACGTCATGGAAGACGCGCCGTGGGTGCCGGTCTTCAACGAGCAGCGCTTCACCTACACGTCCGACCGTCTGGCCGGTGACGACAGCCTGTTCGTGGACCCGGTCCACATCCCGGTGAACTACGACTACGTCTACTCGACCGAGGCGCAGTAACCTCATGTGCAAGCACTGTGACTACACGATTCACGGGGCGCACCATCATCACGGGTGGGATCATTCGATCCCGCCCGTCGAGACGGTGGCACCCGGATCGACCCTGCACTTCGAATGTCTAGACAGTTCGGGCGGCCAGTTCACGCCCGACAGCGTCACGGCCGATGTCGAGACGCTGGACTTCGGCAAGATCAACCCCGTCACCGGCCCTGTCTATGTCGACGGGGCCGAGCCGGGCGACGTCCTGAAGGTCGAAATCCAGGCATTCCATCCCTCGGGCTTCGGCTGGACGGCGAACATTCCCGGCTTCGGCCTGCTGGCCGACCAGTTCAAGGACCCGCACCTGAAGGTGTGGAAGTACGACCCCGAGACGCTGGCGCCGTCGGTCTTCTCGGACCTCGCGCGCGTGCCGCTCAAGCCGTTCGCGGGCACCATCGGGCTGGCCCCGGCCGAGGCCGGGCTGCACTCGGTCGTGCCGCCGCGCCGGATGGGCGGCAACCTCGACATCCGCGACCTGGCGGCAGGCACGACGCTGTACCTGCCGGTCGAGGTGGCGGGGGCGTTGTTCTCGATCGGCGACACCCACGCCGCGCAGGGCGACGGAGAGGTCTGCGGGACGGCGATCGAGAGCCCGATGAACGTTGATCTCAAGCTCGACCTCATCAAGCAGGAGAAGCTGGCCTTCCCGCGTTTTACCACGCCGGGCCCGGTCACGCGGCACCTCGACGCCAAGGGCTACGAGGTCACCACCGGCATCGGGCCGGACATGATGACCGGCGCGCGCGACGCGGTGTCGGCCATGGTGGACCTGCTGGGCAAGCAGCACGGGCTGTCGGCCGAGGATGCGTACCTCCTCTGCTCGGTCTGCGGCGATCTGCGCATTTCCGAGATCGTGGACATGCCGAACTGGGTGGTGTCGTTCTACTTCCCCCGGGTGGTTTTCGAATGACGGCCACGGCCAACACCGACGGGCAGGGCGGCGCGCGCCCTGTCCTCACCGTCCGCGATCTGCAGGTGCAGGTGGCCACGACCGGCGGCGCAAAGACCGTGCTCGACGGGCTGTCCTTCGACCTGATGCCGGGCGAGACGCTGTGCCTTGCGGGCGAAAGCGGCTCGGGCAAGTCGATGACGGCGCTGGCCATCATGGGTCTTCTGCCCAAGCCCATGGCTCGGATCACCGGCGGTTCGATCAAGCTGGGCGGGCAGGAGCTGACCGAGCTGAGCGAGGCCGGCTACCGCGACGTGCGCTCGAACCGCGTCGCGATGATCTTCCAGGAGCCGATGACCTCGCTCAACCCGCTGATGACGGTGCAGCAGCAATTGGTCGAGGTCCTGCTGGAGCATGACACCTGCTCGCGCGCCGAGGCACCGGCCCGCGCGCTCGCGCTGCTCAAGGACGTCCGTCTGACCGAACCCGAGCGGCGGCTGAAACAATACCCGCACGAGCTGTCGGGCGGCATGCGTCAGCGCGTGATGATCGCCATCGCTCTGGCCTGCGAGCCCGAGGTGCTGATCGCCGACGAGCCGACGACCGCGCTCGACGTGACGGTGCAGGCCGAGATTCTCGACCTCATCCGCCTGCTTCAGGAAGAGCACGGCACCACCGTCCTGATGATCACCCACGACATGGGCGTGGTGGCCGAGATGGCCGACCGCGTGATCGTCCTGCGTCACGGGCAGGAGGTCGAGGCCGCGCCGGTCAAGGACCTGTTCGACGCCCCGCGCAGCGACTATGCCCGCGAGCTTCTGGCCGCCGTTCCGCGCCTGGGTGCGGCCCCGGCGCGCCCCCAGCGCAAGCTGGGCGAGACGGTGGTCGAGGTCGACGACCTGACGGTGCGATTCGACATCACCGGCGGCGTCTTGAACCGCCCCGTCGCCCGCGTCCACGCGGTCGAAAGCGTGAGCTTCGACATCCGCAAGGGCGAGACGCTGGCGCTGGTGGGCGAGTCCGGCTGCGGCAAGTCCACCATCGGCAAGGCGCTCCTGGGCCTCGTCCCGTGGGAGGGCAGCATCCGGGTGGCCGGACGCCAGACGCATGGCCTGTCGCCCCGGATGCTCAAGCCGGTGCGCCGCGACATCCAGATGGTGTTCCAGGACCCGGGAGCGTCGCTCGACGCGCGCATGACCGTGCGCGACCAGGTGGCCGAACCGATGAGGGTGCACGGCATCGCCAAGGGGGCGGAGCTTGACGACCGGGTGGAGTACCTGTTCCGCCGGGTGGGGCTGAAGGCCGACATGATGGACCGTTACCCGCACGAATTCTCGGGCGGGCAGCGCCAGCGGATCTGCATCGCCCGCGCGCTCAGCCTGTCGCCGCGGGTGATTGTTGCAGATGAGAGCGTCTCGGCGCTCGACGTCTCGGTGCAGGCGCAAGTGCTGGAGCTGTTGCAGGAACTCCAGTCGCAGGACGACCTGGCGTACCTGTTCATCAGCCACGACATGGCGGTGATCGAGCAGGTGGCCGACCGCGTCATGGTCATGCGGCTGGGGCAAGTGGTCGAGGAGGGCGCGCGCGACGCCGTGCTTCACGACGCGCGCCACCCCTATACCCGGCGCCTCCTGTCGGCGGTCCCGATCCCCGACCCGCACCGCCGCCGTCCGCCGCGAGCCGAGGCCGAGCCGGGGCTGGGCAGCCCGATCCGCCGCATCGGCGACCCGCCCACGCGCCTGAACCTGAGCGAGGTCGCACCGGGGCACCGGGCGGCCTCGTGACCGGGCGGTCCCTGGCGGCCGTCCGCGCCCTTGTGCCGGTGGCGGCGCGCGTGGTGGGCGCGGGTGCCTCCGGCGGGGATATTTACAGACCAGAGATGATGCAGGGTGCGCGTCCCGCGTCGGACGGGGATGCAACCGCCGCGGGCAGGCGCTAGGGTCGGGGCATGATCCGTCTCGACGACCGTGACCTCGACATCCTGCGCGTGCTCGAACGCGAGGGCCGCATCACCAAGGCGGCGCTGGCCGAGCGCATCGGCCTGTCGCCCACCCCCGCCTGGGACCGTCTGAAGAAGCTGGAAAAAGCCGGGCTGGTCGTGGGCTACCGGGCCGAGATCGACCTGCGCAAGCTGGGGCCGCACGTCACCGTCTTCGTCGCGGCGGAGCTGGCCGACCACACGGCGGCAACCTTCCGCATCTTCGAGCAGTCGCTGGCGGGGCGGGACGAGGTCGTCGGCTGCTGGGCCCTGGGCGGCGGCTTCGACTACCTGATGCAGATCGTGACACGCGACATCGACGCCTATCAGCGGCTGATCGACTCGATGCTCGACGCGCGGATCGGGATCGCGCGGTATTTCACCTATATCGTGACCAAGCAGTTGAAGGGGCGCGGGCCGCTGCCGCTGGACCTGATCGCAGGCCGGACGGACTGACAGGGGCGGGTCCCGCAGTCCGGATCGCGCTCCCGCCGGGCCACATTCAGTCCCGCCTTTTGCCGGTGCCGCGCGACGGTGGAGAGGAAAGGAGGGCCTCACATGCTCGATTCCGCAATTTCCGCTCGCGCCGACATTTCCGACAAGCGTCTGCTGCGCGGGTTTTCCTATGTCGACGGCAAGTGGATCGCCGGCGACGACGGTAACAGCTTCGCCGTGATCGACCCCGGCTCGGGCGAGCGCATCGGCGACGTCGCCTCGCTTTCGGCGGCGCAGGCGGGCGCCGCCGTGGACCGGGCGCAGGCGGCGTTCGAGGACTGGTCGATGACGCTTCCTCAGGAGCGCAGCACCATCCTGCGCCGCTGGTTCGACCTGGTGATGGAGGCGAAGGAGGATCTTGCCCGGATCATGGTGCTGGAGCAGGGCAAGCCGCTGTCCGAGGCGCGGGGCGAAATCGACTATGCCGCGTCGTTCATCGAGTTCTACGCCGAGGAAGCCAAGCGCCCGAACATCGAGGGCGTGACCTCGCACCTGCCGGACGCGGAGGTGGAACTGTGGCTCGAGCCCGTGGGTGTGGTGGCGCTGGTCACGCCGTGGAACTTCCCCTCGGCCATGCTGACGCGGAAAGCCGCCGCCGCCATCGCGGCGGGCTGCACCGTCGTTGCGCACCCTTCGGCCGAGACGCCGTATTCGGCGCTGGCCCTGGCCGAACTGTCCGAGCGTGCCGGGATGCCCGCGGGCGTGTTCAACGTGATCACGGGCGAGGCGCCGGTGGTCGTGGAGCCGTGGACTGAGGATACGCGCGTGCGGGCGCTGTCCTTCACCGGCTCGACCGAGGTGGGGCGGCTGCTCTACCGCCAGTGCGCCGGGACCGTGAAGCGACTGGTGCTGGAACTGGGCGGCCACGCCCCGGTGATCGTGTTCAAGGGCGCCGACCTGGACGAGGCGGTGGCCGAGACGATCAAGGCGAAGTTCGCGACCTCCGGGCAGGACTGCCTGGGCGCGAACCGCATCTATATCGAGCGGCCGATCTATGACGAGTTCTGCCGCCGTTTCACCGAGGCGACGCAGGCGCTGAGCGTGGGCCGGGGCATGGACGACCCCGATATCGGGCCGCTGATGAACCACCGTGCCGTCGCCAAGCAGGAAGAGCACGTGCGCGACGCGCTGGACAAAGGCGCGCGGCTGGCCTGCGGCGGCGAGACGCTGCCGCACGGGCCGCTGTTCTATGCCCCGACCGTGCTGACCGACGTGCCCGACGAGGCGCTGATCATGCGGGAAGAGACGTTCGGCCCCGTCGCGCCGCTGACCCCGTTCGACAGCGAAGACGAGGTCGTGCGCCGGGCCAACGACAGCGAGTACGGGCTGGTGGCCTATGTCCACTCGCTGGACCCGCGCCGGATCTACCGCGTGTCGCGGGCGCTGCAGTTCGGCATGGTCGCCGTGAACCGGACGAAGGTGACCGGCGCGCCGATCCCCTTCGGCGGCATGAAGCAGTCCGGGCTGGGCCGCGAGGGCGCGCGCCGCGGCATGGAAGAGTTCATGGAGATCAAGTACCTCTGCCGCGACTGGCGCTGAAGCGCGAGGCGGCGCGTCCCATGGCGCGCCGTCGATCCCGAAGAAAAAGGCCCGCATCCATTTGGATGCGGGCCCTTTCGTCAAAGACGGTGGTGCGTCTTACAGCACGTCGCCGACTTCCTGGATCTCGGCTTCGACGTCGTCGCCGTCGAACCAGCCTTCGAACCAGCCCTCTTCCTCGACGGTGATGACCTGGTTCTCGTCGTAGTCGGCGCTGTCATACAGGCCGGTGGTGTACTCGTCCTGGCTCAGGAGCGTGTCCTGGTCGGTGTCCCACTCGGTGTAGTATTCGTTGTCCCAGGCGTCGCCGAACTCGGACTGGTCAAGGTAGCCGGACTCGTCGGCGTCCCAGTCGGTGAACGCGGTGTCGTAGTCCTCACCGAACCAGCGTTCGGTGCCCATCGTGTATTCTTCCTCGGTGATCTCGAGGTCGCCGTCCTGGTCCCAGTCGGCGTAGACGCCGGTCGCGAACTCGTTCTCGTCGAGCATCGCGTCATCGTTCATGTCCCACGCGTCGTAGTAACCGGTTTCACCGAAGCCGGTGTTGAACGTGTCGTAGTCCATGTCGGTGCCGTAATCGTCACCGAACATCTGTGCGTTCGCGGCGGTCGAGGCCAGAAGCGCGGCAACGGCGGTCGTCGTAAAGATCTTGTGGAAGCGCATGGTGCTCCTCCTTCTCTGATGGTTTTGCTGCGGGGCATCCCCGCGGCTCTGCCCCTCAACCGATCCGGCCGCGAGCCGTTCCCGGGAAATTTCGAACTGTGATCGAAGCGGCGAAAACAGGCCGGCGGTCACGCGCGCGGGGCTGCGTGCGCGGGCGGGGCCGCGGATGCAGACGCATTTGTTGCGCAATTCGGTATACAGCATTGCGCGAAGTTGCGTGAATGCCGCCATTGATCTTAGGGTTTTACCGCGTACTGTATACATGACGCCGGCATCCGAGGGAGGAGGATGTGTCGACACCCATACGCCACGGCCGCGCCGTGAACAGCGTTTCGGGCCCCGTGCCCGCGGGGCGGCCGCGCCGGTCACATCACCGTCTGAACGAGATTTGAGGGAGGAGACTACCGATGCCAAGCCTGAGCGACGTCATCAGGGAACATGCCAATCCGGTCGAAATGCTGCGCAACAGCCGGATCGGGATGTACGTCTATCCGGTCGTCGCGCCGGAATTCACCAACTGGCGCGACGAACAGCGGGCGTGGCGGGAAAGCGCCGTACTGTTCGATCAGTCCCACCACATGGACGAGCTGATCGTCGAGGGGCCGGAGGCCGAGGCGTTCCTGGCTCATGTCGGCATCAACGGGTTCGGCAATTTCGACCTGAACCGCGCCAAGCACTTCGTGCCCGTGACGCCGAACGGCCACGTGATCGGTGACATGATCATCTTCCGCGAGCGGGACGACAAGTTCATCCTCGTCGGCCGCGCCCCCACCGCCAACTGGACGAAGTTCCAGGCCGCGGTCGGCACATGGAAGGTGCGCCTGGCCCACGACCCGCGCTCGCCCAGCCGTCCCGATGGCGAAAGGGTGCTGCGCACGCATTACCGGTTCCAGATCCAGGGTCCCGACGCGCCGAAGATTTTCGAGAAGATCAACGGCGGCCCCGTGCCCGACATCAAGTTCTTCCACGTCGACTGGATCAATGTCGGCTCGAAGCGTGTGCAGGCGTTGCGTCATGGTATGGCCGGTGCGCCGGGGCTCGAGATCTGGGGGCCCTACGCCGACAAGCACTATGTGGAGTCGACGATCCTTCAGGCGGCGCGCGACGCGGGTGTGAACCTCGTGCGGGTGGGCACGCGGGCCTATTCTACGAACACTCTCGAGTCGGGATGGATCCCGTCGCCGCTGCCGGGCATCTACTCGGGCGGAGGCATGCTCGAGGAGTATCGCGACTGGCTCGGCGCCGACAGCTACGAGGCGGCGGGTTCGATCGGTGGCAGCTTCGTGAGCGACGACATCGCCGACTACTACGTCAACCCGTTCGAG
Source organism: Tranquillimonas alkanivorans (assembly GCF_900115595.1). Lineage (GTDB taxonomy): Bacteria > Pseudomonadota > Alphaproteobacteria > Rhodobacterales > Rhodobacteraceae > Tranquillimonas > Tranquillimonas alkanivorans. The sequence goes on from NZ_FOXA01000003.1 coordinate 173,118, forward strand.
CTGGGCTACGGCTTCTATATCGGCTGGAAGAAGGACGACTTCATCGGCAAGCAGGCGCTGGAAAAGCTGAAGGACGCGCCGACGAACCGCAAGAAGGTCACGTTCGAGTGGAACGCCGAGGACGTGATGAAGGTGATCGCATCGGCTTTCGAACCGGGGCGCAAGCGCCCGCTGAAGTGGATCGACTTCCCGCAGCCGAACTATGCGTCGTCCTCGGCGGACATGGTCATGCACGGCGACAAGATGGTCGGCATGTCGATGTTCAACGGCTACTCCTACAACGAACGCTGCCTGCTTTCGCTGGGCGTCGTGGATCAGAGCGTCGAGATCGGCGACGTGCTGACCCTGAAGTGGGGCGAGCCGGACGACACCGCCAAGACCTCGACCGAACCGCACAAGCAGGCTGACATTCGCGTGCGCGTATCGCCCACGCCCTATTCAGCCGAGGCGCGGGAGACGTACGCTGCGGACAGCTGGCGCACCAAGGCCGTCTGACGCGGCCGCGTCCTTGACGGCGGGCCGGGGAGGGCCAGTCGCCGACACGTTCATAGGGAGGAACGACATGAAGACCATCGCACTCAAGACCGCGCTTCTGGGGGCGGCGCTTGCCCTGCCGCAGGCCGCCGCAGCCGAGACGCTGAGCTTCGCGCACTGGGTTCCGCCGCAGCACACGCTGACCGAATCCACCATCGAACCCTTCGCCGAGGGCGTGTCCGAGGCCACAAGCGGCGAGCTGGATGTCGAGGTGTTTCCGGGCGGCGAGCTCGGAGCCGGCCCGCTCGAGCAATACGTCCGCGTCGTGCAGGGCGTGGCCGACATCGTCTGGGGGCTTCAGGGCTATACCTCGTCGCAGTTCCCCAGGACCATGATCGCCGAGCTTCCGGGTGTCGTGACCGAGGATCGTCGCGGCTACGAGGTGCTGTGGGACGCGTGGGAGGCCGGGCTGCTTCAGGACGAGTATCCGGGCACCAAGCCGCTGGCGCTTTGGACGTCCGAGCCGAACATCTTCATCATGAAGGACGTCGACGTGCGCAGCCCCGAGGACCTGGAGGGGCTGAAGATCCGCGTCTCGGGCTCGGTCGCGGGCGACATCATCGAGGCGCTGGGCGCGATCCCGGTGCAGATGCCGGCGGGCGAGATCTACAACGCGCTCCAGACCGGGCTGATCGATGGCGTGGTGACGGGAACCTCGGCCGTGGGCGATTTCCGGCTGGACGAGGTTGCGAACTCGTACACCTATGGCGCGCCACTGGGGCAGATCGCCTTCTACGTCGTGATGAACCAGGACCGCTTCGACAGCCTGCCCGAGGAAATGCAGGCCGCAGTCGAGGAACATTCCGGCCGCTGGCTGTCGCAGTCGGCGGAAGAGGGCTGGCTTGCAAAGACAGACGCCGTGCGCACCGCCATCACCGAGTCCGGCGACAACACGGTGATCGACCTGACCGAGGACGAGATCCAAGCTTTCGCCGAGATCACGCTTCCGGTGACGGATCAGCGGGTCGAGGAAATTGGCGCGCAGGACGTCTATGAGGTGATGACCGGCGGCGAGGGCAGCTGACCCCATGGTCGCGACCCTCAGACGCACCGCCGACCGTCTGATCCATCTGGCCGCGGTGATCGGGGCCGTGGCCCTGATCGTCGAGCTGGGGGTCATCCTTGTCGACGTGGTGGGGCGCTATTTCGGCGCCCCGCTCACCGGCGCGCAGGACATCTCGACAATGACGCTCGCCGTTCTGGTCTTCGGCGCCATGGCGCTGTGCGACCGGACCGGCGGGCACATTTCGGTCGACGTTTTCGAACGCCGCTTCCCGGAATGGCTCAACCGCGCGGGCGACATCGTCGGCGCTGCGCTGGGCGCGGCGGTCTTCGCCGGCATCGCCTGGACGGTGTGGGAAAGCGCCGGGCTAAGCCAGATGCTGAATCTGCGCACAAATATCATCGACCTGCCGAAGTGGTGGTTCCAGTGGGCGGTGGTCGTCTTCTCGGTCATCACGGCGCTGGGCATGGTGCTGCGGTTCGTCGAGCTTTGCCTGGGCGGCCCGCGCCCGGCGCACGACCTCGCGGAGAGCGGCGAATGACGAACGAACTGATCGGCTTCCTGGGGATCGTCGCCCTGTTCGTCCTGCTGATCCTGCGCATCCCGGTCGCAATCTCGATGTTTGTCGTCGGCTTCGGAGGCGTGGCGCTGCTGAATTCCTGGAACGCCGCAGAGTCGCTGCTGGCGTCCGAGGCGTTCACGCTGGCCTCGAAGCAGGAACTCGTCGTCGTCCCGCTGTTCATCCTGATGGGCAACATCGCCTCCGAGACGGGGATGAGCCGGCGGCTCTACGACGCCGCCTATGCCATCATGGGGCAGCTGCGCGGGGGGCTTGCCTCGGCCACCATCGTGGGCTGCGGCGGCTTTGCGGCGCTCTCAGGTTCGTCGGTGGCCTCGGCGCTGACCATGGGCAAGGTGTCCCTGGCCGAGATGGACCGCTTTGGTTACGACAGCAAGCTGTCCACCGGCGCGGTCGCCGCGGGCGGCACGCTGGGCATCCTGATCCCGCCGTCCACGGGCTTCGTGATCTACGCCATCCTCGCGCAGGAATCGATCGGCCGGCTGTTCGTGGCGGGCGTCCTGCCCGGCATCCTGCTGCTGGCGCTGTTCGTCGCCACCATCACGCTGATGTGCACCATCTGGCCCGCCCTCGGCCCCGTGGGTCCGCGCACCACGCTGTCCGAGAAGGGCAGGGCGCTGGCCGGGGCGCTGCCGATCCTCGGGGTGATCGTGCTGACCATCGGCGGCATCTATTCCGGCATCTTCTCTCCGGTCGAGGCCGCCGCCGTCGGCGCGGGACTCGTCGTCGTCGCGGCGCTGCTGGAGCGGACGCTGACGGCGGCCATGTTCTGGCGCGCCTGCCGCGACTCGGTCGTCACCACGGCTACGGTCATGCTGATCCTGATCGCGGCGCACCTGATCAACCCGTTCCTGGCCCTCAGCCGCATCCCCGAGGTGGTGGGCAACTTCCTGGCCGCCGTCGACCTGCCGGCGCTGGGCGTGCTGACGCTGATCCTGCTGAGCTACCTGATCCTGGGCTGCTTCCTGGAAGGCTTCGCGATGCTGGTGCTGACGATGCCGATCTACTTCCCGGTCATCCTGGAACTGGGCATCGACCCGGTGCTGTTCGGCGTTCTGGTGGTCCTGGTACTCGAGATGGGGCTGATCTCGCCCCCGGTCGGAGTCAACGTGTTCATCGTGAAGTCGGTGGCGCCGAAGGTGCCGCTGGGCACGATCTTTCGCGGCGTCCTGCCGTTCTGGGCCGCGATGGGGGTGTGCCTCGCGCTGCTGGTGGCCTTCCCGCAAATCGCGCTGATCCTGCCCAACACGATGTTCAACTGACCTGGTCCCTGTCCGTCCATGAGGGGGCCGGGTACCGGCGGATCCCGCTTGTGCGATGTGCGCCATCTGTTACTGCTCGGAAATGAGCTTCGACTTCGAAAAGCTGTTTCAGGCCGCTCCGTCGCCCTTCGTCCTTCTCGACCGCGACCTGCGGATGGTCTGGACGAACGAGGCTTACCAAAACGTCACCGGCCGCACGCGCGAATCCCTGATCGGGCGGGTGATGACGGAGGAATTTCCGTCCGACCCCGACAGCGTGCACGGGCGCATGTTGCGCGCGTCGTTCAAGCGCGTGTTCGCAAGCGGTGCGACCGACCACCTGCCACTTATCCCCTATCCCATCGCCGGCGCGGACGGCGAGATCGAGGAGCGGTACTGGAGCGCGACGCACACGCCGATCCCGGGCGCCGACGGCGCGACCGAGTTCGTGCTGCAGAACACGCACGATGTAACCGACCTCTATCGCTCGCAGCCCGAGGTCGGTGCCCCGTCGGCCGAGCACGCGGACCTCGTGCGGCGGGCCGAGGTGATTACGCGCCAGAACCTCGAGCTCGACACCGCGACCGACTTCTTCCAATCGGTGTTCCATCAGGCGCCCACGTTCATGGCGATCCTGACGGGGCCGGACCATGTCTTCCGGATCGTGAACCGGGCTTACCTCAAGGTCGTGGGCGAGCGTGACCTGATCGGGCGCCCGGTGCGCGAGGCGCTTCCTGATATCGAGGGGCAGGGCTTCTACGAACTGCTGGATCAGGCGTTCACCACGGGCGAGGCCGTGACGCTGCGCGGTGCCGCGATTACGGTGCAGCGCGACAGCGGCACGCCGTCTCAGGAGTTGTTCCTGGACTTCGTCTACCAGCCACTGTTCGACGCCGAGGGCGAAACGACGGGCATCTTCGTGCAGGGCCACGACGTCACTGCCCAGCGGATTGCCGAGACGCACCTGCGCGAGGCCGAAGAGCGGTTTCGCACCATGGCGCAGACCATGCCCGCGCATGTCTGGACGACAGGCCCCGAAGGCGGGTTCGAATGGGTGAGCGACCAGCTCTACGCCTATTCGGGCCGCAGCGTGGGCGACTTCGACGGCGCGGGCCGCGGTGACGTCCTCCATTCCGAAGACCGGGCGCGCGTCCGGTCCGAATGGCGGCGCGCGCTCGAAGCGGGGCAGGCATACGAGGCAGAGGCGCGCTTGCGGCGCGCCGACGGCGTGTACCGCTGGCACCTCGTGCGGGCGACGCCCATCTGCGACGCGGCCGGCAAGCTTGTGCGGTGGGTCGGGACCAATGTCGACATCGACGATCAGAAGACCGGTGCCGAGGCGCTCGCCGACCTGAACGCAACGCTCGAAGACCGGGTCGAGCGGCGCAACCGCGAGCTTGAGGACGTTCACGCCCGCCTGCGCCAGAGCCAGAAGATGGAGGCGATCGGCAACCTCTCGGGCGGTATCGCGCACGACTTCAACAACCTGCTCCAGGCGATCACCGGCAGCCTGACGCTGGCCCTTCGCGATCTGCCCGAAGCCTCCCCGGCCCGCGGGCGCATTGACGCCGCGATGCGCTCGGTCGATCGGGGCGCGGCGCTGTCCTCACAGCTTCTGGCCTTCAGCCGCCAGCAGCCGCTTCAGCCCCGCGCGCTGGACCTGCGGGACATGCTGGCCGGCATGGCAGGCATTCTGCAAAGCGCGCTCGGCGACGGCGTCGAGATCGTGGTCGAGGCGGGCGAGGACGCGTGGCCCGCCTTCGCCGATGCCGCCAACATCGAAAACGCGCTGCTGAATCTCGCGGTGAACGCCCGCGATGCGATGGAGGGCCGCGGCCGGCTGCGGATCGCCGTGGCCAATCGCAGCATGACCCGCGCCGACCTGGCCGGTGATGACGAGATGGCGCCGGGCGATTACGTCGAGCTGTGCGTGGCGGATACCGGCCCCGGCATCCCGGCCGAGGTGGCGGAAAAGGTGTTCGACCCGTTCTTCACCACCAAGCCCGTGGGCAAGGGGACCGGCCTCGGGCTCGCCACCGTCTACGGCTTTGCCCGGCAATCGGGTGGCCGCGTGACCATCGACAGTGCTCCGGGCGAGGGGACGGTCGTCAGCCTTCTGCTGCCCCGATCGCGGCAGGCGGTCGCGCCGGACGCACCGGCGCAGCCCGACCCGCTGCCGCGCGGGCGCGAGAGCCTGCTGCTGGTCGAGGACGACGCCGAGGTGCGCGAGGCCTCGGCCGCGCTTCTGGCCGATCTGGGTTACATCGTCCGAACGGCGCCCGACCCGCATGCGGCGCTGTCCGTCGTGGAGGACATGGGGGCGCCGGAACTCGTGATCACGGACGTGGTGATGCCCGGCGCGCTCAGCAGCCGCGAGATGGCCGACCGGCTGCGGCGGGACCGGCCGCATCTGCCGGTCCTGTTCGTGACCGGCTATTCCCGCGACGCGATGCTGCACGACGGCCGGCTCGAGGATGCCGTCCAGGTGCTCCTCAAGCCGTTCACGCAAGAGCGGCTGGCGGCGAAGGTGCGCGAGTTGCTCGACGCCGCGCCCCGCCCGGCCACCGTTGCACCGGAGGTCGCAGCCGACGTCCAAGCCGGTCTGCGGGTCCTTCTGTGCGAGGACGATGCGCTGATCGCGATGTCGATGACCGAGGCGCTGCACGAGTCCGGCGCCGAGGTGAGGCAGGCCAAGACGGTGGCGCAGGCGCTTGCCCATCTGCAGGCCGAAAGCTTCGACGTGCTCGTGACCGATCTTGGCCTGCCGGACGGCTCGGGCGAGGATCTCGCGATTCAGGCGCGGACGCTGCACCCCACGCTCTCGCTGATCTTCGCCACCGGCCGGGAACACGTCGCGGCGGCGGAGCGACTGGAAAACAGCATCGTGTTGCGCAAGCCCTTCGGGGACGACGCGCTCCACGCGGCCCTCGCGAACCTGCGCCCGGCCGTCCCCGTCCGACCGGAGCCCGGCATGTTCGGCGCGGCCGGCAGCGCCTGACAGCTGCACCGGCGCGCGCCGGGGCTCATCTTCGGTCCCGAATTATCCTCGGGGGGAGTCGCCGCAGGCGACGGGGGGGCGGAAGGCCCCCCTGCACCGGGCGTCAGGACGCCTTCGAGAAAACGGCGTTTTCCGCCGCGTAGCCGTCATAGCCGCGCGCGACCATGCGGGCGAGCGGCCGGCCCCCGGGGGCGAGCCGGATACCCCCGTCGGACGTGCGCGCCACGACCGAGGCGAAGCGGTCTGCCGTCGCGGCGTGTACCGGCAGCAGGATGTCGGCCAGCGGGCCGGCTTCCCGTCTCAGCGCGTCCTGGTCGATGGCGAAGTCGCACATCAGCATCTCGATCGCGCGGCCGCGCACGAGGTCCTCGTCGGTGTTGAGGTGGCCCTTCGCGCCGGCCAGGCCGCCGGCCTCGATCCGCTGGACGTAGGCGGGCGTGGCGGGCGCGTTCTGCACGTAGCCCTGCCGGAAGCGAGAGATCGACGAGGTGCCAAGCCCGATCAGCGTCGGGCAGGTGTCTTCGGTATAGCCTTGGAAGTTCCGCCGCAGGCGACCGGTCTCGGCCGCGCGGGCGAGACCGTCGCCGGGCAGGGCGAAGTGGTCGATGCCGATGGCGCGGAAGCCCGCCGCCGTAAACGTCTCGGCGGCGAGACGCGCGAGCCGGAAGCGCGCCTCGTCGCCCGGAAGTGCGGCCTCGTCGATCAGCTTCTGGCGTTTCGACATGTGCGGCACGTGGGCGTAGCCGAAAAGCGCCAACCGGTCCGGCGCAAGGCTCAGCACCTTGTCCACCGTGTCCGCCAGCCGCGCCGCGTCCTGGTGCGGCAGGCCATAGACCAGATCGGCGTTGAGCGAGGCGACCCCGGCCTCGCGCAACATCGCGACGCAGTCGCGGGTGACCTCGAAGCTCTGCGGCCGGCCGATGGCAGCCTGCACGTCGGGCGAGAAGTCCTGGATGCCGATGCTGGCGCGGTTCAGCCCCGCCGCCCGCAGCGCCGCGATCTTGTCGGCGTCCACCATCGTCGGGTCGATCTCGACCGAGAACTCGAATTCATCGGCCACCGGGAACACGTCGCGGACCGCGTCCGACAGCCGCGCGATCATGTGCGGCGGCAGGATGGTCGGCGTCCCGCCGCCCCAGTGCAGCCGGCCCATGCGCACGCCTTTTGGCAGGTGGCGCGCGACGACCGCCAGTTCCGCCTCGAGCGTGCCGAGGTAGCTTTCCACCGGCGACAGCGTGCGGGTGCCCTGCGTGTGGCAGGCGCAGAACCAGCAGAGCCGTTCGCAAAACGGGATGTGGACATAGACGGAGACGGGCTCGGCGGGATCGAGCCGCGCCAGGCACTCGGCCTGGAAGTCCGCGCCGGTGGCCGGAGAGAAGACGGGCGCCGTCGGGTAGCTCGTGTAACGCGGCACGCGCGCGTCGAAGAGGCCGAGGGTCCGGAGCTGTGCGATCTGTTCCATGCCGCCCGTCATATGGCCCCGCGCCGTGCCCGACTTTGAGCGGGATCAAATTGCGCGGCGAAAGCGGCAAGGCCCGGGGGCTGGCCGGCCGGCGACGCATTGGCGCTAGCATCAGGTGCGTCGTGCTACCGCCGGCCGCCTCCGGGGCATGTGTTCACCAGCCCGTCACCCGCTGAACCCGAATTGCCAGACGGCCACCGGAACGGCGAGCAGCAGGATCAGCGAGGCGACCACCAGCGCACCGTCGCGGGTCAGCAATCCGGCGGCGAACAGCGCGATGACGGCCGAGGCGATGGAGCCCGAGGTGGGAATGATCTCCATGAACGGCATGAAGAGCGTCAGGCACAGGATCAGGATCAGCGGCAGCCACAGCCAGGGACGGTGGAACAGGAAGGTCAGACGCGCCTTGAGAAAGCGCTCGACGAAGCGGACGGGCTTGCGCAGCCAGCCGATCCCCTTGCAAAGCTTCGCCGTGGACATCTTCCGGCGGGTGATGAAGCGCGGCAGCCAGACGCATTCGCGTCCGGCGATCATCTGCACCACGAGGATGAAGGTGATCGTCGCGACGATCGCGGTGATGCCGGGGATGGCGCTGGCCGGCGAGGTCGAGATCAGCGAGAAGACCAGCATCAGCGAGGCGAACGACTTGCGTCCGAGCTTCTCGATCACCTCTTCCACGGGGATGCTTTCCCCGTGAACGGAGCTTTCCAGCTGGTCGAGCACGTCGCTGAGCGCGCGGGTCTTTTCCTTGGGCATGTCTCACCTTCTTGCACACCTCAAGAAACAGAGGCCGGGCGCAGCAGGTTCCAGCGACCCCCCGCGAACGCGCGATGTGGGTTAATGGGAGCGCGCGGCGGGGGCGCTCAGCGCTCGCCCGACGCGCGCGAGCGGGTGTAGGCCGGCGGTTCACTCAGGGCGATCTCGGTGCCCCAGTCGCGGCAGGCGGAGGCGACGGCCCGGGGCGGGGCTGCGTCGGTGAAGAAGACGTCGATCTCGGACAGGGAGCCGATGCGTGCCGGAGCGCTGCGGCCGAACTTCGATTGGTCGGCGACCAGGAAACTGCGCCGGGCCTGCGAAAGGATGGCCTGGTTCACGCCCACCTCCTGCACGTCGAAGTCAAGCAGGTCGCCGTCGTCGTCCATGGCCGAGCAGCCGATCACGGCAAGGTGGAACTTGAAGCGGCGGATGGTGTCCGTGGTCAGGTTGCCGACGAGACCGCCGTCCGACCGGCGCAGGTTGCCGCCCGTCACGATCACCTGCGCGTCGGCGTTGGCCGAAAGGATGGTCGCGACGTTCATGTTGTTGGTGACCACCAGCAGGTTGCGGTGGCGCAGAAGCTCGGCGGCGACGGCCTCGGTCGTGGTGCCGATGCCCAGGAAGATCGAGGAATCCTCGGGAATGCGCGCGGCACAGGCGCGGCCGATATCGACCTTGGCGGCGGCGTTCAGGCTGCGGCGGTGCTCGTAACCGATATTCGTGGTGCCCGAGGGCAGAACCGCGCCGCCGTGAACGCGCTCGAGCCGACCTTCCTCGGCCAGGTCGCTCAGGTCGCGGCGAATGGTCTGGAGCGTGACGCCGAAGTGCTCGGCGAGCCCCTCGACCGTCACGCGGCCCTCGCGGCGTGCGATCTCGATGATCTCGGAGTGTCGGAAGTTCTGGGACATGACGCCGGCGCGCGCTCCTTTCCGGCTCAGGCTATGCCCGGATCGCGCCATACCGCAAGTCACGGCTTTCGATTCGGGTGCGGATCGCGGTTTTGCGCGGCTGCGGGTGCAGCCGGAGCGCGGGTCTCACGGGGCGCCGAAAACGTCTGGGAGCGTGCGTGTGGTAGAGAAATCAGACACTTGTCCATACTCGAAGGCGAAACGAAAACATCCGAACATTATTCTTTTCCGATCAACGTCACCCTGCTACATAATCAACCTCGAACGGAACTCAGAGGAGGGCGGCTCGGCGTGACGCAAACCAAGCAGAGCTACGACCTCTTCGTCATCGGCGGCGGCATCAACGGGTGCGGTATCGCGCGTGACGCCGCTGGACGGGGACTGTCGGTTGCGCTGGCCGAGATGAACGACCTCGCTTCGGCGACATCGTCCGCCTCGACCAAGCTGTTTCACGGTGGGCTGCGCTATCTTGAATACTTCGAGTTCCGGCTGGTGCGCGAGGCGCTGATCGAGCGCGAGACGCTGCTGCGTGCGATGCCGCACATTTCGTGGCCCATGCGCTTCGTGCTGCCGTATCACCCCGACATGCGGTTCGAGAGCGCGACGCCGACCTCGAAGCTTCTCAACACGGTGATGCCGTGGATGAAGGGCAGGCGGCCGGCATGGCTGATCCGGCTGGGGCTGTTCCTGTACGACCATCTCGGCGGGCGAAAGATCCTGCCGGGGACGTCGACAGTCGACCTGCGCGACAGCCCCGAGGGCGCGCCGCTCGAGGACCGGTTCGAGACGGCGTACGAGTATTCCGACTGCTGGATCGAGGACAGCCGCCTAGTCGTCCTGAACGCGCGCGACGCGGCCGAACGCGGGGCCGAGATCATGGTGCGCACCGAGGTGGTCGAGGCGCGCAGTGTGGACGGGGCGTGGGAGGTCGCGCTGAAGGACCGCGACAGCGGCGCGCGCCGTACAGTCCGGGCGCGCATACTCGTCAACGCGGGCGGCCCATGGGTCGGCGACATCATCCGCGACAAGGTGCACGGCGACAGCCGCGATGGCGTGCGGCTGGTGCGCGGCAGTCATATCGTCACCAGGCGGCTCTACGACCACGACAAGTGCTACTTTTTCCAAGGTACCGACGGGCGGATCATCTTCGCGATCCCGTACGAGACCGACTTCACCCTGATCGGCACCACCGATGCCGAGCACGACGACCCATCGCGCAAACCCGTCTGCACGCCCGAGGAGCGCGACTATCTCATCGCGTTCGCCAACAGCTACTTCAAGCGCGACCTCTCGGCCGACGACGTGGTCTGGACCTATTCCGGGGTGCGCCCGCTGTATGACGACGGGGCGTCGAGCGCGACGGCCGCAACGCGGGACTACACGTTGAAGGTCGACGACAGTGGCGGTGCACCGCTGCTCAACGTCTTCGGCGGCAAGATCACGACCTACCGCCGGCTGGCCGAAAGCGCGCTGGAGAAGATGTCGCCGTACTTCCACGGTCTGTCCGGCCCCTGGACAGCGGGCGTGCCGCTGCCGGGTGGGGATTTTGCAGTGCAGGCGTTCGACGATCTGGTCGGGCGACTGGAGGCAGAGCATCCGTTCCTCGATGGCTTCTGGGCGCGGCGTCTGGTCCGCGCCTACGGCACCGAGGCGTGGGACGTTCTGCACGGCGCCGCGAAGGCAGAGGATCTCGGACAGCGATTCGGTGCTACGCTGACGGCGCGAGAGCTGGAGTGGCTGATGGACCGGGAATGGGCCCGCACCGCCGAAGACGTGGTGTGGCGCCGCAACAAGCTCGGGCTGCGCCTGAGCACGGAGGAAATCGTGGCCATCGACGGATGGATGGCCGCACGCCAGGCTGAAAGCCGGCACGCGGCGGCGGAGTAGTCCCGTCGTCGTCCTGGGGAGGAGGAACGACATGACGCTGAGCTTGCAGGGCGTGTCCAAGGTGGTGGGCAGCGAGACCCACATCCACCACACGGACCTGACCCTCGAAAAAGGGACGATGAACGTCCTGCTCGGGCCGACGTTGGCGGGGAAGACCTCGCTCATGCGCCTGATGGCCGGGCTCGACGTGCCGACGACGGGCCGTATCCTCTGGCAGGATAAGGACGTCACGGGCGTCAAGGTGCAGGACCGCAAGGTGGCGATGGTCTACCAGCAGTTCATTAACTACCCCTCGATGACCGTCTACGACAACATCGCCTCGCCCATGAAGCTGATGGGCGTGGACAAGTCCGAGGTCGACCGCCGCGTGCGCGAGACGGCCGAGCTGATGAAGCTCACCCCGATGCTCGACCGCAAGCCGCTGGAGCTTTCGGGCGGCCAGCAGCAGCGCTGCGCGCTGGCCCGGGCGCTGGTGAAGAACGCGGGGCTGGTGCTGCTGGACGAGCCGCTGGCGAACCTCGACTACAAGCTGCGCGAGGAGCTGCGCGCCGAGATCCCGCGTATCTTCGAGGAATCCGGTGCGATCTTCGTCTACGCCACCACCGAGCCCGAGGAGGCGCTGCTGCTCGGCGGCAACACGGCAACACTTTGGGAAGGGCGGGTGACGCAGTTCGGCCCCACGCCGCAGGTCTATCGTCAGCCGGTCAATGCGACGACTGCGCGGGTCTTCTCGGACCCGCCGATGAACTTCCTGCCGATCGAGAAGCGCGGCGGCGAGATGCTGTTCGGCGACAACCAGAGCGCGCGGATCCCCGAACCGCTATCGGGGCTGCCCGACGGAAAGCTGACGGCCGGCTTCCGGCCCAACCACTTGGAGTTGCACCCCCACGTCGCCGGTGCGCTGGAGTTCGACACGAAGCTGAGCGTGACCGAGATTACCGGGTCGGAAACCTTCGTTCACCTCGACCACCACGGCGAGCGCTGGGTCGGCCTTGTCCACGGCATCCGCGACCTGCTGCCGGGGCAGGATCTGCGCGTCTACCTCGACCCCGCCCACGTCTACATCTTCGCGGAAGACGGACAGCTCGTCTCGGCCGCGTCCTATGCGGAGGCCGCCTGATGGCAAAGATCACGCTCGACAACCTCGCGCATTCCTACCTGCGGGATCCGAAGGGCGAGGACGACTATGCCCTGAAGGAGCTCAACCACGTCTGGAACGACGGCGAGGCGTACGCGCTGCTGGGCTCGTCCGGGTGTGGCAAGTCCACGCTGCTCAACATCATCTCGGGGCTGCTTCAGCCCAGCCAAGGCCGCATCCTGTTCGACGACGTGGACGTCACCCACGCCCCCACGGCCCAGCGCAACATCGCGCAGGTGTTCCAGTTCCCGGTCGTCTACGACACGATGACGGTGCGCGAGAACCTGGCCTTCCCGCTCAAGAACCGGGGCGCCGATGCCAATTACGTCTCTGGTCGCGTGCAGGACATCGCGCGGATGATCGGCATGGAGGCCGAGCTTGACCGCAAGGCGCGGGGGCTGACGGCTGACGCCAAGCAGAAGATCAGTCTTGGCCGCGGCATGGTGCGCGAGGACGTGAACGCGCTGCTGTTCGACGAACCGCTGACCGTCATCGACCCGCACATGAAGTGGGAGCTTCGCACGCAGCTCAAGTCGCTGCACCACGAATTCGGGCACACGATGATCTACGTCACCCACGACCAGACCGAGGCGCTGACCTTCGCCGACAAGGTGGTGGTCATGTACGACGGCCGCGTGGTGCAGATCGGCACACCGCAGGAGCTGTTCGAGCGTCCGGCCCACACCTTCGTCGGCTACTTCATCGGCTCGCCCGGCATGAACGTCTTCGACGCCGAGATCGACGGCAGCACCGCCCGCATCGCCGGCACGACCGTCGACCTCGGCGCGCCGTACGGTGCGCTTCGCGGCAAGACGCAGGTCGGCGTACGGCCGGAATTCGTTCAGCTTCACGCGGGCGGCGAAGGCGTGCCCGCCAGGGTGCGGCGCGTCGAGGATGTCGGCCGACACAAGATCATCCGCCTCGACGTGGATGGACAGACCTACAGCGCCATCGCCGAAGAGGGACACTCCGTGCCCGCCGGCGCCGACCGCATCACCTTCGATCCCGAAGGCATCAACGTCTACGCCGATGACTGGCGCGTGGCGCCCGAGTCCCGGATGGGGGAGGCCGCCTGATGAACAAGACCGTCAACCAGAAAGCATGGTTCCTGGTCCTGCCGGTGCTCGTGCTGGTCAGCTTCTCGGCGATCATCCCGCTGATGACCGTCGTGAACTACTCGGTGCAGGACACCTTCGGTAACAACGAGTTCTTCTGGGCCGGGCTCGAGTGGTTCAAGGAGATGCTCGAGGACGAGCGCATGTGGAATGCGCTCCAGCGGCAGATGTTCTTCTCGGCCGTGATCCTCGCGATCGAGGTGCCGCTGGGCATCTTCGTGGCGCTCAACATGCCGAAAAAGGGCTTCTGGGCGTCGTTCTGCCTTGTCCTGATGTCGCTGCCGCTTCTCATCCCATGGAACGTGGTGGGCACGATCTGGCAGATCTTCGGCCGGCTCGACATCGGGCTTCTGGGCTACACGCTCGACGCCATCGGCATCGACTACAACTATACGCAGGACGCGGTGGATGCCTGGGTGACGATCATCGTGATGGACGTCTGGCACTGGACGTCGCTCGTGGCCCTGCTGGCCTATGCCGGTCTCCAGTCGATCCCCGACGCCTATTACCAGGCGGCCAAGATCGACCAGGCGAGCCGCTGGAAGGTGTTCCGCTATATCGAGCTGCCCAAGATGTCGGGTGTGCTGACCATCGCGATCCTCCTGCGGTTCATGGACAGCTTCAAGATCTACACCGAGCCCTTCGTCGTCACCGGCGGCGGTCCTGGCAATGCGACGACGCTTCTGTCCATCGACTTGGTGAAGATGGCGCTCGGGCAGTTCGACCTGGGCCCGGCCGCCGCCTTCTCGATCATGTATTTCCTCGTGATCCTGGTTGTTTCGTGGGTCTTTTACACCGTGATGACGAACCTCGACAAAAGGGATGCCAAGTGATGAGCGATCAGACCGTTCGCGCCCCCGGTGCGGCCAGCATCCCCGGAGATGTGACCGCCGAACGCAAGAAAAACAGCGCCTGGGCGAAGTACCGGCCCAACGGCTCGGCCGTGGTGATGACGCTGTACATCGTCTTCCTCATGCTGCCGATCTATTGGCTGGTGAACATGAGCCTGAAGACCAACGCCGAGATCCTCGGGACCTTCTCGCTCTGGCCGCGGGACCTGACCTTCGCCAATTACGAGAAGATCCTGACCGATCCGTCATGGTACATGGGCTACGTCAACTCGCTGATCTATGTGGTGATGAACACGGTGATCAGCCTCGCCGTGGCGCTGCCGGCGGCCTATGCCTTCAGCCGCTACACGTTCCTGGGCGACAAGCACCTGTTCTTCTGGCTGCTGACCAACCGGATGGCGCCCCCGGCCGTGTTCGCACTGCCGTTCTTCCAGCTTTATAGTTCGGTGGGGCTCTTCGACACGCATATCGCCGTGGCGCTGGCGCACACGCTGTTCAACGTGCCGCTGGCCGTCTGGATCCTCGAGGGGTTCATGCGCGGCGTGCCGAAAGAGATCGACGAGACCGCGTATATCGACGGCTACAGCTTCCCGAAGTTCTTCGTGAAGATCTTCATGCCGCTCATCGCCTCGGGCATCGGCGTGACGGCCTTCTTCTGCTTCATGTTCTCGTGGGTGGAATTGCTGCTCAGCCGGACGCTGACGAGTGTCGAGGCCAAGCCCATCGCGGCGACAATGACGCGTACCGTCTCGGCCTCGGGCCTCGACTGGGGCGTACTGGCGGCGGCGGGGGTGCTGACGATCGTGCCCGGCGCGCTCGTGATCTATTTCGTGCGCAACTACATCGCCAAGGGCTTCGCCCTGGGCCGCGTGTAACCTTCGGAACAGGGGAGGATTTCGAATGGCCTGGATGGCATGGACCTGGCCCACGGCGCTGTTCTTCGTCGTCATCGCCGCGCTGCTGATCGTCTTCACGATCCTCGGCGTGAAGTACCCCGAGACGCCGCGCGTCGGCGTCCTTCGGATCGAGACGACGCGCGGCGACCGGCTGTTCATCACGCTTCTGGGCAGCGCCTTCATCAACCTTGCGTGGCTGGGCCTCGAGCTCGGATCGCAATGGTGGGCGCTGGCCGTCTGTCTCGTCTACGCTGCGGCGGTGTTCCGCTGGGTGTAACGAAACCTGCGGCGGCCCGAGGAGAGGCCGCCGCACGAGTACTGGTTCAAAAAAGGGAGGAAACCTCATGAACCTGACGCTAAGAACCACAACCGCGCTGGCGCTGGCCCTGTCGGCCAGTCCGGCCTTCGCCGACATGGAGGCCGCGCAGGCCTTCCTCGACGAACATATCGAGCATTCCGCCCTGACCCGCGAGGAGCAGGAGCAGGAGATGCAGTGGTTCATCGACGCGGCCGAGCCCTTCCAGGGCATGGACATCCGCGTCGTCTCGGAGACCATCGCCACGCACGAGTACGAGGCGAACGTCCTCGCCCCCGCGTTCTCGGCGATCACCGGGATCAACGTCACCCACGACCTGATCGGCGAAGGCGACGTGGTAGAGAAGCTGCAGACGCAGATGCAGTCGGGCGAGAACATCTATGACGCCTACGTCAACGACTCGGACCTGATCGGCACGCACTGGCGCTATCAGCAGGTGCGCAACCTGTCCGACTGGATGTCGGGCGACGGGGCCGACGTGACCAACCCGCGACTCGACCTCGACGACTTCATCGGCCTGCAGTTCACCACCGGCCCGGACGGGCTGCTCTACCAGCTGCCCGACCAGCAGTTCGCGAACCTTTACTGGTTCCGCTACGACTGGTTCCAGGACGAGAAGAACCAGGCCGACTTCCAGGAAGAGTACGGCTATGAACTGGGCGTTCCGGTCAACTGGGCGGCGTACGAGGATATCGCCGAGTTCTTCACCGGCCGCGACCTCAGCCACATGGGCCACGAGGGCGAAGTCTTCGGCCACATGGACTATGGCAAGAAGGACCCGTCGCTCGGCTGGCGCTTCACCGACGCTTGGATGTCGATGGCCGGCATGGGCGACACCGGTGAGCCGAACGGCTTCCCCGTCGACGAGTGGGGCATCCGCGTGAACGAGAACAGCCAGCCCGTCGGGTCGTGCATGGACCGCGGCGGTGCGACCAACGCGCCCGCGGCCGTCTATGCCATCGAGAAGTACACCGACTGGCTGCAGAACTACGCGCCGCCGGCAGCCGCCGGCATGACCTTCTCGGAATCCGGTCCGGTTCCGGCGCAGGGCAACATCGCGCAGCAGATGTTCTGGTACACCACGTTCACCGCCGACATGGTGGGCGACGGGGCCGCGGCCGTGCTGAACGAGGACGGCACGCCGAAGTGGCGCATGGCGCCCAGCCCGCACGGCGTATACTGGGAAGACGGCATGAAGGTCGGCTACCAGGACGCCGGCTCGTGGACGCTGATGGACTCCACGCCGCTCGACCGCGCCAAGGCGGCCTGGCTCTATGCGCAGTTCGTCACCTCCTACACGGTGGACGTCGAGAAGTCGCACGAGGGCCTGACCTTCATCCGCGAGTCCACGATCAACCACCCCAGCTTCGACGAGCGCGCGGGTGAGCTTGGCGGGCTGATCGAGTTCTACCGCTCGCCGGCCCGGACCCGCTGGTCGCCCACGGGCACCAACGTGCCGGACTACCCGAAGCTCGCGCAGCTGTGGTGGCAAAACATCGGCGACGCCTCCTCGGGCGCCAAGACGGCGCAGGAAGCGCTCGACTCGCTCTGTGAAGAGCAGGAGCGCGTGCTCGAGCGTCTGGAGCGTGCCGGCGTGCAGGGCGATCTGGGTCCGAAGCTGAACGAAGAGCAGGACCCCGAGTACTGGCTGAGCCAGCCGGGTGCGCCGAAGCCGAAGCTGGAGAACGAGGACGAAGAGCCGATCACCGTCCGTTACGACGAGCTGATCCAGTCCTGGCAGGAGTGATCCCGTCGGCGGAGGCCGCTCACGCGGCCTTCGCGCATGGGCGGACAGGGTGTTGTCCGCATGTACGCAAGCAGAGAGGGGCGGCCGCGTGGCCGCCCCTTTCGCGTTCAGGCGGCGCGGCGGGCCGGCTTGCCCTGCGTGCGGCGGCGGGGCCGGCGCTTCTGGCCGCCGCCGGGTTTCGCGTCTCGGCCGGGCTTGCCGCCGCGACCCGCGTGCGGCCACGGCGTGCCGCCGGCGACGCGGATCGAGGTCTTGAGGACCTTCTCGATGTCGCGCAGTTCGCCCGTCTCGGCGTCCGAGCAGAAGGCAATCGCTTCGCCCGAGGCGCCGGCGCGCGCGGTGCGGCCGATGCGGTGAACGTAGTTCTCGGCCACGTTGGGCAGGTCATAGTTGTAGACATACGCCACGCCGGGGATGTCGATGCCACGGGCGGCGACGTCGGTGGCCACCAGCACCATGACCTCGCTTTCGCGGAACGCGGCGAGGGCCCGGTCGCGCTGGCCCTGGCTCTTGTTGCCGTGGATCGAGGCGGCGGCGAAGCCCTTGGCGACGAGCCCCTTCATCAGCTTCTCGGCCCCGTGCTTGGTGCGGGCGAAGACCAGCGCACGCTCAGCCGGGTGCTTGCCCAGCAGGTTGGCCAGAAGCGCGGGCTTGTCGGCCTGAACGACGAAGTGCACCGACTGCTCGACCTTGTCGGCGGCCTGGCCGGGGCGCGCGACCTCGACCCGCACCGGATCGGTGAGGTAGGCGCGCGACAGCTCTTCCATCTGCTTGGGCATGGTGGCCGAGAACAGCATGGTCTGGCGGTCGCGGTTGAGAAGCGGTGCGATGCGGCGCAGCGCGTGGATGAAGCCCATGTCGAGCATCTGGTCGGCTTCGTCCAGCACCAGGAAGCGGGTCTGCGAGAGGTCCACCGCCTTGCGCTCGATCAGGTCGATCAGGCGGCCGGGCGTGGCGACCAGCAGGTCGGTGCCGCGGGCGAGGCGGCCGGCCTGCGCGTTCAGCGACTTGCCGCCGACCACGACGTTGACCTTGAGATGCGAGCCCTGGGTATAGGCGGTCAGGTTGTCCGAGATCTGGTTGGCCAGTTCGCGCGTGGGGGCGAGGATCAGGCCGCGCACGGTTTTCGGTGCGGGCTTGCTGCCGGCCTTCATCAGCGTGTCGATCAGCGGCAGGCCGAAGGCCGCGGTCTTGCCGGTGCCGGTCTGGGCCAGGCCCATGACGTCGCGGCCGTTCATGGCGTGCGGGATCGCCTGCTTCTGGATGGGCGTGGGCTCGGTGATGCCCTGCTCCTTGAGCGTGGCGATGAGGCGGGGCGCGAGGCCCAGCATGTCGAAATCCATGGATGTCCTTTCGGCGGGGCGGAGTCGCCCCGTGAGGGAAGGGGCCGCGGATGCCGCGGCGGTGCGTTCGGGTTGCGCCGCGTTCTGACCCGGGGCCGGATTGCCCGCCTGGCCGTCTCGACGCTGGCCCCCCTCGCGTGATGTCGGGAAACTTCGTGCGGCATCGCCCGTGGGGACTCTCCGGTCCGTCTGCTCACGCGGCAGGGGCGAATGCTTGGACGGCAAATGCGCGTTGCGGCGGGGGAAGTCAAGGGCGGCCTTGACGTGTCGTCGGATCGGGGCTGAGACTGCCGACAAAACACAAGCCCGGAGAACCGCCCCGATGACCGTCCCGTTCCAAGTCAACGACCCCCGCGCCGTGATCGAGGCCGACCGCGCCCACGTCTGGCATCACCTGGTCCAGCACAAGCCGTTCGAGACGGTCGATCCCCGCATCATCGTCGAGGGCAAGGGTCTGCGCGTCTGGGACATCACCGGCAAGGAGCACATCGACGCCGTGTCGGGCGGGGTGTGGACCGTCAACGTGGGCTACGGGCGCGAGCGGATCGCCGACGTGGTGCGCGACCAGCTGGTGAAGCTCAACTTCTTCGCGGGCGCCAGCGGCTCGATCCCCGGCGCGCGCTTCGCCGAGGCGCTGATCGACAAGATGCCGGGGATGAGCCGGGTCTATTACGCCAACTCGGGGTCCGAGGCGAACGAGAAGGGCTACAAGATGATCCGCCAGATCGCGCACAAGCGGTACGGCGGGAAGAAGCACAAGATCCTGTTCCGCGAGCGGGATTACCACGGCACGACCATCAGCGCCCTGTCCTCGGGCGGCCAGCAGGAGCGCAACGCGCAGTATGGGCCGTTCACCCCCGGCTTCGTCGAGGTGCCGCACTGCCTGGAATACCGGGCGCAGTGGGACCTCTCGGGCGAGGCCTATGGCGAGCGGGCGGCCGACGCGATCGAGGAGGTGATCCTGCGCGAGGGCGCGGACACCGTGGGCGGCATCGTGCTCGAGCCGGTGACGGCTGGCGGCGGCGTGATCCCTGCGCCCGAGGGCTATTGGCAGCGGGTGCAGGAGATTTGCCGCAAGTACGACATCCTGCTGATGATTGACGAGGTCGTCTGCGGCGTGGGCCGCACGGGGACGTGGTTCGGCTATCAGAACTACGGCATCCAGCCCGATATCGTGACGATGGCGAAGGGCGTTGCCTCGGGATACGCCGCGATCTCGTGCTGCGTGACGACCGAGGCGGTGTTCGACATGTTCAAGGACGACGCCGACGATCCGCTCAACTATTTCCGCGACATCTCGACCTTCGGGGGCTGCGCCGCCGGGCCGGCGGCGGCGCTTGAGAACATGGCGATCATCGAGGAGGAAGGCCTGCTCGAGAACACGAACGCCATGGGCGCGCGGGTGATCGACAACCTGCACGCGCTGATGGACAAGCATGCGGTGATCGGCGACGTGCGCGGAAAGGGTCTGTTCTGTGGCGCAGAGCTGGTCGCCGACCGCGCCACGAAAGAACCGCTGGACGAGAAGCGTGTTCAGGCCGTGGTGGGCGAGTGCATGAAGCAGGGCGTGATCATCGGGGCGACCAACCGCTCGGTCCCCGGCTATAACAATACGCTGTGCCTTAGCCCGGCGCTGATTGCGACGCCGGACGACATCGACCAGATCACGGATGCGATCGACAAGGCGCTGACGACCGTGATGTCGTAGCGCTCAGCCGATCATGGCGCGGATGGCGAGGCCGAGGAGCGTGACCGCGGCCACGCCACCCGCCCAGAACAGCACGAACCAGCCCAGCTTGCGCATCAGTGATAACCCGCGTCCGGGTCTATCTTGCCGCGGAACACCCAGTAGGCGTAGGCGGTGTAGACCAGGATGATCGGGATCAGGATGCCCGCGCCGACGAGCGTGAACACGAGGCTCGATTCGGGGGCAGCGGCGTCCCAGATCGTGATCTCGGTCGGGACGATGAAGGGATAGAAGCTGATCCCCAGCCCGATGAAGCTGAGCACGAAGATCGACAGCGCGGCGAGAAACGGGCGATAGTGCTGCCCGCGCGCCAGCCCGGTGAATAGCAGCCACGCCGAGGCCGCGACCAGCGCCGGCACGATCAGCGTGAAGGGCAGGGTGGGGCTCCAGGCGAACCAGCGTTCGAGGTAGAGGCGTTCGAGGAACGGCGTGATCAGGCTGACCGCCGCGATGGACGCGAGCGTGGCGACGCCGGTGATCCGCGCGATGCGGCGGGCGTGCTCGTAGACGGTGCCCTCGGTCTTCATCACCAGCCACGTTGCCCCCAGCAGGCCGTAGCCCACGGTGACCGCGAGGCCGGTGAGCATCGAGAAAGGCGTCAGCCAGTCCCAGTGGCCCCCGGCATAGGCGCGACCCTCGACCTCGATCCCCTGCACCAGCGCGCCAAGAGCGATCCCTTGGCAGAACGCTGCGACGAAGGAGCCGCCGAAGAAGGCCCAGTCCCACAGGAACTTGCCGCGCTCGGTGCGCCAGCGGTACTCGAACGCGACGCCGCGGAACACCAGCCCCAGCAGCATCGCGATGATCGGCGCATAGAGCGCGGGCATCACCACCGCGTACGCCAGCGGGAACACGGCGAAGAGCCCGCCGCCGCCCAGGATCAGCCAAGTCTCGTTGCCGTCCCAGACCGGCGCGACGGTGTTCATGGCGAGGTCACGTTCGCCGCCCTTCTCGAGCCACGGGAAGATCAGCCCCACGCCGAGGTCGAACCCGTCGAGCACGACATAGGCCAGCACGGCGAAGGCGATGAGGCCGGCCCAGATGAAGGCGAGGTCGAATTCCATCGTCTTATTCTCCCGGTATGGCGTCTGGGTCTTCCTCGGGCGCGGGCGTGATGCCCGCCGTGCGGATCGGCCCCTCGGTGATCTTGCCCTTGGCCGTCTCGGGTGCGCGGTTGATCAGGCGAAGGATGTAGTATGTGCCCGCGCCGAACACGGCGAAGTAGATCAGGATGAAGGCGATGAGCGAGCTGCCGACCGCCGACGCCTCGACAGGCGAGACGCTCTCGGCGGTGCGCAGTGCGCCGTAGACGGTATAGGGCTGACGGCCCACTTCCGTCGTCACCCAGCCCGACAGCACGGCGACGAAGCCCATCGGCCCCATCACGATCGAGGCGCGGTGCAACCAGCCGTCGTCGTAAAGCCGGCCGCGCAGGCGCTGGATTACGCCCCACGCGCCCAGCCCCAGCATCGCGAAGCCTAGCGCGACCATGATGCGGAACGACCAGAACACGATCTCGACCGGCGGCTCTTCGTCGTCGGGGATGGTGTCGAGCCCGGCAAGTGGCGCGTTCAGGTCGTGCTTGAGGATCAGGCTCGACAGCTTGGGGATCTCGACGGCGTAATCGATCTCCTTGTTCTCGGGGTCGGGAATGCCGAACAGGATCAGCGGCGCGCCGTCGGGGTGGCTGTCGTAATGCCCCTCCATCGCCATGACCTTCTGCGGCTGGTGTTCCAGGGTGTTGAGCCCGTGGAAGTCGCCCGCCAGGATCTGAAGCGGCGCAGTGACCAGAAGCATCCACATCGACATCGAGAACATCAGCCGCGCCGCCGGGTTCTCGCGGTTGCGCATGAGGTGCAGCGCCGCGGACGCGCCGACGACGAGCGCCGTGGTCAGGTAGGCGGCCAATACCATGTGAACCAGCCGATAGGGGAACGACGGGTTGAACACGATGTCCCACCAGTTGCCCGGCACGAACTGCCCCACCTCGTTCATCTCGAATCCGGCCGGCGTGTGCATCCAGCTGTTCACGCTGAGGATCCAGAAGGCCGAAAAGAAGGTCCCGAGCGCCACCATCAAGGTCGCCGCGAAGTGCAGCTTCGGCCCCACCTTGTCGCGCCCGAACAGCATCACGCCCAGGAATCCGGCTTCGAGGAAGAAGGCCGACAGCACCTCGTAGGCCATGAGCGGGCCGAGGATCGGGCCGGTGACGTCCGAGAAGACCGACCAGTTGGTGCCGAACTGGTAGGACATGACGATGCCCGACACGACGCCCATGCCGAAGGCGACGGCGAAGATCTTCTTCCAGTAGTTGAAGGCGCGCATGAACACCTCGCGCCCGGTGAACAGGTGCGCCCCGTTCAGCACGGCCAGGTAACTGGCCAGGCCGATCGAGAAGGCGGGGAAGATGATGTGGAACGAGACCGTGAACGCGAACTGGAACCGTGCGAGATCCAGTGCCTCGAAACCGAGCATGTCGAGCCTCCTGATGTCTTCTCGTCAGACCTAAGTGCCCGGCGCACCGGGACAATCGCCTGCGGTGTCGCAGTGCGGCGGGCGGCCGCATCCCGGCGGTGGCGGCGACGTATGCTGCGCGAAAGCAACAACGCCGGGGGCAGGCGGACGTTCCGCCGCCGCGACTAGGGGCGCCCTGCGCCTGTCCGGTTACACTGACCCCAGTGGAACGCGCCGGGCGGGAACGCGGCGACTCGCGCCGGTGTTGTGCAGAGGATGCGACCATTCGGGCCGCCCTTGGGGCGGGGAAGGAGATTTCAGAGCATGCAGAGACGGACATTTCTCGGCGGGCTGGCGGCGGCTGGCGCCGTGGCGGCCAGCGGCGCGACGGCGCAGGAGTTCGAGCTGGCCGAGCGCTTCCGGCCGCTCATCGTGCCGGTCAAGCGCGGCGTTGCGCCGGGCCAGATCCTCGTGCTGCCACAGGCGCACTACCTGTACTACGTGGACGCGCCGGGGCAGGCGATCCGCTACGGTGTCGGTGTGGGCCGCGCCGGGCTGGCGTTCAAGGGCGTGGCTTCGATCGAGGCCAAGAAGAAATGGCCCAGCTGGCGACCCACGGACGAGATGATCGAGCGCGAGCCCGAGACCTACAAGCAGTACGAGGACGGCGTACCGGGCGGGCCGGACAATCCGCTGGGTGCGCGGGCGCTCTACCTTTTCCAGAACGGGCGCGACACGTATTTCCGCATTCACGGCACGACCGAGCCGCGCTCGATCGGGCGGTCGGTATCGAATGGCTGCATCCGGATGCTGAACGCGCACGTGAAGGACCTGTATGAACGGGTGCCGCTGGGCACACGCGTTGTCGTCTTCTGATCCGCCAAGGGGGCGGCATTGACACGGGCAACAGGGCGGGTATAAGCGCCGCTCGTTCCGGGGTCCGCCCCGGTGCGCTTCATTGGTGTTGGTGGCCCCCGCGAGGGGATGCCTGTCGGGATGGGTCCAGCCGGGCCCGTGCCAGAGGACAACGCCCTTCATTGCCGGCCCGTCCGGCGCACGAGAAGGAGATCAGACGGTGACCAAACGCACCTCTGCCAAGTACAAGATCGACCGCCGCATGGGCGAAAACATCTGGGGCCGCCCGAAGAGCCCCGTGAACCGCCGTGAATACGGCCCCGGACAGCACGGCCAGCGCCGCAAGGGCAAGATGTCCGACTTCGGCCTGCAGCTGCGCGCCAAGCAGAAGCTGAAGGGCTATTACGGCGACCTGACCGAGAAGCAGTTCCGCCGCATCTTCGCCGAGGCCGAGCGTGTGCGCGGCGACACCGGCGAGCTTCTCATCGGCCTGCTCGAGCGTCGTCTGGACGCCGTCGTGTACCGCGCCAAGTTCGTGCCGACCGTCTTCGCGGCGCGGCAGTTCGTGAACCACGGCCACGTCCTGGTGAACGGCAAGCGGGTGAACATCCCGTCCTACCGCGTGAAGGAAGGCGACGTCGTCGAGGTCCGCCAGAAGTCGAAGCAGCTGGCGTCGGTTCTGGAAGCTGCCCAGCTGCCCGAGCGGGACGTTCCGGATTACCTGGACGTCGACCACTCGAAGATGACCTGCACCTTCGTGCGCCAGCCGGGCCTGTCCGACGTGCCGTACCCGGTTCAGATGGAACCGAACCTCGTCATCGAATACTACGCGCAGAACTGATCCGGTTCAGCGCGACGGAAGCGGAAGGGCCGCCCGGTGGGGCGGCCCTTTCGCCTTGTGGGGGGGGCGGGGTTCGGACGCAACGGTCGCCTCAAGGGAGGAGGCAGGGCGTCCTTCTGCGACCGAGCGCAATTTTCGCGCCCGGAGCCAAGCCGAAGGCGCCGGGCGAGCGCCTGCCCGTCCCGGCGGGCTGGCGCTTTGGCCACCCCCGCGCGCCGCTCGAACGGTGCGGCGGCCGGGCAGCCATCAAGCGCCGCCATGCGACCGTCGCTGCGCCACCCTACGGATAGGCGCTCGCCCGGCAGCGTCGCGCAGTCTGGCAGGAGGCGTGCCGGTGGCGAATAACGCGCCGCGACCCGTCCCGAACATGCGAGTACAGGTCCGTGCCGCGGGATCTCGGCCCAGCAGCAAGCGCCCACCGCCCCGCCGGTTTCCTTCGCCCGTCCTGGGCTCTACAACGACTCCCGACACGACGGGAGCGACCCATGACCACGGACTATCCGAACTACGGCCGCATCGACGGCCCCATCGTCATCATCGGCTTCGGCTCGATCGGGCGGGGCACACTGCCCCTGATCGAGCGGCACTTCGACTATGATGCGAACAAGCTGACCGTGATCGAGCCCGACCACGCGGTGCACACCTTCCTGCACCAGCGGGGCATCAACCATGTCGAGGTGGCGCTGACGCCCGACAACTACCGCGAGGTGCTGGGCGAGCTGTTCGCCGAAGGGAAGGGTTTCTGCGTGAACCTGTCGGTCGATACCTCGTCGCTCGACATCATGAAGTTCTGCCGCGAGATCGGCGTGCTCTACATCGACACGGTGGTTGAGCCATGGGCCGGCTATTATTTCGAGACGCAGGACAACGAGGCGCGCACCAACTACGCCCTGCGGCAGGCCGTCCGGGACGAGAAGGCGCGGAATCCGGGTGGCACCACCGCGGTGTCCTGCTGCGGCGCGAACCCCGGCATGGTATCGTGGTTCGTGAAGGAGGCGCTGACGACGCTCGCCCGCGACACCGGACGCGACACCGATACGCCGACCGACCGGCAGGGCTGGGCCGCCCTGATGCGGGATCTCGGCGTAAAAGGCGTGCATATCGCCGAGCGCGACACGCAGGCCCGGCGCGAGCCGCGTCCGCGCGACGTCTTCGTCAACACCTGGTCGGTCGAGGGCTTCATCGCCGAAGGTTTCCAGCCTGCCGAACTGGGCTGGGGCACGCACGAGACCTGGTTCCCCGAGAACGGCCACCGACACGAGCAGGGGTGCCTGTCGGCCATCTGGATCGAGCGGCCGGGCGCCATCACCCGCGTGCATACGTGGTGCCCGACGCCGGGGCCGCAGTTCGGCTTCCTCGTCACGCACAACGAAGCGATCTCGATCTCGGACTACTACACCGTGGGCGACCCGGCCGCGCCGGAGTACCGCCCGACCTGCCACTATGCCTATCATCCCTGCGACGACGCCGTGCTGTCGCTGCACGAGATGTTCGGCTCGGGCAAGCAGCAGACGAAGCACTACATCCTCGAGGAACACGAGATCGTCGAAGGCATCGACGAACTGGGGGTGCTGCTCTACGGGCACGAGAAGAACGCCCTCTGGTTCGGATCGCGCCTGTCGAACGACGAGACGCGGGAACTGGCGCCCTACCAGAACGCGACCGGCCTGCAGGTGACGAGCGCGGTGCTCGCCGGCATGGTCTGGGCGCTGGAGAATCCCGAGGCGGGCATCGTCGAGACCGACGAGATGGATCACGTCCGCTGCCTCGAGGTGCAGCGCCCCTATCTCGGCCCGGTCGAGGCGCATTACACCGACTGGACCCCGCTCCAGGACCGGTGGGAGCACTTCGCCGAGGACATCGACGAAAGCGATCCGTGGCTCTTCCGGAACGTGCTGGCGTCGTGACGAAACGCGCTCTGGAAAGGGCCGGAGACCGTCGCTAAGAGGGGGGCGATCGACCCGAGGGAGCCTTTCGTGGAAAACGTCATCCAGCCGCAGCCCGGCATCATGGACATCCAGCTCTATCAGGGCGGGGCGAGCCATGCCGAGGGCGTGTCGGACGTGGTCAAGCTCAGCTCGAACGAAAACCCGTTCGGGCCCTCCGACGCGGTGAAGGAGGCGGTGCGCAAGTCCGTCCACGAACTGCACCGCTATCCCTCGATCGACCACTTGTCGCTGCGCCGGGCCATCGCGCAGGTGCACAAGCTTGACGCCGACCGCATCATCTGCGGCGTGGGCTCGGACGAGATCATCTCGTTCCTCTGCAACGCCTATGCAGGGCCGGGGGACGAGGTGATACACACCGAGCACGGCTTCGCGATGTATCGCATCTCGACCCTGGCCGCCGGGGCCACGCCGGTCGAGGTGCCCGAGCGCGAACGCACGGTGGACGTGGACGCCATCCTCGACGCCTGCTGCTTCCGCACGAAGCTGGTGTTCATCGCCAACCCGGCGAACCCGACCGGCACGATGATCGGCGGGAACGAGGTCGCGCGGCTGGCCGACGGACTTCCGCCTCAGACGCTGCTGGTGCTCGACGGCGCCTATGCAGAGTACGTCGACGGCTTCGACGGCGGCGCCTCGCTGGTGGACAGCCGCGACAACGTGATCATGACGCGCACGTTCTCGAAGCTTTACGGGCTGGGCGGGCTGCGCATCGGCTGGGGCTACGGCCCGGCGCCCGTGATCGACGTGCTCAACCGCGTGCGGGGCCCCTTCAACCTATCGCAGACGCAGCTTGTCGCCGCCGAGGCCGCGATCCGCGACCGCGGCTACGCCGAACGCTGCCGGGCCGAGAATGCGCGGCTGCGCACCTGGCTGGCCGAGGCGCTGGCTGGACTTGGCGTGCCGTCGGACACCTCCTGCGCCAACTTCGTGCTCGCCCGCTTCTCGGACCAGGACGAGGCCGAGGCGTGCGAGGCCTACCTCCGCTCCAGGGGCCTGCTGGTGCGCAAGGTGGCGGGCTACAAGCTGCCCAACTGCCTGCGCATCACGGTCGGCGACGAGTCTGCGTGCCGCCGGGTCGTCCACGCCGTGGGCGAGTTCAGGGAGGTCCGCTGATGGCCCGCGTCTACGAGCGTGTCGCGCTGATCGGGCTGGGCCTGATCGCCGGGTCCATGGCCCACGCCATGCGGCGCGGCGGGCTGGCGGGCGAGATCGTCGGCACCGCCCGGTCCGAGGAAACGCGCCGGGTGGCCGAAGATATCGGCCTGTGCGACCGTATCGTGGCGACGGCGGCCGAGGCGGTGGAGGGTGCGGACCTGGTCGTACTTGCCGTGCCGGTCGGCGCGATGGGCGAGGTGGCCGAAGAGATCGCCCCGCACCTGTCGCCGGGCGCGACGGTGACCGACGTCGGGTCGGTGAAGAAGTCGGTGATCGAGGCCGTGAGCCCGCACATCCCCGAGGGCGTCCACTTCATCCCCGGCCACCCGCTGGCAGGCACCGAACATTCCGGTCCCCGTTCGGGCTTCGCCGAACTCTTCGACAACCGCTGGTGCCTGCTGGTGCCGGACGAGGGCACCGAGGCCGGGGCGCTCGAGCGGCTGACCGAGTTGTGGGAGGAGATGGGGGCGCATGTCGACGTCATGGACGCCGAGCACCACGACCTCGTGCTCGCCGTCACCAGCCACGCGCCGCACCTGATCGCCTATACGATGGTCGGCGTGGCCGACGATCTGCGGCGCGTGACCGACAGCGAGGTCATCAAGTACTCGGCCGCCGGCTTCCGCGACTTTACCCGGATCGCGGCCTCGGACCCGACGATGTGGCGCGACGTGTTCCTGACGAACAAGGAGGCGACGCTGGAAATCCTCGGTCGCTTCACCGAGGAACTCTTCGCCCTCCAGCGAGCAATCCGCACCGGGGACGGGCAGCACCTGCACGACTACTTCACCCGGACCCGTGCCATCCGGCGCGGGATCATCGAGGCGGGGCAGGACACCGCCGCGCCGGACTTCGGGCGGAGCGGCACGCGATGAGGGCCGCGGCCTTCGTCTGCGCCGCCGCGCTGTTTGCCGGGCAGGCCATGGCCGCCGCGCCCGAGGTCTCTCTGCGCCCGGTGCCGCGTTGGGCGGCGATGCCCGCCGTCGCCGCACCACCGGGCAAGCCGGCCGAAACGGTCGCGCCGGCGCAGACGGGCCTGCGCCGCTCGCTGCGGCCGCGTCCCCGTCCGGGCCGGGCGTCTCCTCCCACCCGAACCACCGCGATCCGCCCGCCGGCCCAGCAGGTGCCCGTCAGCGATCGCGTCGGTGCCGTCTGCCGGGACCGCGCGATCCAGGGCGTCGAGCTGCGCCCGATCGCGGGCCGGCTGACGGGCTGCGGCGTGTCCGATCCGGTGCGCGTCACCTCGGTTGCGGGCGTCACGCTCAGCCAGCCGTCGGTGATGGGCTGCAGTACCGCCAAGGCGCTGAAGGATTGGGTCGAGAAGGGCGCGACGCCCGCCATCGGCCCCCTCGGCGGCGGGATCGAAAGCTTCCGCGTCGCCGCGCACTACGTCTGCCGGTCGGTCAACGACGAGCCTGACACGCGCATATCCCAGCACGGCATGGGCCAGGCCATCGACATCTCGGCCATCGAGCTGCAGAACGGCGTGACGATCACCGTCGAAGACGGCTGGGGCGACCCGATCAAGGGCAAGATCCTGCGGCGGATGCACCGCTCGGCCTGCGGCCCTTTCCGCACGGTTCTGGGCCCGGCGGCCGACAGGCACCATGTCGACCACTTCCACTTCGACACGGCGAGCTACCGGCGCGGCACCTACTGCCGCTGAACCGGCGGGATCAGGCGCGGCGCCGGGCCAAGCGGAACCGGGCCGAGCGACACGGTCCCGTCGCGGAAGGTCAGCGGTACACGCAAGTCGCCGCCGCCGCCGAGACCGGCCAGCAAGGCCAGCCCCCGTTCGGCGGTTTCGGCCAGCCGCTCGGGCACCAGCCCCGCCTCGACCGCCAGCGCCAGCATCTGCCGCCAGTTCCGCACCTCGAGTGTCAGGATTCCGGTGGGGATGCCTTGGGGGTCCACGTCAAGCTCCCCCTCCGCCGTCACCGCCAGGTCTCCCCAGGTGGCGCGGGCGCCGTTGACCTCGATCGCAACCGGCTGCGGGCGCACGCCCTGAAGCGCGAACCGGTCGAGCGGGCGGGAATAGACCACCGTTGCGTCCAGGCGCACCCGCTCGATGGCGGCGGGAAGGGTGTCGCCGGGATCGACGGCCTCTGTCAGCGCCGCATCCGGCGTGACACCCAGCATCTCGAGCCCGATGTCATAAGCGTTCTCGCGCACCGCCTCGCGCACTGCGAAACGGGCCTCCTCGACCGAGGCGCTCCAGCCGAGGCTTCCGGTCGCCTCGACATCCTCGGCCACGAAGGTCGCGCGGTCGAGCGCCAGCGTCATCCCCGGTGACACGACGACGCTGCCGCGCATGTCGCCTGCGGCAAGGTCAATCTCTTCGTACGGGGTGAGGATTGTCTGCTGCGGCGGGAAGACCGCGATGACGTGGTTCGGCCGGTAGCTCAGGGCGAAGGCCTGGAAGAACGGCCCACGCCAGCCGAAGCCCGTAAGCGGGTCGTCGATGTGCAGGTCGGTCAGCGTCGTGTCGAAGCGGTTGGGAAAGCCCGAGACGCCCAGATCGCCGTATCCCGCCGTCCATCCGGCAGCGCGACGATCCTCCAGCCAGCCCGTCAGCCCGCGCTCGACCGCCGTCGCGCCGACGAACCAGTACCCCGCCCAGCCAAGCGCCAGGACCACGATCAGAACCAGAAGTTTGCGCACGTCCACCCCTTTCGCCGCGGCTGCCGGTGCTGTTTATAGGGCCGGACGAAGGAGGACCAGCGATGGACATGCGCCCGATGTGGGTCTTCGGATACGGCTCGCTTATCTGGAATCCCGAGTTCCCGGTGGCCGAGCAGATCACCGCGCGGCTGCCCGGCTACGCGCGCACCTTCTGCATGCGCTCGATCCACCACCGCGGCTCGCCCGAGGAACCGGGGCTGGTGCTGGCGCTCGACCCGGCGCCCGACGCGGCCTGCACCGGCGTCGGCTTCCGCGTGCAGGACGGGGCAGAGGACGACACGCTGGCGGCCCTGCGCGAGCGCGAGCTGATCTCGTCGGCCTACGTCGAGCGGCAGGTCGAGCTGATGCTGGACGACGGCCGCGACGTGCAGGCACTGGCCTATGTCATCGACCCCGATCACGTGCAGTATTGCGGCGGCCTTCCGCTGGAAGAACAGGCGCACATCATCGCTCGCGCGGTGGGCGGTCGTGGGCCGAATGCGCAGTATCTTTACAACACTGCCATTCACCTTGCCGAACTGGGCATCGCAGATTCCGAGCTCGAATGGCTTGCCGCACGGGTCCGTGAGATAGAAGAGCCTGACGCCCGCTGATTCGCGCGTTGGACATCCAACGCAAAACATTTATTCTGCGGTGCAGTAGACAGGGTTCTAAAGTTCATGGGGAAACCCTCGCTCGAGGCGGAGCCGCACTTCTCGCAGCCGGTCCGGCAGATCATAATGATGATCGTCGTGCTCGGCCTTGTCGGCATGGGCGCCTATGTCGCGTTCCCCAGCGTCGCGCCGGTGTTCCTGGCCAACCCCTGGCTCAACGGCTTCATCGCCGTCGTCTTCGTGGTCGGCGTGCTGGCGTGCTTCTGGCAGGTGTTCCAGCTGATCAGTTCGGTCAACTGGATCGAGGGGCACACATCGGAAACGCCTGGCCACCAGTTCGTGCGGGCGCCGCGCCTGCTGGCGCCGCTGGCGTCGCTCTTGCGGTCGCGCGGGCGGCAGATGCAGATCTCGGCCTCGTCCTCGCGCTCGATTCTCGACTCGGTCGCCACCCGCATCGACGAGGCGCGGGACATCACGCGCTATATCGTCAACCTGCTGATCTTCCTCGGCCTTCTGGGCACGTTCTACGGCCTCGCCACGACCGTGCCGGCCATCGTGGACACCATCCGTGCGCTCGCCCCGCAGCAGGGCGAGGACGGGATGGCCGTGTTCGCGCGCCTGATGAACGGTCTGGAAAGCCAGCTTGGCGGCATGGGCATCGCCTTCGCCTCGTCGCTGCTGGGGCTTGCCGGATCGCTGGTGGTGGGGCTGCTGGAGCTCTTCGCGAGCCACGGCCAGAACCGCTTCTACCGTGAGCTCGAGGAATGGCTGTCGACCATCACGCGGCTCGGCTTCTCGTCCGGCGACGGCGACATGAGTTCGGACCAGGCGATGATGGCGGCGATGATGGACCACGTGTCCGAGCAGATCGACCGCCTGCAAAGCATCTATGCGCAGTCCGACGTCTCGCGCTCGCTCATCGACCGAAAGATCGAGGAACTGACGGACTCGATCGCCCAGATGACCCAGCGGATGGAGGGCGAGGGGCAGGTGACCTCGGCGCTCGACCGCGTCGCGCACGGGCAGGAACGGCTGGCCGAGGCGCTCGAGGCGCAGGTGCGCGAGGGCGGGGGCGGCATGGACGCCGAGAGCCGGATGCGCCTGCGCTCGATCGACGTGCAGCTTCTGCGCCTGCTCGAAGAAGTCTCGGCCGGGCGGCAGGAAACCACGTCCGAGCTGCGCCATGACCTGCGCCAGCTTCTGCGGGCGCTCAGGGCGCAGCAGGGCGCGGCCGATCTGCCGCAGGTCGGCACCGGCCGGGGCTGAGCATGGCTCTCACCCGGCGTTCGACCAGCCGCGTCTCGGCTTCGATCTGGCCCGGCTTCGTGGATGCCATGACGGCGCTTCTGCTCGTCATGATGTTCGTCCTGACGATATTCATGGTGATCCAGTTCACCCTGCGCGAAACGATCTCGGGCCAGGAAAGCGAACTCGACACCCTGACCTCCGAGGTGGCGGGCCTGTCGCGGCTTCTGGGGCTGGAGCAGGCGCGAAGCGCCGAGCTGGAAAGCGCGAACGAGGGGCTTTCGGGCCAACTGGCCGACCTGCGCCAGACGGCCGAGCAGCAGTCGGCGCTGATCGCGGCGCTGACCTCGGAGAACGAGGCGCAGACGCAGCGCATCTCGACCCTGACCTCCCGCACGGAGGCGCAGGAAGAGGAACTGGCCGCCCGCGCCACCCGCATCGCGAGCTTCGAAGAGCAGGTCGCATCGCTCATCTCCGAGCGGGACGCGGCGCAGGCCCAGGGCGCGCAACTTGCGGCGACGGTCGAGGAGCTTCAGCAGGCGCGGACCGAACTCCTGTCCGAGCAGGAGGCGCTGAACCTCGCTTTGGCGCAGGCGCGCGACGAGATTGACGCTCAGGCCGAGGAAGCCCGCCTCGCCGCCGCCCGGCGCGACGCGCTCGAGGCTATGACGGCGGACCTGCGCCAGCAGGTCGAGGCGCGCGAGACGTCGCTGGCTGATGCGCTCGCCGCGCTGGAGGAACGCGAGGGCGAGGCGCAGGCGCTGACGGCTCAGGTGTCCGAGCTTGAGACGCTACTGTCCGACGAGGAGGCCGCGCGCCTGTCCGAGGCCGCCGCCGCCGAACGCCTGCGCGAGCGACTGGCCGACGCCCGCACGCAACTGTCCGAGCAAGAGCAGGCCCGGCTGGCCGAGGCCGCGGCGGCCGCGGCGCTGCGCGAAAGGCTCGAGGACGCCGACGCCGAGCTGACGGCGATGTCGCTGGCGCTGGAGGAGCAGCGCAAGAAGGCCGAGGAGACGCTTACGCTGCTCGCGGCGGCGCGGTCGGCGGAGGACGACCTGAACCAGCGGCTGTCGGCCGCGCTGCAGGGCCGCCAATCCGCCGAGGCCGCGCTGGCCGAGGTGAAAGCCGAGCGAGCCGACCTCAACCGGCAACTGGCGACGGCGCTGCTGGCACGCGACCGCAGCGCCGAGGAGGTCGAGACGCTGCGCGAAGAGCTGGACGCAGCCGTGGCGGATAGCGCCGAAGTCAACCGCCGCCTGGCCGCGGCGCTGCTGGCGGAGGAGGAAAGCGCGGCGTCGCTGCAAGAGGTCGAGGCGCGGCTTGCCCAAAGCGAAAGCGACCGCGCCGAGTTGGACCGGCGACTGGCCCAGGCGCTGCTGGCGCGGGACGCCGCGGTCGAAGAGACGGTCGCGCTGCGCGACGACATGACGGATGCCGAGGCGCAGCTTCAGGCTGCGCTGTCGGCCCGGGCGCAGGCCGAAAGCACGGCCGCCGAAAACGACGCGCTGCTGGCCGAGGCGCTGGACCGGCAGGCGCGGCTTCAGGCCGAGCTGAGCGAGGCCGGTGCGCAGAGCGAGGCGCTGCGCGAGCAACTGCGCGCGGCGCTGGCCGCCAAGCTGGCCGCCGAGCAGGAGGCCGAGACGCAGATGTCGGAGGCCGAGGAGCGCCAGACGCTGCTGGCCGCCGCGCGACAGCAGTTGCAGCAGGAAGAGGCGCTGTCCGAGGAGAGCCAGCGGCGGGTCGAGGCGCTGAACCAGCAGGTGACGACGCTGCGGCAGGAGCTGTCGAAGCTCCAGACGCTGCTCGACCTGGCCGACGAGCGGGACGCCGAGCGCGAGGTGCAGATCGAGCGGCTGGGCGGGCAGCTGAACGCCGCGCTCGCCCGCGAGGCCGTCGAGCAGAAGCGCCGCGCCGAGGCCGAGGCCGAACGGGCGGAGGCGGAGGCCCGGCGCGCAGAGGCTGAGGCAGAGCGCGCCCGGCTCGAGGCCGAACGGGCACGGCGTCTTGAGCGCTACCAGTCCGAATTTTTCGGGCAGTTGCGCGACCTGCTGGGCGACCGCGAGGGCGTCAAGATCGTGGGCGACCGCTTCGTGTTCTCGTCCGAGGTGCTGTTCGACCTGGGCTCGGCCCGGCTGTCGCCGGAAGGGCGAGACCAGATCGAGCGTGTCGCCGGTCTGCTGTCGGACGTGGCCGACGACATCCCCGACGAGATCGACTGGGTGATCCGGGTGGACGGGCACACCGACGATCTGCCGCTTCAGCCCGGCGCCCGCTTCGCCGATAACTGGGAGCTCAGCCAGGCCCGCGCTCTGTCCGTGGTGCGCTTCATGACCGAGGAACTGGGCTTCCCGGCCCGCC
Organism: Tranquillimonas alkanivorans; assembly: GCF_900115595.1. Lineage (GTDB taxonomy): Bacteria > Pseudomonadota > Alphaproteobacteria > Rhodobacterales > Rhodobacteraceae > Tranquillimonas > Tranquillimonas alkanivorans. The sequence continues at coordinate 207,772 of NZ_FOXA01000003.1, forward strand.
GCCTGGCACCCACCGGCTTCGGTGAGTTCCGCCCGGCCAATCCGGCCGACACTCCCGAGGCGCGGGCGCAGAACCGCCGGATCGAGCTCAAGCTGACCGAACGCTAGGGCGGACCCGCTCCGAGGGCGCCCGCGTTCCCTCCTCCCGTTTCAATGAACTGGAGGAAACATGCGGCGTCCGCGCTCGGCTTCGGACTGGGAAACGCTCGTGGCGGTGGCGATCACGCTGGCGCTGATCGGCTGGGCACTGATCTGGCGCAGCGCGTTCACGTCGACGGTCGAGGCCGCCTTCGCGACCGTGAGCGCGTTTCTCAACTGGTACTATGTCGCCGCAGTGGCGGCGTTCCTGGGCGCGATGCTCTGGCTCGCGGTCAGCCGCTATCACTCGGTCCGGCTGGGCGACGACGGCGAGATGCCGGAATACGCGATGGGTGCGTGGCTCTCGATGCTGTTCGCCGCCGGCACTGGAGTCGGCATGCTGTTCTGGGGCGTGGCCGAGCCGATCATGCACCTGCAGGACAATCCCTTCGCTTCGGATGCGCCGGGCGAAGACCAGATCGTCGCGCTCAGGCTGGCCTTCTTTCACTGGGGGCTGTCAGGCTGGGCGATCTATGCGCTGATCGGGCTGTGCCTGGCCTTCTTCGCCTATCGCCTGAAGCGCCCGCTGACCTTGCGCTCGGCGCTGCACCCGCTGCTGGGCGACGCCTGCGACGGGATCGTCGGGCGGGCCGTCGATGTAATCGCCGTGGTGGCAACGGTATTCGGCGTGACCACGACGCTGGCACTGGGGGCGCGGCAGATGGCGACGGGGCTGAACGAGGTCTTCGGGATCGCGCGGACCGACACGGTCGAACTGACCGTCGTCGCCGGCATCATTGCAATCGCCACCACCTCGGTCGTGCTGGGGCTCAAGCGCGGCATCCGGCGGCTGAGCGAGTTCAACGTGCTGCTCACATTCGCGCTGTTGCTGTTCTTCCTGATCTGGGGCCCGACCAACAGGGTGCTGGCGATCACGCTGGAGACGGCGGGCGCCTACCTTCAGACGCTGCCGCGGCAGAGCTTCTTCACCGCAGCGACCGGCGGCGATGACTGGATGAGCGAGTGGACGATCTTCTTCTGGGGCTGGTGGATCGCTTGGGCGCCCTTCGTCGGCATGTTCATCGCCCGCATCTCGCGCGGACGCACGCTGGGCGAATTCTTCCTGGGCGTGTTCCTGTTCCCGACGATCTTCACCTTCCTCTGGTTCGGCGTCCTGGGTGGCACCGCGCTTGAGATGCAGGCGACCGGTCAAGCCGACATCGCCGCGGCGACCGAGGGCGAGCCGGCGCGCGCGCTGTTCGTCACCATCCGCGAGGTCGGCGCGCCGGGCGGGGTGGCGACGGCGGTGAACGGGATGGTCATCTTCCTTGTCGCTGTGTTCTTCGCCACCTCGGCGGATTCCGGGACGCTGGTGGTCAACACGATCCTGTCGGACGGCGAAAGCCGCCCGAGCGTTGTGCGCCGGGTCGCGTGGAGCGTCGGCATCGGCGCACTGACGGCGGCGATGATCCTGGCGGGGGATATCGAGATCCTCCAGCGTTCGGTCGTGCTGGCGGCGCTGCCATTCACCGTGGTGCTGTTTGCGATGACGGCGGGACTTCTGGCTGCACTGGCGCGCGAGCGGCAGGGCGTGCGGGCAGGGCGCAAACAGCGCCGGCCGGAGGAGCCGTGGAGCGGCGAGGATCGGCCGGACTGACGCTCGGCGCTCCCTCCCGCTCGCTCCTCGTTCCGGTTACTGCGCCGAGACAGTGAGGTCGACGGACCGGCGATCGATTTCCTGCCCGTCGCGCATCAGCCGGACCTCGCCGGAGTAGGTGCCGGGCGTCCAGCCTTCGGGCGGGGTGCGGCGGCCCACGGCGCGGAAGAGCTGCGCCTGCGTCTTGTCGAGCGGAACGCGCTCGGCGATGACCTCGCCCTCCGGCCCGTCGATGCGCAGGATCATCTCGTCGCCGGTGCGGCTGCCGAAGGCGTAGCCCCAAACGACGAGGGCGGGCGCGGTGGCCGACAGCGTGTCGGACCCGGCCTCGCCCGCCTTTACCTGTGCGTAATCGGGGATGCCGGCGGCGAAGCCCGCGTCGATGAGGCCGCCGGAGGCGTAGAGCGGCGGATCTTCCCACAGCGTGCGCCCGGACGTGCCGCAGGTGGCGTCGGCGTCGGGGGCGAAGGGGTCCACCACCGCGTCCTCGTGACGGACCGAGAGGTGGACGTGCGGGAACTGCGTGTCGCCGCTGAGGCCGACCTGCCCCAGCACGGATTTTGCGTCGACCTGTCGGCCGGGCTCCACGGCAACAGAGCCGCGTTTCAGGTGGCAGTACTGCGTTTCCCACCCGTCGCCATGGGACACGACGACGCCGTTGCCGCATTCGCGACCCGCGATGGTGGCGGCGGTTTCGGGGGTTGCGGCGACGTCGGACATGCCGTCGCGGACGGCGGTGACTGTTCCGGGGGCGGCGGCGAGGACATCCACGCCGGCCTGCATCTCTTTCAGAGTCGGAAGGGCGAAATCCGTGCCCTTGTGTCCGTCATAGGACAGGGGGCCGCAGGTGTAATCCGTCGCGCCGGGGCCGGGGTCGAGGTCGGTGTATTGCTGAATATGGCAGGTTTCCCCGAGCGTGCAGTCGATGGGAACGGAGAATGCAGGATCCCCCGCGGCGGGCGCCGCGGGGGACAGGAGTGCCACGATCAGGGCGGTCCGTTTCACTCGGCCGTCAGAAGCGGCGGCTTCTTCGAGGACAGGCGCCGAGTCTCGGGCGGGTCAATCTTCAGGTCGAGCCCGCCATCCTTGACGCCCACCTTGACCACGCCGCCCTTCGACAGCTTGCCGAACAGAAGCTCTTCGGCCAGCGGCTTCTTGATGTGCTCCTGAATGACGCGGCCCAACGGGCGCGCGCCCATCTTGTCGTCGTAGCCCTCGTCGGCCAGCCACTCGGCCGCCGGCTTGGTCAGCTCGATGGACACGTTGCGGTCCATCAGCTGCGCCTCGAGCTGGAGCACGAACTTCTCGACCACTTGCAGTATCACCGACTTCGGCAGCGGCTGGAAGCTGATGACCGCGTCCAGGCGGTTGCGGAACTCGGGCGTGAACGTCCGCTCGATGGCGGCGGTATCCTCGCCCTCACGCCGGTCTCGGCCGAAGCCGATGGCGGCCTTGGCCTGTTCCTGCGCACCCGCGTTCGAGGTCATGATCAGGACCACGTTGCGGAAGTCCACCTGCCGGCCGTTGTGGTCGGTCAGCTTGCCGTGGTCCATCACCTGCAGAAGGATGTTGAAGACGTCCGGGTGCGCCTTCTCGATCTCGTCGAGCAAGAGCACGCAGTGCGGGTGCTGGTCCACGCCGTCGGTCAGGAGGCCGCCCTGGTCGAAGCCGACATAGCCCGGAGGTGCGCCGATCAGGCGGCTGACTGCGTGCTTCTCCATGTATTCCGACATGTCGAAGCGCAGAATCTCGACCCCCAGCGTTGCGGCAAGCTGGTTGGCCACCTCGGTCTTGCCGACGCCGGTGGGGCCGGCGAACAGGTAGTTGCCGATGGGCTTCTCGGGCTCGCGCAGTCCGGCGCGGGCCAGCTTGATCGCCGAGGACAGAGCCTCGATCGCCTGGTCCTGCCCGAACACCACGCGCTTCAGCGTACCCTCCAGGTCGCGCAGCACCTCGGCGTCGTCCTTCGAGACGTTCTTGGGCGGGATGCGGGCGATCTTGGCGACGACGGCCTCGATCTCCTTGGCGCCGATGGTCTTGCGCCGCTTGCTTTCGGCCAGCAGGTGCTGGGCCGCCCCGGCCTCGTCGATGACGTCGATCGCCTTGTCGGGCAGCTTGCGGTCGTTGATGTAGCGCGCCGACAGCTCGACGGCCGACTTGATGGCGTCGGCGGTGTACTTGATCTCGTGGTGGCGCTCGAAATACTCCTTCACGCCCTTGAGAATCTTCACCGCGTCATCGACCGTCGGCTCGTTTACGTCGATCTTCTGGAAACGCCGCGACAGGGCGCGGTCCTTCTCGAAGTGCTGACGGAACTCCTTGTAGGTCGTGGAGCCCATGCAGCGCAGCTTGCCGCCCTGAAGCGCGGGCTTGAGCAGGTTCGACGCGTCCATCGCGCCGCCCGATGTCGCCCCGGCGCCGATCACGGTGTGGATCTCGTCGATGAAAAGCACCGCGTCGGGATGTTCTTCGAGTTCCGACACCACGGCCTTCAGCCGCTCCTCGAAGTCGCCGCGATAGCGGGTGCCGGCCAGCAGCGCGCCCATGTCGAGCGAGAAGATGGTCGCGCCCGAGAGCACCTCGGGCACTTCGCCATTGACAATCTTGCGCGCCAGCCCCTCGGCGATGGCGGTCTTGCCGACGCCGGGATCGCCCACCAGAAGCGGGTTGTTCTTGCGCCGGCGGCAGAGCACCTGCACGCAGCGCTCGACCTCGTGTTCACGCCCGATCAGCGGGTCCACGTCGCCCTTCTTCGCCTTGGCGTTCAGATCGACGCAGTACTTCGCAAGGGCAGATTCCTTCTGCTCGCCGCCTTCCTCGCTCGCCATTTCTTCCTCGATCTCCGTGGCACCCGTGACGGGCCGGCTTTCCCCGAAGGAGGGGTTCTTGGCGACGCCGTGGGCGATGAAATTGACCGCGTCGTAGCGGGTCATGTCCTGCTCCTGCAGGAAGTAGGCGGCGTTCGACTCCCGCTCGGCGAAGATGGCGACGAGCACATTGGCCCCCGTCACCTCGGTCCGGCCGGAGCTTTGCACGTGGATGGCCGCACGCTGGATCACGCGCTGGAACGCGGCAGTGGGCACCGCCTCCGATCCGTCCATCTCGGTCATCAGCGTCGACAGGTCGTCGTCGATGAAATCGACGAGCGTGCGGCGCAGCTCCTCGAGATCGACCGAGCAGGCCTTCATCACCTTCGCGGCGTCCGGCTCGTCGATCAGCGCAAGAAGCAGGTGTTCCAGCGTCGCGAGTTCGTGACGGCGCGCGTTGGCCAGGGCCAGCGCGGCGTGGATGGCTTGCTCGAGCGTATTGGAAAATGAAGGCACGTGGCGTGCTCCTCTGTCTTGCGTCGGGAGCGGGCCGAAGCCCGTCCAGACCGTGGCCTCTTGGTCTTAAAGCTTGGTTGTTTGCGCCCGCGCTTCAAGCGATTTCTCGGATGCCGCGCTCACAAATTTCGTGAGAGGGCGGATGGGGCTACGGGTTGACGCGGATCGAGGCGGAATCAGAAGCGATCCTTGCGGGCCCTGATCTCGGCAAACACCTCGGCGTCGTCTGCTCCTTCCATAGATAAGGCAGATTTCACCTCGTCCAAGTGCGCCCTCAGGAACGGGTTCGTCGCCAGTTCCTCGGAAAGCGCCGACGGCACGGTCGGTTCCCCCCTGGCGCGCGCCTCCTCGATCCGGCGGGCGCGGTCCTTCAGCGCCGGGTTGTCCGGCTCGATGGTCAGGGCGAAGCGGGCGTTGGTCTGCGTGTATTCGTGGCCCGAGTAAATCGTGGTGTCGTCGGGCAGGGCGGCGAGCTTGCGCAGGCTGGCCCACATCATCTCGGGCGTGCCCTCGAACACGCGCCCGCAGCCAAGCGACATCAGGCTGTCTGCGGTGAAGGCGGCCTTGGCGCCCGGAATGTAGAAGGCGACGTGGCCCAGCGTGTGGCCGGAGACGTCCATCACCTCGACCCGATCGCCCGCGAACTCGAAGCTTTCGCCGTCGGTCACGGCGGTGTCGAGCGGCGGCAGGCGGTTCTGGTCGGACTCTGCCCCCAGCACCTTGATGTCGGGCTGCGAGGTCTGGAGCTCGGGCAGCCCCTCGACGTGGTCGGCGTGGTGATGGGTCAGCCAGACGTGCTGAAGCCGCCAGCCGCGCTCGTCCAGCGCCTTCAGGATCGGCGCCGCCTCGGGCGCGTCGACCAGAGCGGTTTCACCGCTGGCGTCGTCGTGGATCAGGAAGGCGTAGTTGTCGGTGCGACACGGGACGGTAACGATTTCCAGGGGCATGGCGCGCGGTCCTCCTTTTTCCTATGTTCCCTCTACAGATGCCACGAAAGTGGACGGGGACAATGCATCTCGACGTCCTGGACCTGAGAACGTTCTATTACCGCACGCGGCTGGGCCGCGCGGCGCAGAAGGCGATACGCGACCAGGTACAGGCGCTTTGGCCCGAGGCAAAGAACCAGACGGTGGTGGGCTTCGGCTTCGCGGTACCGCTTCTGCGCCCCTATCTTCCCGACGCCCGGCGGGTGATCGGGCTGATGCCAGGCCAGCAGGGCGTGATGCCTTGGCCCGCAGGCATGCCCAACGTGTCGGTGCTGTGCGAAGAGACGCTGTGGCCGGTGCAGACCGGGCAGGCCGACAAGCTGGTGATGCTGCACGGGCTCGAGACGAGCGAGAATCCTCCGGCGGTGCTGGAAGAGGCATGGCGCGTGCTGGGCCCCGGGGGCAGGGCGCTGTTCATCGTCCCGAACCGCGCCGGGCTCTGGGCGCGGCGGGATCGCACGCCGTTCGGGTTCGGCCGACCCTATAGCCTGTCGCAGCTTGAAAACCAGCTGCGCCGGCACGGCTTCATGCCCCAGCGCCACGTCGCCGCGCTGTTCCAGCCGCCCAGCGAGAAGCGGTTCTGGCTGCGCACGGCGCAGGTGTGGGAAAACGCGGGGCGGCGCATCTCGAACCATTACGCGGGCGGCGTTCTCATGGTCGAGGCGACGAAACAGGTGCAGGCGCCCAACCGGCCCAACCTGCCCGAGCGGGTCCGCCGGCCGCTGACCGTGCTCGACGGTCTCGGCCAGCCCGAGGCCAAGCCGGCCTAGGTCACGGGAATCGTTGACGGCCGCGGGTGCGGCGCATTTGCTGCACCTGCAAAAAAGTCCCGGGGCGCTTCGGCGCGACCCCTTAATTTGCGGGGCGACGCCCCGGCGTCGCCCGCGCCCTATACTGTTGCGGGGGCGGCATCCCTCTGCTACACCCACGCCGATTTTCGATGACATGCTCGCGAGGGCGTGGGGTCCAACAGCGCCGTATCGCCCGATACCGGTGCATTAACGATGTCGAAAGGGTGGACGTGTCCGAACCAGCTTCGATCTCAAGCGGCATTGCGCAACGCTATGCCATGGCCATCTTCGAACTGGCCAAGGAAGATAATTCGCTCCAGGCGGTGGATAGCGATGTCGAGACGCTGGATGCGGCGCTCAAGGAAAGCACGGACTTCCGCGCGCTGATCCACTCGCCGATCTACAGCCGTGAACAGCAGCAGGCCGCCGTCGCCGCTTTGGCCGAGAAGATGGGGCTGACCGCCACCGTCGGGAACACGCTGCGCCTGATGGCCGCCAAGCGGCGCCTCTTCGTGCTGCCGCAGCTCGTCGTCGCGCTGCGCGAGCGTCTCGCCGAGGAGCGGGGCGAGGTCACCGCCGAGGTGACCACCGCCAAGGCGCTGACCGAAGGGCAGCGGACAAAGCTGGCCGAGACGCTCAAGGCGTCCGTCGGCCGCGAGATCAAACTGAACACGACCGTCGACGAGAGCCTGATCGGCGGTCTCATCGTCAAGGTGGGCTCGAGGATGATCGACACGTCGATCCGCTCGAAGCTCGATACCCTCCAGCATAGCATGAAAGAGGTCGGATAATGGGAATCCAGGCAGCCGAAATCTCTGCGATCCTAAAGGAGCAGATCAAGAACTTCGGGCAGGAAGCCGAAGTTGCCGAGGTGGGCCGCGTGCTCTCCGTCGGCGACGGTATTGCGCGGGTCTACGGCCTCGATAACGTCCAGGCGGGCGAGATGGTCGAGTTTCCGAACGGCATCCAGGGGATGGCGCTGAACCTCGAGTCCGACAACGTCGGCATCGTGATCTTCGGCTCGGACCGGGACATCAAGGAAGGCGACACCGTCAAGCGCACGAACTCGATCGTGGACGTGCCGGTGGGCGACAACCTGCTGGGCCGCGTCGTTGACGGCCTGGGCAACCCGATCGACGGCAAAGGCGCGATCGAGGCGGCCGAGCGCCGCGTCGCCGACGTCAAGGCGCCGGGCATCATCCCGCGCAAGTCGGTGCACGAGCCGATGGCGACCGGCCTCAAGGCCATCGACGCCATGATCCCGATCGGCCGCGGCCAGCGCGAGCTGATCATCGGCGACCGTCAGACCGGCAAGTCCGCAGTGGCGATGGACACGATCCTGAACCAGAAGTCGTACAACGACGCCGCCACCGACGAGAGCCAGAAGCTCTACTGCATCTACGTGGCCGTCGGCCAGAAGCGTTCGACCGTCGCCCAGCTGGTTAAGAAGCTCGAAGAAACCGGCGCGATCGAATACACGACTGTCGTCGCCGCGACCGCATCGGACCCCGCGCCGATGCAGTTCCTCGCGCCCTACGCCGCGACCGCGATGGCCGAGTACTACCGCGACAACGGCCGTCACGCGCTGATCATCTATGACGACCTGTCCAAGCAGGCCGTGGCCTACCGCCAGATGTCGCTGCTTCTGCGCCGTCCGCCGGGGCGTGAAGCCTACCCGGGCGACGTGTTCTACCTCCACTCCCGCCTGCTCGAGCGCTCGGCGAAGATGAACGAGGAGAACGGCGCCGGCTCGCTGACCGCGCTCCCGATCATCGAGACCCAGGGCGGCGACGTGTCGGCGTTCATCCCGACCAACGTGATCTCGATCACCGACGGCCAGATCTTCCTCGAGACGGAACTGTTCTATCAGGGCATCCGTCCGGCCGTGAACACCGGTCTGTCGGTGTCGCGCGTGGGTTCGTCGGCGCAGACCTCGGCGATGAAGTCGGTGGCCGGCCCGGTGAAGCTGGAACTGGCGCAGTACCGCGAGATGGCGGCGTTCGCGCAGTTCGGCTCGGACCTCGACGCCTCGACCCAGCGCCTGCTGAACCGCGGTGCGCGCCTGACCGAGCTGATGAAGCAGCCGCAGTACTCGCCGCTGACCAACGCCGAGATCGTCGTGGTCATCTTCGCGGGCACCAACGGCTACCTGGACAAGCTGCCGGTGGGTGACGTCGGCCGGTTCGAACGTGGCCTGCTGCAGCACCTGCGCGGCAAGCACCGCGACCTGCTCGACTGGATCACCAACGAGGATCCGAAGATCAAGGGCGACGCCGCCGACCGCATCAAGGCCGTTCTCGACGAGTACGCGGCCGACTTCGCCTAAGGGGGCAGTTGAATGCCGAGCCTCAAGGACCTGAAAAACAGGATCTCGAGCGTCAAGTCGACGCGGAAGATCACGAAGGCCATGCAGATGGTCGCGGCGGCCAAGCTCCGCCGCGCCCAGGAAGCTGCCGAAAACGCGCGCCCCTATGCCGAACGGTTCAACGCCGTGATGGCGGGGCTCGCGGCCTCGGTGGCCGACAGCCCGACGGCGCCCAAGCTTCTTGCCGGGACGGGAAGCGACCAGACGCACCTGCTTGTCGTCATGACGGCCGAGCGGGGGCTGTGCGGTGGCTTCAACTCGTCCATCGTCAAGATCGCGCGCTACCGGATTGAGCAGCTCGTCGCCGAGGGGAAGACCGTCAAGGTCCTGACCGTCGGCAAGAAGGGCCGCGAGATGCTGCGCCGTGACCACGGCGACAAGCTGATCGGCCACATCGACCTGAGCGAGGTCAAGCGCGTCGGTTACTCGAACGCGCAGGACATCGCGCGGGACGTGCTGCATCGCTTCGACGAGGGCGAGTTCGACGTGGCGACGATCTATTACGGGCGCTTCGAGTCCGTGATCAGCCAGAAGCCGACCGAACAGCAGATCATCCCGGCCAAGTTCGACGAGGGCGATGCCGCCGAAGGCGCCACGCCGCTCTACGAATACGAGCCGGACGAGGAGGCGATCCTCGCCGACCTGCTGCCGCGTGGCGTGGCGACCCAGATCTTCGCCGCCCTGCTCGAGAACGGGGCGTCCGAACAGGGCGCCCGGATGAGCGCGATGGACAACGCGACCCGGAACGCGGGCGAGATGATCGACAAGCTGACGATCGAGTTCAACCGCACCCGCCAGGCCGTCATCACGAACGAGCTGATCGAGATCATTTCGGGCGCCGAGGCGCTCTAAGGAACCGGAGACACCGATATGGCTAACCAGAAAGGCAGAGTGACGCAGGTCATCGGCGCCGTCGTCGACGTGCAGTTCGACGACCACCTGCCCGAGATCCTCAACGCGCTGACCACCGACAACCACGGCAAGACCCTGGTTCTGGAAGTGGCCCAGCACCTCGGCGAAAACACCGTCCGCACCATCGCCATGGACTCGACCGAAGGTCTGGTCCGCGGCCAAGAGGTCACGGACACCCGGGGCCCGATCACCATGCCGGTGGGCGACGCGACGCTCGGCCGGATCATGAACGTGGTCGGCGAGGCCATCGACGAAAAGGGCCCGGTCGAGTCGGCCGAGCGCCGCCCGATCCACGCCCCGGCGCCGGATTTCGCGCAGCAGTCGACCTCGTCGGAGATCCTCGTCACCGGCATCAAGGTCATCGACCTGCTCGCCCCGTACTCGAAGGGCGGCAAGATCGGCCTGTTCGGCGGCGCCGGCGTGGGCAAGACGGTTCTGATCCAGGAACTGATCAACAACATCGCCAAGGTGCACTCGGGCTACTCGGTCTTTGCCGGCGTCGGCGAGCGGACCCGCGAGGGCAACGACCTCTACCACGAATTCATTGAGTCCGGCGTCATCAACGCCGACGACCTGACGAAGTCGAAGGTGGCGCTGGTCTACGGCCAGATGAACGAGCCGCCGGGTGCCCGTGCCCGCGTCGCGCTGTCCGGTCTGACCCTGGCCGAGCAGTTCCGCGACCAGTCCGGCACGGACGTTCTGTTCTTCGTGGACAACATCTTCCGCTTCACGCAGGCGGGCTCCGAGGTGTCTGCGCTTCTGGGCCGCATTCCCTCGGCCGTGGGCTACCAGCCGACGCTGGCCACCGACATGGGTGCGCTGCAGGAACGGATCACCTCGACGAAGTCGGGCTCGATCACCTCGGTGCAGGCCATCTACGTGCCCGCGGACGACCTGACCGACCCGGCGCCGGCGACATCGTTCGCGCACCTCGACGCCACGACGGTTCTCAACCGTGCGATCTCGGAGCTGGGCATCTACCCGGCCGTTGACCCGCTCGACTCGACCTCGCGGATCCTCGATCCGGGCGTGGTCGGCGAAGAGCACTACCAGGTCGCCCGTGACGTGCAGGGTATCCTCCAGCGCTACAAGTCGCTGCAGGACATCATCGCCATTCTCGGCATGGACGAACTGTCGGAAGAGGACAAGCTGACCGTGGCCCGCGCCCGGAAGATCCAGCGTTTCCTCAGCCAGCCGTTCGACGTCGCCGAGGTGTTCACCGGTTCGCCCGGCGTTCAGGTGCCGCTCGAGGACACGATCTCGTCCTTCAAGGCGGTGGTGAACGGCGAGTACGATCACCTGCCCGAGGGCGCCTTCTACATGGTCGGCGGCATCGAAGAGGTGAAGGCCAAGGCCGAGCGTATGGCCGCGGAAGCGGCGTAAGGGGGCGATATGGCCGACACGATGCAATTCGACCTCGTCAGCCCCGAGCGGCTGCTGGTCTCGCGTCAGGTGAGCGAAGTGCGGATCCCCGGCACCGACGGGGATCTGACGGCGATGCCGACCCATGCGCCGGCGCTCACCACCATGCGGCCGGGCATCCTGCGCATCGTCAGCTCCGAGGGGGCTGACGAATACGCGGTCACCGGCGGCTTCGCCGAGATCACCGCGGACGGTGTGTCGGTGCTGGCCGAAGAATCGCTGCACGTCAGCGAGGTGACGCAGGAAGACATCGACCGCTTCGTCGAACATGCCCGCCGTCAGCACGAAAAGGCGCGCGAGGCCGGCGATCACACGGTCGCGGACGACGCCGCCAAGCTGCTCGCCGACATGGTTGCGATGGGCTCGCACATCGGCCTCTCGCCGAGCCAGCCCAACCTCTGATCCGGTCGACGGACCGAACGCAAGGGCCCCGGAGCGTTCCTCCGGGGCCCTTTTTCGTGCAGGATGCGTTCACGAGGAGGAGCCCATGAAGACACTGGCAGGTCACCGCCTGGGTATCGCGCAGGGCTCGGTCGTCCTGTTCTCGGACTTCGCCGACGGCGGCGCGATGTGGACGGGCGAGGGGGCGCGGCAGGTCCGCCGCGAGGTCGCGTTCGACGGCGCGTTCCTGTCGCCGCCGATGGTGCAGGTGGGTCTTTCGATGTGGGACACTGGCGGGGGAACGAACCAGCGGCTCGACATCGCGCACGAGGCGGTCACCGAAGGCGGCTTCCGCATCGTCTTCAGCACCTGGGGCGACACCCGCATCGCGCGGGTGCGCGCCGACTGGCTTGCCCTCGGCGAGGTGCGCGACGAGGACCTTTGGGAGGTCGACTGACCCTTTAGAGCTTCGAGTACGTGCCCTCGTAGACCGGGATCAGCGTCTCGACTTCCAGCAGGGACGAGATCGAGGTCCCGTTCCAGGTGTTCAGGATCGCCTGAGCGAAGATCGGTGCCGTTGGTACGATCCGTATATTGGGGCAGGCCCGCACCGGCTCGGGCGCCTCGATCGTGTCGGTGATCACCAGGCTTTTAAGCGCCGAGTTCGTGACCCGCTCGACCGCGGGGCCGGACAGGACGCCGTGGGTGGTGTAGGCGTGAACCTCCTTCGCGCCGTTCTCCAGCAGCACGTCGGCGGCCTTGCACAGAGTGCCGGCCGTGTCGCAGATGTCGTCCACGATGATGCAGGTCTGGTCCTTCACGTCGCCGATCACCGTCATCTCGGCCACTTCACCGGCCTTCTCGCGCCGCTTGTCCACGATCGCCAGAGCCGCGCCGATGCGCTGCGCAAGGCCGCGGGCGCGGGCCACGCCGCCCACGTCGGGCGAAACGACGGTGACGTTGTCGAGGTCGCCCTTAAAGTGGTGCTCGATATCCAGCGCGAAGATCGGCGCGGCATAAAGGTTATCGACCGGGATGTCGAAGAAGCCCTGGATCTGGGCCGCGTGCAGGTCCATCGTCAGCACCCGCTCGACCCCGGCCTCGGTCAGCATGTTGGCCACGAGCTTCGAGGTGATGGGCGTGCGCGACTTGGTGCGGCGGTCCTGCCGCGCATAGCCGAAATAGGGAATGACGGCGGTGATGCGCGCGGCCGACGAGCGGCGCAGCGCGTCGGTGATCACCAGAAGCTCCATCAGGTTGTCGTTCGCGGGGCGCGAGGTCGGCTGGATCACGAACATGTCCTCGCCGCGGACGTTCTCGAACACCTCGACAAAGATCTCGCCGTCGTTGAAGCGCTCGACCCGGGCGTCCACGAGCCCGACGCTCATTCCCCTGTGCATGGACATGCGACGCGCGATGGCTTTCGCAAGAGTCAGGTTCGCATTCCCCGAAATCAGTTTCGGCTCGATCATGGATGGCATGTCAGGAGGTCCTCGGTAGCGCCCGTGTCGCGGATTCGTTACGTTGACACCGCTTATCACGCGGCTACCGTGCGGCAAACATTCAGAGGTCGTTAAACGAGGGCGAAATGGCGCATGTCGACTATTATTTTTCTACGATTTCGCCTTTCGCATATCTCTCGGGCACCGGACTCGAGGATATCATGGCCCGGCACGGGGTGACGGTGACCTACAAGCCGCTCGATATCATCGGTCTGTTCGAACGCACGGGCGGCACGCCGCCCGCGCAGCGCCACCCGTCGCGGCAGGAGTACCGCCTTCAGGAACTCGCCCGCGTGGCCAAGCACAACGGCCTGCCGATCAACGTCAAGCCCGCGCACTTCCCAACCAACGCCGCGCCCTCCTCTTATGCCATCATCGCCGCGCAATCGGCGGGCGGGGGCGATCTGGGCAAGCTTGTCCAGACGATCCTGCGCGCCTGCTGGGCCGAGGAGAAGAACATCGCCGAGGATGACGTCGTGCGCGCCTGCCTGAGCGACGCGGGCTTCGATCCGGGGCTGGCGGACAGCGGCATGCTGCAAGGGGCCGAGACCTATGCCCGCAACCTGGAACAGGCGGTCGAGGCCGGCGTCTTCGGCTCGCCCTTCTACGTGACCGACGACGACCAGCGGTTCTGGGGCCAGGACCGGCTGCCCTATCTCGACCTCCACCTCGCGGGGAAACTTTGAACGCCGACGGCCGTGCGCCCGCCGGGATCGCGGTTACCCACGCGGGGCAGGGCGCCCGCCGGGCGGTGCTCGCCCACTGCGCACTGGCGCATGCGGGGGCGTGGCGCCGGCTGAGCGCGCGGCTGGACGATGCGCTGTCGATGACGGCATTCGACCTGCCGGGCCACGGACGCAGCGCGCCGTGGGACGGGCAGGGCGATTATCAGGAGCGTGCGGTGCGCATCGCAGAAAGCCTGTGCGACGGGCCCGCCGACCTGATCGGCCACTCCTTCGGCGCCACGGTGATGCTGCGCCTCGCGCTCGAGCGGCCCGACCTCTGCCGCACGCTCACGCTGATCGAGCCTGTGTTCTTCGCCGCCGCCGCGGGCACACCCGAAGGCACGGAAGCCGAGCGCGAATTCGCCCCCTACCGCGCCGCGCTTGACGCAGGGCAGCCCGAGACGGCGGCCCGCATCTTCCATGACCTCTGGGGCGGCCCGCCGGGCTGGAGCGAGTTGCCCGAGACGGGCCGCCGCGCGATGAGCGAGCGAATCCATCTCGTGGAGGCCGGGTCCGCCGGCATCCACGGGGACAGCGGCGACATGCTGGCGGCGGGGCGTCTGGAGGCGCTGGAGGCGCCGGTGCTGATCGTGGACGGCAGCGAAAGCCGCCCCGTCCTCGACGCGATCGTGCGCGCGCTGATGGCACGCCTGCCGGACGCGCGGCGGGTGACGGTCGAGGGGGCGGGGCACATGGTGCCCCTCACCCACCCCGACGCGGTGGCGAACGCGATCCGCGCCCGCTTCAGCCTCTGATCAGATCGAGGAAGCGTTCCACGTCCTCGTCGGTCGTGGACCACGAACAGACCAGCCGCGCGGTCAGGGCCTCGCCTCCCGGCCCCTCCATCGGCTGTTCGAAGGGCCAGAGGTAGTACGCCGCCCCGGCCTCTTGCGCGGCACGGTGGCCGGCGCGGGGGAAGCCCGCGAAGACGATGTTGGCGTCCGTCGGGTGCAGGAGCGACGCCCCCTCGACCGACAGGATGCCCTGCGACAGCTTCGCAGCGGCGGCATTGGCCGACCGCGCCATGTCGAGCCATAGGTCGTCCTGAAGATACGCGTCCATCTGCGCCGACAGGTAGCGGTGCTTCGAGAACAGATGCCCGCCGCGCTTGCGCCGCAGCTCGAATTCCCACGCCTTGGCCGGGTCGAACATCACCACCGCCTCGACGCCCAGCAGGCCGTTCTTGGTGCCGCCGAACGACAGCACGTCAACGCCCGACTTCCACGTCATCTCCGCCGGGGTCGCGCCGTCGGCGACCAGAGCGTTGGCGAAACGGGCGCCGTCCATGTGCACCGGCAGGCCGTGCGCGTGCGCGATCTCGGCCAGCGTCGCCACCTCGGTCGCGGAATAGACGGTACCGTTCTCGGTCGTGTTGGTGATGCTGACCATCCCGCGCTGCACGTTGTGCACGCCTGTCTGGCCGGTGGCTTCGATCGTGGCCTGAAGCGCCTCGGGCGTCATCTTTGCATGCTCGCCCTCGACCAGCACCAGCTTCGAGCCGCCTGTGTAGAATTCGGGCGCGCCGCACTCGTCTTCCTCGATGTGGGCGTTGCGGTGGCAGAAAACGGCGGCCCAGGGCGGGCAATAGGTGGCCAGGGCAAGGGCGTTGGCGCTGGTGCCGGTGGCCACCAGGTACACCGCCGCCTCGGGCGCTTCGAAGATGTCGCGGATGCGGTCGCGCACGCGGTCCATGATCGCATCGGCGCCGTAGGGCATGGCGTAGCCGTTGTTGACACCTGTCAACGCCTCCAGCACGCGGGGATGGGCGGGGCTGGAATTGTCGGACGCGAAGTACATTCAGACGGGCTCCTCGATGATGTGGTCCTCCCATTCTTCCTCGGGGACCTCGAATTCGGGAATCGTCCTTCCGCGGGCCGAGACGCCGGCGGCATGGACGCTCTCCGGATCGCCGGAGATCAACGGGTGCCAGTCGTAGAGCGGCTTGCCCTCATAGACCAGCCGATAGGCGCAGGTCGCGGGCATCCAGTAGGCGTGTTGCGACATCGTTTCCGGCGTCAGCACCACGCATTCGGGCACGAACTGCTTGCGGATGTCGTACTGCGCGCAGCGGCAGCTTTCGTCGTCGAGCAGGCGGCAGGCGACGCGGGTCAGCGCGACCTCGCCCGTCTCCTCGTCCTCAAGCTTGTTGAGGCAGCACTTGCCGCAGCCGTCGCACAGCGCCTCCCATTCGCGGGCGGTCATCTTGTTCATCGGCACGCGTTCCCAGAAACGGGAGCGGGTGCCCTTGCGGGGGATGGGGTCGGAAGACATGGGTGTCAGTTAGGCGCGGCAGCGGAGAAACGGAAGGCTCAGCGCCGCAGGGCGAGCAGCGCGCGCGCCTTTTCGCTGTCGCGGTCCATCTGGGCGATCAGGGTGGCGACGTCCTCGAAGTTCTCCTCGGGCCGCAGGAACGACATGAGCGCGACGGACAGGTGCTCGCCATAGAGATCGCCCTGGAAGTCGAAGACGAAGGTTTCGAGGTTGGGGCGGTTCTCGCCGAACATCGGGCGGGTGCCGATATTGGCGACGCCGTCGTATTCGCCGGCGTGCGGGCCGGTCAGGACGCGGACGCGGACGGCGTAGACGCCGAAGCGGGGCAGGTGCAGCCCCTCCATCGACATGTTCGCCGTCGGGTAGCCCAGTTCCCGGCCGCGCTGGTCGCCGCGGATCACCTCGCCCTCGATGCGGTGGAGGTGGCCCAGCATCTCGGCCGCGTCCTCGGGCCGCCCGTCGCTCAGCGCCTCGCGGATGCGGGTCGACGAGACCTCGATCCCGCCGGTTTCGATCAGGTTGGCGAGTGTGACGCCGAAACCCATGACCTCGCCATAGCCGACAAGGTCCTGCGCCGTGCCGGCGCGGCCCTTGCCGAAATGGAAGTCCTGGCCGACGACGACGTGGCGGAGGCCCAAGCCTTGTGCGATCACCTTCAGCGCGAATTCCTCGGGGTCGAGCGAGGCGAGCGCGCGGTTGAAGCTCAACTCGTAAAGCTTGTCCACGCCCAGCTTTTCCAGCCTGTGCGCCTTGGCCTCGGCGTTCATCAGGCGGAAGGACGGGGTATCGGGGGCGAAGAATTCGCGGGGGTGCGGTTCGAACGTGACGACGCCCAGCGGCGCGCCCAGGCGCAGCGCCTCGGACCGGGCGATGTCGATCACGGTCCGGTGGCCCAGGTGCACGCCGTCGAAGTTACCGATGGCCGCGCTGGCGCCGCGGTCTTGGGGCGAGACGAATTGATAATCGCGCACGATCCTCATCATGCGCACCGGGTAGCCGCGCGCGCCGGTCCGCGCAAGAGTGTCAGTCGAACTTCGCGGAAGGCGCGAGCACCGTGGCCTCGCCCGTCAGTACCGGCTTGCCACCCACCAGGGCGCGGGTGGCAAGCTGCACCCGGCGCTTGCCGTGATCGATCGACAGGACCTCGACCTCGGCGCACACCCGGTCGCCGGGGCGGACGGGGCCGATGAACTTCAGCGACTGCCCGAGGTAGACCGTGCCGTGGCCCGGAAGTTGTTCGCCGATCACCGCCGAGATCAGGCCGGCGGTCAGCATGCCGTGGGCGATGCGGCCGGCGAAGATCGTGTCGCGGGCATAGGCGTCGTCCAAGTGAACCGGGTTTCGGTCGGTCGAGACCTCTGCGAACAGCTCGATATCGCGGTCGGTCACGTCCTTGCAGAGGTGCCGGGTCATGCCGACCTCGAGTTCCTCGAGCACGATTGTGCCGCGTAGGGCGTTGTCGCGCATGCGGCCGTTCCTTTGCGCAATTACCGGCGCGCAATGTGCGCGCCTGCGCAATTAAGTTACTTTGCGGCCGCAGAAACTCAAGGTCGATCAGGTCAGCGCAGTTTACCCATCGCGTAGGTCGGCGCGATCTTCTCGCGCTGGAGGTAGGCATGAAGCGCATCCGGATCCGGGTCCTTCTCGGTCTTCGTCTCGGCGGCGGCCAGGCCGCCGGCGATGAAGATCGAATCCAGATCCTCCCCCAGCGCGCCCTTCACGTCGGTGGCGATCCCGTCGCCCACGCAGAGGATGCGCGCATCGGGTATATCTTTCTCTAACGCCGTCAGCCTGCGCCGGGCGAGGTCGTAGATCGGCGCGTGTGGCTTGCCGAAGTATAGGCTGCGACCGCCCATGTGCTCGTAAAGGTCGGCCAGCGCGCCAGCGCACCATTCGCGGCTTTCGCCGCGGTCGACCACCACGTCGGGATTGGCGCAAAGCAACGGCAGGCCGCGCGCCTTCGCCGCCTCGAGTTGCGGGCGCATTTCGTCGGGATGGGCGTGCGGGTCGAAGGGGCCGCAGCAGACGATGCCCTCGGCCTCGTCCAGCGCGACGCGCTCGATCGCGACCGGATCCTCGATCAGCTTCATGGGCTCGAAGAACACCTCGTCGTGCGGTTGCCCGACGAACCAGACCTTGCGGCCCACGGCGCCGGTGAACAACGCCGCGCGCGCGGCGTCGCCCGAGGTGGCGATCGAGTCCCACGCGTCCGCCGGCACGCCCAGCTCCTCGATCTGGCGCTGCACGCTGGCGCGCTGGCGCGGCGCGTTGGTCACCAGCACTACGCTGCCGCCGTTGGCGCGGTAGTCCTGCAACGCGGCCACGGCTTCGGGCAGGGCGCGCACGCCGTCGTGGACGCAGCCCCACAGGTCGCAAAACAGCGCGTCGTAATCCTGCGCGATCTCGGACAGGGCGTGGATGATGCGGGCCATGGCGGGCTCCTGAACGGGCCGCGGCCGCCGTCGGGGCGCCGCAGAGAGGGGAAAACAAACGGAGCGCCCGAGGCGCTCCGATCCGGGTCAGACCGTGAGGTTCGGGATGATCTGCTTCTTGCGACTCATGATGCCGGGCAGCACGACCGTGTCGTCGCCGCAGACGGTCGAGAAGCTTTTCTCGGCCACCTGGCGCGTGAAGTCGTTGGGCACCAGCAGCGTCGCCTCTTCGTTCAGGATGTCCACGATGAACAGCAGAACCTGGTCGACGCCGTCCTCGGCCGCAACGTCGTCCATGGCCGACATCAGGCTGTCCTTGCGGGCCAGCACCATCTGCGGCGCGGTGGTCTCGAGCACCGAGACGCGGAATTTCTTGCCGCCGACCTCGTACTCCTTCGAGTCCATGCGCAGAAGCTCGGCGTCGGAGAAGGACGACACGTCGGATTTGGCCGCGAACATCTCGGCCGCGTAGTCGGTCAGGTTCACGCCCAGATCGGTCGCCAGCTGCTCGGCCAGCGTCTTGTCGGTCGGCGTGGTGGTGGGCGAGCGGAACTCGAGCGTGTCGGACAGGATGCACGACAGCATCGCGCCCTTGATCGGCTCGGGCATCTTGGTGGCGTCGGCGCCCATCAGCTGGTGCATGATGGTGGCGGTGCAGGCCAGCGGGCGCACGGTGATGTCGATCGGCGCCTTCGTCTCGATCCCACCGACCAGCTTGTGGTGGTCGATGATCGCCTGGATGTCGGCGTCGTTGATGTTGCCGGGCAGCTCGGCGGGGTTGTTGGTATCGACGACGACGACCTTCTCGCCGGCCTCGATGCCGTCGACGATGCGCGGCTTGTCCAGCTTCCAACGGTCGAGGACGAACGCGGCCTCGGTGTTCGGCTCGCCCAGCAGCACCGGCTCGGCGGTGCGGCCGAGCACCTCGTTGAGGTACCAGGCCCAGATGATCGGCGATCCGGTCGAGTCGGTGTCGGGCGATTTGTGCCCGAAGACTTTGATGGTCATGTCGCGGTCCGTGACTTGAGGGGGTTGTTTCGCGCGCCCTTATAGGAGTGCGCGCCCCCGTTGTCACCCGAGCGTGAGGAGTGGGTCATTCCGGCGTCTGCTGGTGCTGGATGTGGCACCAGTCGCTGTCGTGACGCACCCAGACCGAGGTGCAAATCACCCGATGTTCGCCGCCGTCCTGTGTGCGGGCATGGGCGCGGTAGCCCAGCACGGCCACGCCCACGTCCGGCTTCTTCAATACGCGGTCGAGCATCTCGACGCTGGTCCAGTCGGGCGCGGCGTCGTGCGCCTCGTGAAGCTCTTCGCCGGTGACGATCCCGGTGGGCGAGCCGAAGGCCATCACGCAGCACGTATCGGTCGTCTCGCGGCGCTGACCTTCGCCGCAGGTCCAGTAGTCGTGTTCGAGCGTCCACAGGTGGTCGGCGTCGGTCATCGCTATCTCCTTGGCTTGCGGCGGGGGAACGCGCGGCGGGCGGGTGTGTTTCTTGCCCCGTCTCCTCTTGCAGCGTGCAGCCGCGGCCCCCTCGCGCGCGTGAGGGCCGCGCCGGGGAAAAGTCAGGTTCTCCAATGACTTCCGTCGACATGAGCGGCGCAGCGCGTGGGGCTCACTTTTTCTTGCGCACGGTCGTTGACAGAGCTTTGGCGTTTGCCTATCTCCGGCTCGTTAGCACTCCGGGTCGGCGAGTGCTAACACCGAAACACATGAACCTGAGGAGCGTTCAGAGATGGCATTCAAACCGCTGCATGACCGTGTGCTGGTCCGCCGTGTCGAAAGCGACGAGAAGACCAAGGGCGGTCTGATCATCCCCGACACCGCCAAGGAAAAGCCCGCCGAGGGCGAGATCGTCGCGACCGGCGAAGGCGCGCGCAAGGACTCGGGCGAGCTGATCGCGATGAGCGTGAAGGCCGGCGACAAGGTGCTGTTCGGAAAGTGGTCGGGCACCGAAGTCACGCTGGACGGCGAAGAGCTGCTGATCATGAAGGAATCGGACATCCTGGGCGTTATCGCCTGATCGTCCGACGCACCTTCTAGACCAAATCAGACAATCCAAGGAGAAGCCAAATGGCTGCTAAGGACGTCAAGTTCGACACGGATGCCCGCAACCGGATGCTCAAGGGCGTGAACATCCTGGCCGATGCGGTCAAGACCACGCTGGGCCCCAAGGGCCGCAACGTCGTTATTGAGAAGTCGTTCGGTGCCCCGCGCATCACCAAGGACGGCGTGACGGTCGCCAAGGAAATCGAACTGGAAGACAAGTTCGAGAACATGGGCGCCCAGATGGTGAAGGAAGTCGCTTCCCGCACCAACGACGAGGCCGGCGACGGCACCACCACCGCCACCGTTCTGGCCCAGGCCATCGTCAAGGAAGGCCTGAAGTCGGTCGCCGCCGGCATGAACCCGATGGACCTCAAGCGCGGCATCGACATGGCCACCGCGAAGGTCGTCGAGCAGATCAAGGCGGCTGCCCGCAAGGTCGAGAACTCGGACGAAGTCGCTCAGGTCGGCACCATCTCGGCCAACGGCGAAGCCGAAATCGGCCGCCAGATCGCCGACGCGATGCAGAAGGTCGGCAACGAGGGCGTCATCACCGTCGAGGAGAACAAGGGCCTCGAGACCGAGACCGACGTCGTCGAGGGCATGCAGTTCGACCGCGGCTACCTGTCGCCGTACTTCGTGACCAACTCGGAGAAGATGATCGCCGAGCTGGACGACTGCCTCATCCTTCTGCACGAGAAGAAGCTGTCGTCGCTCCAGCCGATGGTTCCGCTGCTCGAGCAGGTGATCCAGTCGCAAAAGCCGCTCCTCATCATCGCCGAGGACGTGGAAGGCGAGGCGCTGGCCACGCTGGTGGTCAACAAGCTGCGTGGCGGCCTGAAGATCGCCGCCGTCAAGGCTCCGGGCTTCGGCGACCGCCGCAAGGCCATGCTGCAGGACATCGCGATCCTGACCGGCGGCCAGGTCATCTCGGAAGACCTGGGCATGAAGCTCGAGAACGTCACCATGGACATGCTGGGTTCGGCCAAGCGCGTCGAGATCACCAAGGACGAGACTACCATCGTCGACGGTGCCGGTGACAAGGCCGAGATCGAAGCCCGCGTCAGCCAGATCCGCACGCAGATCGAGGAAACCACCTCGGACTACGACCGCGAGAAGCTGCAGGAGCGTGTTGCCAAGCTGGCCGGCGGCGTTGCCGTCATCCGCGTCGGCGGCATGACCGAGGTCGAAGTGAAAGAGCGCAAGGACCGTGTCGACGACGCTCTGAACGCGACCCGCGCGGCCGTTCAGGAAGGCATCGTTGTCGGCGGCGGCGTCGCCCTGGTGCAGGGTGCCAAGGCGCTCGAAGGCCTGACCGGCGCCAACAGCGACCAGAATGCGGGTATCGCCATCGTGCGCCGCGCGCTGGAAGCCCCGCTGCGCCAGATCGCCGAGAACGCCGGCGTGGACGGCTCGGTCGTCGCGGGCAAGATCCGCGAATCGGACGACCTGAAGTTCGGCTTCAACGCCCAGACCGAAGAATATGGCGACATGTTCAAGTTCGGCGTGATCGACCCGGCGAAGGTCGTGCGCACCGCGCTCGAGGACGCCTCTTCGGTGGCCGGCCTGCTCATCACCACCGAGGCGATGGTGGCCGACAAGCCGCAGAAGGAAGGCGCTGGCGCCGGCGGCGGCATGCCCGACATGGGCGGCATGGGCGGAATGATGTAATCACCGCCCGTCATCCGACGGACAGGAAGGGGCCCCGTGCGGGGCCCCTTTTTCGTGCGCGGCCTTGATCCTGCGCATGTGCGGCACGGGTCCCGCCAGCTATGCTCCCGGCACGTGATTTCAGGCCGGGAGGCGGCGATGGCGCTGCGGTACATTCTTTTCCTTTTGCTTTTCCTGACGGGCGCCGCGCAGGCGCAGGAGACGGCGCTTGGCGGCGACGTGTTCCGCGCCGGGCAGACGGTGATCTTCGACGGGACGGAGGCGGACGACCTGTTCCTGGCGGGCGAGCGCGTCACCGCCGCCGGGCCGATCACCGGCAGCGCGCACCTGGCGGGGCGGTACGTGACGGCGGCCGCCGAGGTGGGCCGCGACCTGTACGCCGCCGGGTTCGAGGTGACCGTCGACGGTCCGGTGGAGGGCGACGCGACGCTCGCCGGCTACCGGATCGAGGTGGACGGGACGGTGGGGGGCGATCTGCGCGCCTCGGCCAGTTCGGTAACCGTCACGGCCCCCGTCGCGGGCTATGCGCTGCTCGGGGGCGAGGAGGTGCGGATCGCGTCCGCCATCGCCGGAGACCTGATGGTGACCGGCGAGCGGCTGGCCTTCGGCCCCGACGCATCGGTCGGCGGCACCGTCACCGTGTTCGAGGAGGAGCCGGGCGCGCTGGAGGTCCCTGAGAGCGTCGCGCCGGCCGACCGGATCGTGCGCCGCGCCCTCCCGGATTGGGAGGCCGAGACGGCGGACTTCCGGCCCGCCCTGGTGGACGGGCGCTGGGTGGTGCTTCAATTCCTTGGCGGAGTGGTGGTGGTGACCTTCCTTGCCGCGCTGGTAGCCGCGCTTCTGCCCCGGCGCCTGGCCGCCATGCGCGAGCGGCTGCTGGAGGCGCCGTTCCGGTCGCTCTGGATCGGCTTTCTGTCGATCTCGGTCCTCGTGGGCGCGGGCTTCGTGGTGGCGCTCACCCTGATCGGGCTGCTGGTGACGCCGGCGCTGCTGCTGGCGGCGGGGCTGGCCGGATTCGTGGGGTACGTGATCGGCGTCTATTCCTTCGGCGTCTGGCTTCTGAAGCTCGCCGGCCGGCACGTGCCCGACGGCTTCGGCGACCGGGCGCTGGCGGCCGGGGTCGGGGCGCTGGCGGCCGCGATCCTGGCGCTGGTGCCGTTCCTGGGGTGGCTCTTTGTGCTGGGCCTGACGCTGGCCGGCACCGGGGCGGTGGCGCTTTTGTGGCTGCGGCCGCGGTTCTTCGCCGCCTGAGCGTGTGGCGGGCGGGGGAGGGGGCTGTCTGCCCCCTCTGGCCCTGCGGGCCATTCACCCCCGAGGATATTTCGGGACCGAAGATGATGCCGGGTTGTGCGGGCGCGCGGCGCGGTGTTCATGGCGCGCATGCGCCTGATCCTGCTCACCGCCCTGACGATGATCGCCTTCGCCGCCAACTCGGTGCTCAACCGCATGGCGCTGGCGGGGGACGAGATCGGGCCGATGGCCTTCGCGGCGCTGCGGCTGGCCTCTGGCGCGCTGGCGCTCGCGGTGTTGGTTTGGCTGCGGGACCGGCGCGTGCGGCTCTTCGGGCCGCGGCGGTCGGTCGGGGTGGCGTCGCTTTTCGTCTACATGGTCGGGTTCTCGGCTGCCTACGTGGCGTTGCCGGCGGGACTGGGCGCGCTGATCCTGTTCGGGGGCGTGCAGGTGACGATGTTCGCGGGTGCGGTGCTGGGCGGCGAGCGCGTGCCACCCGCCCGATGGGCCGGGGCGGCGCTGGCGTTGGTCGGGCTGGGCTGGCTGATGTGGCCCGAGGGCGCGGACGCGCCGCCCCTTGTGTTCGCCGCGCTGATGGGCGCGGCAGCGGTCGGCTGGGGCGTCTACTCGCTGGCCGGGCGGCGTGCGGGCGAGCCGCTGGCGGCGACGGCGGCGAACTTCGTGCTGGCCGCACCGGTGGCCGTGGCGCTTGCGCTGGCCGTGCCGGAGGGCGGGGCCAGTGTCCGAGGAATGGCGCTGGCGGTGGTCTCGGGCGTGGTGACATCGGGGCTGGGTTATGCCCTGTGGTACACGGTGCTGCCGCGGCTCGAGGCGTCGGTGGCGGCGCTGGCGCAGTTGACGGTGCCGGTGATCGCGCTGGCGGGTGGCGTGGCGCTTCTGGGCGAGGCGCTGACGCTCCGCTTCGCCGTGGCTGCGGTGCTGGTGCTGGGCGGCGTGGCGCTGGGAGTGCTGGCGCCTCAGCGCACGAGGAGTTCGAGCGGGTCGTAGAGGATCTCGCCCGGCGCGCCCCAGGCGAGGCGGGGCAGGCTGTCGGGCTTGTAGCGCAGCCGCGTCAGCTCGTCCTCGCTCGCCCAGCGGCGGTGTGCGACGATGCCCTCCGGGTCCTGCCAACTTTCGGGCAGGGTGCCGTCGGCGACGGTGCAGCGGAAATAGACGTCGACCTGGTGGAAGCCGGTGTCGGGGGCATGGAACTCGTTGATCATCACCGGCGCGCCGACCTCGATCTCAAGCCCCGTCTCCTCGAAAATCTCGCGGCGCAGGTTGTCGGGGAGCGAGGCGTGCCGCTCCGCCCCGCCGCCGGGGACGCACCAGAGGTCGCTCTGGCCGTCGGGGTAGGCGTTGACGACAAGCAGGCGGCCGAGGTGGACGATCACGGCGCGGACGGCGAGGCGGGGCGAGGTCATGGCGCGCAGAGTGGCGCTGCGGCCGGCGCGCTGCAAGCCCTCGCGCAGGGCGTCGCCGTGACCTATCTTCGCCCGATGATGCGGTTTCTCCTGATCCTCCTTCTCTTCGCGGCCGGCCCGGCGCGGGCCGATTGCGTGGTGCTTCTGCACGGGCTGGCGCGGAGTTCGGCCTCGATGTGGGTGATGGAGCGGGCGCTGGCCTATGACGGCTATCGCGTGGTGAACCGCGGCTATCCCTCGACCGAGGCGCCGATCGAGGAGCTGGTCGAGATCGCCGTGCCGCCGGCGGTGGCGGCGTGCGGCGACGAGCGGGTGCATTTCGTCACGCATTCGATGGGGGGCATCCTGCTGCGCGCCTGGCTCGAGGAGAACCGGCCCCGGCGCATGGGCCGCGTGGTGATGCTTGCCCCGCCGAACCACGGGACGGAACTGGTGGACGCGTTCGGCGATCTTGGCGCGTTCCGCTGGCTGAACGGACCGGCGGGGCTGCAACTGGGCACCTCGGCCGAAAGCCTGCCGAACCGCCTGCCGGGGGCGGATTTCGAGCTTGGCGTGATCGCGGGAAGCCGGTCGATGAACCCCGTCTACTCGACGGTGATCGAGGGGCCGGACGACGGCAAGGTTTCGGTCGAGACGACGACGCTGCAGGGCATGGACGACCACATCGTCCTGCCGGTCAGCCACACCTTCATGATGGTGAACCCGCTGGTGATCGCGCAGGTGAAGCGCTTCCTGCTGTGGGGCCGCTTCGACCACGACCTGGGCTACGGCGAGGCGCTGGGGCTGGGCGAGTGAGCACCGCGCACGCAGGGTATGGAACGCGGGCGCGACTTCCCTTACGGCTTGTCCGACTCGTCAACGCTGGAAGAAGGAGACGGCGATGCTGAAGAACGACATGCTGGAGCAGTGGGACCGCGAGAGCTTCTTCCATCCCTCGACGCACCTGGCCGAGTTCGCGCGCGGCAACGCCCCGCACCGGGTGATCCGCGGCGGACAGGGCAGCCATATCGAGGACCGCGACGGCAACCGCCTCCTCGACGCCTTCGCCGGGCTCTACTGCGTGAACGTCGGCTACGGGCGTCAGGAGATCGCCGAGGCCATCGCCGAGCAGGCGAAGGAGCTGGCCTATTACCACGCCTATGTCGGGCACGGGACCGAGGCCTCGATCACGCTGGCCAAGATGATCCTGGACCGCGCGCCGGACCACATGTCGAAGGTCTATTTCGGGATGTCGGGCTCGGACGCGAACGAGACCAACATCAAGCTGGTCTGGTACTACAACAACATCCTCGGCCGGCCAGAGAAGAAGAAGATCATCTCGCGCTGGCGCGGATACCACGGTTCGGGGCTGATGACAGGCTCGCTGACGGGGCTCGAGCTGTTTCACAAGAAGTTCGACCTGCCGCTGAGCCAGGTGATCCACACCGAGGCGCCGTACTATTACCGCCGCCCGGACCTGTCGATGAGCGAGGCCGAGTTCACCGCGCACTGCGTCGCCGAGCTCGAGGCGCTGATCGAGCGCGAGGGCGCGGACACCATCGCCGCCTTCATCGGCGAGCCGGTGCTGGGCACGGGGGGCATCGTGCCGCCGCCCGAGGGCTACTGGGACGCCATCCAGGAGGTGCTGGCCAGGCACGACATCCTGCTGATCGCCGACGAGGTGGTGACCGGGTTCGGACGGCTGGGGTCGATGTTCGGCTCGTTCCATTACGGCCTGGAGCCCGACCTGATGACCATCGCCAAGGGCCTGACCAGCGCCTATGCGCCGCTGTCGGGGTCGATCGTGTCGGACAAGGTCTGGAAGGTGCTCGAGCAGGGCACCGACGAGAACGGGCCCATCGGGCACGGCTGGACGTACTCGGCCCACCCGATCGGCGCGGCTGCGGGCGTGGCCAACCTGAAGCTGATCGACGAGCTGAAGCTGGTCGAGAACGCGGGCGAGGTCGGCGCGCACCTGAACCGCGCCATGGCAGAGGCCGTGGGCGGGCACGCGAATGTCGGCGAGGTGCGCGGCGAGGGCATGCTGTGCGCGGTTGAGCTGGTGGCGGACAAGGAGACGCGTCAATTCTTCGATGCCTCCGAGAAGGTCGGTGCGAAGGTCTCGGCGGCACTGCTGGAGGAGGGCGTGATCGGGCGTGCCATGCCGCAGGGCGACATCATCGGCTTCGCCCCGCCGTTCTGCCTGACGACGGACGAGGCGGAAGAGATCGCCGGGAAGACGGCGAAGGCGGTGAAGGCCGTTCTGGGGTGAGGCTTGCGGGGCGGCCGGTTCGCCTCTCCTGATCCAACCTTGCCATTCGCCGCTCACCCATGCCGCTTGGTGGCAGCCGGTTGCTCATCAAGCTCACGCCCATGGGGGCGGCCCGGGCCGCGCCCGGCCGCCCCCATGGGCGGGCGCTTCGCACCCGCCCGCGGCCGGGTGCTGCCCTTCGAGTGGAACGCGCGGAGAAAATAAAATTTGGTCCGGCGTAGATTGGTCGGTGCGCTCCGTGAGGAGCCTCAGCCCTCCACCACCATCCACGGCTCCCCGAACCAGTGTTCTTCGAGGTTGGAGCCGTCGCCGATGCGATCCACGACGGCGAAGAGACCCGGCGCGTGGAGCGGGGTCAGCACGCCGTGCCAAGTGCCGCGATGCAAGTTGATGCCCTGGCCGGGCGCGGTCACGAAGGCGCGCGGCGTGCCGGGGCGGTCGCCGACATCCGGGGCGACGATGACGAGGAACGGGTGTTCGCTCATCGGCAGGAAGGCTTGGCTGCCCTCGGGATGCCGCTCGACCATGTCGAGGCGGTAGGGCAGGCTGCGGGGCTTGGCGTCGAAGAGGCTGATGCCGGCGCGGCCGCCGCCGAAATCGAGGCGTGCGCGGTCGTGGTAGCGGCCGCAGAGCCCCTGGTTGATGAGCTTCTCGGGCGCGCCGGAGGTGTCGAGAACGTCGCCGAAGGGGGCGAAGGCGTCGGGGGTCAGCGGGGCGGTGGCAATCTCGCGCATCAGCGGCTCCTGTCAGGGCACTTGGTGCCGGAGGGAGCCTACGGCGGGAGTATTTTCGGCAAGAGGAAACGCAGGTGTCGATCCGGCGACCGGCAGGCGGCGTGGCCGGCGGTCACGGGAGCATTTCTTGCAGGCGGAGTTCCGCGATGCGCTCGACCTGCCGGCAGGCCTCGGCCATCTCGGTGGCGCGGTTGTTGGCGACGCGGCGCTGGAAAGCCTCGAGGATGGACTGCTTGGTGTTGTCGCGCACGGCGATGATGAAGGGGAAGCCGAACTTCTCGGTGTAGGCGTCGTTTAGCCGCTCGAAGGTTTCGCGCTCCCGGTCGGTGAGCGCATCGAGTCCGGCGGACGCCTGTTCGGCGGTGCTGGCCTCGGTCAGCCGCTTCGCCGCCGCCAGCTTGCCGGCGAGGTCGGGGTGGGCGCGCAGGACGCCCAGGCGCTCGTCCTCGGAGGCCGAGCGGAAGGCACGTGCCAGCGCGCTGTGCACGCCGGTCGCGGTATCGTGGGCCGGGCCGAGCTCGAGCCCGTGTGCGCGTTCGGCGATCCAGGGCGAATGCTCGAACACGCCGCCGAAGCGGGCGACGAAGGTGGCGCGGTCCATCCGCGAGGGATGTTCGACCACCTGCGGCGGGTGCGTCTCGGCCCAATGGCGGGCGATGTCGATGCGGCGGGCGAACCAGACGCCTTCGTGCCCCCGCGCGTAGTCGAGGAACCGCCTGAGCGCCTGCACGCGGCCGGGGCGACCGACGAGGCGGCAGTGCAGGCCGATGGACAGCATCTTCGGCTGCCCGTCGGCGCCCTCGGCATAAAGCGCGTCGAAGCTGTCCTTCAGGTAGTTTCCGAATTGGTCGCCGGAGTTGAAGCCCTGCGGCGTGGCGAAGCGCATGTCGTTGGCGTCCAGCGTGTAGGGCACGATCAGCTGGTCGCGCTCGCCCACCTTGATCCAGTGGGGCAGGTCGTCGTCGTAGGCGTCGGCGATGTAGTCGAAGCCGCCTTCCTCGGCCACCAGCCGCACCGTGTTCATCGAGCAGCGGCCCAGATACCAGCCGCGGGGACGCGCGCCCGTGACCTCGGCGTGCAGGCGGATCGCCTCGTGCAGGTGGCGGGCCTCCTCCTCCTCGGGCATGTCCTTGTATTCGATCCACTTCCACCCGTGGCTCGCGATCTCCCACTCGGCCTCCTGCATCGCCTTCACCTGTGCCGGCGAGCGGGCGAGGGCGGTGGCGACGCCGTAGACGGTGACGGGGATGTTCATGCCGGTGAACAGGCGGTGAAGCCGCCAGAAGCCGGCGCGCGCGCCGTATTCGTAGATCGATTCCATGTTCCAGTGGCGCTGGCCGGGCCATTGCGCGGCGCCGACGATCTCGGACAGGAAGGCCTCGGACGCGGCGTCGCCGTGGAGGATGTTGTTCTCGCCGCCCTCCTCGTAGTTCACCACGATCTGCACGGCGATCTTCGCGCCGCCGGGCCATTTCGCATCGGGGGGCGTGGGGCCGTGGCCATGCATGTCGCGGGGATAGCGAGGGGCGTCCGTCATCTCGTCCTTCCTTCTTCCGGCGATCCCCCTTAGACCGGGTGCCGGCTTGCAAGACAAGGGGAGGCAGCATGGCCGAAGGGTTCCTCACGACACATGTTCTGGATACCGCCCGGGGCTGCCCGGCCGCCGGTCTCCGGATCGATCTCTATCGAATCGCGGGGCGGGACCGCGTGCATCTGCACAGCCTGTCCACCAACGCCGACGGGCGCACCGACGGGGCGATCCTGCCGACCGAGGATTTCGCACCCGGCACCTACGAGCTGGTGTTTCACGCCGGCGACTACCTGCGGGGGGCCGGACTGCCGGTGGATCCGGTGGCCTTCCTGGACGAGGTGCCGATCCGCTTCGGGATGAGCGACGACACGCATTACCACGTGCCGCTCCTGCTTTCGCCCTACGGCTATTCGACCTATCGCGGCAGCTGACCCATGTACGATTTCGCTGTTCTGTGGGACTGGGCGGGTTTCGCCATCCGCTGGCTGCACGTCGTCACCGCGATCGCATGGATCGGGTCGTCGTTCTATTTCATCGCGCTCGACCTGGGCCTGAACCGCAACATTCCCGGTCCGGCGGATGGCGAGGAATGGCAGGTTCACGGCGGCGGCTTCTATCACATCCAGAAATACCTCGTCGCGCCCGAGCGGATGCCCGAGCACCTGACCTGGTTCAAGTGGGAGAGCTACTGGACCTGGATGTCGGGCGCCGCCCTTCTGATGGTGATCTACTGGGCGGGGGCCGAGCTTTACCTGATCGACCCGTCCAAGGCGGACCTCGCCATCTGGCAGGGCATCGCGATCTCGGCCCTGTCGCTGACCATCGGCTGGCTGGTCTACGACTATCTGTGCAAGTCGCCGCTGGGCGAGCGGCCGACGGTGCTGATGCTGCTGCTGTTCGTGCTGCTGGTCGCGATGTCGTGGGGCTATAACCAGGTGTTCACGGGGCGCGCGTCGCTTCTGCACCTGGGGGCGTTCACCGCGACGATCATGACCGCCAATGTGTTCTTCATCATCATGCCCAACCAGCGCATCGTGGTGGCGGACCTGAAGGCGGGGCGCAAGCCCGATCCGAAATACGGCAAGATCGCCAAGCTGCGCTCGACCCACAACAACTACCTGACGCTGCCGGTCATCTTCCTGATGCTGTCGAACCACTACCCGCTGGCCTTCGCGACCGAGAACGCGTGGATCATCGCGGCGCTGGTGTTCCTTCTGGGCGTGACGATCCGGCACTGGTTCAACACCCGCCACGCCCGCGCCGGCAGCCCGCACTGGACCTGGGGCGCGACCGTGGTGATCTTCCTGGTCATCGCGTGGCTCTCGACCGCGCCGATGTTCGCTCCGATTGAGGCGGCAGAGGCGCGGCCGATGACGGCGGGCGAGGAGCAGTTCGCCGAGGCGGAGGGCTTCGACGAGGTCTATAATGTCGTGCTCGGCCGCTGCTCGATGTGCCACGCGCGAGAGCCGGTCTGGCCGGGCATTCGCTGGGCGCCGAAGGGCGTGCTGCTGGAGACCGAGGCCGACGTGGCGCGCCACGCGCGGCCGATCTATCTTCAGGCGGGCGTGACCCATGCCATGCCGCCGGCCAACATCACCTGGATGGAGCCCGAGGAGCGCGACCGGATCGCGGCCTGGTACCGCGCGGCGCGCTGACGATCCTGCTGCGACGAATCGAAGGCCCGTTCCGGGCCTGCCTTCGGCGAGGATATTTCAGGACCGAAGAGGGGCAGGGGACGCCTGGGCCGTCGTTGCGATAAAGGGCCGCGCGGGCCTCAGCTTTCCATCCAGATCGTCACGGGGCCATCGTTGACGAGGCTCACGGCCATGTCGGCGCCGAAGCGGCCCTGCGCGACCTCGAGCCCCTCGGCCCGGAGGCGGTCGGCGAAATAGTCGTAAAGGCGCTCGCCCTCGTCCGGGGCCGCGGCGGTCGAGAAGCCGGGGCGGTTGCCGCGTGAGGTGTCGGCGGCCAGCGTAAACTGGCTGACGACGAGCACCGCGCCACCCGCGTCGCTTACCGATCGGTTCATCCGCCCCTCGTCGTCGCGGAAGATGCGCAGCTTGGCGACCTTTGCGGCAAGGCGGTCGGCCTGCGCTTCGGTGTCGCCCTGCATGGCGCAGACCAGGATCAGGAGGCCGGGGCCGATTTCCCCGATCGTCTCGCCGTCCACGTCGACCCGTGCGCCGGTGACGCGCTGGAGGAGGGCGCGCACCCTACAGTTCCTCCCGCCGGGGCGGGCTCGCGCCGGCGCGGGCGACGGTGATGGAGGCGGCGCGGACGCCGAGGGCGAGCGCCGCCTCGATCGTTTCGGGAGAGAGGGTGGCGATCGCTTTCTTGCTCAGCGCGCCGGCGTCGGACAGCCCGGCGAGCACGCCGGCGTTGAAGGTGTCGCCCGCGCCTACGGTGTCCACCACCGTCACCGGGCGCGCGGGGACGGCGACGGTATGTTCGGCGGTGTAACCGGTCGCGCCCTTGGCGCCCTCGGTGATGCAGACGAGCTTCGGCCCTTTCTGCAACAGGGCGCGGGCCAGCGCGGCCGTGTCGCCGCGGCCTTCAAGCCAGTGCAGGTCGTCGTCCGACAGCTTCACGATATCGGCGAGCGCGATCATCCGCTCGATCCGGGCGCGGTAGGTGGGCTCGTCGCGGACGAAGCCGGGGCGGATGTTGGGATCGATCATCGTGACGCGCACGTCAGCCTCGCGCGTCATCAGCGCCTCTAAGCTCGATCCGCAGGGTTCTGCCACCAGACTGATGCCGCCGAAGAACAGGGCGTCCACATCCGGTCCGAGCGCGGGCAGGTCATCCTCGGACAGCATCCGGCCGGCTGTGTTTTCGTCGTAGAAGGCATAGGTGGCCTGCCCCTCGACCAGTTGCACGAAGGCAAGTGTCGTGGGCCTGTCGCTCAATGCGGCGGGGCTGGCGTCGACGCCGCTTTTTCCGAGCGCGTCGGTGAGCATGGCTCCGAACAGGTCTGTGGACAGGCCGCTGAAGAAGCCCGTCGGCGCGCCGAGGCGACCGAGCGCGACGGCGGTGTTGAAGACCGCGCCGCCCGGGTAGGGTGCGAAGGCGCTTTCACCCGCCGTCGTCGTGCGGGGCAGCATGTCGATCAAGGCTTCGCCGCAGCACAGGATCATCGGCACTCCTCCTTTGGCCAGTGACAGCTTTATGGACGCCGGCGCGTCGCCGCAACCGCGCCGGCGCCGTTGACGCAAATCAAGGCGGCGGACCACGCCGGGCGGAAGATGGGGGCGTTGGATGGACCAGTGGAAGGAGGTTCGACATGGTCGAGAAGACACATACCAGCGGCTTCTGGCCGTCGCTCTACGACCCGCTGCGGCAGTTCGGAAGCCGCGTCGCGGAATGGATCGCCCCCGCATCCGAGGCGTCGAGCAAGAACAACGCCTATACCATCGCCGTCGAGCTTCCCGGCGTGGAGGAGAAAGACATCGACCTGAGCGTGCAGGAGGGCATGCTGTCGCTGAAGGGCGAGAAGAAGACCAGCCGCGAGGAGAAGGGCGAGACCTGGTATTTCTCGGAGCGGCAGTACGGCGCGTTCAGCCGCTCGTTCCGCTTGCCGCCGGACGCCGACGAGACCAAGGTCGAGGCGGACCTGAGGGACGGAGTGCTGACGATCACGGTGCCGAAGAAGACGGCGTCCGAACCCGCGTCGTCCCGGGTGCAGATACGCAAGGGCTGACGCGGAGAGCCGAGCATGGCGTCCGTCCGGCAGGGCCGGACGGGCGCGCTGGCCGCAAGCGATGGAAACTTGCTGCGAGAGGGGCGCCGCGTCGCCTCAGCTCTCGGGAAGCAGTTCGGCGGCGACCTCGGCGGCGCGGAGGCGCGCCGTCTTTGCGTCCATACCGGGCTCGAGCCGGTCGTCGTAGAGGATGCGCAGGAGGTATTCGTCGTGCGTGGTCAGCAGGCCGAATTCCTCGTCGTCGTTGAAGACCGAGGGACGGGCGGCGGGGCTGTCGTTGGACAGGCCCAGCCCTTGGGCGAGCTCTTCGTGGATGCACGACAGGCGCAGGAGGTCCGGGTGTTCGCCGCGAATGATGGCCACCGCGCGGGTATAGGCGCCGCTGTCGTCCGGATCGAGCGCGAAGACCAGGCAGTAGCTGGTGCGCGGGAGGTCGACGACCGTCTCGATCGCGGCCTCGCTCATCCCCGGAATCAGCTTGCGCAGGCGGGGGCCAAGCGCGCGGCGCTCAGGCTCGTTCACGACGAAGACGTTGAAGTTGCCGCCCGACGGGACCTGCCGGATGGGCAGGCTGGTGACACGGGACAGACGGTCGGCATAGGCCGAGATAGCGTTGCGATCGCGCACGCGCTTGTCGCGCGGGACGGTGTCGCCGAACTCGACCTGCATCTCGATGGGTGTTTCCCAGCGGTGCAGGCGGCTTTCGGTCTGGCGCGCGACGATGCGGCCGCCTTCGGTCGCGTATTCCTCGAACAGCGCGATGCGCACGAAGTTTTCGACAAGCTGCCGCTCGGTGAAGGGCGTGTCGGGGCCTCCGCCGTCGGTGCGCAACAGGCCCTGCGCGACAAGGCTGTCCTGCACGCTGCGGTAGTATTGTTCGAGCTGCCGGCTCTCCGCCGTCTGTTCCGGGCGCGCCGGCTCGACCGGCGCGGGCAGCTTGGCCGGGCGCTCGGGCGGGCGCGGCACCGGTTCGACCGGGGCGATCACGTCGCAGGCGGCGAGACCCAGAAGGGCGGCGGCGACGCCGGGCAGGAGGAAGCGCGAAAGATGCATGGACCCTCAGCGGCCGGGCACGGCGGACCCGGTGGCGGCGCCGGTCTTTCCGCCCTGCCTGCGGGCGGACGCGAGCGCGGTCTTCAGGTCGGCTTCCATCTTCTCCAGTTCCTCCTCGGCGGCGGCGCGGCGGCTCTTGCCCTCGTCGGCGATCTGCAGGCTTTCCTCGATGGCGGCGATCAGGTCGGAATTGGCCTGCTTCACCGCCTCGATGTCGAAGACGCCCCGCTCCATCTCCTGCCGCACCTCGCGATTCGAGTCCCGCAGGTTTTTCGCGTTCGCCGTCAGAAGATCGTTGGTGAGGTCGTTGGCCTCTTTCACGGCGCCCGCGGCTTCGCGCGAGCGGTGAATGGTCACCGACTGCGCAAGCTGGGTTTCCCACAGCGGAACCGTGTTGACGAGGGTGGAATTGATCTTGGTGACCAGGCTCTTGTCGTTTTCCTGTACCAGCCGGATCGACGGGAGCGACTGCATCGTGACCTGGCGCGTCAGCTTCAGGTCGTGCACCCGCCGTTCCAGGTCGTCGCGGGCCGCCCGCAGGTCGCGCAGCTGCTGCGCCTTCATCACCGCCTGCTCTTCGGGGGCGGCGTCGACCCCGGCTTCGAGCGCCGGGATGTCGGCCTCGTCCAGCCGGCGCAGCTTTTCATCGCCCGCCGCGATGTAGAGCGCGAGTTCGTCGTAGAAGGCCAGTGTCTTGTCGTAGAGGATGTCGAGCGCCTTGATATCCTTCATCAGCCGATGCTCGTGGGTCAGAAGCCCGTCGGTGATGCGATCGATCTGGGCCTGCACCTCTTCGTAGCGGGCCGTGAACTTCGCCAGCGGCGACATGCGGCCGGTGATCTTCTCCCACCACGACCGCTTGCGGTTCAGGTCCAGCTCCTCGGTCGAGAAGCCGCGCAGGGTCGAGACGATCTCGCGCAGCGAATCGCCGGCCGGGCCGATGTCTTTGTTGCGCACGTCGGCGAGCATGGACTGGCTGATCTGCTGAAGCTCGGCCTGCGCCGCCGACCCGAATGACACGACGGAGTTCGAATCGTGCAGGTCGATCTCGTCCATGCGCTTCTCGATCTCGGCCGCGCGGGGGGAGTCCGGGGCGTAGCCGGGCGCGTCCCGGCGGGGGGTGTCGAGTGTCACGGCGTTCAACTCCTCGAGCTCCCGGACGGTTTCCGTGGCTTTCCTGCGGACGTCGTCGGACATGATCCTCGCCTTCTGCCTGCCTTGCCGTAGCCTATCATTTTTCCAGCACGCCTTCGCGCCCGAGCCTGTCGCGCAGGACCTCGATTTCGATATCCAGATCCGACCGGTCGTCGAGCAGCATCCGCTGCGTGCGCGCCGCGAAGCCTTCCTCGAGATCGTCGAGAAGCGAAAGGTAATCCGCCCGCGCCTGCGCGTCCCCGGAGCGGGCATAGAGGTCCGCGAACTTCGTCGTCGCGTCCCGTGCCCCCAGAAGATAGACGCCGAGGTAGCGGCGCGCCGAGGGCAGATCGCGCGGATCCTGCTCGACCGAGCGGCACATCTCGCGCGCGGTGGTCTGAAACCGCGCCACCCGTTCGGCCAGCCGGCGGTCGTGCAATTGCCCGATGGCCTGTGACATGGCGGACAGGTGGCTCTCGGCCTCGTCCACCACGCGGGCGACGCGGTCGGACTGCATGCGGTCGATGCCCTCGGCGCGCTTGTCCGACAGCGGGTCCGGCCCGAAGGCCATGACGTGCAGCCCCGCGCCCAGGATGGCGAAGATGATCGCGTCCAGCGCCGTCCCGTCGCCGAAGCCCGCCAGCGCCAGCGCGCCGCCGGTCAGGGCGCTGCCGAACAGCTTGCGCGGAATGGCAGGGCGCTTGGCAACGCTGCGCGCCTCGTACGCCTCCTGCGCGTGCAGGCCCTCGCGCGTCAGCCACGCCGCCGCGATCAGCAGCCCCCCGGCCGCCAGGTGCAGCGCCAGGCCCGCCGGGTCCTGCCAGAACGCCGACAGGATCAGCGGGGCCGAGGACAAGAACAGCAGGTTCACGCGCCCGCCCGCGCGGGTCCGTCGCCGTCGCGGCATGCGGGAGGAGGGCGCGCGCGGCACGCCCGTGTGGTCGGGCCGGGCCATCTCAGCCGCTCCCGCCGAAGACCGAAACGTATAGGATCAGCGCCATGAGCAGCGCGAACGACAGTTTCTGCACGCTCTCCCCCTGAGTGGGCGCATCGTCGGCACCGGCGTCACCGCGCACGGCCCGCCACCCTGCCGCCACCAGCGCCAGAAGCGCGATGAGGCCGGACAGAACGAGGACGGCGAGAACGAGACGAGCCATGACACCTTTTGCCGGATGCGGGTTGACGTGCGCTCAACCTAGGAACTGCCGCGCCCGGTTGCCAGCTAGGACCGGCGAATTCGCTCGGCCCGGCGCTCAGCAGCGAGCCTCCGACTATAGCGCGACTGGATGATCTCGACCGCGAACAGCACGATGACCGAGAAGTAGAACGTGGTCTTCGACATCGGGATCAGGTCATAGCCGAAGACGCGGATCTGCAGGCTCTCGTCGTGCATCGCGTGCGCCGCGGCCGGCCCGGCCTCGCCCAGAAGCACGACACCCACGATCAGCAGGATGAACATGCCCAGCACCTCGTACATCCGGTTCTTCTCGAGAAACAGCGTGACCGTCTCGGCAAGAAACAGCATGACCACGCCCGAGGCGATGATGGCGATGGCCAGCACCACGAAGACGTCGGTGATCGCCAGCGCCGACAGCACCGAATCGAACGAGAAGATCAGGTTCATCGTAACGATCAGCGCGATCACGCCCCACGCCGACTTGCCCGACTTGTTGTCCACGTCGGCGTCCAGATGCTCGACCGACAGCATGTGGGCGATCTCCTTCACCGCCGTGTACATGATGAAGATGCCGCCGATGATGAAGACGCAGGTGGCGAAGTTCACGCCGCCCTCGATCACGCCGGTCCAGTCGAGCACGAAGAACGGCTCGGACAGCGCCTCGATCAGCTCGACCATCACGAACAGCAGCACGACCCGCAGGATCACGGCGATGATGATGCCCCAGAAGCGCACCGCCTTCTGCTGCGCGACCGGGGCGCGCTGGCTTTCGATCGAGATGTATAGAAGGTTGTCGAAGCCCAGCACCGCCTGCAGGAAGAGCAGCATCAGCAGGTTGCCCGCGTTCTCCAGCGTCAGAAGGTCCGTCATCTCGCCGCTCTCCTTGCCCGGTCAATGGGTTGCATGATGCAGAACCCCGGCCCGGCGGCAAGGTTTCAGCGGCGGCGGCGAACCTTGCGCTCGGGCTTCTGCGGCGTCTCCTTCAGGCCCAACTGGTCGCGCAGCACGCGCGGCTTGACCTCCTCGACCGCCCCGGGCTTCAGATCACCCAGCCGGAACGGCCCGTAGCTCACGCGCAGCAGGCGGTTCACGGGCAGCTCGATCGCCTCCATCGCGCGCCGGATCTCGCGGTTCTTGCCCTCGCGGATGGCGACCGTGAGCCAGGCGTTCGCCCCCTGCTGCCGGTCGAGCGTGACCGTCATCGGCTGGAACCGCTCCCCCTCGAGCGTCAGGCCCCGGCGCAGAGGCTCGAAATCGGCATCCTTCGGCGCACCCTTCACCCGCACGCGGTACTTGCGCAGCCAGCCGGTCGCCGGCAGTTCCAGCTTGCGCTTGATGCCGCCGTCGTTGGTCAGCAGCAAAAGGCCCTCGGAGTTGATGTCGAGCCGCCCGACGCTCATCACCCGCGGCATCCCCTCGGGCAGCTTGTCGAAGACCGTCTCGCGCCCCTTCTCGTCGCGCGCGGTCG
Source organism: Tranquillimonas alkanivorans (assembly GCF_900115595.1). Taxonomy (GTDB): domain Bacteria; phylum Pseudomonadota; class Alphaproteobacteria; order Rhodobacterales; family Rhodobacteraceae; genus Tranquillimonas; species Tranquillimonas alkanivorans. The sequence goes on from NZ_FOXA01000003.1 coordinate 246,030, forward strand.
TGACCAGGCCTGCGGGCTTGTGATAAAGCCACAGCCGCGGCGCCTCGGCCTCGCCGACCTCCTTGCCGTCGACGGTGATGCGGTCCTTCTCCGTCACGTTCAGCGCGGGGGAGGCAATGGTCTTGCCGTTCACCGAAACGCGTCCGGCCTCGATCATGCGTTCGGCCTCGCGCCGGCTGGCGACGCCGGCGCGGGCGAGAACCTTGGCGATACGCTCGCCGGGAGGAGGGGTCTGGCTCATGCCGCGACCCATACCGCGCGTGCTCGCCCGGGAACAGCGGCAATGGGGCTTCCTCTTGCTGAAAATACTCACGGCCCGCCCTCCGCGGCCCACGCGCCCCTTGAGCAGGCGCGCGCCACGGGGCAATCAGGGCCATGATCTTCCGCAGCCACATGCACCTCGCGCTAGACGAGGCCCGCGCCGCCGCCGCCCGTGGCGAGGTGCCGGTGGGCGCGGTGGTGGTCTCGCCTGCGGGCGAGGTGCTGGCGCGGGCGGGCAACCGCACGCGCGAGCTCAACGATCCCACCGCGCACGCCGAGATGCTGGCGATCCGCACCGCCTGCGCGCGGACGGGAAGCGAGCGGCTGACGGGCTGCGACCTTTACGTGACGCTCGAGCCTTGCCCGGCCTGCGCTGCGGTGATCTCGGCGGCGCGGATCGCGCGGCTCTATTACGGGGCGGCGGATCCGAAATCTGGCGGGGTGGCGCAGGGGCCGCGAATCTTCAGCCACCCGCAGGCGCACCACGTGCCCGAGGTCTACGACGGCATCGCGTCCGATGACGCCGCGGACCTGCTGAAGGATTTCTTCGCGGCCCGCCGCTGAGGCCAGGACCTTCCTGCAAGGTCTTGGCAACTTTCTTCAGAAGAAAGTTGCGCCGGGCCGGAGGCGCTGGAAGCCCGCGTCAAACGGGGCTAAGCCGTTCGCCATGATCAGATTCTCCCGCCCGGCGTTCGACCGCCGGAACGTGCTCGCTACCGTGCTGCTGCTTTCGCTGGGCGCGCTGGGCGGCGGGCTCGCCGACATTTCGGGGCTGCCGCTGCCCTACATGCTGGGCAGCCTGTCCACGAGCGCATTGCTCGTCGCCTTCGCTCCCGGCGCGCTTCCGGCCGATTACCGCTTTCCGCCCTACCTGCGCTTCGCCTTCATCGCCGCCATTGGCACGCTGATCGGGGCGCAGGTCGACCCCGCCTTCGTCTCGCGCATCCCGCAGATGGTGCCGAGCCTCGCGGGCGTGGTGCTCTTCGTCGGGGCCGCGCACGGCGCGAACTACGCCATCTTCCGCCACTTCGGTGGCTACGACCGGGCCACGGCCTTCTATTGCGGCACGCCCGGCGGGCTGATGGAAAGCATTGCCCTGGGCGAAGAGGCGGGCGCGGACGTTCGTCTTCTGACGCTGCAGCATTTCCTGCGCATCATCCTCGTGGTCACGCTGGTCCCGACCGGCCTGTCGCTGTGGCATGGCGAGGCCGTGGGCAGCGCGGGCGGCATGTCGCTGTCGCATGCGGATGCCGGTTTCGGCTCGGTGCCGCTGTTCCTGGCGATCTGCGCGGGCGGGCTGCTGCTGGGGCGCGGGCTGAAGATCCCGGCCGGACAGCTCACGGGACCGCTGGTCGTTGCCGCCGTCGTCGTGGGCAGCGGGCTCGCGACGCTCGACGTGCCGGGCCCGGTGCTCGAGGTGGCGCAGGTGGTCATCGGGGCGAGCCTCGGTGCGCGCTTCGCGGGCGTCACGCGCCGGCTGCTGTCGCGGGCGCTGGGCCTCGCGCTGGCGACGGTGGGGGCGATGCTGGCCATCGGCGGCATGCTGGCGCTGATCCTGTGGGCGGCGACCGGCGAGAACATGGAGGTGCTGTTCATCAGCTACGCGCCCGGCGGCGTGACCGAGATGGGCCTGATCGCGCTGTCGCTGGCGGTGAACCCGGCCTTCGTGACCTTTCACCACCTGGCCCGGATCGCGCTGACGGTGCTCGAGATGAGCGTCGTGGGCCGGCTGATGCGGCCGCGCGCGTCCTGAGCCCGCGTCAGCGGCGGGTTGCGGCAAGCCCGGCCGGCTGGTATTCGCCCCGACGCCCGACGCTTTCCGTCGGGAAACGGGCGAGGCAGGCGTGGCGCATATCCCCAGGCTCGAGATCAAGGACCTGACGCGGTCGTTCGGCGGGCGCGTGGTGGTCGACCACGTGTCGCTGAGTGTCGAGGTGGGGCAGGTGACCTGCCTGCTGGGGCCGTCGGGCTGCGGCAAGTCCACGACGCTGCGCATGATCGCCGGGGTCGAGATGCAGGACTCGGGCGAGATCTGGGTCGACGGCCGGCTAGTCTGCGACACCGTCACTCGTGTGCCGCCCGAGGGGCGGTCGATTGGCCTGATGTTCCAGGACTTCGCCCTGTTTCCGCACCTCAGCGTGGCCGACAACGTGGCCTTCGGCCTGAAGGGCCCGAAGGCCAGGAAGCGGGCGCGCGTGTGCGAACTTCTGGAACGCGTCGACCTCCTGCGCTTCATCGACTCCTTCCCGCACGAGCTGTCGGGGGGCGAGCAGCAGCGCGTGGCGCTGGCGCGCGCGCTGGCCCCGCGGCCCAAGATCATGCTGATGGACGAGCCGTTCTCGGGCCTCGACAACCGCCTGCGCGACGGGATCCGGGACGAAACGCTGTCGATCCTGAAGGAAGAGGGCACGGCCGTTCTGCTGGTCACGCACGAGCCGGAAGAGGCGATGCGCATGGCAGACGAGATCGCGCTGATGCGGGCCGGCCATATCGTGCAGCAGGGTGCGCCCTATAACGTCTTCAACGCCCCCGTCGACAAAGAGGCGGCGGCCTTCTTCAGCGACATCAACGTCATCCGCGGCACGGTGCGCGGCGCGCTGACCGAGACGGCGTTCGGCCAGTTCCTCGCGCCCGGCGTGCCCGACGGCACCGAGGTCGAGATCGTGATCCGCCCGCAGCACGTGCGCATCGATTTCGACCGGAACGGGCGGGGACCCAATCCGACCTCGGTGGATGGCACACCCGCGCGCGCGGTGGTCGAGCGGTCGCGCTTCATCGGCAAGGAAAGCTTGGTGGAGTTCCGGCTGGACTATGACGGCACGGCGATGAGCGCGACGGTCCCGTCGGTGTTCCTGCCCAAGCCCGGCACGCCCTTGTGGCTGATGATCCGCCGCGATCGTTGCTTCGTGTTCCCGGCCAAGCGCTGAGGCCGTCTCAGCTGCCGCGCCCGCGTTCGAGATAGTCCATCAGCGTCTTTCCCCGCTCCTCGACGAACAGCTCGGGCAGGACCCTCAGCTCGCCGATGCGGTCGGCGCGCAGGACCCGGAAATCGGCGTCCGTCTCGCTCCAGGCCGTCACCGTCCAGACCCGGCCCCAGTAGTCGAGCTTGAGGGGGCGGATCGTGCGCTGGCTGTCCGTCCCATCCGTGTCGGAATAGCTGACCCGCAGCTTCTGGCGGGCGCGGATGGCGGCACGGATCGCAGGCATGTGCCGGAAGCCGTGCGCGGCCTCGGCGAAGGGATAGACGGCCAGCCCCAGCTCACGCGGCATCGCCGACCGATCCTCGGGCAGAACCGCGTCGATCTTGTCCGACAGGGCGTGCGCCGCCGCCGTCTGTTCGTCGTCGCCCGCCTCGGCCACGACCATCAGGCCGAGTTGCAGCGCCTCGAGCTCGGCGAGGGTCAGGTTCAGCGGGGGAAGGGTGATCGGCGCGGTCATGCGATAGCCCATCCCGCGCGAGCCCTGCACCGGCACGCCCGAGGCCATCAACGTCTCCATGTCCCGGTAGATCGTGCGCAGGCTCACGCCCAGCTTGCGCGCCATCTCGTGGGCGCGGTGCAGCCGCCCGTCGCGCAGGATCTGGATCAATTCGTACAGGCGGTCGGTGCGGTGCAAGTGGGCTCCAAGGCAGGGTGATTCGGCGCGCGCAGGATGGACGCCGGCGGGCGCTCCTGACAATATCCTTGCAGCTGACAGGCTGGTGTCGCGGCAATTCTCACAACCTCGCAAAACCGGCGGGAAATCCACGCTTTGCCGCTTTCGCGGCGCCGTTTCATCCAATAGATACGGGGTTCATCGAATTGCGATGCGGACGCCGCGGACCGGCGCCCGAGACAAGGGAGACACCCCATGCTCAACAATATCGGCCTGCCCGGCCTCCTGCTGATCGCCGTCGTCGTCCTGGTGCTGTTCGGACGCGGCAAGATCTCGTCGCTGATGGGCGAGGTCGGCAAGGGCATCACCGCGTTCAAGCGCGGCGTGAGCGAAGGCACCAAGGAAATCGAGGACAGCTCGGACAGCTCGCAAAACGCGCGCACCGCCTCGCTGCCCGAACACGGCGACGTGACGCCGCCGGCCCACGACGACGCCGTGAAGGCCGACGCGAAGGTGGACGCCGAGAAGCACAAGGCCTGAGCGCCGGAAAGGGGCCCGTCCCATGTTGGACATCGGCTGGACCGAGCTTCTGGTCATCGGGGTCGTGGCGCTGATCGTGGTGGGACCCAAGGACCTGCCCGTGATGTTCCGCACGCTGGGCCGCTTCACCGCCAAGGTGAAGGGCATGGCGCGCGAATTCCAGCGCGCCATGGACGACGCCGCCGACCAGTCGGGGGTGAAGGACGTGGCCAAGGACCTCAAGTCCGCCACCTCGCCCCGGCAGATGGGGCTCGACAAGCTCAAGGACGCCGCGGACAAGTTCGACAAATGGGAACCCGGCCAGCCCGAGCGCACGGTCGGCCCCGAGACGGCGAAGCTGTCGGCCGAACGGGCCGAGGCGGCGCGCAAGATCCGCGAATCCACCGCGAAGGCGGCGACCGACCGGCAGGCTGCCGAGGCGGCCAAGGCCGAAGCGGCGAAGGCCGAGGCGGACGCCCCGCGCGAGATGCAGGCGTCTTCGGCCGCGCCCAAGGACAACCCGCCCAAGGGTGACGCATGAGTCCCACAGACGAGATCGAAGATAGCTCGGCCCCGCTGATTGAGCACCTGGCCGAGTTGCGCACGCGACTTATCCATTCGGTCGCGGCCTTCGTCGTGGGCATGGTGATCTGCTTCACGGTCGCCACGCCCATCTTCAACTTCCTGACCGCACCGCTGTGTTCCGAGCTTTCGGACCTGGGCCAGAACTGCGACCTGATCTTCATCAGCCCGCAGGAAGGCTTCTTCGTCGCCATCAAGATCTCGCTTCTGGGCGGGTTCATCCTGGCCTTCCCGTATATCGGGCTGCAGATGTGGCGCTTCGTTGCGCCGGGGCTCTACAAGTCCGAGAAGGGGGCGTTCCTGCCCTTCCTCGTGGCGTCGCCCTTCATGTTCCTGCTGGGCGCGTCCTTCGCCTTCTACGTCGTCACGCCGCTTGCCTATGACTTCTTCCTCGGCTTCCAGCAATTCGGCAGCCAGGGCGAAGCCATTGTCGGCGAAGAGGTGCGGCAGGGGCTGTCGGTGGTCTTCCAGGGCTCGGCGCAGGAATACCTGAACCTCACCGTGAAGTTCATCGTGGCCTTCGGACTGTGCTTCCAGCTTCCGGTCCTGCTGACGCTGATGGGCAAGGCGGGGCTCGTGACCTCGCGCGGGCTGGGCAACGTGCGCAAATACGCGGTCGTGGCGATCCTTGTGCTCGCGGCGCTGGTGACCCCGCCGGACGTGATCACGCAGGTGATCCTGTTCGTGGTGGTCTACGGCCTGTACGAGATCTCGATCCAGCTGGTCCGCCGTGTCGAGCGCAAGAAGGTCGAGGAACTGCGCGCACAGGGCATCCTTGGCGAGGACGAGGACCTCTGGGGTGACATCGAGGAAGACGACGACGAGCCGGAGCCGCGCCCGTGAAGACCGATCCCATGGAACGCATCGCGGCGGCGCTGGAGCGGATGGCTCCTGCGCCGCTGGCCGCGCCGGATTTCGACGTGGCGGACGCCTTCGTCTGGCACGTCTCGCCCGACCGGCTGGTGCCGGTCGAGCGGGTGAACCGCGTCGACGTCTCGCTGCTGGTGGGTGTGAACCGGGCCCGTGACATCCTGCTGGAGAACACGCGCCAGTTCGCCCGCGGCCTGCCGGCCAACAACGCGCTGCTCTGGGGCGCGCGGGGCATGGGCAAGTCGAGCCTCGTGAAGTCGGTCCATGCCGCCGTGCTGGCCGAGGGGCTGGGGCTGAAGATCGTGGAGCTCCAACGCGAGGATCTGCCCTCGGTGGGCCGGCTGCTGACGCTGCTGCGGCAGTCCCGCCAGCGCTTCGTGCTGTTCTGCGACGACCTGTCCTTCAGCCACGACGACCAGCACTACAAGTCGCTCAAGGCGGTGCTGGACGGGGGGATCGAGGGGCGGCCGGACAACGTGGTGTTTTACGCCACGTCGAACCGCCGCCACCTGATGCCTCGCGACATGATCGAGAACGAGCGGTCCTCGTCCATCTCTCCGTCCGAGGCCACCGAGGAGAAGGTCTCGCTTTCGGACCGCTTCGGCCTGTGGCTCGGGTTCCACCCCTGCACGCAGGACGAGTACCTCGCGATGATCCGCGGCTACTGCGACGCCTACGGGGTCGAGGTCGACGAGGACACGCTGCGCGCCGAAGCCATCGAGTGGCAGGCCACCCGCGGCGCACGCTCGGGCCGCGTGGCATGGCAGTACTTCACCGATCTCGCGGGACGGCGCGGCGTCGCGATCTGAGCGGCCGCGCTTCTGGTTCTCCGGGTGCGAAGCCCAAGCGCGCGATTTTTCGGTGAAGAATCGCGCTCAACGCCCGTCACTCCAGGTACGGCACCGGATCGACGCTGTCGAAGCCTTCGCGCACCTCGAAGTGTAGAAAGCTCGGCTCCCCGGCGCGGATGCGGGCTATCTCGGCCCCGCGCGAGACGCGGTCGCCCTTGTTAACCGCGAGGTTGTCGACGCCGGCATAGACCGTCAGCAGGTTGTCGGCGTGCCGCAGCACCACGATGGGGATCTGGTCGGTGTCGCGGGTGATCGCGGCGACGGTGCCGGCATCGGCGGCGCGCACCGGCGTCCCGGCCGGAGCGGCGATGTCGATGCCGTCGTTGCGGCCCTTGTCGTAGGCGCGGATGATCGAACCCTGTACCGGGTAGCTCATGCGCGCATCGCTCGCCTCGGTCCGCTCGGAGGCAAGGTTCGGCGAGCTGGGCGTATCCTCGGAAGGGCCGGGCGTGGCAGACGCGTCGTCCGGCAGCGGCTCCGCGGCCGAGGGCGGAGTGGGCGTCTCGCTGCCTTGCCCGGGGCGGGTGACGGCGGCGGGGCGCGGCGTGGGCGCGGGTTCGGCGACAGGGATCAGCAGGTACTGCCCCTCGCGCAGCGCGCGGTCGGGGCCGAGCCCGTTCCACTCGGCCAGCGTCTGGACCGGCACGTCGTAGCGGCGCGAGATGGAATAGACCGTCTCGCCGCGCGCGACCTTGTGGCGGCGCGGTTCTTCGCCCGTGGCCACCTGCGGCGGCGCAATCGGTTCGGGCGCCGCGGCCGGGTCCGTCGTTCCGTCCGCCCGCGAGATGGCGTCGCTGGCCAGCGTCTGCACGTCGATCCGTTCGGACGACGGCGCGGCCGCGGCAACCCGCCGCCTGGCATCCTGCGCCTGCGCGGCCGGCACGATCGGGCCGACCGTCGGCGAGCCGGTGGCGGGCGAGGGTTCGGCAACGCGGCGGGGCAGGGCGATGATCTCGCCACGACGTAGCCCCTTGCCACGGGGCAGGCCGTTATAGGCGGCGAGATCCTCGGGCGGAAGGCCGACGCGGCGGGCCACGTCCGACACGGTATCGCCGCGCTGCGCGACGGCCACCTGGTAATTCGGGTACGACAGCACGCCGCGCGCGTCGGGCGCAGGCCGGGCCGAGAAGTTCCTGCGCACGGCGTCGGTGGTGTCGAAGGGCGCCGGTCCGAACTCGTCCCTGAGGTCGAGGTCGAAGCCGTCGCGGTCGCAGGCCGTCAGCGCGAGCGCCGCGCCCCCGGCCATAAGAATGCGTCTGAGAGCCGCCTGTGCCGCCATCCTGCTCGTCCTCTCGTTCCCGGCGCCTCTGCGTGCGCTCGCTTTCGTCAGCCTGCCTGCCGCCGGCTCAGTCGCGCGCCATCCCCTCGAGCAGGGGCACGAAGCGGACCGGACGCAGCTCTTCGTATTCGAAGCCGTCCTCGTGCCGCGTGACCTTGATCAGCCTCTGCACGGCGTCGGACTGGCCCACCGGCAGCACCATGATACCGCCAACCCTGAGTTCGGCCAAGAGCGGACCGGGCGGGTCCTCGGCCGCTGCCGTCACGAGAATGCGGTCGAAGGGCGCCTGCTCGGGCAAGCCTCGGCTGCCGTCGGCGGGGAAGGCGGTGACGTTCGTCAGCCCCATCTGCTCGAACAGCTGCCCCGCCTCGCGCACCAGCCGCCGGTGCCGGTCGACGGTATAGACCCGGCGGGCAAGGTGGCTGAGCACCGCCGCCTGATAGCCCGAGCCGGTCCCGATCTCGAGCACCTTGTCGCGCGGCTGCACGTTGAGGGCCTGCGTCATCAGCGCCACGACCGACGGCTGGCTGATCGTCTGGCCGCAGGCGATGGGCAGGGGCATGTCCTCGTATGCGCGCTCGGCGAAGATGCCGCGGACGAAAGCGCCGCGGTCGATCTTCTCCATCGCGCCGAGCACGCGGGCGTCGGTGACGCCCTTCGAGCGCAGCGCGAAGAGGAATTGCATCTTGCGTTCCGCGTCGAACGTCATTCGAGCCGCGTCCTCAGATCCTCGATCACCTCGTGCGCGGTGAAGTCGGCGCGCATCGGCGTGATCGAGATGTAGCCGTCGATATTGGCCTGCGCGTCGGTGCCTTCGCCCGTGTCGGTCTGCTGCGAGCTGCCCTTGATCCAGATGAAGCGGCGTCCGTTCGGCGCGATGTAGGGCTCGACCCCGTGCGCCCCGGCCTGCCGGAACCCTTGCGAGGTGACCCGCAAACCGCGCACGTCGGCCCCGCGCACCGGCGGGAAGTTGACGTTGTAGAACAGGCGGTAATCCGCCTCGTCCCAGGCGCCATGCTCGAGCAGCTTTCGCACGACGTCCGCGCCGTGCTGCGCCGCCGCCTCGAACCGGTCGTCGAGGTGGATGTTCTCGGGCCCGATATACTGGCTGAGCGCGATGGAGGGCAGGCCCTGCAACGCCCCCTCGATGGCCGCACCCAGCGTGCCGGAGTAGACCGCGTTCTCGGCCGAGTTGTTGCCCCGGTTCACGCCCGACAGGATCAGGTCGGGCTTGTCCGGTAGGATATCGTGGACCCCGGCCAGCACGCAGTCCGAAGGCGAGCCCTCGGCGGCGTAGCGCCGTTCGGCGAGTTCCACGATCATCGTCGGATGCGCGTGCGAGGTGGCGTGCGCGACACCCGATTGCTCGAAGGCCGGGGCGACGGTCCAGACCTCGCCTCCGTCGCCCGCGATGTCGTGTGCGATGCGCTCGAGCACCTTCAGGCCCGGCGCATTTATGCCGTCGTCGTTGGTGATGAGAATGCGCACGATGAAAGCCCCTCTGTTGCCGTTCTTCCTAGGGCAGAGGGGCGGAAGCGGCAAGGCGATGGAGGGGGCGAGGTGCGCGGGTGTGGCTTGCGGGCGCTTCGGAAGATGGAGGCTGTGCAACCGAGGCGGGGTATCGCAATAAGGCGGAAGCAGGCTTCAGCGAAGCGGGCGGGGCGTCTCAGCGCGATCACGAAGCGGCGGCTGGCGGCTGGGGCGCACGCAAGCAGCTTCGGCACCCGGACGGGCAAGCCGCTCCCGACCGGCGCTCAGCCCAGCTCGGCCAGAAGCCGCTTCGCCTCGGCATGGATGTCAGAAAGCGCTTCGCGCTTCTCGCCCGGGAAGAAGCGGGCGCGGGTGGCGGTGGGCATGGGCTCGGGCGTCAGAATGCAGACGCCGGGGCCGGTCGAGACTGTCTCGGCCGCCCAAGAGCGCACCAACGCCATCTGCGCGGCCTTCGTCGCCCCGTAGCTTCCGAAGAACTTCTGCCCCGCGCGCGGGTCGTCGAAGAACACCGCACGGCCCGACGGAGCCGCGTTCAACAGCGGCTCGACCATCTGGATCAGGCCGGCGGTGGCGGTGGCATTGATCTCAACCGACTTCTGCCAGTCCTTCGCCGCGATATGCCCGGCGGGTGCCAGCGGCGCGGCGTGAATGGCCGTGTGCAGCCACAGGTCGACATGCCCCCACCGGTCATAGGTCGAGCGGCACATATGCGCCATCGCGTCCCGGTTCGTGATGTCCATCGGCGCGAGCGTGGCGCTGCCGCCCTTGGCCTGGATGCGGTCGTCGAGTTCCTCGAGCGCGCCGGTGGTCCGGGCGACGGCGAGGATGTGGTAGTCGGGGGCGAGCGCTTCTGCCAGCGCGGCCCCGAGGCCGCGCGACGCGCCGGTGATGAGGGCGATCTTGGTCATGGGCGGCCTCTTGCGCCGGGCGGCGGCGACAGTCAAGCGCGGGAAGATGCGGCTATTCGGCCGCTTTCAGCGCGAAGCCCTTTTCAATCTGGTCCGCCGGCTCGACCGGGTATTCGCCCGAGAAACAGGCGTCGCAATACTGCGGCGCATGGGGGTCGCGGCCGTTCGCCTCGCCCACGGCGCGGTAGAGCCCGTCGAGCGTGATGAACCGCAGCGAGTCGACCCCCAGATGCGAACACATCTCGTCCTCGGTCATCGTGGCGGCCAGCAGCTTCTCGCGCTGCGGGGTGTCCACGCCGTAGAAGCACGGCCACGAGGTGGGGGGCGAGGCGATGCGGAAGTGAACCTCCTTCGCGCCGGCGTCCAGGATCATCTCCTTGATCTTCCGGCTGGTGGTGCCGCGCACCACGCTGTCGTCCACCAGGATCACCCGCTTGCCGCGGATCAGCGCGCGATTGACGTTGAGCTTGAGCCGCACGCCCATGTTCCGGATCTGCTCGGTCGGTTCGATGAAGGTCCGGCCCATGTACTGGTTGCGGATGATCCCCATGGCATAGGGAATTCCGCTCTCCTGGCTGTAGCCGATGGCCGCCGGGGTGCCGCTGTCGGGCACCGGGCACACGATGTCGGCGTCGACCGGGGCCTCGCGCGCCAGTTCCACGCCGATCTGACGGCGCGTTTCATAGACCGAGCGGCCGCCGAGGATCGAGTCGGGGCGAGAGAAATAGACGTGTTCGAAGATACAGAAACGCGGGCGGGCCGGCTGGAAGGGTCGGTGGCTCGCCACTTCGCCGTTCTCGATGACGACCATCTCGCCCGGCTCGATCTCGCGCACGAATTCGGCGCCGATGATGTCGAGCGCGCAGGTCTCGGACGACAGCGCCCAGCCGTCCTCGCCGATGCGGCCCAGGACCAGCGGGCGCACGCCTAGCGGGTCGCGCACGCCGATCAGCTTGGTGCGGGTCATCGCGACGATCGAGAACGCGCCCTCGACCCGGCGCAGCGCGTCCTTCATCCGCTCGGGCACCTGCCGCTGAAGCGAGCGGGCCATGAGGTGGATGATGCACTCGCTGTCGGACGAGCTTTGGAAGATCGAGCCGCGCTCGATCAGCTCGCGGCGCAGCGCCTCGGCATTGGTGATGTTGCCGTTGTGCGCGATGGCCGCGCCGCCGGCCGAGAACTCGCCGAAGAACGGCTGCACGTCGCGGATCTGCGTATTGCCCTTCGACCCGGCCGTGGAATAGCGCACGTGGCCGATCGACAGCGACCCCGGCAGCGTCTCCATCAACGATGCCTTGGTGAAGTTGTCGCGGACATAGCCGAAGCGGCGGGCCGAGTTGAAGCCGTGGGCGGGATCGTGGCTGACGATGCCGCCGGCCTCCTGACCGCGGTGCTGCAGGGCGTGCATGCCGAGCGCGACGAAGTTCGCGGCGTCGGTTACGCCGGTGACGCCGAAGACGCCGCACTCTTCCTTGAGCTTGTCGTCGTCGAACGGGTGGGCAGGGGGCAGGGCGCGCATCGCGTGTGTCTCCAAATCCTCGGGAGCCAGTCGGCGGCTACATACGGGCGTTTCGCCGCCGTGTCACGAGAGCTTCACATCTGGCACCGCAAGCCCGCCATGCAAGGGCCGGGGTGCCTCACTCGATGCAGTTCCCGACAAGTTGCTCGTAGCGCTGGACGATCCAGCCGGGCGCATCCTCGGGCAATTGTTCGTCGATGCTGGCCTGCGTGCGGCCGAAGATGACTGCCGAGCGGCTGTTGTCGACCATGGCGATCGCCTCGGTCGTCACTACGCGGTCGTAGATCAGGAAGGCGATCAGGACGAGCAGGACGCCGCGCGCCACGCCGAACAGGAAGCCCAGCCCCTGGTCGATGCCGCCAAGCGCCGATTTTCGCACCGCCGACGAGAACAGCGGCGTGAAGATCGACACGATCACCAGCGCGATGGCGAAGACCACCGCGAACGAGGCGATGATCGACAACTCGCAGCTTTCCGACAGGCGCGGGCCGATGACCGGGATCTCGCCCATCAGCGGCCGGGCCGCGGGAGCGAAGACGAAGGCCACGATCGCCGCCGCGACCCACCCGGCGATGGACAGCGCCTCGCGCACGAGGCCGCGAGAATAGGCGAGGATCGCCGATAGCACGATGACCCCGGCCACCACGCCGTCGATGACGGTAAAACCTTCCATGGATGAGGTATCCCCTTGTCAGCCCGCCCCGAACAGCTCGCCCACGACGGCCGCCAGGTCGGCATATTGCCGCACGTCCAGTTCGGCGCGGTCCCCGATCTTGCTGCGTGCAGGCGCGATCGCGGACGAGAAACCAAGTTTCTGCGCCTCTTTCAACCTGTTTTCCGTTTGTCCCACGGGCCGCAGGGCTCCGGAAAGAGAGATCTCGCCGAAAACGACCGATTGTGGCGGAAGCGCCGTGTCCTCGCGCGCCGACAGAAGCGCGGCGGCCACGGCCAGGTCGGCCGCCGGCTCTCCGATGCGGAGGCCACCCGCGACGTTGAGATAGACGTCGAGCCCCGTGAAGGGGATGCCGCAACGCGCCTCGAGCACGGCGAGGATCATCGCCAGCCGCCCCCCGTCCCAGCCGACGGTGCTGCGCCGGGGCTGGGAATGCGGGGTGGGTGAGACCAGCGCCTGGAACTCGCACAGGACCGGGCGCGTGCCCTCGATCCCGGCGAAGACGACCGAGCCCGGCGCCGGCGTCTCGCGGTCCGACAGGAATAGGGCCGAGGGATTGCCGACTTCTGCCAGCCCGCCGCCCGTCATTTCGAACACGCCGATCTCGTCGGCGGGGCCGAAGCGGTTCTTGACCGCGCGCAGGATGCGGAACTGGTGGCCGCGCTCGCCCTCGAAGTACAGCACGGTGTCGACCATGTGCTCGACCACGCGCGGCCCGGCAATCTGGCCTTCCTTGGTGACGTGGCCCACGAGGATGACCGAGGTCCCGCGCTTCTTGGCGAAGGTCGTCAGCTCGTGCGCGGCGGCGCGCACCTGGCTGACCGAGCCGGGGGAGCTGTCGACGTTGTCGGCCCACATCGTCTGGACCGAGTCGATGATGGCGAGGTCCGGCCGCTCGGTGTCGAGCATGGTCAGGATGTCGCGCAGGTTCGTCTCGGCCGCCAGGCGCACCGGCGCGTCGCCCAGCCCCAGTCGCTGGGCACGCATGCGCACCTGGGCCGAGGCTTCCTCGCCCGAGACGTAGACGCTGTTCAACCCGGCCTTGGCGAAGCTCGCCGCCGCTTGCAGCAGCAGCGTGGACTTGCCGATGCCGGGATCGCCGCCCACCAGGATGGCCGAGCCGGGCACAAGTCCGCCGCCCAGAACGCGGTCGAGTTCGTCGATCCGGCTGGTGGTGCGCGGCGGCGGCGCTTCTTCCGTCGACAGGTCGGTGAGGGCAACCGGGCTGCCGCGCTGTGCGCCCAGCGTCTTCTTCGCTGGGCCGGCAGAAAGGGGCGCCTCTTCGACGATGGAGTTCCACGCGCCGCACCCGTCGCACCGGCCCGACCAGCGGGGATGCACCGCGCCGCAGGACTGGCAGATGAAATTCAGCTTTTTCGCCATGCCCGCCTTCTGCCCCAGCCGCAGGGCCGGGGCAAGCGGCGCGGCGGTCACTCGGCGGCGGTGGCGGACATCGGCACGACGTTCCCGCGCTCACGCACGAAGCCCAGCTTCTCGAGCGTCTCGCCCAGCTGTTCCTCGAGCTGGGTGAGCTGGCTTTCCATGATGCTTTCCTCAAGCTCGACCTGCTCGAGCCAGCGGCGCAGTTCGTGGCACTGGGACGTCGCCTCGACGATCCGGTCGCGGAAATCCTCGATCTCGTCCTGTCGCTGGCGCAGGAAACCGCGCGCGCGCTCGATGTTCTCGTCCGAGTAGGTCTCGGCCATCTCGTGGCTTACGGTGCTCATCTGCGCCGCTGCCTCGAGGATCCGCGGCTCGAGGCTGCGCAGATCCGGATGGTCGCGCATGAAGCGGATGCGCTCGCGCACCGCGTCGAACTCGTGGCTGAGGGTGAAGGCACCCGCGCGGTCGGCGGCGTGGCAGATACGATAGGCTTCGGCCACGTCGCTCATGCAGATGGAGAAGTCGCGATGGCTTCGTTCGAGGCTGAGCACCCGGAAGCCGGAGGGCAGGGCCGAGGCCAGCGCGACCAGCAGCGTCGCGATGCCGATCTGAACGAAGCGGCCGGCTTCCTCGTAAGTGGTATCACCAAAGGTCAGGGGCAGTGTGAGCCAAGGGAGGTACCCCAGAGCGGCGGCGATACAGGCCCCCACCGCGGCCACCGCCGCGGCTCCGATCAATACGCTTGCCAACCATTGCGCCTGAATGGCGCCGGCCGTCCCGAGACGACGAACATAATGCGACATGTCTTCCCCTCCGCCGATGCGTCGGCAAATAATCTCTTAGGCAATAAATGCTTCTTGATCTTTTGGTTCCTCCCAAAGTTGGAGGGCTGCCCGATGTGTCGATTGTGCGACTCGGTGCGGCGTGCGTCCAGATTTTTCGCAAGGGGCGTACGCCGGATGCGGCGACTGCGCAGCCCAGGCAACAGTCGCCGGGCTAGCGCACCGCCTCGATCGGGCCGTCGGCGCGGCCATGCACGAACTGATCGAGGTAGGGATCGCCGCTTTCGTCCATCTGCCCGACGGGGCCCGCCCAGCGAACCTTGCCACCGTGCAGCATCGCCACGTCGTCGGCGATGGCACGCACGCTGGACATGTCGTGCGTGATGGTGATGGCGGTCGCGCCCATCTCGGTCACGATCTCGCGGATGAGGTCGTTGATCACGCCCGACATGATCGGGTCGAGACCCGTGGTCGGCTCATCGAAGAAGATGATCTCGGGCTCGGCGGCGATGGCGCGCGCCAGCCCCACGCGCTTCTGCATCCCCCCGGACAACTCGGCCGGGTAAAGGTCCGCGACCTCGGGCGTCAGTCCCACGCGGCGCAGCTTCTCGATCGCGACCTCGCGCGCTTCGGGCTTGGGCCGCTTGAGCGAGCCGCGCAGCAGGCGGAAGGCGACGTTCTGCCAGACGGTGAGCGAGTCGAAGAGCGCGGCGCCTTGGAACAGCATCCCGAAGCGTGCCAGGAAAGCGTCGCGGTCGGCTTGCGTCACGTACTGCCCGTCGACGAGGATGGTCCCGCGATCCGGCTGAACGAGGCCCAGGATGCACTTGATCAGCACCGACTTGCCCGTGCCCGAGCCACCGATGACGACCATGCTCTCGCCCTTGGGCACGAACAGGTCGACCCCGCGCAGCACCTGCTTGGACCCGAAGGCCTTGTGGACGTCGCGAAGCTCGATCATGCCGAGAAGAACAGCGCCGTGAGAAGGAAGTTCGCGGCCAGGATCAGCACCGCCGCAGCCTCAACCGAGGACTTGGTGGCTCGGCCCACGCCTTGTGCGCCTCGGCCCGAATTCATGCCGAAATAGCAGCCCATGAGCGCGGCGAGGAAGCCGAAGACCGCGCCCTTCGCCAGCGACGACCAGATGTCCGCGGCCTCGAGGAAATCGGCGGTGTTCTTGAGGTAAGTGCCGGGATTGAAGCCTAGCTGCTCGGTTCCCACCACGAAGCCGCCGAGGATGCCGATGATGTCGCCGATGCCGACCAGCGCGGGCACCACGATCAGCGCGGCCAGCACGCGCGGCACCGTCAGGTACTTGGCCGGGTGCGTCGACAGCGTGACCAGCGCGTCGATCTGCTCGGTCACCTTCATCGTCGCGATCTCGGCGGCGATCGAGGAGGTGACGCGCGCCGCGATCATCAGGCCCACGAGAACCGGGCCCAGTTCGCGCACCATGCCGATGGCCACGATCTGGGGCACCACGGCCTCGGCCGAGAAACGCGCGCCTCCCGAGTAGATCTGAAGCGCCAGCGCACCGCCGGTGAAAACGGCGGTCAGGCCGACCACGGGCAGCGAGAAGTATCCGATGGTCAGAACCGCGTGGCCGAACTCCTTCACGTAGAAGGGCGGCCGGACCATGTGGCTCAGCGTCTCGAACGCGAAAATCGTCGCCCGCCCGATCTGGGACAGCAGCGTCAGCAGGGCGCGGCCAAGGGCGGCCAGGAATGTCATCTGCCGGCGTACCTGCGGCGATAGCGCGAGCCGCCGAGAGCGGTGAGGATTTCATAGCCGATGGTTTCGGCGGCGCCGGCCAGGTCGTCGACGCTCTGGTACTCGCTCAGAAGGTCCAGGTGCGTGGGCGCGGTTGGCAGGTGAGTGATGTCGACGGTGATCAGGTCCATCGACACGCGGCCGACCAGCGGGCAGGGCACGTCGTCGGCGAAGGCGACGGCCGTGTTGCCCATCAGCCGGATCACGCCATCGCCGTAGCCCGCCGACAGCGTGGCGACGCGCGTCGGTTCGTCGGCCGTCCAGGTGCAGCCGTATCCCACCGGTTCGCCCGGTGCGACGTCGCGCACCTGGATCACCGGGACCGACAGTTTCACCACCGGCATCGCGTCGGCGAAGGGCAGGCCGCCGTAAAGGCCGATGCCGGGGCGCGTCACCTCGAAGTGGTACTCCGGGCCCATCAGGATACCGCCCGTCGCAGCGAGCGAGCGGGGCACGTCGAGCCCCTCGGTCATCTCGAGGAAAGTCCTGAGCTGCCGGGCGTTCATCTCGCTCTCGGGCTCGTCGGCGCAGGCGAGGTGGCTCATGATCAACTCGGGGCCCTGCGCCATCGCGATGGGCTTGGCGGCCTCCCACTCGGCGGGCTCCAGCCCCAGGCGGTTCATGCCCGAGTCGAGCTGGATGCCGAACGGGTGGCCCGGCAGCGCCTCGAAGTGGCGGGTCATCTGCTCGATCGAATTGAGCATCGGCACCAGGTGCAGATCGTTGATCATGTCGGTGTCGCCGGGCATGTGCCCGCCCATCACCAGGATCTGCGGATCCGGGCCCATCGCCTCGCGCAGGGCCGCGGCTTCCTCGGCCACGGCGATGAAGAAGCGCCGCGCGCCGGCGTGATAGAGCGCGCGGGCCACGCGGCCCGCGCCCAGCCCATAACCGTCGGCTTTGACGACCGCCCCGGTTTCCACCGTATCGGCGGACATGGCGTCAAGCGCGCGCCAGTTGGCGACGAGCGCGTCGAGATCGATGTGGAGTGTCGCGGTGCCCATGGCCCGCGTTGTGGCGAAGCACGGCGATGCACGCAAGAGGGCGCGCGCGGGGTGCGGCAGGATTCCCGCCGCCAGTTCCCAAGGGTCACGGCGTGAAGCGGTTAAACCGATCGTCGCGCCACATCGTCTCGCCGATCGAGCAGTCGTATCCTTCGGGCGTGACGCCGGTGTGCTGCGCCGGGACGATCCGCGGGGGCGGGCGTGTCCCCGCGATTTCGAGCACCAGCTTCCGGCGCACCGCCTCTGCGAATCCGTCCCACGTGGTGACGGGGATCACGAAGGCGCCCGGGCCGCCGATCACGCAGTGCTCATAGTAAAGGTCCAGGTCGTCGAGGTGCCACCGCGCGCCCATCCCCTCGCGCGTCATCAGCGGCAGTCCGTTGATGACGATGCCGCGCGACAGCACCGAGTCGCGGGCGGGCTCGACCGGGCCGCCCTCGTTGTTCGGGCCGTCGCCCGAGATGTCGATGACGCGGCGCAGGCCCTTGTATCCGTTCGTCTCGATCATCTCGGCTCCGGCCAAAAGCGCACCCGAGATCGAGGTGCGACGCAACGCGGCGTTAAAGTCGGTGGTTAGGATGTCTGCGAAGGCACGGGCATCCTCCTCCCCGCGCAGAAGTCGCCACGTCACCACGGGCCGCTGCGCCGTGCTGCCGGCCCATTCGACATAAGTGACCGCGATGCGCTGAAGCAGCCCGCCGCGGATCGCCTGGATCACCGGGCCGCTGGTCAGCGCCTCGGCATACCCGCGCCTCTGTATCTCCAGCTCGCGCGGGGTCATCGACCGCGACACGTCCACCATCAGGACAAGCTCGACATCCACCTCGACCGGCTGCGCCCGCACGGGGAGGGCGGCGAGAAGCGCGATAGCGGCAAGAAGGGCACGGAGCATGCCCCAAGTGTGACGCTGCGTAAGTCAGCCCGTCCAGCGTTCCTGTCCGTCGCACGCAGATGTGAACGCCGCGCGCCGGCCGCTGCCCGTTTCGCGGGCTCAGCCCGCGCGGAAGTGCTTGCTGAGCTTCAGGCCCTGGCCCTGGTAGTTCGACGCGATTCCGGCGCCGTAAAGGTGCTGCGGCGGCGCCTCCATCGCCTCGTAGAGCAGCCGCCCGACGACCTGTCCGTGTTCCAGCACGAATGGCGCCTCGTGGCAGCGGACCTCCAGCACCCCGCGCGATCCCGCGCCGCCCGCCCGGTCCCAGCCGAAGCCGGGGTCAAAGAAGCCGGCGTAGTGCACGCGGAACTCGCCCACCATGGCAAGGTATGGCGCCATCTCGGCGGCGTGCGTGGGCGGAATGGTCACCGCCTCGCGGCTGACGAGGATGTAGAAGGCGCCGGGGTCGAGGATGATGCGCCCGTCGCGGGTGCGGACCTCTTCCCAGTACTCCGACGGGTCGTACTGGCCGATCCGGTCCAGGTCGATCACACCGGTATGCGGCTTCGCGCGGAACCCGGCGAGGTCGCCGTCGCGCGGGCGCAGATCGACGGAGAAGCCAAGGCCATCGTCGATCACCGCCTCGCCGTTCACCAGCGGCGCTTCGGCATGAAGCGCGGCAAGCGACGCATCGTCCAGCCGGGCGTCGCCGCGCCGGAAGCGAATCTGGTTCAGCCGCATGCCCGGCCGCACCAGCACCGAGAAGGAGCGGGGACAAATCTCGGCATAGAGCGGCCCGTCGTAGCCGGCGGGCACACGATCGAACTCGGTCCCCCCGTCAGCGATGGTGCGCGTCAGCAGGTCGAGCCGCCCGGTTGAGCTCTTGGCGTTGGCGGCGGCTTCCAGGTCGCCGGGCAGGGCCAGCCGCTCCATCAGCGGGACGACGTAGACGCACCCTTTCTCGAGCACTGCGCCGGGGCCCAAGTCCACCTTGTGCATGGTGAATTCGTCCAGCCGCTCGTCCACCGTCGCGCCGCTGCCGGTCAGGAACGACGCGCGCACGCGATAGGCGGTCGAGCCGAGACGAAGGTCGAGCGAGGCAGGCTGCACCTGGCCGTCCGCGAAGGGCGCGTCGGACGAGATCGCGCCGTCGTCGATTAGACGCGCGATGGCGCTGTCAGGCAGAACGCCGGTCATGCGAACTGCTCCGAATTGATCGTGTGGTCGGTAGTGGTCGGGCTAGCAGGACTCGAACCTGCGACCTTCCGTCCCCCAGACGGACGCGCTACCAGGCTGCGCCATAGCCCGACTGAGGGTCTTTCTACTGATTTGCCGGGGAGCCGCAAGGGGCGATTCCTTTCTTTCCCGCGGCGTCAGCCGCGCCGTTCGGGTGTCGTCATCCGGTCGAGCAGCGCGGCGAGCCGGTCGCGGATCGGACGCAGGGCCCGGGCCCGCTTTGCAAGCTCTTCCCGCGACTTGCGGCGCAGCCGGTCGGGCACGTCGTTGTCGCTGCCGCGTTCGTCCTCGTCCAACGGGTCCGCCGCGGGCACGTCGGCCTTGGACGAGGAGGGGGCCTGTTCCGGGGGAACTTCGGCGACCGCGCCCGTCACCGAACCGCCCGTGTTCTCGTGCCCGTCCGGACGCTCGGGCGCCTCTTGTTGCAGCTGCTTCGGCGTGTCCGCACGGGCGAAGGGAAGGATCTGCGCCTCGCCCTCTGCATGCGGCTCGGTGGCCTCGATGGTAATGTCGGCCTCCGGCGCCTCTTCTTCGCCGTTCAGCGGCGGGGACAAGTCCGCGACGTGCTTCACGCCCTTTTCGCGCAGAAGCTTCTGGACGCCGCGAATCGTCAGCCCGTCGTCGTGCAGCAGCCGCTTGATGCCGCCAAGCAGTTCCATGTCGGACGGGCGATAGTAGCGGCGGCCGCCCGCGCGCTTGACCGGCTTGATCTGGGTGAATCGGCTTTCCCAGAAGCGCAGGACGTGCGTGGGCACGTCGAGCCACTCAGCCACCTCCGAGATGGTGCGAAAAGCGTCCTTAGATTTCTCCATCAGCTCAGGTCTTGTTGCCCGCGGCGACCCGATCCTTCATCAGGTGCGACGGGCGGAAGGTCAGAACCCGTCGGGGATGAATCGGCACCTCCTCCCCCGTCTTGGGGTTCCGGCCCACGCGCGCGGCCTTGGACCGAACGCTGAAGGTGCCGAAAGAGGAAATCTTTACCTGTTCGCCGTCCACCAGCGCGTCGGACATGTGCTGCAACACGGACTCGACCAGTTGCGCCGACTCGTTCCGGCTCAGGCCGACCTCGCGGAACACCGCTTCGCTGAGGTCCATGCGCGTCAGCGTCTTTTCACCCATGACTCGTTATCCCCCAAGGATTTGGACGAGCATGAGGGACGGGGTTTTCCGAGTCAATATCAACGGGTTGCGTGCTCCCGTTGAGGACGTGTCTCAGCCTACCAGCGCAGGACGACCGAGCCCCAGGCCAGGCCGCCTCCGATGGCCTCGGTGACCACGACGTCGCCTTCCTTGATCTGGCC
Organism: Tranquillimonas alkanivorans; assembly: GCF_900115595.1. Lineage (GTDB taxonomy): Bacteria > Pseudomonadota > Alphaproteobacteria > Rhodobacterales > Rhodobacteraceae > Tranquillimonas > Tranquillimonas alkanivorans. Next base: position 266,924 of record NZ_FOXA01000003.1, read on the forward strand.
GCGTGCCTTGCCGACAGACAGAGCCAGCGGGATCGAGGCGGCCGAGGTGTTGCCGTGATCCTGAACGGTCACGACCACCTTGTCCATCGACAGGCCCATCTTCTGCGCCGTCGCCTTGATGATGCGCAGGTTTGCCTGGTGCGGCACGATCCAGTCGACGTCCTGCGCCGACAGCCCGGCGCGGTCGAGCGCCCGGTGCGCCGTCTGGGCCAGCTTCTCGACCGCGTGGCGGAAGACCTCCTTGCCCTGCATCCGCAGGAAGCCGGTGGTCTGGGTCGACACGCCGCCGTCGACGTACAGGATCTCGCGGTGCCGCCCGTCCGAGTTCAGGTCGGTCGACAGGATACCGCGATCTTCGTTCGTGCCTGCGCCCTCATGCGCCTCGAGGATGACCGCACCGGCACCGTCGCCGAACAGCACGCAGGTCGAGCGATCGGACCAGTCCATGATCTTCGAGAACGTCTCGGCCCCGATGACCAGCACCCGCTTTGATTGGCCCGAGACAATCAGCGCATTGGCGTTGGTCATCGCATAGACGAACCCCGCGCAGACCGCCTGCACGTCGAAGGCGAAGCCGTGCGTCATGCCGAGCGCGGCCTGCACCATGGTTCCCACCGAGGGGAAGGTCAGGTCGGGCGTCGAGGTCGCGACGATCACCGTGTCGATGTCGTCGACCTCCAGCCCCGCATCCGCCAGCGCCGCCTTCGCCGCGCGCGTGGCAAGGTCCGAAGTCGTCTGCCCCTCGGCCGCGAAGTGCCGCCGCTCGATGCCGGAGCGGCTGCGAATCCACTCGTCGGATGTTTCGAGCGTCTTCTCGAACTCGCTGTTCGGGACCACGCGGTCGGGCAGGTAGTGTCCGACCCCGCGGACCACGGCGCGTCGTGTCATCGGCTCTCACCGCTGGTTTCGGTTGCGGTATCCTGACGGTGCGCCCCGGCGGACGCAACACGTGCGGCAAGGCGCTGGTTGAAGCCCGACTCCGCAAGGCGATAAGCGAGCTTGATGGCGGCCGAGAAGCCGGTGGCGTCGGCGGATCCGTGGCTCTTGACCACGGTGCCGTTGAGCCCGAGGAACACGCCGCCGTTGACCCGGCGCGGATCGATGCGCTTTTGCAGGCGCTTGAGCGAGGTCAGCGCCAGCAGCGCCGCCACGCGCGACAGGGGCGTGTAGCGGAACGCCTCGCCCAGCAGGTCGCGGATCAGGCCTGCGGTGCCTTCGCCGGTCTTGAGTGCGACATTGCCTGTGAAGCCGTCGGTCACGATCACGTCCACCCGGTCCGACGGGATGTCGCCGCCCTCGACGAAGCCCACGAAATCGAATTGCCCGGCAGGGGCGGCGTCGGCCATGAGGTCGTGCGCGACCTTCAGCTCGGCGCGGCCCTTGTGTTCCTCGGTGCCGACGTTCAGCAGGCCGACGCGCGGCCGCTCCAGGCCCAGCCCGTTGCGCGCATACGATGTGCCCATCAACGCGAACTGAAGCAGGTCGTCCTGGTCGGCGCGGATATCGGCGCCCACGTCGAGCATGACGTTGAAGCCGCCGGGATTGCGCGAGGGCCAGAGACAGGCGATGGCGGGGCGGTTCACCCCTTCGAGCTTGCGCAGACGCACCATCGACAGCGCCATCAACGCGCCGGTGTTGCCGCACGACACGACGGCCTGCGCATCGCCGCCGCGCACGGCCTCGATCGCCGACCACATCGACGTGCCCTTGCCTTGGCGCATCACGTGGCTCGGCTTGTCGCCCATCGCGACGACGCGCTCGGCATCCCGGATTTCGCAGCGGGAGCCGAGCTTGCGCTTCTCGATCAGCGGTTCGAGCTCGGCGCGAGGGCCGTGCACGATGAACCCGATCTCGGGGTTCTTCTTGGCCGACGCGGCCATGCCGTCGACCACGGCCGCAGGGCCGCGGTCGCCGCCCATGGCGTCGACCGAGATCACGATCCGCTTGCCGGAGGATGTGTCGCCGGAGTGTCGCGCCTGCATTTCAGCAAGCCCCCGCGGGGGCTCAGGCCGCGTCTTCGTCCAGGTCGACTTCGTCCGCCTGGGCCACGACCTCGCGGTCGTCGTAGTGGCCGCAGGCGCCGCAGACGTGGTGCGGGCGCTTGAGTTCGCCGCAGTTCGGGCACTCGGCCGGGTTACCGGCGGTCAGCGAGTCGTGGGCCCGGCGCATGTTGCGGCGCGACTTCGTGACTTTATTCTGAGGGACAGCCATGTCTCAACCTCGGGTAGCTTGGGGGCCGCATGGCCCGTGTGTCGGATAAATCTCGCGGGGCTTTACGCCGATGCGTCATGCCTTGCAAGCCCCGGGGGAGACGAGCGGCGAAAGATACAGTTTTTCCGCGCCCGCGCAAGCGTCCCGCGCCTCACTCCTCGTCGTCACGCCCGGTCAGTTTGTCGCGCAGGGAGGAAAGACCGGCGAACGGGCGCAGCGCCTCGTCGGTTAGCGGCGCGCGCCCCGGCTCGGCATAGACCGCTTCGCCCAGCTCGGCGCCCGGCGCGCGCGGGAACGGGGGCAGGGCGAGCGCCAGCGCCTCGACCATGACCGCGCCCAGGTCGACCGTGGCGCGCAGCGGCTCGGCCGTCTCGTCCTCGGGCATCTCGACCTCGCCGCCTTCGGGCGCCTCGGGCATGTCGGCCAGCCATCGCCGCGTCACCGGCTCGTCGAGCCGCGTGCTCACCGGTTCAAGCGTGACGCCGCAGGGCTGCACCACCGTCGCGCCCAGCTCGCCATCGAAGCGCCAGTCGTTGCGTCCCTCGGGCGTCAGGCGGCCCTGAAGGCGCAGCTTGCGCACCGAAACGATGCCGAGTTCCTCGGCCACGGCGGCGCGCGTGTCGGCGTCGGGTTCGATCTTCACCTCACGACCTTCGCGCGCACCGGGCGCGTTCAGGCGGACGGGGTGGCTCCAAGGGCTATCGGTCATGGCGCGTTCCATTCTTGAACAGGGGCCTGTCCTTCTGTAATGCCGGTATCCGGGCAAAAAGTGCTACGCAAGGGGATGAGATGGGCAAAGTGTTGCGCACGACGCGTCTGGCGGCAATCCTGGCCGTCGGTCTCGCCGCTGCGGCGTGCAGCCCGATCTATCGCAATCACGGGTATGTCCCCACGGACCGCGACCTTGCCGACCTGTCGGTGGGGATCGACACCCGCGACACCGTCGCCGCCGCCGTTGGCCGGCCGAGCGCGGCGGGCCTGCTGAAAGAATCGGGCTGGTACTATGTCCAGAGCCGCTGGCGGCACTATGGCGCCTTCGAGCCGAGGGAGATCGACCGGCAGGTGGTCGCCATCTCGTTCAACGACGGCGGCGTGATCACCAACATCGAGCGTTTCGGCCTGGAAGAGGGCCGCGTCGTGCCCCTGTCGCGCCGCGTGACCGACAGCAACATCGCCGGCATCTCGTTCCTGCGGCAACTCTTCGGCAGCGTCGGCAACTTCACGGCCGACCAGCTTCTCGGCGACGACTGAGCGCGGGGCCCGCAGGCCCCGCAGCACCGGTCTCATCCGTTCTCCGGCTCGAACTCGAGCGCCACGCCGTTCAGGCAGTAACGCAGGCCCGTGGGCTGCGGCCCGTCTGGGAAGACGTGGCCCAGATGCGCGTCGCACCGGTTGCAGTGGACCTCGGTGCGCTTCATGAACCAGCTCCGGTCTTCCTGCTCGCCCACCATCTCGGGGTCGAGCGGCTGCCAGAAGGACGGCCAGCCGGTGCCGGAGTCGAACTTGTGCGCCTGGTCGAACAGCGGTGCCCCGCAGCAGACGCACCGAAACGTGCCGGGCTCCTTCGGGAAGTCGTCGTGGGTGAAGGCGCGTTCGGTCCCGTGCTTGCGGGTGACCTTGTACGTCAGATCGTCGAGCTGTTCGCGCCATTCCGCGTCTGACTTAATGACTTTATCCATGATCTCGGGGAACCTTTCCTTGTACTGGTCGTCATATCTTGTGTGACGGTGCACGCTGAAACATACTTAGGCGACGAGGCGGGTCATCCAAGGCAGAGGAACCCGGGCATGCCGACCCTGACGCGCGGGCGCTACGCAGCCCGCCTGGCCGAGAGCGACGAGGACGTACGTGCGGCGCAACGGTTGCGCTATTCCGCCTTCCGCGCCGGCACCGGCGCCGCGGAGCGCGATGACGGTCGCGACGAAGACCCCTTCGATGCCCTTTGTGATCACATCCTTGTCGAGGACGAGGCCACGGGCGAACTGGTCTGCTGCTTCCGCCTGCTTCCGCTCAAGGGCGGTTTCGAGATCAAGCGCAGCTATTCGGCCCAATGGTACGAACTCTCGGCACTTGAAGCATACGAGGGCCCGATGGTCGAAATGGGCCGCTTCTGCATACGGCCCGGGTTGAAGGATCCCGACATCCTGCGCGTGGCTTGGGCGGCCATGGCGCAATACGTGGACGATCGCGGGGTCGAGATGCTGTTCGGCTGCTCCTCCTTCCACGGCACCGATGCGGAGGCGTATGCCGACGCCTTCGCCATCCTGCGCGACCGTCACCTCGCGCCGAAGCGCTGGCTGCCGAAGGTCAAGGCGCCCAACGTCTTCCGTTTCGCGCAAAGACTGCGGCTCAAGCCCGACGCCAAGCGCGGCATGCTGTCGATGCCGCCGCTGCTGCGCAGCTATTTGGTGATGGGCGGCTGGGTGTCGGACCATGCGGTGGTGGACCCGGACATGAACACGCTTCACGTCTTCACCGGCCTCGAGATCTCGGCGATCCCACCGGGCCGCGCGCGGCTTCTTCGCGGGGTGGCGGAACAGGGGGCGGCGTGACGGCGCGCTACGATACGGCGATGACGCGGCTGCGGGCCGGCGGGGTGATGATCCTCGACGGCGGTGTGTCCACCGAACTCGAAAAACGCGGCGCGGCGATGGACGACGCGGCGTGGTCCGGCCGGGTGGCGCTCGACGACTACCAGCGGCTGGTCGAGGTGCACCTGTCGTTCATCGAGGCAGGGGCCGAGATCATCACCACCAATACCTATGCCACCTCGCGCCTCGTGCTCGAGCGCGCGGGGCTGGGCGGCCGGGTGGAAGAGATCAACCGCCGCGCGGTCGAGGCGGCATTCGAGGCGCGGGCGCGGTCGGGGCGTGACGACATCCTCGTGGCCGGCTCCGTGTCGCACATGATCCCCGTCGAACCCGGCGGCTATGGCCCCGACCTGTCGCGCGACCCGCCCAAGGCCGAGTTGTGCGCGGTGTTCGAAGAGATGCGGCGGCTGCACGAACGCCTGGGCGTCGACGTAGTCTTGCTCGAAATGCTGTCCGCCCCAACGCGGATGGAGGCGATGTTCGAGGCGATGGAGGGCGCGACGCTTCCGGTCTGGTGCGGACTTGCCGCACGGCGCACCGACGAGGGCCTGCGCGCCTGGCATGACCCCGACACGCCTTTCGCCGACATCGCGGCGATGGCGGCCGGGCAGGGCTTTCATGCGCTTGGGATCATGCACAGCTCGGCCGAGCTGATCGGCGCGGCGCTGGACGACTTGCGCGCGGTCTTCGACGGGCCGCTGATGGCCTATCCGGACTCGGGCTATTTCGAGATGCCGCACTGGAAGTTCGTGGACGTCATCGCGCCCGGGCGGCTGTCCGAAATGGCCGAGGACTGGCGTTCGCGGGGGGCGCAGGTCATCGGCGGCTGCTGCGGTCTGGGGCCCGAGCACATCGCCGCGCTTTCGCCCCTGCGGACGGCGTGACAGGCGGAGTTTGCAAACCCCGTTCTGGAGTTTGCAAACCCGCTGCCGGACGTTGACGGCGTTCATGGCCGGCTATAGCTGCGGCGCATGGCACGTGCACCGCTTCTCCAGCTTTCCGACATCTCGCTGACCTTCGGCGGCGATCCCGTTTTCTCAGGCCTCGACGCCGTCGTGCAGGAGGGCGACCGCGTCGCTCTCGTCGGGCGCAACGGCTCGGGCAAGTCCACGCTGATGAAGGTGATGGCCGGCCTCGTGGAGCCCGACAGCGGCACGCGCGTCGTGCCGCCCGGCATAACCGTCGGCTACATGGAGCAGGACCCGGCGATGGGCCGCTTCGCCACGCTGGGCGACTTCGCGGCCTCTGGGCTGGACGTGGGCGAGGAATACAAGGTCGAGATGGTGGCCGAAGGGCTGTCCTTCGACCCCGCCGGCGACGTCTCCACCGCCTCGGGCGGGGAGCGGCGGCGCGCGGCGCTGGCCAAGCTTCTGGCCGAGGCGCCCGAGCTGATGCTGCTGGACGAGCCGACCAACCACCTCGACATCCGCGCGATCGCCTGGCTGGAAGAACAGCTCAAGGCGACGAGGACGGCCTTCGTGCTGATCTCGCACGACCGCACGTTCCTGCGCAATCTCACCCGCGCGACGCTGTGGATCGACCGAGGCGCGGTGCGGCGGCAGGAGGAGGGCTTCGAGTCCTTCGAGGCCTGGCGAGACAAGGTGTGGGAGGAAGAAGACATTGCCCGCCACAAGCTCGACCGCAAGATCAAGGCCGAGGCGCGGTGGGCGGTCGAAGGCATCAGCGCCCGCCGCAAGCGCAACCAGGGTCGGGTGCGCGCGCTGCAACAGCTGCGGGCCGACCGCGCCGGAATGATCAAGCGGCAGGGCGCGGCGGACATGGCGCTCGAGTCCGGCCCCAAGAGCGGGAAGAAGGTGATCGAGGCGCGCGGCATCTCGAAGACCTTCGGCGACGACACGATCCTGCGCCCCTTCGACTTGCGCGTCTTGCGCGGCGACCGGGTGGCCTTCGTCGGGCCCAACGGCGTGGGCAAGACGACGCTTCTGAAGATGCTGACCGGGGAACTGGAGCCCGACACGGGCGAGGTGATCCACGGCACGAACCTCGAAATGGCGGTGTTCGACCAGAACCGCGCGCAGCTTTCGCCGGACATGTCGCTGTGGGAGTCGCTGACCGGTGACAAGGACATGCGCGTGTCGGGGCAGGCAGACCAGGTGATGGTGCGCGGCCAGCCGCGGCACGTGGTGGGTTATCTCAAGGACTTCCTGTTCTCGGACGCGCAGGCGCGTGCGCCGGTCCGGTCCCTGTCGGGCGGCGAAAAGGCGCGGCTGCTGCTGGCCAAGATCATGGCCAAGGAGTCGAACCTGCTGGTGCTCGACGAGCCGACGAACGACCTGGATCTCGAGACGCTGGATCTGCTTCAGGAACTTCTGGACGACTACGACGGAACTGTCCTTCTGGTCAGTCACGATCGCGATTTCCTTGACCGTGTTGCCACGACAACAGTGGCGATGGAGGGCGACGGCCAGGCCACCGTCTATGCCGGCGGGTGGAGCGACTACGTCTCGCAGCGGGGGGAGGGGGCGCTTTCCGCCGCACCCGCGCCCCGCGCGCAAGGGGCGGAAAAGAAACCGCAAAAGACCGCCCGGAAGCCGGAGCCGGCGGAGCAGAAGCCGCGACTCAGTTTCACCGAGGCACACCGCCTGAAGGAGCTTCCCTCCGTTATCGAGCGGCTCGAGGCCGAGATCGCCAAGCTCGAATCGCTTCTTTCGGACCCGGACCTGTTCACGCGGGAGCCAGTGAAGTTCCAGAAAGCGACCGAGGCGCTGTCCGCGCGCCAGTCCGCGCTGTCGGAGGCGGAAGAGGAGTGGCTGGTTCTCGACGAAAAAGCAACAGGCTGAGCGGCTTGCCGCCGACGTCAGGTCACCCTGCGCGCAAGAGCGCTTATTGCACTTTGGCACGAAACCCGTGGCTTCCTCATGCGTAGTAGGAATGCGAAGCCAGCGGTGTCGGCACTGGGATCCAGCCGACCCGGATTGCCTCGCAATGGATTCAAGGAGACTACCATGAAGAAGTTCCTGCTCACCGCCGCTGCGGTCAGCGTTTCCGCCCCGGCCTTCGCCGGCGGCCTCACCCCCGCCCCGGCCGAGCCGGTCGTTCCCGCGCCCGTCGTGTCGGTCGCGCCCGTTTCGGACTGGACCGGTGGCTATGCCGGTCTTCAGCTCGGCTACGGTGACGCGGCGCTCGACATCGCGGATGACGACCTGGAAGCCGGCGATTTCGAAATCAACGACGGCGGCGTCGTCGGCGGTGTCCACGCCGGTTACCTCTGGGACTTCGGTCGCTGGGTCGCGGGCGGTGAAGCCGTCTGGAACGCCGCGAACATCGGCGACGACGACGATGACGACACGGTCGTCGAGGAAGGCACGCTGGACAGCATCGCGCGCCTGCAGTTCAAGGGCGGCTACGACGCCGGCCGGACGCTTATCTACGGCACCCTCGGCGCCGCGCACGCCTCGGCCGAGTTCGACGGCGACGACGTGAGCGACACCGGCTGGACCGCCGGCCTGGGCGTGGACTACAAGGTTCGCGAAAACATCAGCGTCGGCGGCGGCGTCTACTACCACCGCTTCGACGACTTCGACGATCGCGGCTTCGACGCCGAAGCCACGACCGTCGAGGCGGACGTCAGCTTCCACTTCTGATCGCGTCTCGAACGCTGATCTACCAGCCGCCGCGCGTCACCCGACGCGCGGCGGTTTTCGTTACGACGATCGAACCTTGCGCCGCACCCGCCGTTGAGCGGACATGAGCCACCTGGTGCAGCCGCGGCTGGTGAACGACCCATTCGGGGATCCCGGCCTCTACCTCGACGTGCGCTTCGCGCGGCGCGCGCTTCTGTTCGACCTCGGCGACCTTGCGCCCATGGCGGGGCGCGAGTTGATGCGGGTCAGCCACGTCTTCGTGTCGCACGCGCACCTGGACCACATGGCCGGCTTCGACCGCCTGCTGCGAACCTGCCTGCACCGCACCGCGCCGCTGTCGCTCACGGGCCCGCCGGAGTTCGTGGACCGGATCGCGCACCGTCTGGGCGGGGTGACCTGGAACCTGCTCGGCCCGTCCTCGGTCGACTTCCGCCTGCACGTTTTCGAGTTCGACGGCACCCGCGTCACTCGCGCGGCCGAGTTCCGCGCGCGCGAAGCCTTCGCCCGCCGCGACGTGGCCTCGCCGCCGTTCGACGCGGGCGTTGCGCACGAGGAAGCCGGTTTCCTGATCGCCTCCGCCGCGCTTGACCACGGCACGCCGTCGCTGGCCTTTGCGCTGCGCGAACGGGTGCGCGTGAACGTCCGCCGCATGGCACTCGACGCGCGTGGGCTGCCGGTGGGGCCGTGGTTGAACGACGCGAAGGCGGCGGTGCGGCAAGGGCGGCCCGACGGCGAGCGTATCGCCGTGCCCGGCGTGGGTGAGGTTACGCTGGGCGAGTTGCGCGAAGAGGTTCTGCGCGAGGCGCCGGGACAGGCGGTGGCCTACGTCACCGACGCCGCCAACACGCCCGGCAACCGCGCCCGCATCCGCGCGGTCGCCAACGGCGTCGACCTTCTCTACATCGAGGCCCCGTTCCTTGCCGCCGACATCGAGGCCGCCACCGCGACCCGCCACCTCACAGCTCAAGCGGCTGGCAAGATCGCGCGAGAGGCGGGGGCTCGCCAGGCGGTGCCGTTCCACTTCTCGGGTCGTGCGGCGGAGCGGCGCGAGGACCTCGTGCGCGAGTTCCAGGCAGCCTTCGGCGGTGAGGACGAAGCGGGCCGCAGCGGCGCCTGATCGCGTCGCGTGCCGTTGACGGGCGGGGCTAGCCTTTCGAACCGGAAACCGCTCCTCATCCGTAATTGCCTGCCCCGGTTCTGCCGCAATCGTCACCTCTCTCTGCGAAGGGTTGGAACAGGAGACGAGATCGTGGCCGCCGGGCAGGACGTGACGCGCGCGCTGAGGATCGGAGACACGCTGCCGGACTTCACCGCACAGACAACGCAGGGCAGCATTCGCTACAGGGAGTGGTCGGCCGGGAACTGGGTCGTCTTGTTCACACATCCCTGCGCGTTCACGCCTGTCTGCACGACCGAGGTCGCCGATTTCGGTTACATCCAGCCCAAGCTGGTCGAGCGGGGTGTCCGGCTTCTGGGCCTCACCAATTCCAGTCTCGAGGACGAGGCGCGTTGGGTCGAGGATATCGCCGCGATCTATTGCACGCCCCTGACGTATCCGATCATCAGCGACCCGGAGGGCGAGCTCGCCCGGTCCTGCGGCGTTTCCTGTCATGACGGCGGGGGACGGCCCGTGCGCCGCACCTACATCATTGACCCGGACCACGGGGTCCGGATGCTATTCGAATACCCGCATGGCGTGGGGCGCAGCACCGGCGAACTTCTGCGCGTGCTCGACGCGCTGCAGATGCTCGATCGTCACGCCGTGGGCGTGCCCGGAAACTGGGAGACCGGGATGCCGTGCGTGCTGATGCCTGACGAGCCCCGCATAGAGGCGTTGCGCCGGTTCCCGAGCGGTTGGCTCGAGGTACGCGACTATCTGAGGGTGGTTGCGCCCGACGCGGAGGATCCCCGGGACACCTGAGCCCGGCGATTCTGCACGTGTCCATGGCGGCTGGAGCGGGTGAAGGGAATCGAACCCTCGTCGTCAGCTTGGGAAGCTGCTGCTCTACCATTGAGCTACACCCGCGACAGGGCCGTAAGTAAGCCGCGTGCGGCACCTTCGTCAAGCTGGGAAAGCGCCGCCTGCGCGGCCTTGCGCCGCGTCAGCCGCGCCGGCGCCTGCGGCGTCCGCCTTCGCGATCGCCACCGGTGTTGAATGCCACGTCGGGCAGGGTCACGACCTTCGACAGCTCCGGAAACGCGTCGCTCGCATGGGGCAGGGCGTTGGCGGCGACGAAGTGCTCCTGGAAGCGCGGCTCGATGGCGGTCTCGACCTTTGTGATCTTGCGCACCGTCTCCTCGATCTCGGCCCGCGCGGCGACGTTGCAGAGCGCGATGCGCGCACCGGTGCCGGCGGCGTTGCCCGCGCTCCTCACCTTGTCGAGCGGCGCGTCGGGGATCATGCCCAGGATCATCGCGTGCTTGGGCGAGATATGCGCCCCGAAGGCGCCGGCCAGAACGATGCGGTCAACGCGGTCGACGCCCCTCTCGTCCATCAGCAGCCGCGCACCGGCATAGAGCGCGGATTTCGCCAGCTGAATCGCCCGGATGTCGCCCTGCGTGACGGTGATCAGCGGGCCGCCCTTTGCCGTCGCGTCGTGAAGGACATAGGCGTGGGTGCGCCCCTCGGCGATGCAGCGCGGCGTGCCGGTCTGCTCGGCCGAGCCGATCAGCCCGCTTGGGTCCACGATCCCGGCCGCACGCATTTCGGCCACGGCCTCGATGATGCCCGAGCCGCAGATGCCGGTGACGCCCGAGACGCCGGCGAGGGTGGCGAAGTCGGGATCGTCCGACCAGGCATCGCACCCGATGACGCGGAAACGCGGCTCCATGGTCTTGGGGTCGATCTCGACCTTCTCGATGGCCCCGGGCGCGGCGCGCTGGCCGCTGGAGATCTGGGCGCCCTCGAAGGCCGGGCCGGTGGGGGAGGAACAGGCGAGCACGCGGCTGGTGTCGCCGAGGATGATCTCGGCGTTGGTGCCGACATCGACGATCAGCACGAGTTCCTCGGACCTGCCCGGCTGTTCCGACAGCGCCACGGCCGCCGCGTCCGCACCGACATGACCGGCGATGCAGGGCAGGATATAGGCGCGGGCCGCCGGGTTGACGGCCGTCAGGTCCAGCTCGGCGGCGGCGAGGGACAGGGATTCCGAGGTTGCCAAAGCGAAGGGGGCCTGTCCCAGTTCGACCGGGTCCAGGCCCAGCAGCAGGTGGTGCATCACCGGGTTGCAGACGAACACCGTCTCGACGATCGCGCGCGGCTCGATCTCTGCCTCGGCCGCGAGCTCGGTGCCCAGCCCGTTCAGCGCCGCGCGCACCGCCGCCGTCATCTCAGCGTCGCCGCCGGGGTTCATCATCGAGTAGGACACCCGGCTCATCAGGTCCTCGCCGAACCGGATCTGCGGGTTCATCACGCCGGCGGAGGCCAGCACCTGCCCGTTGCGCAGGTCCGTCAGGTGGGCGGCCACGGTGGTCGAGCCCACGTCGACGGCAAGGCCGTAAAGTCGCCCCTCGAAGAAGCCTGGCCAGACGTCGATCAGCCGTGCGCGGGCGTCGCGATGGTCCTTGTAAAGCGCGACGGTCACCTTCCAGTCGCCCTTGCGCAGTGCGGGCTGAAGCTTGGACAGGACGGGCAGGGGCGCCTCGACCCCCTCGACCTGCCATTGCTCGCGCAGGGCGCGTTCCAGCCGTTGCAGGTCGCCCGAGGGTTCGTGCATGTCGGGCTCGGCCACCTCGATGTAGTAGAGCCGCGTGGCCGGGTCCATGACCATCTCGTGCGCGGTGGCGGCCTTGCGCACGACCTGTTTGTGGACCTGGCTTTCGGGCGGCACGTCGATCACCACGTCGCGCTGTACCGTGGCCTGGCAGCCCAGCCGCCGGCCCTCTTTCAGTCCGCGCTTCTGGTCATAGCGCTCCTCGACCGCGTTCCACCCGGACAGCGCGTCGGGGGCCACGGTGACGCCGTGCTTCGGGAACGAGCCGTAGCCGGGGGTGACCTGGCATTTCGAACAGATGCCCCGCCCGCCGCACACGCTGTCGAGGTCAACGCCGAGCTGGCGCGCCGCGGTCAGAACGGGCGTGCCGACCGGAAAGCGGCCGCGCTTGCCGGAAGGGGTGAAGATGACGAGCGGATCGGCGGTCATTGGATGCGTCCAGTGGTGTGCAAAATCGCTAGCAAATTTTCGTCGAAAATTTGCATGCCCGAATTTTCGACGAAAATTCGGGTGCGAGCGGTTCTCTTCAGAACAGGATGCGGATGGGCGCGGGGTGGCAGATCACGATGAGCTGCGTGCCCGCCTCGATCAGGTGAAAACCGCGGCGCCGGACCTCGGCCTCGAACCGCTCCTGCCCGACCTCCCGCGCCACCCAGGCGCGGGAGCGGCGGACGACGCCGCCTGAGCGGGCCGCGCGGGCCGAGAAGACCTGCGCGATCCATCGCTCCGCCTGGGCTGGGTGTTCGGACCGCATGGGCCCAGGATCGGCGCGCCGTCGTAAAGATCGGCTTAACCCGCGCGCCGCCGACGCCGCCCGCCGCGCTGGCCGCCGGCGGCCATGGAGGCCTTCGAAGCCTCGGGATAGCTCTCGCCCGCGTCGACCGCGTCGAGGATGCGCGAGAACTTGATCCACTCATAGCCGTTGTCATCGTGGTTCATCAGAAAGTTGGCGGCGCGGATCGCCTCCATCTCGACCGGACGGACGGGGTTCATGATGGCCGACGTCATGCCCGCGCCGATGGCCATGGGCAGGAAGGCCGCGTTGATTCCGTGACGGTGGGGCAGGCCGAATGAGATGTTCGAGGCGCCGCAGGTCGTGTTCACGCCCAGCTCGTCGCGCAGGCGGCGGACCAGGGTGAACACCTGTCGCCCGGCCGTGGCCATCGCGCCCACCGGCATCACCAGCGGGTCCACCACGATGTCGTGCGCGGGTATGCCGTAATCGGCCGCGCGCTCGACGATCTTCCTGGCGACGGCGAAGCGGACATCCGGGTCCTCGGAAATGCCGGTGTCGTCGTTCGAGATCGCCACGACCGGCACGTTGTACTTCTTGACCAGCGGCAGGACGAGCTCCAGCCGCTCTTCCTCGCCGGTGACGGAGTTCAGCAGCGGACGACCCTCGGCCGCCGCCAGCCCCGCCTCGAGCGCGCCGGGCACCGAGCTGTCGATGCAGAGCGGCACGTCCACCAGCCCCTGCACCAGCTCGATCATCTTGCGCATCAGCGGCGGCTCGGTCTCGTTGGGATTGGGGTTCGAGTTGTAGACGACGCCCGCGTTCACATCGAGGACCATCGCCCCGCAGGCCACCTGTTCGAGCGCGTCCTTCTCGACCGTCGAGAAGTCCCCGGCCTCGAGCTCGGCGGCGAGCTTCTTGCGGCCCGTCGGGTTGATGCGCTCGCCGATCACGCAAAACGGCTCGTCGAAGCCGATGGTGACGGTCTTGGTCCGGGACTCGACGACGGTGCGGGTCATGCGGTGGCTCCTTCCAGGCGCCCGAGGATGCGGTCGAGCGCGGTGTCGGTGAAATCTGCGATGGTGGTGTCGGCGCCGGCGGCGCAAAGCTGGTCGTGGGTCAGGCTGGAGCGCAGGCCCACGGTGAAGACGCCTGCGGCACGCGCCGAGGCGACGCCGGAGCGGCTATCCTCGAATGCGACGGAGTCGCGCGAGGCGACGCCGAGCGCCTCCATCGCCGCGCGGTACGGTGCGGGATGGGGCTTGCCGCGCTCGCACTCCTCGCCCACGACGATGGTGCCGAAGCGTTCGACCAGGCCGATGGCGTCGAGCATGGCGTGGGCGTTCAATCGCGGCGCGTTGGTCACCAGCGCAATGCCCCAGCCGGCGCGGTGGGCGCGGTCGAGCAGGGCGGTCGTGCCCGGTGTCGGCTCGCGGCGGCCGAGACGGTCGCGGAACGTCGCCTCCTTCTCGTCCGACAGACGCGCCGCGTCCTCGTCCGGGAAGAACTCGCCGAAGATGTCGGCATTCTCCCGGCCGTGGATGTTGGCGGTATAGAACGCCTCGTCGATCTCCTGCCCGCGGGCGGCGAAGATCTCCTGAAAGATCTTCGCGTGCAGCGGGTCGGAGTGCAGAAGCGTTCCGTCGAGGTCGAAGAGAAGGGCTGGCACTTGGTCTCCTTACGCGGTGGCGGCGGCCGGCTGCGCGGCCGCACCGCCGTGGGTCCGGGCCCACTCGGCCGTGGCCTTGATGCCGCCGAGGGGGAAGAAATGGACTTGTTCGATGTTGAAGTCGGGATGCGCCGCCTTGTGGCGGGCGAGCGCAGCGACGACGTCGGTCGGCTCGTAGGGGAGCAGGAGCTTCGAGACGTCCATCGCCCGCTTCTGCAGCACCTTGACCGAAGGCCCGACGCCGCAGGCGACCGCGAACTTGATCAGGGTCTGAAGCTTGGCGGGACCCGCGATGCCGATGTGGATGGGCAAGTCGATCCCTCCGGCCTTCAGGCGATCGGCCCAGTCGATGACCGGGGCGGCGTCGAAGCAGAACTGCGTCGCGAGCGCGACGGTGGCGTCGGTGCGCTCGGCGAAGGACTGCTTCCAGCGCAGCGCCTCGCTCACGTTGCGGTCCGATCCGTCGGGATCGATGTCGCGGTTGCCCTCGGGGTGGCCGGCGACGTGCAGGCGCCTGAAGCCCGCCTTGTCGAACAGGCCGCTTTCGAGAAGCTGCATCGAGCAGTGATAGTCGCCCGTGGGCGCGGCCAGGCCGCCGGCCAATACCAGCGCCTGATCGACGCCGGCCTCGCCCTGATAACGGGCGATCCAGTCGGCCAGCATCGCCTCGTCGCGGATGATGCGCGCGGGGAAGTGCGGCATCACCGCGAAGCCGTCGTTCGCCAGCCGCCTGGCGGTGGCGACCATGTCCTCGATCGTCGTGCCCTCGATATGGGCGATATAGACGCGGGTGCCGGCGGGCAGGAGGGCGCGGAAGTCGTCGATCTTCTCGGCCGTGCGCGGCATCACCTCGATCGAGAAGCCGTCGAGGAAACGCTCCATCGCGGGCGTGACCGTCGGTCCGGCCGCGTCCTTCTTCCTGAAGTTCAACAGCGCCATGCTCGCCTCCCATATGCGGCGGGGTGTCAATTCCATCCGTCGTTCGCGATCAGGGCCTTGAGACGCGCCTGGTCGTACTCGGCCTCGAGCCGCGCGGCCTCGGCCGCGGCGACGTCTGCCTGGTCGCCCTCGACGAGGTAGGGATCGGCCTTGCGCCACTCGGCGAGGTAGGCGTCGGTTTCGCGCGCGCCCACCTTCATCGCCGCCCGGTCGATCGCCTGCTCGAAGCGCTCGGAGAGCGGCTTCTTCGCGCCGCGACGGCCCTTGCCCACGATGACCTGGGCCGGGATGTCGCGCCAGTAGACGATTGTGACGTCGGGCATGAACCGATTCCTCCTTTCGCCCCTGATACGCGTTGCGGGCGGGCGCTCTGCGCCGGATTTCGACACTTGCCGCGCGGCGAGCGACGCGCGGCACCGCCGGTTCTAGGCCATCGGCCCGGACGCTGGGAAGGGCGCGCCATGCGAATTCGGCTCAGGATCATTATGAGCCGCGCCGCCCGCGGCGCTTGCACGGGCGGGCGCGGCCCCGTAGTGTCGGGGCAACACATGTTGGAGGGCGATCCTATGGCGCCCAAGCGTCCCGTCGGTGCGGGCGCGTTCCCGAAACCGGTCGAGCCGCTCGCGCCACCGACGCCCGATCCCGCCGAGCTTTATGCCGCGCTGGATCTGGGTACGAACAGCTGTCGCATGCTGATTGCCCAGCCCAAGGGTAACCAGTTTCACGTCGTCGACAGCTTCTCTAAATCCGTCCAGCTCGGCATCGGGCTGGAGGCGTCCGGCCGCCTGTCGCGCGGCTCGATGGCGCGCACAGTGCAGGCCCTGCGCATCTGCCGCAAGAAGCTGCGCAAGCACGACGTGCGGCGCATGCGGCTGGTGGCGACGGAAGCGTGCCGCCGGGCCTCGAACGCCCGCGACTTCATGCGCTTTGTCGAGCGCGAGACCGGCCTGAAGCTCGAGATCATCCAGCCCGAGGAAGAGGCGCGGCTGGCCGTGATCTCGTGCGCGCCGCTGGTGTCCACGAAGACCGAGCAGCTTCTGGTCGTCGATATCGGCGGCGGCTCGACCGAACTGGTCTGGATCGACCTGACGCGCGTGCCCAAGGTCGAGCGGCCCAAGGCGATCATGCGGCTGCACGCGGGCTTTAAGCCCGCCGACGGCTCGCCATTTCCCGCGGCGCGGGTGGTGGACTGGATCTCGGTCCCGCTGGGCGTGGCCACGCTGCGCGACCAGTTCAACGACGTCGAGAACGATGCGGCCCGCTTCGCGCTGATGTCGTGGTTCTTCGAGGAGAACCTGGCGGAATTCGCGCCCTATGCCTCGGAGCAGGCGAAGGACGGCTTCCAGATCATCGGGACCTCCGGCACCGTCACCACCGTCGCGGCCAGCCACCTGGGCCTGAAGCGGTACGACCGCAACCGGGTGGACGGGCTGCGCATGACGTCCGAGCAGATCGACAAGGTGATCCGCGACTACCTGTCGCTGGGCCCCGAGGGGCGGCGCAACGATCCGCGCATCGGCCGCGACCGCCACGCGCTGATCATGTCGGGTGCGGCGATCCTGCAGGCGCTCTTGCGGGTCTGGCCGACCGACCGGCTGTCGGTCGCGGACCGGGGCCTGCGCGAGGGGCTGCTCTATGCACAGATGTCGGCGGACGGGGTGCTTGAGGACGGGCCCTATTGACCTTCCCTGGCGGGGGGCGAATTTTCTGCGAAAATTCGGAAAGGCCCGTTCCGGGCCTGCCTCCGGCGGGGATATTTCTGGACCGAAGATGAGGGCGGGGGCGCACCGGTGTACCGGCGGCGCGCCCGGAATGGCATGACGAAGAAGACGAGCGGACGCGGGCAGCGCGACCTGACGGTGAAGGTGAAGACGGCGCGGGGGCGCAAGCTGTCCTCGACCCGGTGGCTGGAGCGGCAACTCAACGACCCTTACGTGCGGCGCGCGAAGGCCGAGGGCTATCGCGGGCGCGCGGCGTTCAAGATCCTGGAACTGGACGACAAGTACCGTTTCCTCGTGCCGGGCGCGCGGGTCGTGGACCTGGGCTGCGCCCCGGGCGGATGGAGCCAGGTGGCCGTGCAGCGGGTCAACGCGCTGGGCGAGAAACAGGGCAAGGCTGTGGGCACCGTGCTGGGCGTGGACCTGCAGGAGGTCGAGCCGATCGCGGGGGCCGAACTGCACCAGCTCGACTTCATGGACGATGGCGCGGACGAGAAGGTGAAGGCGTGGCTGGGCGGGCCGGCCGACGTGGTGATGTCGGACATGGCGGCCTCGGCCTCTGGGCACAAGCAGACAGACCACCTGCGCATCATCGCGCTCTGCGAGGCCGCAGCGGAGCTGGCCTTCGACGTGCTGGAGGAGGGTGGCACCTTCGTGGCCAAGGTGCTGGCCGGCGGGGCCGAGGGCGATCTGCAGAAGCTTCTGAAGCAGAAGTTCACCAAGGTCGCCAACGTCAAGCCGCCGGCGAGCCGGCAGGACAGCTCCGAGAAGTTCGTGGTCGCGACCGGTTTTCGCGGCTGAAAGCGGGGCAGGGGCGGCCCGCCTGCGCTAGCGCGCCAGCACGAGGTCGGCGCGTAGTCCGCCCATTTCGCTTTCCCCCAGGCGCAGCGCCCCGCCGTGCTGGCGGGCGATATCGGCGGCGATGGCCAGCCCCAGGCCGACGCCGCCCCCGCGGTTCTGGTTGCGCGCCGCGTCGAGGCGCTGGAACGGCTTCATCGCCTCGTCCCGTGCCTCGGCCGGGATGCCCGAGCCGTCATCCTCGACCGAGAAGCGCACGGCGCGGCCGCTGAGCGTGCAGGAGACGCGGGCGCGGGTGCCGTGGCGCACCGCGTTGGTCACGAGGTTGTCGAGTGCACGCTCGATCGCCAGCGGGCGCAGCATGGCGGTGCCGTCGCCCTCGGCCGTTCCCAGCTCGACCGGCTGGCCGGCCCGGCGGCTCTTTTCCACCAGCTCGCGGGCGAGCGCGAGGGGGTCGGTCTCGACCGCGTCGTCGAGCGCTTCGAGCCGCGCGAAGTCGAGGAAGGTGTCGAGCATCTTTTCCATGTCGTTGACGTCCTGGCGCAGGGCCTCGGACTCGGGGCCGTCCTCGAGCATCGACAGTTCCAGCTTCATCCGGGTGAGCGGCGTGCGCAGGTCGTGGCTCACGCCAGAAAGCATCAGCGTGCGCTGCTGCGTCTGCCGTTCGATCCGGTTGCGCATGTCGAGGAACGCGCTGCCGGCCGAGCGGACCTCGGTCGCGCCGCCGGGGCGGTAGGGCAGGATGCGGCCCTTGCCGAACGCCTCGGCCGCCGCGGCGAGCCGGGCGATGGGCCGGAGCTGGTTGCGCAGAAAGGCATAGGCGACCAGCGTCATTAACAGGCTGACGACCACCATCAGCACCAGAAGCTGGTGCGGGTTCGACGCCGAAACGCGTGAGCGGCGAAATGACACCTCCATCGGCCCGTGGGGCGTGGCGAGCGTGATCGCGACGCGGCGGATGTCCGACAGGTCCACGGCCGCGACCGGCAGGGCGGCGCGCAGTTCGGACGTGACCACGCGTCCCGAGAGGTCGTAGAACAGGCGCTCGTCCTGCGGGTCGCCTATGTCCGCGGGCAGATCGATGTCGAGCGCCAGCGCCTCCGCCGCGAAACCGACCCGCGCGCGCGCAGCGGCCGCGTCCGGTGCCGCCGCGGCGAGGTCCAGCAGGTAGCCGAGCTCGAGGATGACGTTGCGGCTCATCTGCTCGGTCACGCCCTCGAAATGGCGCTGGATGAAGACGACCGAGACGACGAGCTGGATCGTCAACACCGGCACGAGCAGGATGAGCGCGCCGCGGGCATAGAGCGACCGCGGCATGTAGCGTTTGAGCCATCGGAAGGTCATGCGCTATCCCTAGCCCGGAGCGCGGGCGATGAGGAAGCGGAACATGGACCAGACCTTCGATCCGGTGCGCGGCAGGGCCGAGACGCTGGCAGCCGGCCTGCGCCGCGTCCTCGCGCCCAATCCGTCACCGATGACCTATCGCGGCACGAACACCTATCTTGTGGGCGAGGACGAGCTGGCAGTGATCGATCCCGGCCCGGCCGATGCCCGGCATCTCGATGCGTTGCTGGCGGCCATCGGCGGGGCGCGCGTGCGCTGCATCCTCGTCACCCACGCCCACCTGGACCACGCCCCGCTCGCCCGCCCGCTGGCCGAGGCGACGGGGGCCGAGGTGCTGGCCTTCGGCGATGCCCGCGCCGGCCGCTCCGCCATCATGCGTCGGCTCGCCGATGCGGAGCTGGCGGGCGGGGGCGAGGGGGTGGACGAGGGCTTCCGCCCCGACCGGGAGCTGGCGGACGAAGAAGAGGTGGCGGGCGACGGCTGGCGCCTTCGCGCGCTCCATACGCCGGGGCACATGGGCAACCACATGTGCTTCGCATGGGACGACGTGCTGTTCAGCGGAGACCTGGTGATGGGCTGGGCCTCGTCCCTTGTCTCGCCACCGGACGGGGACGTGAGCGACTTCATGTCCTCCTGTGAGCGGCTGGCGCGCTTCCCGTGGCGGGTCTTCCACCCCGGGCACGGTGCTCCTGTCGCCGCGCCGGCCGACCGGCTCGACTGGCTGCTGGAACATCGCCGCGGGCGGGAGAGGGAGATCCTCTCGGCCCTCGCGGACGGTGCGGCCGATTGTGCCACGCTCACGCGCCGCATCTACGCCGGAACGCCGCCGTCGCTGTGGCCCGCGGCCGAGCGAAACGTCTTCGCCCACCTGGTCGACCTTGCGATGCGCGAGGAGGTCCAAGCGCGCCCCGAGCTGTCGCCCGGCGCGTTTTTCGAAAGAAGCTGAATTTTTCTGCCGAACCCCTCTGGACGCCCCCGAACACCATTGTTATAGGACGCCCCGTGTTCCGGCGTAGCTCAGCGGTAGAGCAGTTGACTGTTAATCAATTGGTCGCAGGTTCGATCCCTGCCGCCGGAGCCAAAATCTTCCCAACCTCCTGAAAACACGGGGCTTTCCGGACCCCGGCGCGATGCTCGCGGACGAGGTGCACATCTCGGTGCACCCGGCGATGCACAAACGCGTGCACAGGAGGGACTCCGCGTGCCCCGGAATCGGACCCAACCGCATCTCGAGCTTCGCCGCTCCGGCTTCTACTGGCGCCGCCGCCTGCCGCGTCCGGCAGGGGCGGAAAAAAGTTCGAAAAAAATTTTCCGCTGTTTTTCGCTCGGCTCCACGTCCTCGCCAGACGCGAGGATACTGGCCCGCCGCCTGACGGCGCTCAGCGACCGGATCTTCGCCGCCATGACGGAGAAGACGATGCCGATCGCGCCCGAAATCGCGGACCGACTCCTGACCGAACTCGTCCGGTTCGAGATCGACGCCTTCGAGCGCGTCCGCGCCATGGCGCCGCGCCGCTGCCCGGAGGCCGCGGCGCACGAGCAGCAGCGCGAGGCCGCGCTGCAGGAAACCCTGCGCCGGGCCATCGAGCTGCGCGACCGCGAGGTGGCGCGCCAGCCGCTGCGCTGCGTGGCCGAGCTGCTCGGCATCGCCCTCGACGAGAGCGACCCGGACTGGCAGTGGCTGGCGATCGAGGCGACGAGGGTGCTGATCGATGTCAGCGCGGAGCGGGCCCGGCGCGACCGGGGCTTCTACGGCGGGCCGAGCCGGTTCTTCCGCGCCGCCCTGCGCGCCGAGGGCGCCGCGCTGGACCCCATGCCGGTCCACCGCGTGACCCCCGAGGTCGCCCCGGCCGGCTTCGCGCTCGCCGCTACGGCCCAGGCAGCCGCCCCGGTCCTGTCCGCCAGCGAGGAACCGCGCTCCGCCGTGGTCGCCGCCGCGGCCGAGCCCGCGGGCGCCCAGGCAGCCGCCCCGGCCCCGTCCGCCCCCGAGGTCTCCGGGACGGAGCCCGGCCCGGTGGCTCGTCCGGCTTCGGCGGAGCCTGCGCGGCCGCGCTCCGACGCTGCGCCGGCGCCGCAGCACGCGCCTCCGGCGGGCCAGGTCGTGGAGCCCGCCTCCGCGCCGTCGGAAATGAACGCCGAGGCGGACGAGGCCGACGCGGGCGCAGATGTTATCCTGCCGGCCGGGCTGGAGAGGCCCGAGGGCCTCGATCCGGTGGCATGGCA
>NZ_FOXA01000005.1 GCF_900115595.1 Tranquillimonas alkanivorans
TGCCCGGCCGCAGCCCACTGGCACACGTCACGCCCAAATCCGAAGTGGCCGACTTTTGCGCCGCCCGGTGGCCGGATTTTGCTCCGCCGTTGACAGGGAGCGGGTCTTCTGATCCACAATGTCTGTCATATGCATCCTGGTCTTCGTCACTGGACCTGGTATACATCGCCTGAATGAAATTCGTCAGGGTGCCAAGCTTGCCTCCTACTTTCGGCGTTGTTGACCTGTTCGCCGGACCGGGCGGACTTGGCGAGGGATTTGCGTCCCTGGTGGAGGACGGCCATGCGCCGTTCCGGATCGGTATCTCGGTCGAGAAGGAGGCCGCTGCACACCGAACCCTGACGCTACGTGCCTTTGTGCGCGAGTATCGGGCGCATCATGGAGGCTTGCCTCGACAGTACGTCGATTTTCACGCGGGTAAGTTGCCCCAACCGGACTGGCGGGAAGTCGATGCTTCTGCGTGGCAGCTCGCCGTCGATGAGGCTCGCGCTCTTGAGCTCGGCACCGAAGCCGCCGCAACCGTCATCGATGCCGCCATCGAAAACCTCAAGACCAAGTGCGATGATACGATCTTGATCGGAGGGCCGCCATGTCAAGCCTACTCCCTCGTGGGACGTGCGCGCTCGAGAGGTAAGATCGGCTACATCCCCGAGGAAGATGAGCGACACTATCTGTTTCGGGAGTACATCAGAGTTCTCGACAGGCTTCGCCCAGCCGCTTTCGTGATGGAAAACGTTAAGGGCATGCTCTCCTCGACGGTCGAGAGCCGGCTCGTGTTCGAGATGCTGATGGATGACCTCACATCTCTCGGAAAAAGCCGCGGCCACCAGTACGAACTGCGGTCAGTTCGGGTGGAAGATGGGAAGGCCAGCCTGCGTGAAGCGACGCGGCCTTCCGACTTCGTCGTACGCGCCGAAGAGTTGGGGGTTCCGCAGCGCCGTCACCGGGTAATCATCGTCGGGATCAGGGCTGACCTGGCAGGAAAGACGGCCGAGGCCGGCATCGTGGCCCCCGGACCGACGCGAACGGTCAGTGACGCCATTTCCAACATGCCCTACTTGCGGAGCGGCATCAGTCGCGGGGCGGACAACGCCGAAGACTGGCGACAGGAGGTTGTCGATGCTGCGAAACTGCTGGCGAGCATTTACGTCGGGAGGGACGATGAACCGCTGCGCAAAGCATTCTCTTCAGTAGCAGGGCGCTTGACGAGGGAGGCTCCGGATTGTCGGAAGGACACCCGTCTTCCTGAGACCTATGGCAGTTCAAGAGACGAACTGCTGCAATGGCTTGAGCGTCCGGAGCTTTGCGCAGTCGCCCAGCACGAGACGCGGGGACACATGACTTCGGATCTCGGCCGCTATCTCTTTGCTTCCGTGTTCGGGGCCGTCCGCGGCTACAGCCCGAAGGCCGCCGATTTTCCACTGGCGCTAAGCCCGGATCATCGCAACTGGCACAGCGGGGTGTTCAATGACCGGTTCCGGGTCCAGCTGGCCAATGAGGCCTCAACCACTGTCACGAGTCACATCTCGAAGGATGGTCACTACTTCATCCATCCGGATCCTCTGCAGTGCCGCAGCCTGACGGTGCGCGAAGCTGCGCGACTTCAGACATTCCCCGACGACTACCTGTTCATGGGCAACCGGACCCAGCAGTACGTCCAAGTCGGGAACGCCGTGCCGCCGTTTCTGGCACGCCACATTGCAGGGCTGATCCTGAGGGAGCTGGCTTGAGGGCAGGATGCTCAAGCACCTGACAACCCCTCCGACAACCACTTCGCCTCCATTGGCGATGACACTACGCACAGATATGCCCGCGCCCTTGAGAAAGCGACATAAGCAAGTTCGCGTTGGTCCATCTCGTCGCCGCTGACGATCAGCACTATTGCGGATCGTTCGAGCCCCTTAAATCGGCGTACAGTGTCCACGACCACGTCCTCGAGTGCCATGATTTCGGCATCGGTAAGCGGAATGCTGGTCCCGCTGCTTCTCTCGAGGAAGCTCGCCTTGGCGACAGGGCCGTTGACGAGCACAGCTATGTCACCGGGGGCTACTTCCTCGTTGAGAACGAGCCTTCGAAGCTCCCGGTACCCCGCCTCGACCTTCGCATCCGGACTCTCTGCGCTGACCCAAGACACTTCCAGGCCATCGGGCCCGTCCGCGACGATGTCTGGTCCCGAATAGTGGACCGATGCAGCCTTGTGGATATTCTTCGTATTCCTAAGGTTGCGGGAAAGGCGAACCGGAACCACGCTCAGATCGCGAACGCCATCTCCAGCGCTCTCGTAGACCCGTTGATTGCTGTCCATGAATACGCGGATACGTCCATCGGGCAAAAGGCAGGCATCCAGTGCGATCCACCAGTCGTCGCGGAAATCCTGACCTTCGTCGACGATGACGGTGTTCCATCGGAGCGCAGGCTGAGCCTCCATCGCGCGATAGAGAGCATTCGGCAGCGCACTCTCGTAGAGTTCCCTTTTGCTGATCCCGGAGGGCGCCGAGATGCCTGCCTGCCGTGAGCTCTGCCCGCACAGGGCGTGAAATCCGGAAACGGTGAGGTTCTCGACGTTCTTCAGCTTTCGTTCGAGGTTGCTTGCCAGCGGACGACTGTGACAGGTCAGGAGGGTCTTTTGCCCGGCCGCCGCGGATCTGAGCGCTTCCTCGATCGCTACAACCGTCTTGCCGGTACCTGCACCACCCCGAACAAGTGCCCGCGGGATATCAGCGATCATGTCGAGGATCTGGTACTGGGACGGCTCAAGGACGCGAAACTCCGTATCGGCTTCAGCCAGCGCGGCCCCAATCCGGAAGCTCAGCGTAAACGGATGCGCGAGAAGGCGTTCCAGCGCAGCAATGCCGTCACGACCCAGCGGTTCGCAGTTTGCAGGGCGCTGGCCGGCCTTGAGCCGCTCGGCAATCCACGCGCCAAGCCCATCGTGAAACTGCCTTGAATAGCAGAAAATCCGGGTCGGCCGGTCTGCGCCGAGATTGCCGGGAGGCGAGCCGGCGCTCGGGAAGATCACCCCGTGAGCAGCATGAACAAAGCGGCTTGGCCACCTCGGTGAATCATTCAGCCGTTTCAGGATCTCATGTTTTGCGCTGCGCGCCTGTGCAACAGGATCCTTGATCTTGTGGACGAACCCGCCATGATCCGTGCTGCGCCATTGGCTGTCCCTCGGGTCGAACGAGATTTCCCTGCCGCCCTTGACCTCGATTGCGAGGATGCCGTGCTCGGGATGTGCGATCAGGAAATCGCATTCGCCATCCTTCTCGTTTCCGAGCCTGTCGGTGCCCAGCCAAGGGCTCGAGTAGAAGACATGGAAGCTCTCGTCGAGTACCTCGGCGAGGCGATCGTAGACACGGACCTCTGCCTTTCGCCTCGGATCGTCCAGGACCGAACGAGGAAGTCTTTTGGGCCAGAGCACGGCCATCAGCTTCTCCGAAGCATCTTTTCGAAGTAGCCGAGACCCGAGCCCGTCCCGTCGCCGGTGATGAGCGCACGGTCGAGGAAGCTGTTGAACGCTTCACACGATGTCTCCGGGGCAAGACAGCAGGCGTGGCATACTGAATGGGAGTAGCTTTTCTCGGCTCCCATCATGTCGGTGATGCAGAGCGGGTCCGAGGAACACCATTCGATCGCATCGATTGCACGTTGGAGGATGCCTGCAATGCGCGTCGCTTTTCCTTGCCGTTCGAGCCCTCCAAGCGTCCCATCCGAGTCGGGGGTCGCGGTATAGATCAAAAGTCCGGCCATCGGCTCCTCGCCAGTCCCGGCATAGATCCTTTCCTGAAGTGACGCAGAGGAGTAGCCACATTCGAGCGTAAGCTGACGCATGAGAGTATGCGCGAGGGTGTGGCAGAGCATGTAGCGTGGGGTGATAGCCTCGGGTGGCTTCGCGTCTTCTCCGTATCGTTCCTTCCAGTCGGCCTGGTGCCGCGCCTCGCACTCGGAAACGCGCGCCACGACGTCTTCTCGCGTTTCCCACTTCGACAGGCGCTCCTCGTTCAGAGCAAGAAAGATGCCTTCGCCGCGGACCTCGATGGCTGGCAGCCATTCAAGCGGCTCCTTTGAGAGACGCGCCACCTCCGGCGAGTCGGGATCTCCCGGCGGGTTGATGCGGGTGAAGCCCTTGATGGCTCTGACTTCCCTCAGTCGTACGGCTCTCACCACCCGGGAAATCCATGGAGCAATCTCCGCGCCGACGACCTCCCGGCGTGTCTCGAAGTCGATGTCGCGCGTGCGACTGCGACCGGGCTCCGTGACGAATTGCCGATACTCTGCAGGTCTCAGGTCATCGGTCCGCAGCTGTCCGTAAGACGTGAGGCGGGCGCGGATCGCTTCCGCCAGTTCGGCGGGCGACATCTCGAGTTCCTTTAGAACGCTCTCAAGATCGCCCTTGGCAAGGAAGCCGATATATTCCTCGAGTTTCGACAGGTCGTCGAGGTTCGTCAGGGAGCTCCACCAGTCACCCAGCACTTCCTGAAGGCGGTCCGACCACGGCGGAATGCTCAACGCAGACTCCGTCACGGCGAAATACAGGTTCGAGGCCCCTCGCTGAACGGCGTACTGCTCCTTTCCGCAGTTCTCATCGCCATCGGCCAGCCATGGTCGGTGGCCGCGGCATTTGGGGCCGCGTTCCCACGTCTTCTTGGAGAACACGCCATCCATCGATCGGCGTGCACGGCACTTCGGGCAGCTGAGGATCAGCCCTGCGAGGCCCGGCTTCTCGGACCGCAGGACAAGTCCCGGGTGGCGATCCGTGTTTTCCCTTTTCGCGACCGAGCAATCCGGCTTGTGTGCGACCCACCAGTCCCAAGGAAACTCGTCAACGTGGCCATGCTTGCATGCCATGACAAAGCGGACGGGAATGACGAAAACCTTGCTGTCGCCATGTGCCTTTTCGGTGCACGTCGGGCAGTAGCGGTAGGCCTTCCCGGGGTCGTTCTTCCATCGGCGCTCAGGCTTGATGACATCGCAGCTGGGGCACTGCAGCCACCTCGGGAAGCGCACGGCAACAAGACGGCGGGTATCCGGATCGTCATCCTTTCCCCGCTCCAAGGTCACAGGGGGCGCTCTGAAGCCCTTGACGCCGAGCTTCTTCTGGAGGCGCGTCTCGCGGATGACCTGCGGGTGCGCCAGCCCGGCCGGGGGGAACGAGCGATCCCATTCCTCGAGCCCCGCGGCAATGCCAGAGACCGCTCCTCCGCCTGCTCTGAAATCCACGACGGAACCTGGACCAAATGTAGAAACGACCGCGCTTCGCCGCAGCTCCTGCAATTCATTCTTCATGCGTATCGTCCTTTGCCCTCAGTACTGGAGCCATCCTGAAGGGAGTTCCGGCCTCGACTGTCCGCATGGAGTTGAGAGTGGGCCAGGCGGCGCCGGAATCGCGGCCGGCAGCTCGACGAGCGGCAGCGCGCTCGGCACTCTGCAGGAGGGATTTCCCCCCCTTGTAGTCGCTCCAGTAGACCGTCGGCGTTCTCGCTCGCCATGTGTCGAGACGGCGTTCGAGCTCCTCCCGCACGGCCGTCTCTTCCGGATCGATCCGTTTTGCGCGCTCGACTATGAGGTCGATCAGATCCATTGCCTCGTCTTCCGCCTCGTCTTCCATTCGAGGGGAGTCGAGCATGTCGGTAGCCAGATGGCGTACCGCCGCCACAAGCGCAGCATGCAGCGCCCTGTCGCGAGCCCGCGATGCGAACGGTGTGACGCTGGTCGCCTCCACATCCCTGTACAGGGTGCGATGCCAGCTGCAGAACGTCTCGAAATGCGAACGGTCCCTTGCCTTGGCGTTGTTGAGGACCGATACGACGAGACCGCTCACGTCACCGCGCCCGACGCGGCTTGTCGACTGGATATACTCTGCGATCGTCTTTGGCTGCCCGTTGACCAGCATCAGACCCAGCCGGGAGATATCGACACCAACACTCACCATGTTCGTTGCCAGCACAGCATCGACCGCGCCGGGAGCACCAACCTTGATATCGAGAAGGTCGAGCATCTCGCGGATCTCCTCTTGGGTCCGGCGAGAGGTGAGCTCTTCGACATTGCTGAGAGGACGCTTTCCTTCCGATCGAGCGTTCGCATAGAGTGCGATACTGTCGGTGACGTCATCCTGCATTAGCACAAGGGCACCGCCCAATTCCCGAAGGGAGTTGAAGTAACCGACGAGTGTCCAGTACGCGTCCCGGCGGACATCGTCACTGAACGCTTCGAAGGCGGTCTGAAGCAGGGAGCCCGCCACCGCCTGCAGTGTAAACTTCGCGGATCGGCCCGCTGTCGTGACTCCGAGGTATCGCCGGCCTTTGGCGCTGGGGCGGCGGTCGCGTACGGCAAACCCCGAGTCGTCATGGTCGATGGCGGGTGGTGGAAACTGGAACGCCTCGCGATCGAAGAGGGCCAGAACCTGTTCCGGCGCCCTGCGGATCGTAGCCGTCGAGCCGATGACCTTGGCGCGATGTCCGCGCGCGGCGAACATCAGGTCGAATGCTGACTCGTAGATGCCTGCAATTGTCCCGAGCGGACCCGAAATGAGATGCAGCTCGTCCTGGATGATCAGGTCCGGAGGGGAACCTTCCGAGACGGCGAACAGGCTGTTGGTTCGCTTTTCACGGACCACCTGCGCGAACTTGTCTGCCGTTCCAATGATCAGCGTCGGTCGATTGTCGTAGACATCCTCGTCTACGGTATGGACGGGGAGCATCCCGTACATCGCGCATTCGGGGTTCCCGCACGATGCCTCTACGGGCGATGTCGGGCTTGTTATCGACCAGTTCAGCTTCGACTCGCAGGCAGGACAACGTGCAAGTTGCTTAGGCGAAGCCACTTCCTGCGAACGCTGAACGATGGAAGCGTACGCGGCGGCCCGCTTGTTAGGGGTAGCGTCACCGCCAACCCACAGGCCGATCGAAAAAGGCTCCTCGCCCTGAAGCGGCAGTCCCTCGGGAGCCGGTACTCGACCAGAGCGGATGGCCTCAAGTGCCACGATCATTGCGGCGGAACGCGCAAACTGTTGGGTCGTAAGAAGGCGAAGCGTGTAACGCATCAGGGCGCATACGCCGCTGTGATCCTCCGCATGGTCGGAGAGACGGCGGTAGACTGCAACGCACGCGATCAGCGCCAGATAGGCCTCAGTCTTGCCACCACCCGTCGGGAACCAGAGCAGGTCCATGACCCCTCGGTGCCCGTGATCCCGGATCACCGACGATGGAGCGCTCAGAAGCAGAAAGCCCAGCTGGAACGGGCGCCAGCGAAGAGGGCCGTGACGGCTCTTCGACTTGTCCCATGAGTGCTGCAGGTGCATGGCGAAGTTTGCCAGCTGGAAGGCTCTCCGCAGCCGCGGGTTCGCGCCGAGTTCATCGACGGAGGCTCGCATGCGACTCAGAGCCTTGTCGCACTGCATGAGATGCGCCTCGGCAACATGCTTCAATGCAGGGGCAACATCCCCCACGTCTTCCAGCCGCTTCCGCTGCGTATCGATCCACCGTGCGTAGGCGTCGCAGAAGGTCCGAAGTCCGTTCTGAAGGGTTGTCGGGTCGGCATAGGCAAGCGCCTCGGCCAGAAGGGGGTCGAAGGTCCCGCCCTCCTTTCCCAAGTCGGCGAAATAAGGATGACCATTGGGATCCACCCCCTCGACAATGGCCGAGGGCAGCCACGTCGTGGCAACCCAGCGAGCACGGGCGGGTGCGCCGGCCGAAGCCTCCGCTTCTTCCCACTCGGCCGAACAGACGTGGCCGACGGCAAACTCCGCCACGTTCCTGTAGAGAAGGGCTCCGCTTTCCTCGTCGGTGACCGTACCCGTTGCGCCGGCATTCGTCGGTTTTGCCGGGGCTGAACGCCTTGGCGGTTTCGGGACCAGCAGAGTACCCTCGCAGGGCTCGATACTGAGCGAGGTCTGAAAGAGGGATGCCGCCTCGATGTCGTTTCGATCCTGCTCCGGAACCACCGAGTTGACCAGGGAGAGTGTTGCCAGGACCGCATCCGCAACCCTGATGCATCTGACACTGAGGGAAACGTCGGGAAGGCCTTCGCCGTGTTCGGCAAGCCGTAGCTCGCGCGTCGGACCCGGCGACAACTCGAGGGCCGCAATTTCGGCCCCATGAGGTTGCCGAACCCATACATCGCCATCATCGCGTTTCTCGGCCCGATAGGTCCCGAAGCTGCAGACGACGCGCACCTTCGCGATACCGTCCGCGCTTGCGCTGAAGGATATGCCAGCAACTGAGGGCTTCTGGACCGATCCGGTTCGGACGGCTTCGCTTTCGCCATCGCTCTCCTCCGCGCTGCCCGCTCCAGCTGTGCCAAGACGATCGTCATCCTCCCCCGACATGGCGGTGCGCTGGGGCCACAGGATGCCGGTCAGGTAGACATCGGACGGCCGCGCAGGAAGTTCCTCGTCTTCGGCCCGGGGACCGACAAGGTCCTCGGCAAGCCTGAGGGCAACGATGTCTCTGTCCTCTGATCTGTCCTGCATGAGAGCTATTTCCGACGAAAGAAGAAGAATGGAGGAAAGGCCGCAATTCTCGGCGCAAGCACGAAGCCAGAGGTGGCCCAAGGCTCGTTGAGTGTCTCGAGGTCGCTGTCATCGGGACCCAGGACGATCGTCGCGCTGCCCTGACCCCGGACATGGTTCACGTAGCTCGGCGGCTTGTGACTGCGCCTCTGCTTCCTGTTCTCGAGTATTTTCCACAGGTCGAATGTCAGATTGCGTGACATGACTCCGACACAAGGCCCTTCGTCGCCAACCCGGATCCTGTAGCGCCAATCGAGGTCCGGATCCGCTTCCAGCTTGTAAGTGGTAATCACATCTGCAGCCTTTGCGAGAAAGGACTGGCCGGCTTTCGCATCGGCCGCTCTGAATTCGCTGCGGCCGACAAGTCCGGGAGCGGTGATGTCCCCGTCGCGACCAACTTCGACCATCGTGGATTTGCCGTTCCTCACGGATCGATGAACCCGTCCCGATGCGAGGGTCGACGCTCGGAAAGCGTTGCCCTCGCCGACGATGAGGGATGTGCGAGCGCGTGTGGCGCCGACAAAGAGCACTCTCGCTTCCTCTGCCTCGTCCTCGGCGGTCTCGAAATCTGCGCCGTTCGGAAGCAGCAATACGACGTTGCTGGCCTCACGGCCCTTGCTGGCGTGAATGGTTCCGACGATCGGTCCCTGAAGGCCAAACTCGGGGAGGGTCAGTTCCACCGGAGGACGGGCTTGGCCCAGCCTCCTCCTCAGCTTCTGCATATCGACCGAGCCATCCCTGCGCCCTGCAACGCGCAAGAGGTGCTGCCATGCTTCGGCCGGCCCGTAGTGCGGGGCAGCCTTGTTTTCGATGCGCGTAGCCCAGAGATCGAGGAAATGTCCCTCGCCCAGGTAGGATTCGACGAAATCCCAGAAGCAGATTGCGAGCCACGCCGGGAGCGTCGCTCCGTATCCTGACAATCGCAGCCGATGAGGAAGGTCGCAGAACTGTGCCGCCATCAGCACCTCGCCGCGGGTTCTGAAGAGCAGAAGGTCGTCTCTTGTGAAGTCGGCGACCTTCATCTGGGTCCACTTCAAGCCCTTCTTGTCTGCAAACTTCCGGATTTTCTCGGCCGTCTCGGCGTGAAAGCCGTCGCAATGCCTGTTCTTGTCGAGTACATCCTTCCGCAGATCGGAGAAAATCTTTCGCAGTCCCGGAGAGGACGTGCGATAGATCTCCTTCAGGATCAGCGTCTCGAAGCCCAAGGAACTTTCTGCGCGTAGCCTTTCGAGAAGCGCCTTCCCGGGTTTGGCAGCGCCACCCTTGCGGTGTCCGACACTGTCGTCTGAGAATCCATAGATGGCTTGGGCCTCGTCAGCGAAGACTGTGACACCGCAGTCAGACGGCAATCTCTTCACCAGTTCCTCGATCAGATCTGCCCGCTGCCCTACGAGGTCCTGTGCCTCGTCGATTACGACATGCTCGATCTGTGACAGTTCATCGGCCACATCCTTGTCCGACTTGAGGAGATCGATTACCCGGGCAATATTTTCTTCGTAGGACCCGGTCAGCCTCGCATTCGCGTCGTGCCCCGAGTGGATCGACCATGCATGAGAGTCGATCGTGGCTATCCTGATGGCGAAAGAGGCGTCGCCGACGTAGGAATGCAGCCGAGCGCGGATTTCCGCGACGGCGGTCCTTGTGAAGCTGATCATCCAAGTATTGCTCGGCTCGACGTCCTCGTCACTGATCAGGTAGGCGAGGCGCGCGCAGGCGACGGCCGTTTTGCCCGTTCCGGGTCCCGCTTCGACGACGAGCCTTGCGTCCGCTTCGGCCTCAATTACTCGAAGCTGGTCTGCATCCCAATCCGCCTCAAAGCTCGGATGCTTGGCAATGTTCATTGGAAATATACCTACTCGTCAATTTCCCCGGAGCCACGGTGGCATGCCTGCCGGCAGCGCGAATGCCCACTGTGCCAAGTGCCTTGGAGGCCGAACCGCCGACACAGGTCCGAGCGCTCTTGTCTAAGGCCATCTTTGCGGATGAAAACCCGATATGGCGGCTCAAGTTAGTTGCTCGGTTTGCC
The DNA here is from genome assembly GCF_900115595.1 of Tranquillimonas alkanivorans. Classification (GTDB taxonomy): domain Bacteria; phylum Pseudomonadota; class Alphaproteobacteria; order Rhodobacterales; family Rhodobacteraceae; genus Tranquillimonas; species Tranquillimonas alkanivorans. The sequence goes on from NZ_FOXA01000005.1 coordinate 10,536, forward strand.
GAAATCCCGGATTACTTCGTTCGAGCGCTGCCGTTCACATGTTTCTCCCAGAACAGCCGGAACTCTGAACGCGAGGTGCTGCTCAAGCCTTCGGCGAATTTCGGACCTCTCATTGTCGACCTTGGCCTCCCAGCCCTCCGATGCGCATAATAGCTCTGAAGACGCACTCTCTGGGTCGTCGTCATGGCAGTCAAGGGGGCGACGGTGCGCAAAGCGAAAACGGGTGTGGTGGCAACACGGCTCTTGCTCGACTTGTCCGAAGAGAAGGAGCTCATGTCGAAGGCTCTTCAGAAAACCCACTTCGAGCTGGCTGGGTACCGCTGAGCACGTATTTAGGCGCATGAACCGTCGGGAACAGGTCACCTGCTCGTACAAGCGAACGAACGCGGTCAATTACGCTTTTTGGAGATGCTTCGCATGGCGAAGCGCAACAGGTTACCCATTTCGGCCCCACGGTCATTTCAGGGGCCACATGCGTTGGATTGTGTGGCCCCTGCCCGAGGTCACAAGGTAATCTCCGTATGCCCGATCCGTCGCTTCAGCTCGTCCGCGTCGAGCGTGCCGCTGCGCTGCCCATTCTTCACGGCGTAGGGCCGTGTCCCGACGGGGAACTTGTAGAGCTTCCCGGGGCTCCAGCTCGTCTTGTCATGCTGAACCTTTACCTCCACCCGGCTCGGCCGGACGTCAAAGGCTCCGGTCACCGGGCCGAGCAGGTAAGAGTGATCGAGCATCTCGCTCACGCGCATTGCCGCTCTCAGCCAACCATCCCGACAGAGGCTCCAAGGCCGGGCGGGCGCCTGGTCACCGATGCCCGGCAGGTCGAACTTCGGCCAGTTTCGTCCCGCAACCATGGCGGCGCGGCAGTAGAAGAGAATGTCGCAGGACGTGCGGCATCGCTGGATGTGCCCCGTGTAGAGCGGCGCGAACACCTTCGGCTTGAGGGAGTCCTCTCCCACCTTCCGGTGCAGCTGGAAGGTGAAGCGGCGCCCGTTGTCTGGTAGCTCGAGCATGGTGAACAGGCCTGCACTGCGCAGGCCTCGCAGGGAGTTTCGTAGCCACCGGCTGTCGTTGCATCCGGGCGTGCCGATTTCGGCGCGCAGTTCCGCGGCCCGAATCGTCTTCGGCCGCGCCGAGTTGGCGAGCACGAGCTCGGGCTGGTCATTCGTGGCGATCGACATGAACCAGTATGCGCCGAGGAACGTGCGCAGCTGATGCGCCGTGAGCTCGAGGCCTTCGAGCCTAAGTAGGACGTCGAGAGGAAGGCGGAAGCGGTAGCCGTGCATGTGAGCGGTCCAAGTGTTGTTGTGATGGTGCACTGGAACTGGACCCGCGCCTTCCTCCGCCAAAATCCCGCTGCCTACCGTCAGACCCGCCTTCGCTGCCGTGGAAAGCGGCCGACATTCCGTGAAGACCGCGCTGTTCTCCGTCTGAAGTCGTCTCGAGTCCGGATGCGCGGGACGAGACTCCGTTCTTTTCACCCAGCTTTCCGTCCACGTCCTCGCGAACAGAGCCAAGTCATTGTTTTCAGGGGCCGCAGCCAATGCAGTACTTTGCGGAACGTCTGGAGAAGTTCGTTGGAACCCCCCGGAACGGCGGACAGGGCGATGACCGCAAACTGCGAAGGGCGGGCAGGTCCGAAGAAGGGTTCCCTTGCAAACGTGACACCTGCCGGGACCGTGCCCCCTACGGCTGACGGAGACGGACCGGTGCGATGCCCTTACGTCATGCCGAGAATCGACGATTTTCTTTTCCGGGGCAAGACGGACAGCCCGAAGTCCCTTGGTGCCGCTTCATGACGAAGCGGTAGCGGTTGGTAGACCACCTACCGCTACCTACCACTACCAATGAAGGGTAGATCACATGGCTAAACCGACACCCAAGGCGCTCGACCCGCGCTACCACGCCAAGATCGCCGAGGCGGTCAAAACCATCCGCGCTGAAAAGGCGGAAAAGGGCCTCAAGAAGACTGAGGCGACGACCACAGAGGTTCACGAGAAGGTGAAGGGGTCGTGGCGCGACTTCGGCCCCGCCTTCGCCCTCGTCATGGAGCGGCTCCGGCAGGAAGAGGCTCTGGCCACCCAGGTGCCCGAGATGCCTGAAGAAGTCGCCGATATGGCGAACCGTCTCTGGCAACTCGCGTACCGCAGCTCGGACGCAGCCGCCGCCGAAGCACGTCACGCCCACGCGGCGAAGGAGCAGGATCTGCGCGACGAAAACGTGCAGCTGACGGAGGCCCTCGTGAAACTGGAGGACGAGCGCGACACGGCGCTCGAAATCGCGGAAAAAGAGAAGAGCGGACACGAGGAGGCTCTTCAGGAACTGGCGGCGGTCAAGCGCGAGTTCGAGGCGCTCAAGCAGCGTCGCCGTGGGCAGGCCGAGGTCATGTGGCGTCTCCGTGCACTGCACCGGCAGGCTGCGCCCGACGAAGCTTCCACCAACGGATCCGGACGCCCGGGCAATCGTGCGGACGCCCATGCAACCGAGAACCTTCCGCTGGCGTGAATGATCACCGGACCCGCTGGCGGCTTAGCCGGCGGGTCTTCCTTTGCGGGCGAAGCTCGGAATCCAGGTGGAGCTTCGCCCGTTCAGGGTCGATTGCCGCCGACGGGTCATGCTGGCCCGTGTCGATGTCGAGCCCGCGCTGCTTCGCCCCGACTTCGAGGACCCGCCGTCCCCGGTCGAAGTCTACACGCAGGTCCGGGTGCTCCTCGCACAGGAGGACGGCGTCGAGGCACGCCGAATGTCGCTCGAGGAGGGTTCTGTTGTCGAACCCGTCGAGTGCCTTCTGGGTCTCCGCTGGATCAGCGTCAGCGGGGACCGCCCAGGCACCCGGAAACGACTCCTCCGAGTAGTCGACCTCCGCCCCCGCTGCGACCGCGAGCAGGCGGGCGGCCTCGGGCAGGCTCGGGTCGGGCAGGTGTGCCGCGATGACCCGGGCGCGGCGGGCGGCTTCGGCCAGTGCGCGGTCGGCCTCCTGCTCACGCGCCTCGAGAGAGGCGATCTGCCTCGCGATCCGGACGAGCGGCGCCATGGCCGGCCGCACCGCGGCCGCCAGCTCCTCTCTGGACGCCTTTTCCCTCGGCGCGGCCGCGCCGAACTTCAGGCCCTCCGGCTCTCGCTCATTTTTCCCGGGACGGTGCGCCAGCACTTTTCCCTCGATTGCAGACACCCCGACCTCGAAAGCTCGTCCCAAGGCTTCTGTCGTGGCGTGCCGATCCGCCGCCGATCGCGAAAGCGCCCGGGCCTCCTTGAAGAGGTTTTCTGCTTGCCGCTCCCGTTCCGCTGCACGCCGCTCGGTCAGTTCGGCGAATTCGCGCGCGCTGTTCGCCATGACCCACTCGAGGAAGGCCTCCGCCTGCTGATGTGCCACGGTCTTCTCGGCCGCCAGTTGCCTGGCCAGACGGGCCTCCCGTCTCTCGCGCGGACTCACATGACGGCGCCGGGCGGACTCCGGGATGTCAGCCTCACGGGCCTCGCGACGTGCCTTGGCTGACCGTGCACCACGCGCGAGGCCGACGTCGGCGAACCACGCGCCGGCCGCATCCTGCGCGCGCTCATAGTTGGCGAGGAGAGGGTTGCTCGACGGCTGTATGAGGTCCTGTTTCCCGCGCCGCGCCGAGGTCTTCTCGGTCCGCTGTAGCAGCAGTGCGTGAAAGTGCGGGGTCTGCTCGTCCAGGTCGAGACGGAGATGGCGCACGGCGCCGGGAAAATGCTCCTCGAAGAAGCGGCGGCCGCGCTTCTCGAATTCCCGTATCTTTTTCCCGCAGAGCCGGTTCCGCACCGTCTCGCCGTTTTTCCCGACACCATACGTCACGACGACGTCGTCCCCCGGTGTATCGTGGGTGGCGTGGAAGAATTCCTTGTTGGCCGTGAGAATGGCTTCGCGCAGCGGACCCCCTTCCGACGCTTTCCAGGGATCCTGCAGGCCCGCTTCCCGGCGCCGCTTCGCCTGCGCCTTGCGCTTCTGCCGGAGCAGAGCCTCGACTTCCTCGTCGCGGTTGCGCCGCTTCATCGCACGGATCTCCGCGCGGACCTCACGGGCGAAATCCGGCCCCACGAGGGTCCGGTTTCGCGCCGCGAAGTCACGCTCGACATGATCCAGAGGCCCGCCGGTGCGGCGGGCATGCATCGCCATCCGCCCGAGGGCGGCCGGGAAAAGCGACTGGAAACGCAGAACGACCGGGTGCTCTCGCGACATCTCCACCTCCTTTGGGATGAGGAGGAGATCGCGCCTCGAGCGGGAATTCGCTCCCTTCGGCCGACCTCGGGTCGGCGAAGACGTACTCACTAAGCAAGTGCCACTCCGCCTGCGGCTCCGGTGCACTTGCCGTTCGCCAGGGCCAGCCCTGAAACCCGCCGGGGAGCGCGTTCCGCACTCTCCCCGGACCCCTCCCGCTCGCGCGCCGCGCGGCGAGGAGAGGGGCGTCCCCTCTCCTCGACCTCTCCCCGATCAGAACCGCGACGGCCGCAACCGTCGCGGCGTGCAGTGGGCATGGCTGGGAAGCAGCGGGTCGCGCCATCCTGCCCGCCGCGTCTCGTTGCGAAGCCGCGGCGGACAGGACGGCGCGACGAACCTCCGGATCAGAACATCACGGCTTGACGCCCAGGATCGGGCGCAGACCGGAGGGAAGAATGAAGGCACTCGCTAACCGAAACTGGCACCTCGCGACCGGGCCTACGGCTCCTCTACGTCACTTCATCGAGGAGCACGAAGACACGCTGATAAAGGCCGCGCGTCTTCTCGGCGGCCCGGATGGGGTCGCCCTGGCCATGCAAGCCGTGCAGCGGCTCCGACAGGAGAGCTGGCTCAGCGGCGGCACCCGTCGTCGGCTGCATGCTCTCGTCGCTCTGCTGGCACTGGAGCACGTGCACGACCACGATCGCGTCGAAGGCGGGTATTTCGCCGCTCTCGATCCTGGAAGCGCGGAGGCGGAAGAGGTCTGCCTGCTCGTCGATCGCCTCCGAGCCGCCATGGACGAGTGCGCTGGGGCTGAGGCGCGTCTCAGGCGCCCGGCAATGCAGGGAAGCCGCCCCGCCGCGTGAACGGCTACACCGCCGCCCGTCGGCGGTGTCTTGACGGCACCAGGTGACAAGAGCGGCCGGTGCCGCTCGCTGGATGCCCGGAGAGAACACCATGTCAAAACCGTCCTTCAACAACATGCCGAAGGCGAACCACCGCGCGGTTCTGCACTACTTCGACAGCGACGCCCTGCCGCACGACCAGCGGACCCTCGCAATCGCGGCGGACGGGCTTGCCGCGGCACGGCGGGCACGTCCGCTTCTGGACGACATCCCTGAAGACCTTGCCGTCGAGATTCCCGATCTGCTCCGCATCCTGCGGGACAGCATTGCGCGCAGGGCGATCTTCGTTCCGGCGTTCCGCGAGGCGGCCGAGCAGTTCCGCCGCATCGGAGCTCGTCTACTCGAGAGCCGGTACCCGGACGACGAGCACTTGCGCGAGGCCGTCATCATGGTCGGTGAAGCGCTGGACGCATCCGAGCGCGTCGAGGATCTCGTTGCCGCCGCGGCGCTGATGAAGACGGTTGCCGCTGCTCGCGCCCGTTGACAGGGACGGAGAGCGCGGACCGCAGAGTCACGAGGCGGTCTTACGGAGCGCTCGGTCGAAAGTTTGTTTTCCAGTATTCCAACAGGTTAGTGGAAATTCGGAAGGAATCTGCGTTCGTGGTTTCCAAGTCAGACGCAGTTCCTCGGCTCAAGAAGCTGAGGAAAAAAATGAGCAGAATGGCCACCCCCGCGGATTTCCTGACGCATGCAGCACACCCGGCGTTTTCGGGCATTCGCCTGATGTCCGGCGAAGAACTCGCAGCGCTCCTCCGTTTCGAGGGCGTGACCTCGAGCTTCCGGGCGTGGTGCGCCCAAGCCGGCATTAGGCCGGTGCCGGGTCGGCGCGACGTCTACGACCCCGTTCACGTCCGTCGGCGTCTGGACGCCATTCAAATGCAATCCGCGGAGCCCGAAGCCGACGCGCCGGTCCGCACCCCCATGGAACAGAGGAGGGCGCGCCGTGCCCAGGGTTGAGGTCAAAGGACTCCATCGCGTGAAGAAGAAACTCGCGAACGGGACCATCTGCGAATATCACTATGCCTTCCGGGGCGGGCCGAAGTTCTGGGACAGCTGGGAACCGTTCGCAGCAGGCACGCCGGAGTACTGGAACGCCTACTGGGAGAAGCTGGGCGCTCGACGCAGCCCGGCCGCGTCCAAGGGCGCCCTGACCACGGCGGAGGTCATCCGACGCTACCGCGCGTCGCCGGACTATACGAGCAAAGATATCCGAACACGGAAGGACTACGACAAGTTCCTCGACCCCTTCGAAGCCGAGTTTGGCGAAGACAGCATCAGGCTGTTCGAAGACATTGAATCTGTTGCCGAGATCCGTGACTGGAAGCAGAAGTGGGCACACTCGCTGCGTGAGTACGACTACGCGACCGCGGTCGTCACGCTGTTCCTGAATTGGGCGAAGAACCAGGAGAAGTGCATCCTGGTGCATCATCACATCGGACAGAAGAAGCACTACAAGGCGGAGCGCGCCGACATCGTGTGGCGCCCCGAAGAGATCCAGGCCCTGCTCGAGGTCGCGAACGAGCGTGAAAAGCGGATCATCTGGGCCGCTCAAGGCGGCCTCTCGCCCCAGGATGTCGGCATCATCACGAGGCACCACGTCGAGGAGACGCCCGGCGGTCGCCGGATCCAATGGCGCCGCACGAAGACCGGGAAGCCGTTCAACATCCCGGTGACGGACGACCTCGCGCGTCTCATCGACACCACCCCGCCGGACCAGGAGTATCTCGTCGTATCGCTACGGGGAAAGCGACTGAAGGAGCACCGTGTGTCCGGTATCGTTCGCGATCTGAAGGCGCGTGCAAACGAGAAGAAGCCTGGCAGCGTTCGCAAGGAGCTTCGCCCGTATGACCTGCGCGAGACTGCGGCCACGAGGCTGTTGCGGGCCGGATGCTCTCTGAACCAGATCGCGGTCTGCATGGGCTGGGGTGTGCGCCATGCGGCGAACGTCATTCAGAAATACGTGGCGCTGGTGCCGGAGGAATCCGACCGGGTGCGTGACCTGCTCCGTGACTGGGAGCAGGCCGACAGGCGGCGTCGGCCGTAAACGGGTTCGGCAGACTCCGCCGCCCGACGGCCGAGCCTGCCGAAGCCGCTTTCCCTGTTTGGCAGCTGCCACGGACAGCGAAGAATCTCTTCCTCTCGTGTTCGACAGCCCGGGAAGGGCCGGTTAGTCTTCAGGTTGAACGGTTCGACCGGAACGAGGGACATCGGCGCCGGGAGGACGAGGCAGGGAAGCGGGTACAGGCGGGTATGCTTCTGAAGATAGCACTGTCGGTCGTCGCCATCGGCATGGGACAGGCCGCGCTGGCCGGACAGGAGGCCTGCACGAACTGGCTCGACGGCACCTTCTGGCAGTCCGCGGCCAGCTCCGATGTGGCCGAATGCCTGGCTGGCGAGATTGCCGTGAACGGCCGGACATCCCACGGCGAGACGCCTCTGCACCTTGCGGTGGAACACGGGCGCTCTCCTGCGATCCTGCGGATGTTGCTGGAGCGTGGCGCCGACCCGGACCTGACCGACGAGAAGGGAAGGACGCCCCTGCACGTCGCTGCCGAGAGTGCGGTGGACGCGGCCGTGCCGGTGACGCTCCTTGCCTGGGGCGCAGACGTCGAGGCAGCCCTTCCGGGCGACACGTGCGAGTGGCCGCGCCGGCTGTGCGCGACCCGTCCGCTCCATCTCGCCGCCGGCCGGTCCGACGGCATAGACATCGCCGCCGCCCTGATCGTGGCTGGAGCCGATCCCGACGCGGAAGACGAAGCCGGGAACCGGCCATTGCACCTCGCCGCGTCCATCGGGGCGACTGAGGCTGTCCGTCTGCTGCTTCAAGCCGGGGCGACGCATGATGCCTCGGATTTCGATGGCGAGACGGCTCTTCACGCCGCGGCGCGCCAACCCGAAGACGTCATCCAGGTGATATCCCTGCTGCTGGAGCGCGGGCTTTCGCCCGACACGCCCGATGACGACGAGGGCGTGACACCGCTGATCCTCGGCACCCGCTACAGCACGGAGCCTGCGGCGGTGCACCTGCTCCTCAAGGCCTCGGAGACCCCCTGTTACGCTGACGAAAAGGGCCGTGCCGCCCTCATGATGTGGGACGACAACGACAGGCTGGCGCGCGACGACAGCTACTGGGCCCTGCACGAAGAGTGCCTGAAGGCGGAGTGAGGGCATTGCGCGCCATTCGCGATCTCGTAGCCGCGGCCCGCAGGAGTGCCTTCGTGCTCGTCGTCGCCGCCGTGCTCGCGCTTCAGGTCGTCTCCTTCGCCTCGACCGCGGTCGTCGGCACGATGGCTGGCCTGCTCGGCAGCCTCGGGATCACCTCGGGGGTCGTCGACCTCGTCGACGAGATGCGGGTGCTGAGGAAGGAGAACCGCGATCTCACGACCAAGAACGGGAATCTGAGAGCGGAGAACGGGAAGCTGGAGACCCAGAACGGGAACCTGAAAGCCGAGAACGGGAAGCTGGAGAGCCAGAACGGGAATCTGAGAGCGGAGAACGGGGAGCTGGAGAGCCAGAACGGGAACCTGAAAGCCGAGAACGGGAAGCTGGAGACCCAGAACGGGAACCTGAAAGCCGAGAACAGGACGCTGAAGACCGAGAACGGGAAGCTGAAGGATGTAAATGGGCGCTTGAAGACCGCAAACGCCTCCCTCTCCGCCACGGTGGCGGAACTGAAAGGCCAGGTCGCGGACGCAGACATCACGATCGAAAAGCAGACGACGCGCATCGCGGACCTTGAGAGCAACCTCGGCGAGGCCAACGACATGGTCGCGAAACAGGCAGGGACCCTGAAGGACCTGAGGCGCGGGGCCGGGACGCTGGCCGAGGACATCTCCGAGCGAACCGCGAAGGTCGCCGCCCGCAACATCGCGTCGATGCCGATGGAGTCGGTGCCGGTACTGGGAGCCGTCACGATCGTCGTGGTGACCGGCCTGGAGGTCTACGATGCCTGCACGACGCTCCGGGATACGACGGAGCTGGCGCGTAGGGCCGGCGTGAAGCGGAGCGACTTCGAGCGGCGCGCCAGCGACATCTGTGCGCGTGTCGTCGGCCGGCCGTCCCTGCCCGAGGAGATGACGATCGAGCAGTGCGAGGCCTACGCCGACCGCGCCGGACGCGAGATCGATCCCGAGGTCGCGAACGAGGTACGGCAGATCTGCGCGTGCATGCGCCTGCCCGACGGCTGCGCGGAGCCTCAGGCTTCGGTTTCGCCGCCGGTCGACATGCCCTGATTAGGGCGATCTGCGGGGCGATAGCGGCTGCCTTCTGTAAACCGGCTGTAAACCGCTGTCCTTCCGGGGAAAGGCGAACCGGCCTGAAGCCCTTGAAAAGAAGGTGGAGGCGAGTACCGGAATCGAACCGGTGTACACGGATTTGCAATCCGCTGCGTAACCACTCCGCCAACTCGCCACCTGTCGCTCACATACGGCAGCACCGCGGAGTGTGCAAGCCAATGAAGCGGGATCTGTGATCCGGAGCCATCGGGTTCGCTTGTGTAGCGCTTCCGACTCGACAGCTGGACCTGGTGCCGGCGCGCCTCCTCGGTTCCGAGAACGCGGACGGGCTGGACGTGGCGTGTGGTTGCGTCCGCCGAGGGCCTCCAGGACATCTCGCCAAGAGGCCCTCGGCTCCTTCGGGAGGGATGTGAGTCCCCGAAAGGCAGGGCGGCCTTAGTTGGAGGCTGCCGACATCGAGTCGTATTCTTGCTTGAAGGCGTCCAGGTCGTAGCTCATGCCGTTAAGGACCGTGCTCCAGTTCCTGACGGCGCCCGCCGTTGCGACGGCGGCGCGAATCTCCTCTTCAGTGGCGCCGGCGTTCCGTGCGCCGGAGGCGTGGGCGTAGACGCAATAGTCGCACGGGATCTGCGCCGAAACCCCTAGGGCAACGAGTTCGCGGGTCTTGGCGTCAAGTGGCGAGTCCGGGCCCGAGAGCGAGCCATACCACTGCATCGCTTGGTCCAGCGACGACGATGGATAAGTCTCGGCGAAGAAGTTGGGCGCATCCTGGGAGGCTGCTGGAGTTGCGGATAATGCCGCACATGCGATCGCGAGGAAACACAGGTGGGTCTTCATGACAAACCCTCCTTTTTTGCGAATGCGTTGATCTTAGCACGAGTCGCACGCGATCCCGAGACGTTCCGGTACCCCTGGCTGCGTTTCATCCCGATGCTCGCAGCGTAAGATCGGAGGAGCCGAAGCTTTCGGTTCTCTTGCCAATCTCCTGTCGACTTCCCAGGAGCGGCGACCCTGTCTGCGCTGGGTGGAGACGCGAGAGGTCAGCCGCTACGTCAGCGCCCCACGAGGTCCAGCACGTAATCGTAGGTTGCTGTGACTTCACAGACCTGTGCTATTATTGGTCGGAGTGGCAGGATCGAACCTACGACTTTTGCTTGGCTGGAGCCGTTCTCAGAGTATCGTTCTGACCTCTCCCACACCCGTTTCGCCTCACAGGAAGAGCGGCACGTAGGTCACGAGCCCGAGCACCAGCACGAGCGCTGCCAGATACGGAAAGACCGCGGTCGCGATACGCTCGAGCCCGATGTTAGTGACGGAGGAGGCCACATATAGGTTGATCGCCACAGGCGGCGTTATCATCCCGATCGACAGGCCCACGACAAGGATAATCCCGAAATGCACCGCGTCGACGCCAAGCTGCGTCACCAGTGGCAGCAGGATCGGCGTCAGGATGATCAGGGCGGAGGCCGTTTCGATGAACACGCCCGTGACCAGTACCACGACCAGGATCATCGCCAGGATCACCGCCGGCTCTTGCGACAAGGCGAGCACGCCGTTGGCGATCTGTGCCGGCACCTGCCAATTCGAAAGTGCCCAGCTCAGCGCCGCCGAGGCCGAGATCACGAACATGATCACGGCGGTCGTGACGCCGGCCCGGATGCAAAGCCGGTAGATGTCCTTCAGCCCGAGGTCGCGGTGGATGAAGAGCGAGACGAGGATCGCGTAGTCAACCGCGACCACCGCTGCCTCGCTCGGAGTGAAGATCCCCGAAAAGATGCCGCCGAGGATGATGACCGGCGTCATCAGGCCCCAGAAGGCGGCGCGGAAGGTGCGCCAGATCGTGACGAACGAGAAGGCGCTGCCGGAGGGGTAGGCACGGCGGTGCCCCTGCACCAGAGCGATTGCGATCAGCGCAACGCCCATCAGCACGCCAGGGATGAAGCCGTTCAGGAAAAGCTTTGCGACCGATTCCTGCGCGATCACCGCGTAGAGGATCATCGGCACCGAGGGCGGGATGACCACGCCGATCGTGCCGCCGGCGGCGATCAGACTGGCGGCGGAGGCGGGGTCGTAGCCCTTGGCCTTGAGTTCCGGCACGAGCGTTGCGCTGACGGCGGCCGTCGTCGCCGCACCCGAGCCGGAAATTGCGGCGAAGAACATTGCAGCGAGGATCGAGACGACTGACAGCCCGCCCTTGAGGAATCCGATCAGCGCGTCCGCCAGGGCCACGAGCCGCGTGCTAATCTTGCCCGCCGCCATGATGTCGCCGGCGAGGATGAACATCGGCACGGCGACGAGCGCAAAGCTGTTGATGCCGGCGAACATCTGCTGCGGCATGACCAGAAGCGGAACGCCGCTGGCCCAGACGGCCGCCATGGTGCCCGCGCCGATTGCCACGGCCACCGGCACGCCGATCAGGAGAAGGACGGCGAAGACGCCGAAGAGAAGCAGGCTCATTCCGGATCGGCCTCAAGGCCTGTGCGCGCTTCGCCTCGCAGGGCCGCCACAAGATCGGTGAGGCAAAGGAGCGCCATCAGGCCGCTGCAGACCGGGATGACGCCGTAGACATAGATCATCGGGATGCGCAGCGAAGCCGAGCGCTGGAAGCTCTGCATCACCATGTAGTCCAGCCCGATCCAGGCGAGGGCGACGAAGAAGGCGATCGTGGCGACGAGTCCCAGAAGAACCACGCCCCGGCGCAGCCTTTCGGGCAGCCGCTCGGTCAGGACTGTCACCGCGATGTGCCGGTGCTCGGCCAGCGCCAGCGCGGCGCCAAGGAACGTCAGCCAGACGAGAAGGAAGCGCGCCACCTCCTCGGTCCAGCTGACGGCCGTAAAGAAGACCCGCGAGACGATCTGCAGGGAGATAACCGCGACCAGCGCGACGATGCCTCCGAAGACGACCGGGCGAAGCACCGCTCGCACCAGCCGCTCGACCGATCCCGCGAGTCCTGTCATCTCACTCGGCCTGCGCCTGGATGCGGTCGAGGTAATCGCCGAACTTCTGGCCATATTCCTCGTAAACGGGAGCGACCTGCGCCTTGAACGCCGCGAGGTCGGGATCGGTGTCGATCTCCATGCCGCGGGCGCGCAGCTCTTCGAGCTGCTCGGCTTCCATCTCTTCGTTGAAGGCGCGCTCATGGGAGGCGGCCTCACGCGCGGCCTCGACAAGGACGTCATGCGCGGCTTCCGGCAGCTTGCTCCAGGCGGGCATGCCGGCGACGAAGATGGCGGGCGCGTAGGTGTGGCGGGTCATCGTCATGTAGTCCTGCGTCTCGTCCAGCTTGAACGAGTGCACCACGCCTACCGGGTTTTCCTGCCCGTCGATCGTGCTCTGCTGCATCGCAGTAAGCGCCTCGGTCCAGGCCATCGGGATCGCGTTGGCGCCGAGCGCGCGGAACGTGTCGATATAGACCGGGTTTTCCATGACGCGGATGCGCATGCCCTCGAGGTCGGCCGGGCTCTCGACCGGCTTTACGCTGTTGGTCAGGTTGCGGAAGCCGCGCTCGGCATAGGCGAGGCCCTTGAGATTCACCTCCTGCAGGCGGTCGAGCAGTTCCTGCCCGACCTCGCCGTCGAGCGCCTTGTAGGCGGCCTCGCGCGAGGGGAAGAGGAAGGGCAGTTCGAACACGGCCATATCCTCGAGGAAGTTCGACACAGGGCCGTTGGTGATGACGCCCATGTCGATGCTGCCGATCTGCATGCCCTCGAGCAGCGTGCGCTCGTCGCCGAGCGTGGCACTGGGATGGATCTCGATGTTCACCTTCCCGCCGGTGCGCTCCTCGACGAGCTCCTTGAACTTCTCGGCGGCCACGTGGAAGCCGTCCTGCTCGTTCACCACGTGCGCCAGGCGCAGCGTCACCGGCTCCATCTCGGCGAAGTCCTCGGGTGCGGCCAGAGCAGTTCCGGCCGCGAATGTCACGGCGGCGGTGCCGGCAAGAAACGAACGTCTGAGCATCGGCGGATCTCCCATAAATTGCGCCCGGGCACCAATCTTCGATCGCGGGAGCGGCGTCAACCGGATCTCCTCAGTCGGAGAAGGTGGAGGCAGAGAGGGTGGGCAATCCGGATGAGGCGAAGAAATAGAGGGCGTGACATCCCGGCGAACGGACTCGCGTCTGATCCGAATCCGATTGTGTCGGGGATCGGTCGATCCGTCTGGCGGGCCTTCGCGGCGAGTACAATGGCCGACTTATGCAGCTCAATGCAATGAATGCCGTCGCGAGAAGTTCAGCGAGCCTTGGCCCGCTGTTTTGCATCCGCATAATTGTCTGGATTTGATGGTCGGAGTGGCAGGATTCGAACCTACGACCCCTGCCTACCGAAGACAGTGCTCGCAGGTATCGTTGAGGTTCATCAGGTATCGGCGCTCGCCACATCTCCCTGTTTTTCTTGACTTAAGCGGCTTGTTCCGTCTGAAGAGGGTTCAGAGGGTAGCGCACACGGTGCTGCCCATGTGCTGCCCCGGAGAAGGCGAATGAGCGCGACCAAGACGAGGCTGACAGATGCACAGGTGCGGGCGGCTGTCCTGCCTGACGGAAAGACAGAGGCGGTGCTGTGGGATACGGACGTTTCCGGCTTCGGGCTGCGGCTCCGCGGGAAGAGCAAGACGTTCATTCTGTCTTACCGGCCGCACGGGGCCGGGCGCGCGGCAAACGCCAAGCGGCTGAAGCTCGGAACGCCCTCGACCGTCGACGGTGTGAAAGAGGCGCGGCGCCTGGCGCGCGCTGCGCTGGGCAAGGTCGCCGCCGGCGAAGACCCTGTGGAGGAGCGGAAGCAGGAGAAGCGCCGCGCGGACGCCACGGTTGCGGCCCTCCTCGACCGGTACGACGCGCATCTCGAGCGGCGCCAGTACGTCACCCGCACGGACGTCCTGAGCCTCCTGCGCCGGCGCCTAGCGCCTCTTGCGGCGCGCGACTTGGCCGAAGTGAAGGGCTGGGAGCTCGCCGAGCTGATCGAGAAGCTCGACAAGGAGGGCAGGGGCAGCGCGGCGTCCACGTTCCGCACGCGGTGCAACACCTTCCTGAACTGGTGCGCCTTCGAGGCGCGCGTGATCGACAGCAACCCGCTCGCCGGCTATCGGCGCCGACGCGACACGCGGGCGGAACGGGTGGCCAAGAGGCAGCGCGGCCGGGCCCTCTCCGACGCTGAGCTTGCGGCGGTGTGGCGGACGGCGGGCGACGAGACTTCCTTCGGCCGTCTCGTCCGTTTCCTGATCCTCACAGGCTGCCGGCGGAATGAGGCGGCGAAGCTCCTGTGGAGCATGGCCGACCGCGAGCGCGCGCGGATCGACCTGCCGGCGACATTCACGAAACAGGCGCGCGGGCACACTGTCTTCATTGCGGGACCGCTCGAAGACCTGTTCGCCGCCTGTGACCTGGACGCGAGGGGATCCTACGTCTTCCCATCGCCGCGGACGGGCGGCCCGATGAGCGGGTGGAGCAAGATCATGGATCCGCACGACCATCGGACGAAGGGCGGCACCACGCCGCGCACGCCCGGCTTTGTGAAAGCCTGCGGCGTCGACTTCACGCTGCACGACCTTCGGCGGACGTTCCGCACCGGGCTTTCACGGCTGGGCGTCGATCGAGAGATCGCCGAGCTCGCGCTGGGCCACGCTCGGGAGGACTTGGAGGCGAGGTATAATCGCGACGACTGCGAGACGGCGCTCCGGCAGGCTTTCGGCGCATGGGCGGAGCATGTGCGGCGCGAGGTCGACGAGCGCGGGAGCGTCTTCGACTGACAGGCGGTCGAGCGAGAGCAACATCTAGTACGAACGCCCCTCGTAGAATCGATATCTTGCGACCCGCCGCGAATCGTGTTTATCCTCTTTCAAGACGCCTGCCACCCCTCGCCGGGTGGCGAAAGCGCGAAGCGATGATGCGCGGGCACCCTTTCTGGCCAGCGCGCTGCAAGAGCAGCGCGGCAGATGGAGGTGCTTATGCCCCACGCTCACCAACCCCATTCCCTCGACCTGGAGGCGCTGCCTCCCTCTTCTCTGCTAACGCGCAAGCAGGTTGCTCAGGTAATCGGCTTCTCTGAGGTCACGCTCAAGACTTGGGCGCGCGAAGGCCGCGGCCCCCGCATCACGCGGATCGAAGGAAAGCCGCGGTTCCGCGTCCGCGACGTGCAAGCGTGGATCGGTGGCGACAATGGGTGAGGCGAGGAACAACACGCCGAGTCCGCTGCGTCATGTCCCGCGCAAGTCGCGCCTCTTCCGCCTTCTGGAGCACCTCGGCGGCCTCCCGAGCAAGAGCGGCCAAGACTGCCCGCCGCCGATGCTGATGCATGCAGCCGAGCAGGTGCTGCGCAACCGCATCGCCGCAGAGTATCGGGCGCGGGGGCTCAGCGAACACACCCTGCCGGAGTGCCACACGGAGCTTGTGGACTCGTTCGTGGAGGTTGAGTTGCGGAAGCTCAGCGACTTCATGCGTTCCGCAGAGGAGCCGGCGCCGCGGCGGCGAGGCGCCCCGACGATCGATCCCTTCGTCGGAACGATCATCGCGTTTCAGTACCTCATCGAGCGCGAGCGGGAGCCGGATGCCTCGGAAAACCGTCTCTTCGAGCTCACCGCCCGCTCCTTGGGGCCCGGCTTCCGCGGAGACCACATGCGGCGCGGCTTCAAGATCGGAGCGCGTCGCCTGGGCCTTGTCCTGAACGATCCGGAGGCGCTGTACCCGGCGTGGCTGCCTGTGGAGGCCGAGGCGTCATGGCAGCGATTGGGGACTGAGGGCACGCTCTTCCTGCTTCGCGCAGTGCGGCAGTTCGATGCCGAAGAGCGGGGCAACGAAAATCCGTCTTCGGCTCAGCTTTTACCGTTCTCCTCCCGCGCCGACTCTCGAACGCGGCACAAAGAGGAGCCGAAGGCATGTCGACACTGAGGGCGCCGCTCTGCTGGCGGGATTGCGAATACGTCAGCGCCGCCAACGCTGCGCGGATCGCGGGGCGTACGCCGGGCTGGGTGCGCGGCGCGATAGTCGCGGGCGAGCTCCGCGCCGTCCGCCTGCCGACTGGCGGACCGCCAGTCGTGACGGTGGAAAGCCTGGTGCGACTGCTGGACTCGGCGGCCCCGCTTGACGGGCCGGCCGTTCCGGCTGGCCGCCGGTCCCCGCTGCGGCTCGTCGCCGACAACTCCTGAAACGCAAAGGCGCGCCGCGGGGCCACACCGCAGACGCGCCAAAGGAAGTACCAGATGCACGAAGACTACAGCCAGACTCCCTCTGACGCAAATCCCGCCGACGCTGTGCCAAGCGCGGAGAAGGCCGCGGAGTTCCTCTCAGCGGTTGCGGGCGAGGGCCCTATCGCCGTCGCGCAAATCGTGCCGGACGCCGGCGGCGTGAACGGCGCGACATTCAACCTGCCGGAGCAGCGCAGCGCATTGGAGGCGTGGATCGCCGAACGCGAAGGGCGGGCGAACCTCTACTATTCCCTCAACACGCCCGCACCGGCAGAGGAACGGCGCGGGAAGGCGGGGCGCCTGACGGAGGCGGACGTGACGCACATTCGCGGCGTCGCTGTCGACGTGGACCCGCGGCCGGGCTCGCTCGAGGAAGAGCGGGCGCGGCTGGTGCAGATGGCGCAGAAGGAGGCGGCGAATTTCTTCGGCTCGCCGACGGCGATCGTGGACAGTGGCGGCGGCGTTCAGATGCTGTGGCTGTTCGATAAGCCGATGAAGCACACGCCGGAGGCGGCCGAGGCTGTGAAGGCGCAGGCGCGCGGCTTGGGTCAGCGGTTCGGCTCCGACGCGGTGCAGAGCCTGGAGCACCTGTTCCGGCTGCCGTTCACCCGCAACCTGCCGGATGCGAAGAAACGCGCACGGGGCCGGCGAGAGGCAACGGCGCGGCTCCTGGATATGAGCGGCGACCGCCACACCCTCGAGGGGCTGCGCCACATCGCGCCCCCGGCGGCGCCCCGGGCGGAGCGTGTGGAGGCGCTGGGCCCTGACCTGGACTATGCGGCGGTGCTCGAGGCGCTGGGCGAGCCCGGCGCATTGCCGGAGCGGCTGCGCGAGGTAGCCGGGGCATGTGCCAAGCGGCGCGAGGAGATCCTCGGCGAGGCTGCCGGCGACCGCTCGACGAGCGACTATAGGATCGCCGCGCATGTGGTGCGGGAGCATCGGATCACGGATGCAACAGAGGTCGCGCAGGTTGTCTTCGCGGTGTCGCCGGATCGGCTGTCGGACGAAGAGGAGCGGGGCCGCGGCGAATACTATTGCCGGCACACCGTGGGCAAGGTGCTGGCGCGGAATGAGCCGAACCTTGATCCGCTCGACTTCTTCGAGGTGATCGACCCGGCCGAGCTGACGCAGGACAGGAAACTGCAGGAGATGTTCGGGCGCGGCGCTGGTGCCGACGTCTTTGAGTCGCTGTCGATCGACGAGATTTTCGAACTGCCCGATCCCGTCTTCGCGATCGACCGCCACATTCCCGAAGGCGGCATGGGCTTCCTCTATGGGGCCCCGGGCTGCGGCAAGAGCTTCATCGCCTTGGACTGGGCGCTGCACATGGCCTACGGCTTGCCGACCTGGCACGGCGACGCGATCCGAACGCGGCCCGGCGCGGCTGTCGTCTATATCGCTCGCGAGGGCTCTTCGGGCTTCAAGGCGCGGATCCACGCCTGGCAGCGCAGCCGCCTCTTACCGCAGGACCGCCGCCCGCAGTTCCAGCTTATCCGCCAAAGCCTCAGCTTCATGCAGCCGGAGGACGTGGCGCGCCTGCGGCGGACTGTGGAGGCGAACGTGTCGGGCCCGGTTGACCTGATCGTTGTGGACACCGTGTCGCGCGTCATGCCGGGCGCCGACGAGAACCTGCAGAAGGAAATGACGCTCTTTGTGCGGGCGTGTGACGCGCTGCAGGACGCCTTCGGATGTATCGTCCTGGGCGTTCATCACAGCGGCAAGCAAGGCGACATGCGCGGCTCTTCGGTGCTGAAGGGCGCGGGTGACTTCGTCTTCAAGCTCGAGCGCGCCGAGGGCGCGGACGTGGCGACGCTGCATTGCGAGAAGCAGAAGGACGCGCCCGACGGGTGGGCGGAAAAGTATCGAATGGCGAAGGTGCAGTGGGCGGACGGCGCCGGCGACCGCTCGTCGCTCGTGCCGCACAGGATGGCAGAGGCCGAACGGACTGCGGCCGAGGAGAAGCATGCACAGGCACTCGCGCAGATCGTGCTCGGCGTGCTCGACGGCAGGGAGGCGGCGCTATGGTCCGAGATCAAGGCGGCCGCGAGGGCACACGCGCAGCCGGGCGGGGCGCTGCGTCCCGCGAAGAAGGATGACGACGTTCGGGACCAGCTCACTCAGGCGCTGAGCGGAAAGGGCGTGACGGTCGATATGCTCGGACAGACTGTCCGGGTTTGGGCGGAGAAAGCCGGTGCCGCTCGCACCGCACCGTGGCGTTTCGCTTACCGAGAGGTTGCCGAGGAGGACGGGGCATGATCGCGCAAAAAGCCTTACCGAAGCTTAACCTCGGCTTGCCGAGGGTAAGGAAAAAATGCAGCGCACGCAGTGGCTTAGCGGCTTTTCGGGCGTTGCTTAACCCTTACCGAACACCCGGTAACCGGCAAGGGTCGAAAATCCTCATATTTTTCAGGGGGTTGAGGCTTACCGGGCTTACCCTCCCTACGGGAGCGCCGCCAAGGGGCAAGGCGCGCGCCCTTGGGGTCCACAGGGCGCCTTCGGCGACGCCCGAAGTGTGTAAGCTTATGCGGAGGTGTGTACGATGAGCGCAGAGAAACGCGGGCGTTCCACAGGCAGATTGCCAACCGAGGAGGCGCGGCGCCGCGGGCTCAGAAACTCCCTTGCGAAGCGCGCGGCCGCGCCGCGGTGTGGAGCCAAGCGCCGGACTGACGGCGAACCCTGCACACAGCCTGTGCCCGAGGCGGGCAAGCGGTGCCGCTACCACGGCGGCGCCACGCCGAAGGGGAAGGAATGGCATCGTCGCCAGTGGCCGAGGAAGGGCGCGGCGCCGTCGCGGCTAAAGGGCAAGATGCTCGCGCTCGCGGTGCGCGACCGGAAGGCGGAAGAACGACGCGCAGCGATGACGCCGGAAGAACTCGAGGCGCACGAGAAGCACCGGCGCGCAGTCCGACCCGGAACGCCCTCACAGCGTCAGCAAGCGCGCAGGGCGCGAGAGGCGCGGCAGCTTGTGGAGGAGTTGGACCGCAAGCGCGAGGGCCCTCCTACGGGCGAACAGGCGGCGCTGGCGGCGCAGATTGCAGAGCTCGAGGCAAAGGCGGAGCGGCTGAGGGCAGAAGAGACCGAACGACGGACGGAAGGAACGAAGCGATGACACGAGACGAAGACACCGCCGCGCAGGCGCTCGCACGGAACATGCACCGGATTCGGACGGAGGGGCTAGACGCCGCGACCGACGCCGGGATCCGCCTCTTGCAGGATCCGAAGGCGCCCGCCCAGGCGAAGAGCGCCACGATCAACGCCATGTTCCGGGCGTCCGGGCTCTTCGGGAAGCAGGAGGACGAAGAAGAACTTGAGCCGCACGAGATGACGAGCGCCCAGCTAGATCGCGCGATCAAGAAGCAGGAAGAGAAGCTGCGCGCGGCCGCGGCAGGGAAGGACGTCGACGGACTCTTTGACTAAGGCGCCCGATCCGATCCAGCATCGACGCGGGCCCCTCTAACGGCCCGTGTCGATATGACGAGTTACTTGAGGGATCAGAAAATGGCTGTTGAAGCGGACCGCTACGTCAATTCGGAACTTTCAGACAAGCTCCTCGCGCTGGTGCAGTCATACCTGCTGTTGTGCGTGGTGGTCTTCGTGCTCTGGGCGACTCTGCCGCCGGCTTGGGCGCTCGCCTTGACGGTCCTAGCGCACCTGTTTTTGAACCTCGTCTTCCTCTCGCTCACCTGTCTGAGCAATATGCTTTCAAACGACCGCGTGCTTTCGCTCGGGCAAGCTGGTGCCCTGATGCATTTTGCTAGTGCTGAGCGTGAAGGCGCCTTCAGAGCCCGGGTTGAGCAGTCATTTTCCGCGGGTGATGCGATGTTAAGGGAGGCGCGGCGAGCTGGACCGACTGCGGCCGGGTATCCTGAGCTTGAATCGGAGCACGGCCGCCGCGCCCTGTGGCGTGGGGCTGCAGGTTTATTGGCCGAGTTCGCGCTCTTGGCGATCGTTTCGGCTGCTGGACTCTATTCGGCTCCCCTGCTGGGCTCGCTCCTCACGGGCTTTGAAAGCTGGGTCATCTCGCTTCGCTAGCCTGATAGCTTCCGTTCAGCACACGATATACGGACGCACGTCCGATGCCGAGCTGTGAGGCGATCGCGGAGGCGCCGAGCCCCTCGGCGCGGAGCCGCTGAACCTCCGCGGCGTCGATCGTCGCGCGGCGCCCCTTGTAGACGCCCTTCGCCTTTGCGCGGGCGATCCCTTCCGCCTGACGCTTGCGGATGATGTTGCGTTCAAACTCGGCGAAAGCGCCCATCATCTGGAGCTGAAGGCGCGACAGCGGATCGTCGGCGCCCGGCGAGAAGCGCAGTCGCTCTTGCAGGAACTCAACACAGACGCCCTTGTCATTCAGTTCCTGCACGATGCCTTGGAGGTCGCGAAGATCGCGCCCGAGCCGATCGAGGCTGTGAACGACAACCTCGTCACCCTCGCGCGCCCATTCCATCATCTGCACCAGCGCGGGCCGGTCGCGCTTCGCGCCGCTCACCTTCTCCTCGAACACCTTCTCGCAATCCGCCAGCTCCTGGCGCTCGAGGTTCTGGTCTTCGGTGCTCACCCGTCTGTAACCGATCCGCATGTCTCGCCCTCACTGTCTCATTTGGGTCTAGACTAGGTCTAGGAGGCGCAGGAGGTATTTGCAAGACATTTATTTGAGACAGTCTCGGCGTCTCATCGTCTCGTCTCGGCAGGGCGTACCCAAACGAGACGCAGTTCGGCGCCGCGAGGTGTGAAGCAGCGGCATCCAGGTGCGCCGCTGTCCCTTTTGTCGCTCAACTTCCACCGTGACATACATCTTGCGGCCGGCTTAGGTTGACCGCTGCACATCCAAGGGACGAGTGATGATCGCGAAGGAAGCGGCAGATTATTGGCATGGCGCAGCAGAGGCGCGCGCGTTGACAGGAAGAGAGGGCGTCGAGGTGATCGCGTCTGCAATTGAGCGAATAGAGGCCGCGGCGTTGCATGCCGCGCCTCCCGTTGCCATGCGGGCGATGGATACGCTCGAGTATCTGTCGGCGAGCGGACCGACGGCCGTTGTGCGCGAAGCGGCAGTGGACGCTCTGAGATGGATCAGGGCACCCCGGTAATCGACGGGAGCCGTTGGGCGGGACGGTGCCGGACCCCGCCGCAGGCACCTAGCCGGCGGGAACCGCCCCCCGGGTACAGTCCGAACAATCGCCAAATGCCAGTGCCCGGCCCGCGAACATAACCGCGGCCCGCTGGAACTTTCGGAACCACCGCTTGACGAGAAACCGCCGCGCGCGGCTGTTTTTCCGTTCACCGTACGCGGCCACGATGCGGTAAAGTCACCCGAACGCGAGGCCACCGCATGTTCGCAATCCATCGAAGAGACCCCCGCCGCTCTGAGCCCGAGGCGCTCGACGCGGCGCAGATGCACGCCGGCATGTTCCTGGACGACACCCCCTCCGCGCCCGGTTCGATGCCGTGGGCGCTCCGCCTCTACGACCTCGCCTTCCTGTGCTTCGAGGTGCGGGAGAACCTCGCCGGCCGGCGCATCTCCCCTGCCGTGGGGGACGAGGCGCGCCGCTTGCTTGAGCGTGTGAAGGCCTGCCTTTTGCAGCAGTTCCCGGCGCTGGGCCCGATCGACCGCATTTCGGCGGCCTGTGACGGGCTTCAATTCCTCGTCCGCTGTGCAAGCGAAGGCACGCCGGACGATCAGCGCCGCGCCTTCAGAATGGCGCATGTGAACGCACAGTGGCTGCAGAACGTCGCGCACAACGCTTACCTGGATGCGGAATGGCGGAAGGCGCAGGGCGCAGAGCGAGCGGCCGTAGTGGACGCGCTGCGCGAAGAGTGGTCGCCCGTGACGGTGCTCATCCCCCGCCACAAGCTTCGTTACGAGGTGCCAGCGTGAACCTGCAGGATCTCTTCGGCGGCTTTTTCTCGCCCGAGGCGGGGCAGCGTCGCCGGGCATGGCTCGACGAACAGGACCGCCGGATCACTGAGGGGGTGCGCTACTTCCTCGGTCCACAGCTTGCGCCGCAGGTGGAGCGGGCGGCAGGCATGGCCGCGCTCTTTTCGCCGGGGCAGGACGTTGTGGACGCACAGCAAGCGAGCCGCAACCTGACGCGGTGGGACGGGCCGATGGATGCCGCGGGCGATGCGGCCACGCTTGCCGCGGCGCTGGGCTCAACGCTCCTGCCGGGCGGCGTCGCCAGCTATCGTCAAGGCATCGAGGACTTAATGGACGCCGGTGTCAGGACGCACAAGAGCGGGCAGCTCAACATCTTCGCGGGGCCGGGCGCTGCGAACGCGGATCGCTCCGCGCTCTCGCGCGCCGAACAGATGGAACAGGCCGGCGTAGACAGGGACCACATTTGGAGGTCGACCGGATGGGGGCGCGGAGTTGACGACCAGTGGCGCTTCGAGATCGACGACAGCGCGGCACGCGTGGGGTTGCGTCCTGGCGAGACCGCGCCGCTGCCCGACGCCCTGAAGCATGAGCAGCTGAATGCAGCTTATCCTCAGCTTCAACGCGTGGACGTGGCGATGACAGACGAGGTAGATCCGGGCACGCAAGGCGTCTTCATGGGCGCTCTTGGCGAAGGTGGACACGGTGACGCGACGCTGTGGCTCAGCGACCGTGCACGCGCTCCGCGTTCCACGATGCTGCACGAGGCGCAGCACGCGGTTCAGCAGATCGAAGGACGCCAAGCGGGCGGGAACCTTGTGGACGCCGGAAATAGCGCCGTCGCGGGGGAGATACTCGAGGAACTGCGCGGTGAAGCTCAGCCTATGGGCTTTGAGGAGTTCTTCAAGAACTCCGGGCTCGAGGACCGGGCGATGGCGCGGCACATCTTCGACAACTTCGTGAGCGATGGCGCGGCCGAAGAGGATCTCCGGAGGAAGGCCGCCCAGGAAGCGTACCGCCGGCTTGCCGGAGAGGTGGAGGCGCGGAACACGCAGGCCCGCCGGCACATGACGGCGGCAGAACGGCGGGAGGTGCCGCCGTGGGCGACTGAGGACGTGCCGCGAGAGAAGCAGCTACTGGGTCGGCATTGAGGCACTTTTGGACTGGCGACAGCCGAAAGCTTCGGAAGGTGCTGTTAGCCGGCGCTAATCAGCGATGCTTGTTCATCTGGAAATATCTCTTCACGCGCTCGGCAGTGTTCTCCGATCTGGCCACGCCGTTCCGGACCTTGAGCCCCGACTGCCCGTTCATTGCTTGGCGGGGGGCGATGATCCCGCGCTCGATCCCGGTCTGAATTTTATGCACTTCCCTGATCTGGGCGTGCTGGTAAGACGCGAATGACCTGTGTCGTAGGAACGGGTGCTCATGCGCCTCGAGCAAGCAAGTTACGTCATCTGTACGTCCGTTACACGAGCATATCGGAACAAGAAGGACGTTCCCCTCTTCACAGGGATTCGTGCAGACGACGAACAGGTGCTTTCTGTCCCGATCATGCGCCGGGCCAGAAATGATCAAGAAGGTACCGTTCTTCGTAACTGACATGCGGTGAACAGATACTCGCGGTGCCTATCAGAGCGATGCGAACATCTCATCGACCGCGGCCATGTCGGCTGCATATTCCGAGCGCTCACGCGCATCTTGGCGACCAACTGCTTCCATCATCCGCACCAACGGCAAATCACGGGAGCTTCCGTTGGGATCTTCCCATTCGGGGACATTGGCGCGATCATGCGTCCAGTCGCGCAACTGGTAATGCCCCATGTGCCCAAAGCGCTGCCATACCTCGTCCAGGATGCGGCGCTCGGCGGCACTGAGTTCGTCCAAATCCAACTGCTCACCGACGGCACCATCCGGCAGACCGACGACGTAGCCGCGCCGCGGACCTACAAAATCTGACCACCCGCTTTCGGGGTCGTCACAGAATCCGTCGATGAAAGCATAGGCCATGGAGTTCACAGGGCCGTGCGGCATTGAAACGTAACGATCCTGCTGGATGGGAAAGCCACGTTGACGAACGCTCTCGCGGTCAGCGATGTACAGCAGCTTCACGACCTTGAGCACATTCAGAGGCCGTCCGCCGTGCTTGAGGCAGAGGTACGCGATTGTCTGTGCTGCTTTTCGGGCGTTGAACTTCATAAATCACCTAGCACGCGCCTGAGACCGGCTGCGCTATCCTCCCTTCGGAACGTATGGCACTTAAGATTCGGTGACTCAATTCACAAATCACGAAACAGTTCAGCGCACATGAAGGTTGTGGGGGCTCCGTCACGCTCCCGACGCGGGCCGTAGTGGCCTGCTCAGCGTTGCCCCGGTGCTGCCCTGCCTTCCTGAAACGACGCAGGCCGCCAAGCTGGCGGCCCTTTAAGTCCCTGCCCCTATTGGGGAATATCTGGTCGGAGTGGCAGGATTCGAACCTACGACCCCTGCCTCCCGAAGACAGTGCTCTACCAGGCTGAGCTACACTCCGACCGTGGCGTGCCTCCTACCGATTCACCGGGGGGTTGGCAATACCCTTTCTCCACGACGTCCGGGCAATCCGGTCAGGCCGGGGACGCGAGGGGCTGTGGCGGTGTCGGGACGCTGCTTCGTCGACAGGACGGGCGTCGTACGTGAGCGGCCTGAAAGGCTTTCGCGCAGCACCACGTAGAGCCCGCTGGCGATGATGACCGCCGCCCCGAGCCAGGTCACGGGGTCGGGCGACTCGCCAAAGAACACGGCGCCGTAGAGCGCCGCCCAGATGATCTGGGAGTACTGCATGGGTGCGACGACGGCGGCGTCTCCGGCACGATAGGCGGCGATGATGACGAGGCCGGCGGCGAAGCCGAAAAGCGCGATCACGGCGACGCCGCCCAGGTGCAGGATCGGCATTGGGCGATAGACGAAGGGCAAGGCGCAGGCCATCAGAACGAAGCTCGTCACCATGGGATAGAGCATCAGCACCGCGCTGCGTTCCTCGCGCCCGATCTTGCGCACCACGACCGAGGCCGTGGACGAGCTAAGTGCGGCCATGACCGCCGCCGCATGCCCAAGACTAAGCGGCTCGGCTCCGGGGCGCAGGACGATCAGCACGCCGGCCAGTCCCGCAATGACAGCGAGCCAGCGATGGATGCCCACCCGCTCGCCCAGAATCGGGATGGACAGGACCGTGATCAGAAGCGGCGAGGTGAACAGGATCGCATAGGTCTGCGCCAGCGGCAGAACGGTGAAGGCGTAGAAGGCCGAAAGCCCCGTCACGACCGTGGCAAGCGTACGCAGCGCCACCCACCACGGATGCACGGGGCGAAGCGTGCCCGAAGCGCGGTCGTGCATCAGCATGATCGTGGCGAGCGGGAAGCTCAGCAGAACGCTGAAGAATATGATCTGGAACGGGGCGTAGAACGCCCCGAGCGTTTTCACCACCACGTCGTGCGTGGCGAAGATCGCGAAGGCGGCGAGCGCGAGCAGCGCCCCCTTCGCGTTCGAGCGGTTCGAGTCGGTCATGGAATCCAGCCGGTTGCGTGATTCCATTCAGGCCGCCACGCTGCCGCGGTCAAGCTCAGAGGCTGGCGTCGAGAGCGGCAATCACGGCGTCGCCCATCTGGGCTGTCGTGGCCGGGTCCCGTTCGCCCGCCTGCATCAGGTCGGCGGTGCGCACGCCGTCGGCCAGCACCTTCTCGACTGCCTTTTCAAGCCGCGTCGCCTCGTCCCCGAGGTCGAAGGAGTACCGCAGCGCCATAGCCAGGCTCAGGATGCAGGCGCAGGGATTGGCCTTGCCCTGACCCGCAATGTCAGGGGCCGAGCCGTGCACGGGCTCGTACATCGCCTTCGGGCGCCCGTTGGCCATCGGCGCGCCGAGCGACGCCGACGGCAACATGCCCAGCGATCCGGTCAGCATGGCCGCCGCGTCGGACAACAGGTCACCAAACAGGTTGTCGGTGACGATCACGTCGAACTGCTTGGGGTTCCGGCACAGCTGCATGGCGCCGGCATCGGCGTACATGTGCGACAGCTCGACCTCCGGGTACTCGTTGTCGTGAACCCACTGCACCTCTTCGCGCCAGAGGATGCCTGACTCCATGACGTTGGCCTTCTCCATCGAGCAGACCTTGTTGCCGCGGCGCTTGGCCAGTTCGAACGCCGAGCGCGCGACACGCCGGATCTCGTTCGTGGTGTAGCGCTGCGTGTTGACGCCGATGCGGCCGCCTTCGTTGTCGTCGATGATGCCGCGTGGCTCGCCGAAATAGATGCCCGAGGTCAGTTCGCGCACGATGACGATGTCGAGTCCCGCGACGATCTCGCGCTTGAGTGACGAGAAGTCGGCGAGCGCGTCGAAGCACTGCGCGGGTCGGATGTTGGCGTAAAGATCCATCTCCTTGCGCAGGCGCAGCAGGCCGCGCTCGGGCTTCACCGAGAAGTCGAGCTCGTCGTATTTCGGCCCGCCGACGGCACCCAGAAGCACGGCGTCGACCTCTTGCGCCTTGGCCATCGTGGCGTCGGTCAGGGGCGTGCCGTGTGCGTCGTAGGCCGCGCCGCCCACCAGGTCCTCGCTCACGTCGAGGGCGATGCCGCGCTTGTCGCCGAACCAGTCGATGACCTTGCGCACTTCGGCCATGACTTCGGGGCCGATGCCGTCGCCGGGCAGGATGAGGAGGGAGTTGTCGGGCATTGTCGCGGGCTCCTTGAGAACGGTCGGACGCGGCGTAACGCGCCGCCCGGGGGCGGTCAAGCGCGGCCGCGGTGGCCCGGCTCAGCGCCCGCGCGGAAGCGTGACGTCGACCCAGACCAGCCGGTGCCGTGAAGCGGCGACTCCTTCGTGCAACAGGAGGGCATTCAGCGGGTCGTCGAGCGGGGGCCAGAAGACGCCACTGCCGGTCACCCGTAGGTCGCGGGAGGGGAGGACGTAGTCGACCCGCAGGTTGCCAGGGCCGGGCGCATCCGGCCAGTCCACCGTGTCCAGGCGTGGCGGGCCCTGGTGATCCGCGTTGGCGCCCCCGTCCGTCTGCGCGGCGGCGCGCGCGCCCTCGCTGCGTGGGCGCGGGTCCTGGAGCCGTGCGTGCGACAGGAGGGCTTGCAACGCGCTCCGCCGGCCCTCGCCGTCCTGCGGGTCGAGGTTCGCGTCGCCCATCACCACCAGAGGAGCCTCCGGCGGCGGCTGGGGCAGGCGGCCGTCGAGGTATCGCAGCCACAGTGCGGCCTCGTCATGGTTGCGCCGGCCGTTCCGGTCCTCCGGCCCGTCGAAGACAGGCGGCGTGGCGTGGAACACGAGCAGGTGCAGGACGCGACCGCCGGGCAGGCGCAGCGGTACGTCCCAGTGCGCGTTCGACGATAGCCGCTGCACCGCGAAGGTCTCGGCGTCGGGGAAAGGCACACCGTCGAGGTGCGGCGGGTCGGCCCCCGGCAGGTCCGTCCAGAGCAGGCCGGAGAACTCCCGCACCCGCCCAGTCTCGACCGGCAGGCGCGACAGGATGGCGAGCCCGCCGTCGCCGGCGAAGCGGCCGTAACCCTGCGCATCCCGCGCCGTCCCGAAGCGGCCGTCGCCGTCCAGGTCGAACTGCGTGGCCAGTCCGGCGTTCGGGCGGCGGGCGAAGTGGTGGGGCAGGGTGTGCCCGGCCTTCTCGATCTCTGCCGCCAGCGCCGCGAGGGCGGCGCCGCCGCGGTCATAGTCGATGCCGGACAGCACCAGCACGTCCGGCGCGACCTGTGCGACGATGGTGGCGACGGCCTGTGCCTGCGGGTCGCCCCGGCGGATGTCGCGCAGCAGAAGCCCGGGGCCGTCGCGGGACAGTTCGGTGTTGAAGAAGGCGAGGCGAAGGCTGTCGGCCCCGGCAGGCGCGGCGATCGTCAGCCAGAGCAGAAGGATCAGGCCGGCACGAGCCCGCTTTCGGCGGAGTCGGTTTCCTTGCGCTTCCGCTCGATCAGCGCGGCAATGCGGCTCATCGCCATGCCGCGCATGAAAAGAGATGCGGGGAGGAAAGCCCATGCCGCCACCGTCCATACCATCGTCTGTGGGTTCTCGAGCGTCATTGCGCCCGAGAGCGACGCGGCAGACCTGATCGTCGCCGGCAACAGGAATGGCAGGATAAAGCCTAAGGTGATGTTAACGCGGCTGTCCCGCTCGAGCCGTTCAACCACGTCTCCGGCCGAGGTCGGGTCGAACGTCGGCAGGTTGATCCAGACGTTGAAGTCGCCGGCATGCAGCGGCCAGCCCTTGAGCCGCACCGCGATCAGGAACACGGCCAGCGAAACCAGCGCCACCAGACAGGACAGACCCGCCGCCGCGCGGACCAGAAGAACCTGTGCCACGCTCGCGTCCTGCGGAAGCATGAGCACGACCAGCCGCACGGGCGAATAGGGGAAATCCAGCGCCGCGCCCACGACGGACCCGATGGCGTGGATGAACATCGTCACCGACGACGGGTCGGCACCTCCGCGCGCCAGCAGGGCGAGCAGGAACACCGTAACGAACAGCATCCCGAAGCGGATACGGTTGAAGGGCGGGGCGGCGCGGAACTCGAACAAGCTGGGCGACGAGGTCGTGTATTCCGAAATCGTCAGCGCACCGGCGGCGAGCGCCAGCAGGATCACGACCTGCACGTTGTCGGGCGCGAGCACGGGCGCAAGCAGAGACGGCGTCGCTACAAGCAACACTACAAGAAGTCCGCGCGCCACCGCGCCTGCCAGCCGCGAAATCACTGCTCGTCGTCCCCGATCCCCTGCGGCACCGGCCCTCGCCGAACTCGCCGCGTCAACGCCAACCGCTCTTGGTGGCGGCCTGCCTTAATCTTGCCCAACTCTGGTCCGTGTCCGGCTTATGCCTCAACGACGCTTTGATCATCGCACAGCTTCTGGGCGATTTCGTGGTGCAACTGGTGCGGCTTTGCATCAATCGACGGACCGGGAAGAGGCCGCCGGAGTCCGGCGGCCCATCATCTTGTACCCAGCTAGCCGGCGGCCACAAGCGGGCCGCGGCGTCACATCCAGGGGCGCGTCTGGTTGAGCCGCGACTCGAACGTGTCGATCGCCGCGTTCTTTTCTAGCGTCAGCCCGATGTCGTCGAGGCCGTTCATCAGGCAGTGTTTGCGGAACGGGTCTACGTCGAACGGGATTTTCTGCCCGTCAGAGGTGGTAATCTCCTGGTTCTCCAGGTCCACGGTCATCCGGGCGTTGGCTCCCTTCTCGGCGTCCTTCATCAGAAGGTCCACCTGCTCCTGTGGAAGCGCGATGGGCAGAATTCCGTTCTTGAAGCAGTTGTTGAAGAAGATGTCAGCGAAGCTGGGCGCGATGACGCAGCGGATGCCGAAATCCTTGATCGCCCACGGCGCGTGCTCGCGGCTCGAGCCGCAGCCGAAGTTGTCGCCCGCCACCAGGATCTCGGCGTCGCGATAGGCCGGCTGGTTGAGCACGAAATCCGGGATCTCGTTGCCCTGCCGGTCATACCGCATTTCGTCGAACAGGTTCACGCCAAGGCCCGAACGCTTGATCGTCTTCAGGAACTGCTTAGGGATGATCATGTCGGTGTCGACGTTCACCATCGGCAGCGGCGCGGCGATCCCGGTCAGCTTTTCGAATTTTTCCATCTCAGGTCTCCTTGCGGGCCCGTCGGTCCCGCCGGTCCCTCCTTGCGAAGACGGACCGGCCGGGACGGACGAGCGCTGGGGTCAGGCCAGGTCGCGCACGTCGGTCAGACGGCCGGTCACGGCCGCCGCCGCCGCCATTGCGGGGCTCATCAGGTGCGTCCGGCCCTTGTAGCCCTGCCGCCCTTCGAAGTTGCGGTTCGAGGTCGAGGCGCAGCGCTCGCCCTCGGACAGCTGATCGGGGTTCATGCCCAGGCACATCGAGCAGCCCGCCATGCGCCACTCGAACCCGGCCTCCTGGAGTTTCTGGGCGATGCCCTCCTCCTCGGCCTGGGCGCGCACGAGGCCCGAGCCCGGCACGATCATCGCGCGGAGGCCCTCCTTGACCTTGCGGCCCTCCATTACCTTCGCGACCTCTCGCAGGTCCTCGATCCGGCCGTTGGTGCACGAGCCGATGAAGACCGTATCGATCTCGATGTCGCTGAGCTTCTGGCCCGGCTGCAGTCCCATATATTCCAGAGAGCGCTTCGCCGCGGCGACCTTGCCGCCCTGGAAGTCCTCGGGGCTCGGCACGGCGGCGGTGATCGGCAGCACGTCCTCGGGCGAGGTGCCCCAGGTCACGACCGGCGCGATTTCCGAGGCGTCGATCTCGATCACCTTGTCGTAGTGCGCGCCCTCGTCCGAGCGGAGCGATTTCCAGTATTCGACCGCCATCTCCCACTGCGCGGCCTTCGGCGCGTGCGGGCGGCCCTTGATGTACTCGAACGTCTTTTCGTCCGGGGCGATCAGGCCGGCGCGGGCGCCGCCCTCGATCGCCATGTTGCAGACGGTCATCCGTCCTTCCATCGACAGGGCGCGGATGGCCGAGCCCGCGTACTCGATGACGTGGCCGTTGCCGCCGGCGGTGCCGGTGCGGCCGATGATGGTCAGCGTGATGTCCTTGGCGGTGACGCCGGGGGGCAGTTCGCCCTCGACCTTCACCAGCATGTTCTTCGACTTCTTCTGGATGAGGGTCTGCGTGGCCAGAACGTGCTCGACCTCGGAGGTGCCGATGCCGTGGGCGAGCGCGCCGAAGGCGCCGTGGGTGGCGGTGTGGCTGTCGCCGCATACGATGGTCATGCCCGGCTGCGTCCAGCCCTGCTCGGGTCCGATGATGTGGACGATGCCCTGGCGGACGTCGTCCACGTCATACATCTCGATCCCGAAGTCGGCGGCGTTCTTGCGCAGCGCCTCGACCTGAATGCGGGACTGTTCGTCCTTGATGCCCTGCAGGCGCGTCGGGTCGGTCGGCACGTTGTGGTCCGGCACGGCGATGGTTTTCTCGGGGGCGCGAACCGGTCGCTTTGCCATGCGCAGGCCTTCGAAGGCCTGCGGGCTGGTCACCTCGTGGACGAGGTGGCGGTCGATATACAGAAGGCAGGTGCCGTCGTCGGCCTCGTGCACGACATGGGCATCCCAGATCTTGTCATAGAGCGTCTTGGGGGACATCGGTCCTCTCCGGCAGTAAATTTTCGGAATTGGGAAGGGTGCGCGAAAAGGCGGCGCTCATAGGCGCGCGAGGACGGTCAGCGTCGCGCCGAAGAAGCGCCAGGGCAGGCGCGCGCGGTCGTCCATGTCGAAAATCGGTCCCATGACGGCGGAATTACAGGGGCACGCCGAGTCTCGCAAGGGGCACGAGGTGCACCAGCGCCGGCGTCATGTCCGGTCGAACCGTTGGGGCGTGGCGAGCCGAGCGCGCACCGGCGCTTGCCCACCGGGATGCCGCCCCTAGGATGGCAGCGGGCAGGGGAGAAAAGATGGAAGGGGATTTCGCCACTTACCTCGATCAGCTTCGGCTGTGGTGGGCCGCGGCCGAAACGTCGCTGCGCAACCTGCTCTTGCCGTCGAGGCTGCAGCAGATCGCCATCCTGGCGGTGGTCCTGGCCGCATCATGGGGCCTGAAGCGCTGGGCCGAGCCGCGGATGCGGGCTTGGATGCATACGCTCGAGGGCTGGCCGCGCTGGCGGTTGCGCGTGCTGCTAATCCTGAACAAGCGCATGCAGCTCATCTTCTTCGTCGTGCTGTCCTGGGCGACCTACGGCGCAATGCGCACCATCTATTTCTTCCCCTCGCGCAGCTACCTGATGGAACTCGTCGCCACGATCGCCACCGCACTCCTGCTGGTGGTGTTCGCGACGCGCCTGGTGCGCAACCCGGTGCTGCGCAGCCTCGTGCGGTGGTTTCTGTGGATCTGGGTGATCCTCTACTACCTTGGGCTGACGGGCGACGCGGCGGCGTTCCTCGACAGCCTTGCGGTCGAGCTGGGCGATGTGCGGCTGTCGGCGCTGATGTTGCTGAACGCGCTGATCGTTACTGGGCTGTTGCTGTTCTTCGCGCGCCTCGTGGCGCAGAGCGGCGCGGCGCGGGTGCGGCGCAACGACAGCCTGTCGCCGTCGATGCAGGTGCTCGTGGTCAAGATCCTGCAGATCGTGGCCTACGGCGCAGCCTTCCTGATCGGCGTGCGGGCGGTGGGGGTGGACCTGACGGGTCTCGCCGTGTTGTCGGGCGCCATCGGCGTGGGTTTGGGCTTCGGCTTGCAGAAGGTGGTGTCGAACCTCGTCTCGGGCGTGATCATCCTGCTCGACAAGTCGATCAAGCCCGGCGACGTGATCTCGCTGGGCGAGACGTTCGGCTGGATCAATGCGCTGGGGGCGCGCTACGTCTCGATCACCACGCGGGACGGGAAGGAATACCTGATCCCGAACGAGGACCTTATCACCGGACAGGTGGTGAACTGGTCGCATTCGAACGACTATGTCCGGCTCGATATCTATTTCGGCACCGCCTACGCCAACGATCCGCACCAGGTACGGAAGGTGGCGATCGAGGCGGCGTCGCGGGTCGAACGTGTGATCGCCGCGCGGCCGCCGGTCTGCCATATCGTGGGCTTCGGGGACTCTTCGGTCGACTATATCCTGCGGTTCTGGATCACCGACCCCACAGGCGGTCTGACCAACATCCGCGGCAACGTCTATCTGGCGCTTTGGGACGCGTTCAAGGAAAACGGAATCTCGATCCCGTTCCCTCAGCGGGAGGTCAAGGTGCTGGAGGGGTCGCGGCTGGAAACGAGTCCAGGGGCCCGCGAGGTGCGGGGCTGACCGCGGCCCTCAGTGGTTGCGCAGCGCCTTGATCAACTCGTCCTTGGTCATGTCCGACCGTCCCTCGATCCCGATCTCCTGGGCGCGATGGTACAGGTCGTCCTTGCTCCAGTCCTCGTACGAGCCGGACTCGCCGCCTTTCTTCGACGGGTTCATGTCCTTGTTCGCCTTGGCGTTGGCGATGCGGGCGGCCTTTTCCTTCGATTCGCCCTGCTTGCGCAGTTCCTCGTAGGTCTTGTCGTCCTTGATCTGCGCGCCATGATCCTTGGTCATCGAATGTCTCCCTCGTAGCGTGTTCCCGGCAGGTCAATCCTCTGTCGCCGCGCGCGGTTCCGCGGGGCAGGGCGCGTGGAACGGAGTGAGCGAGCGTGGGCAGCACGTCCAATGAACGGCAGAATACCGACGGCGAGGAAGCGGCCGAGCACTCGGTCGAGGACGCGTCGCGCCTCTCCGCGCGCCTGATCTACGAGGTCATCCGCCGCGACGGCCATGACGAGATGACGCGCCCGGTGCAGTCGCTAGTCTTCTCGGGTCTGGCGGCGGGGATCCTGATCAGTTTCTCGGTGATCGGCGAGGCGATCTTCCGTACCTACATCCCGCCCGTGACCTGGCGCTTCCTGATCGAGAACGTGGGATATACCTTCGGCTTCCTGCTGGTGATCATGGGCCGAATGCAGCTGTTCACCGAGAACACCATCACGACGGTTCTGCCGCTGATGGCCCACCCGTGCAGGCGCAACGTGCTGCTGGTGCTGCGGCTGTGGACAGTTGTGCTGACGGCGAACACGGTCGGCGCCTTCGTCGCCGCGGGCTTCCTGTATTATTCCGGCGCGTTCCAGCCTCAGATGATGGAGTCAGTTCACGCACTGTCCGAGCACGCCATGAGCTTCGCGCCGCTGGTGGCCTTCGCCAAGGCCATGCCGGCGGGGGTGCTGGTGGCGGCGATCGTGTGGATGCTGCCGACCACGCCGCGCAATCCGTTCTTCGTCATCCTCACCTTCACCTGGCTGATCGCGGCGGGGGACTTCACGCACATCGTCGCCGGTTCGGTCGAGATGGCATACCTGATCATGACCGGCGACCTTGGGCTCGTTTACGCGGCCTTCGGGTTCTTCGTGCCCGTCCTGTTGGGGAATGTGGCCGGCGGCACGGCGGTCTTCACCATGATCACCTGGGCGCAGGTGAAGAACGAGGTAGAGACCAGTGGCTGAGACTGTGGAAGCCGCGTCCGCAGACCGTTAAGGTTCATGGGGAGCAAGGGAGATTCAGGGCGCATGACCATCCATTCCGCCGCGCGGGCGCGCATCGTTGCCGGGCTCGCGCTCCTCATCCTCGCGCCGCTGGCGACGCCGGCGGTTGCGCTGGAACGGCTCGTGTTCCGGACGCCGGGTGCGGACGAGAACCTGCGCGAGGACCTGATTAGCTCTTCGCTGGTGGCCGAGGCGGCGCAAGAGGGCGTGGACGACCCGCAGGAGCTTCTGGCGGCCGCACAGGCGGATTACGGGCGGCTGGTCGGCGTGCTCTATGCCGAGGCCCGCTTCGGCGGCATCGTAAACATCCTGCTCGACGGCAGGGAGGCCGCGGACATCGCGCCACTGAACACGCCCGCCGACATCTCGACCATCACCGTTGAGGTGCAGCCGGGAACGCTTTACCGCTTCGGCACCGCGAGCGTGGCGCCGCTGGTGCAGGGCACCGAGCTGCCCGAGGAATTCGCGCCGGGCGAACCGGCCTACACCCCCGCCATAGAGGACGCGGTCGACGCGGCGGCGGCGGCGTGGCGGCAGGTGGGCTTCGCGCAGGTGGACGTGGCCGAGCAAAGCATCGTCGCCGACCACGCCGTCGAGCGGCTGTCGGCCCAGGTGCGGCTCGATCCAGGGCGGCGCCTGCGCTTCGGGCAGCTGCGGCCCGAGGGGTTCAGCCGCGTCCGGCTCGAACGCATCGTCGAGATCGCGGGCCTGCCCACCGGCCAGATCTATGACCCCGACGAGCTGGAACAGGCGGCAGGACGGCTGCGGCGCACCGGCGCCTTCGGCTCGGTCACGCTTCAGGCCGCGGAGGTCGCGGGCCCGGACGACCGGCTCGACTTCACCGCCATCGTGACCGAGCAGAAGCCGCGGCGTTTCGGCTTCGGGGCCGAGATCTCGTCGATCGACGGGGTGACGCTTTCGGGCTTCTGGCTTCACCGCAACCTGCTGGGCGGGGCCGAGAGGTTCCAGGTCAATGGCGAACTGGCGCAGCTCGCCTCGGACACCGGCGAGGACTATACCATCGGCGTCGCGCTGACCCGGCCCGCCACCTTCGGACCCGACGTCAACCTGCGCGTTGCGGCCGAGCTGGAACAGCTCAACGAGCCCGACTTCACCTCGCAGTCCGGCACCGTCGGCTTCGCGCTCGAACGCATCGTCTCGGAGGAGACGACGCTCGAGGCCGGGCTCGCCTATCGCTTCAGCCGTGTCACCGACGACGCCGGTACGCGCAACTACAGCCTGCTCAGCCTGCCCATCGGGGCGGTGCTGGAACGGCGGGACGACCCGCTCGACCCGACCGAGGGCTATTTCGTCGACGCCGAGCTCGAGCCGTTTCTGGGCTTCAACGACGCGGACAACGGCGGGCGTTTCACCATCGACGCCCGCGGCTATCGCGGGTTGGGCGAGGATGACCGCGTCGTGCTGGCCGGCCGCGCCTTCGGCGGGTCGATCTTCGGCGCGGATTTGCAGGGCGTGCCCAACGACTTCCGCTTCTACTCGGGCGGCGGCGGCACCGTGCGGGGGCAGGATTACCAGGCGCTGGGCGTGACGCTACCCGACGGTGTCGAGTCGGGCGGCGCGAGCCTTCTGGGTCTTTCGGCCGAGGCGCGCGTGGGCGTGACCGACCGCTTCGGCGTCGTCGCCTTCGCCGATTGGGCGACGGTGGGGCCCGAGGCGACGCCCTTCAGCGACGCCGACAGCCATTCGGGCGCCGGGCTCGGCGTGCGCTACTTCACCCCCATCGGCCCGATACGGCTGGACGTCGCCGCCCCGGTCAGCGGCGGCGGCAGCGGCGTGGGCATCTATGTCGGGATAGGACAGGCATTTTGAGACGTATCGCGACTTCCATCGCGCTGGCCACGGCGCTTGTCTTTCCCGCCGCGGCGCAGGAGGACGAGGACGACGGCGGCGGCTTCCTCGAGCGGCTAATCGAGGACAACCTGTCCTCGGCGGGCCGAGAGGTTGAAATCCGGGGCTTCCGCGGTGCGCTGAGCTCGCGCGCCTCGCTCGAACTTCTGACCATCTCCGACGACGAGGGGGTCTGGCTGACCCTGCGCGACGCCGTGCTCGACTGGAACCGCGGTGCATTGCTGCGCGGGGCGCTGGAGGTCCAGGAACTGTCGGCGGCCGAGGTCATCGTGGAACGGCGGCCCGCCGCGCAGCCCGGGGCCGACCTGCCGCCGGCCGAGGCGCAAGGCTTCTCGCTGCCCGATCTGCCGGTGTCGGTCGACGTCGACCTGCTGAACCTGGAGCGCGTCGTGCTGGGCCAGCCCATCCTCGGTGAAGAGGCGGCGGTTTCGGTTTCGGGCGCGGCCGAGCTGGCAGGAGGCGAGGGCGAGGCGCAGCTGGCCGTCGAACGGGTCGACGGTCAGCAGGGTGCTCTGACGCTGGAGGGCGCGTACTCCAACGACACTCAGGTCCTGGCGCTGGACCTCGCGCTTGACGAGGGGCCGGACGGCATCGCGGCCAAGCTGCTGGATCTGCCGGGCCGCCCCTCGGTCGCGCTGTCGGTCGAGGGCACCGGCCCGCTGTCGGACTACGCTGCCGAGATTGCGCTGGCCACCGGCGGCGAGCCGCGGCTGGACGGCACGGTGTCGCTGCAGACGGAGGGCGAGGGCGACGCGCAGGTGCGGCAGTTTTCGGCGGAATTGGGCGGCGATCTGGCCCCGGTCTTCAGCCCCGAGTTTCGCCCCTTCTTCGGCGACGACATCGGCCTGGTGGCCGAAGGCAGCATCTTCGCCGACGGGCGGATAGAGATCCCGCGCATCCGCATCGACGCGCAGTCGCTGAACCTTGCCGGCGAGGTCGTCATCGGCGCCGACCGCCTGCCGCAACGCATCGACGTCGAAGGCGAGATCGCCTCGCCCGAGGGCGGGCCGGTCTTGCTGCCGGTGGGCAGCGATCTGCGCGTGCAGCGCGCCGGGCTCGACGTGTCATTCGATGCCAGCGAGGGCGAGGATTGGACGGGCGAGATCGTGCTAGACGGGCTTGAAACCCCAGCCGGCGATTTCGGCCAGCTGGCGCTGACAGGCACCGGCCGCATCGCGACCGAGGACGATCAGCAGGTGGTGACGGCCGACTTCGATTTCGCGGCCGAGGGCGTGACTCTCGAGCAGGGCGACGCGCAGGCGGCGCTGGGCGAAAGCGTGACCGGCGATGCCGCGCTGCGCTGGCGCTCGGGCGAGGCGATCGTGCTCGACAGCCTGACGCTGCAGGGGGAAAGCTATCGTCTTGCGGGCGAGGCGACCATCGACCCCACGGGCGAAGGCATCACCGCCTCGGCCGAAGCGGCGCTGTCGGCTCAGGATCTCTCGGCATTCTCCGGCCTCGCCGGACGTCCGCTAGACGGCTCAGCCGAGCTGGCGCTGGACCTCGAGGCCGGGCTGCTGGCCGGAACCTTCGACGTCGCGCTGGAAGGCACGACGACTGACCTGGAGATCGGGCAGCCGCAGCTCGACGGCCTTCTGGGCGGCGACGCGCGGCTGGGGTTGAACGCCACACGGGACGAGACGGGCACGCGGGTCGAGGCGCTCGAGTTGATCGCCGAAGGCGTGCAGGTCAGCGGCTCCGCCGACCTGAGCTCCGAGGCCGGCTCGGTCGATCTTGATGTGCGCATCCCCGACGCCTCGCGCGTGGATCCGCGCATCGAGGGGCCGGCGGTTCTGGATGTGACGGCGCAGCTTCAGGACGGCGCGTGGCAGTTCGACTTGGAAGCCGAGGGCGCGCAGGCGGCGGTTTCGGCCGAAGGCCGGGTGACGGAGCTGGATGCGCCCGCGCCGCTTGTGCGGGCCGAGGCAGCGGTGACGGCGCAGGACCTTTCGCTCTTCTCGGAAATCGCCGGGCGTCCCCTTTCGGGGGCAGTGTCGCTGACGGCGCAGGGCTCGGCCCGTACCGACCTGAGCGACTACGACGTAACTTTCGACGGCGCATCGCAGTCGCTCGAAGTTGGCGTGGATATCGCGAACCGCCTGCTGGCCGGCGGGACGGAGCTTTCCGGCAGCGTCGAACGCGAAGGCGCGGGCGTGCGGGTGAACAGCCTTTCGGTGGAAAATCCGCAGCTGACCCTGTCGGGGCAGGGACTTTATGCGCCCGGCGTCAGCACCGGTTCGGCCGAGTTCCGGTTGGCCGAGACCGGGCTGGTCGTGCAGGGTCTCAGCGGCCCCGTCGCGGGCGACGCGCAGGTTGAGGAGGTCGAAGAAGGTTGGCGCGTGGCGTTCGACGCCGAGGGTCTGGGCGCCGATGTGAACGGCTTGATGGATATCACCGGCCTCGAGACCGAGGCGCCACGGGTCGAGGGTGAAGTCGCGGTCGAGGCCGACGATCTGTCACGCTTCAGCGCCCTCGCCAACCGCGAACTGTCGGGTGCGGTGGACCTGCAGGCCGAGGGCTTCGTCACCGCCGACCTGCAGAATCTCGACGTGGTGCTCAACGGCACGACCAGCGACATCGGCGTCGGCCAGCCCGAGGCCGACCGGCTGCTGGAGGGGACGACCGAGATTGCCATCGCCGCCGCGCGCTCGGGCGAGCGGATCGAGGTGGACCGCTTCCGCGTCTCGAATCCACAGATCACCGCCAGCGGCGAAGGCACCTATGCTCCCGGAGCCGGACGCATCGTCGCCGATATCGACGTGCCGCAGACGGGTGCGATCCTGCCGCAGCTTGACGGGCCGGCCGAGATCGACCTGCGTGCGCAGGAAGAGGACGGCACTTGGCAGGTGGTGCTGGATGCCAGCGGACCGGACGTCGCGCTTCAGGCGGATGTGGATGTCAGCGACATCCCCTCGGGCGCGCCGCTGATCGCGGGGCAGGCGTCGCTGCGGGCGGACGAGCTGTCGCGCTTCAGCCAATTGGCTAACCGCCTGCTTTCGGGTGCGATCCAAGCCGAGATCGCGGGACAGGCGCGCACGAGCCTCGACACGTATGATGTCTCGGTGGACGTGAATGCCACCGGGCTGTCCATCGGGCAGGCCGATGTCGACCGGCTGCTGGGCGCGACGACGACCATCGACCTAGCCGTCCGGAAGGACAGTGCGGGCGCGCCGATCCAGGTGGAGGAGTTCGCGCTGGACACGCCGGCGCTGACGGCGGCGGCCGAGGGGCTTTACGGCGCCGAAAGCACCAGTCTCGACGTCTCGGCCCGGCTGGCCGACATCGCGCCCTACGCGCCGGGCTTCACCGGGCCCGTGACGCTGTCGGGCAACGTCTCCGAAGCGCCGGGTGCGGCGGTGGCGCTGGATCTGGACCTTGGCGGGCCGGGCGGCACGACTCTCGCCGTCGACGGCACGGTGAACCCGCAGACGCAGCGGCTGAACCTCGACGTGCAGGGCGGCGCGCCCCTGGGGCTTGCCAACCGCGTGATCGAGCCCCGCTCCATCGACGGACGGCTCACCTTCGACCTGTCGGTCGAGGGCCCCCCGGCATTGTCGTCGGTTTCGGGCACCGTCGCGACCGACGGCGCACGCGCCGTGCTGCCCGAACTCGACGCGGTGTTGAACGACATCGACGCCACCGTGCGCCTGTCGAACGGCAGCGCCACCCTCAACGTTACCGCGCAGAAGCAGAGCGGTGGCACCCTCTCGGCGGCGGGGCAAGTGGCTCTGTCGGGCGCCTTTCCGGCGGACCTCGCCATCGAGCTGTCCAGCCTCGACGTGCGCCAGCCCGGGCTCTACACCACCAGCGTTTCGGGCACCGTGAACGTCGACGGGCCGCTGACCGGCGGCGCCCTGATTTCGGGCACGCTGCGGCTGGGCGAGACCGAGCTGCGCATCCCGTCCGGCGGGCTGGGCGTGTCGGGGCCCGACTTCGACATCCAGCACGTGAACACGCCGCCGGCCGTGCGGCAGACCCTGCAACGGGCGGGGCTTCTGGACAAAAACGGCCGCTCCACCGCGAACGGGGCCGGCGGAGGGGGCGGTCGGGCCTTCCGCCTGGACCTGAACGTCGTGGCCGAGAACCGCATCTTCATCCGCGGTCGCGGACTGGATGCCGAGTTGGGCGGCAGCCTCAGGCTCAGCGGGACGACGAACAACGTCATTCCGTCGGGCCAGTTCGAGCTGATCCGCGGCCGGCTGGATATCCTTGGCCAGCGCTTCGTGCTCGACGAGGGACGCGTGACGCTCGAGGGCGACTTCACGCCCTTCGTGCGGCTGGTCGCAAGTACCGAGGCCGAAGACGTAGACGTATTCATCGTGCTCGAGGGGCCGGTGAACTCTCCCGACATCGATTTCCGGTCGCAGCCGGAACTGCCGCAGGACGAGGTTTTGGCGCGGCTGCTCTTCGGGCGGTCGATCACCGACATCTCCCCGCTCCAGGCGGCGCAACTCGCCTCGGCCGTGGCGACACTGTCCGGGCGCGGGGGCGACGGGTTGGTGAGCCAGATCCGAAACGAGTTCGGCTTGGACGACCTGGACGTGACGACGGACGAAGAGGGCAACGCCGCGCTGCGGGCCGGCGCCTATATCTCGGAGAACATCTATACCGACGTGACCGTGGACGCCGAGGGCGAGGCCGAGATCAACCTCAACCTCGACATCACGCCCGAGGTCACGGTCAAGGGCGGTGCAGCCAACAGTGGCGAGACCAGCCTCGGTATCTTCTATGAGAGGGACTACTGAGGCAGGAACCGCGCCGGCGGGCGCCGGGTTGATCCTGCCGGAGGGATGACATGACACACAAGCTGAGCGATCTTCTGAGCTATGGCGGCAAGGCCGACGGCGACACGTTCCCGGTGACGGCGCTGTTCCACGAACCGGCGACGCAAAAGCTACGCTACGTGGCGCTCGACATCGGTGGCTGGCTTCAGCGGAACGAAGTGCTGGTCGAGGCCGAGCGGATGGGCCAGGTCGACCCGTCGGCCAAGACGTGGAACGTGCGGCTGGCGAAGGACGAGCTGGAAGGCGCGCCGCACTGGGATCACGTCGATCCCGCCATGGCCTTCACCGCCTGGCCGCCGCTGATCGTTGGGCCGTTCGGGGGCACCTACTCGCCGCTTTTGATGCAGGCGCAGCTGGCGGCCGAAAGCCACGACGCCGAGCGCGAGAACCCGGAAGGCCTGCCCGAGGAGGCGCTGCGGGACGAGCAGGGGCGCATGCACCAGCTCGAGCAGACCGAGGACTGGCTGGGCCGCGAGGCGCGGACGCAGGACGACGGCTACCTCGGCCGCGTGCACGATGTTGAGTTCGACGACCCGCCACGCACCCTGCTGAACCTTCTGGTCGAGCGTGAGAGCGGCGCCATCGTCTCGGTCCCCGCGGCGAAGCTGCGCCGGGTGGACGAGCAGAACCGCGCCGTCTTCAACGGGACCGTCGCCGATTACGCCTAAGCCTCACTCGGCGGCCATGTCGACCGAGTGAAGTTGCCCGCGGTGTTCGCGCTGCGCGCGTGCCGCGGCAACGAGGGCGCGAAAGATCGCGCGCTGGCGGCGGGCATAGGGCAGGTGCTCGGGGTGCCACTGCACGCCGAGCGCAAAGGGCTCCACGTCGCGCTCGATCGCTTGGATCATGCCGCCGCCGTCCCTTGCCGCGACGCAAAGGCCCGACCCCAGCCGGTCGACCGCCTGACTGTGCAGGGCGTTCACCTTCATCGTCTCGGTGCCCGACAGGTGCGCCAGGCGGGTGCCTTCGCAGATCCGGACACGCTTCTTCGGAAGGATCGTCCAGTAGCGGTCGCTTGCGGTGTACACGCCGTACGCGTTCTCGTGCAGCGTACCGCCGAGCGCGACGTTCAGCATCTGCGCACCGCGGCAGATGCCCAGCACCGGCTTGCCCTCGGCGATGGCTTCCTCGACCAGGCGCCGCTCCATCGCGTCCCGGTCGGGGTCAAGCCGGGCGCTGGTGATGAACTCGCCGCCGTAGAGGTCGGGCGAGATATCGTCGCCGCCGCCGATGATGATCCCGTCCACGCCGCGCACGTCCGACGGCTTCCCGGCGACCCAGCGCACGCCGCGCGCGCCAGCCAACCACAGGTTCAAGTTCACCAGGGGAAAGATGCGCCACCCCGACCGGCGCGAGGTGGTGACAGCGATCAGCGGCTTCGTCATGCGATGCGGTGCTCCTTCATCCGCTCGGACAATAGAGCGTCGACCTCTTCCGCCCAGCTTCGGCCCATGGGCCGCGGCCGGGCCCGGCGCGCGCGCCAAGCCGCGGCCAGAGCGGCAAGAAGCTCGGCGTCGTCGCCCGTCCGCTCTATCATGCACCAGCGGTTCCACTCCTCTGCGACGGACCATGCCGGATCGTCGATGCGGCTGTCCGGCAGGCGGTAGTGAAAGGCCGGGCGTGGGTTCAATGCGTGGGCATCGCGCAGCCCGGCGACCACACGCGGCTCGTCAAGGTGGCGCAGCAGCGGCAGAAGATCTAGCCCCCGGTTCCGCGACGGCGTGTGGGTGAGATAGGCATCGATCAGGTCTCGGACGCTCCATCCGGCGGCTGCATCCTCGGCCAGAAGGTCCACGAAGGCGTGTGGCCAAGTGTGCACGAAGGGCAACGCCCGGCGCGAGACGTCGATCTCTGCCACCACCCTCAGCCAGTCCTCGAGCAGGCCATAGGCGCGGACCGTTGGCATGATGTCGCCGCCCGTTTCGCCGCGCACGGCGACGTTCAGGTGCACGCCGAAGCCCAGAAGGATGCCGTCGCGGGTGCCGGTTGCGCCGGCGTCGCGCAGCGCGGCGCACAGGCGGTCGATCTGCGGGATCTGCTGGGGCAGGATCGGCTCGGTCACGAATTCGACGGGCACGACGGCGCGGCTAAGATCCAGCCCCAGGCGCGCCAGGGCCGAGCCGCTCTGCTCGCGGTAGACGGTGTCTAGCATGACCTGAAGCTCGCCGAGCTCGGTGCCCTCGACCTTGAAGTCGTACTCGGCCACCCGCCGTGGTGTTCCGCCTAGTGTCGCGGCGGCGACCTGCGCCACCTCCGCTTCCGTCAGTCCGCCGCACTCGACCTCGATGCCCACGCGCCGGGGCGTACTGTCGACGGTCGCGACCTGGGGAAGCCGGTCGATTTCCGTCATGGGGCGGGATCCTCCCGGCGGCGACGACGGCTCGGTCTCACGCCGCGTCCTCGGCTTGCGAGAAATCGCTGGGCTGGAACCGGGCCGAGACGACGTAGGCGCCGTCCGAGGTATCGGATTGCAGCGTCGCGCCGAGCTGCATCGTGAATGCGGCCATGAGCTGCCCGCCCAGCCCAGTGGATTCGTTGTGCGCGTCCTTCAGGGGAGTGCCGGTGGAGTTGCTGACCCGCAGTTCCACCACGCCGTCAGTCAGCCTCCGAAACTGAAGCTTGATCCATGGACCGCCGTCGTCGGGGCGGCCAATGTACTTCATCGCGTTGGTCATGGCTTCGGTCAGCAGAAGCGCCAGCGGTACCGCTTGGTCGGGGTAAAGCGTCACCGGCTCAAGCTCGACGTCGAACTGGATGTCGGACCTCGACGAGATCACGCTGACCGACAGATGGTCCGCGATGTCCTTGAGCAGGCGGTCGGCGCTGACCTCGCTGAGCGCCGTCGCCTGGTACAGGCTGCGGTGGATCGCGGCGAGGCCCATGACCCGGTCCTGCAACCGGCGCAGGATGAAGCGCGTCTCGGGCGACTTCGACTTGCGGATCTGCATGTTGGTGATCGACGCGATGAGCTGAAGGTTGTTCTTCACCCGGTGATAGACCTCTTTCAGCAGCACGTCCTTCTCGTGCAGCGAATTCTGCAGGTCCGCTTCGTCCCGCACGATCTGCTCGGTCATCGACAGGAACGCCTCGGTCACCTCGCGCATCTCGGAGGGCATCCCGCGGAAGTTCGGCTCGGACATCAGGCGGCGCGTGGATGAGAATGCCCGGATGCGGCGGCGCAGGTCGCGGATGTACCGGATGACGAGCGTGTGCACCGCGAAATAGGCCACGCCGAGGCTGGCGAGCCACATCAGCAGCGGGAAGGCGATGGCGGTGCTCGCGTTC
Organism: Tranquillimonas alkanivorans; assembly: GCF_900115595.1. GTDB lineage: Bacteria > Pseudomonadota > Alphaproteobacteria > Rhodobacterales > Rhodobacteraceae > Tranquillimonas > Tranquillimonas alkanivorans. Next base: position 54,836 of record NZ_FOXA01000005.1, read on the forward strand.
GCCAGCGCGATACCCGGACGCTCGGGCGGCCAGACCGCCATGATGTAGGCGCTGTCGTGCAAAAGCGGCGCCACCGTGTATATTCGCTCTTCGCCCGATGCATCGGTGCCGCGGAAGAACTTCGGCTCCGGCGTCGCGAGAAGTTCAAGCGCCCGGTTGGCGGGCAGCCGCTCGGTCGCAGTATCGAGGCCGACGTCCGAGGTCAGGACTTCGCCGCGCGCGTTGAACGTCAGGATGTCGCGGGGCGGCGAGCGCGAAAACAGGGTCGCCTCGACATCGAGCGCGGAGTGCAGCACCGAGATGGCAAGGAAACCGACGACCTCGCCATTCTCGAGGATCGGTTCGCGCACGACAACCACCGGCAGCCCGGTGATGCGACCCTTCGCGACGGAATTGACGTACTCACTCCCGGTTTCGGCGAACCTCTCGAACCCTTCTGTGCCGGCCAGCGTCTCGCCCACCCCTTGCGACCCGCAGATGACCTCGCCATCCATGGCCGCGACGCCTGCGAAGGCCACCGCCGGCGTCTCGGATACCAGCGCACGCATCATCTGCGAACACAGTTCCAGGTCCTCGGTCAGGGTGCCCGACAACGTGGCCAAGGCGCGGGCGGTCGTCAGCGTACCGGCGATCAGTTGCCGCTCGCTTGCCGCCGCGTCCAGCGTCTCACCGATCAAGGCCGAGCGCGTGCGCGCGTTGACCTCCTCGATCATGCGGTACGTCTGCGAGATCGCGATCAGGCCGAGCGGCAGCAGCGCCACGCCCAACATGAGGACGAGGCGAACGCCAAGCCGGTCGAACCAGCCGAGGCCGCGCTGGCCCGATGCCATCAGTGACTCGAAGGGCTGCCGGCCATGACGGATGCGTTCGTGGTATCCGATATGGTGGGATCCTCGTCGTCACCCAGGCTCAGCAACTCGGCCAGCCGCCGCCGACCACGATTGGCCCGGCTCTTGATGGTGCCGACCGCACAACCGCACATCATTGCCGCGTCCTCGTACGAAAAACCCTCGGCCCCAACCAGGATCAGCGCCTCGCGCTGTTCGTCGGGAAGCTGTTCGAACGCGGTGCGGAAGTCTTTCATCGCCAGCCGCCCGTCATGGGCGGGCCGTTCGGCCAAGGCCGCGGCCATTACGCCGTCGACATCCGCGACCTCGCGCTTCGCCTTGCGGCGGGACGAGTAGAAGGCATTGCGCTGGATGGTGAACAACCACGCGCGCAGGTTCGTGCCGGCCTGGAAAGACTCGATGTTCTTCCAGGCCTTTTCGATCGTGTCCTGCACAAGATCGTCGGCCGCGGCAGAGTTGCGGGTCAAACTCATCGCGAAGGCACGCAGCGCAGGAAGATGCTCCACGAGTTCGTCCCGCGGATGCTTATCACTTTGCATTCTGTTTTTCCTGCTCCTTCAGACGCTCCAGAAGCTGCTTGAAGCGGTCGGGAACGTCCTCCTCCGCCATCTCGCGATAGACATGACGCAAACTTTCGTCGATCTGCCTTGTGACATTCGACGTATCATTCTTGTTACCCATAAGACGGCATGCTTTCCCTTGTTTTGCCACCGAAAGCGGGAACCAACGCGCCGGGTGAGCGTTCGGTTCCTGCAAAGCATGAGACTTTTGGGGAATAACCGTCAATGCCATCGGAAATGACGAGTGCCGATCTGTCGGCCCGGATCGCGAGTGAACTTCCTTACCTGCGCCGCTATGCAAGGGCTCTGACCGGCAACCAGACGACCGGGGACAACTACGCCGCAGCCACGCTCGAGGCAATCCTGCAGGATCGCAGTATCTTCGACGCGAGCGCGACGCCGAAGGTGGCGCTATTCCGCGCCTTCCACATGATCTGGTCTACCGCCGGCGCGCCGGCAGGCGTGTCGGACGACACCGACGTGGCGCCGCTGGAGGCGCGGGCGCGGGATCACATGGCCAACCTGACCAAGAACACGCGCGAGGCGCTGTTGCTGCACACGGTCGAGGGCTTCGGCTACGACGACATCGCCACGATCATGAACATCGACACCAGCGAGGCGTCGAAGCTGGTCGATATCGCGGTGGACGAGATGCAGCGTTCGATGGCCGGCCGCGTGATGATCATCGAGGACGAGGCGATCATCGCGATGGATATCCACTCCATCGTCTCCGAAATGGGGCACGAGATCATCGGCGTCGCCCGCACGCGCAGTGCGGCGGTCGAAATGGGCAGCGCCTCGCGCCCCGACCTGATCCTCGCCGACATTCAGCTGGCCGACAACTCGTCGGGCATCGATGCGGTGAACGACCTGCTGCGGCAGTTCGGGGACATCCCGGTGATCTTCATCACGGCCTTCCCGGAGCGCCTGCTGACCGGTGAGCGGCCGGAGCCGGCCTTCCTGATCTCCAAGCCCTACAGCGAAGAGCAGGTGCGGTCGGCCGTCAGTCAGGCGATGTTCTTCGCCAGCACCGAAACGCTGAAGTCCCCCGCCTGAGGCGGGCGGCCCTGCGGGCGGCGGCCACGGCCGCGCCCGCCAAAGCGGCGCTTAGCCAGCGGGCTGCGGTCCGTCGACCACCAGTCCGTTCAGCGCGGCGGCGACGGATTCGGTGACGAACGGCAGGTTCAGCAGCGCCGTCTTGCCGAAGCGCACATCAGCATTCTCGATCAGCACCACCTGTGCCGCGTGGCCGCGCAGCCCGCGGATCAGCGCGTCCGGCTCGGGGTCGTCCCGGCGGACGTGGATGAACGCCACGTCCAGCCCCGGCGTCATGGCGACGTGATCCTCGGCGGAGCGATACGTGCCGCAGACGAAGACCTCTGCCTCTGGGTCGACCTCGCGAATCGCTTCCAGCAGGTCCGACGCCACGACGGCGTTCTTCTCGAGTATCAAGTAGCGCCCGCTTGAGAAAACGAGGCTATCCTTCGCGGCCATGCCTGCTCCTGTCGATGTTCGTGAAGCGCGCAGTCTGGAACGAAAGATCGAAGGCGGCATTAAACTGTGACATAGACGCAGGGAAATCATGGCAACGAAGTGCAAGGATTGTCCGCTGCGGGCCCTGTCGTGCTTTCAGGACTTTACGCAGGACGAACTGGCCTTCATGCAGCGGTTCAAGACCGGCGAGCTGACGGTAGAGGCCGGCACGCAGCTGATGATGGAGGGGTCGAGCAGCCCGCAGCTTTTTACCGCCCTGCGGGGCATGGGCGTGCGTTACAAGACGCTCGTCCATGGCCGGAGGCAGGTGGTCAACTTCATCCTGCCGGGGGACTTCATCGGCCTGCAGGCCGGGCTCATGGACGAGATGCGGCATTCCGTCGAAGCGACGACGCGCATGACGCTGTGCGTTTTCAATCGTTCCGACCTCTGGACGATGTTCAAGCACCAGCCGCGTCGGGCCTACGACCTGACGTGGCTCGCCGCCACGGAAGAGGGCTTCCTGGGCGAGGCGCTGGCGACCGTCGGCCAGCGCACGGCGATCGAGCGCATCGCATGGGCACTGGTGCGCATCTTCAGCCGGGGCGAGGCGCTGGGCCTGGTGCGCGACCGCATGATGCCGTTGCCCTATCGTCAGCAGGATCTGGCCGACGCGCTTGGCCTGTCGCTCGTGCACACCAACAAGACCTTGGCGAAGCTGCGTGAGCGGCAACTGGTGGGCTGGCAGGGCGGGACGCTGCGCATCAACGACCTCGATGCGCTCGCGGCGCTGGCGGGTGGTGCTGACACGACGCCGGAGAAGCGGCCGCTGATATGACGCGCTGCACGCGCGGTCATTGAGAAGTGGCCTATGCGTTGCTATCTTGTGAACAGGTCCGGCGCCGGGGCCGTCTGCGGCGCGCCATGAAGGAGGACGATGTCCTGTCTCTCAACCAAGACGCGGCCGTTCGCGTGGCCGCATCCGACAAGGCCATGAAGGCCGTGTCCGAAACGCTGACGAGCGAACAGCTGCTTCAGCACATCCTCACATCCCTCGAAGACGACAAGGCCGAAGACGTGGTCAAGGTCGACCTGCGCGGCAAGTCCGAGATGGCCGATTACATGGTCATCGCCTCGGGCCGCTCCTCGCGCCAAGTGGCGTCGATCTCGGAGAAGCTGGTCGACCGGCTCAAGCAGGAGCATGGCCGCCAGTGCAAGGTCGAGGGCAAGGACGCCGGCGACTGGGTGCTGATCGACACGGGCGACGTGATCGTCCACGTGTTCCGCCCGGAAGTGCGCGAGTTCTACCAGCTCGAGAAGATGTGGCTCAGCCCGTCGGAGCAGGCCGCGGCCCGCGTCTGAATGCGGCTGCATATCTGTGCGGTGGGCCGGCTGAAAACCGGCCCCGAACGCACGATGGTCGACGACTACCTGACCCGTTTCGACAAGACCGGGCGGCAACTATCCCTCGGCCCCGCCAGGGTGACCGAGGTCGAGGATCGCAAGGGCGGCGGCATGTCCGCCGAAGCCGCGCTGCTGTCCCGCGCCGTGCCGGACGGCGCCCTCACCTGCATCATGGACGAACGCGGCCGGCGGATGCCGTCGCCGGACTTCGCGCAGCAGCTCGCCACGTGGCGCGACCAGGGGCGACAGGACGTGGCCTTCCTGATCGGAGGGGCCGACGGGCTGGATTCGTCGCTGCGCGAAAGCGCCGACTTTGCATTGTCCTTCGGCGACATGGTCTGGCCCCACATGCTGGTCCGCGTGATGCTGGCCGAGCAGCTTTACCGCGCCGCCTCGATCCTGGCCGGGACGCCCTACCACCGGGCGTGAGAACCCGGACGCGCCTGCGGCGCGACGCCTTCAGTGGCGCCGGGCCCGGGCCCGGCGCGGTGCCTCCGGCGGGGATATTTCAGGACCGAAGATGGACCGCACGCTGTTTTCGGCCGGAGAGTGTTTCTCCTGACCCGCGGCGGGTCTAGAAGGGGGCAGTCGCGAAAGGAGTGACCCGATGAGCGCACCGAAACCCGTCGTCCTGTGCATCCTCGATGGCTGGGGCAAGCGCGAGGACACCACCGCCAACGCGCCGGCTCTGGCAGACACGCCGAACTTCGACCGGCTGTTGGCCACGTGCCCGACCGCGCAGCTGACCACTCATGGGCCCGACGTGGGCCTGCCGACCGGCCAGATGGGCAATTCCGAGGTCGGGCACACCAATATCGGCGCGGGGCGGATCGTGGCGATGGACCTGGGCCAGATCGACCTGGCGATCGAGGACGGAAGCTTCTTCGAGAACGCGGCGCTGAAGGACTTCATCGCGACGGTGAAGGACGCAAACGGGACGGCGCACCTGATGGGCGTTGCTTCGGACGGGGGCGTGCACGGGCATATCGATCACATCATCGCGGCGGCGAAGACGATCACGGAGGCGGGCGTGCCGGTGGCGGTGCACGCGATCACCGACGGGCGCGACGTGGCGCCGAAGTCTGCCGACGGTTTCTTGGCAGACCTAGTGAAACGGCTGCCCGAGGGGGCGCGCGTCGTCACGGTGATCGGGCGCTACTATGCCATGGATCGCGATAATCGCTGGGAGCGGGTCGAAAGCGCCTATGACGCCATGATCTGCGGCAAGGGCCGTACCGCGCCAGACGCGGAGGCGGCGGTGCTGGCCTCCTACGACGAGGGGAAGACCGACGAGTTCATCCCCGCCACCGTGCTCGAGGGGTACGGGGGCGCGAAGGACGGCGACGGATTCTTCTGCCTCAACTTCCGCGCCGACCGTGCACGGGAGATCCTGCGCGCCGTAGGCGAGCCGGGCTTTTCCTCCTTCGATCCGGGCGAGCGGCCGACATTTTCGGCGCTTCTGGGGATGGTCGAGTACTCGACCGAGCACAACGCCTTCATGGCGACGGTCTTTCCGAAGCGGAAGATCGTGAACACGCTGGGCGAATGGGTGGCGAAGCAGAAGCTGCGGCAGTTCCGCCTGGCCGAGACCGAGAAGTACCCGCACGTGACCTTCTTCCTGAACGGCGGGAAGGAGACCCCGGAGGAGGGGGAGGACCGGTACATGCCGAAATCTCCCGCCGTCGCGACCTATGACATGCAGCCCGAGATGTCGGCGCCCGAGGTGACTGAGAAGTTCGTCGAGGCGATCCGCGACCGCTATGACCTGATCGTGGTGAACTATGCCAACCCGGACATGGTCGGCCATACCGGCGACCTGCAGGCCGCCATGCGCGCCTGCGAAGCGGTTGACCAGGGGCTGGGCGCGGCGCTGAAGGCGCTCGACGAGGTGGGCGGCGCGATGATCGTCACCGCCGACCACGGCAACTGCGAGATGATGGTCGACCCCGACACCGGCGGCCCGCACACCGCGCACACGCTGAATCCCGTGCCCGTCATCGTCGTGGGCGGGCCGAACGGCGCATCGCTGCGCGACGGGCGGCTCGCCGACCTGGCGCCGACGCTGCTGGACCTGATGCAAATCGAGACGCCCGAGGAAATGACCGGCGAGAGCCTGATCGTGAGATGAGGCTGGCGGCGCTCCTCCTCTGCCTCGCGCTTCCCGTCGCGGCGCAGTCGGCCGCCGCGCCGGATGACATGGCGCGGCGCGCGGCGGCGCAGTTGCAGCAGGCCGCGGCGGGGTTGGAGCGGGCAGGCAGCGCCCGCGACCGGGTGGCGGCGCTGACGCGCACGATACGTGCCTACGAGGCGGGGCTCGCCGCCATGCGTGAGGGACTGCGCCGGGCGAGCGCACGCGAACGGACGATCCGCGAGTCGTTCGAGGTCGAGCGCCTGCGGCTGGAGCAGCTGATTGGGGCGCTGCAAAGCATGCACTCCTCGCCCGAGGCGTTGCTGCTGCTTCACCCCTCGGGTGCGCTGGGAACCGCGCGGTCGGGCATGGTTCTGAGCGACGTGACGCCTGCGCTGCACGCCGAGGTCGAGGAGCTGCGCGCGAGGCTGGAGGAGTTGGCGACGCTGCGCGCGCTTCAGGACGGCGCGGCGCAGACACTGGAAGAGGCACTGCGCGGCGTGCAGGAGGCACGCACCCGGCTGAGCCAGGCGATCTCGGACCGGACCGAACTGCCGCGCCGCGTGACCGAGGACCCGGCCCAGATGCGCCGGCTGATCGAGAGCGCTGACACGCTGGAAGGGTTCGCGACCAGCCTCGCCTCGCTGCCCGCCGATCCAGCCGCGCCCGACCTGCCGGATTTCGCCGCGGCGAAGGGCGACCTGGAGCTTCCGGTTCGCGGAACCGTCCGCCGGGGCTTCCGCGAGCCCGACGCCGCCGGTATCCGCCGTCCGGGCCTGCTGGTTGAGACGGCGCCCGGCGCGGTGGTGACCACGCCCTGGCCGGCCACGATCCGCTATCTCGGGCCGCTGCTCGACTACGGAAACGTGATGATCCTTGAGCCTTCGGGCGGATATCTCCTCGTGTTCGCGGGACTAGATCAGGTCTATGGTCGCGCCGGAGACGTGCTGCCGGCGGGCAGCCCCATCGGGCTGATGCCGGGCGCGGACCGCGCGCCGGCGATCCCCGCCGCCGCGACAGAGCCCGGTGGTCAAGCGCCCGACGAGACGCTTTACTTGGAGCTGAGAGAGGGCGACGCGCCCGTGGACCCGAGGCAGTGGTTCAGACTGGATGAGGACTAGGACAACCAGATGAAGAAATTCGTGATGGCCGCCCTCGGCGGCACCCTGGCCGGCGCCGTGTTGACCACCCAGGTGGCGGGGCCTCTGATCGCCCAGGAGAACGCGGGCAAGGCCAGCGTCTACGAGCAGCTCGACCTGTTCGGCGATATCTTCGAGCGCATCCGCGCGCAGTACGTCGAAGAGGTGGACGAGGGCGAACTGATCGAAGCCGCGATCGACGGCATGCTCACCTCGCTCGACCCGCACTCGAGCTACCTGAGCCCCGACGACGCCGAGGACATGCGCGTGCAGACCCGCGGCGAGTTCGGGGGCCTGGGCATCGAGGTGACGCAGGAAGAGGGCTTCGTGAAGGTCGTCTCTCCGATCGACGGCACGCCGGCCGACGCCGCGGGCATCGAGGCGGGGGACTTCATCACCCACGTCGACGGGGAGTCGGTGCTGGGCCTGACGCTGGACGAGGCGGTCGAGCTGATGCGCGGCCCGGTGGGCAGCGAGATCCTGGTGACCGTCGTGCGCGAAGGACGCGACGAGCCGTTCGACGTTTCGATCATCCGCGACACGATCACCCTGACCGCCGTGCGCGCCCGGACCGAGGGCGAGACGGTTGTGCTGCGCGTCACGACTTTCAACGACCAGACGTTCCCGAACCTCGAGGAAGGGCTGGCCGAGCAGGTCGAGGCCGCGGGCGGCATCGACAACGTCAACGGCTTCGTGCTGGACCTGCGCAACAACCCTGGCGGCCTGCTGACGCAGGCGATCAAGGTGTCCGATGCCTTCCTCGAGTCGGGCGAGATCGTCTCGACCCGCGGGCGCGATTCGGCCGACAGCGATCGCTACAATGCCACGACGGGTGATCTGGCCGAGGGCAAGCCAATGGTCGTGCTGATCAACGGCGGCTCGGCCTCGGCGTCCGAAATCGTCGCCGGCGCGCTTCAGGACCACCGCCGCGCCATCGTCGTGGGCACCAAGAGTTTCGGCAAGGGTTCGGTCCAGACGGTGATGCCGCTGCGGGGCGAGGGCGCCATGCGGCTGACCACGGCGCGCTACTACACGCCGTCGGGACGCTCGATCCAGGCACTCGGCGTGTCGCCCGACATCGTGGTGCAGCAGCCGCCGCGCGGCGAAGAGGTCGCCGAGGAAGAAGAGAGTGGCAACCGGCCTCTCCGCTCCGAGGCCGACCTGCGCGGCGCGCTCGACAACGACTCGATGAGCGAGGACGAGCAGCGCATTATCGAGGAAGAACGCGCTGCCGCCGAGAAGGCCGCCGAGCTGCGCGAAGAGGATTACCAGTTGGCCTATGCCATTGACATCCTCAAGGGCCTGACTGCCCTCGGGCCGGCACAGCTGGCCGAGCAGCGCGCCGCCGCCGATTAGGACGTATGGGCCGCTCCTTCGGGGGCGGCCCTTTTCCATTCCAGGGATACTCATGACACCGGACGAGATCGCCCTTCTTCCGTACCGCCCCTGCGTCGGCGTGATGCTGATCAACGAGTCGGGGCATGTCTTCGTGGGACAGCGCGTCGATCGGGACGAAGACGCTTGGCAGATGCCGCAGGGCGGGATCGACCCGGGCGAGGACCCGCGTGAGGCGGCACTGCGCGAGCTGGAGGAGGAGACAGGGATCCCTCGAGGCCTCGTGACGGTGGAGGACGAGACGCGGGAATGGTTGCCCTACGACTTGCCGCACCATCTGGTGCCGAAGGTGTGGAAGGGGAAGTTTCGGGGCCAGCAGCAGCTCTGGTTCCTGCTGCGCTTTCACGGGCGGGACGCCGACGTGCGGATCGCCACGGCGCATCCCGAGTTTTCGGAGTGGCGCTGGCTGCCGCCCGAAGATCTTCTGGACAGCATCGTGCCCTTCAAGCGCGAGGTATATGCCCACGTGCTGGACGCCTTCCGCGAGCGGCTGTGACCGGCGCGATAATCGCGGCCTGACGTCGGGCGGCGGTAGGTACGAATCGACTCCACGTGAGAACATAAGGTGAATATACTGCGCCCGTCATGGCCGCAGAACTTTCCATCACCTCGAATTTCACCTTCCTCACCGGCGGGTCGCATCCCGAAGAATACGTGGACCGGGCCGCCGCGGTCGGCCTCACCGCGCTGGCCATCGCCGACGAGAACACCGTCGCGGGAATCGTCCGGGCGCATGCGCAGGTGAAGGAGATCGCGCGCGAGGTTCGGATGCGGTGTGCCGCAGACGCCGACCCGATCGGCCCGCCCGCGCCGCCACACCTGCCCGAGCCGCCGCGCGCGCCCATCTATACCGTGCCCCGCCTGCTGCCCGCCGCGCGCATCGTTCCCCGCGACGGCCCGGCCGTCACCATGATCCCACGCGACCGCGCCGCCTGGGGTCGGCTCTGCCGCCTGCTGACGCTGGGCCGGACAAGGGCCGAGAAGGGGAGCTGCGAGCTGTCCTTCGCCGACCTGCTGGAATGGGGGGAGGGTGCGGAACTGCTGCTCCACCCCGGCGTGCGGAAACGCTGGCGGAAACAGGCGGCGCGGCTCGCCCGGCGCTTCCCCGGCCAGGTCTCTCTCCTGCTCGCGCCGCGCTACGACGGGCAGGACCGGGCGCGGTTCGATCATCTGGCGCGCGTGGCCGAGGGGCTGGGTCTGCCCACCGTCGCCTCGGCCGCGCCGATGATGCACCACGGCGCGCGGCGCAAGCTGACCGACGTGCTGACGGCGATCCGAACCGGCTGCCGGGTGGACGACCTGGGCCGCGCCGCGCTCGCCAACGCCGAACAGCGCCTGCGTAGCCCGGCGGAACTGGCGCGCCTGTTCCGCGGCCACGAGGACGCACTCGCCCGCACCGAGGAAATCGCCGCCCGCTGCCCCTTCTCGCTGGACGAGCTGCGCTACGAATACCCCTCCGAGATCGCCGAGGGCGAGACGGCGAGCGAGCGGCTGTCGCGCCTCGCCCATGCCGGGCTGAAGTGGCGCTATCCTTCCGGCGCGCCGCAGAAGGTGCGCGACCTGCTGCGCCACGAGCTCGACCTGATCGCCAAGCTGAAGTACGAGCCCTACTTCCTGACCGTCAACGACATCGTCACCTTCGCCCGGTCCCGCAACATCCTCTGCCAGGGGCGGGGGTCGGCCGCGAACTCGGTGGTCTGCTACTGCCTCGGCGTGACCAGCGTCTCGCCCGAGATCGGGACGATGGTGTTCGAACGCTTCGTCTCGGAAGCCCGCGACGAGCCGCCCGACATCGACGTGGATTTCGAGCACGAGCGGCGCGAGGAGGTGATCCAGCACATCTACGAACGCTACGGCCGCCACCGCGCCGGGCTTTGCGCCACGGTCATCCACTACCGCGGCAAGCGCGCCATCCGCGAGGTCGGCCGCGCCATGGGGCTGACCGACGACACCGTGGCGGCGCTGTCCTCGCAGCTCTGGGGGTTCTTCGGGACCAACGGGCTGGAAGTGCACCGCATGGCCGAGATCGGGCTCGACCCGAACGACCGCCGGCTGGCCCAGACGATGGAGCTGATCTACGAGATCGTGGGCTTCCCCCGCCACCTGTCCCAGCACGTCGGTGGCTTCGTCATCACCGAGGGCCGGCTGGACGAACTGGTCCCGGTCGAAAACGCGACGATGGAGGACCGGACCGTCATCTGCTGGGACAAGGACGACATCGACGCGCTCGGCATCCTCAAGGTCGACGTGCTGGCTCTGGGGATGCTGACCTGCATCCGCAAGGCCTTCGACCTGATCGCGCGGCACCACCGCATTGACTACGACCTCGCCACCCTGCCGCCCGAGGACCCGGCGGTCTATGACATGCTGTGCGAGGCGGATTCCCTGGGCGTCTTCCAGGTCGAGAGCCGGGCGCAGATGAACTTCCTGCCCCGAATGCGTCCGCGCTGCTTCTACGACCTCGTCATCGAGGTGGCGATCATCCGCCCCGGCCCGATCCAGGGCGACATGGTCCACCCCTACCTGCGCCGCCGCAACCAGGAGGAAGAGGTCGCCTTCCCCTCGGACGAACTGGGCCAGGTGCTGGGCAAGACGCTGGGCGTGCCGCTGTTCCAGGAGCAGGCGATGCAGATCGCCATCCTCGGCGCAGGCTTCACCCCGGACGAGGCCGACCGCCTGCGCCGGGCGCTCGCCACCTTCAAGAAGCACGGCAACGTCAGCGAGTTCCGCGAGCGTTTCCTGCGCGGCATGGCCCGGAACGGCTATGACCGTGACTTCGCCGAACGCTGCTTTTCCCAGATCGAGGGCTTCGGCTCCTACGGCTTCCCCGAATCCCACGCGGCGAGCTTCGCGTTGCTGGTCTATGCCTCGGCCTGGCTCAAGCGGCAGCACCCCGGCATCTTCGCCTGCGCGCTGCTGAATGCGCAGCCCATGGGATTCTACGCCCCCGCCCAGATCGTCCGCGACGCGCGCGAGCACGGGGTCACGGTGCTGCCGGTCTGCATCAACAAGAGCTTCTGGGACAACGTGATGGAGCCCGACGGGCAGGGTAACCTCTGCCTCCGCCTGGGCTTCCGCCAGATCAAGGCGATGCGCGAGGAAGAGGCGACCTGGATCGCCGCCGCCCGCGGCAACGGCTATCAGGCGCTCCAGGACGTCTGGCGCCGGGCGGGTGTCGCGCCCCGCACCCTGCGGATACTGGCCGAGGCCGACGCCTTTGCCTCCATCGGCCTGAGCCGCCGCGACGCAATCTGGGAAGCGCGGGCACTGGGCTCTGACAAGCCCCTGCCGCTCTTCGCCGGGGATCTGGACGGGGAGGGGATCGTCGAGCCCGCCGCCCATCTGCCGCCGATGAGCGAGGGCGAGCAGGTGGTCGAGGATTATGTCGCCATGCGCCTGACCCTGCGCGCTCACCCCATCGCCTTCCTGCGCCATCGCCTGACGCCCGGGGCGGCGCCGCTTGAGCCGCCGAATGCCGAGACGCCCTTCGGCCGCAGTTTCGCAGACGCCACAGGTCTCACCCGGGCCGACGCCTGGGACAGTGGAGAGAGCGGGATGAAGTGCGTGACCTCGCGCCACTAAGCAGCCGGCGGCGGATCAGCGCGCCACTTGGATCAACACGACACGGCATCCGGTCGGGTGGACGCAGGATGTCCGCGGATACCGCTAAGGTGCGATAGTGGCTTGATCGATTTGTTTGGTGAGATTTGGTGGAGCCTAGGGGAGTCGAACCCCTGACCTCTTGCATGCCATGCAAGCGCTCTCCCAACTGAGCTAAGGCCCCATCCGGGTCCGGCGGTGCGCCGCCGTTGCCCGCGTGTCTCTATGAGAGGAGCGGGGAGGGCGCAAGAGAAAAATGCGCCCCTCCCGAAAATCTTTCAGCTTTCGTCTTCGTCGGACGAAACGTCCGCGATGTCGTCGAGCGACACGTTGTCGTCGTCGTCGTCCTCGAGCACGTCGTCGCCCAGATCGACGTCGGAGGATTCCTCGTCGTCTTCCAAGACCACGTCATCCTCTTCGATGTCGGCCTTCTTCTTGGTCGGCTTGTCGGCCTTGTCGGCCAGCATCGTCGCCCGGCTGGCCTTGCCGGTGTCGAGGTTGACGATCTCGCCCGTATAGGGGCTGACGATCGGGTTCTTGTTCAGGTCATAGAACCGCTTGCCGGTGGTCGGGCAGACCCGCTTGGTGCCCCATTCTTCTTTGGGCATGGCGTACCCCTTGTCCGTTTCAGGTTGTCGCTGAGTCGACGCCGAGTGCCACAGCGGAAAGGACGAGTCAAAGCCTTTCGACCCCTATCCCGCGCTGGCAGCGCCGGTGCGTTCGGCGTTACTCTGCGGTCGGGCAGACACCGGACGAGACAGGCATATGGGGCAGGCGACGCTTCCCGGCAACCCGCCGATCGAGATTGTCATGCGCCGCTCGACGCGGGCGCGGCGGATCAGCTTGCGCGTCTCGGGCTTGGACGGCCGCGTGACGCTGACGCTGCCGCGGCGGACGAAGGAGGCCGATGCGCTGGCCTTCGCCCGCGAGAAGGAGGCGTGGCTACGCGCGGCGCTGGACCGGCGACCCGAGGAGGCGCGGCCGCTTCCCGGGGTGGCCCTGCCGGTGGAGGGGCGCGAACGCCTGATCACCGCTGGGCCGGTGCGCGCGGCGCGGATCGAGGAGGCGCGGATCGTCGTGCCTGAAGGGCGGCCCTGCGGCCCCCGCGTGGCGGCGGCGCTGAAGCTTCTGGCGCGCGAGCGGCTGGCTGAGGCGGTGGGGCGTCATGCAGCGGCCGTCGGCCGCCCGCACGGGCGGATCACGCTGCGCGACACGCGTTCGCGCTGGGGGTCGTGCAATTCGCGCGGCGACCTGATGTTCTCGTGGCGGCTGATCCTCGCGCCGGCCGAGGTGCTGGACTACGTCGCCGCGCACGAGGTCGCGCACCTGGCGCACATGGATCACTCGCCCCGTTTCTGGGCGGCGGTTGCCCGGCTGATGCCGGACTTCGAGGCACCAAGGCTCTGGCTGCGGCAGAACGGCGGCGAACTGCATCGCTGGCGCTTCACCGATTGACCCCGTCGTCGGGTCAGGCGCATTCTGCGGCCCATGCTGATGCAGACGCGTCCTCCCGATACGGCCCCGGCCGCCCATGACCGCGTGTACCGCGCCCTGCGCGGGCAGATCATGCACGGGGAAATCCCGCCGGGCGAGGCGCTGACCCTGCGCGGCATCGGCAAGCAATTCGACGTGTCGATGACCCCCGCGCGGGAGGCCGTGCGCCGGCTGGTGGCGGAGGGGGCGCTGACGCTGTCGGCCTCGGGCCGGGTGGCCACGCCGGAGCTGTCCAACGACCGGATCGAGGAACTTGCTGCCCTGCGCGCATTGATCGAGGTCGAACTGTCCTCGCGCGCACTCCCTCGGGCCCACCTGGCGCTAATCGACCGGCTGCAGGCGATCAACGGCACCATCGCCGAGGTTATCGCGAAGCGTGACGCGGTGGGCTACATCCGCGCGAACCTCGAGTTCCATCGCACGCTTTACCTCCGGGCGCAGGCCCCGGCGATGTTGGCGATGGCGGAAACGGTGTGGCTCCAACTGGGGCCCACGATGCGCAAGCTCTATGGCCGGCTGAACCGCACGGAGGTGCCGTCGAACCACAGGCTCATCGTTGCCGCGCTGAGGGCGGGGGATGAGCCGGGCCTGCGGCTGGCAGTGCGGACCGACGTGACGCAGGGCCTGAAGATGCTCGTGGTCTGAGCCGGAGCGGCAGAGCTTCGCCACATCCCGCTTTGGTGACCACAGTCGGCAGGCGTTGCCGTCAGCAGTTCAAGCGAGGCTTCAGCCGTGGTGCTGGTTCTCGGGCGGAGCCGTCACTACGCGGACACGGAAACGGCCTGCCCAAGGGCGGGCAGGCCGAAGATCTCTCAGGAGTGAATCGGGCCGTCGCCACAGGCCAGCGCAGCCTCGCGCACCGCTTCCGAGTAGGTCGGGTGCGCGTGGCAGGTCAGGGCGAGGTCCTGCGCGGCCGCCCCGAACTCCATCGCGACGCAGATCTCGTGGATCAGGTCGCCGGCCATCGGTCCGATGATGTGCGCGCCGAGGATGCGGTCGGTGTCCTTGTCGGCGATGATCTTCACGAAGCCGTCGGCGGCAAAGTTCGCCTTGGCCCGGCCGTTGCCCATGAACGAGAACTTGCCGACCTTGTAGGCGCGGCCCTGCTCCTTCAGCACCTCTTCGGTCGCACCGACCGCGGCGACCTCGGGGTGGGTATAGATGACGCTGGGGATCACGTTGTAGTTCACGTGGCCCGCCTTGCCGGCGATGGTCTCGGCCACCGCCATGCCCTCGTCCTCGGCCTTGTGGGCGAGCATCGGCCCGGTGATGGCGTCGCCGATGGCATGAACGCCCTTCACGTTGGTGGCCCAATGGCCGTCGGTCTTCACCTGCCCGCGGCCGGTCATCTCGACCCCCAGCTCGGCCAGGCCCAGCCCGTCGGTGAAGGGGCGGCGGCCGGTGGCCAGCAGCACGGCGTCGGCGTCGAGCACGTGCTCGCTGTCGTCCTTGCGCAGCTTGTAGGTGACCTTGGCCTTGCCGCCCTTGACCTCGGTGCCCTGCACGGCGGCGCCCATCACGAAGTCCATCCCCTGCTTCTTGAGCAGGCGCTGGAACTGCTTTTGCACCTCGCCGTCCATGCCGGGGGTGACGTGGTCGAGGAACTCGACGACCGTCACCTCGGCCCCGAGGCGGGAATAGACCGATCCCATTTCGAGCCCGATGACTCCCGCGCCGATCACGACCATCTTCTTGGGGATCTTGTTGAGCGACAGCGCACCGGTCGAGCTGACGACGACCTTCTCGTCGACCTCGACACCCTTGAGCGGCGACACCTCGGAGCCCGAGGCGATCACGATGTTCTTCGCCTCGTGCACCTCGTCGCCGACCTTGACCTTGCCGGCCTCGGGAATCGAGCCCCAGCCCTTGAGCCAGTCGACCTTGTTCTTCTTGAACAGGAACTCGATGCCCTTGGTGTTCTGGGCGATCACGTCGTCCTTGTAGGCTTGCATCTTCGCCCAATCGACCGAGGGGCTTTTGCCCTTCAGGCCCATCTTCGCGAAGTTGTGCTCTGCCTCGTGCAGCTGGTGCGTGGCGTGGAGCAGCGCCTTGGACGGGATGCAGCCCACGTTCAGGCAGGTGCCGCCGAGCGTTTCACGGCCCTCGACGCAGGCGGTCTTGAGGCCAAGCTGCGCACAGCGGATGGCGCAGACATAGCCGCCGGGGCCGCTGCCGATTACGATCACGTCATAGCTTGCCATGGGGTCTCCCTTCGAGGTCACAAAGCGGGCGCCGGGGCGCGTCGCGGGCGCCGGCGCGGCGAGCGGGGCGCGAATACAGGGGGCTGTCTGCCCCCCTTGCGCCTGCGGCGCAATTCCCCCCGAGGATATTTGAGTACCAGAGATGCATCAGAGCAGCGCCGCGAGCAGCATGAGCGTCGTCGCTGCGAAGCCTGCGATCCAGATGAACGACCGCCAGGGCACCCAGCCGAAGGCGTAGGCGGGTACGTAAAGGATACGGGCGGCGAGGTAGGTCCAGGCGCAGGCGGTGGTAAACCAGGTCGAGCCACCCGAAAGCGTGACGACCACCACCGCGAGGGTGAAAAGGATCAGCCCTTCGAAGTGGTTGTCGAGGGCTCGATAAAGGCGGCCCGTCCGCAGGCTGACCTGCTGGTCGAGCGGCTTGCCCAGCCGGTGCGGGTCGCGCGGCGACATGGTCTTGCCGGGCCCCAGCTCAAGGTTCGCGGGCACGGCCATCAGGACGTACTGCACGACCTGCAGCAGGCCGGCGAGGGCGAGGGCGGTAAGTTCGGGCGTCACGGGATCAGAGCGCAGGCTTGAGGAAGTCGGCGGTCAGGGCGTGGCCGAAGCCGGTTTCCTTCTCGATCCAGGCCTGTGCACGCTTGCGATCGTTGACCTCGAACAGGGCGAGCGCGGCGGAGGGCGTGTCCGCGTCGCGCCAGAGCTGGAGCAGGGTGAGTCCGGCGTTCATCCGATCCTCGGCATCGGCGTCGAACGTCTTTTTCCACTCGTCGTAGTCGGGGGTGTCGAAGCGGCAGAGAAGTTGCATCATTTCTCTCCTTCAGGTGTCGCGGCAGGCCAGCGGGGCGGCGAGCACGAGGTCGGACCATTGGGCGCCCTGGGCTGCGGTGCGGGCCTCGATCTCGTCCCGCGGTGTGCGGATCCAGCGGCAGTCGGGGTCGGCATTGGCGGCGGCGCGAGCCAGCGCCAGGCGGTCGGACAGCGACCGCGCCTGCTGGGGCTGAAAGAAGAACAGGTGCCAACGGCCTTCTTCGCCGTAGCGCTCGGTGCTCTGGGTGTGGCGCACGGTCGGTGCACCGGGGACGTTCACTTCCGGGCCGGCGCAGGCCGCCAAGGCAGCCAGCGCGAGGCAGGCGGTGGCGCGGCGGCTGGTGGTCATGTGTCATTCTCGAAGTGGTAGGCGATGTCGTCGAAGCGGTCGGCCGGAAACGTCCAGAAGACCTCGAGCGGTGCATCGTTGGCGGACCAAGCATGGACCGTGTGGGGCGCGATGTGGACGGTGTCGCCGGCCTCGACCTCGAACGTCTTGTCGCCGAGGCGGAGGCGGCCCCGGCCCGACAGGACATGCGCCGTCTCGGCGATATCGTGGTGGTGCGCCGTCTCGTAGCCGCGGGGGTCGAGCCGGGCGGTCCCTTGGCAAAGCCCCGCGGTGGGGCCGGCGCCGCCGTCGATCAGCAGGCGGAAGGTCAGAACGCCGCGGCGCGCGTCGTTCCAGCTCTGAACGTCGGGATCGTCGCGGCGGATGAGGACGGGAAGGGTCATGGCGTGGCCTCCGTTTCGGGAGCGGTGCAGGTGAGCACGGCCCCTACGCGCGGAGTCGCCACGGGTTCCGGACAGGGGCGCGTGGCCCCTGCCCGAGGAGAGCGGGCGCCGTGGCGCCGTCTGCTCCGGGTTCGGCATGGCTGCCTTACAGGTCCATCAGCAGACGGCGTGGATCCTCGAGTGCCTCTTTCACCCGCACGAGGAAAGTTACCGCGCCCTTGCCATCGACGATGCGGTGATCGTAGCTGAGCGCCAGGTACATCATCGGGCGCGCCACGATCTGGCCGTTCACGACCATCGGCCGCTCCTGGATCTTGTGCATGCCCAGGATGCCCGACTGCGGCGGGTTCAGGATCGGCGAGGACATCAGCGAGCCGTAGACGCCGCCGTTCGAAATGGTGAAGGTGCCGCCTTGCATCTCGGCCATCGACAGCTTGCCGTCGCGGGCCTTCTTTCCGAGTCCGTTGATCGTCTTCTCGATCTCGGCGAACGACATCTGGTCGGCGTCGCGCACGACCGGCACGACAAGGCCCGTGGGCGTGCCAACGGCGATGCCCATGTGAACGAAGTGCTTGTAGACGACGTCGGTGCCGTCGATTTCGGCGTTGACCTCGGGCACTTCCTTCAAGGCGTGGCAGCAGGCCTTGGTGAAGAAGGACATGAAGCCGAGCTTCACGCCGTGCTTCTTCTCGAACAGGTCCTTGTATTCCTTCCGCAGCTCCATGACGCCGGTCATGTCCACCTCGTTATAGGTGGTCAGCATGGCGGCGGTGTTCTGCGCGTCCTTCAGACGGCGGGCGATGGTCTGACGCAAGCGCGTCATCTTCACCCGCTCCTCGCGGTCGGCGTCGGCGGCCGGCGACGGTGCGCGCGGAGCCTGCTTGGGCGCGGGCGCCTCGGCCTTGGGCTGCGTGACGGCCTTGAGCACGTCTTCCTTCATCACGCGGCCGTCGCGGCCCGAGCCCGTGACCTGATCGCGGCTGACGCCCTTCTCGGCCATCAGCTTCTTGGCCGAGGGCGCGTCCTCGGTGTCGCGGTCGGGGTTCGGGATCTCGGCCTCGGCCTTGCCGTAGCCGCCCGGACGCTCGACCGTGTCACCGCCGTCCGAGGCCGTGGACTTGGCCGCACCGCCACCGGCACCGGTGGTCATCTCGGCAAGCTTGCCGCCGGCCTCGACGGTTTCGCCCTCGGGCTTGAGAATCTTTCCCAGCACGCCCGCGGCGGGGGCCGGCACCTCGACCGAGACCTTGTCGGTCTCGAGCTCGCACAGCATCTCGTCGGCCTCGACGGCGTCGCCTTCCTTCTTGAACCAGGTGGCGACGGTGGCTTCGGTGACGCTTTCGCCCAGCGTCGGCACCATCACGTCGATCGTGTCGCCGCCGGTGGCCTGCTTCGCGTCGGAGGGTTCGTTGTGCTTGGGCTCCTCGGCCTGCTCGTCGACCTTCGCGCCTTCGGGACGCGGCGCCATCTCTTCCGGTCCGGCATTCCCGGCCTCGGCGATGGTGGCGAGCAAGGCGTCGACGCCCACCGTCTCCCCCTCGGCTGCGACGATCTCGTCGAGCTTGCCCGAGGAGGGGGCGGGGACCTCGACGGTCACCTTGTCGGTTTCGAGCTCGCACAGCATCTCGTCTGCCGCGACGCTGTCGCCGGGTTTCTTAAACCAGGTGGCGACGGTGGCTTCGGTGACGCTTTCGCCCAGTGTGGGCACGCGGACTTCAATGCTCATCGGTTTACCCTTCGATTCCGAGCGCTGCGTTCACCAGCGCCTCTTGTTGTGCCTTGTGCTCGGAGGCGAGACCCGTGGCCGGAGAGGCCGAGGCCGCGCGCCCCGCATAGACGGGCCGGTCGTGCTCGGCCTTGATGCGCTTGAGGACCCACTCGATGTTCGGCTCGACAAACGTCCAGGCGCCTTGGTTCTTGGGCTCTTCCTGGCACCAGATCATCTTGGCCTGCGGGAAGCGCTTGAGCTCCTTGTTCAGGGCCAGCGCCGGGAACGGATAGAACTGTTCCAACCGCATCAGGTAGACGTCGTCGATGCCCTCGGCGTCGCGCTTTTCCAGTAGGTCGTAGTAGACCTTGCCCGAGCACATCACCAAGCGCTTGATCTCGTCGTCCGGCTTGAGCTGCGTGTCGGAATGGCCCTTTTCGGCATCGTCCCACAGCACGCGGTGGAAGCTGGAGCCGGTGACGAAATCCTCGACGTCCGATACCGCGAGCTTGTGGCGCAGGAGCGACTTGGGCGTCATCAGCACCAGCGGCTTACGGTAGGTGCGGTGCAGCTGGCGGCGCAAGATGTGGAAGTAGTTCGCCGGCGTCGTGCAGTTGGCGACGATCCAGTTGTCCTGGCCACACATCTGCAGGAAGCGTTCCAGTCGTGCGGACGAGTGCTCGGGGCCCTGACCCTCGTAGCCGTGGGGCAGGAGCATGACGAGGCCTGACATGCGCAGCCACTTCGATTCGCCAGACGAGATGAACTGGTCGAACATGATCTGCGCGCCGTTGGCGAAGTCGCCGAATTGGGCCTCCCACATGGTCAGCGCGTTGGGCTCGGCCAGCGAAAAGCCGTATTCGAAGCCCAGCACGGCGTATTCCGAGAGCATCGAGTCGATGACCTCGTACCTGGCCTGCCCCTCGCGGATGTGGTTGAGCGGGTAGTACCGGTCTTCGCTCTCCTGGTCGACGAGCGCCGAGTGGCGCTGCGAGAAGGTGCCGCGCGCCGAGTCCTGCCCGGAAAGGCGGACGGGATAGCCTTCGGTCAGCAGCGATCCGAAGGCCAGCGCCTCGGCGGTCGCCCAGTCGAAGCCCTGGCCGCTTTCGAACATCTTGCGCTTCGTTTCGAGCAGGCGCTCGACCGTGCGGTGGGTGCTGAAGTTGTCGGGCGTGCTCGTGAGCGCGCGGCCGATCTCCTGCAGGGTCTCCTCCTTGATCGCGGTCTTGCCACGTTGGTACTTCTCGCCCTGTCGGTCGAGGTGCGACCAACGTCCGTCCAGCCAGTCGGCCTTGTTCGGGCGGTATTCCCTACCGGCCTCGAACTCCTCGTTCAGCTTGGATTGGAACGCGGCCTTGGCGTCCTCGATCTCGCCCTCCGGGATCAGGCCGTCGCGCACCAGCCGCTCGGTATAAAGCGACAGGGTCGTCTTCCGCTTCTTGATGTTCTTGTACATCGCGGGGTTCGTGAACATGGGCTCGTCGCCCTCGTTGTGGCCGAACCGGCGATAGCAGAACATGTCGATGACCACGTCTTTGTGGAACTTCTGCCGGTACTCGATGGCCACCTTGGCGGCGTGCACCACCGCTTCGGGGTCGTCGCCATTCACGTGGAAGATCGGCGCCTCGACCATCAGCGCGATGTCGGTCGGGTACGGCGACGAGCGCGAGTTGTGCGGCGCCGTGGTGAAGCCGATCTGGTTGTTGACCACGATGTGGATGGTGCCGCCGGTGCGGTGGCCCTTCAGGCCCGACAGGCCGAAGCACTCGGCCACGACGCCCTGGCCGGCGAAGGCCGCGTCGCCGTGCAGAAGAACGGGCAGGACCGCCGTGCGCTCGGGATCGCCGTGCTGGTCCTGCTTGGCGCGCGCCTTGCCCAGAACGACCGGGTTTACCGCCTCGAGGTGCGAGGGGTTCGCGGTCAGCGACAGGTGCACCGAATTGCCGTCGAACTCACGGTCGGACGAGGCGCCGAGGTGGTACTTCACGTCGCCCGACCCGTCGACATCCTCGGGCTTGAAGCTGCCGCCTTGGAACTCGTTGAAGATGGCGCGGTAGGGCTTGTTCATCACGTTGGCGAGGACCGACAGGCGGCCGCGATGCGGCATGCCGATGACGATTTCTTTCACGCCGAGCGCGCCGCCCCGCTTGATGATCTGCTCCATCGCCGGGATCAGGCTTTCGCCGCCGTCCAGGCCAAAGCGCTTGGTGCCCATGTATTTCACATGGAGGAACTTCTCAAATCCCTCGGCCTCGACCAGCTTGTTGAGGATCGCGCGGCGACCTTCGCGGGTGAACTTCACCTCCTTGCCGTAGCCCTCGATCCGCTCCTTCAGCCAGGCCGATTGCTCGGGGTCCGAAATGTGCATGTATTGTAGCGCGAAGGTGCCGCAGTAGGTGCGCTGCACGATCTCGAGGATCTCGCGCAGGGTCGCGACGTCGAGGCCCAGGACCTTGTCGATGAAGATCGGCCGGTCCATGTCCGCGTCGGTGAACCCGTAGGAGCGCGGGTCGAGCTCGGGATGCGGCGTCGGGTTGCGCATGCCAAGCGGGTCGAGGTCGGCCACCAAGTGACCGCGGATGCGGTAGGCGCGGATCAGCATGAGCGCGCGAATCGAGTCCAGCACCGCGCGGCGGATCTGCTCCTCGTTGACGCGGATGTTCTCGTCCTTCGCCTTGTCGGCGATCTTCCGGGCGAGTTGCTTGACCTCGGCCGGGGCGGCGGGCGCGGCCGCGGCGGCCGCCGGCCATTGGCCGTCGAGCGCGGCGGTCAGTTCGTCCGTCGGCGCGGGCGGCCAATCGGCGCGGGCCCAGGAGGGGCCGTTCGCCTCTGACTTCACCTGCGTCTCCTCGTCGCCGAGCTGGCGGAAGAAATCGGCCCACGCCGCGTCGACCGCGTTCGGATCCTCGGCGTACCGGGCATAGAGATGTTCCAGATACTCCGCGTTGTGCCCCTGCATGAAGCTGGAGGCGCGGAAAAGATCGTTGGGCGATTGCTCGGTCATGAAATCACCTCGTGAGGATTGGGACCGTATTGATTGAAGCCCGGTTCGGATGGTCGGGTCAGCCACCAGAGCACCAGAAGCGGCGATAGGATCAGGATGAAGACGGCGACGGCAAGCACGAGCCCCCCTGCGCCAGCGAAGAGGGCGGCGAGGTTGCCGGACATGGCCGCGTCGAAGCCGGCGAGGAAACCGGCGAACGTGGTCACGCCGATCATGACGATCAGCGGGTAAAGGACGAAGAGGCCCGATCGGCCGGTATCGTGCATCCGCCGCCAGGCTGCGGCGAGCGCGGGAAGGAACACGGCGAGCGAGAAGATCGAGGCGAGCGGGCCGTCTGACTCGGCGCTGATCTGTCCGGGCGCGACCTCAACAACTTCGATGCCGAAGAGAGCGCTGTCGACCGCGCTCAGCACGATGCTGCCCAGAAAGATGAAGAGGACGAAATACCAATACTCCGGTCGCGAAGCGCGGCCGGAGAACGTGACGTATTTGCGAAAACACGTCTTTATGGCGTCTGCGAAGCCCATCTGGGCCGGTCCTCTTTCTTTCGGTGCCGGGCGGCGGCCGCCCGGCACTTAACTGTTACCCGATGGCCTTAAGCACGGCCTCGCCCAGGCCGGCGGGGCTGTCGGCGACGGTGATGCCGGCGGATTTCATCGCCTCGATCTTGTCGTCGGCGCCGCCCTTGCCGCCCGCGACGATCGCGCCGGCATGGCCCATGCGGCGGCCCGGAGGTGCCGTGCGGCCAGCGATGAAGCCGGCGGTCGGCTTCCAGCGGCCCTTCTTCTTCTCGGAGGCGAGGAATGCGGCGGCGTCTTCCTCTGCCGAACCGCCGATTTCGCCGATCATGATGATCGCCTCGGTCTCGTCATCGGCCAGGAACCACTCGAGCACGTCGATATGCTCGGTCCCCTTGATCGGGTCGCCGCCGATGCCGACGCAGGTCGACTGGCCGAGGCCCACGTCGGTGGTCTGCTTCACGGCTTCGTAAGTCAGCGTGCCCGAACGGGACACGACGCCGACCTTGCCGCGCTTGTGGATGTGGCCGGGCATGATGCCGATCTTGCAGGCGTCGGGCGTGATGACGCCCGGGCAGTTCGGGCCGATCAGCGTGGTCTTCGACCCTTCGAGCGCGCGCTTGACCTTCATCATGTCGAGCACCGGGATGCCCTCGGTGATGCAGACGACAAGCGGGATCTCGGCATCGATGGCTTCGAGGATCGAGTCCGCGGCGAACGGCGGCGGCACGTAGATGACGGACGCGTTGGCGCCGGTTTCGTGCACCGCCTCGTGGCAGGAGTTGAATACCGGCAGGTCGAGGTGGGTCTGCCCGCCTTTGCCTGGGGTCACGCCGCCGACCATCTTGGTGCCGTAGGCGATGGCCTGTTCGGAGTGGAAGGTGCCCTGGCTTCCGGTGAAGCCCTGACAGATGACTTTGGTGTTTTCGTCAACGAGGACGGCCATGTCTGTCCCTTTTCAGTTGAGGTCGCGCGGCGCCGGGGGCGCCTGCGTCGTCTGAGTGCTCGAGGTCAGCGTGATCCTGCCGCCCTCGTGATACTGAAGCTCGGTGGTGATGAGCGCGCCGGTCTCGGTGTAGCCTTCCCAGACCATCCCGTCCTCGACCTGCTCGTGGTCGTCGGCGTTAATGACCTCTTGCAGCCGCGGCGCGAAAGCCTGCATCAGTGCGTCGAAGTAGCCCTCGGTGGCCTCGGGCACCTCGATCTCGCAGGAGAAGAACTCGGGCCGCGAGGTCAGCGCCATCACCAGACCGGACGGATGCGCGAACGTCGCCAGTTCGTCCCCCCGTTCCACCAGCTCCATCTCGCCAGTTTCGATGTCGCCGGGACCGGGCGTGCGCTGGACGCACACCTCGGCTGCGTAGGCCGCCAAAGCCTCGGGCGACACCGTCTCCTGCGCTGCCGCCGGGGCGGCAAGCGCGAGGAGGGGAAGAACCGCGAGCGTGCGCATCAGCCCTTGACCGCCTTCACGATCTTCTCGGCGGCGTCGCTCAGGTCGTCGGCGGCGATTACGTTCAGGCCAGAGGTCTCGATGATCTCCTTGCCCTTCTCCACGTTCGTGCCTTCCAGCCGGACGACGAGCGGAACGTTCAGGCCGACTTCCTTCACCGCGGCGATGACGCCCTCGGCGATGATGTCGCAGCGCATGATGCCGCCGAAGATGTTGACCAGGATGCCCTTCACGTTCTGGTCGGACGTGATGATCTTGAACGCCTCGGTCACCTTCTCCTTGGTCGCGCCGCCGCCCACGTCGAGGAAGTTTGCGGGCTCGGCGCCCTTGAGCTTGATGATGTCCATCGTCGCCATGGCAAGGCCGGCGCCGTTGACCATGCAGCCGATCTCGCCGTCGAGCGCGATGTAGTTCAGGTCGTACTTCGACGCGGCGAGCTCTTTCGGGTCTTCCTCGGTCTCGTCGCGCAGGGCGGCGATGTCCTGGTGGCGGTAGAGCGCGTTGGAGTCGAAGCCGAACTTCGCGTCGAGCACCTTCAGATCGCCCTTGTCGGTGACGATCAGCGGGTTGATCTCGAGCATCTCCATGTCCTTGTCGGTGAAGAGCTTGTAGAGCGTCGCCATGAGCGACACGCACTGCTTCACCTGCTGGCCCTCGAGGCCGAGATTGAAAGCGATGCGGCGGCCGTGGAACGGCTGATAGCCGGTCGCCGGATCCACGCTGAACGACAGGATCTTCTCGGGGGTCGAGGCTGCGACCTCCTCGATGTCCATGCCGCCCTCGGTCGAGCAGACGAACGAGATGCGCGAGGTGACGCGGTCGACCAGCAGCGCGAGGTAAAGCTCGCGGGTGATGTCGGACCCGTCCTCGATGTAGATGCGGTTGACCTGCTTGCCGGCGGGGCCGGTCTGGTGCGTCACCAGGGTGCGGCCGAGCATCTTCTTGGCTTCAGCCTCGGCCTCTTCGACCGATTTCGCCAGCCGGACGCCGCCCTTTTCGCCGGCGTCGGCTTCCTGGAACGACCCCTTGCCGCGGCCGCCGGCATGGATCTGCGCCTTGACCACCCAGAGCGGCCCGTCGAGTTCGCCCGCTGCGGTTTTCGCCTCCTCGGCCTTGGTCACCACGCGGCCGTCCGAGACCGGGGCGCCATAGTCGCGCAGGAGCGCCTTCGCCTGATATTCGTGAATGTTCACCTGAACTGTCCCGTATCTGCTGCGGTTTCACGGTGCATGACACGTCCGGGAACGGCGTTTAAGGCCTTTCAGGTCCATTGAGCGCATTTCTACGCATTTTCCGATCCTTGTGATCACAGCTTTTTCGGGTGTGATCACAGGTGGCGGCGAAGTGTGGCGCAAACGCTGCGACGCAGAGAATCAGCCACCGGTCACGAAAAAGGCGGCCGCGCCGGGCGCGGCCGCCTTCCATTTTCAGCGTTTGGCCGCGCTCAGGCGAGCGTTTCGTCGATGCCCTTGCAGGCGTCCACTAGGCCGCGCACCGAATCCACCGACTTGTCGAACATAGCCTGCTCGTCCTTGTCGAGCTTGATGTCGACGATGCGCTCGATGCCGTTCGCGCCGATGATGGTCGGCACGCCGACGTACATGCCCTTCAGGCCATAGGGTCCGTCCACCCAAGCCGCGCAGGGCAGGAGGCGCTTCTGGTCCTTCAGGTACGCCTCGGCCATCTCGATCGCCGAGGTCGCGGGCGCGTAGAACGCCGATCCGGTCTTGAGCAGGCCCACAATCTCGGCGCCGCCGTCACGGGTGCGCTGCACGATGGCGTCCAGCTTTTCCTGCGTGGTCCAGCCCATCTGCACGAGGTCGGGCAGCGGGATGCCCGCCACGGTCGAGTAGCGGGTCAGCGGCACCATGGTGTCGCCGTGGCCGCCCAGCACGAACGCCGTGACGTCCTTCATCGACACGTCGAACTCGAGGCTCAGGAAGTGGCGGAAGCGCGCCGAGTCGAGCACGCCGGCCATGCCCACGACCTTCTCGTGAGGTAGCCCCGAGAACTCGCGCAGGGCCCAGACCATCGCATCGAGCGGGTTGGTGATGCAGATGACGAAGGCGTCCGGAGCGTGGGTCTTGATACCCTCGCCCACCGCCTTCATGACCTTGAGGTTGATGCCGAGCAGGTCGTCGCGGCTCATGCCGGGCTTGCGCGGCACCCCGGCGGTGACGATGCAGACGTCGGCGCCCGCGATGTCGGCATAATCCGTGGTCCCGCTCAGGGCGGCGTCGAAGCCCTCGGACGGGCCGGACTCGGCGATGTCGAGCGCCTTGCCCTGCGGCGTGCCGTCAGCGATGTCGAAGAGGACGACGTCGCCGAGCTCCTTGAGGGCGGCGAGATGCGCGAGCGTCCCGCCGATCTGTCCCGCGCCGATGAGGGCGATCTTGGGTCTGGCCATGGATTTGGATCTCCGGTCCTGAACTTGTGACGTCGCGTGGGTAAGCCATTCCCGCAGTGTCGCGCAAGTGCGCCGCCCCGCAGCATCGGCGCGCCTCGCCGCGAGTTGCCGCCGGGGTCGCAAGCGGTGCCGCGGTAAGCGTTTGATCCGCCTGCGTTCGGTGCTAAGGCGCGCCGAACGCGGGCCGGGACGGGGCAGGATGGTCGTCGACGCAACATTTCTTCTTTTCGCGACGCCGGCCGTGCTGTTCGCTGGAATCTCGAAGGGCGGGTTCGGATCGGGTGCCGCCTTCGCCGCGGCGCCGTTCCTGGCGCTCGTGGTCGAGCCGGGCGAGGCCATCGGCCTGATGCTGCCGCTGCTGATGCTGATGGACCTGGGAGCGGTGCGCGCCTACTGGCGCAAGTGGGACGCCGAGGCGGCGAAGCTGCTGATCGTCGGCAGCCTGCCGGGCATCGCGGCGGGCGCGGCGCTTTACACCGTGGCAAACGCCGACCTGTTCCGGCTGCTGATCGGGCTCGTGGCACTGGGCTTCGTCGTCTACCGGCTGGCGCGGGCGCGGGGATGGCTGGCGACGCGGGGCCATATAATGGGGCGCACGGCGGGCTTCGGATGGGGCGCGGTCGCGGGTCTGACGAGCTTCATCAGCCATGCGGGCGGCCCGCCGGCGGCCGTTTACCTGCTGACGCAAGGCTTCTCGAAGACGACGTACCAGGCGACGACGGTGATCACCTTCTGGGCGATCAACGCGGTTAAGCTGCCGCCCTACCTCGCGCTCGGGATCTTCACTCGCGAGACGCTGATCGCGGACCTGTTCCTTGCCCCCGTGGCGCTTCTGGGCATCTGGCTGGGCGTCGTGCTGCACCGGATGGTGCCGGATCGCTGGTTCTTCATGCTGGCCTATGTCTTCCTGACGATAACCGGCGCGAAACTCATCTTCGACGCTCTCACCTGAGCTCTTCCGTCCCTCCCGGTCCCTCATCGCGCGCTGCGCCGCGGCGAAGTTTTTCTTGCGGATCTCGTCGGATTCGTGCTGGGTTTCGCAACAATATTGCGGGAGGCTCCCATGGATCACGCGGCGCGGCCCTGGCGCTCTGTCCTCTACATCCCAGGCTCCAATCCCCGGGCATTGGAGAAGGCGAAAACCCTGCCGGTGGACGCCATCATCTTCGATCTTGAGGACGCAGTCGCGCCTGACGAGAAGGCCAATGCGCGCGATCTGCTCGCCCAGACTCTGGCAGAGGGCGGGTACGGCCCGCGCGCGCAGCTCGTCCGGATCAACGCGCTCGACACCGAGTGGGGTGAGGCGGACCTTGACGCCGTGGCGGCCGCGCGGCCGCAGGCGATCCTTCTGCCCAAGGTGGACCGTGACGCGGATGTTGAGGCACTGGCCGATCGGCTGGAGGCGCGGGCCGAGACGGCACAGACCCGCATCTGGGCCATGATGGAGACCTGCGAGGGCATCCTGAATGCGGTCACCATCGCGCGGGCGCCGCGGATGCAGGGGTTGGTGCTGGGGACGAACGATCTGGCCAAGGAACTGCGCTGCGGCTTCCGCGCGGATCGGCTGCCGATGATGATGGCTCTTCAAACCTGCCTGCTGGCGGCGCGCGCCGCTGGGATCGCGTGCGTCGACGGGGTCTACAACGCCTTCAAGGACGAGGACGGCCTGCGCGACGAGTGTCGGCAGGGCCGGGCGCTGGGGATGGATGGCAAGACGCTGATCCACCCGGCGCAGGTGGACGTCGCCAACGCTTGCTTCGCCCCGACCGAGGCCGAGGTCGACCTGTCCCGCCGACAGATCGCAGCGTTCGAGGAGGCGCAGGCGAAAGGGCGGGGCGTCGCCGTGCTGGATGGAAAGATCGTCGAGAATCTGCATGTTGAGACCGCGCGGGCGACGCTCGCGAAGGCACAGGCGATCTGGGAACTGGAGAGCACATGATACTACTGATCCTCGGCGTTTTGCTGTGGGCGGGCGCGCACATGTTCAAGCGCGTGGCCCCCGACGCACGCGCGAAGATGGGCGACAAGGGCAAGGGGCTGGTGGCGGTGTTGCTGCTGATCAGCATCGTGCTGATGGTGTTCGGCTACCGCACCGGCGACAACGTTTATTGGTGGGGCCGCAGCCCCGCGCTGGTCGGCATCAACAACCTGCTGGTCCTGATCGGCTTCTACCTGTTCGCGGCGAGCGGCATGAAGACGCGGATCACGCGCGTCACCCGGCATCCGCAGCTCATCGGCTTCTCGTGCTGGGCGGTGGGCCACCTTCTGGTCAACGGCGACCTCAAGTCGTTCATCCTGTTCGGCGGCTTGCTGCTGTGGGCGCTGGCCGAGATCGCCCTGATCAACCGGGCGGAGCCGGTGTCGCAGTGGCGCAAGCCCGAACCCGCGCCCGTGCGCAAGGAAATCATCGCGCCGGTCGCGGCGCTCGTTCTTTATCTCGTCGTGGCGATGATCCACGGCTGGCTTGGATATTGGCCGTTCGGATGAAACTCTATCGACTTCTCACTGGCGACGATACGTCGGCCTTCTGTCATAAGGTGAGCGAGGCGCTCGCCAAGGGATGGGAGCTGCACGGCGATCCCGCCTATGCCTTCGATGCCGAGAACGGGGTGATGCGCTGCGCGCAGGCCGTCACCAAGGAGGTCGAGGGCGAGTATTCGCCGGACATGAAGCTGGGGGCGCAGTGACGTGAAGACGAACGCGGGGCGCTTCTTCGAGGATTACCGGCTGGGCGAGCGGATCGTCCACGCCGTGCCCCGGACCCTGTCGGGCGGCGAACGGGCGCTGTACCACGCGCTCTATCCCGCACGGGGGGCGCTGCATTCGTCCGATGCCTTCGCGCGGTCCTGCGGCCTGCCGGCCGCCCCCGTAGACGACCTGATCGTGTTCCATACGGTGTTCGGAAAGTCGGTGCCCGACATCTCGCTGAACGCCGTAGCGAACCTGGGCTACGCGGAGGGGCGGTGGTTGCGGCCGGTCTGGCCCGGAGACACGCTGACAGCGGAGTCCGAGGTGATCGGGCTCAAGCAAAACTCCAGCGGCAAGACCGGCGTGGTCTGGGTGCGGACCACGGGACGCAACCAGCACGGCGCGCCGGTCCTGAGCTTCGTGCGCTGGGTCATGGTCCGGCGGCGGGCCGAGGGGGCGGCTCCGGAGACGGTGGTGCCCGACCTGGCCGACGCGGTGGCAGCGAGCGAGCTGGTGGTGCCGAAGGAGCTGGACTTTTCGAACTACGACGTCGCGCTGGCGGGCGAGCCGCACCGGTGGGCCGACTACGCGATCGGCGAGCGCATCGATCACGTCGATGGCGTGACGGTGGAGGAGGCCGAGCACATGCTGGCCACGCGGCTGTGGCAGAACACCGCCAGGGTGCACTTCGACGCTGCGCTGCGCGAGGACGGGCGGCGGCTGGTCTATGGCGGGCACGTCATCTCGCTCGCGCGGGCGCTGTCGTTTAACGGGTTGGCGAGCGCGCAGGCGATCGTCGGGCTGAACGGCGGGGTCCATGCGAACCCGTGCTTCTCGGGTGACACCGTGCGGGCCTGGTCCGAGGTTCTGGACCGGGCCGAAACGGCGGCGCCGGGAGTGGGCGCACTGCGCCTGCGGCTGGTGGCGGTGAAGGGCGACAGCGGCGCGTTTGCGCTGAAGGGAGAGGACGGGAAATACCTGCCCGAGGTTCTGCTGGACCTCGATTACTGGGTGCTGGTTCCCCGATAGGAAACTGCCGCGCCTGCGGCCCGACGCCTTCTTCTTCGCGCCGGGCGTCGCCCGGCGCGGTGCCTCCGGCGGGGATATTTTCAGACCAGAGATGGGGCCGCGCACCGAATCGGGCTGACCGGCCGCACTCGGCGAGGCCGTGATCACACGCCGCCGAGGCGTGATCACGAACGCCGGCGAAAACTTGAAATGCGTCTAAATACCTCGGCCGATTGTGCTTCGATCACGTGACACGCGCGTAAAAACCGCTATCACTTGCGCCCGAACGCGCCGCGCGGCGGCACAACGGAAGGGAAAGCCATGCCAGACGTGAACCGGGGGGACCGCCCACTCTCGCCCTTCATGATCGGGCCGTACTACAGGCCGCAGATCACCTCCATCTCCTCGATCTTTACCCGCATCACCGGCAACGGGCTTCTGGTCGGGGCATTGCTGGTCGTGTGGTGGCTGCTCGCCGCCGCGACTTCGCCCGAGGCCTTCGCGACCGCCGACGGCTTCATCACCTCGTGGTTCGGCGACCTGATCATGTTCCTGTCGCTGCTGGCGCTCTGGTATCACACGCTGGCCGGGCTGCGGCACCTGTACTGGGACACCGGCCGCGGGCTTGAAATCGGCATTGCCGAGAAGCTGGGCTGGGGCTGCATGATCGGGTCGGTCGTGCTGACCGTATTCACCGTCATCGTGATCTGAGGAGGGCGACATGGCTTACATGACGGCGCGCAAGCGCGCGACGGGGATGGGGTCGGCCAAGACCGGTACCTCGCACTTCTGGAACATGACGATCAGTTCGGTGGCGCTTCTGGTGCTCGTGCCGCTTTTCGTCTTCACCTTCGGGCCGATGCTGGGCGAGCCATATCCCGAGGTGGTTGCCTATTTCTCGCGCCCCTTCCCCGCGATCGTTGCGGCGCTGACGCTGTTGGTCGGCTTCGTGCACTTCAAGAACGGCGCGCAGGTGATGATCGAGGATTACGTGCAGGGCCTGGCCCGCAAGATCTCGATCATCGCGGTGATCTGCATCAGCTACGCCGCGGCGGCGACGGGGCTTTTCGCCATCGCCCGCCTCGCGCTCTGAGGAGACTTTCATGGCTGCTTACGAATACGAAACGCATACCTACGACGTAGTCGTCGTCGGTGCCGGAGGCTCGGGCCTTCGCGCCACGCTGGGCATGGCCGAGCAGGGCCTGAAGACGGCCTGCGTCACCAAGGTGTTCCCGACGCGCTCGCACACCGTCGCCGCGCAGGGCGGCATCGCCGCGTCGCTGAGCAACATGGGCCCCGACCACTGGCAGTGGCACATGTACGACACCGTGAAGGGCTCGGACTGGCTGGGCGACACGGACGCGATGGAATACCTCGCCCGCGAGGCGCCGAAAGCGGTCTACGAGCTGGAACACTACGGCGTGCCGTTCTCGCGCACAGAAGAGGGAAAGATTTACCAGCGTCCGTTCGGTGGCCACACCACCGAGTTCGGCGAGGGTCCCCCGGTGCAGCGGACCTGCGCGGCGGCCGATCGGACCGGGCACGCGATCCTGCACACGCTCTATGGCCAGTCGCTGAAGAACAACGCCGAGTTCTTCATCGAATATTTCGCCATCGATCTGATCATGTCCGACGATGGGCAGTGCCAGGGCGTCGTGTGCTGGAAGCTCGACGACGGCACGATGCACGTCTTCAATGCCAAGATGGTCGTGCTTGCCACCGGCGGCTACGGACGGGCGTATTTCTCGGCCACCTCGGCGCACACATGCACCGGCGACGGCGGCGGCATGGTGGCGCGGCAGGGTCTGCCGCTGCAGGACATGGAGTTCGTTCAGTTCCACCCCACCGGCATCTACGGCTCGGGCTGCCTGATCACCGAGGGCGCGCGGGGCGAGGGTGGTTACCTTACCAATTCCGAGGGCGAGCGCTTCATGGAGCGCTATGCGCCGACCTACAAGGATCTGGCGTCGCGCGACGTGGTCTCGCGCTGCATGACCATGGAGATCCGTGAAGGCCGCGGCGTGGGCGAGGGCAAGGATCACATCCACCTGCACCTCAATCACCTGCCGCCCGAGACGCTGGCCGAGCGGCTGCCCGGCATTTCGGAATCCGCGCGCATCTTCGCCGGCGTCGACGTCACGAAGGAGCCGATCCCGGTGCTGCCGACGGTGCACTACAACATGGGCGGCATTCCGACGAACTATTGGGGTGAGGTGCTCGATCCGGTCGAGGGCGACCCCGACCGCGTTGCGCCGGGCCTGATGGCCGTGGGCGAGGCCGGCTGCGCCAGCGTCCATGGCGCCAACCGGCTTGGCTCGAACTCGCTGATCGACCTGGTGGTGTTCGGACGTGCCGCCGCCATCCGCGCGGCCGAGGTGGTGGACCCGCAGGCGCCGAACCCGCGGCTCAACAAGGCGAGCATCGACAAGGCGCTTGCGCGTTTCGACGGGCTGCGTCACGCCAAGGGCAATGTCCCGACGGCCGAACTGCGGCTCGAGATGCAGAAGACCATGCAGTCGGACGCCGCCGTTTTCCGCACGGACAAGACGCTCGCCGAAGGGGTCGAGAAAATGTACGGCGTCGCCGGCAAGATGGACGACCTGCATGTCAGCGACCGTTCACTCGTCTGGAACAGCGACCTGATGGAGACGCTCGAGCTGACCAACCTGATGCCGAACGCGCTCGCCACCATCGTCAGCGCCGAGGCGCGCAAGGAAAGCCGCGGCGCCCACGCGCAGGAGGATCACCCCGACCGCGACGACGAGACCTGGCGCAAGCACACGCTGGCCCGCGTCAACGGAAAGGTCGAGCTGGATTACCGTCCGGTGCACCTGAACCCGCTGCTGGGCCACAACGAGGGCGGAATCGATCTGAAGAAGATCGCGCCCAAGGCCCGGGTGTATTGAAGCGGGTGGCGGCGGCTCTCGGGCTTCTGGCGGTCGCGGCCGCCTGCGCCCCCGCCTCGACCGAGGTGGCCGAGCGCCGCTGCGCCGAGCGGGCACGCGCGGCGGCCGAGCCGGTGTCGTCCATCGGCGGCGTGGCCGAGCTGGGCTATGGCAGCGGCGGGATGCACACCGACCTCGACGTCTCGCTCACCGCGGGCGTGAACCTTGGTGGCGGCGCCGATCCGTACGCAGCCTACGATCGCTGCGTCCGGCGGGCGACGGGGCAGGGGCCGGCGCGGCCCCTGGTGCTGGAATGATCGGCCGACTCGTCCTGCTGGCGGCGGTGCTGGCCGCTTGCACGCCCGCCACGCGCGAGGATCTGACCCGCGCCGCGGCGCGCAGCGCCATCCGCCCGATCCTGGCCGACGTCGCGCCGGGCGTGCCGCTTGAACCCGCCGCGGATTGCGTGGTGGACAATGCCACCGCTCCGGAGCTTCGGGCGCTGGCGGCCGACAGCGTCACCGGGCCCACGGCCTCGACGCGCCAGATCCTGATCACGGTCGCGGCCCGTCCCGCGACCCTGCAATGCCTGGCGGCCGAGGGGCTGCCCCCGCTGTTGAGATAGGAGAGAGAGATGGTTCAACTGACCCTCCCCAAGAACTCGAAGATTCGCACCGGCAAGACCTGGCCGAAGCCAGAGGGGGCGAAAAACGTGCGGAAGTTCCAGATCTATCGCTGGAATCCGGACGACGGAGAGAACCCCCGCGTCGACACCTATTTCGTCGACATGGACACCTGCGGGCCGATGGTCCTGGACGCGCTCATCAAGATCAAGAACGAGATCGACCCGACGCTGACCTTCCGCCGGTCCTGCCGGGAAGGGATCTGCGGATCGTGCGCGATGAACATCGACGGGATCAATACGCTGGCCTGCATCTACGGGATGGACGAGATCAAGGGCGACGTGAAGGTTTATCCGCTGCCGCACATGCCGGTGGTCAAGGACCTGATCCCCGACCTCACCCACTTCTACGCCCAGCACGCCAGCATCATGCCGTGGCTTGAAACCAAGACGAGCCGCCCCGAGCACGAGTGGCGCCAGTCGATCGAGGACCGCAAGAAGCTCGACGGCCTGTATGAATGCGTGATGTGCGCCTCGTGCTCGACGGCCTGCCCGAGCTATTGGTGGAACGGTGACCGCTACCTCGGGCCCGCCGCGCTGTTGCACGCCTACCGCTGGATCATCGACAGCCGGGACGAGGCCACGGGCGAGCGGCTGGACGATCTGGAGGATCCGTTCAAGCTGTACCGTTGCCACACCATCATGAACTGCGCCAAGACCTGTCCCAAGGGTCTGAACCCGGCGAAGGCGATCCAGGAGATCAAGAAGATGATGGTCGAGCGGCAGCTCTGACTCGAATCTTTCCACAACGCCCGCTCCGACATTCGGGGCGGGCGCATTACGTCCGTCGCCTGAATTCATGGCGCAAAGGTGGCGTATATACGACAGAAACATGTTTCGATGCCTGCCGAATCGCGGTAAAAGCGAGTTAGTAACGATTACGTTAGTAGGTACCGGACCAGCGGGCTGAAGCCCGACGCCACAGACCCGTTCGTCCGGTGCTCTGTTCCTGCTCCTCAAGCTCCCCAATCACGATTGCTCCCGCGCAGGAACTCGCCGCGCTTTCCCCGCGTCGAGACTCTGAGCGGTCGGAGTCTTTCGAGGGTCCTCCGCCCAAATCCGCCACCGCCGAACGGCAGCCCGACCGGGGCACGCCCGGCGACGCAGTAACCATCAGGTCGCTCGTCGACGTCCAAAGTTCGGTTTCGGCTCAGACGGAGGGCAGATGCCCGGTTTTAGTGCAAGATACCGATGCAATGCGACGCGGTGCCAACCTGCGGCGCTCCGAAGGGGGTGCCCGCGGTTGACCGTCCCGCTGGCCACGAAGAACGCTGAATCCGAGCCGAAAAGGAGGATCTTGCCCCATGCCTGCTGCTCCGGACATCCTGCCGTTCAGCGCAGCCGAGTACGCTCGGCGCCTGACCCTCACCCGGGCCGCAATGGCCGAGGCGGGGATCGACGTGCTGTTCGTCGAGGATCCCTCGAACATGGCATGGCTCACGGGCTATGACGGCTGGTCCTTCTACGTCCACCAGGGCGTACTGGTCTTTCACGACCACGACCCGATCTGGTGGGGCCGGAACCAAGACGCGAACGGTGCCGTCCGCACCGTCTGGATGCCAGACGAAAGGGTGATCGGCTACGCCGACAACTTCGTGCAGTCGACCGAGCGGCACCCGATGCAGGACCTCGCCCGGATTATCCACGAGACCGGGCATGGCAACGCGCGCATCGGCGTCGAGATGGAGAACTACTATTTCTCGGCCAAGGCTTACGTCACGATGCTGCAGGAACTGCCGGGCGCGCAGTTCGTCGACGCGACGGCGCTGGTGAACTGGCAGCGCGGCGTGAAGTCCGACGAAGAGATCGCGTTCATGCGCCGCGCCGCCCGTATCGCCGAGAAAGTCGTTGACGGCGTGATCGAGCGGGTGGAGCCTGGCCTGCGCAAGAACGACCTGGTGGCCGAGATCTACGGCGATATCATCCGCGGTGACGGGGCTGATTGCTGGGGCGACTACCCGTCGATCGTGCCGCTCCTGCCGTCGGGCACCGACGCCTCGGCCCCGCACCTGACCTGGAACGGCGACACCTTCAAGAAGGGTGAGGCGACGTTCTTCGAACTGGCCGGCTGCTATCGCCGTTACCACGTGCCCGTCTGCCGCACCGTATTCTTGGGCGACCCGCCCGACCACATCCGGCGCGCCGAGGCGGCGCTGCTCGAGGGGCTGGAAGCAGGGCTCGAGGCCGCGCGGCCGGGCCGCCGCGCCTGCGACATCGCAAATGCCCTGGCCGAACCGCTTGAGCGGGCCGGGATCGAGCGCGGCGCGCGCTGCGGCTATCCCATCGGCCTGAGCTATCCGCCGGATTGGGGTGAGCGCACCGTATCGCTGAGGGCCGAGGATCAGACCGAGCTGAAGCCGGGGATGACTTTCCACTTCATGCCGGGCCTCTGGATGAACGACTGGGGGCTCGAAATTACCGAGAGCATCCTGATCCGCGACCACGGCCCAGCCGAAACGTTCTGCAACAGGCCGCGCCGACTGCATGTCAAGGCCTGACCTAATTCAGCACGCCCGCGACATCCTGGCGGACCTCGTGGCTTTTCCCACGGTGTCGTCGGACAGCAACCTCGAGATGATCGTGCATCTCGCCTCGCGCCTCGGAGATCTGGGGGCGCGGGTCGAGTTGATGCATGACGACAGCGGCCACAAGGCGAACCTCTTCGCCACGCTTGGGCCCGAGGGCGACGGCGGACTGGTCCTGTCGGGGCATACGGACGTGGTGCCGGTCGAGGATCAGGACTGGTCGTCCGACCCGTTCCGGCTGGTGGAGCGCGACGGCCTGCTTTACGGGCGCGGCACCTGCGACATGAAAGGCTTCATCGCCGCCGTTGTCGCGGCGGCGCCCGAGTGGGCGGCGCTGGACCTCAAGCGCCCCATCCACTTCGCCTTCACCTATGACGAGGAGGTCGGCTGCCTTGGCGGGCAAGCCCTGGTCGAGATGCTGCGCGCGCACGAGCTGCGCCCCGCGATGGCGCTGATCGGAGAGCCGACGAGCCTTCACGTCGTGGAGGGCCACAAAGGTTGCAACGAGTACACGACCGAGTTCCACGGGCTCGAGGGCCACGGATCGCGCCCCGAACTTGGGGTGAACGCGGCGGAGTACGCGGTGCGCTACGTCGCGCGGCTTCTGGAGTTGCGCGAGGCGTTGAAAGCCCGTGCACCACACGGCAGTCGGTTCGAACCTCCGTGGACCACGATCAACATCGGCCGCATCCACGGCGGCGTCGCGCACAACGTCATCCCCGGCAAGGCCGAGGTGGAGTGGGAGATGCGCCCGGTACAGGCCTCGGACCCCGCCTACGTGAAAGAGGCGCTTGCCCGGCTTGTACACGAGGACCTGCTGCCGCAGATGCGGGCGATTGAGCCCTCGGCCGACATCCTGACGCGCGTGATCGGCGAGGTGGCCGAACTCGCGCCCATGGACGAGAACGAGGCCCGCGACCTGATCGCTGCGCTGACCGGCCGGCGCGAGAGCGAGGTCGTGTCCTTCGGCACCGAGGCGGGGCTGTTCCAGTCGCTGGGCACCCACGCCGTCGTCTGCGGGCCGGGCAGCATCGCGCAGGCGCACAAGCCCGACGAGTACATCGCGCTGTCGCAGCTCGACGCTTGTCTCGACATGCTCTCGGGGCTGACCGCGCAGGTCGCCTGAGGCTCTGGACCCTCTCGCCGCGCAGTGGTTAAGTCGCGCGGCTGACGACGAAGAGGTGGGACCATGGCGACCGGCAAGAACATCAAGACTTATTTCGAGGGCGCCTGGCACGACGGCGACGCGATGATCATGCGCGCCGCCGATCACGGGTCTTGGCTGGGCTCCACCGTCTTCGACGGCGCGCGCTATGCCAACGGCGTGGCCCCGGACCTCGACCTGCACTGCGCGCGGGTGAACCGTTCCGCCAAAGCCCTGATGCTCGAGCCGGGCGTCGCGGCGGACCGGATGGTCGAGATCATTTGCGAGGGACTGGCGCTCTACCCGAAGGACGCCGCCGTCTACATTCGCCCGATGTACTGGGCCATCGATGGCGGCATCGCGGCCGTCGCGCCGGGGCCGGGCGAAGCGGGGTTCTGCGTCTGCCTGGAAGAGATCCCGATGCCGCCCGAGGACTTCACCACCACGCTTGGCACCACCCGCTTCCGCCGTCCGGTGCTGGAAAGCGCCGTGGTGAACGCCAAGGCCGGCTGCCTTTACCCGAATAACGCCCGGATGCTCGTCGAGGCCGCGTCGAAGGGATACAAGAACGCGCTCGTCGCCGACGCCATGGGCAACGTGGCCGAGGCCGCTACCGCCAATGTTTTCATGGTGCGTGACGGCGAGATCTTCACGCCGATCCCGAACGGCACGTTCCTTGCCGGCATCACTCGCGCCCGCCACATCGCCAACCTCGCCGCCGAGGGCATACGGGTCCATGAGACCGTGCTGACCTTCGAAGATTTCCGCGCGGCCGACGAAGTCTTCCTGTCCGGCAACATGCAGAAGGTCACCCCGGTCACCGAGTTCGAGGGCACGACGTACGGCGTGGGGCCGGTGACGAAGAAGGTGCGCGAGCTCTACTGGGACTGGGCGCTCGCGTCCGCCTGAGCCTGTGGACAGCCGCACGCCGCTCGTCCATCATCCCGCCGATCAGGGCAGGGATGCCAGACCCATGAGAAAGTTCCTCGTCATCCTCGATGACAGTCACGAGTGCCTGAACGCCATGCGCTTCGCCGCCATGCGCGCGGCCAAGACCGGCGGCGGGGTCGAGATCCTGTCGGTGATCCCGCCCGAGGAGTTCAATCACTGGATCGGCGTGGGCGAGATCATGCGCGAAGAGGCCCGCGATAGGATCGAGGCGCATTTTGAGGTCTTCGCGAAGTGGATGCGCGACAAGCAGGGCGTCGATCCGGAACTGGTGATCCGCGAGGGCGAACCGGTGCCCGAGATCCTCGAACAGATACGCGAGGATCCGGATGTTGGGGTTCTGGTGCTGGGCGCGGGAACCGGCAAGCAGGGGCCGGGGCCGCTGGTGACGCAGTTGACGCGCAACGCGGGCTCTTTGCCCGTACCGATTACCATCGTGCCGGGCGAGCTGTCGAAAGAGCGTCTGGAAGCGATCACCTGACGGGACGCCGCCCCGCACGAAGGGCAAGGGCGGCGCTACTTCCGATCAGACACGGGCCGAGCCGCCGCGGGGGCCAGCGAAGAACCACACGATCAGGCCGATAACCGGCAGGATGATGATGGCCAGCGTCCAAAGCACCTTGGCCAGCGTGGACGCACCGCTCGTCAGCACCTGGTAGATCGCGTAGATGTCCAGGATCAGAATGATCAGTCCGAGTATGAATTCCATAACGGGTTCTCCTGTGTCATTTGACAAGAGAACAGCCGCCGGCCCGCCGATGTTCCGGCACGCGGCGGCGTACCGCTCAAAGCGTCATGTGCCGCGCCCGCGCCCCCCGCTCGATCGCGGCTCCCGCCAGGCGGTCGATCGAGAGTTCGTAGCGGATTTCCTCGAGGAACCGGATCTCGGTCTGTTGCAGCGCGCCGTCGGCGGCGGCCACGTCACAGGCCAGCGCATACGCCGTCTCGTTCAGCCGCTCGGGCAGGTTGTCACGGATCAGGCCGAAGAAGGCGTCGAGGCCGTCCTCCTCGGCGAAGAGGTCGAAGACCACCTGCGAAACGGTGCGGATGCGATCCTGATCGTAGCCGCCGAAGACCGGCAGGTGATTCACGATCCGCTCGATGGTCACGAGTTCGGTTGTCCTCAACCGCTCGTCCGAAGCCGAAACCGCGACCATCACCGCCACGAGGCAGTCCTGCGCCGTCATCGAATGGGGAACGTCGTTCACGTGTCTGATCCTGTCCGTCGGGTGCAGGCGCAGATTATTGACGCGGCGGGCCCCCGGCAATAGTTAGCGGGCTTTGCCGGGACAGGGGGTTCCGGCGGAGACGAGGATTCCGAGATGTCCGACCTGCGCGATGCCGCGATGCGTTCCAAAGCCTGGCCCTTCGAAGAAGCGCGTCGGGTCCTGAAACGCTATGAAAAGGCACCGCCCGAGAAGGGCCACGTGCTGTTCGAGACCGGCTACGGCCCCTCGGGCCTGCCGCATATCGGGACCTTCGGCGAGGTCCAGCGCACCACGATGGTGCGCCGGGCGTTCGAGATCCTGTCGGACATTCCCACGAAGCTCTTGTGCTTCTCGGATGACATGGACGGCCTGCGCAAGGTGCCGACCAACGTCCCCAACCAGGAGCAGGTGCGCGAGGATCTCAACCTGCCGCTGACGAAGGTGCGCGACCCGTTCGGCACACACGAGAGCTTCGGCCATCACAACAATGCCCGCCTGCGTGCCTTCCTGGACAGTTTCGGCTTCGAGTACGAGTTCGCGTCCTCGACCGAGTACTACAAGAGCGGCCGGTTCGACGAGGCGCTGCTGACGGTGCTTGAGCGATTCGACAAGATAATGGAGATCATGATCCCCTCGCTCGGCGGGGTCGAGGCCGAGCGTGTGAACACCTATTCGCCGTTCCTGCCCGTGTCGCCCAAGACCGGCCACGTGCTGCAGGTCGCCACGCTGGAGCGCAACGTGTCGAAAGGCACGATCGTCTATCAGGAGCCGGACGGCGAGAAGGTCGAGGTGCCCGTCACCGGCGGCCACGTGAAGCTGCAGTGGAAGCCCGACTGGGGAATGCGCTGGGCCGCGCTGGGCGTCGATTACGAGATGTACGGCAAGGACCTGATCCCCTCGGCCGAGCTGTCGTCGAAGATCTGCCGGGCGCTCGGGACGCCGCAGCCGGAGCTGTTCAATTACGAGCTGTTCCTGGACGACAAGGGGCAGAAGATCTCGAAGTCGAAGGGCAACGGCCTGTCGATGGAGGAGTGGCTGACCTATGCCGCGCCGGAGTCGCTGGGGTACTTCATGTACCAGAAGCCGAAGACGGCGAAGCGGCTCTACTTCGACGTGATCCCCAAGGCGGTGGACGAGTACCACCAGCAACTGCGGGCCTTTCCGGACCAGGACGAGACGCAGAAGCTGGCGAACCCGGTGTTCCACGTGCACAACGGGAATCCGCCGGAGTCGAAGATGGTCGTGCCGTTCGCGATGCTTCTGAACCTCGCCGCCGTGTCGGGGGCGGAGGACAAGGACAGGCTGTGGGGCTTCATCAAGCGCTATGCGCCCGAGGCCTCGCCCGAGACGCACCCGGACCTCGACGCCGCGGCGGGCTTCGCCGTGCGCTACTTCCACGACTTCGTCGCGCCGGAGCGGACGTTCCGCCTGCCGGACGAAAGGGAGCGGGCGGCGATGGAGGACCTCGCCGGTCGGCTGCGCGCATGGGACGGCGGTCTGGACGCCGAGGCGCTGCAATCGGTCGTCTTCGCCGTGGGCAAGGAGCACGGGTTCGAGCCGCTGCGCGACTGGTTCAAGGCGCTCTACGAAGTGCTTCTGGGCGCGAGCCAGGGGCCGCGCTTCGGCGGCTTCATCGCGCTCTACGGCGTGGACGAGACCATCGCGCTGATCGAGAAGGGGCTGGCGGGCGGGCTGGCGCGGTAACGCCGCCGTTTTCCGCCGGTCGAAACAGCCGGGCCCGCAGGATGCTGCGCGGCCCGGCTTTTTCGTGCGTGCACCGGCGACCGAAGCGAACCATAGCGAAGGTGGAAGACGATACCGGAACGAAGAAGGCCCCGGCGAGTGCCGGGGCCTTCTTGTCTCAGCCGGGGACGGCGCGGATCACTCCGCAGCGTCTTCCTTCGTCGCTTCTTCGCCCGTCTCCTGGTTCACAACCTTCATCGACAGGCGAACCTTGCCGCGGTCGTCGAAGCCCAGCAGCTTGACCCAGACTTCCTGGCCTTCCTTCAGGACGTCCGAAGGATGGTTCAGGCGGCGGTTCTCGATCTGGCTGACATGAACGAGGCCGTCGCGCTTGCCGAAGAAGTTCACGAAGGCACCGAAGTCGACGATCTTCACGACCTTGCCCTTGTAGACCTTGCCTTCCTCGGGCTCCGCCACGATCGAGTAGATCATGTCGTAGGCCTTCTGAATGGCTTCGCCGTTGGGCGAGGCGATCTTGATCACGCCGTCGTCGTTGATGTCGACCTTGGCGCCCGAGACTTCCACGATCTCGCGGATAACCTTGCCGCCCGAGCCGATGACTTCCCGGATCTTGTCCTGCGGAACGGTCATCGTCT
The DNA here is from genome assembly GCF_900115595.1 of Tranquillimonas alkanivorans. Lineage (GTDB taxonomy): Bacteria > Pseudomonadota > Alphaproteobacteria > Rhodobacterales > Rhodobacteraceae > Tranquillimonas > Tranquillimonas alkanivorans. The sequence continues at coordinate 97,134 of NZ_FOXA01000005.1, forward strand.
CGATGCGCGGGGCGTGGACCGAGAATTCGCCGGCCTCGGTCAGGGCATTGCCCATCTCGGAGAGGATGTGCATCCGGCCGCGCTTGGCCTGATCCAGCGCCTTCTCCATGATCTCGGACGTGATGCCGGCCACCTTGATGTCCATCTGGAGCGAGGTGATGCCGTTCTCGGTGCCCGCGACCTTGAAGTCCATGTCGCCGAGGTGATCTTCGTCGCCCAGGATGTCGGTCAGCACGGCGTAGCGGCCGTCGTCCTCGAGGATCAGGCCCATGGCCACGCCTGCGACCGGCGCCTTCAGCGGCACGCCCGCATCCATCATCGACAGCGAACCGCCGCAGACCGACGCCATCGAGGACGAGCCGTTGGACTCGGTGATCTCGGACACGACACGGATGGTGTACGGGAACTCGGTCGCCGGCGGCAGGACCGCCTGCAGCGCACGCCAAGCCAGCTTGCCGTGGCCGATCTCGCGCCGTCCCGGAGGGCCGACGCGACCAGCTTCACCGACCGAGTACGGCGGGAAATTGTAGTGCAGCAGGAAGTTCGAGCGGAAGTTCCCGTGCAGCGCGTCGATGATCTGCTCGTCCTCGCCGGTGCCAAGCGTGGTGACGACCAGCGCCTGCGTCTCGCCGCGGGTGAACAGCGCCGAGCCGTGGGTGCGGGGCAGGAAGCTGACCTCGGATTCGATCGGACGCACCGTTTCGGTGTCGCGGCCGTCGATCCGGGCGCCGCCCGAGATGATGTCGCCGCGCAGGATCGAGGATTCCAGCTTCTTGAAGGCGGAGCCGAGGTTCGCGTCCTCGAGCTCTTCCTCGGTCAGCTGGGCGCGGATCGCTTCGCGGGCCGCGGAAATGGCAGTCGTGCGCTCTTGCTTGTCCCGGATCGCGAAGGCGGCGCGCATCTGCTCCTCGCCCACCGACTTCACGCGCTCGTAGAGGGCGGAGTAATCCGGCGGGGTGAAGTCGAACGGCTCTTTCGCGCATTCCTCGGCGAGCGAGACGATCAGGTCGGTGACCGGCTTGATCTGCTCGTGGGCGAAGTTCACCGCGCCCAGCATCTCGGCCTCGGAAAGCTCGTAGGCTTCCGATTCGACCATCATCACGGCGTCATGGGTGCCCGCGACGACAAGGTCGAGCCGTTGGTCCGGGTTGGCGCGCAGGTTGCTCATGTCCTCGACATCGGGGTTGAGCACGTACTCACCGTCGACATAGCCCACGCGGCAGCCGGCGATCGGGCCCATGAACGGCGCGCCCGAAATCGTCAGCGCGGCCGAGGCGGCAATCATCGCGACGATGTCGGGGTCGTTGACCAGGTCGTGGGACAGAACGGTGCACATGACGAGCACTTCGTTCTTGAAGCCCGGCACGAACAGCGGGCGGATCGGACGGTCGATCAGGCGGGCAGTCAGAGTTTCCTTCTCGGTCGGCCGCGCCTCGCGCTTGAAGAAGCCGCCCGGCACCTTGCCGGCGGCATAGTATTTTTCCTGGTAGTGGACGGTGAGGGGGAAGAAGTCCTGCCCCTCTTTCGCCTGCTTGGCGAAGGTCACGTTGGCCATGACGCTCGTCTCGCCCAGCGTGGCGACGACCGAGCCGTCGGCCTGGCGGGCGACCTTGCCCGTCTCGAGCGTGAGGGTCTCGTCCCCCCACTGCATGGATTTCTTGGTAACGTTGAACATCTCGTATCCTGTTCTGGCCGCCGGGGCGTTCCCCTTTGGCCGTTGTGCGTACGGGGCGCATCGCCCCGTGACCTCGTCTTCGTCGTCTGCCATCCCGGCGAGGCCCGGCGGGAGGATGCGATGACCGTAGGCGCGGATGCGGCCGGGTCAAAGCAATCGCGCCTCCGAGATGTCCCGGAGGCGCGACCGAATCTCTTAGCGGCGGATGCCGAGGCGACCGATCAGGTCCTGATAGCGCTTCTCTTCCTTGCCCTTGAGGTAGTCGAGCAGCTTGCGGCGCTGAGCCACGAGCTTCAGAAGGCCACGGCGCGAGTGGTTGTCCTTCTTGTGGGTCTTGAAGTGCTCGGTCAGCGTCGCGATGCGGCTGGTGAGGATCGCCACCTGGACTTCCGGCGAACCGGTGTCGCCGTCCTTGGTGCCGTATTCCTTCATCAGGCGCGTCTTTTCTTCCGCGGTAATCGACATCGGGGTCTCCTTGTGTGTTGAGGGTGATGGCGCAGGCCGGGATGTCGTCCAGCTCAGGCCCGTGGAGATCGACACCCGCAGGTGCGATTGCGCGCATATAGGCGAAAAGGCCGCGAATTGAAAGCGGCAATGCTGGCCGGCTTGCGACCCCTGTTCCTGTCAGCGTGCGAAGAACGGGCCGAAGGCGTCGTGCACGGCCTGCGGGTTCTCCTCCGGCACGAAGTGGCCGCTGTCGCAGTCGGCGGTGCCAAGAACCGGCGCCCATGGCCGCCAGATGCCCGCCGGATCGCCCGTGCGGGCGGGAAAGCCGTGGCGGCCGTAGAGATAGCGCACCGGCGCCTTGATGGTGCGCCCGGCGGCACGGTCCGCCTCGTCCAACCGCCTGTCCGTCGTCGCCCCGGCGCGATAGTCGGCGCACATGGCGGCGATGCGCGCGGGATCCTGCATCTGCGCGCGGTAAGCGGCGAGGGCCTCGGGCGGAAAAGCGTTCAGCGTGCCGGACTTGCTCCACGACGCGAGCGTGTGGTCCAGCCAGCCGGCCGGGTCACCGGCGATCAGCCGCTCGGGCATCGGCGCGGGCTGGGCCAGGAACGTCCAGTGGTAGGCGGCGAGCGCGAGGTCGGCGTTCCACGCGGCCCAGAAATCGCCGGTCGGCACGATCTCGATGATGCCGAGCCTGTCGATCCGGTCGGGATGATCCAGCGCGAAACGGTAGGCGACGCGCGCCCCGCGGTCGTGGCCGAGGACCGACGCCCGGTCATGCCCCAGCGAGTCAAGCAGCCCGGCCACGTCCCGCGCCATCGCCCGCTTCGAATAGACGGTGTGCTCCGCATCGTCCGCGGGCGCGTCGCTTGCGCCGTAGCCGGGCAGGTCGGGGACGATCACAGTGTGGCGCTCGGCGAAGGCCGGTGCGACTTGCGCCCAGCAGAGATGGGTTTGGGGAAAGCCGTGCAGCAGGACGAGCGGCGGCCCCTCTCCGCCCACGCGGACCGACAGCGACAGGCGGCCCACGTCGATGCGCCGTGTCTCGAACCCTTGGAAAGCGGTCTGCATTCGTTAACCTCGTCTCGCGAATGTCTTGGACACCGTGCCCGACTCCGCCGTTCTTATGAAGCTTGGGACACAGGCGAAGGGAAACGGAATGATCGCGGGCTTCGTGACGGTCGGGCTTCTGGGCTTGGCGGTCGTGCCGTTCTTCGACGACGACGACGAGGCGGATGACGGGGATCATCTTCCGGAACAGGCAGGACCCGGCGTGACCCACGAGGTCGACGGCGGACGGGCCGGCTTGGTCGCGCTCGACGGGTTCCGCCCGGGCGTCGACCGCGTCATGCTGGATTCGCCGGAGGAGGTGGAGACGCTGGAGACGGCGACGGGCGAGGATGGTGCCGAGCTGCGCGTCGGAGACACGGTGCTGCGCTTTCCCGGGCATGAGGAGGTCCCGGTGTGCGACGTCTGGCTCGCCGACGGGTGTGAAGTGGTTCCTCTTTCCGCCGTGCTCGAGCCCGTGGACCCCGAGCTGCCTGACGCGGGTGGCGTGCCTGCGACGGACGACGTGCTGGGTCCCGTCGACCCGGAAGAGCCGGACATGCCGGGCGCGGAGGAGCCGGGACCGGTACTGCTGCCGGTCGATCCCGAGTTGCCGGATCAGCCCGACGTCGGACCGGATTGCGACGCGGAATCGGAGCCGGACGGGGAGGAGGCGGACGCGTCGGCGGACCGTCCGCACACGGCTGATGCGGAGCGGATCGATGAACACGCGGCGCCCTGAGCTTGAGGCGAATGCCTCAGGTCCAGACCTGCGGCTGCGCCGTGTAGGGGATGTAGAGCGGGTGCTTCGGGTGGCCGGCCTGAGTGAGCCCTAGGTGGTGCAGGGTGCGGCCGGTCCCGCGCATCAGCGCCTCGACCTCGGGCCCCCGGCTCAGGTGCGCCCCGTGCGTGCCCCAGGCGCAGACGATGGTGTCGGCGTAATCGCAGGACTCCGCGATGGCGGCGTCATTGTCCGGCCCCACCGGGTCCTCGGCAGCGCGCATCTTCTTCGGGTCGGTCTCGCGCCATCCGAAAATGTTGCACACGCGGAACGCGCCGAAGCCCAGTGTCCGCGCCCGCCGCTCGCAGCGCTCGACGGTCGGATCGTTCTGAAGCTCGGTCGCGGTCGAGGGGTTGAGCATGACGAACAGCGCGCGTTTCCCGTGCGGATCCCAGGTGCGCGTGAGGGTGTAGCGGTACCGCTCGCAATCGGAATAGACGGCAGTGGAGGCGGCGTCGCCCTTCTGGTGGTGTCGCGTGATCATGGGGCGGGCTTATGGCGTTGGCACGCGGCGGGGGCAAGTCTCCGGCGGTCTGCGCCACGTGGCTGACGTCCGGGGGCTGCCTGCCCCCGGACCCCCGGGGATATTTCAGGACCGAAGATGAGGCCGGATGCTCAGCCGTTCTTGCGGAGCACGTCGCCGGCGAGGTAGAGCGAGCCGCAGATCAATATGCGCGCAGCGGGATCGACGGTGGCGATGGCGCGGATCGCCGTCTCCACGTCCGGCGCCGTCGTTGCGCCGAGGCCCACCGCCGTGGCCGCGGCGGCGGTCTCGTCCGCCGACAGCGTCGCCGCCTCTCCGGGAATCGAGACGGCGTGGAGCGAGTGGGCGATACCCGCGAGCGGGCGCAGGTAGCCTTGCACGTCCTTCGTGTTCAGCATGCCGCAGACCAGGTGGACCGGCCGGTCGTCCATCCGCCGCAGGGTCGCGGCCAGCGCGGTGCCGGCGGCCGGGTTGTGTCCGCCGTCGAGCCAGAGCTGCGCGTCGCCCGCCGCCGCGACCAGCGGCCCGTGGGTGAGGCGCTGCATCCGGGCGGGCCATTCGGCGCGGGTGACGGCGGCCTCGCAGGCGGCCTCCCCCAGGCCGAGGTGGCGCAGGGCGGCGAGCGCAGTGCCGGCATTGTCGATCTGGTGGGGCCCGGGCAGGTTCGGCAGCGGCAGGTCCAGAAGCCCGGTCTCGTCCTGGAATACCAGCCGCTCACGCTCTTCCCACGCATGCCAGTGCTGGCCGTGGGCGAGGAGCGGCGCGCCCAGCCTTTCGGCCTGCGCCTCGATCACCTCGAGCGCCGCGTCCTCTTGCGGGCCGACGACGCACGCCACGCCGCGCTTGAGGATGCCGGCCTTCTCGCCCGCGATCTCGGGCAGGGTGTCGCCCAGATAGGACTGGTGGTCGAGCGAGACCGGCGTGATGACCGTCAGCGCCGGGCGGTCGATGACGTTGGTGGCGTCCAGCCGCCCGCCCAGCCCGACCTCGAGCAGGGTGTAGTCAGCGGCCGTGCGCGCGAAGGCGAGGATGGCGGCGCAGGTGGTAATCTCGAAATACGTTATCGGCTCGCCGCCGTTGGTCGCCTCGCATTCGTCGAGGATGGCGGCCAGCGCGTCCTCGGAAATAAGCTTCCCGGCCAGCCGAATGCGTTCGTGGAAGCGGGCGAGGTGCGGAGAGGTATAGGCGTGGACGCGATGGCCCGCCCCCTCCAGCCCGGCGCGGATCATGGCCAGTGACGAGCCCTTGCCGTTCGTCCCCGCGACGTGGATCACCGGGGGCAGGTCGTTCTGCGGGTTACCCAGCCGGTCGAGCAGGCGCCAGACCCGGTCGAGCGTCAGGTCGATGATCTTCGGGTGCAGCGACATCATCCGTTGCAGGATGACGTCCGAGGCATCTGGGCTCACGCGGTGGTGTCCTGTGTGACGAGGGTCTCCGCGATTTCCGCCGTCTCGGCCTTCTGCTTCTCGGGGCCCTCGGCCGGCGGGGGCAGATCGCCCTGCACCGCCGGCGGCAGGCCAAGCAGCATGCGGACGACGGTGATGAGCTCGTTGCGCAGCTCCTTGCGGTGCGTGACGCGGTCGAGCATGCCGTGATCCAGCAGGTACTCGGCCCGCTGGAAGCCCTCGGGAAGCTTCTCGCGGATCGTCTGCTCGATCACGCGGGGGCCGGCGAAGCAGATCAGGGCGTTGGGCTCCGAGATCTGGATGTCGCCCAGCATCGCGTACGACGCCGTCACGCCGCCCGTCGTGGGGTGGGTGAGCACGACGATATAGGGAAGGCCGGCCTCGCGCAGCATCTCGACCGCCACCGTGGTGCGCGGCATCTGCATGAGGCTCAGGATGCCTTCCTGCATGCGCGCTCCGCCGGCGGCGGAGAACAGCACCAGCGGGCGCTTCGTCTCGACCGCGCGGGTGGCGGCGGCGATGATCGCGTTGCCCACGTACATGCCCATCGAGCCGCCCATGAACGAGAAGTCCTGCGCGGCGGCGATGATGGGCGTGCGTCCGATCTCGCCCTCGGCGACCAGCATCGCCTCTTTCTCGCCGGTATTGCGCTGGGCGGTGCGCAGACGATCAGGGTACCGCTTCTGGTCGCGGAACTGCAGCGGGTCGGCCACGGGCTGGGGCACCGACACCTCGGTGAAGGTGCCGTTGTCGAACAGCGCCTCGAACCGCGCCCGCGGCGTGATCTGCATGTGGTGGTCGCAGTTCGTGCAGACGTTCAGGTTCTCGGACAGCTCCCGGTGGAACAGCATCGTTCCGCACTGGTCGCACTTGGTCCACAGGTTCTCGGGCACTTCCCGGCGCGAGAAGAGCGAGTTGATCTTGGGGCGGACGTAGTTCGAGATCCAGTTCATGCAGGCGGCTTTCCGGTCTGTCCGTGGTGTCCGCGAGATAAGCCGCAAGCCGGTGAAATGCAATCAGCGTGGCAGCAGGCGGCGCAGCAGGGCCCAGACCAGCAGCATCAGAAGGATGTCGCCGCCCATCAGCGCGCGGACCATCCCGCCGGCCTCGGCCGGGTAGGGGGTGAGGTAGAGCGACAGACCCTCGATCGTGCCGGCGGTGGCGAGGATCAGGATGGCGACGAGGTTGTTGGCGAAATGAAAGCCCCACGCGGCGCCGAGGCTGCCGGTCACCCGCGTCAGGTCCGCGGCGACAAGCCCGAAGACCGTGGCCGAGCCGACCAGCAGCCAAGCGTTGTCGCCCGCCGTCGCAGGGTTGTAGTGCACCAGTCCGAACAGCACCGCCGGCCCGGCGAGCCAGATCAGCGGTGAGCGGAAGCGCGCCGCCAGCTGCTGTGTCATGTAGCCCCGGAACACCAGCTCTTCCGCGCCGGTCTGGATCAGGATGCCCAGCAGCGCGGCGGGCAGGTAGGCGAGCCAGAGCCAGAGGTCGAGGTTCGGCACCGCGTCGTAGATCAGCGACCAGATCACCAGGCCGGGCGCGTAGATGGCCGCGACGGCCAGGGCCGCGACGACGAAATCGCGAAGCACCCGCACGCGTGGCCCGAACAGCGTCGCAGGACCGCGCCCGTGCAGAAGGCGCGCGGCCAGCATCGGACCAGCCGCCATGCCGAGGAAGCTGATGAAAAGCACCAGCGTCGCCGTGGGCGTCGCGCCTTCGGCCAGCGCGCGCGCCCAGGCGGTGGCGCTGTCGACGCCGGAGACTGCGACCATCGTCGCCAGGATCAGCGCGACCCAGCCGGCATAGACGGCCAGCGACAGGACGAGCCCCAGGATCAGCCGCCACACCTGCGGGCGCGCCGTGGCGGGCGCCACGTAGCGCCGGAAAAGATTTGACGGCATGCTGCCTCGTGCCCCGCAATTTTTCCGGAAGTTACAATCCGCCCGCGCGGTGAGCAATCATGCTTGTCCCGATGCCGCCCCTCGCATATTCCGAGCGCGACAGAGACGAGGAGATGGGCGCGATGCTGAAGGGCAAGTTCGACAAATCCAAGCTGCCGAGCCGCCATGTGACCGAGGGTCCCGCTCGGGCACCGCACCGGTCGTATTATTACGCCATGGGGCTGGGCGAGGACGAGATTCACCAGCCCTTCGTCGGCGTGGCGACCTGCTGGAACGAGGCCGCGCCGTGCAACATCGCGCTCAGCCGCCAGGCGCAGGCCGTGAAGCTGGGCGTGAAGTCGGCCTCCGGCACCCCGCGCGAGTTCACCACCATCACCGTCACCGACGGCATCGCCATGGGTCACGAGGGCATGCGCTCGTCGCTGGCCAGCCGCGAGGCCATCGCCGACACCGTCGAGCTGACCATGCGCGGGCACTGCTACGACGCGCTCGTAGGGCTGGCCGGATGCGACAAGTCGCTGCCGGGCATGATGATGGCGATGGTGCGGCTGAACGTGCCGTCGGTCTTCATCTACGGCGGCTCGATCCTGCCGGGCAAGGTGCCCGCCGGGTCGAACGTGCCCGAGGACTTCGCCAGCCGCGACCTGACCGTGCAGGACATGTTCGAGGCCGTCGGCCGCCACCAGAATGGCACCCTGTCGGACGAGGCGCTGGCCGTGCTCGAGCGCGTGGCCTGCCCCTCGGCCGGGGCCTGCGGCGGCCAGTTCACCGCCAACACCATGGCCTGCGTGTCCGAGGCGATCGGCCTGGCGCTGTTCAATTCGTCGGGCGCGCCCGCGCCGTACGAGAGCCGCGACCAGTACGCGACGGCCTCGGGCGAGGCGGTGATGAACCTCTTGGAAAAGAACATTCGCGCACGTGACGTCGTGACCCGCGAAAGCCTTGAGAACGCGGCGCGGGTCGTCGCCTGCACCGGCGGCTCGACCAATGCCGGGCTGCACCTGCCCGCCATCGCGCACGAGGCCGGGATCGATTTCGACCTGTTCGACGTGTGCGAGATCTTCCGCGACACGCCGTACTTCGTCGACCTCAAGCCCGGCGGTCAGTACGTGGCCAAGGACCTCTACGACGCGGGCGGCATCCCCGTCGTGATGAAGGAGCTGCGCCGCGCCGGCCTGATCCACGAGCACTGCATGACCGCTTCGGGCCGCACCATCGGGGAGGAGCTCGATCGCATCGACCGTGAAGTCGACGGCCGGGTGATCCACCCGGTCGACGCGCCGCTCAGCAAGACCGGCGGTGTCGTGGGGCTGAAGGGCAACCTCGCCCCCGAGGGCGGCATCGTGAAAGTCGCGGGCATCGCGGCCGAGGACCAGGTCTTCACCGGGCCGGCCCGCGTCTTCGAATGCGAGGAGGACGCCTTCGCCGCCGTCAAGGCGCGCGAGTACAAGGAAGGCGAGGTGCTCGTCATCCGCAACGAGGGTCCCGCCGGCGGCCCCGGCATGCGCGAGATGCTGGCCACCACCGCCGCGCTGTCGGGTCAGGGCATGGGCAAGAAGGTGGCGCTGATCACCGACGGCCGCTTCTCGGGCGCCACGCGGGGCTTCTGCGTGGGCCATGTCGGCCCCGAGGCGGCGCAGGGGGGACCCATCGCGCTGATCAAGGACGGGGACACGATCACCATCGACGCGATCAAGGGCGAGCTTTCGGTGGCGCTGCCGGACGAGGAGCTGGCTCTGCGAAAGCAGGCCTGGCCCGGCCCGCGCGAGACCGAGTATGCAAGCGGTGCGCTCTGGAAATTCGCCCAGCTCGTCGGCTCGACGGTGAAGGGCGCGGTCACGCATCCCGGCGCCAAGGCCGAGAAGCACGTCTACATGGACCAGTGACCGGACACGGCGCCAGATGATCCGCGCGGCGGGCAGGGTTGGACTGGCCGCTCTCCGCCGCCGGCGGGGCCGGGACACCGGCGCCGCCGGCGCGGCAGCCGGCGGAATGGTTGCAGGTGCAACTATCCCGCCCCCGCCCGGCGCCGACTGGGCCTGGCGCCCGGCTCCGTGGTCGGCGGCGCTGCCGGTGCAGGAGTTCACCGACTGTCAAAGCCCCACGGCGCTCAGCGATGACGTGACCGTGTTTCACGATTCGCGCCTGCCGGGGATCGCGATCCGGCAGGTGGCGGTCGGCGCAGCTGTGCCCGACCTCCAGATCGACGTGCACCGCTTTGACGGCACCTTCCTGAGCCTCGTCGTGGAGTTCCCGGACAAGGCGCGCGCCGCGCTACGGCGAAATCACATCCTGCGGCTATCGGCGGCACTGGAGCTGGAGCGGACGGTCGACGTCTACGCCCGACTGAACGTCACGCAGGCCCCGAACACCGAGCAGATCGTGCGCAAGCTGGCGCAGGAGGACGGCGTGCAGGCGGCAGAGTTCGACCTGTCCAACAGCGGCGTGAGTTCGCGGCCGGTCGACCGGATCTGGGTCGACCTGATCTTCGAGACGCCGGGCCGGAACAGCGCCGTCCTGCGCGACGTGACGCTCAGCCGTCGGCCGCGGGCGGAGATGTGAGATGGACCGGCCTCGGCCCAAGCCGGGGCGCGGGCGGCTGACGGAGGAGGGGGCTCTGCCCCCGCCGCGCGGTCGCGCGGCTCCCCCGGGATATTTCCAGACCAGAGATGCGGAAGGGACGCCGCGTACCGCGTGACAGCGCAGGCGGCGGGGGTGCATCAATGCGGTGGTTCCGGAGGAGAAGTTGACCATGCCCTATCCGCACCTTCTGTCGCCGCTCGACCTGGGCCACGTGACGCTGCCCAACCGGGTGCTCATGGGCTCGATGCATACCGGGCTGGAGGAGACGGGCGACTGGAACCGGGTGGCCGAGTTCTACGCCGCCCGCGCGCGCGGCGGCGTGGGGCTGATGGTCACCGGCGGCATGGCGCCCAATCGCGAAGGTGGCGTGTTTCCGGGCGCGGCGGGCCTGTTCACGCCGCAGGACATCGCGAACCACCGGGAGGTCACCGACCGGGTGCACGCCGATGGCGGCCGCATCGCGATGCAGATCCTCCATGCCGGGCGCTATGCTTATTCGCCGGAATGCGTCGCGCCCTCGGCCCTTAAGTCGCCGATCTCGCCCTTTCCGCCAAAGGAGTTGGACGAGGACGGGATCGAGAAGCAGATCGCCGATATCGCAACCGCCGCCGCCCGCGCGCGCGAGGCCGGGTACGACGGCGTCGAGGTGATGGGGTCCGAGGGCTATTTCCTCAACCAGTTCCTGGTGACCCGCACCAACACGCGCACCGATCGCTGGGGCGGGTCGTACGAGAAACGGATGCGCCTCCCGGTGGAGGTCGTGCGGCGGGCGCGCGCGGCAGTGGGAGAGGATTTCATCCTGATCTACCGGCTTTCGATGATCGACCTCGTCCCGGAGGGTCAGACATGGGATCAGGTGCTGCGGCTGGCGAAAGCGGTCGAGGCGGCGGGTGCCTCGATCCTGAACACCGGCATCGGCTGGCACGAGGCGCGTGTGCCGACCATCGCCACCAGTGTGCCCCGGGCGGCCTTCGCGTGGGTCACGAGGAAGCTGATGGGCGAGGTTTCGGTGCCCGTCGTCACCTCGAACCGGATCAACACGCCCGAGGTGGCCGAGCAGGTGCTGGCCGACGGCTGCGCCGACATGGTGTCGATGGCACGCCCGTTCCTGACGGATCCGGACTTCGTGGCGAAGGCGGCGGCGGGCCGGTCCGAGACCATCGCGCCGTGTATCGCCTGCAACCAGGCGTGCCTGGACCACACGTTCTCGGGCAAGATCTCGACTTGCCTCGTCAATCCGCGCGCCTGCCACGAGACCGAGCTGGTCTTCGAGCCGGCGGCGGAGCCAAAGCGCGTGGCCGTCGTGGGCGCGGGGCCGGCGGGCCTGTCGGCGGCGCTGACGGCAGCGGAGCGGGGACATGCCGTGACGCTGTTCGAGCGCGATGCGCGGATCGGCGGGCAGCTCAACCTCGCGCGGCGAATCCCAGGAAAGGAAGAATTCGACGGGCTCGTGGCCTGGTACGAGGTGATGCTGGCCGAGCGCGGCATCGACCAGCGGCTGGGCAGGGAGGTCACGGCAGAGGCGCTGGCGGAGTTCGACGAGGTGATCGTCGCCACCGGCGTGCGGCCGCGCGACCCGCAGATCCCGGGGCAAGACGCGCCGAACGTGGTGGGTTACGCGGACGTCCTGGCGGAACGGGTCGAGGTCGGCCGCCGCGTCGCCGTGATCGGGGCGGGCGGCATCGGCTTCGACGTGGCGGAGTTCCTGGTCGATCCGGGCCCGAGCTCGACTCTGGACCTTGCCGCATGGAAGGCGGAGTGGGGCGTCGGCGATCCCGGAACGACGCCGGGCGGTCTGGCGGCGGACGGGCCGCATCCCGGTGCGCCGGCGCGCGAGGTGGTGATGCTTCAGCGCAAGGCCGAGAAGGCGGGCAAGCGGCTGGGTAAGACGACGGGCTGGATTCATCGTGCCTCGCTCAAGATGCGGGGCGTGAAGACGCTGATCGGGGTGACCTATGACCGGATCGATGCCGCGGGGCTGCACGTCACCGTTGCCGGAGAGCCACAGGTGATCGCCTGTGACACGGTGGTGCTGTGCGCGGGACAAGAAAGCGAAAGGGGGCTGGCGGATGCCCTGACGGCGGCTGGAATCGCCTGTCACGTCATCGGCGGCGCTGATGTGGCGGCGGAGCTGGACGCCAAGCGCGCCATCGACCAGGGGGCACGTTTGGCCGCCGGCTTGTAGTTTCTCCGCAACCCGTCAACAAATGGCCGGCGTGCTGCGCGATTATGCCGGTGCGCTTCCCCAATGTCGCCCGAATCCGGGAAGACAGAGGGGACACAGAAAAAGAAGATGATCGAGGACGGGCATGGATCGACTGACCGAGATGGAAGCCTTCGCGACCGTGGTCGATCAGGGCGGCTTCACCGACGCCGCGAAGAAGATGGGGATCTCGAAATCTGCCGTGTCGAAGCACGTCAGCTCGCTCGAGGCGCGGCTGGGGGCGCGGCTGCTCAACCGCACGACGCGACGCGTTAGCCCGACCGAGATAGGGCTGGCATATTATGACCGCGCGCGCCGGGTGCTCAACGACGCGGGCGAGGCGGACGCGCTCGTGACATCGATGCAGTCGGCGCCCTCCGGCCTGCTGCGCATTTCGGTGGCGACCGATTTCGGCGTGAACCACCTGTCGCCGATCCTGGGCGACTTCCTGCACCAGTACCCGGACATCACGGTGAACATGGTGCTGAACAACCGTTACGTCGAGCTGATCTCGGAAGGCTTCGACATGGCCGTGCGCATCGGTGAACTTGAGGATTCCTCGCTCAGGGCGCGCAAGCTGACCGAGACGACGAAGCGCATGATCGGCGCGCCGAGCTATTTCCAGAAGTACGGCCGCCCGATGAAGATCGACGACCTGAACGAACACAAGCTGCTGCACTACACCAGCCAGTCGGCGGGGGCGGTCTGGCGGCTGACGGCGCCGTCGGGCGAGAAGCGCCAGGTGCGCACGTCGGGCTGGCTGAGCGTGAACGACGGGCAGTCGCTGCTGAACGCCGCGATCTCGGGTCTAGGCATCGCGTACCTGCCCAGCTTCCTGTACGCTGATGCGCTCGATAAAGGGCAGGTCGAGGAGGCGATCCCGAACCTGCCGCTCGAGACGCAGGGCATCTATGCCGTCTATCCGCCGGGCCGTTTCACGCAGCCCAAGGTGCGGGCCTTCATCGACTTCCTGGTCGACGCGTTCGGGGAAAAGGGCCCGGACGTCTGGTAGGCGTCATTCGCCGGTAACCACGACCTCGACCCGGCGGTTGGCCAGCCTTCCGTCCGCGCTCGCGTTCGAGGCGCGGGGCGCGAGGTAGCCGACGCCCTCGGCGCGTAGTCGATCCGCCGGTATGCCGAAGGTGTCCACCAGCCGGTCGCGCACCGCCGCCGCCCGCTGTCGCGAGAGCGCGACGTTCGGCGCAAGCGGACCTTCGGCGTCGGTGTGGCCGACGAGCGTCGCTGTCCGGTCCGGGTTTTCCCGCAGCCACTCGGCCAGGTCGGCCAGAGCATCCGCGCCCTCGGCGGCGAGCGTGGCGCTGCCGGTTCCGAAGCTCAGCCCCTCCAGCGGAGCGCGTCCGATGGCGGCCAATTGGGCCGCAAGGTCGTCTTCCGCTGACGCCCCATCGGGGTCGACCGACATGGTCGAGGTGACCAGCGCCGGGGCGCGGTCCTCGGGCGGTCCGACCTGCGTCACCTGCACGTAGCCGGCCCCGGGCGCGCGGCTGACCATGAGGCTCACGAGGTCACGTGTCCCGCTGTCGTCCCGCCGTGCGGCGAGGTAGCGGAAGTCGCCCAGGTCGACGTGCATCGCGGGCGCACCCAACAGGTCCGTCGAGAAGCGGAAGTCGAAACCGCCGCAGCCGTCGCTTTCGCACTCGAACAGGATCTCGTAGCCCGCATCGTAGAGCTGCCGGCGGAGCGGGGCGAGCAGTTGCAGCGTCGTCAGGTTCTGTCCCTGGAGGCGCCATGCCCGGCGCGTGACGGACCCTTCGGCGGTCAGCGTCGCGATCCCTTCGGGCGTCCAGGCCCCGACCGCCATCTCGTGCCGGTCGAGCCCGCGCGACTCTTCAGCCGTCAGCCGTGCCGCGGCGGGCAGCGACAGCTCCGCCCCGGCCCAGGCGGGCAGGGCGCAAAGCAGAAAGGAAAGGGCAGAGCGCAGGAGCATCGGGCGGTCGTGTATCCTCGGAATTCGTGTCGTCAGGCCGAACGCGCGTCGGCGCCTCCGGGTCCCGCGCACCCCGTCCGAGCGCGGGCGAGTCGGCCTTCGCGGGCCGACATCGACGTTTATCCGAGAATCTGGACGGATTGTGGCCTTGGAATTCCAAGTCGCCGGATGAGCGGTGATCCGCTCAATCGAGCAGGCGGTAGTGATAACGCGCGGCGGCCGTCATGCCGAGCGCGCGGTAGAGCGCATTCGCGGCTTCGTTGGCGTCGGTGACGGCCAGTGCCAGCGTTCCCGCGCCCTGCGCCTGCGCCCACTGCGCAGCCTGCACCATCATGTGCCGGGCTGCGCCCCGGCGGCGGCTCGTGGGCCGCACCTCGAGCGCGTGCACCATTGCGATGTCGCGGTGGACGGCGACGAAGGCGGTGCCGGCGGGTTTGTCGTCGGCGCGGCCCAGTACCGCCGTCTTCGGCCCGTCCGCACGCTCCATCACCGCCTGCCTAGCCGGGCCGATCCCGCCCTCGGCCCAGATCTCGCGCATGATGGCGAGCGGCTCCCACATCGTGAAGGCGGACAGGCGCGGGCGCTCCTGGTCCGCGAGCGGCCGCACGGGGCAGGCATAGAGCGTCACGGGATCGATGACGGCATAGCCGCGCACGTCAAGCAGGCGGTCGAGGTCGTCCTCGCCGGCGCGCACCTGGAACAGCCGTGTCTGCCCGAGATCAGTCAATGCGGCTTCGGCTGCCGGGATATCGCCCTCTCCGACAGGGCCCTCGGCGGTTGCCGCCGAGACGCGCTTGCCGCCGCCCTGCCCGTCGCGGATCATCCACGGCCCATGGCGGGCGGCCGCGGCGGCGGGCCAAGTCGCCTCCATCGCGGCGAGCAGCTCCGCCGCGTCCGGTGCCGTCACTCGGTCGCCCCGGGGAATGCGTCGGCCAGCCTCTGCATAGCGGCGTCGAGCGCCGCGCCGTCGGTGCCCCGGATCACGACGTTCACGCCGAAGACGCCGTCGCGGATGTAGGGGTAGGAGCCGAAGGAGAGGTCGGGATGCGCCTCGGCCAGCTCGCGCAGCGGGGCGGCGATGTCGCCCTCGCCGCGCTCGATCCGCAGTGTCTGGCTGAGCACAGGGTCGCCGCCGGTGATGGTCGGTAGGACCGAGGCGACCATGGCCTGGAAGACCTGAGGCACGCCGGCCATGACGTGTACGTTGCCGAGCGTAAAGCCCGGCGCGGCCGAGACGGGGTTGTCGATCAGCGTCGCGCCCTCGGGGATGCGCGCCATGCGCAACCGCGCCTCGTTGATCTGCGTGCCTTGCCGGTCGTAGTGCGCCTGCAGGATCTCGCGCGCGTCGTCGCGCACGTCGATAGGGGCGTCGAAGGCGCGGGCGATGCAGTCGGCGGTGATGTCGTCGTGCGTCGGCCCGATTCCGCCCGAGGTGAAAACGTGGTCGAACCGCCCGCGCAGGGTATCCACAGCCTCGACGATGGCGTCGGCGTCGTCCGAGACGACCCGGACCTCTCGCAGATCGACGCCGTGCTTGGTCAGCTCTCCGGCGAGGAAGTGCATGTTCGCGTCGCGGGTGCGGCCGGACAGGATCTCGTCCCCGATCACCAGCATGGCGGCGGTGGGGTTGGGCATGGCACCTCTCCTTGTCTGCGGACCACCTGCGGTATAGGTCGCGCGCCATGCGCTTTCAAACCCCACTCGTCCCCGGCCGCCTGATCCGCCGCTACAATCGCTTCCTTGCCGACGTGACGCTGGAGGAGACGGGCGAGGACGTGACGGCGCATTGCCCGAACCCCGGCGCGATGCTGGGGCTGCGGGACGCGGGCATGCGGGTGTGGCTGGAGCCGAACGACGATCCCCGGCGCAAGTTGCGCCACGGCTGGCGGCTGGTCGAGCTGCCGGGCGGGCATCTGGCCGGGATCGACACCGCCGTGCCCAACCGCGTGGTGCGCGAGGCGCTCGAGGCGCGGGCGGTGGCCGAGCTGAGCAACTACGGGACGGTCCGGCCCGAGGTGAAGTACGGCACCCGCAGCCGCGTTGATTTCCTGCTGAGCGAGCCGGGGCTGCCGGACGTATATGTGGAGGTGAAGAACGTGCACCTGCGGCGCCAGGGCGACTGGGCCGAGTTCCCCGACTGCGTGACGGTGCGGGGTGCGAAGCATTTGGCCGAGCTGTCGGCGATGGTCGCGGCGGGGCACCGGGCCGTCATGCTGTACCTCGTGCAGCGCACCGATTGTGGGCGGCTGCGGATGGCGAACGACCTCGACCCGGCCTACGCCGCCGCGTTCGACGCGGCGCGGGCGGCGGGGGTCGAAATGCTGTGCTACGGCACCCGGATCGATCACGAAGGCGTGCGGCTGGGCCACGCGCTGCCCGTGGACGACGCGCCGCAGTGCGGCGAGGGTGGCAAAACGGTGGCCGACGGAATAAATTGACAGCCGGTCAATCAAGGAGCCCCTCTTGGACACGAATCGCGGCCGTCTGACAAAAGACGGCATCCGCATCCACGATCCTTCGGACTTCGCCGGCATGCACCGCGCGGGTGAGCTTGCTGCGCGCATCCTCGACGAGATCGCGGAACACGTGGTTGTCGGCCAGACCACCGGTCGGCTGGACGAGCTGATTACCGAGTGGGTCGAGGCGGCGGGCGCGACCTCGGCCACGATCGGCTACAAGGGCTACGAGCACGCCAGCTGCATCTCGGTGAACCACGTGGTCTGCCACGGCATCCCGGGCGGCAAGGTTCTCAAGGACGGGGACATCCTGAACATCGACGTCACGGTGATCGTCGACGGCTGGTTCGGCGACACGTCTCGGATGTACGTGGCGGGCAGGCTCAGCCGCAAGGCCGAGCGGCTGATCCAGGTGACCCACGATGCCCTGTTCAAGGGGATCGAGGCGGTGAAGCCCGGCAACACCTTCGGCGACATCGGCCACGCCATCCAGAGCTTTGTCGAGGGCAACCGCATGTCGGTCGTGCGCGACTTCTGCGGCCACGGTCTGGGCCGCGTGTTCCACGCCCCGCCGAACGTGCTGCACTATGGCCGCCCGGGCACCGGGCCGGTGCTGGAAGAGGGCATGTTCTTTACCATCGAGCCGATGGTGAACCTGGGCCGGCCCGAGACCAAGGTGCTGGCCGACGACTGGACGGCGGTGACGCGCGACAAGTCGCTGTCGGCGCAATTCGAGCATTCGGTCGGCGTGACCGCCGACGGGGCCGACATCTTCACCCTGTCGCCCAAGGGTCTGTTCCACCCGACCTGGGCCGCGCTGGGCTGAGCGGCGGCCCGATCTTTCGTCTAAAGATCGGGAGGGGGCTGTCTGCCCCCTCTGCGCCCTGCGGGCGCATTCACCCCCGAGGATATTTAGAGACCGAAGATGGAGTGGGTGCGGCGCGGTTCGGATCCCGTCGTTCCATCTGGATGAGGAGTTCGGGCACGCCCGCGCGATCGGCGAGGATGTCGCCGATCAGGACGGGATGCGACGGAGCCGGGCGCCGCGGTGTGGCGCGCGCTCCGGCGCGGTGCGCGGCGAAGAGGTCGAAGAGAGACACTGTGCCGGGAAGCTGGGTCATGCCTCAGGCTATCGGTGTTCGCCCGTCCGGCCAAATCACGTTTCGTGCGGGTCGTGCCGCGCAAGGGTGACGATCGTGTCTCCGTAGCGGCGCTGGTCGAGGAGGGCGAGGCCGGCGGGGAGGGCGGGGGGCGCGTTTTCCTCCCAGACAATCATCGCGCCGTCGGCGATCCACCCGCCCGCCAGCGCCGCAGTCAGCGCGCGTTCGCCCAGCGTCTTGCCGTAGGGCGGATCTAGGAAGACGAGGTCAAAGGGCGGGCCCTGCCGCTCGCCCAGGCGGGCGGCGTCGCGGCGGGAGAGCTTGGTGACGCCCTGCGCGCGGCATTTCTCGACGTTCTGGCGGATCAGGGCGCGGGCCTTGGTGCCGTCGTCGACGAAGGTGGTGTGGGCGGCGCCGCGCGACAGCGCCTCGAGCCCCAGCGCGCCGGTGCCGGCGAAGAGATCGAGCACGCGCGCCCCTGTCAGCGCATCGCCGTGGCTGCCGTTGAGCAGAAGGTTGAAGATGCTCTCGCGCACGCGGTCGGTCGTCGGCCGCAGGTGCGCGCCGGCGTCGCCCTTGCCGACCGAGGCGAGCGCCGTGCCGCGCCACTGGCCGCCGATGATCCTCATTTGAGGAGCGACTTGAGGTCGGCGTCCGGATCCGCGACCGTCTCGGCGTTGGGCGACTTGCCACTCTCGATCAGGCGTTTGCCGATCATGTAGGCACGGCCGTCGTTCATAGCGTCCACGGCGATCAGGCGGTCGCCGGCATAGTACCAGTGGCTCGCCGCCTTCGGGTCGCCGCCCTTGCGCACGACGACGCGGTCGTAGCCGGTGTTGAGGCCGGCGATCTGCAGCTTCACGTCGTACTGGTCCGACCAGAACCACGGCTTCGGCTCGTAGGGCTGATCGGCGCCGAGCATGTTCTTCGCCACCGCCTCGGCCTGGTCGATAGCGTTCTGAACGCTTTCCAGCCGCAGCCGTGCACCGTCGCGCGGGAAGGAGGCGCAGTCGCCCGCGGCCCAGACATGCGGGGCCGAGGTGCGGCCGTATTCGTCGACACGGATGCCGTTCTCGACGGCGAGCCCGGCGCGTTCCGCGAGCTCGGTGCAGGGGGCGATGCCGACGCCAACGACGGCGAAGTCGATGTCGATCTCGGTGCCGTCGGTCAGGCGTGCGCCGGTTACGTCGGTGCCGCCGAGAAGGCGTTCGAGCCCCGCGCCCTCGCGGATGTCGACGCCGTGGTCATGGTGAAGCGCGCGGAAGTAGTCGGAGGTCTCGGGCGCGGCGACGCGGCTCAGGATGCGCTCGGCCATCTCGACCAGCGTGACCTTCAGACCCAGCTTCGCCGCCACCGCGGCGGCCTCGAGCCCGATATAGCCGCCGCCGACGATCAGCACGCGGCGACCCGGTTCGAACTTGTGCTTCATGCGGTCGACGTCGGCCAGCGTGCGGACACCGTAGACGCAGTTGAGGTCGCCGCCGATGGCGGCGGGCAGGCGGCGGGGGCGGGAGCCGGTGACCAGGGCAAGCTCGTCGTAGTGCAGCGTTTCCCCGCCGACCGTCACCGTCTGCGCATCGGTGTCGACGGCGGTGACCGGCTCGCCCAGCCGCAGGGCGATGTTCTTGTCGACATAGAAGCTTTCGGGGCGGAGGTAGAGGCGGCTCTCCTCCATCTCGCCCAGCAGGTACGCCTTAGATAGTGGCGGACGCTGGTAGGGCGGGACGGGCTCTTCCGAGATCAGGGTGACGTCGCCCTCGAACCCCTCGGCGCGCAGCTTGGCCGTGAGGGATGCGCCGGCCTGTCCGCCGCCGATGACCACGATATGCGTCATGCCCGTCTCTCCGCTGGTCAGGGGTGCGGGCGGACCCTATATCCGCGGCTGAACCGAAAGCAATCAAGGAAGGGACAGATCATGCCGATCGAGCAAGGACAGACTCTGCCGGGCGCGACGCTGGTGACCATGGGGCAGGACGGGCCCGAGCAGGTGCAGCTTGCCGACCGGCTGAACGGGCGCAAGGTCGTGCTGTTCGGCCTGCCGGGCGCCTTCACCGGCACCTGCACCACTGCCCATGTTCCGAGTTTCGTGCGCACGGCGGATGCGCTGAGAGAGAAGGGCGTGGACGAGATCATCTGCGTCTCGGTCAACGACCCGTTCGTGCTGGCGGCTTGGGGCGAGAGCACCGGCGCGACCGAGGCCGGTATCACCATGCTGGGCGACGCGGAGTCGGCTTTCACCAAGGCGATCGGGATGGACTTCTCGTCGCCGGCGCGGGGCATGATCGACCGCTCGAAACGTTACGCGATGGTGGTCGAGGACGGCGTCGTGACGACGCTGCAGGTCGAGGATAACCCGGGCGTGTGCGACGCGTCGGGCGGCGAGGCGATCCTGGCGACGATGTAAGGTCCGAAAAGGGGCGGGGCGGTGGCCCGGCCCGTCCCTCTGCGCGATTCGGTCGCGGCCACGCTAGACAAGCATGCCCTCAATGCTGTCATGCCCGCGTAAGCGGGCACTTCTTGCAGCGGCGCACTGGCGGCCTTCGTCGCCAATGGTGGGAGGTCTCCACTTGCGAGGGGGTGACAGGGGGATCATCCCGCCTGCTTGTCCATCCTCTTTGCCAGCTTCACGTCGTTCTCGGTCAGCCCGTCAGCGTCGTGGGTGGACAGCGTGACCTCGACCGTCTTGTAGACGTTTGACCACTCCGGGTGGTGGTTGAGCTTCTCGGCGTGAATGGCGCAGCGGGTCATCCAGCCGAAGGCCTCGACGAAGTTCTTGAACTCGAAGGTCTTGGTGATCGCGTCGCGGCCGTCGACCATGCGCCAGCCGGTGTCGAAAAGCGGCTTGAGCATCTCGTCGCGTTCTGCGTCGGTCAGTTTGGGCATCAGTCCTCCGTCATCGTTTTGCGGAACGGGCCGTAGCTGGTGAGGATCTCGATCTCCTCATCCACGGCGTTGCGCTCGGCCTCGAGGTATTGCTGCACCGCCTGCGCGAACCCTTCGTCCGCCATCCAGTGCAGCGAGTGCGTGGGCACCGGCAGGTAGCCGCGCGCCAGCTTGTGCTCGCCCTGCGCTCCGGCCTCGACCCGCTTCATGCCGTGGGCGATGGCGTAGTCGATGGCCTGATAGTAGCACAGTTCGAAGTGCAGGCAGGGGTGGTCCTCGACGCAGCCCCAGTAGCGGCCGTAGAGCGTGTCGCGGCCGATGAAGTTCAGCGCGCCGGCAACGTAGCGCCGGCCGTCCTCGGCCAGCACCAGATAGACGTCGTCGCGCATCGTCTCCTGCACGAGGTCGAAGAACTCGCGCGTCAGATAGGGCGTGCCCCATTTCCGCGCGCCGGTGTCCTGGTAGAAGCGCCAGAAGGCGTCCCAGTGCTCGGGGCGCAGGTCGTCCCCGGTCAGCCCCACGATGCGCCCGCCGAAATCCTGCGTCGTGCGCCGTTCTTTCCGAATGTTCTTCCGCTTGCGGGACGAGAGCGAGGCGAGGAATGCGTCGAAGTCGGCGTAGTCGTGGTTCACCCAGTGGAACTGCTGCGTGGTGCGGCGCAGAAGGCCCATCGCTTCGCCCGCGATGGCCTCGGCCTCGGTGCAGAAGGTGGCGTGGAGCGAGGAAAGCTCGTTGTCCGCCGCGATCTGCACCGCCCCCTGCACCAGCGCCGCCATGCCGGTTTCGTCCCAGCCGGGCTTCGTCAGGAAGCGGCGGCCGGTGGCCGGGGTGAAGGGCACGGCGATCTGGAGCTTGGGATAGTAGCGTCCGCCCGCGCGCTCGTAGGCATGGGCGAAGGAATGGTCGAAGATGTATTCGCCCTGGCTGTGGCCCTTGGCGTAAGCCGGCGCGCAGGCGATCACCTCTCCGTCCGCCTTCGCCACCAGATAGCGCGGCTGCCATCCGGTGCCGCTCCCGACCGAGCCGCTGTCCTCGAGCGCCTTGAGGAAGCGGTGCGTGGTGAACGGGTCGATCGGACGTCCCCCCGCCGCCTCGGGGCAGGCGCATGCGTCCCAATCGCCGGGGGCGATCTGGTCGAGCGAGGTCAGGACGTTGATCTCGATCCGGGTGTCGCTCATCGGGAAGGGGAGGGCCTCAGTGTCACGTCCTTCTACTTGGCACCGTGCGCCCGGCCGTCAAGCGGTCGGAAACGCGGCATCGTAATGCTCGAACGTGATGTTCTGCGCGATGCGGCGCGCGGCGGCCTCGTCCTCGGGCGACCGGATCGTCCAGGTCAAAAGCGCTGCGCCCGCGTCCTTCAACTCGGCCACGCGCGGCATCGCCAGATCCCGGTGACCGTGGCTGATGAAGCAGGCTCCGACACGGTCGTAGTCGGGGATTTGAGCCAGTTCCTCCAGCCGCTCGGGCGGCAGCGGCCAGTCCCCGGGCCGGAAGGCGCAGGTGGTCAGCCCGCGCGGCACGTCCGGCAGAAGCTCGGCCATGGCGGCCATGCTGTGCGGGTTGAACGACATCAGCGCCAGGGGGCCGCGGTAGTCCGCGATGAGTTTGGCGGCCGCCCGTTCGAGGGCGCCGACATGGGAGCCCATCGCGCCGTCCTGGTCCTTCACCTCGACCAACAAGGGCGCGCGCCCGTCCACCAGCTCCAACACCTCGGCCAGCGTCGGGATGCCGGTGGTGCCGCCGGTCAGGCGAATTCCCGACAGCTCTTCGGCGGTGCGGAGACGGATCGCACCCGTCTCGTCAGTCAGGCGATCGAGATGGTAGTCGTGGAACACCATCGGCACGCCGTCCGAGGACGGCTGAAGGTCGATCTCGATCCCGTAGCCACGCTCCACGGCGGCCATGATCGCCTCGCGGCTGTTCTCGGGCCGGCCGCCGTCGCGGTCGTGCAGGGCGCGGTGCGCGATGGGCGCGCCGAGGAACACGTGGGGAAACGTCGTCATCGAACCTGGAAGATCCCTTCGATTTCGACCGCGACGCCCATCGGCAGAGAGGCTGCGCTGACCGCCGAGCGCGCGTGCCGCCCCTTGTCGCCCAGAAGCTCGACCATCAGGTCCGAGGCGCCGTTGATCACCTTGGGCTGGTCGGTGAAGTCGCCGGTCGAGTTGACGAAGCCCGTCAGCTTCACCACCCGCACAAGCCGGTCAAGGTCGCCACCGCAGGCCGCGCGAACCTGCGCCAGCAGGCTCAGCGCGCAGGCGCGGGCGGCCTGCGCGCCGTCCTCGACGCTCATGCCGTCGCCCAGCTTCCCCCGGATCAGCTCGCCATCCTGCATCGACACCTGCCCCGAGACGTAGACAATGTCGCCGGCGGAGATGAACGGGACGTAATTGGCGGCCGGGGCGGGGGCGTCGGGCAGCGTGACGCCCAGGTCGGCCAGCCGCGCTTCGATGGGTCCGGGCATGAAAGGTCTCCTCGGGTTGAAGTTGCCGCGACGCTAGACGACCCGGCCCGGAACGCAAGGGGCCGAACGTGCCGCAGGGTCGTTCACCTTTACGTTGATCCGCCACCTGCTGTTGTGGCCCTTCGCCGGCTTCACTATCGTTCTGCATTCGGCGACCCTGCGCTGCGAGGCGGAGTGCAAGCCGATGAGATATCGCTGATCACGACCCACGGTGACCCTTCCAGATGAGCCAGCCTGTCCAGATCGCCCGGCTCGGTGCCGCTCTTGCCCTTGCGGCATTCGTGGCCGGCTGCGGCCCCACCACGACGCCCGAGGGCGTCAACGACGTCTACGAGCCGACGAACCGGAAGGTATTCGGCGCCAATCAGAGCTTCGACTCGGCCTTCGGCGGCGGTGGGAGCGGCCCCGACGTGCCGGGTCCGCTGGCTGCGGCGACGGCGAACCTGGCCTCGACCGTGCAGGCGCCGAGCCACGTCGTGAACGACGTGCTACAGGGCGATGTCGAGGACGCGGTGCACAACTCGTTCCGCTTCGCCATCAACGCGACGCTGGGCGTGGGCGGCATCTTCGACCCGGCCTCGTCCTTTGGACTGGAAGAGCGCGAGAACGATTTCGGCCGCACACTGGCCGTTTGGGGCGTCGATCAAGGGTCGTACCTCGTGCTGCCGGTCATCGGGCCGTCCAGCCAGCGCGACCTGGCCGGCATGGTCGTCGACTTCGCGATCAACCCGGTACGCTACACCCTGCCGGTCGAGGAACAGTTCTGGACGCTGGCCGTGCGCGCGGGCGACGAGGTGTTCGACCGGCTGCGGTACTCCGAAAGCTACGACTCCGTGCTTTACGACAGCGCAGACCCCTATGCGCAGGCGCGAAGCATCTATCTGCAGAACCGAAACTTCGAAACGTCTGGTGACGAGGCCGATGATGTCTATATCGACCCCTATGAAGACCTTGATTTCTGATACCCCGACTCGCCGCGGCGTGCTCGCCGGTCTGGGCGCGGTGGCCGCGCTGGGGCTGACCGGCCGTCCCGCGCTCGCGCTGAACACGCAGGAGGCGGCGGGCCTGATCTCGTCGCTGGTCGCGCAGATCAACGCGGTCATCAACTCGGGCCGCTCCGAGTCGCAGATGATCGATGAGTTCGAGCGCATCTTCCTGCGCTACGCCGACGTGCCGACCATCGCACGCACCGCGCTCGGGCCGGCGGCGCGCAGCGCCTCCGCCGGCGAACTTCAGGCTTACACCAACGCCTTCACCGGCTACATCGCGCGCAAGTACGGCAAGCGCTTCCGCGAGTTCATCGGCGGCGAAATCGCGGTGAAGTCGGCCCGCGCGGTGAAAAGCTTCTACGAGGTCCGGTCGACGGTGAACCTGCGCAATGAGGCGCCGTTCGAGGTGGTGTTCCTTGTCTCCGACCGCTCGGGTCGCGACCTGTTCTTCGACATGTACATCGAGGGCGTGAGCCTCCTGAAGTCCGAGGCCGTCGAGATCCGCGCGATGCTCGACCGCAATCGGGGCGACGTCGGCGCGCTGGCCGCCGACCTGCGCCGGGCCGGCTGATGCGGCTGCGGCGCGGCTGGACGGCCGCCTTGTGTCTTCTGGCATCCCCCGCCCTCGGGCAGGGGGCGTTCGACGGGCTCTACATGCCGTCGCCCACGACCGACTGCTCGGTCAGCGGAGTCGAGGGCGGGGCACTGCGCATCGAGGAGGGCGTGTTCTACGGCGTCGAGAGCGAGTGCCGCATGACCCAGCCGGTCGACGTGCGGGACATGAACGCGCAGCTTTTCGACATGGAGTGCGAAGGCGAGGGGCTGGAGTGGACCCAGCGCGCCTTCGTCATGGCCGCCGCCGACGGCGGGCTGGTGATGGCGTGGGACGGCTTTGCCTTCAAGTACGACCGGTGCCCCGACGGTGCGCTGACCGGCACCGTCACGCGCGCCGATGAGATCGGGGTCACCAACGGCGAATGAGCGGCCTGCTCAGTTGCCCAGGATCTCGCCAAGCACATCCAAGATCACGCGCTCGACAACGTTGTCCCCCTGCTCGCGCCGCGGCTGACGCGGCGCGGCGTTGCGACTGTCGGCGGCCCGTTCGCTGTTGGCCGTCATCGGCACGGGCGGGTCCATCGGCAGCGGGCGGGGCGGCAGGCCCTCGTGCACGCGCTCCATCGTCTCGCGCCAGATCTCGGCGGGCAGCCCGCCGCCGGTGACGCCGGTCAGCGGGGTGTTGTCGTCGTAGCCCATCCAGACGCCCGCGACGTAGTCAGCGGTGAACCCCAGGAACCAAGCGTCCCGCGCCGCCTGCGTCGTGCCCGTCTTGCCCGCCGCCTCGCGCCCCGACAGCTTCGCGCGTGCGCCGGTCCCGCCGTCGACCACCTGGCTCATCATGTAGACGAGTTGCCGCGCGGCCTCGGTCGAGATCACGCGCTCGCCCAGCCCCCCGTCCTGCCCGATCAGCGGATCGTCGTCGCCCTGGAGAGTCAGCTCGGTCAGGCCGTACGGGTCGACGGACGTGCCGCCGTTCAGGATACCGGCATAGGCGCCCGTCATCTCCAGCAGGCTCGACTCCGAGGTCCCCAGTGCCAGCGCGGGGCCGTTGGCGAGCGTGCTGTCGATGCCGAAATCCTCGGCCACCTTCTTCACGTTGTCGCGGCCCACCGCTTCGCTCACCTTCACGGCGGGGATGTTCAGCGACTGCTTCAGCGCCTCGGTCAGCGTCACGCGGCCGTGAAACCGGTTGTCGTAGTTGCTGGGCGACCACGGGCCCGAGCCGGGGATCCGGATGGTCAGCGGCTCGTCCACCACCGTGTCACGCGGAGAGTGCCCCAGCTCGAGCGCGGTGGCATAGACGAACGGCTTGAAGGCCGAGCCGGTCTGCCGCTTGGCCATGACCGCACGGTTGAACTGGCCGGCCACGCCCTTGAACTTGCGTCCGCCGACCATGGCGCGCACCGCGCCGTCCGCCGACATCACAACGATCGCGGCCTGCGCCTTCGAGCCGTCGCGGACCTTGTTCTCGAACACGGCGCGCAGCGCGCCCTCGGCCGCCCGCTGGATGGCGGGGTCGAAGGTCGTGCGCATGATCACGTCCTCGGTCGTGTCGCTGCCCACGAAGGGCGGGGCGGTGTCGATGACCCAATCCGCGAAATAGCCGCCGGCGCGCGCCTCGGCCGCCTCGGACAGGCGGGCGGGGTGGGCGAGCGCGTAGTCGGCCTGCGCCTCGGTTAGGTAGCCCTGATCCTCCATCAGCCCGAGGATGACCATCGCGCGGTTCTGACTTCGCTCGAGATTGTTGGTGGGCGCGTAACGTGTCGGCGCGACCAGCAGGCCCGCCAGCATTGCGGCCTCGGCCGGCTCGACCTCGTTCGCGGACTTGCCGAAATAGCGCTGCGCCGCCGCTTCGAACCCGCGCGAGCCTGCGCCCAGGAAGGCGCGATTGACGTAGATCGTCAGGATCTCGTCCTTGGTATACTTTGTCTCCATCGCCAGCGCATAGACGGCTTCCTTGATCTTGCGCCAAAGCGAGGTCTCGCGGCAGTCGCTCTCGTACTCGGTCTCGTTCGCCCAGACGTCGGGGTCGTACGGCACGCCGAGGCACAGAAGCTTCGCCGTCTGCTGCGTGATGGTGGAACCGCCGTGGCCCGACAGAGGACCGCGCCCCTCTCTCAAGTTGATCCTGATGGCACTGGCGATGCCGACGGGATCGACGCCGGGATGGTTGTAGAAACGCTTGTCCTCGGTCGCGACGATGGCGTTCCGCAGGTGCTCCGAGATCGTGTCCGCCGTGATCTGCCCGCCAAACTGTTCGCCGCGCCAGGCGAAGATCTCGCCATGCCGGTCGAGTAGCGTCACCGATCCGCGCGAACGTCCGTCCAGCAGGGCGTGCGCCGGTGGAAGCGTGGTATAGACATAGAAGACGGCGGCACCGATCAGCAGGCCCACGACCAGCGCGCTGCGCCAGGCTAAGCGCCAGACCAGCCCGAACAGCCAGCGAAACAGCGCGCCGAGCAGCCCCAAGGGGCCACGCCGGCGCGAAGCGGCCTTGCGGCGCGCCGGCTTCCGTTTCGCCTTACCGGTCATTTTCTGCGCCTTGCGTCCTGCCCGACGGTCCGCCACGAGGGGCGGCTTCTTTTTGCCGGAACGCTGCATTCCCGGTCCCCGCTGCCTGCCTGCTGCCGCTGACCATACAGGTAGGGGCGGAGGATGTGGATACGAAGCCGGCCTCGCCTGACCATTTTATGATCTGCTCAATAAATGTGCGCGTGGATATGATTGTGCAAAAATTGTGCAACATGCCTTGGAATCCGCCCGTCGCGTCACCCCCTCGATCTTGAGTCGTCCGCCCGCCCGCCGCCTTTTGCGAAGCGTGAACTCTCTGCGGCGTGCCCCGGTCGCCGCTCAACGGAAGGGGACAGACGTGAAACTGATCATTGCAGCGATCAAGCCGTTCAAGCTCGAGGAGGTGCGCGAGGCGCTCACCTCCATCGGCGTACGCGGCATGATGGTGACCGAGATCAAGGGCTTCGGCTCGCAGTCCGGCCACACCGAGATCTACCGCGGCGCAGAGTACGCGGTGAATTTCGTGCCGAAGGTGAAGCTGGAGATCGCGGTGGGGGACGCGATGGCCGAGCAGGTCGTCGAGACCATCGCCACCACCGCCAAGACCGACAAGATCGGCGACGGCAAGATCTTCGTCCTCGACGTGGAGAGCGCCATGCGCGTGCGCACCGGCGAAACCAACGAAGAAGCGCTGTGACCCGGCGCTGAAAGTTCCTGAGACACAGAGGGGAAACTCTATGAAACTGAAATCCTCGATCGCTTTGGCGGTGCTCGCCACCGCGGCGACGGTTCAGCCGGGCCTTGCGCAGGAGGCGGCCGTGCTCGTGGACGAGACGCCGCTGAACACCGAGATCGGCTATATCTTCACCACGTTCATGTTCCTGGTGGCCGGCTTCCTGGTGTTCTGGATGGCCGCGGGCTTCACCATGCTCGAGGCCGGGCTGGTGCGGCAGAAGAACACGACGATGCAGCTCATGAAGAACATGGGCCTCTTCTCGCTCGCCGCGATCATGTACTACCTCGTCGGCTACAACCTGATGTACCCGGGCGATGGCTGGGCCATCGACGGCTGGCTCGGCGCTTTCTCGATTGCCTCGCTCGAGCCGGTGGGCCTGGCCGACACCGAAACCGATCTGACCTATGCCTCCGTCGGTTCGGACTTCTTCTTCCAGCTGATGTTCTGCGCCACCACCGCCTCGATCGTGTCGGGTGCGCTGGCCGAGCGGATCAAGCTGTGGCCGTTCCTGATCTTCGTCGTCATCCTCACCGGCCTGATCTACCCGATCCAGGCAAGCTGGAAGTGGGGCGGCGGCTACCTCGACTCGGCGCTGGGCTTTCAGGACTTCGCCGGCTCGACCGTCGTGCACTCGGTCGGTGGCTGGGCCGCCCTGGCGGGCGCGCTGATCCTCGGGCCGCGCATCGGCAAGTACAAGGATGGCGGGGTGCACCCGATGCCGGGCGCGAACCTGCCGCTGGCCACGCTGGGCACGTTCATCCTGTGGCTAGGCTGGTTCGGCTTCAACGGCGGCTCGCAGCTTTACATGGACACCGCGGGTAACGTGGCCGACATCAGCCGCATCTTCGCCAACACCAACACCGCCGCGGCCGGCGGTGCCATTGCTGCGCTGATCCTGACGCAGGTGCTCTACAAGAAGCCGGACCTGACCATGGTGCTCAACGGTGCGCTGGCGGGCCTGGTGTCGATCACGGCCGAACCGCTGACCCCGTCGCTGGGCGCGGCCACCCTGATCGGCGCCGTGGGCGGCGTGATCGTGGTCTTCACGGTGCCGTTCCTCGACAAGTTGAAGATCGACGACGTCGTCGGTGCCATCCCGGTGCACCTCTTCGCCGGCATCTGGGGCACGCTGGCCGTGGTGCTGACGAACGACGCGGCGACCTTCATGGGGCAGCTTCTGTCGATCATCATTGTCGGGGTATTCGTCTTCGTAGTCAGCGCCGTCGTTTGGGCCGTGCTGAAGGGCGTGATGGGCATCCGCGTCAGCGAAGAAGCCGAGATCACGGGCCTCGACGTGGGCGAACTGGGTATGGAAGCCTATCCGGAGTTCGCGAAAGGCTGATCCCGGACCAATCGCAAGAAAGAGGCCCGGGCGCAGATCGCGCCCGGGCCTTTTCACGATCCGCCGTCGAACTTCAGCTCTTGCCCGGCACCCGCTTCGGCGCGCCGGTGGCCATGTCGGTGCCGATGTGCGGAAGCCCGGCCTGCTTCCAGCCACCGAAGCCCCCTTCCATGTGGGCCAGGGGCTGAATGCCCTTCGCCAGGCAGCTGTGCGCGACCTTGCCCGAGCGCGCGCCCGAGCCGCAGTAGAAGACCAGCCGCTTGCCCTGCTGCGAGGGAAGCTTGTCGGGATCGACGAACGACATCGGCAGAAGCATCGCGCCCTCGACATGCTCGAACATGTACTCCTGCGGCGTTCGGACGTCGATCAAGGCGATCTCGCCTTTTCCGTAGGCCTCTGCCACCTCTTGCGGCGTCCAGGTTTCAAGCGTGCCGTGCTCGGTTTGCTCCGTCTTCATCGTGTCCTCCTCAGAACTTGTTCGCGGGGATCTTGAAGTAGCTGTTGCCGTCATCCTCGGGCTCGGGCAGGCGGCCGCCGCGCAGGTTTACCTGAAGCGCGTGCAGCATCCGGTCGGGAAGGGCCAGCGTCGCGTCCCGCTCGTCGCGGATCTTGCGGAAATCCTTCTCCGTCACGCCGCCGCCCAGGTGCTTGTTGTGCGCCTTGTGCTCGGCCACCGTGGCTTCCCACGCCGGGTCCTTGCGGTCGCCTACGGGCGGATAGTCGTGGCCGACGAACAGCCGGGTATCCTCGGGCAGCGCCAGGATCTCCATGAGCGAGCGATAAAGTTCGCCCGAGTCGCCTCCGGGGAAGTCGGCGCGCGTGGTGCCCGCGTCGACGTGCATCAGCGTGTCGTGCACAAAGGCCGCGTCGCCGACGACGTAGGTGATCGAGCCCAGCGTGTGCCCGGGCGAGAAC
This sequence comes from Tranquillimonas alkanivorans, assembly GCF_900115595.1. GTDB lineage: Bacteria > Pseudomonadota > Alphaproteobacteria > Rhodobacterales > Rhodobacteraceae > Tranquillimonas > Tranquillimonas alkanivorans. The sequence goes on from NZ_FOXA01000005.1 coordinate 127,563, forward strand.
ATCACCCGGATCTCGAGCTCGCCCAGCGGGATCGTGTCGCCCTTCGCCAGAAGCCGGTCGAAGTCGCGGTCGGGGTCGAAAGCGCCGGGAGTGTTATAGATTTTCTCCCACAGCTTGGCGATCTCGCGCACCTTCTCGCCGATGGCATTGGGCGCGCCGGTCTGCTCTTTTAGCCAGGCCGAGGCCATCATGTGGTCGGCGTGTGGGTGGGTGTCGAGCACCCACTGCACCTCAAGCCCCTCGTCGCGCACGTAGTCGAGGACTTCTTGCGCGCTGTCGGTGCGCGTGCGCCCGTGTTCGGGGTCGAAGTCCAGGACCACGTCGATTAAAGCGGCCTTCTTCGTCGCCTCGTCGACGACGACGTATTGAATGCTGCCGCTGTCGGCCTCGTAGAAGCCGGTGACGCGGGGCGAGCCGGGGCCCGTCGAGGGACTGGTGCGGGTGAACATGGCAACCTCATTGCTTGCGTTATTCATATTAGCAAAACGGAATATAATGAGATGGCGGACCGATACAAGGCGCCGTCCTGCCGCACGAGAAAGGGCGCCCGACCGGGCGCCCTTCCATGTCTTCGCGGCACGGGCACGGTCACGACTTGACCGATCCGCCCACGTTCTTGTCCTTGGCCTCTTCCTCGGCCTTGTCGCCGACCTTGTCGACGGCGTCGCGCGCCTTGGAGCTGACGTCCGAGGCACCTTCCTTCACGTCCTTCTTGGCCGTGTCGGCGACCTCCTGGGCCTGCTTCTTGGCCTCGTCGGCGGTGGCGCGGGCCACGTCGGCGAGCTTGGCGCTTTCTTCCTCGTAGACGCGCTGCGCCTCGGCGAAGAGGTCGTCGCGGTATGCGCCGAACGCCTCGTCCTCCCGGCGGGTCGAGGGAAGCATGCCGCCAATCGCGGCACCCACCGCCATCGCCAGCGCACCGGCCACCAGCGGCTGCTCTTCGAAGAAGTCGCCGGCCTGGCTGCTGCCGCGGCGCGCCATGTACTCGGCCCGCACCTGCGCCTCGTAGGCGCGGTTGCGCGCGGCGATCACGCGGCGGCGCGCCTCTTCGTTCATCTCGTGCGTGCCGTCGGCGATGCGCTCGCGCAGGCTGTGCGCCGACGACCGTAGGCGCGCGCCGTAGCCCCGACCGCGGGCCTTCGCGCCCTCCCAGCGACCTTCCGCCTCGTGCGCGTAGCCGCGGGCCCGGGCCTTGGCCCCTTCCAAGCGGCCTTCGGCGTCGTGCTTGGCGCCTTCAAACCGTGCTCCGGCCTGACTGGCGTATCCGCGGGCACGCGCCTTGGCGTTGGCGCCACCGATTTCGGCTGCACGGCGGTGTTCGCGCACGCGCTCGGCCACCTCGTCCCAGGGCGAATCGTGTCCGCCCTCGGTTCCGGCGCCGGGATACGGCGTGCCGGCTGGTACGGGACCACGGGGCGGAACCCGGTCCACCGGATCCATGCCGGTATAGCGCGTGTCGCCGCCGCCATAGGTCGGGTACATGCTGCTGTGGCCGCGCTCGTAGTTGTAAAGGTCGTCGCGCTCGGAGTTGCGCGACATGGAATAGGCTAGCCACGCCAGTCCCAGACCCGCGATGGCGAAGCCGGTCGGGTTGCGGCGCACGGTGCGGCTGACGGTATAGGCGATGTCCGAGCTGCTGGCGCTCAGGCTTTCCATTGCGTCACCCATCACGCCGTCGAAGGACATCTTCTCCTGAAGGTCGTGCATGGTGCGCGAAAGGCCGGAACGCTCTTCCTCGATCTCGCGCTCGATCTCTTCGGGTGTGCGGACATGATCAACGGGCATTCTCGGTTCCTCTGATTGCTTCGGCGTCCTTGCGGACATTGTCGGCGACGCGCTTGGGCGCGATGCTGATCTCGCGCAGCTCGTTCAGTCCCTTGCGCGCCATGAGATAGGCGATGAAGAAGTAAACCACGCCGACGATGAGAGCGGCCCAGCCGGGCTCGAGCCCCAGTTCGACGAGCCCCGCGACGATGGCGGCGCTGACGACGTCGAGGCCGGTCAGGACCACGACGACCGCAGCGACCAGAAGGCCGACCGCCACACCGGCATGATTGAGGCTTTCATTCACCTCGGCCCGCACGAGGTCAATCTCCTTGCGGAACAGGCCGTTGATGTGGCCCATGGCGTCCGAGAGGAGCTGCGCCGTCGTGCGGTGGTGCTTCTCGTGCTCGGTGTCGGCCATCAGACAGTCCCTCCGGGCGTCGGCGCGGGACGCGGCGGAGTGGTGCCGACGGGGTCGACGTCTCCGACCGGGCGCGGCGGGTACGGATCGCTCGGGCGGCGCATCGGCGGGCCGGCGGTATAGCCGTCATCGTGGTGCGCGCTGGCCTTCAGGAAGCGGCTCGCCGCGAAGCCCAGAAGGGCCGCACCGCCCAAAAAAGCCACCGGGTTGCGGCGGGCGAAGCCGGTCAATTCGCGGCCGATCTCGGTCACGTCCATCTCGCGCATGCCGTCGGCGGTCTCGGCCAGCCCTTCAGCCATGCGACCGATCACGCGCTCCTGCGGGGTACCGTCGCGCAGGTCGTCGGACGCCTTGCGCAGGGCCGAGGCGACCTTCCCGGTCTCGTCGGCGGCGGCGTTCTTGTAGTATTCGCCCTGTTGCCAGGCGCGGTCGCGCGCCTCTTCGGCCATCTCGGCGGCCTTGGCGCGGGCCTCGTCGGCCATGTTGTGGGCGCTGGATTTCGCCTTGTCGGCGGTAGCGCGGGCTTCGTCGCCCAGCGTTTCCTTTGTCGTCTTCTCGTCTGCCATGACATCTCTCCTCGTCCAGGCGTTTGACGCACGGCTTGTCGGCAGCGTCGCGCTGCGGCCGTTCGGTGCGTCAACTCTTGGAGAGGGGGAGATGGTTCCCTGCGCCCGACCGAATCGGGTCGGGCGCAGGAGGAGAACTGCCGACGGCTCAGACGCCCGCGTCGACGATCGCCTGTGCGAGGATCGGGACCGTCTTGGCGTTCAGCCCGGCGATGTTCATGCGGCTGTCGCCAACCATGTAGATGCCGTGATCACGGCGCAGCGCCTCGACCTGCTCGGGCGTGGCGCCCAGGCGCGAGAACATGCCGCGGTGTTCGGCCAGGAAGTCGAACCGGTCCGAGTTCGACCGCTGGCGCAGCTCCTCGGCCAGTTGCTTGCGCAGGGCCAGCATGCCCGTGCGCATGTCCTCGAGCTCGGCCTTCCAGTCGGCAGTCAGCTTGTCGTCGTTGAGGATGGTCATCACCAGCCGCGCGCCGTGGTCCGGCGGGAAGGAATAGTTCTGCCGGTTGAGGTAGTTCAGGTTGCCCTGCACCGTCGGCTGCGCCTTCGCGTCGGGCGAGATGGCGATCAGCAGGCCCGCCCGCTCGCGGTAGATGCCGAAGTTCTTCGAGCAGCTCGCCGCCACCAGCATCTGCGGCATGCGCGACGCCAGCAGGCGCGTGCCCGCCGCGTCGGCCTCGAGCCCGTCGCCGAAGCCTTGGTAGGCGATGTCGATCAACGGGATCGCGCCCTTCGCAAGCAGGTGATCGGCAACCTTGCCCCACTGCTCTTCGGTCAGGTTGGCGCCGGTCGGGTTGTGGCAGCAGCCGTGCAGCAGCACCACGTCGCCCGCCTTCACGCCTTCGAGGTCGGCCATCATGCCATCAAAGTCCACCTGCCGGGTGGCGTTGTCGAAGTACGTGTACTCAGCCATCGGCATCTTCATGAACTTGATGATCGACAGGTGGTTCGGCCAGGTCGGCTGCGACACCCAGACCGTCGCCTCTGGCGCGGCCATGCGGATCAGCTCCATCGCCTGCCGGATCGCGCCGGTGCCGCCGGGCGTGGCGATGGCCGAGGTCCGCTCGCTCTCGACCGAGGTGCCGAGGATCAGCTTGCCCAGAGCCTCTGCGTAGGCGGGATCGCCGGCCAGCCCGGTATAGGCCTTGGTCGTCTGCGTCTCCCACACCTGCTGCTCGGCTGCCTTCACGGCGCGCATTACGGGGGTCACGCCCTCGGGGTTGCGGTAGACGCCGACGCCGAGGTCGATCTTGTCCTCGCGGGGATCCTCGCGGAACATCTGCATCAGCATGAGGATCTTATCGGCGGGTTGGGGGCTCAGCTTGTCGAGCATCTCATTTCTCTCCGGTAGCGACCCTGAGGTCGTTGTACATGCCCCATTCCGACCACGACCCGTCATAAAGTGCGTGGTTCACGTGCCCGATCCGGGCGAGCGCAAGGTTGATGATCGCCGCCGTCACCCCCGACCCGCAGGTGGTGATGACCGGCTTGTCGAGGTCGACGCCCGCCTCGCGGAATACCGCGCGCAGGGCCTCGGGGCTTTTAATGGTGCCGTCGTCGTTCAGGAGCGTGCGGTAGTGCACGTTCTTCGAGTTCGGGATGTGGCCGGCGCGCAGTCCCGCACGCGGTTCGGGTTCGGCGCCGGCGAAGCGGCTGGGGGCGCGAGCGTCGAGGATCTCGTGATCCCCGATCTTCGAGGCTTGCGCCACCTGCGTGACGTCCTTCATCAGGTGGTTCTGGCGCGAGGTCGTCATGTGCCGGTCGCGGATGACCGGCGCCAGGTCCTCCTCGGGCCGCCCCTCGGCCTGCCACTTGGCGAACCCGCCGTCGAGCACCGCGACGTCCGTCTTGCCCATCAGCTTGAACAGCCACCACACCCGCGCAGCCGAGAACAGGCCCATGCCGTCGTAGACCACCACCTGGTGCCCGTCGCCCACGCCCATGGCGCGCAGGCGGCTCATGAACTTTTCGGGCGGCGGCGCCATGTGCGGCAGGTCCGACCGGTTGTCGCTGATTTCGTCGATATCGAAGAAACGGGCGCCCGGGATGTGCGCGGCCTCGTACTCGGCCTTTGGATCACGTTCCGCGTCGGGCAGGTACCAACTGGCGTCGAGGATACGGATGTCCGGGTCGGACAGGTGCTGGGCAAGCCAGTCGGTCGAGACCAGCGTGGTCGGGTCGTCTGCGGCCATGGGCCTCCTCCGGCAGGGACGGCGCTGGCGAATGCCTAAACGCCGCCGCGCGCGGTGGCAAGGCCGGGCCCCGGCCTCAGCCCTGCTCCTTGAGAAGCCGCTGCTTCTGGCGCTGCCAGTCGCGCTTGGCGGCGGTCTCGCGCTTGTCGGGCGCCTTTTTGCCCTTGGCGATCCCGATCTTCACCTTCGCGATGCCCTTGTGGTTGAAGTAGAGCACCAGCGGCACCAGCGTCATGCCCTTGCGCTGCGTGTCGTTCCACAACCGCGCCATCTCGCGCCTGTTGACCAGCAGCTTGCGCCGGCGCCGGTCCTCGTGCCCGAACATCGCCTGCTCGTAGGGCGCGATATCGGCGTTCACCAGCCAGAGCTCACCGTTCTCGACCGCGGCGTAGGACTCCGCGATGTTCGAGGTGTTCTGGCGCAGCGACTTCACCTCGGACCCGGTCAGGACGATGCCGCATTCGAGGTCGTCCTCGATGGCATAGTCGTACCGCGCCCGCCGGTTCTCGGCGATCACCTTGTAGTTCGGGTTGTCCTTGGGCTTTGCCATGCCAAGCGAGATAGAGGTTGGAGGAGGGGGGATCAAGCGGAGGCCGAGGCGCGAAACTTTACTTTCTGTAAGGGAGTTGGCAGCATACTTCATGTCTGCGGAAGTAACGCTCTGGGGGATCACCTCCCTAATGCCCCCGCAGAGTTGCAGCTCTGCGGGGGCGACCCGTTCCCGGCTCGGCGGCCGAGTCCGAGTCTCGCGATGGCGACGAGAAGCGACAGGGCCGCAATCGTCACCATCCATCTGCGGAAGCTCCGCTCACTCAAGGCGATCACCTCCTTCCACCGCGAGGGTTCACGGTGGCTGCAGGATGCAGGATCAGGGTTAAGCGGCGCTTAGCCACGGTTGACCCACCCGGCCCACCGGTGAAGCATCCGACACATGTTCCTGCAGATCGCGATCGCCACAACACTGATCCTGCTCACCATCGTCGTCGGGGCAGGCGCCTTCTGGGCGCTGGAATGGCTGCTGAGCGTGCGGCAGAAGTGGCTCCACCGGGAACCGCATGGACCGAAGCTGATGCTGGTGCTGTGCCTGTCGGTGGTCTGGACGCTGGCGATGATGACTGTCTGCGTCTGGATCTGGGCGCTGTCGCTGTATGCCCTCGGCATCTTCACGACGATGGAGGCGTCGGTCTACTTCTCGCTCGTCGCCTTCACCACGCTCGGCTTCGGCGACATTCTCCTGCCGCAGGAATGGCGGCTGCTGGGCGGCATGGCCGCAGCCAACGGGCTGCTGAACTTCGGCCTGCTGACCGCCATGCTGGTCGAGGTGATGCGCAACGTGCGGCTCGGCCAGCGCCAGAGCCGCACGAAATCCTCTAGCTGATGAGCCCGGCGTGAATCATCGCGTCCTTGATGGCCAGTCGCGTGCCCTCGGTCAGCGGGGTCAGCGGCAGGCGCACCTCGTCCGAGCACAGGCCCAGAAGGGAAAGTCCGTATTTCGCACCGACGAGCCCCGGTTCGAGGAAGATCGCCCGGTGCAGCGGCATCAGCCGGTCCTGGTATTCGAGTGCGGTGGCATAGTCGCCGCGCAGCGTCGCCTCCTGGAACTCGGCGCAGAGTTTCGGCGCGACGTTCGCGGTCACGCTGATGCAGCCGCGTCCGCCCTGCGCGTTGAAACCGATGGCCGTGGCGTCCTCGCCCGAAAGCTGCAGGAACTCCTTGCCGCAGGTCATGCGCTGCAGGCTCACCCGCGCCAGATCGCCCGTCGCGTCCTTCACGCCGATGATCCGGGGCAGCTTGGCCAGCTCGCCCATCGTCGCCGGTGACATGTCCACGGCCGAGCGGCCGGGGATGTTGTAGATGATGATCGGCAGGTCGGCGGCGTCGTGCATCGCCGTGAAGTGCGCGATCATGCCCGCCTGCGTCGGCTTGTTGTAGTAGGGCGTCACCACCAGCGCCGCGCTCGAGCCCACGCGCGCGGCGTGCTCCATGAAGCGCACGCCCTCGGTCGTGTTGTTCGACCCGGTCCCGGCGATCACCGGCACGCGGCCCGCGGCGGCCTCGACCACGGCCTCGATGACCTGCTCGTGCTCGGTGTGGGTGAGCGTGGGGCTTTCGCCCGTGGTGCCGACCGGCACCAGGCCGTGGCTGCCCTGCTCGATATGCCACTCGACCAGCTTCTTCAGCGTGTCGAAATCCACTGCGCCGTCCTTGAACGGCGTGACCAGGGCGGGAAGGGAACCCGTGAACATGACACGCATCCTTTGCTTTGACTTCAGGTGGAGAATCCGACTGCGAATCCGCGGCGGACCCTAGCGATGACGCCGCACCTTGCCAAGTTTGTGAGTTGCTCCTTCGCTGCCTGCGCATACTCTCCGCCACATGCGACTCTCAGCCCTTATCGCCCTCGTCCTGCCCCTCCTGTTCGCTCAGCTTCCGGCGGAGCCCGCGCTCGCGTCGGAAAGCGCGCTCGCCCATGCGATGGGAGAGGCAATGTCCGAAGTTCGCCGCGGCGACTGGAGTGCGGCGCAGACGCATGGTCGCGACGCCGGGCCGGTGGGGCGCGACGTGGTGGAGTGGCACCGCCTGCGCGCCGGCCGGGGCACGTTCGACGAGGCGCTCGACTTCCTGGCGCGCCGGGGCGACTGGCCGGGCCTGCCCTACCTGAAGGAGCAGATGGAAAAGACGCTGCCGCTGACCGGCAGCGGCCCCGACGTCATCGTCTTCTTCTCCGAGACCGCGCCCGAAACGGCGCATGGGGCGCTGGCGCTGGTCCGCGCGTTCCACGAAATCGGCGCCGAGGGCGACGCGCAGGCGCAGGCGGCGATGGCCTGGCTGAACCAGACCCTGACGTTCGAGGTCGAAAGTGCGCTGCTCGCTCTTTATCCCGACGTGCTCGAGCCGTTGCACGAGGCGCGGCTGGACATGCTGCTGTGGCGCGGTGCGTCGAACGCCGTCCGCCGCATGCTGCCGCGCGTGGATGACCCCGGATGGACCGCGCTGGCCGAGGCGCGCATGGCGCTGCGGGCCGAGGCGCTGGGCGTCGACGCGCTGATCGACGCCGTGCCCGCCCGACTGAAGAACGATCCCGGCCTCGCCTACGAACGCTTCCGCTGGCGGATGAGCAAGAACCGCGACGACTCCGCGCGCGAACTTCTGGTCGGGCGCAGCGCCCGGCCCGAGTTGCTGGGCGAACCGGCCCCGTGGGCGCGGTTTCGCGGCGACATGGCGCGCGACCTGATGCGGGATGCCGAGTACGAGGAAGCATATGCCGTCGCCGCCGCGCACCACCTGCCTCCGGGCGCGGATCATTATTCCGACCTCGAGTGGCTTTCCGGCTACTTGGCCCTGCGCTTCCTCGACGCGCCGGACAAGGCGCTCGAGCATTTCCGCCACCTGCGCATCGCTGTCGACACGCCGATCAGTCTGGGCCGCGCCGGGTACTGGGAGGGCCGGGCGCACGAGGCGCTGGGCGACGACGAGGCCGCGCAGCAGGCCTATGCCTTCGGGGCCGAGTACCAGACCAGCTTCTACGGCCTGCTCGCGGCCGAGCGGGCGGGCCTGCCGCTCGACCCCGCGCTGACCGGGACCGAGAGCTATCCCAGCATCTCCGAGGCCGCCTTCCGCGACAGCTCGGTGCTGGAGGCGGCGCTGCTGCTCCAGGCGGCGGGCGAGCGTGACCTGGCCGAGCGCTTCATGGTCCACCTGGGCGAAGTGCTCAGCGAAGCCGAACTCGGCACCCTTGCCACGCTGGCCGAGACGCTGGGCGAGCCGCACATCGCGCTGCGTGTCGCGAAACAGGCCGCGCGAATGGGCCATACCCTGCCGCGCCCATACTTTCCTGTCATCGACCTGGGCGTGGACAACCTGCCGGTGCCGGTGGAGCTGGCCCTCGCCATCGCCCGGCGAGAAAGCGAGTTCGACCCGGGCGTCAGCAGCCACGTCGGCGCCGGAGGGCTGATGCAGCTGATGCCCGGCACCGCGCGCGAGGTCGCGCAGCGGCTGGGCCTGTCCTATACCCGCGAGCGGCTTTACTCCGACCCGGCCTTCAACGCGACGCTTGGCACCGCCTACCTCGACGGGCTGATCGAGCGTTTCGGCAACAATCCCCTGCTGGTCTCGGCGGGCTACAATGCCGGGCCGGGGCGGCCGATCCAGTGGATCTCGCGTTTCGGGGACCCGCGCACGCCGGCGGTGGACGTGATCGACTGGATCGAGCACATCCCGTTCGACGAAACCCGCAACTACGTCATGCGCGTGGCCGAGTCTCTGCCCGTCTACCGCGCGCGGGTGTCGGGCGAGACGCCGCAGGGGCCGCTCGAGTTCACGTCCGAACTCAAGGGCAGCTAGGGCTCAGCCTTCGCGCCCCGACAGTTCGCGGTAGCCGGTGGCAGGGTCAACCGGCCGCTCGAACACGACGCCCGCGGCCAGTCCCAGCACGATCTCGGCGGTGGTGCGCACCCTCGCGCCGTCCATCAGGTGCCCGCCCAGCATCCGCCCGTCGGACAACGACACGGCGAGGTGCAGGTGCGGGCCGTCCACCGACAGCGTGCCGGACAGGCCCACGATCTCCAGCGGGCCGGCGATCCGCTCGACCTCGGGCTCGCCCGCCATGCGCAGCGCCGCCACGGTCAAACTGCCGACGGCGGCGGCGACGAATCCCGCGCGTTCGGGCTGGGCGTCGAAAACCTCGATCAGGCCGCGCCGCAGGTCCGCGCCTGGCTCCAGCCGGACTGCCAGGAAGCGCGTCGCCGCCCCCGACCACGAAACACCCGTCATGCCGTCGCCCTCCGCCGTGCCTGCCTCTTGGCCCGCGCCTCGCGGACCAGCGTGAAGATCCCCGCGCCGACCACGATGGCCGCACCCAGCGCCACGTTCCACTCGATCGTCTCGCTCAGGATACCGACGCCGATGATCGACGCGAAGACGAGCTGCAGATAGGCGAAGGGCTGCACCGCGCTCGCCTCGGCCACCTCGTAGGTCTTGATCAGCAGGAAGTGCGCGAGCGAGGCGGTGACGCACAGCAGCCCCATCCAGCCCCAGTCGGCGGGCGACATCGGCTCCCAGAACCACACGCCCAGGATCGTCAGCGCCACCGCACCCACGGTCCCGGTCCAGAAGAAGCTCGTGGCCGCGTCGTCGCGCCGCGCCGCATACCGCGTCAGCAGGGCATAGAGCGCGAAGAGCAGGGCGGACACCAGCGCCACCAGCGCCTCTGGCGCGAAGACGGCGAAGCCGGGGCGCAGGATGATCAGGACGCCGACGAAGCCAACGGCGATGGCGGCCCAGCGACGCCACCCGACCTCCTCGCCCAGCACGGGGCCGGACAGCGCGGCCACCAGCAGGGGGTAGCAGGCGAAGATCGCGTGCGCCTCGACCAGGCCCAGGAAGACGAAGGCCAGCACCATCACGCAGACCTCGCCCACCAGCACCAGCGCACGCAGCGTCTGAAGGCCCGGCTGCACCGTCGCCGCCGCAGCCCGCACACCGCCCGACTGCCGCGCGGCGACGGCCACCACGAAGGCGGCGAAGAACCAGTAGCGGATCATCACCACCATCAGCACGTTGTACTCCGCTGCCAAGTGGCGCGAGATGCCGTCCTGCGCTGCGAAGACGAGGGTGGTGATCGCCATCAGGATGATGCCGAGCCGGGTGTCGTTCCTCTGGCTCATGCGAGCACCGCCCGCGTCATGTGCCGCTTGCGCCCGAAGCCCGGCACGCGTTCGACGCGAAAACCGGCCTCCTGCAGTGCCCGCCTGACGCGGCCGGCGGCGGTATAGGTGGCGGCGGTGCCGCCGGGGGCAGTGCGCCGGGCGACCTGGTGCATCAGCGCGGGCTCCCACAGTTCGGGGTTCTTGGCCGGGGCGAAGCCGTCGAGGAACCACGCGTCCGCGCCGCCCTCCCAGCCCGCGAGTGTTTCACGTGCATCGCCCACGATCACCGTCAGGTGCAGCGCGTCCGTCACGATCTGCCGCGCGCCGGCCGCCCAGGCTTCGACCAGCGGGGCCGAGAGCGCGGCGAGGTGGGGGAAAGCCGCGTGCGCGCGGGCCATGTCCTCGGCGCCCATCGGGAACGCCTCGAACGAGGTGAAGCGCAGCCGCCCCGCGATCCCCGCCTGCCGCCACAGGGCGGCGGCGGCCAGCGCGTTGAGGCCGGTGCCGAAGCCCAGTTCGGCCACCCGAAACCCCGGCGCGAAACGCGCGGGCAGGGCGTTGCCGGTCAGGAAAACATGCGCCGTCTCGGCCAGCCCGTCCTGAAGCGAGAAATACGGATCGTCGAAGCGCGTCGAAACCGGCACCCGGCCCTCGCGCCACTCGACATTCGCCTGCGCCTCTGGCAACGCCATCGTCTCGTCCACCTTCGCCGGGTCGCGGCGCGGCGATCGAAACAGGAGCCCGGTCATGGCGCGCATCGACGTAACTGTCAGGGGGGCCGGGATATTCGGCCTCTCGGTTGCCTATGCCTGTCTGCAATCCGGCGCAAGGGTGCGGGTGGTCGACCCGCACGGCCCCGGCGCGGGGGCAAGCGGCGGCTTGGTCGGGGCGCTGGCCCCCCACGTGCCCGAGGGCTGGAACCCCAAGAAGGCGTTCCAGTTCGAGAGCCTGATCCTGTCGCGCAGCTTCTGGCCCGAGGTCGAGGCGCTGTCGGGCCTGGCCTCCGGCTATGCCGCCACCGGCCGCCTCCAATCCCTCGCCGATGCGCGCGCCGTGGAGCTGGCGCGCGCGCGCGAGGCGGGGGCTGCGGAGCTGTGGGAGGGCAAGGCGGCCTGGCAGGTGATCCCGGCGGCCGAGGCCGGAGCGTGGGTGCCGCCGTCGCCCTCGGGCGTCCTCGTCCGCGACACGCTCACCGCCCGCCTGCACCCGGCGCAGGCGGTGGCGAGCCTTGCCGCCGCAGTGCAGGCGCTGGGCGGCGAGGTCGTGCGCGAGGCCGGGGACGAGGGCGCAGTCGTCTGGGCCACCGGCGCGGCGGGGCTCGAGACGCTGTCGCGGGAGCTCGGGAGGAACGTCGGGACCGGCGTGAAGGGGCAGGCGGCGGTGCTGGACCTCGACGTGCGCGACGCGCCGCAGCTTTTCGTGGACGGCCTGCACGTCGTGCCCCACGGCGACGGCACCACCGCGGTCGGCTCGACCAGCGAACGAGACTACGCCGATCCGTCCGCGACCGACGCCGCGCTCGACGACGTCGTCGCCCGTGCCCGCGCCGCCGTCCCGGCGCTGGCCGAGCCGCGGGTGCTGCACCGCTGGGCCGGCGTCCGACCCCGCGCGAAAAGCCGTGCGCCGATGCTGGGGGCGTGGCCTGACCGCCCCGGCCACTTCATCGCCAACGGAGGCTTCAAGATCGGTTTCGGCATTGCGCCGCTCGCCGGGCAGGTGATGGCGGATCTGGTGCTGGAGGGGCGGGGCCGCATCCCCGAGGGCTTCGGGGTCGCGGCGAGTCTGAGGTAAGAACGCGGCCGCGCCTGCGGCGCGACACCCTTGTTTTCGCGCCGGGCTGCGCCCGGCGCGGTGCCTCCGGCGGGGATATTTCAGGACCGAAGATGGACAGGGGGGGCGTCAGCCGCTGCGGGCTTCTCGGCGCAGGGTCTCCATCGCCTCCGTCAGGGTCTTGAGATAGCGCTCGGACGTCAGGCAGCCGTTGTCGTCGAACTGTTTGCGGGCGTCGGCGACAAGCACTTCGGGCCCGGTCGAGACGCGCGGGCGGAAAGGCGCCATGGCCAGCCACAGGGCGTAGTTCGCGCGCGCGCCGCCTGCGCGGCCGGCGGCGGCGGACATCAGCGCGACCGGCTTGCCGCGCCAGGGCGACCCCTCCGTACGGCTGATCCAGTCGAGCGCGTTCTTCAGCACGCCCGAGAGCGACTGGTTGTATTCGGGCGACGAGATCACCACCGCCTCGGCCTCGCGCACCTGGTCGGCGAGGCGCTGAACCTCGGGCGGGATGCCGTGTTCGTCCTCCAGATCCTGGTCCAGAAGCGGCAGGCGCACGTCAGCCAGGGCGAATGGCCCGCCGTAGAGGCGCGCGGCCTCGCGCACCAGTTTCGTGTTGGTCGCGCCTTTACGCAGCGACCCCGAGATGCCAAGCAACATCGCGAGTTCCCCCGTCTTGTTGCGCGGGGAAGTAAGCCGCACCGCGGCACGGGCAAGAACGGAGGAGACCAGATGGGCGATCTTCTTATGACGGGTGCGGCCGGCGGCGCGGGAAGCTTCCTGCGCCCGCTTCTGCGCGAATGCTATGGCCGTGTGATCCTGAGCGACCGGGCCGAGATGACGGACCTTGTCGAGGGCGAGGAGTTCCGGCAGGCCGAACTGAGCGATCCGCAGGCCATCGCCGCGGCGCTGCAGGGCGTGGACCGGGTGATCCACCTGGGCGGCCAGCCGGTCGAGGCGGACTGGGACACCGTGAACGCATCGAACATCGCCGGGCTCCACACCTTCTACGAGGCCGCGCGGGCTGCCGGCGTGAAGCGGGTGGTCTTCGCGTCTTCCAACCACGCCATCGGCTTCTATGGCCGCCACCGGCGGATCGGGGCGGACGACCGGGTGCGCCCCGACAGCTTATACGGCGTTTCGAAGGCCTTCGGAGAGGCGCTGGCCGCGCTCTATGCCGACAAGCACGGGATCGGCACGCTCTCGATTCGCATCGGCAACGTCGCCATGGAGCCCGCCGACACCCGCCGGCTGTCGATGTGGCTGCACCCCGAGGACCTGATGCAGCTATGTGTCATCGGGCTGGAGCATCCCGAGGTGCACAACCAGGTGGTCTTCGGAGCCTCTGGCAACGCGCGGACGTGGTGGGACAACTCCGCCGCCTTCGCCCTGGGTTATCGGCCCGCCTTTGATGCGGAGCACTGGGCAGCAGACGCCGTGAAGGGCGATGGCGCGCCGGACCCGGTGGGGGATCGGTTCCAAGGCGGCGGCTTCTGTTCGCAGGGGTTCGAGGGCGACGTGGAGCGAAACCTGTGGCACTGAGACATGGCGGCCTGATCCTGGCCGAGGCGCTGCGTGCGCATGGCGTCGAGCGGGTGTTTTCGGTGCCGGGTGAAAGCTTCCTGGCCGCGCTCGACGGGTTGCACGAGCTGGGCATCGGGAACGTGGTCTGTCGGCAGGAGGGCGGTGCGGCGATGATGGCCGAGGCCACGGCCAAGATGACCGGCACGCCCGGCGTCGTCTTCGTCACGCGCGGGCCCGGGGCGACGAACGCCTCGTCGGGGCTGCACGTTGCGATGCAGGACTCGACGCCGATGGTCTGCTTCGTGGGGCAGATCGCGCGGGGCCACCGGGACCGCGAGGCGTTTCAGGAGGTCGACTACCGCGCTTTTTTCGGCCCGCTGGTGAAGTGGGTGGCCGAGGTGGACCAGACCGAGCGGTTGCCGGAATACGTGATGCGGGCGTTTCACGTGGCACAATCGGGCCGCCCTGGTCCGGTGGTGCTGGCACTGCCCGAGGACATGCTTTCGGCGCAGGCCGACGTGCCCGACCTGGCCCCCACCGCGCCGGCGGTGTCGCGGGCCACGCCGGAGCAGATCGTTAAAATTGTCGAGAATGTTTCGCGCGCGAAACATCCGCTGGTCGTGGCCGGTGGCCCCGGCTGGTCGCAGGAGGCCGCCGACGCGCTGAAGACGTTCGCCGAGGCCGCGAAGCTGCCCGTGGCCGTCAGCTTCCGGCGGCAGGACCGGATGGACAACCGATCGCCGTCCTACGTGGGCGACCTGGGCGTGGGCGCGAACCCGGCTTTGGCCAAGCGGCTGCGCGACGCCGACCTGGTCCTGGCGCTGGGCACGCGGCTGGGCGATATCGTGACGGGCGGGTACGAGCACCTCGACCCCGCGCAGCCCGGCAAGACCATCCTCCACGTGCATCCCGACGCGGACGAGATCGGGCGGGTGTTCCGCTCGGACCTGGCCGTGGTGGCGCAGGCCGCCGACGTGGTCGCTGCGCTTGCCGCCGATCCGCCTGCGCCGGGAGACTGGGCGGCGTGGACCGAGGCGGCTCGCGCTGACTACGAGGCCTGGCAGACGCCGAAGGAGACACCGGGCGCGGTGAAGATGGAGCGGGTGGTCGGCTGGCTGGCCGCGAACCTGCCGGACGATGCCATCGTCACGAACGGCGCGGGCAACTACGCCGCGTGGCTGCACCGGTATTACAGCTTCCGCCGCTTCGGCACCCAGCTCGCGCCGACGAGTGGCTCGATGGGCTATGGCTTTCCGGCGGCGGTCGCGGCGTCCATCGCGCATCCGGACCGCACGGTCGTATGCCTTGCGGGCGACGGGTGCTTCCAGATGACGCTGAACGAGGCGTCGACGGCCATGCAGCACGGCGCGAAACCCGTCGTCATCGTCTGCAACAACGGCCGCTACGGCACCATCCGGATGCACCAGGAGCGGCAGTATCCCGGCCGGGTTTCGGGCACCGACCTGGCCAACCCGGATTTCGGCGCGCTCGCCCGCGCCTATGGCGGCTACGGCGAGGTGGTGGAGGATGGCGAGGCGTTCCCGCAGGCCTTCGCCCGCGCCCGCGCCTCCGGCACGCTCGCCGTGATCGAGCTGCGGCTCGACCCCGAGGCGCTGAGCCCCGGCGCGACCCTCAGCGAGGTGCGCGGCGGCTGACGCGTGCCGCGGTCGGCGGATTGGCGCCGATCGCGGCCGGTGCGGCGAAAACGCGTGCGGCCTTTCGCCCGCGCCCGTGCATCATGAAGATGCAGTTCATTTCAAGTGCAATGCGTACTCAGTCTTCGGCCGCCCGTTTCCGGCGGCTCACAATGCTTTTCTCAAGGTCGCATCATGAAGAAACTTACTTACACCTTGGCGCTGCTGCCCCTGCTGTCTGCCGCGCCCGCCCTCGCGCAGGGCACGCTGATCGGGACAGAGGCGCTGGACGAGCGCATCGAGGATATCGAGCTCGATGTGCGCGAGGACCTGGCCGAGGGGCGCGATGCCGACCGCTTCGGCCCGAACCAGGTGCCACAGGGCTGGCGCGGGTCGTTCGCGCTGTCGGGCTCGGTCTCGGACGGCAACACCGACGAAGGCGACTTGTCCATCGCCGGGCGCCTGACCTACGGCATCGGCAACTGGGTCCACAGCTTCGGGCTGGCCGGGGAATACGGCGAATCGGACGGCGACAAGGACCAGGAGGAGTTCTACGCCACCTATGAAGGCACGCGGTACTTCACGCCGCGCTTCTATGCCTTCGGCATCGGGCGGTTCGAGTACGACAACTTCGACACGATCGAGCGCGACGCCTTCATCGGCCTCGGGCCCGGCTACCGGATCATCAACCAGCCCGACCTGACCTGGCGAGTGCAGGCCGGCCCCGGCTGGCGGTACACCGAGGACCAGACCGGCGACGACAATACCGAGTTCGCCTGGATCGCCGCTTCGCGCGTCTATTACGGGCTGACCGACACCGTGGCGCTGACGAACGATACCGAGATCCTGGGGTCGGACGAGAACACGACCTACTGGAACGACCTCGGCGTGAACTTCGAGGTGTCGAACACGCTGACCACGCGGATCAGCTATCAGGTCGAGCACAACACCGACCCGCTGCCGGGCTTCGACGACACCGACCAAAGCCTGAACGTGGCCTTGATCCTGGGCTTCTAGCTTCGCTGCGAAACGCGGCGGGAGCGGGCGGCGCGGCCCGCTCCCGCCGCTTCTCAGAACTCGACGCCGATCTGCGCCTTGATGCCGGACCGGAACGGGTGCTTCACCAGCTCCATCTCGGTCACCAGGTCGGCGATCTCGATGATCTCGTCCTTGGCGTTGCGCCCGGTCAGGACCACGTGGGTCATCGGCGGCTTCTCCTCGGCCAGGAAGCGCGCGACCTCGGCCGCGTCGACATAGTCGTAGCGCAGGGCGATGTTGATCTCGTCGAGCAGGACCATGCGGTTGGCGGGATCGCGGATGAGCTCCTTCGCCTTCTCCCACGCCGCTTGCGCCATCTCGGTATCGCGCGAGCGGTCCTGCGTCTCCCAGGTGAAGCCTTCGCCCATTGTGTGGAACTGGCAGACGTCCGGGAAACGGTCGAGGATCAGGTCGCGCTCGCCCGTGCTCATCCCGCCCTTGATGAACTGCACGACGGCACAGGGCATGCCGTGGGCGATGCAACGGAAGATCATGCCGAAGGCGGCGGTGGACTTGCCCTTGCCCTTGCCGGTGTGGACGATCACCAGCCCCTTCTCGTCGGTCTTGGTGGCCATGATCTTGTCGCGCGCGGCCTTCTTCTTGGCCATCTTCTGCGCGTGGCGGTCGGGATCGTCGGTCATGTCGTCCTCCGGGGTCAGAGTAGCCAGGCGACCACGAGGGGCGCCAGGATCGCGGTGAGCAGGGCGTTCAGCCCCATGCCGATGCCCGAGAAGGCCCCGGCGGTGGGGTGGACGCGGAAGGCGTGCGCGGTGCCGATGCCGTGTGCGGCGACACCTACGGCGAAGCCTCGGGCGCGCCAGTCGGTGATCTTCAGCGCATTGAGGATCGGCGTGGCCACGATGGCCCCGATGATGCCGGTCAGGATCACCAGCACGGCGGTGAGGGTCGGCGCGCCGCCGATCGCCTCGGAAACGCCGATGGCCACGGGCGCCGTCGCCGATTTCGGCGCGAGCGACAGCAACGTTTCGCCGCGGACGCCGAACGCGGCGGCGATGCCGAGGGCCGAGAGGATGGCGGTCAGCGACCCGGCGAACAACGCGGCCAGCATGGGCAGCAGGCTGGCCCGGATCCGCTTGAGGTTGGCGTGGAGCGGCAACGCCAGAGCGACGGTCGCGGGGCCCAGCATGAAGTGCACGAACTGCGCGCCCTCGAAATAGGTAGCGTAGGGGGTGCTTGTGGCCGCGAGCAGGGTGGCCAGCAGGATCACCGCCATCAGCACCGGGTTGGCGAGCGGGTGGCGCTTCAGTTTCTCCGCCGTCGCGTCCGCGATGACGTATGCCACGAGCGTCGCGGTCAGCCACAGGAGCGGCTCGCGGGCGAGGTAGCTCCAGAGGTCGGTCACGTCACTCATCGGCGGCCCCGGTAAGGCGGGCGACGGCGAGGAAGGCGGCGACGGCGGCGAGGATAGCGAGCACGGTGCTGCCCACGAGCGCGGCGAGGAGGGCGGGCCCGTCGGAGCCGAAGGTGCCCAGGTGGCCTACGACGCCGACGCCGGCGGGGACAAACAGCAGCGAGAGATGCGCCAGAAGGCCGTTCGCTGTCTTCGACATGCGGGTGGCGAGCGAGGGACGGGCGAGGAGCAACGCGAAGAGGCCGGCAAGGCCGAGCACGGGTCCGGGGACCGACAGACCGAGCCCGCGCGCCATAACTTCGCCGGCGAGTTGGAAGAGAAGCAGGATGGTGACGTTCAGGATCATGCACGGGCTCCGGTCGGCCCGGCGATCCTAGAGACTGCGGCGCGCGGGGCAAGCCGGGCAGGTTAAGCCGGGATTAACTGTTGTGAGCGAGGATCGGCGACATGAGATACACCGTGCTTTTCCTTCTCCTCGCCGCCTGTTCCGGCCCAAGCCTTGCCTTCCGAAATGCGGAGACGCAGGCGGTGGAGGTCGGCGGCAGCACCTTCACCGTGCACCGGCTGGGCGACAGGGTGGAGGTGCACCGGACGGGCTTCGAATGGCTGCCGTCGAAGGCCGGGGTCTTCCGACGAAGCGTGACGGCGATCCGGCGCACCACGGGGTGCGGGATCGCCGCCGGGACGCTGGAAGGCGACCAATCGATTCAGCGGGCGGAGCTGGTGTGCTAGCCGCTGCGCAGGGCGTCGATACGCGCGCGGGCGGAGTTCGACTTCGGTGACCAGAGGCCGCGGTCGATGGCCTCCTGTAGCCTCTCCGCGATCTCGCGCAGCGCAGGCGCGTTGGCGTCGGCGATGAACTCACGGGTGGCGTCGTCTTCCAGAAAGGCGGACTCGACCAGGTCGAAATGGTGGTTCTTTGCCGCGCGCGTGGTGGCGGCGAAGGCGAAAAGGTAATCGACGGTCGCCGCAATCTCGAAGGCGCCCTTGTAGCCGTGGCGCTTGCAGCCTTCGATCCACTTCGGGTTAACCACGCGCGAGCGGACGACGCGGCCGATCTCGTCTTCCAGGGTACGGATCAGCGGGCGTTCGGGGCGCGAGTGGTCGTTGTGGTAGATGGGTCGATCCTGGCCCTGGAGCGTCGCGACGGCGGCGGCGGCGCCGCCTTCGAACTGGTAATAGTCGTCGCTGTCGAGCAGGTCGTGCTCGCGGTTGTCCTGGTTCTGGACGATGGCCTCGGTCTGGGACAGGCGGGTCTCGAAGGCGCGTCGGTCCTTGCGTCCCTCCTCGCCCGCGCCATAGGCATAGCTGCCCCAGTCGAGATAGGCGTCTGCCAGGTCGGCGCGGTCGGACCAGATGCGCTCGTCGATGAGCGCCTGCAGACCCGCCCCGTAGGCGCCCGGCTTCGAGCCGAAGACACGGGCGGTGGAGCCTTCGGCCCGGGCGCGGGCGGCGGCGGGGTTCACGTCCTCGGGCTCATCAAGCGCCATGACGGCGCGCGCGGCGCTGTCGAGCAGCGCGATCTGCTGCGGGAAGGCGTCTCGGAAAAAGCCCGAGACGCGGAAGGTCACATCGACGCGCGGGCGGCCGAGCGCGGTGTGGGGGATCACCTCGAACCCCGTGACGCGGCGATTGGCGCTATCCCACTGCGGCTTCACGCCCATCAGCGCGAGGCCCTGCGCGATGTCGTCGCCGCCCGTTCGCATGTTCGCCGTGCCCCAGACGGTCAGAAGCATGGCGCGGGGCCAGTCGCCGTGGGTCTGCAGGTGCCGGTCGATCAGCAGGCTGGCCGACTTCCACCCTAGTGACCAGGCGGTGGGCGTGGGCACGGCGCGGCTGTCGACCGAGAAGAAGTTGCGGCCGGTGGGCAGCACGTCGGGCCGCCCGCGCGTGGGCGCGCCGGACGGACCGGGGGTGATGGCGCGGCCATTCAGCCCGGCGACGAGCGCGTCGATCTCGGCCGGGCCGCAAGCGGTGATGGCGGGGCGGATCGTGCGTTCGGCCTCCTGCAGCACGGTATCGCTCGTCGGCCCTGGGCGGGCCACCTCGCTGTCGAGGAGCTTCTGGGCCAGGAGTTCCAGCCGCTCTACCGTGTCGCCGGTGCTGCGCCAGGTGGCGTCGGAGACGGCGGCGAGGGCTTCGGGGCGCGGGCCGGTCCAGGGGGCGGCCATGTCGGGGTCGAGCGGGTCGAAGTCGAGCGCGAGGTCGATGGCCAGCGCGCGGATCAGCGAGGCGTTGCCGCCCTTGCCGTCGCCGCGCGGCGTGCGGAGCAGGGCGAGGGCGAGGTCGCGCTCCAGCCGGCCCTCGGGCGCCCGGCCGAAGATGTGCAGGCCGTCGCGGATCTGCGCCTCTTTCAATTCGCAGAGATAGGCGTCGAGCTTCGCGAGGTCGCCCTCGGCATCCCCGCCGGTCATGCCGACGTCGGCATCCAGCCCGGTGGTGCGCGCCAGCGACAGGATCTCGTCACGCAGGTGGGCGATGCGGCGGGGATCGACGCCGGCGGCCTCGTAATACTCGTCCACCAGCGCCTCGAGATCGCGCAGGGGGCCGTAGGTCTCGGCCCGCGTGAGCGGCGGGGTCAGGTGGTCGAGGATGACCGCCTGCGCCCGACGCTTGGCCTGCGTCCCCTCACCGGGGTCGTTGACGATGAAGGGGTAGAGATGCGGCATCGGGCCCAGCACCGCCTCGGGCAGGCAGGCGTCGGACAGCGCCACCGCCTTGCCCGGCAGCCATTCCAGGTTGCCGTGCTTGCCCATGTGGACGACCGCGTGCGCGCCCCAGTGTTCGCGCAGCCAGATGTAGAAGGCGAGGTAGTTGTGCGGCGGGACGAGGTCGGGCGAATGGTAGGTTTCGGTCGGGTCGATGTTGTAGCCGCGGGCGGGCTGCAGGCCGACCACCGCGTTCCCGAAGCGGTGGAGCGAGAGGTGGAATACGGCCTTCTCATGCCCGTTTCGCCCTTCGGGCGAAGCCTCCGGCGGGGATATTTGAGGACCAGAGAGGAAGGGGTCCTGCTCGGGGCCGCCCCAGCGCTCTTCGATCTTCTGGCGGAGGGCGTAGGGGAGCGTCTTGTAATGGGCGAGGTAGGTGTCGAGGGGGAGCGTTTCTCCGCCCGCGCGGACGGCGCGGTCGGTGAGCCAGTTGGTGGGGCCGGCCATCAGACGGTCCATCAGGGTGGCGCTGTCGGCGGGGGCGACATCGATGGCGTAGCCTTCGGCGGCGAGGCGCTGGAGGGCGTGGACCGTGGCGGCGGGGGTGTCGAGGCCGACGCCGTTGGCGAGGCGGCCGTCCTTGTTGGGATAGTTGGCGAGGATCAGGGCGACCTTGCGCTCTTGCGGCTTGGTTCTGCGCAGGCGCGTCCAGTTCGCGGCGAGGCGGGCGGTGAAATCGATGCGGTCGCCGCGGGCGCGATAAGTGGCGATCGGGCACTGGGTGGCGTCGTCGAAGAACGCCTCGCCCTTGAAGCTGACAGCGCGGGCGAGGATGCGGCCGTCCACCTCGGGCAGCGCCACGTTCATGGCGATGTCGCGGGCCGACAGGCCGCTTTCGCCCTCTTCCCACGCCTGTTCGGAGGAAGCGGCGAGGACGACTTGGAACACTGGCGCGGCGTTGGCCAAGGGCGCGGCAAGCGGGTTATCGGCGCTGCCGCCGTCGTGCGGCGAGCCGACGGCGAAGCTGGTGCAGTTCAGGATGACCTCGGGCGGCGCCTCAGCAAAGAGGCCCTCGAGCGTGGCGGCCGAGAGCGGGTCCTTCAGCGAGGCCACGAAAATCGGCATCGGGTTGAGGCCCTGGCGCAAGAGCGCGCGGGTGAGGCGGTTGATCGGGTTGAGGCCCGCGCCCTGCACCTGCGCGCGGTAGAAGACGATCGGGACAACGGGCGCGTCCTCGGTCCAGCTTTCGCGCAAGGTGGCGAGGTCGGTGGTGCCGGCGCCGGGCCAGTAGAGGCCGGCGCGCAGGAGGGGCTTGGCGGGCGGCGGCGCCTCGGCCCCGTCCAGCATGGCGCGGGCGTGGCGCAGGAAGTTGGCGGCATTCTCGGGCCCGCCCTCGACAAGGTAGGCCCAGAGCGCGTCGTAATCAGCGTCGGAGACGGTGGAGAGGCCGCGCAACTCGGCGTCGGGCTTGTCGTCGCCGGGCAGGGCGGCGAAGGGTACGCCGGCGGCGTGGAGGTGGGCCGCGTATTGTTCGAGCCCGTAGCGCCAGTAGCCCGCGCCGCCCAGCAGGCGGGCGACGACGAGGCGGGACCTCGTGGCGCAGCGCTCGACGTGCAGGTCCACCGACATCGGGTGGCGCAGGTGGTTGAGGCTGGCCAGCCGCAGCGTCGGCGGCGTCTCCATCTCGGCGCGCGCCTCGCTCAGCGCGGCGAGCTCGGTGTCAGCGGCGGAGAGGACGACGACGTCGGCGGGATCCTGGCCGAGGTCGACCGGTTCGGTGCCGTCGTCGATCGCGCCGGGGGTAGCGGCGAGGAGGTGCATCAGAAGGCTCCGTGGCCCGTTGGACCGGGTGTCAGAGGGGCTTTTCCAGGAACAGGTTCGACTCGATGTCGGGGTAGCCGCCGAAGGGCTCGCACTCCACGTAGCCGCGCGCGCGGTAAAGGGCGCAGGCGGCGGCGAGGGCCTCGCCGGTTTCGAGCTTGAGCACAGGCAGGCCGAAGTCGTGGGCGGCAGTTTCGAGCGTGTCCATCAGCGCAGTGCCGACGCCCCGGCCGCGGGCTTCGGGCGCGACGTAGAGGCGCTTGACCTCACCGTAGCGGCCGGTGTCCACCAGCGCGACGCATCCCACCGGCGCGTCGCCCAGGTAGGCGGCGAAGAACTGGGCGCCGGGGACGGCGAGCTCCTCGGCCGTGCTGGAGAAGCACTCCTCTGGGGGATAGACCTCGAGCAGGGCCATCTGGCTCGCGTCGATGAGGGCGCGGGCGTCGGCGGTCAGCGGGTGCAGCGGGCGAATGACGAGCGGCGCTGGATCGTGCTTCATGCCGATAGCGCCCGGGTGATCGCCTCCCGGTCGAGGCCGGCCTGGCCGATGACGACAAGCCGCGCCTCGCGCGGTTCGTTGGCGGCGAGCGGACGGTCGAAGTAGGTCTCGATCCGCGGTCCGACGGCCTGGAGCGTCAGGCGCATCGGCTTGCCCTGCACGGCAGCGAAGCCCTTGAGCCGGAGGATGTCGTGGGCGCGGATGGTGCTGGACACCAGCTCGGCGAAGGCCGTGGGGTCGGTGACCTCGGGCAGCGTGACCACAAAGCTCTCGAAGTCGTCGTGGTCGTGATGGTGGTCGTCGTCGTCCTCGTCGTCGTGGTGGTGATGGTGCACCTCGTGACGCCCCTCCATGTCGCTTTCGGCGGCGGCGGAGCGCCCGAGGAGGACATCGGCGGGCAGGCGGCCCATCACGGCCGGAACAACGTGAACGCCGGCGCGGCTGTCGGTTTCAAGCTTCGACAGGAGGTCGGTCTTCTCGGCCTCGTCCAGCAGATCGGTCTTGTTCACCACGATCATGTCGGCGCAGGCGATCTGGTCGTCGAAGAGCTCGGACAGGGGCGTCTCGTGGTCGAGGTTGTCGTCCATCGCGCGCTGCCGGTCGACCGCTGCGGTATCGTGGGCGAAGCGGCCCTCGGTCACCGCCTTGCCGTCCACCACCGTCACCACGCCGTCCACGGTGACGCGGGTCGAGATCTCGGGCCAGTTGAAGGCGCGCACCAGCGGCTGCGGCAGGGCCAGGCCCGAGGTCTCGATCACGATGTGGTCGGGGGGCGTCCCGCGGGCCAGGAGCTTCTGCATGGTGGGCACGAAGTCCTCGGCCACGGTGCAGCAGATGCAGCCGTTCGACAGCTCCATCACGTCGTCGTCGGTGCAGGTCTCGTCGCCGCAGCCCTTCAGGATATCGCCGTCCACGCCGAGGTCGCCGAACTCGTTGATGATCAGGGCGATGCGGCGGCCGTCGGCATTGGCCAGCAGGTGGCGGATCAGGGTCGTCTTGCCTGAGCCGAGGAAGCCGGTGACGATGGTGGCGGGGATCTTGGCGGGCATGCGGGAGGTCTCCGGGAAGGGGATCACCCTCCGCGCGGGGCGCGGAGGGCCGTGTCGGGCGTCATGTGGCGGGGATCAGCCCCAGCCGAGCGAGGCGAAAAGCGCGCCCTCGACGGTTTCGAGCGACAGGAACAGGCCCACGCCCGCGACGACGGCGCCGGCGAGGCGGGGCTGGAGCGCGCCCGCGTCGGTCGCCTGCCAGACGTTCTGCGCCACCCAGCCGGCGGCGCGGGCGACGGCGTACTGGATCGCGGCGAGGCCCAGCAGGTAACCGGCGAGGACCGGAAGTGTCGCGCCCGCCTCGGCCGAGGCCATGGCACCGCCGAAGGCCGAGCCGTGGAACAGCCCGAACCCGGCGAAAAGCGCCAGCGCGGCGGGGGCCGACAGCGCGCGGCCCGACAGGACGACGCCGCCTAGGGCGAGCAGCGAGACGGCGATCACCGCCTCGGCCAGCGGCAGGGCGGGGCCGAAGGTGGCGATGACGACGCCCGCGATCATGGCGGCGATGTAGGCCAGCGGCGCGGTGGCGGCGCGGCCGGTGAAGACGGCGGCGATGCCCATGAGCGCCACGAAGAACAGGTGGTCGAAGCCCAGGATCGGGTGGCCAACACCCGACAGCACGCCGTGGGCGAAGGTCGTCATCTCCATCCCGCCGAGCGGGTGGTGGGCGAGGGCGGGCGTGGCGGTGAGCGCCAGGGCCGGTGCAAGCAGTTTCTTCATGTCTGTCCCCTTTCGGTCCGTTCGTTAGAAAGGGGGGTCTCGTCGAAAGGCGGCCCGTCGCGTGCCAGGCTTACCCTTCACGGAACACCCCGTCCGTTATGCAGGCCGGACGCTGTCGCGCCCGTGCATGGCCGGTCTCCTGGCTTGCGGGTCGTCACGCTCCGTCTGCCTTCCCGGGAAGCCCCAGTGGCGTAGTTGACGGGCGCTCTCCGCTTACAGTCGCGGGGGCGGCTGCGGCTTCGGGCCCCGGCTTGGGTCGCCCTCACTGCATTCCCATTTGGCCCCCTCGCGCTTGGGCGCGGGACGGGGGGCACCATGCGCCCTCATCTTTGCGTGCGCGGGGTGTGGCCCGTCAAGGCGGATTTCGTCCTTGCGCCGGGCGGGTGCGGCCCGGTTGACGCAGGTCAAGGCGAGGCCAGAGCGGCGGCAGCAGGGTGCCGCCGACCGCGTAAAGAGGCGGAAGATCGCTGTGGTGAAGGGGAAATGCGATGGAGTGGGCTCCTGTCCTGGCCGCCATCGGCGTGTTGTTCCTGGCGGGTCTCGCGCTCGACGCGCTGGGCCACCGGGTGCACGTTCCGCGGGTTACGCTGCTGATCCTGCTGGGCGTGGCGCTGGGGCGGCCGGGGCTCGATCTGCTGCCGCTCGACATCGACCGGGCGAACGCGGTGCTGGCACCCACGGCGCTGACGATGGTGGCCTTCCTGCTGGGCGGGTCGTTGGACCGGCGGACGCTGGCGGCGCAGGGGCGCGAGATCATGATCGTCTCAGTCACGCTGGCGCTTCTGTCGATGATGATCGTCGCGGGCGGGCTCTGGCTGATCGGGGCGCCCGTCGTGCTGGCGGTGATGCTGGGGGCGATTTCGACCGCGACCGCGCCGGCGGCAACGCGCGACGTGGTGCGGCAGTCGCCGCTGCGTGACAGCCGGTTCGCGCGCACGATCTTGGGCATCGTGGCGATCGACGACGTCTGGGGACTGGTGATCTTCAGCGCCGCCCTGACCGCCGCCGGCGTGATCGCCGGGGGCGAGGCGAACGGCGCGCTGGCGCACGGCGCGCGCGAAGCCGGCGGTGCAGTGGCGCTGGGGCTGATCGTGGGCGTACCGGCGGCTTACCTGACCGGGCGGCTGAAGCCGGGCGAGCCAACTCTGCTCGAGGCGCTGGGCGTCGTGTTCCTGATCGCCGGAATCGCGCTGTGGCTCGAGCTGTCGTACCTGCTGGCGGGAATCGTTTGCGGAGCGGTTGTCGTGAACCTCGCCCGGCACCACGACCAGCCGTTCCACGAGATCGAGCGCATCGAGTGGCCGTTCCTGCTGCTGTTCTTCGTGATGGCCGGCGCCTCGCTCGAGGTCGAGCATCTGCGCGCCGCCGGGCTGCTGGGGGTGGCGTATTTCGTGCTGCGGATCGCGGGGCGGCTGGCCGGAGGCTGGGGCGGCGGCCGGCTGGCCGGGCTCAGCGGGCGGCGCGGGGTGCTGACCGGCATGGGGCTGATGCCGCAGGCCGGCGTTGCCGTGGGCATGGCGCTGGTGGCGAGCGAGCGGTTCCCGCAGCACGGCGACGTGATCCTGGCCGTCACGATCGGCACGACCGTCGCGTTCGAGCTGATCGGCCCGGTGATGACGCAGGCGGCGCTGACGCGGGCGGCGCGCACGCCTGAGGCGCAGCCGGAACCCGAAAGCTGAGTGCCTGTTGAATCGGAATGGCTCCCGCTGGCGACAGCGGGCCGCATCCCTATGTGCTATGACATGTCCGCGGCCGCGGACGCCCTGCAACGGAGCCGAGCCTTTGCCCGACATCCCCGACGACCGCGGCGCGCGCCAGCCGCTGACCTTCGACAGCGACCGCGGCGCCTCGCGTTCGAAGTGGATTGCCGCCGCGCTGGTGGTCGCCCTGGTGGCGTGGATGGCCAGCGGCTTCGTGCTGCCGAGCGAGGAGACCGAGAGCGCCACGCCGGTGAGCGAGGCCCCGCGCGCCGTGGCCGTGGCGGTGCGCGAGTCGGCGGCCGAGCCCGTGACGCAGTATTTCACAGCCGAGGGGCAGGCACTGCCCCAGCGCCGCACCGTCGTGCTGGCCGAGGCCGCGGGCGAGGTCGTCGAGCTCGCCGTGCGCAAGGGCGCGATGGCCGAGGACGCGGACCTGATCGCCCGGCTCGACCCGGCGCGGCAGGAGGCCGACCTGGAGGGCGCGCGGGAAGAGCTGCGCCGGGCCGAGCGCGACCTTCAGAACGCCGAGACCCTGCTTGACCGCGGCACCGGCACCGTGGACCGGGTGGCGCAGGCGCGGTCGACCGTGGCGGCGGTGCGCGCGCAGGTAGCGGCGGCCGAAGACGCGCTGGACGCCACGTTCGTGCGCGCGCCTTTCGCCGGCCGGGTCGAGGCGCTGCCGATCGAGGAGGGCGAATTCGTCACCGCCGGCGCGACGGTGGCCGAGGTCGTGGATGCGGTGCCGCTGACCGTCGCGATCCAGGTGCCGCAGCAATCGCTGGCCGCGCTCGAGGTCGGGCAGCCCGCGCAGGTGTCGTTCATCACCGGCCAGCAGGCCACAGGCGAGGTCGTCTTTGTCGGCGCCAGCGCGGCAGCCGAGACGCGCACCTTCCTGGCCGAGATCGAGGTGCCGAATGAGGACTCGGACATTCCGGCCGGCGTCAGCGCCGAGGTACGCATCCCCACCGGAGAGGCCGTGGCGCACTTCCTGTCGCCCGCGATCCTTTCGCTCGGCCCCGACGGCGAGTTGGGCGTCAAGACGGTGGGCGAGGACGACCGTGTGGTGTTCCACGAGGTCGAGATCGTGCGCGCTCAGACCGACGGCGTCTGGGTCGCCGGCCTGCCGCAGGAGGCAGAGATCATCACCGTGGGGCAAGGCTTCGTCAGCGCGGGCGAACTGGTCGCGCCGCAGCCCGAGGTCGACATCACGCAGGCCGGCGCTGTCGAGGCCGAGACGGCGGAGGCGCTGGAATGAACGGGCTGATCGACGCGGCCTTTTCGCGTTCGCGCTTCGTGGCGCTGGTTCTTGGCCTGATCCTGATGGTCGGCGGCGTGTCCTATGTCGCCATCCCGAAGGAAAGCGCGCCCGAGGTGCCGATCCCGGTCATATACGTCGTCACGACGCTGGAAGGCATTTCGCCCGAGGATGCCGAGCGGCTGCTGGTCGAGCCGCTGGAAACCGAGCTGGGGTCCCTGACGGGCGTCGAGCAGATGGAGGCCAGCGCGGGCGAGGGCTATGCCTCGGTCACGCTGGAATTCGAGCCGGGCTTCGACGCGGACGAGGCCGTCTCCGACGTGCGCGAGGCGGTGGACCGCGCCGCCGAGGAACTGCCCGAGGAGGCGACCGAGCCCAGCGTGAACGAGGTGAACACCGCGCTCTTCCCCATCCTGACGGCGATTCTGTCCGGTCCGGTGCCCGAGCGCACGCTCAACGACCTGGCCGAGGACCTGACCGACCGGATCGAGGCGGTTGAGGGCGTGCTCGAGGTCGATGTGGGCGGCGCGCGGACCGAACTGCTCGAGGTTCTGATCGATCCGACGATCTTCGAGACCTACACCCTCTCGTTCGACGAGTTGATCGCGCAGATCAACCGCAACAACCGCCTGATCGCCGCGGGCGCCATCGAGACCGAGGCGGGGCGAATCGTGCTCAAGGTGCCGGGCCTGATCGAGGGGGTCGGCGACGTGATGGAGCTGCCCGTGAAGGTGCGCGGTGACACGGTCGTGACCTTCGGCGATGTGGCCACGGTGCGCCGGACTTTCGAGGATCCGACCAGCTTCGCCCGGATCAACGGGCAGCCGGCGCTGGCGCTCGAGGTCAAGAAGCGCGTCGGCGCCAATATCATCGAGACGGTGGCGCGCGTGAAGGAGGTCATCGGAACCAGCCGCGGCGAGTGGCCCGAGAGCGTGCGCATCACCTATCTTCAGGACGAAAGCGAACAGGTCGAGACGACGCTGGCCGACCTTCAGTCGAACGTGCTGGCGGCGATCATCCTGGTGATGGTGGTGATCGTTTGGGCGCTGGGCCTGCGTTCGGCCGTGCTGGTTGGCTTGGCCATTCCCGGCGCCTTCCTGGCCGGTGTCGCGGCGGTCTATGCGCTGGGGTACACGATGAACATCGTGGTGCTGTTCTCGCTGATCCTAGTGGTCGGCATGCTGGTCGACGGCGCCATCGTCACCGTGGAACTGGCGGATCGGCGGCTGCACGACGGCGACCCGCCGAAGGCGGCCTATGCTCATGCCGCCAAGCGGATGGCCTGGCCGATCATCGCCTCGACCGCGACGACGCTCAGCGTGTTCTTCCCGCTGCTGTTCTGGACCGGCGTGGTGGGCGAGTTCATGAAATACCTGCCGATCACGGTGATTCTGACGCTGTCGGCCTCGCTGGCCATGGCGCTGGTGTTCATCCCGGTGATGGGCGGGATCATCGGGCGGCGACAGCCCCAGCCCGCGTCGGCCAAGCGGGCGCTTTTCGCCGCCGAGCATGGCGATCCCCGCGACATCGGCGGCTGGACCGGCGGCTATGTCCGCGTGCTGCAATGGGCGATCCTGCGGCCGCTGACGACGGTGCTGCTGGCGGTGGCACTGCTGCTTGGGGCGTTCTCGGCCTATGCCAGTTTCGGGCACGGGCTGACCTTCTTCCCCGAGCCGGAGCCCGAGTTCATGCAGGTGACGGTGCGCGCGCGCGACAACTTCTCGATCTACGAACGTGACGACCTGGTGCGCGCGGTGGAGGCGCGGCTTTTGGAGTACGACGAGATCGCCAGCGTCTACGCCCGGTCGAGCGCTGATCGGCAGGCGGGGGAAGAGGTGATCGGGACCATCCAGCTGGAACTGATCGAGTGGGACGAGCGGCGCGCGGCCGAGGCCATCGGCGCACAGATCCGGACGCAGATGGCCGAGATCCCGGGCATCGACGTGCAGGTGCAGACGCAGTCCGGCGGACCGTCGGCGGGCAAGCCCGTCAACCTCGAGATCGTGTCGAACGACCCGCTGGCGCAGGCCGAGGCGGTCGAGACGGCGCTGGCGCAGATGGAGCGGCTGGGCGGCTTCACCGACATCACCGACACCCGGCCCCTGCCGGGCGTCGAATGGCGTGTGCAGGTCGACCGGTCCGAGGCCGCGCGATTCGGCGCGGACGTGTCGCTGCTGGGCCAGGCGGTGCAGCTTCTGACGCAGGGCATTACCGTCGCCGACTATCGCCCCGACGATGCCGAGGGGCCGGTCGACATCCGGGTGCGCTTCCCCGCCGGGGACCGGACGCTGGAGGAACTTCAGGCGCTGCGTGTGCCCACGAACGCGGGTCTGGTGCCCGTGTCGAATTTCGTCAGCTTCGAGCCGGCGCCGCGCACCGGCACCATCAAGCGGATCGATCAGGAGCGCGTCATCTCGATCGAGGCGAACGTCGCGCCGGGGCTCTTGGTAAACGACCAGATCGAGGCGCTGCGCGAGGCGCTAATGCGCGCCGACCTGCCGGACAATGTGGCGTGGTCCTTCGCGGGCGAGGCCGAGGACCAGCAGGAGGCGATGAGCTTCCTGACCGCAGCCTTCGCCACCGCCATCGGGCTGATGTTCGCCATCCTGCTTTTGCAGTTCAACAGCTTCCGGCAGGCGCTGATCGTGATGTCGGCGATCATCTTCTCGGTCGCGGGCGTCCTGCTGGGGCTGCTGGTCACGGGGCGGCCCTTCGGCGTGGTGATGGGCGGCATCGGCGTGATCGCGTTGGCGGGAATCGTGGTGAACAACAACATCGTGCTGATCGACACCTACAACGATCTACGCCGCGAGGGGCTGTCGCCGCTCGAAGCCGCGCTGAGAACCGGGGCGCTGCGCCTGCGGCCGGTGGTGCTGACCTCGGCCACCACGGCACTGGGGCTGATGCCCATGGTGATCGGGGTGAACATCGACTTCTTCGCTCGCGCCATCGTCTACGGCGCGCCGTCGACGCAATGGTGGACCGAGCTGTCGAGCGCCATCGCCGGCGGACTGGTGGTGGCGACGGTGCTGACGCTGGTGGTCACGCCGGCCATGTTGATGCTGGCCGAGCCCGGGGCGCGGCGGCGGGCGCAGGCCGCGAGGGCCTGAGGCGAGCCGAAATTTCTGCGAAATACGCTGGCCGATCTTCCGACGAAAGATCGGAAGGGGGCTGTCTGCCCCCTCTGCGCCCTTCAGGCGCATTCACCCCCGAGGATACTTCCGGACCGAAGATGGGGCGGGGCAGGGGATGCGAAAACGAAAAAGCGCGCCCGGAGGGGCGCGCTTCGTGGTTTCTCGGGCGGTGGCGGATCAGGCCGTGTCGCCCTCTTTCGTGCGATGCTTGAGCGGCGCCCAGATGCGCTTGTTCGTCAGGTAAAGCAGCACGGCGAGTACCGTGAGCATCATCACCCCGACGAAGCCGGCCTGCTTGCGCGCCATCATCTTGGGTTCAGCGGTCCACATCAGGAAGGCCGAGACGTCCTTGGATAGGCTCTCGACATCCGCGGGCGCGCCGTCTGCATAGGTGACGTCGTCGCCGTAGAGCGGCGGGGGCATCGCGATCCAGCCGCCGGGGAAGGCAGTGTTCTCGTACAGCACCGCGCCGGCCTCTTCCCGCGTTTCGCCGGTATAGCCGGTCAGCACGCTGGCCAGGTACTCGGGCCCGCCGATGCCACGGAAGAACTGGTTGATGCCCAGCCCGTAGGGGCCGTGGAAGCCCGCGCGCGCCTTTGCCATCAGGCTGAGGTCGGGCGCGTTGTTCATCGCGCTTTCCGGGAAGTGGTCGGTCGGCTTGGCGGGGCGGAAGTCGCCTTCGCCGTCGAACAGGTCGGGGTCCCACACCTCGTAGAACTCGGCATAGGCCCGCACCTGGTCGGCCGGCAGGTTCGGGCCGCTGTCTTCGGCCAGCGAGCGGAACGCGACGTACCTCAGCCCGTGGCAGGCCGAGCACACCTCGGTATAGACCTGCAGGCCGCGCTGGAGCTGCATCGAGTCGTAGGTCCCGAACGGGCCTTCGAACGAGAAGTCGTAGTCGACGACGTGGCTTTCGCTCTCGGCCGCCTGCACCGCGCCGGCCGTGAGGCCGAGCGCGAGGGCCGCGGAGATGGTGATCGCTTTGAGCATTGTCAGCGGGTCCTTTCTCACTCGGCCGGTTTCACCAGGGTCTGCGACCCGCCGGTGTTCGGCGCATAGTGCGCGTTGAAATCCTCCTCGATCGTGGCGGGCTGCCGCGCGGGCTTCTCGATGACGCCCAGAAGCGGGAGGATCACCAGGAAGTAGGCGAACCAGTAGGCTGCGGCGATCAGCGAGATCGAGGCATAGGGCTCCTCGGCCGGCATGGCGCCGCACCACATCAGGACGAAGAAGTCCACGACGAGCAGGGCGAACCACCACTTGAACATCGGCCGGTAGCGGCCCGAGCGGATCGACGACGTGTCGAGCCAGGGCGCCAGCGCCATCACCGCGATCGCGCCGAACATGGCCAGCACGCCGAAGAACTTGGCGTCGATGATCCCGCCCGTGACGAACGAGGCGATCTGCACCACCCAGACTTCCGAGGTGAAGGCGCGCAGGATGGCGTAGAACGGCAGGAAGTACCATTCCGGCACGATGTGCGCGGGGGTCTGGAGCGGGTTGGCCTCGATGTAGTTGTCGGGGTGGCCCAGGTAGTTCGGCATGAAGCCGACGATGGCGAAGAACACCGCGAGGATCACGGCCAGCGCGAAGAGGTCCTTGAGGACGTAGTAGGGCCAGAACGGCACGGTGTCCTTGGCGGCTTCCTCTTTCGACGTGCGGCGCACCTCGACCCCGGTCGGGTTGTTGTTGCCGGTGTGGTGGAACGCCCAGACGTGCACGATGACGAGCCCAAGGATCACGAACGGGAACAGGTAGTGCAGGCTGAAGAAGCGCGTCAGGGTGTAGTTGCCCACCGCGGGCCCGCCCAGAAGCCAGGTCTGGATCGTCTCGCCGATGAAGGGGATCGCGCCGAACAGGCCGGTGATCACCGTGGCGCCCCAGAAGGACATCTGGCCCCAGGGCAGCACGTAGCCCATGAAGGCGGTGCCCATCATCAGCAGGTAGATCAGGATGCCGATGATCCAGGTGACCTCGCGCGGTTCCTTGTACGAGCCGTAGTAGAGGCCGCGGAAGATGTGCGCATAGACGGCGACGAAAAACAGCGAGGCGCCGTTGGCGTGCATGTAGCGCAGCATGAAGCCGCCGTTCACGTCACGCATAATGTGCTCGACGCTGGCGAAGGCCAGATCGACGTTCGGCGTGTAGTGCATCACCAGCACGATGCCGGTGGCGATCTGAAGAACCAGAGTGAACATGAGGACGATGCCCCAGATCCACATCCAGTTGAGGTTCTTCGGCGTCGGGATCATGATCGTGTCGTAGAGCAGGCCCACGATCGGAAGACGGCGATGAAGCCAGCGCTCACCGCCGGTGTTCGGCTGGTAATGGTCGTGCGGAATTCCTGACATCGCTCTCTCCCTTAGCCGAGCACGATGGTGGTTTCGTCGTCGAACCGGGCCAGCGGGACCGGCAGGTTCTCGGGCGCGGGACCGCGGCGGATGCGGCCGGCGGTGTCGTAGTGCGAGCCGTGGCAGGGGCAGAACCAGCCATGGAAGTCACCGGCGTCGCCCAGCGGGACGCAGCCCAAGTGCGTGCACACGCCCATCATGACCAGCCATTCCTCGGTCTCGCCGAGCGCGCGGTTGGCGTCGATCGCCGGCGCGGTGCCGTCGATGTTGGCGTTGCGCGCCAGCGGGTCGGGCAGGTCCTCGACGTCGACGGCGTTGGCCTCGGCGATCTCTTCTTCAGTGCGGCGGCGGATGAAGACCGGCTTGCCGAGCCACTGGACGGTCAGCTGCGAGCCGGGCTCGACGTTGCTGACGTCGACGCGGATCGAGGCCAGGGCCTGCACGTCGGCCGTGGGATTCATCTGATTGACGAGGGGCCAGACCGCGGCGCCTGCGACCACCGTGCCGGCTCCGGCGGTGGCGTAGTACAGGAAATCCCGGCGTGTGCCTCCGTGTTCTTCTGCGTGGGACACGATTTTCTCCATTGCGGGACCCGACGGCGGGCCAAACTCTAGCGGATCGCGCGATCCGCACACGACTGGCGGGGTATTATAAGGCGCTCTCCCCTGCGTCCAGCGGACATTCCGGCGCAGTCGCGTGTCGTGACCCTCAGGACACCGGCGGCGCGGTGGCCAGCATCGAGGGCCGTTCGGCGAAACGGGCGTACCAGCGGGCGAGCGCCGGGTGCGCGGCTCGCCAGTCGCGGTCGGACGTGCGCAGGTCGAGATAGCCAAGCGCGCAGCCCACGCCGATCTGCCCGATGTCCAGCCGGCCGGACAGGTGGCTCATCCAGCGGTCCTCGATCACGTCGAGCGCGCGCGTCGCCTTCAGGTACTGCGCCTCGATCCACGGCTGCGAGCGCATCGCCTCGTCCCGCACGCGGCCCTCGGTCACGATCAGCACGATCGCGTCCATGATCCCGTCGGCCGTGGCCTCGAGCGTCAGCGCCTCCCACAGCCGCGCCTCGGGGTAGAGCCCGGCCTGCGTGCGGGCGTCGAGGTAGCGGCAGATCACCCGGCTGTCGTACAGCGCGGGGCCGTCGTCGCGGGTCAACGTCGGGATCTTGCCCAGCGGGTTGTGCGACAGCGTCGGGTCGCCGGTCTTGAGCGGCCCGACATTCGCCGGGACGATCTCGACATCCGCGACCTGTCCGGTTTCGTGGAGCAGGACCATGACCTTGCGCACGAAGGGCGAGGCGGCGGAGTGGTGCAGTCTGAGCATGTGGGCCTCCCTTGGATCGGCGCGGAGCCTAGGAGGTGGCGAAGCGGGTGTCCATGTGCGGGAGCGGCGTTGGGGGCGTCGCGTTGGTGCTGGGAGGTCCCCACCTTCGTGGGGATGACAGTGTGAGAGCGATGCGCGGGATGACAGGGGGCGATCCGCGTCCCAACTGTCATACCCGCGACAGCGGGTGACTCTCGACCGTCGCGCCATCGGTGAAGCCGCGCCTACGCCGGCCCCTGCTCAAATCCACCCCTTGCGCTTGAAGAACGCGTAGGTCCCGCCCATCGACCCGATCATCGCCAGCAGGGCGAGCGGGTAGCCGATGCGCCAGTCGAGCTCGGGCATGAAAGCGAAGTTCATGCCGTAGATGCTGGCGATCAGGGTCGGCGGCAGGAACAGCACCGCGACGACCGAGAACGTCTTGATGATGGCGTTCTGCTCGATGCTGATCATGCCCAGGAGCGCGTCTAGCAGGAACGTCGACTTCCCGGCCAGCGAGGCCGCGTGCTCGATCAGGGTCTCGACGTCGCGCTGGACCAGCCGCAGGTTGTCCGAGGTGTCGTGGCGGCGCAGCGCGTCGAGGCCGCGGGCATGGGCGACGACGCGCGACAGGCCGACAAGGCTCATGCGCGCCTTCGACACGACTTCGCCCGCCCGGCCCAGGCGCTGCATCCGCTTGTGCAGCTCGCCGCTCTGCCGTTCGCCGGTAAAGGTGTCGCGGCCCAGCGCGTCGAGCTCGCGGTCGGCGGCTTCCAGCGTGTCGGCGATGCGGTCCACGATCGCGTCGAGCAGCGAGACGAACACCGTCCCCGGCCCGGTGCAGATGCGCGGGGCCTGCATGACGGCGTTGGCGAAGTTCTCGAACGACACCGGCTCGTCGTAACGCACCGTGATCAGCTGGCGCCGGGTCAGGACGAAGCTGACCTCGGTCATCTGCGGATAGTCGCCGGTCGAGCGAACCATGACCGGCGCGGTCATCACCGACACGCCCTCGTCCGAGTAAAGCCGGCTCGACGGCTCGATCTCAACCATCTCCTCGCGCGTGGGAATCTGCGCGCCGGTGGCGTCCTCGACCGTCCGGTCCTCGTCGGGCGTGGGGTGGAGAAGGTCGATCCACACCGCCGTCTCGAGATCGGCCTCTCCCTCGACCAGGCGACAGGCATGCGCCTCGATCCGGTACGAGCGGATCATTCCGCCGCGATGTCGACGCGCGCCACGGGTGCGCCGGTGAGCGTCTCGCCGTCGATGCCCATGATCCGCGTTTCGACGATCTGCCCCTCGGGCTGGTCCGTCGCGAAGCGGACCTCGGCGAAGTGTTCGGTCCGGCCCATGCGCGGGTTTTCCATCAGCACGCGGTGGGTGCGACCCACCTGCGCCGACAGGTGCCGCTCGACCGCCGCCGCGCCGGCCGTGCGCAGCCGCGCCGCGCGTTCCTTGATCGCGCGCCCGTCGACCTGCGGCATCCGCGCCGCCGGTGTGCCGGGGCGGGGGGAATAGGGGAAGACGTGCAGCCAGGTCAGGCCGCACTGCTCGACCAGTTTCAGGGAATCGGCGAAGTGATTCTCGGTCTCGGTCGGGAAGCCCGCGATGATGTCGGCGCCGAAGGTCATATCGGGGCGCAGGCGGCGGGCCTCCTGCGCGAAGCGGATGGCATCGCCGCGCAGGTGGCGGCGCTTCATGCGCTTGAGGATCAGGTCGCTGCCGTGCTGGAGCGACAGGTGTAGGTGCGGCATTAGCCGCTCCTCCTCGGCGATGCAGCGCATCAGCGCCTCGTCCACCTCGATCGAATCGATGGACGAGATGCGCAGCCGCGGCAGCGACGGCACCATGTTCAGGATGCGCGACACCAAGTCGCCCAGACGTGGCTCGCCCGGCAGGTCGGCGCCCCAGCTCGTCAGGTCCACACCGGTCAGCACGACTTCGTTGAAGCCGCCGTCCACCAGCCGCGCGATCTGTTCCACCACGACGCCTGCGGGGACCGAGCGAGAGTTCCCCCGGCCATAGGGGATGATGCAGAAGGTGCAGCGGTGGTCGCAGCCGTTCTGAACCTGCACATAGGCGCGCGAGCGGGTGCCGAAGCCGTCGATCAGGTGACCGGCGGTTTCGCGCACCGACATGATGTCGTCGACCTGAACACGCTCGGTCTGGCCGATGAAGTCGGGGGCGAGCCCGGCCCAGGTGTCGGGGCGCATCTTTTCGGCATTGCCGACGACGTGGTCGACCTCTTCCATCTGCGCGAAGGTGTCGGGGTCGGTCTGCGCGGCGCAGCCGGTGACGATGATCCGCGCCTCGGGGTTGTCGCGGCGCAGGCGGCGGATGTCCTGCCGCGCTTTCCGCACCGCTTCGGCCGTCACGGCGCAGGTGTTCACGATCACCGCGTCGCCCAGGCCCACCTCGGCCGCGAGCGTTTTGATCGCCTCGCTTTCATAGGCGTTCAGGCGGCAGCCGTGGGTCGACAGGATCGGCGGCTTGGTCATGCGAGGCCCTCGAGAAAGGCGCGCGTGAGCGTGCCGGTGAAGACATGGGCGGTGGGACCGGTCATCCAGACGCCATCCTCGCGCCAGTCGATGTGCAGCGTGCCGCCGTCCACCTGCACCGACACGCGCCGTTCGGTCAATCCGCGCCGCGCCGCCGCCACCGCCGCCGCGCAGGAACACGAGCCCGAGGCCAACGTGACGCCGGTGCCGCGCTCCCATATCCGCAGGCGGATGGCGCGGGGCGAAAGCACCTGCACGACCTCGACGTTCGTGCGCTCGGGGAACAGCGGGTGCGTTTCGTACCGCGATCCGAAGGTTGGAAGGTCCACCGCCTCGGCATCGTCCACGAAGAACGTGCAGTGCGGGTTGCCCATGCCGGTGGCGACCGGCACGCCCTCGATGGGCAGTCGGTCGGTCTCCACGTCCTGCGACAGCGGCACCGACTTCCAGTCCACCAGCGGGTGGCCCATGTTGACCGAGGTCAGCCCGTCGCCCGCATCCTCGGCCCGCAGTCCCCCGCGTTCGGTGCGCAGGGTCAGGGCGGTCGTGCCGCTTTCGTCCATGAGGTGCCGCGCGATGCAGCGGGTGGCGTTGCCGCAGGTGGCAGACAGCGAGCCGTCAGCGTTGAAGAAGGTCAGCGCCGCGTCCGCCTGCGTGTCCGCCTCGATCACCGCAAGCTGGTCGAAGCCCACGCCGCGGTGCCGGTCGGCCAGCGCACGCGCCAATGCGGCCGTCACCGGCTGCCCGCCCGCACGCCGATCAATCACGACGAAGTCGTTGCCCAGCCCGTGCATCTTCATGAATGCGAGGCCGTCGTATGTGTCACCCTGGGTCATCGCGGCGGCATATATCCCGCGCCCGGAGCCAATGAAAGAGTTGCGGAACTTTTCTTCCAAAACGCGCTTGACGCCCCCGGGCACCACCTTTAGGAGGGCGCCTCGAGTGGGCCGTTAGCTCAGTTGGTAGAGCAACTGACTTTTAATCAGTGGGTCGCAGGTTCGAATCCTGCACGGCTCACCACTCCAAGCCTCAGAAGGCGCAGAGAAAATCGACCTCCGGAGCCTCGCTCCGAGGGGGCTAATTTTCGGCGTGAACGGCGTGGGGTAACGCTGGGGGTAACAAACGGCTGGCCGAGCGGGGCGTAATACGACGTCCTCCAATGGAGGATGAACCCGGCACCGACGGAATGGGACTGCGGCCTCCAGCACCTTGACGCGAGGCCGGCGGGCCGCTCCCCTTGGAAGGGGTGACTCGTCCTTCCGGAGGCTGCTTACGATGACCTTTCAGATCCGCCTGTTGCTAGCAGGCCAAGAGCCGCACGACTCCTTCGCCACCATCGAGGCTGCCTTCGTTCCGGAGAAGGATGATCAGATCGTCCTGCGGCGTCCGGGCGAGGATGAGCCGACCCGCTATGTCGTGACGGCTCGCCGGCTTCACGTCGATGAGGGCTCGAACGAACCGCCGGCGATCTACCTTGATGTTGTGGACACGAAGCCCAAGCCTGGGGCTTGGGGTACGCAGAGCTAGGCGCGCCGGTAGGAGGGGCGCTTAAACTCCTCCTGCCGTTCCCGGAAGGCAAGCCGGACGAAGAAGGCGTCGACCTGTGCCAAGGCGCAGACTGTCTTGAAGTCGTCGCTGTAGAGCCAGTGCGGGTCCTGCCCGCGGGCCGCATCCTGAAGCCCGACGTAGATGACGGAGAGCCACAGGACGCGCTCCGCTTCTGGCATTAGTGAGCTGCCCGTCGGAGGACGAGTCTCTCGATCAGCGCCAGCGCCTCCCGGTCCCCGGCCTCGATCGCCGCCACCGCCAGGCGCGCCCAGGCGACACGCTCGTCATGTGGGAGGACGCCCGAGAGCCCGGGCCAGGCCTCCGGCGCCTCCACGACCCGTCCAAATCCGGAAGGACCTGTTGCCCCCAAATCTGGGGGCAGTGCAGAATGCCCTTCCTCTGCGGGACCGACGAACTCCATCGCCATGAGGCCGCGCCAGGTGTGCTCGTCGCCGCGGTGCATGGCAGCGACGATCAGCTCGAGGCGCGCTTTCTCATGGATCGGGGCGACCTCGAGGAAGTGCAGCAGGGCGTCCGAGATGGTCATGGTTTCTTCCCTCCGTCTCAGTCCAGCCGGCCGCCGAGAGACTGGAAGAACGGCAATGCCGCCTCCGCCACCTTCTGCCGCACCGGGCCGTCCATCCTCATGCAGCGCCGCGGCCGCTGGTCAGCCTTGGCGAGCGGCTCCCACACCGTGATGCCGGCGCCGCTCCCGAGCTGAACCAGCGCGGCGCCTTCGATCGTCAGCCACTCGACCTGCGCATCGAAGAACGCGAGTATCGTGTCGCCGCTTCTGTTCGGCCTCGGATTCTGGACACGTTTCAGTCCGAAGATCTCGATCATTGGCTTCTCTCCCAATCGACAAGTTTCGCGGCGAGGTCAGGGTCCACCCCGGCCTCCTTCGCCATCGCCAGAGCCTGCACGATGCCTGCCATCGCTCGTGCCCGCCCGCCAGCGTCGTACGCCTGGAGGGGCCGGAGCGTGTTTATCCTGATCTCGCCGCCGAGCTTGGCGCTGGCCTCCTCCGCGACGAGCGCGGCGATCGGCTGGAGCGTCCAGCTGGCGAGGTGGCGCTGTGCCTCCCGGACCATCGGGCCAGTCGTGGCGGGGTTCATGAGTCCCGGCAGCACGCCGTAGACGGCGCCGATCGCGTCCCGTGCAGCCGCCAGCGTCTCCCGCGTCATCGCTCTCGAAAGGTCCGGTGTCACATCGGAGGGCCGCCAGTCCTGCACCGGAGTCGGGCCGCCGGCCGCCGTCACGTTGACGGACTCCCGCAGCAGGACGCGACCGCGCCGCCCCCGGAAGCCTCGGCCGAGCTTCTCCAGGTCGACCTCTGATGACTCCGGGAACGGGAGCACCTGCGAGCCGATCGGCGCATGCTCGTACACCTCCGCCAGCGCTGACTCGACCGCGTTTAGCAGCCCGGCAGTCAGCTGAGCACGCCGCAGCGGTGCCGTCCCGTAGTAGGGCGCCGCCGGGTCGCTGC
The DNA here is from genome assembly GCF_900115595.1 of Tranquillimonas alkanivorans. Classification (GTDB taxonomy): domain Bacteria; phylum Pseudomonadota; class Alphaproteobacteria; order Rhodobacterales; family Rhodobacteraceae; genus Tranquillimonas; species Tranquillimonas alkanivorans. Next base: position 167,500 of record NZ_FOXA01000005.1, read on the forward strand.
CGATCCGGAAGTGCAGCACCTCCGCCGAGAGCGCAGTCCTCGTCCGCCCGCCGCCCGTCTCCGAGATGCTGACGCGGTAGGCCCGCGGGATGCCGTCGCGGGTCGTCAGGTCCCAATCCGAGCACGGCACGAGTTCGGTGTCGCCGATCAGGAATACGCACTCTCCGCGCAGCGCCAGGGAACGCCCGACCAGCGCCATCGACCGCCGGTCGAGCATTGCCGTGCCGTCCACGTCGGCCAGGGCGAAGCTACCCTCCCAGAGGCTCACGCAAGACTGCACCGTCGCGGTCAGCTCCGCGATGCCGGTGCGGCCGGCGACGTACGCCTCGCGCGCCGCCATGATCTCGGCGGTGAAGCCCGCCGCGGCCGAGCGCGTCTCCACCGGCTGTTCTTTTCTGCGAAACGGCCACATCACGGGACCCTCCGATAAGTCCGCAGCAGATCCGCCGCGCCCGAATTGACGATGGCGCGGCCCAACCACGTCGCCGGCCGCTCGTAGGACAGGCGCGCCGTGCTGCCGTCGCCGGCGCGTTCTTCTTCCTCGACTGAGGTGGCGGACAGCAGGTTCGCGTGCCGAGCCGGGCTGACGCAGTACGCCGCCAGGCGCCGGAAGGCCCACAGAACATCCTCCGGCGGCTTGACCTCCTCGACGGGCACGCCCGTGTCGCCGGCCGTGGCCATGACGCGATAGGGTCCGTCGCCAGGAAAATCGTACCCGCCCAGCGGACCCGCCGGCGGCGTCGTCGCAACCCACGCGCCGGACTCCCATACCTCCACCGAAGTCACATCGGCGGGCGTCAGCGGCGGAGTCCATTCGCCCTCTCCCTCGACCGTCCAGACAACCTGTCGGGGCGTCCAGCGGTGCACGATGTAGCTCTCGAGCCGTTGCCACAGGACAGCGGCGTCGTCGGGCGTGAGCGATTGGCCGGACACGGTCGGGGCAGGCGGATAGGCCGCCGGCTTCTCTTCCACTTGTCGGATCGTCGTCGCCATCAGACCCTCCACCGGTACGTGTGAGCAAATCTGCTAACGGTGCGGGCCGAGGCGGGCGTCACCTGCCAGCTGCGCTCCTCGATCTGCGCATCCTCGTATGCCGCCTTCGTCACGGCCGAGAGCTCGTACAGCAACGCCGCCATGATCGTGCGGATCAGCGCGTTGCCAAGGGCGGGGTCCTCGTCCTCGACCTTCTCCGCGTTCGGCACCGTGCGCTGCGGAGGAAGCCGGAAGCCGGGGCTCAGGCCCATGACCAGACCGGCACGATAGGCTTTGAGGAAGTCCCGCGCCCAGGTCGTCTCCTGCACGTCGGGCGTGATGGTCGCGTTCATGATGAGCGCGTCGTCGGTGTCCTCGAGGTCGAGCGTCCCGGCCTTTCGGCTGGCGAGCGGCTTGTCGTACCGGTGCCCGGACAAGAACAGGATGTCTACGTCCTCGCGCTCGACGTTGTACGCGAAGGCCCGAGGTGCGAATTGCTCCTTCTTCGGGCGTCCGCCGTTCCTGCCCCCGTCCGACAGCGTAGCGAGCTTGCCATACGGGAACGTGCCACGGAGGCGGACTGAGCCGCCCCCGGATTTTCGCAGCTCGAGGCCGCCGAGATGAGGGCCGAAGTGCATCACTGGATCCCCGAAACCACTTCGAGTTGCTTCGGCCGTGCAACCGTCACGTCCAAAGTCGCAAGCGCCGTAATCCGCAGGCCGCCCGAGGCGGCGTCGGTGAAGGGGTCGCGGATGAGGTCAACCGCCCCCCACTTGCCCACGAAGATCGGCGCCACGCCGCCCGCGTTCGTCGTCAAGAGCGCCTTGGAGGCCGCCGGCGTGCCCGTCGGAGTCGCCAGACCGTTGGTGGTCATGGCGATCGTTGAGACGTTCTTCGCGAGGCGGTCCCATTCCGTCACGGCGGTGCCGGCGTCGATGTAGCTTGCGTCCATCGCGTCCCACACCTCGGGCCGAAGCATCAGCCGTACGGCCGAAGGCGAGCCCGCGGCGTTGGCGAGCATGAAGCGCACAACGGCCGAGCGGAACGCCGACCAAGTGGGCGCGGCGCCGAGATCGGTGTCGGTGATGCCGTAGGTCGCCGCTCCGGCGATGACGCCGAGAGGCTCCCCCGACGAACCGGAGCCCAGGAACACGACGCGATCCATCTCGACCGCCATCGCCGAGTTCATGTCGCGGCGCACGGCCTGCTCCAGCGCCGAGCCGGACTGTTTCAGCGTCTTGCGCGTGATCTTCATCTGCACGCCGAGCGTCTGGTCGGGCGCGAGCGCCTTGTCCGTGGTCTGGAACGCCTGCGGAGAGCCGACAGCGCCGGTCTCCGACGCCTGCCAGCCCACGCTGGCACCCTGCGTCACCACCGGCCATTCAATCTCGCCGTGGTCGATGCTGATCATCTGCGCGCCCATCCGGCTCGCCACGGAGTCGGGGAAAAGCCGATCGATAATCGGCCGCGTCTGGATCGGGTCCGGCGTGCCGCTCGCGATCGTCTCGCCGGCGCGAACCTCCAGCGCCTCCCAGGGCACCGGAACGCCGCGGTAGCCGCCGCGCTCGCGCAGCTCCTCGACAATCTCCGCCGTCGGGCCGTCGAGCTTACGTCCTTCATCGAGGGCGAGGGCAACCTGCCGCATCTCGAACCGGCCCATCAGCTCGGACCACTCGCGATCGCTGCGCGTTTCGAGTTCGCCCTTTGCGTCCCGGCGCTCCTCGTCCTCGGCGATGAGGGCGGCGCGATACCGGGTCTCGTTCGCCCGGTATTCCTTGTCGAGCGTGTCCATCGAACGCGTCTCGTCCTCAGTCGGCTCGGGCTTCGCCACCAGCTCGGCGAGAGATTGACGGATTTCGGATTGCCGCCGCTGGATCTTCACGGATTCAAGCATCGTTCGTTCCTTCCTGCTTGATAGGTTGACGGTGCGTGTCGAGCACCAGGTCGCGCCATTTCTGGCGGTCGTCGGAAAGCGGCGGATGCCCGCATTCCAGGCGTGTCTTGCGGCCGTGGCAGGAGCCGCAGAGGGTCTGTAGATTGCCCAAGTCGAAGGCGAGGCCGGGGTTCTCACGCACCGGCAACACGTGGTCGACTTCGAGGCGGTGACGGGAGCCACACTGGACGCAGCGCCACCCGTCGCGGCGCTTTGCGGCCATCCGGAGCGCCGGCCACCGCTTGTCACGGTAAACGGCCGCGCCATGGCGGTCGTACCTCAGACCCATACCGCGGCCCTCCCCTGTCGAGCGGGCCGCGCCACGCGTCGGGCGCCCTCGGCCACCGCCAGCACTGCGGCCGCCGCCGCATCGATCCGGCCTAGACTGCGGCCCTTGGCGAGCTTGGCGTTGCCGGCAGGATCGATGAGCGTAATAGCGTCCGCGAAGGCGGAGCGTAGCAGCAGGGAGGGCCGGGTCCGGATCTGACCGTCGAACAGCGCGCGCCGGAATCGCTCGATATCTTCCGAGCCGTCTTTCCATCCGAAGCCGCGCCACACGAACGGGACGCGCAGGCCGGCCTTCGCCATCGCCTCCGTGAACTCCGCGTGCCGGAACCGGTCGCCGACGATGCAGGCGATCGCGGCGCCGTCCACCTGCTTCGCGAGCTGCGCGAGCCAAGGCCCCGGCGGAACCGTGTTCTCGCCCAGCACTGAAAGCTCGCCCCGCTCCGCCATCTCGGCGTACCGCCCCGAGACGCCATCGGCGGCACCACGGTCAGAGAGAGACGGGCTCGAGGGGAAGGTTCCCAGCGCCTCAAGCCGCCCCGTCTGCGGCCAATACCAGGCCGCCGCGCTCATGCTGCGCGAGCCGCCGAGATCCACGCCGAGAATGCATTCGCCCTCGCGCTCCGGCAGCTCGTCCGGCGCCACTTCCGCCGAGAGCCACTCGTCCACGGTGACGAGCACCGATCGATCCTCGGTTGAGACGCGTTCGTTGCGGTTCAGGTTTCGGAACGATGAAAGCGCAGAGCCGCCGCGAGCGATCGCGCGCCGCGCTTGTGCCACCAGCCAATCCGCCGAGGCGCCGATGCCTTCGGTTGCGCCGGGGTTGGCGATGAGCAGCGACTCGAGGTCGTCCGCCGGGAGCCCGAACGGCGGGCGGTGTTCCTGGACGTAGGTGCCCGGCGGGGGCTCATCCATCCAGCGCGAGAAGGTGTTCGCATCGTCCGGCGCCGAGGTGGAGATGATCAGCGCCTTGCCGTCGCGCTTGCCGAGGCCGGAGAGGATCGCGTTTTCGAGATTGTCGCCCTTGTCGCGTTCCCAAGCGGCCCGCTCGTCCAGCACCGCCAGCGTTGGCGCGCCGCCGAGGATGGAACGGCCGTCAGCCGCGATACATCGAGCGAGTCCGCCGCCGTTGCCCGAATACTCGACCTCGAGGCGCGAGCCCCGGCGGATGGTGAACAACTCCTGTTCCGCCGCCGCCAGTCCCTCGACGTACCCGGTGAGGAAGTTGAAGGCGATCTTCGCCTGGTCGCGGTTTCGGGCCGCGAAGATCACCTCCCGCCGCGGCTGCGGATCCCACACACCCATCAGCGCGCCGAGAGAGACGCCGGCCGAAAGGGCCGTCTTGGCATTGCCGCGCCCGATCGAGAGGATCGCGACCATGTTCGCAGAATCGAGCGCACCACGAACGAATCTGCGCTGAAACTCCGCCAGGCGCAGAGGCTCGCCCGCCCGCGGCCCTTCCGGGATCCGAAGAGTTTCGAGGAAGCGGAGAGCGGTCTCAGCCGTCATTCTGCCCCCCAGAATTTTTGGGGAGAGAGAAAAGAACACCCCGACCCGCGACCCCACCCAGAGCGGATGTTCCGGCCATTGGGACCATCAGCGAAACCTCCGCTTCGCTTCGGCCGTGTTGCGCGCGACGATCCCCAGCCAGCGGCCCGCGGCGGTTTCGCGGAACATCGCTGGCGGCCGGAGGCTGTCGCCGTACTCGGCCGCCCGCTCGTACCCCGTCCACCAGCCGCCCGCGACGACATCGCCCGGCTGCATCGCGGCCGCGACAGCTTGGTAGCTCGTCGCACCCTTCAGCTTCAGACCGCCGCCGAGGCGGACGCTCAGGCTGTTGCGCAGGCGCCCGGTCTTGACCGGCATTCGCCCGCCCTTGTCCTGCGGCGTCTGCGCATCCTCGAACACGTCGTGCGTCGAGCGCTGGACGACGTGGGTTGCGCGCTGCCCGACCTTGCGCGTCCACGCCCTCAAGTCCCCGAACTTATATTTCGCCATCGCAGTCTATCTCCTGTTTGATCCGCATCGGGTTGGTCATCCCCACGCCCTCGCGTCGGTGGGATCGTCGAGCGCCTCGAAGTCCTCCCGCGCCTCCGACAGCGCCCGCCGCCGCTCCTCTTCGACCCACTCTTCGAATTCGGCGTCTCCGGAGAGATGGTCCGCGCCGCAGTGATGCCCTCGCGCGGAATTCACTGCGGAGGAGTCATCTCTCTTTCTCTGCGAATGGACGGTTAATGGATGGTTAATGGATGGTTTGGGGGCAACCTCCGGCCCACCCGTGGCCAACCTCCGGCCCACCAGTGGGTGACCTCCGGCCCCCTTGGCCGGTTCGTCCATCCGCTTTGGGGGGGGCAACCTCCGGCCCTCTTGGTCGGTCGCAGACGCCTTCTCGAGCCGATGACGGCCGATCGCGTTCAGCGGTAGGGATTGCAGCTTTTCCAAGTCTATCCGGTAATTGACTGTATGGCCGCCACGACATGGGCGCGTGCCGGTTCGCGCAATCAGGCCGTCTTTCCGGAGGCTGGCCAGGACGTTCTTCACGGTCGACGTCGACTGCTCCGTCAGTTCTGAAAGCGTGTTGCGCGAGAGGTAGATGTCGTCGCCTCCAGCGTCCGCCCTGTCAGCCATCGCCAGGAGAACGCATTTCCGAGCTGCGGCCGAGGCCTTCGATGCCTTGCCAATCGCGCGCTCCTCCACCAGCTCGCGAACTCGGAAGCTCATGCGCCACTCCCGCTGCGTGTCGCGTCCGGGAACCGGCCAGCGACGATCCCGTCGGCGAAGGTCGCCACCTCGTCCGCATCATGAAAGAGGAGCCGCGCGCGCTGCGTAGGGCCGTGAACCGTGACCAGAAAGACCGGACCGCACCGGCCCTCCTGAATAGCGCACGAGACGCCGACGCCGCCGGGCGCTTCGGGGGCTCGGACGTAGACGACATTTCCCATCAGCTTGATCTCCTCATGACGCCTTCGCCTGTTTCTCGAGCCAGGCCTCGATTTCGCTTAAGCGCCAATAGCGACGGCGAGAAATTCTTGTTGGCTTGGGGAATTCCAGCTCCGGATCGTGCTGCCATCGCCAAATTGTCATGTCGCTTACGCCGCCAATCATTTCCCGAACGGCGACGGCCGGGATTAATCTGTTCTCGGTTTCAGAGGGCATGATCCGTCCTCGTGTTAGAAAGCGTGGCACACCGATATGCGAGCGTGCCGCGCCCCTTCTGACAAGGAGAAATTCTGCATCTAGGGTGTGGAGAAGGAGGGTGGCGATCCAGATATATCGCTAATAGCGATCCACGTTTCCGATTTCGCCTTTTCCCTCTGTTTCGCCCCCCAAGCGAAAGTCGCTAATTGCGATATTCCAGCGAGGCGCACTTTTAGGTGAGTTACAGCGCTTTCCCGCGCTCGAGCGGCACGACGTTGTCGGAATGCCCCTCGGCCAGGCCCGAAACGAATCGCGCCCACGCCTCGAGCGCCTGCCTTTTTTCGTCGCTGAAGTCGTGACGCTGGTAAATACCGACGATCCCGCCGCCTGTGCCCGAGACGTGATTCAGCACGCTCTCCGTCACGCGAACCGGGACCCCGAGGCGAGCCATTCCCGTGGCGGCTGTGCGGCGGAGGTCGTGAAAGCGCCAAGGCTGCAGATCGACCCGCTCGCCGCTCTCCTCCGCCGCGATCTCCTCCATCTTCCTGTGTATCCTGTCCCGCGCCTTGCTGAAGCCACTCACGGGACGCGCCCCGTTGGTCGTGAAGATCAAGCTGGTGTCGCCGATGCGATCCATGCGGTCTAGGATTTCGAGCGCCGGTCGAGACAGCGGCACCGAATGTGGTCGAGCGTTTTTTGTCCGGGCTGGGGGCAGGTGCCAGAGGTCGCCGTCGAGTTCGTCGTAGGTCATCTCGGCGACTTCCCGGAGCCGCTGTGCGGTCAACACGAGCACCTGCCCGAGCAGTCCCCACGGCTGCCCGACAGCCTCGCAGGCCCGCCAGAACAGGCGCAGTTCCGCATCGCTCAAGACGCGATCGCGCGGCACTTCCTTCGCCGGCGGCTTCAGGCCCGCTGTCGGTGCAACCTGAAGAACGTCGCGCTCGACCGCCCACGCGAAGAGTTTTCGGACGACGGCCAGTGTGCGGTTCGCCGTCACGCCGCGCCCGGTGTCCATTAGCCCGTCCAGAAGCTCGACCACATCGCGACGGGTGATCTCGTGCACGTCGCGATTTCCCCAAACCGGCACGACGTGGCGATATAGAAGGCGCCGCGCCTCCGCGCCGCTCTTCAGGGTGCTCAAGTGGCGCCGGTCGAATTGCTCGACCAGCGTTCTCACCTTGTCGCGCTCCGTCAGCTGCGCCTCGAGCCGCGCGGCCTTCGTCGCCTTCTTCTTGAGGGCAGGATCGCGTCCTTGGGCGACTTCCTCGAGCGCCTCGGCGGCCGCCGCGCGGGCGTCAGCCAAGCCCATCGCCGGCCACTTGCCGAGCGTCAATTTCTTCGACTTTCCGGCCATCCGGTAGCGGACGGCCCACGACTTCGCGCCGCTGGTTTGGAGCTGCAAATAGAGCCCCGGCAGGGCGGGATCCGGATGCTCGACTCGCCTGTCCGGGTCCGGCTTGAGAGCTTCAATCGATCGAGTGGTAAGAGCCTTGCGCGCCATGTCAGATGCTCCAATGAAATATCAGATGGTCCAGCTGGGGTAACACTGGGGTAACGGATTCATCTGATACGGAATGTTAGGCGCTGTTCCTAACTCTGTCGATTATCCTGTGTAAGCGACTGGCAAAGCTTCCGAAAAATGGAGAATCTCGGCAGGATTCGTTAGATAGCGTTTTCCCGAAGAATCTGACTTTTAATCAGTGGGTCGCAGGTTCGAATCCTGCACGGCTCACCACTCTTCTACCCGGTGACGTCATGTTGCGGGCCGCGCAGCGGTCCCGGCGGCGTGTGCCGTGTTTGCCGGAACTCCGGACGGTGCCGCGCGTCGGGCGGCAGGTGCGACACGCACTTCCACCGACGAACGTCAGGAGGACGACATGCAAACCCGAGAGATCATTGCCACCCATCCCTCCGCGCAGGGCAGCGTGAGCGAGGCACTGGTGCGCTTCATCGACGAGGCTTTCGCCTGCGCACAGACCTGTACCGCCTGCGCCGACGCCTGCCTGGCCGAGGAAAAGGTTGCCGAGATGCGCCGGTGCATCCGTCTCAACCTCGACTGCGCCGACATCTGCGCGGCGGCGGGCAAGATGGGATCGCGCCGGGCGGGCTCGAACGAGCCGGTGCTGCGCGCGACGATTGAAGCCTGCGCTGCCGCCTGCCGCGCCTGCGGTGACGAGTGCTCGACCCACGCCGAGATGCACGAACATTGCCGCATCTGCGCCGAAGCCTGCAAACGCTGCGCCGACGCCTGCGATGCCGCGCTCGCCGATATCGGCTGAGCGCTAGGGGTAGTACCGCATCCGCACCGCGACGCGGCCGCCCGGCTCCCTTATCCGGACGGCCGCGTCGCGGAAGTCGGGCGGCCCGAACCGCATGCGCGCATCGCGGCTGAAGCCGAGCCCCTCGAGCGGGCGGAAAAAGGCGCGGCGGTCGAGTTCGCCGTTGGCGTATTCATCGTGGAACGCCTGAACGGCATAGTCGCCCGGGGGAATATCGCTGAAGGTCAGGCCACTGTCCGCCGCCGGGACCCGCTCGCGATACGGGCAGGCGGGGTCGAGGAACAGCGCCTCGGGGCAGACCGCGACGAGGATTTCTCCCGCACTGTTGCGCAGGCCGGTCACGTCCACGCGCAGATCGGCCGAGAGGGCCGGCAGCGGCATCGCCGCGATGGCGGCGAGCACGGCCGACAGGATTCGCCTAGATCTCATGCGCGTCTCCCGTGCCCTGTGTGGCATGTGGCATCGGCCGCGCCTCAGAAATCGATGGCGAGGCCCTTCTTCTCCCAGTCGCCAAAGCGCACGGGTTCGGGGCCGTCGCGGCCGCCCAGTTCGGTCGGCAGTTCCAGCGCCCGTTCCTTGCGGCGGCGCTCTTCTGCCTCGGCCAGGGCGCGGCGGGCGGCGGGGGGCAGGTCGGGGCGGTCGGCGGCGTCGGACATGGGCTCGGTCCTTGTTCCTGTCGTGCCCCTGATATACGTCCGCGCGATCCGAAGCCAAGATGACGGAGGCCGTTCATGGCGAAACCCGGTCTCGCTCCGCGCCGCGCGGCGGTCGCGCTCATGGACGCAGTGACCGTCGAGGGACGGCTGATGTCCGAGGCGCTGCCCGGCGGCGTGCAGGCGCTCGACCCCGCGGACCGCGCCCGCGCCCAGCGGCTAGCCACCGGCGCACTGCGCTGGCTGGATCGGTCCGACCGGCTTCTGGGCCCTTATCTCAAGCGTCGCCCCGATCCGACCGCGCACAACGCCTTGCGCCTGGCCGTGTTCGAGATGTTCGTCGAACAGGCCGCGCCGCACGGCGTGGTGGATGCCGCCGTGTCGCTGATGCGCGCGCGGCCCGAGACCGAGCGTCAGGCGGGGCTGGTCAACGCCGTGCTGCGCAACGTGCTGCGGGCGGGCCATGAGGCGTGGGAGAAGCTGCCGCCGCCGCGCCTGCCGAAATGGCTGCGCAAGCCGCTGGTGGCCGATTACGGGAAAGATGTCGTCGCGGCGATCGAGGCCGCGCACGCGGCCGGCGCGCCGCTCGACCTGACGCCGAAGGACGGCGACGCCCCGGCACTGGCGGCGCGGTTGGGCGGCGAAGCCTTGCCCTCTGGCTCGGTCCGGCTGGTCACGGCGGGCCAGGTTTCGGCTCTGCCGGGGTTCGAGTCGGGGGATTGGTGGGTGCAGGACGCGGCGGCGGCGGTGCCGGTTCGCGTGCTGGACCCGCAGCCGGGCGAGCGCGTGCTCGACATGTGCGCCGCGCCGGGCGGAAAGACGCTCCAGATCGCGGCGGCGGGGGCGGAGGTCACGGCGCTCGACATCTCCGAAACCCGGATGAAGCGGGTGGAGGAAAACCTGACCCGCTGCGGGCTCGCCGCGCGCCCCGTCGTGGCCGACGCGCTGGAATGGGAGGCTGGCGCGCCCTTCGACGCCGTGCTGCTCGATGCCCCGTGCACGGCCACCGGCACGATCCGGCGTCATCCCGATCTGCCCTACGCCAAGGATGCCTCGGATTTCCCGACGCTCTTCGAGCTTCAGGCGCACATGATCGACCGGGCGCTGTCGCTGGTGAAGCCCGGCGGCCGGGTTGTTTTCTGCACCTGCTCGCTTCTCGTCGACGAAGGCGAGGAGCAGGTGCGCGACGCGTTGGAGCGGCATCCGGGCCTGACGGTGGATCGCGCGGCGCTCGAACGGTCGGGGATCGACCCGGCCTGGATCGGGGCCGAGGGCCTGCGGCTGCGCCCCGACTTCTGGAGCGATCGCGGCGGCATGGACGGCTTCTTCGTCACGGCGCTGACGCGGCCTTGAGCTTCTCCCGCCGGCCTTTCGGCAAGGCAATCTTAACCTTTGTCCATGACAGGACCGCCCCGCGTCCGTATGCTCGCGGAAGAGCAGGAAACCGGGAACACGCCGCAAAGGCGGGGCAGGTCGGATGTCCGGACGCGAAAGCTGGAGCACGCGCCACGCGCGGCTGATGAACCGTCTGCACGCGCGGCTGAGCACGCTGTCCCGCACCTCTCCGCGCTTCGCCGTACAGACCGAGCCTCGGACGATGGGCCAGGTCGGGCGGGGGCGGCAGTTGCTCGACGGCCAATTTCTCTTCGCCGGATACCTGGTCGAGTCCGAGGATACGGCGCCGTGGGACCTGCCCATGCCCGCCCCCCGGTTCGAGGCGGCGCTGCATGGCTTCACTTGGCTCGACGACCTTGCCGCCGATGGAACCGGCGCGGCGCGGCGGCGCGCGCGGGATTGGACGCATGACTGGGTGCGCCGCTACGGGCGCGGCAAGGGGCCGGGCTGGACGCCGGAGCTGACCGCGCGGCGGCTGGTGCGATGCATCGACCACGCCGACGTCCTTCTGCACGGCGTGCGCCGTCCCGTGGCCGAGGCGTTCCGCCGCTCGCTCGCGCATCAGACCCGCTTCCTGGCCCGCCGCTGCCGTGCCACGCCCCGCGGGCTGCCGCGGGTCGAGGCGTTGACGGCCCTGCTGCTGGCGGGACTGGCGCTTGAAGGGGCGCAGGCGCATGCCGGCCCGGCGGCCAAGGCACTGGCGCGCGAGGCCGGGCAATGCATCGACGATGGCGGCGGCATCGCCAGCCGCAACCCCGAAGAGCTGCTGGAGATCTTCACCCTGCTCACCTGGGCCTCGGCGGCGCTGGCCGAGTCCGGACGCGCGCCCGAGCCCGAGCAACTGGCGGCGGTGCGGCGGATCGCGCCGACGCTGCGCGCGCTGCGCCACGGCGACGGCGGCCTGCCGCGTTTTCACGGCGGCGGGCGCGGGGCCGAGGGGCGGCTCGAGCATGCGCTGGCGTTGTCTGCAGTGCGCTCGGGCCCGGCCGAGGGGCTGGCGATGGGCTTCGCCCGGCTGCGCCACGGCCGCACCAGCGTCATCCTCGACGCCGCCGCGCCGCCCGAGGGGGAAGCCTCGGCCAACGGACACGCCTCGACCCTGGCATTAGAGGTCACATCCGGCCGCCGTCCGTTGATCGTAAACTGCGGCACCGGCGCGGCGTTCGGGGAAAAGTGGCGTCGCGCCGGGCGCGCCACCGCTTCGCACTCGACGCTGGCGCTCGACGGGTTCTCCTCCGCGCGGCTGGGGGTCGAGGGGTTGACTGCGGGCGGCACGGCGGAACTGCTGGTCGATGCGCCCACCGACGTGCGGATGGAGCGGCACGATACCGACCTCGCCAACGGTGTTATTATGGCGCATGACGGCTATCTCGCCACCCACGGGCTGACGCATGTCCGCCAGGTCTATCTGTCGACGGACGGGCGCAGCCTTCAGGGCGAAGACCTGCTGGTGACGCTGGAGCGCCCGGACGAGCGCCGCTTCGACACGGCCCGTGATCAGGCCGGCGGTGACGGCGTGCCCTTCAAGGTGCGCTTCCACCTGCACCCCGACGTCGAGGCCGAGCACGAGGGCGACGGCCGCAGCATCCGCCTGCGCCTGCGCAGCGGCGAGGTCTGGCATTTCCGCCACCCCAACGGCGCCCGCATGTCGCTGGAAGCCAGCGTCTTTCTGGAGCCCGGTCGGCTGTCGCCGCGCGCGACGTCGCAGATCGTCCTGTCTTCTTCCGCGCGCGAATACGCCACCCGCGTCGCCTGGACCCTTGCAAAGGCGAAGGAAACGCCCGATGCCGTGCGCGACCTCGAGCGCGACGAGCTCGAGACGACCTGAGCGAAAGGGGACCACCGATGACCGACCTCCATCCCGTGCGCCGCGCGCTTCTGTCCGTGTCCGACAAGACCGGGCTCGTCGAGTTGGGCGAGGCGCTGGCGAAGCGCGGCGTCGAGCTTCTGTCGACCGGCGGCACCGCGAAGGCGCTGCGCGACGCGGGGCTCGAGGTGAAGGACGTGGCCGAGGTCACGGGCTTCCCCGAGATGATGGACGGCCGGGTGAAGACGCTGCACCCGATGGTCCATGGCGGCCTGCTGGCGCTGCGCGACGACGCGGCGCACTCGGCGGCGATGGAGCAGCACGGCATCGGCGCGATCGACCTGCTGGTGGTCAACCTCTACCCGTTCGAGGCGACGGTCGCGAAGGGCGCGGGCTACGACGAGTGCATCGAGAACATCGACATCGGCGGCCCTGCGATGATCCGCGCGGCGGCCAAGAACCACCGCTACGTCAACGTCGTGGTTGACGTCGAGGATTACGGTGCGCTGCTGGAACAGCTCGACGCGAACGACGGCGCGACCACCACCGCATTCCGTCAGAAACTCGCCCTGACGGCCTATGCCCGCACCGCCGCCTACGACGCGGCCGTGTCCACCTGGCTGGCCGGCGCGCTGGAGGATACCGCCCCCCGCCGCCGCGCCTTCGCCGGAACGCTGGCGCAGACGCTGCGCTATGGCGAGAACCCGCACCAGAAGGCCGCCTTCTACCGCGACAGATCGGACCGCCCCGGCGTGGCGAGTGCTGTGCAGCACCAAGGCAAGGAGCTGTCCTACAACAACATCAACGACACCGACGCCGCGTTCGAGCTGGTATCCGAGTTCCTGCCCAAGGACGGACCGGCCTGCGCGATCATCAAGCACGCCAACCCCTGCGGTGTCGCGCGCGGCAAGACGCTGATCGACGCCTACACCCGCGCCTTCGACTGCGACCGGACCTCGGCGTTCGGGGGCATCGTGGCGCTGAACCTCAAGCTCGACGAGCAGACCGCCGAGGAGATCGTGAAGATCTTCACCGAGGTCGTCATCGCGCCCGGCGCGGACGACGCGGCGAAAGCGGTGTTCGCCCGCAAGAAGAACCTGCGGCTGTTGACCACGGATGGCCTCGCCAACCCCGCCGAGGCGGGGACGATGCTGCGACAGGTCTCGGGCGGGTTCCTGGTGCAGGACAAGGACAACGGCCGCCTGTCGCTCGACGACCTGAAGGTGGTGACCAAGCGTGCACCGTCGGACGAGGAGATGGCCGACATGCTGTTCGCCTGGCGCGTCGCCAAGCACGTGAAGTCGAACGCCATCGTCTATGCCAAGGACGGCGCGACCGTGGGCGTGGGCGCGGGGCAGATGAGCCGCGTCGACTCCACCCGCATCGCCGCGCGCAAGGCGCAGGACATGGCCGAGGCGGTGGGCCTGCCCGAGGTGCCGACGAAAGGCTCCGTCGTGGCCTCCGACGCCTTCTTCCCGTTCCCCGACGGCCTGCTGACGGCGGCCGAGGCCGGCGCGACCGCGGTGATCCAGCCGGGCGGCTCCATGCGCGACGACGAGGTGATCGCCGCGGCCGACGAGGCGGGGCTGGCGATGGTCTTCACCGGCATGCGCCACTTCCGGCACTGACATGCGGCTTTTGTTCCTGACCGCGGCGGTCGTCTTCGTCCTCGACCAGATCACGAAGGTCATCGTCGTCCACGTGCTGAACCTGCGCTCGGTGGGCGAGATCGACGTGCTGCCGCCGTTCCTGAACCTGCGGATGGCGTGGAACCGGGGCGTGAACTTCGGCCTGCTGTCCAATGACGCCGACTTGATGCGCTGGGTGCTGATCGCGGTGGCGCTTGCCATCTCGGCTTGGGTCCTGTGGTGGATGAACCGCGACCGCCCCGGCCGCTGGTCGTTCCTGTCGGCGGGGCTTCTGGTCGGCGGCGCGATCGGCAACGTCGTGGACCGGCTGCTGTATGGCGCGGTGGCCGACTTTCTCAACATGTCGTGCTGCGGGATCGAGAACCCCTATGCCTTCAACGTCGCCGACATCGCGATTTTCGCGGGCGCGCTGGGGCTGGTGCTGTTCTCGGGCCGGGGAAAGACCCCGTGACGACCCGCGCACGATGGTCTAAACCGGGCTCGAAGAAGGCGGGGAGGGCGTCGATGGGCGCGACGACAGGCAAGATCGGTGCGGCGCTGCTGGCGGTTCTGCTGGCCGCTGGGTGCGAAAGCGGGGGCGAACCCGAGCTTCTGAACCTGCGCGCCGAGGGCCGGGGCCCGGACGAGTTCGCCATCGTGCCGAACAAGCCGCTCCAGTCGCCTCCGGACTTCGCCGCGCTGCCCGCGCCCACGCCGGGCGCCGGCAACCTGACCGATCCCACGCCCGAGGCCGACGCGGTGGCGGCGCTTGGCGGCAGCCCGGCCGCGGTGCGGCGGGGCGGTGGCGTGCGCGATCCGGGCCTCGTGGACTACGTCACCCGCTTCGGCGTGCAGCCCGGCATCCGCCAGGACCTGGCCGCCGCCGACCTCGAATACCGCCGCCGTCACCGCGGCCTGCTGTTCGAGCGGATGTTCAGCATGAACACCTACTTCGACGCCTACGAGCCCTATTCGCTGGACCAGTACCAGGAGCTCGAGCGCTTCCGCGCCGCGGGCGTGCGCACCCCGGCCGCTCCGCCGCCGGAGGCCGCCGCCGAATAGGCGCTGCGTGAGCGTGCGACAGCGCCCACGGGCTCTCACAACCCCGACAGGTGGCACCGGGCGGCATTGAACCCGCGCAGGGCGGGCGTAGATTGTGCCGTGACTTCCGACGGATCACAGGGAACGCCCATGCTGCGCAGCCTCGCTCTCGCCGCCTTCGCCAGCCTCGCCGCCACGCTGCCCGTGCGCGCGGCCGAGGAGGAGGTGACGACCTTCACGCTCGAAAACGGGATGGAGGTCGTGGTGATCGAGGATCACCGTGCCCCCGTCGTCGTTCACATGGTCTGGTACAAGACCGGCGCCGCCGACGAGCCCGCGGGCACCTCAGGCATCGCGCACTACCTCGAACACCTGATGTTCAAGGGCACCGACGACCTCGCCCCCGGCGAGTTCTCGGAAATTGTGGCGGCGCAGGGCGGCACCGACAACGCCTTCACCTCCTACGACTACACCGCCTATTTCCAGCGCGTGGCCGCCGACCGGCTTGGCCTGATGATGGAGATGGAGGCCGACCGGATGCGCGACCTCGAACTCGACGCGGCCGACATCGTGACCGAGCGGCAGGTCGTCGTGGAAGAGCGCAACCAGCGGACCGAGAACGACCCCGGCGCGCTGTTCTCGGAACAGCGCAGCGCGGCGCAGTACCTCAACCATCCCTACGGCACGCCGATCATCGGCTGGATGCACGAGACCGAGAACCTGACCCTTCAGGACGCGCTCGACTTCTACGAGACGTTCTATGCCCCCAACAACGCCATCCTGATCGTCGCGGGCGACGTGGACCCCGAAGAGGTGAAGGCGCTGGCCCAAGAGCATTACGGCCCGCTGGAGCCGACCGAGAACCTGCCCGAGCGCGAGCGCCCGCAGGAGCCGCCGCAACTGGCTGAACGGCGCATGGTGTACGAGGACGCGCGCATCGCGCAGCCCTACGTCATTCGCACCTACCTCGCCCCCGAGCGGGACGCGGGCGACCAGGAAAAGGCCGCGGCGCTGACGCTGCTGGCCGAGGTGCTGGGCGGCTCGTCGCAGACCTCGGTCCTGGGCCGCGAGCTTCAGTTCGAAGAGCAGACCGCGCTCTATACGTCCGCCTTCTACAGCGGCGTGTCGCTCGATGACACGACCTTCGGGCTGGTCATCGTCCCCGCCCCCGGCGTGTCGCTGGAAGAGGCCGAGGCCGCGCTCGACCGCGAGGTGGCCGAGTTCCTCGAGGAAGGCGTTGACCCCGAGCAGCTCGACCGCATCAAGATGCAGCTTCGCGCGTCGAACATCTATGCGCAGGACAGCGCGCAGGCCCGCGCCCGCCGCTACGGGCAGGCGCTGACCAGCGGCCTGACCGTCGAGGACGTGCAGGCCTGGCCCGAGATCCTGCAGAACGTGACCGAGGAAGACATCATCGCGGCCGGCCGCGAGGTGTTCGACCGTGACAACGCCGTGACCGGCTGGCTTCGCGCGCCCGAGGGGGCCGAGGCCGCCGCCGAAGAGGTGACCCAATGATCCGTTTCGCACTCGCCTTCGGGCTCGCCGTCGTCGCGGCGCTGCCCGCCCGCGCCGCCGTGAACATCCAGGAAGTGACCTCGCCCGGCGGCATCACCGCCTGGCTGGTCGAAGAGCATTCGCTGCCCTTCATTGCGCTCGAGATCCGCTTCAAGGGCGGCGCCTCGCTCGACCCCGAGGGCGAGCGAGGCGCGGTGAACCTGATGACGGCGCTCATCGAGGAAGGGGCGGCCGACCTGGACGCACAGGAATTTGCCGCCGCGCGCGAGGCGCTGGCCGCCAGCTATTCGTTCGCAGCCTATGACGACTCCATCGCCGTCTCGACCCAGTTCCTGACTGAGAACCGCGACGAGGCGGTCGAGCTTCTGCGCAAGGCGCTGATCGAACCACGCTTCGACGAGGATGCGATCGAGCGGGTGCGCCAGCAGGTGATCTCGGGCATCCGCTCGGACGCCACCGATCCGAACGCTGTGGCCGGCCAGACCTTTGATGATCTGGCCTTCGGTGACCACCCCTACGGCTCGGACCGCAGCGGCACCGTGGAAAGCGTGTCGGCCCTGACGCGCGAGGACATCGTCGAGGCGCACCAGCGCACGCTGGCCCGCGACCGCATCTATGTCGGTGCGGTGGGTGACATCACGCCCGACGAACTGCGCGGCCTGCTCGACGATCTGTTCGCCGGCCTGCCCGAGGAAGGCGCGCCGATGCCGGACGAGGCCGAGTTCCAGCTGACCGCCGACATGACGGTGGTGCCCATGGACACGGCGCAGTCGGTCATCATGTTCGGCCACGAGGGGATCGAGCGGCACGATCCCGACTTCTTCCCCGCCTATGTGGTGAACCAGATCTTCGGCGGCTCGGGCTTCGACAGCCGCCTGATGGAAGAGGTGCGCGAGAAGCGGGGCCTGACCTACGGCATCGGCACCTACCTCGCCCCGATGGAGCATGCCGAGCTGATCCTGGGGCAGGCGTCGACTGCCAACGCCCGCGCGTCCGAAACGATCGACGTGATCCGCGACGAGTGGGAGCGTATCGCCGAGGACGGCGTGACCGCCAAGGAACTGGAGGACGCGAAGACCTATCTCACCGGCGCCTATCCCCTTCGGTTCGACGGTAACGGGCGCATCGCCGACATCATGGTGGGCATGCAGATGGACGACCTGCCTATCGACTACATCGCCACCCGCAACGACAGGATCGAGGCGGTGACGCTGGAAGAGGCCAACCGCGTGGCCGAGCGCATATACCGCCCCGAAGACCTGCATTTCGTGGTGGTCGGAGAGCCCGAGGGGCTGGACGGCGAGACCGTCGCCAACTGATTTCTCCGGTGGCAGAATCGTGGGCGGGCGTGCTAGTCGTTGTGGTATGCCCGCTTCGCAACCCAACATAAGCCAAGTTCGCCCCGTCATCCGGCAACTCGACGACGCCGCGATCAACCGCATCGCCGCCGGCGAGGTGGTCGAGCGCCCAGCCTCGGCCGTCAAGGAACTGGTCGAGAACGCGCTCGACGCCGAGGCCCGGCGGATCGAGATCGCCTATGCCGACGGCGGCAAGTCCTTGATCCGCGTGACGGACGACGGATGCGGCATGTCGCCCGAGGATCTGCCGCTGGCGCTGTCGCGCCACGCGACGTCCAAAATCGACGGCTCCGACCTGCTCAACATCCAGTCCTTCGGCTTCCGCGGCGAGGCGCTGCCCTCGCTCGGCGCCGTCGGCCGCCTGACCGTCACCAGCCGCGTGGCGGGTGGCGAGGCAGCGGTCCTGTCGGTCGCGGGCGGCCAGCTCGACCCGGTGCGCCCGGCGGCGCTGAACTGCGGCACGGTGGTGGAGTTGCGCGAGCTCTTCTACGCCACGCCCGCGCGACTGAAGTTCATGCGCTCGGACCGGGCCGAGGCGCAGGCCATCGGCGACGTGGTCAAGCGGCTGGCGATGGCCGAGCCCTTCGTGTCATTCGTGCTGCGCGACGTCACCGGGGGCGGCGAAGGCCGCGTCGTGTTCCGCGCCGACGCGCAGACCGGCGACCTGTTCGACGCGCTGCATGGCCGGCTCGCCCGCGTGCTGGGCGCGGAGTTCGCCGAGAACGCGCTGAAGGTCGATGCCGAGCGCGAGGGGCTGCGGCTGGCGGGCTACGCCGCGCTTCCGACCTATTCCCGCGGCTCGGCGGTGGCGCAGTACCTGTTCGTCAATGGCCGTCCCGTGCGGGACAAGCTGCTCTACGGCGCGCTGCGCGGGGCCTATGCCGACTTCCTCAGCCGCGACCGGCACCCGGCGGCGGCGCTGTTCATCGACTGCGAGCCGACGCGCGTGGATGTGAACGTGCACCCCGCGAAATCCGAGGTCCGCTTTCGCGAACCCGGCGTCGCGCGGGGGCTCATCGTCTCGGCCCTGCGCCACGCGCTGGCGGAGGCCGGGCACCGCGCATCGACCACCGTGGCCGGCGCGACGCTGGGCGCCATGCGGCCCGAGCCGCAGGGCGCGCGCGTCTACCAGATGGATCGCCCCTCGCTCGGCGCGCGCACCGCGTCCTATGCCGCTCAGGCCCCGGCGGCGCCTCAGGGCTTCGCGGAGCCGTCCTTCTCCGAACCTTCCTTCGCCGGCACCAGCGCCCGCGTGGAGCCGGTGGTCGAGGACGCGCCGTCGGAGAGCGCCGAACCGCCCGCCACCGAGCGCCCCCTCGGCGCAGCGCGGGCGCAGGTGCACGAGAACTACATCATCGCCCAGACCGCCGACGGCATCGTCATCGTCGACCAGCACGCCGCGCACGAGCGGCTGGTCTATGAAAAGCTGAAAAAGCAGATGGCCGAGAACGGCGTCGCCAGCCAGGCCCTGCTGATCCCCGAGATCGTGGAGCTGTCCGAGGGCGACGCCGGGCGACTCCTGGACATGGCCGGCGACCTCGCCCGGCTCGGCCTGGTCGTCGAGCCCTTCGGTGGCGGTGCGGTCGCGGTGCGCGAGACGCCCGCGATCCTGGGGCACGTCGATGCGAAGGCGATGCTGCGCGACATCCTGGACGAGCTTGACGACCTCGGCGAAAGCCTGACCGTGCAGGCCCGGATCGAGGCGGTGCTGTCCCGCGTCGCCTGCCACGGCTCGGTCCGCTCGGGCCGCTGGATGCGCGGGGAGGAGATGAACGCGCTTCTGCGCGAGATGGAGGCGACGCCACATTCCGGCCAGTGCAACCATGGCCGTCCCACATACGTCGAACTGAAACTCGGCGATATCGAGCGGCTTTTCGGCCGCACCTGAGCCCCCGGCAGAGGGGCGGACATTGAGGACACGATGCTGCAACAGGCGCTCGCGCTCGACCCCGAACTGTACCTCGCCGCCTGCGGCGCGCTCGCGCTGCTGTTTGTCGGCGCCTCCGCCCTCGCCATGTCGCGCGGCGGCACGATCCGCGAACAGCGGCGTGAACTCGACGCCCTGCGCCGCGTGCGCGAGGAACTCGCCGCCACGCGTGCGCAGGCCGAACGGCTGCCGCAGGTCGAGGCCGAACTGCGCGAGGTCCGCGAGGAGAGGAATGACGAGACGCGCCACCGCCACCGTCTGGAATCGGAACTCCACACCACCCGCCAGGCCCACGAGGCGCGGCTGGAGGAGTTGCGCGGCATGAAGGCCGACCTCGAGGACCGCTTCGCCAAGCTGGCCTCGGGCGTGCTGCAGACCAACTCCGAGCGGTTCCTGGGCCTCGTCACCGAGCGGTTCCAGAAGCACAGCCAGGCCGCCGACGCCGACCTGAAGAAGCGCGAGGAAGCGATCCAAAACCTCGTCAAGCCTCTGGACGAGAAGCTCGGCGCTTTCGATCAACAGATCAAGGAGATCGAGAAGGCCCGTAACGAGGCCTACGGTGCGATCCGGGCGCAGGTGCGCGAGCTGACGGACGGGCAGAAGTCGCTGGGGCTGGAGACGCGCAAGCTCGTCCAGGCCCTGCGCGCGCCCAAGACCCGCGGCCGCTGGGGCGAGATGCAGCTGCGCCAGGTGTTCGAGATGGCGGGCATGGCCGAGCGCGTGGATTACGTGCTGGAGAAGACCATCGACACCGACGGAGGTGTGCGCCGCCCCGACGCCGTCGTGCACATCCCCGGTGGCAAGAGCATCGTCGTGGACGCCAAGACGCCGCTCGAAGCCTATCTGGATGCGCTGGAGGCCGAGACGCCGGACCTCCAGCAGGAAAAGCTGCGCCTGCACGCCGCCCACGTCCGCAAGCACGTGCAGGTGCTGGCGTCGAAGGCGTACCAGGACAACATCCCCACCACGCCCGACTTCATCGTGATGTTCATCCCCGGCGAGACCTTCGTCTCGGCCGCGGTCGAGGCCGACCCGGGCCTGATCGAGTTCGCCTTCGAGAAGAAAGTGCTCATCGCCACGCCAACCACGCTGATGGCGCTGGTGAAGGCCATCGCCTATGGCTGGCAGCAGGAGAAGATGGCCGAGAACGCGGTCGAGGTGCAGAAGCTGGCCAAGGAGCTTTACGACCGCCTGGGCACCTTTGCCGGGCACCTGGAGCGGGTGGGCCGCTCGCTCGGCCAGTCGGTGGAGCACTACAACAAGGCGGTCGGATCTCTGGAAGGGCGCATCCTGCCCTCGGCGCGGAAGTTCGAGGCGATGGGCGTCGTCTCGGCCCGCGACTCCATCGCGCCGGCGCAGTCGGTCGAAAGCGAGCCGCGCAAGCTGTCCGCGTCGGAGTTCGTCGAGGAGAGTTGACAGCTGTCAATTGTGGGGGTGAGGGGGGGGCTACCGTATTGCGTGTGCCGGGGAGGCCCCGGCTTGCGCGGGGGGTGACACCGGGGGAAACGGTGGGCATCCCCCTGTCATCCCCACGCAAGTGGGGACCTCCCACCACCCGCCATCGCGCACCGCCACGGACGCCACCGGGAAGCTGAACACCACCCTTGCACCTCCCCCGCCCACAACACATCTTCCGAACGGAATGCGTTACAGGAGCCCGCCCATGTCTACCGTCAAACTCGTCTGCCTCGATTGCGGCCAGGTGAACCGCGTGCCGTCCGAGCGGCTGGAGCAAGGGCCGAGATGCGGGACCTGCGGCGCGGGGCTGGCCTCGGGCAAGGTGGCCGAGGTGGACCTGGCGACGCTGCAGAAGGCGGCGAAGACGGACGAGCTGCCGCTGGTGGTGGACTTCTGGGCGCCTTGGTGCGGCCCCTGCCGGATGATGGCGCCCGAGTTCGCCAAGGCCGCCACGACGCTCAAGGGCCGCGCCCGCCTGGTGAAGCTGAACACCGAGGCCGACCCCCAGGCCGGCGCCCGCTACGCCATCCGAGGCATCCCGACGATGCTCCGCTTCGAGCGGGGGCGGGAGACGGCCCGCCAGTCGGGGGCGGTCAGGGCAGAGGCGATCGTGGGGTTTGCGGGGTAGGTAACCTAGTGCAGTCTGATTGCTGCCTCACAGGTCTCCGTTGCACAAGCTCTCAACGTGCCTAGCAATCTCCTCAGAGCGCGCTGCCAAGAAGTCGTCGTATGTGAGCGTCGAGTAGTCGGTAACCTCTGGCGACGGCATTAGGTTCGATGCGAACACGCCTTCGGCTTCAGAAGCCAACTCATTTATCGCTGCCGGCAAGTACTCGTGCGGTGGCGTGTCTGAAACCTTGTTGTTCTGGGAGGCGGAAAGCATGCAGATGTTGGAAAGAGAGTCGATGTTCGTGATTTTCTCTGCCTTGAGCCAAGCCTGCGGGTAGATGTGGTGATACTGCTTGTTGTTGTATGTAGATAAAGCATCTACCAAGTCCACTGCTGCGCCGTTCGTGATATTGCGCGGACCTGATTTTGCCAATGCGATCACAAATGCCTTAGCAATGGCCGCACGAAAATGAAACTTTGTCGATCTTATTGCGTCAGCTTTCGGTGCTTGCCCGAAATGATCAGCGGCACCTTCGCCACGCAGGATCCAAGCAATTGCGCTCCCGATTGAAGAGGTGACGAAGGCTTCAGATGCGCCTCGAAAGTGTTGGGAGAAAGCGGTGCGCCAGAACCACTGCCGAAGTCTCCTGTTTTGTACTGCGGTGAGGTTCTTCTCTTCGCTGAAAATTTTTCTCATGCATATCATATGGGCGTCATATGGCATGAAGGACATCGCTTGGATGCCGAAGTCTTTCTGAAGATAGTCGATTGTCTTCCTCAACGCCTCTTTTGTTTCAGAGGTCGCGGATTCAATCTTGCCTTCTTCCTGTTCGCGCAGTTTCAGTACATCCTCCTTCTTTACGGAGGAGATCAATTGCGCTGAGATGCATTTCAGAATCGTTTCGTTGGTAATTCCTGCAAATCCCTTGGGCTTTAGCTCGTCTGAGATAGTCTGAGCGTGATCTGCAAGATCAAAAGTTTGAGACCAAGTTGCGGCGGCGACTAGGTCGAAGGTTGAAAGTCGTGTTCCTGAGCTGTTGATGCGCTCGAAGATAGGGCAAACTTCCTCAACACTAAGGTCCCGAAGTTCGACCACTGGAATGCGATACCCAGTGACTGCACCTATTAGAGAGTCTAGGCGCTCTTGAAGCTCCCCGCTGTCCTCAAGGCGTTGTAGTTCGGTTCGAAAATTGAGCAGATCGGTGGTTCTGTAGGCGAACCGCAGAGGGAAATGGTGCTTTTCTCGATTCTCTGGCTCTGTGGCGAATTCTTCCTTGCGAAGATCGTAGATCGGAGAAAACCCTGTTTCCGCTGCTGCGGCGCCAAGCGCAGAGTATATAACGGTGATGCGCTGTTGCCCGTCTAGGACATACTTTGTGGGCGTCATCTCGTCCGTTTCAGGAAGGCGAAATCGTCCTAGCTCACGCTCAGACTTGAGTTTCTCTGTCGTGCGCCAGAGTAGAACGCTTCCGACTGGATAGCCGCGAGCGATGCTGTCAACCAGCTTAAGTGCCTGTTCATCGTTCCACACAAAAGGCCGCTGAAACTTAGGTACCTTAATCTCGCCTTTCCGAACGTCAGCGATCAAGTCCTCGAAAACGCTTCGGTCGAAAGTCTACCCCGTACGTGCGCTACCATTTACCCCTCACCTCGCAAACTTCTTGTACTTGATCCGCTTCGGCTCCAGCGCGTCGTCGCCCAGGCGGCGCTTCTTGTCTTCCTCGTATTCCTCGAAGTTGCCCTCGAACCATTCCACGTGGGCCTCGCCCTCGAAGGCGAGCATGTGGGTGCAGATGCGGTCGAGGAAGAAGCGGTCGTGCGAGATCACGACGGCGCAGCCCGCGAAGTCCACCAGAGCGTCCTCGAGCGCGCGCAGCGTCTCGACGTCGAGGTCGTTGGTCGGTTCGTCGAGCAGAAGCACGTTGCCGCCGGACTTCAGCAGCTTGGCCATGTGAACCCGGTTGCGCTCACCGCCCGAAAGCAGGCCCACCTTCTTCTGCTGGTCGCCGCCCTTGAAGTTGAACGCCCCGCAATACGCGCGGGAGTTCACCTCGGCATTGCCCAGCGGGATCAGCTCGGCCCCGCCCGAGATCTCTTCCCACACGGTCTTGTTCGGATCGAGCGCGTCGCGCGACTGATCGACATAGGACAGGTCCACCGTGTCGCCGTACTCGATGCTGCCTTCGTCCGGCTGCTCCTGCCCGGTGAGCATGCGGAACAGCGTGGTCTTGCCCGCGCCGTTGGCGCCGATCACGCCAACGATGCCGCCCGGCGGCAGCGAGAAGGACAGGTCCTCGATCAGCAGCTTGTCGCCCTTGGCCTTCTTCAGCCCCTCGACCTCGATCACCTTGGAGCCCAGCCGCTGGCCGTTGGGGATGACGATCTGCGCCTTGCCGACCCGCTCGCGCTCGGTCTGGTTGGCGAGTTCGTTATAGGCGTTGATCCGGGCCTTCTGCTTGGCCTGCCGGGCCTTCGCGCCCTGGCGCATCCACTCGAGCTCGCGCTCGAGCGTCTTCTGGCGCGACTTGTCCTCGCGCGCCTCCTGCTCGAGCCGCTTGGCCTTCTGTTCCAGCCACGCGGAATAGTTGCCCTCGTACGGGATGCCCCGGCCGCGGTCGAGCTCCAGCATCCAGCCGGTGATCTCGTCCAGGAAGTAACGGTCGTGGGTGACGATCAGGCAGGTGCCCTTGTAGTCGATCAGGTGCTGTTGCAACCAGGCGATGGTCTCGGCGTCCAGGTGGTTGGTCGGTTCGTCCAGAAGCAGCATGTCGGGCTGTTCCAGCAGCAGCCGGCACAGCGCCACGCGGCGCTTCTCGCCGCCCGAAAGCTGGTCGGGCATGGCGTCGTCGGGCGGGCAGCGCAGGGCCTCCATCGCCACGTCGATCTGGCTGTCGAGGTCCCACAGGTCCTGCGCGTCGATCTCGTCCTGCAGCTTCGCCATCTCCTCGGCCGTCTCGTCCGAGTAGTTCATGGCCAGCTCGTTGTAGCGCTCGAGGATCTCGCGCTTGGCCTTCACGCCCTCCATGACGTTGCCGCGCACGTCGAGGTCGGGATCGAGCTCGGGCTCCTGCGGGAGGTAGCCCACGTGCGCCCCCTCGGCCGCCCAGGCCTCGCCCGAGAAGTCCTTGTCGATGCCGGCCATGATGCGCAGCAGCGTCGATTTACCTGCGCCGTTGGGGCCGACGACGCCGATCTTCACGCCGGGCAGGAACGACAGGCGGATGTTCTCGAACGTCTTCTTGCCACCGGGATAGGTCTTGGAGACGCCGTCCATGTGGTAGACGTACTGATACTTGGCCATCTGGGGTCCTCCGGGGCTGGTCGGAAAATGTCAGCGCCCTGTGTATTCGGGGGCAGGGGCGCTGGCAAACCGGAAAGCGGTGCCCGCGCGGCACCAGATGTGATCACCGGAACCCGCCGTTTCGCGCTACGTTGATCCTCGGACCCCGAGGACGCGCCCGTGACAAAACCCGAGCAACGCTACAGCACGCCCCCGCAGCGGCGCGCGGTCGACGACATCGCGCGCTCCCTGCGCAAGATCGAACGCTTCCTGCTGGGCATCTTCCTGATGGCGGTGTTCACCGCCACCTACTTCGCCAAGGACGTGCTGCTGCCCATTGTGCTGGGCGTGCTGATCGCGCTGACGCTGTCGCCGGTGGTGCGCTGGCTCTATCGCCGGGGGGTGCCGCGTCCCATTTCGGCGGTGGTGCTGGTGACCAGCATAGCCGTCACCTCGACCCTCGGCGTCTACGCCATGAGCGGCCCGCTCACCCGCGTGGTGCGCGAGGCGCCGACCGTGGGGGCGCGGCTGGAAACGAAGCTGCGCTCGGTCATGGCCTCGGTCGAGCAGGTGCAGGAGGCCAGCGAACAGGTCGAGAAGATCACCGAAGGGGACGGCGAGCCGGGCGTGCAGCAGGTCCAGGTGCGCGAATCGAGCGGCCTTCTGCGTGCGGCCGTGGGCAGCGTCGCCAGCGCGGGCACGGCGTTGTTCGTCGCGATGATCCTGTCGATGTTCCTGCTCGCGGCCTCGGACGCGATCCAGCGGCGGATCATCAACGCGCTCACCACGCTGCACGAAAAGAAGCAGGCGCTGACCATCGTGCGCGACATCGAACGCCAGATCTCGCGATATCTGGGAGCGATCACCCTGATCAACGCGGGGCTGGGCCTGTGCATCGGGTTGGCGATGCATCTTCTGAACATGCCGCTGGCCTGGCTCTGGGGCGTGGCGGCGTTCCTGCTGAACTTCCTGCCGTTCCTGGGCGCGATGGTGGGCGTCGCGGCCTCCGCCATCGTGGCCATCCTGACCTACGACTCGCTGGGCTACGCGCTGGTGGTGCCGCTAGTCTACTTCGCGCTGACCGCGTTCGAGGGGCAGTTCGTCACGCCGATGCTGGTGGGCCGGCGGCTCGAGTTGAACGTCGTGGCGGTGTTCCTGACGGTGATGTTCTGGGCCTGGCTCTGGGGTGTGCCGGGGGCGCTGATGGCGGTGCCGTTCCTCGTCCTGCTCAAGGTCGTCTGCGACCACGTTCCGGCGCTGCGGGTGCTGGGCAGTTTCCTCAGCGACGGCAGCGCGGTCGATCCCCCTGCGGTGGCGCAGGGGGAGGCGAATTGACATCCGCGCCGCCCGCGCCGACACCTGTTCGCGTTGAAACGGACGCGAGGAGGACCGGATGAATTACGTTCCAGCCGAAGACCGCTACGAGCGGATGGTCTATCGCCGCTGCGGAAATTCCGGTCTCAAGCTGCCGGCCGTGTCTCTGGGCCTGTGGCACAACTTCGGCCACGACTTCGCTCACCAGACCAAGCGCGACATCTGCCGCACGGCCTTCGACCACGGCATCACGCATTTCGACCTCGCCAACAATTACGGCCCCCCGCCGGGCTCGGCCGAGGAAGCCTTCGGCGAGATCCTGGCGACGGATTTCCGCGGCTACCGGGACGAACTGATCATCTCGTCGAAGGCGGGCTACAACATGTGGCCCGGCCCCTACGGCGAGTGGGGCAGCCGCAAGTACCTGATCGCCTCGTGCGACGCTTCGCTCAAGCGCATGGGCGTGGATTACGTCGACATCTTCTACTCGCACCGGTTCGACCCGGACACGCCGCTCGAGGAGACGATGGGCGCGCTCGACCAGATCGTGCGCTCGGGCAAGGCGCTCTACGCCGGCATCTCGTCCTACAACTCCCAGCGTACGCGCGAGGCGGTGGCGATCCTCGAAGACCTCGGCACGCCCTGCCTCATCCACCAGCCGTCCTACAACATCCTCAACCGCTGGGTGGAACGCGACGGGCTGAAGGACACGCTGAAGGAGCTCGGCGTCGGCTCCATCGCCTTCACGCCGCTGGCGCAGGGGATGCTGACGAAGAAATACCTCGGCGGCATTCCCGAGAGCAGCCGCGCGGCGCAGGGCAAGTCGCTGTCCGAGGGATGGATCACCGACGCCGCCATCGAAAGCATCCGCAAGCTCAACGCCATCGCCGAGCGGCGGGACCAGACGCTGGCGCAGATGGCGATTGCCTGGGTCCTCAGGGGCGAGGGCATCACCACCGCGCTCATCGGCGCCTCCAGGCCTGAACAGGTGAGCGACTGCGCCGGAGCGGTCGGCAACCTCGTGTTTACCCGGGACGAGCTCGCCGAGATCGACGCCGTCGCGCAGGAAGAGGACATCAACCTCTGGGCGCGCTCGTCCGAGGGCGTCTGAGCCCTGCGCATCCTCTTGCCCGAAATACTCCCGCCGGAGGCCCCGATTTTTGGTCGAAAAATCGGGGCGCGCCACGGGCGCGCGCGATCCTTCGTCGAAGGATCGTTTCGCCCGCGGCATGCGGCGCACGCCAGGCCGGCCGATGGGTGACCGCGGTCCCGGATGGCCCGTGGCGCGGCCCGGGCAGGCGGTGGGCCTGCTGGGCGGGTCGTTCGACCCGGCCCATGGCGGACACGTCCACCTGACGCGCGAGGCGGTCAAGCGCTTCGGGCTCGACCGGGTCTGGTGGCTGGTGTCGCCCGGCAACCCGCTCAAGCGCGAGGGGCCGGCGCCGCTGGCGCGTCGGCTTGCGCAGGCGCGGGCGGTGATGGATCACCCGAAGGTGACCGTCACCGATCTGGAGGCGCGGCTGGGCACGCGCTACACCGCCGAGACCCTGCGCAGGCTGAATGACGCCTATCCCGGCGTGCGCTTCGTCTGGCTGATGGGGGCGGACAACCTGGCCACGCTGCACCGGTGGGACAACTGGCGATGGATCATGCGGAACGTCCCGGTGGGGGTGCTGGCGCGGCCGGGGCAGGGGCTCGCGGCGCGCATGTCGCCCGCCGCCTCGGCGTTCCGCCACGCGCGGCTGTCCCCGCGGCGGTCGCACCTTCTTCCACGGACGCCCACGCCGGCCTGGTGTTTCGTGAACATGCCGATGCGCGGGGAAAGCTCCACGGCGATCCGCGCCCGCGGCGGATGGACACGCTAGGGTTGCCCCGCATGGGGCGGCGGGCACAATGAAGCGGATCGGCGAAGGAGACGGCGCATGACACTGACGCGGCGCGCGATGATGGCGGGGCTCCTGGCGGGGGCGGCGCAGCCGGTTCTGGCGAACGCGCCGGCGACCTCACCCAGGCCGCTGGCCCGCGACCCCGAGCTGCGCAAGGCGCTGATCCCCTCGGCCGGCGACCTCGTGGACGCGGCGAACCTGGGCGGCCGGGTCAGCTTCGCCGTCGCAGACGCGGGCACGGGCGAGATCCTGGAGTCCCGCGCGCCGCTTCTGCCGCAGCCGCCGGCGAGCACGGCGAAGGCGCTGACGACGCTGTACGGGCTGGACGCGCTGGGCCCTGACTTCCGCTTCGCGACCCGGCTGGTGGCGACCGGGCCTCTGGTCGACGGCCGGCTCGAGGGTGACCTGATCCTCGCGGGCGGCGGCGACCCCACGCTCGACACCGACGCGCTGGGCGACATGGCCGCCGCGCTGAAGGAGGCGGGGCTGCGCGAGATCACCGGCACATTCCGTATCTGGACCGGCGCGCTGCCCGAGGTGCGCGAGGTCGACGCCGAGCAGCCGGACCACGTCGCCTACAACCCGTCGATCAGCGGGCTCAACCTGAACTTCAACCGCGTCTACTTCGGGTGGGAGCGGACGAAGGACACCTACGAGGTGTCGATCGAGGCGCGCGACGCCCGCTTCCGCCCCGGCGTGAGCGTGGCGCAGATGGAAGTCGTGGACCGCCGCACACCCGTCTACACCTATACCGACACGGGCGACGCCGACGCCTGGACCGTCGCGCGCGGCGCGCTGGGCGGCGGCGGCGCGCGCTGGCTGCCGGTGCGTCGCCCGGCGCTTTATGCGGCCGAGGTGTTCCGCACCCTCGCGCGCTCACACGGCATCCAGCTGGGGCAGGAAACCGGCCGGGCGCAGTCGGACGAGGGCGAGGTGCTGGTCGAGCACCTGAGTGCGCCGCTCTCCGACATCCTGCGCGACATGATGGAGTACTCCACCAACCTCACGGCCGAAATCGTGGGCCTGACCGCCTCGCGCCGCCGGATGGGCGAGGTGCCGACGCTCGCCGCCTCGGCCGGGCACATGAGCGGCTGGCTGGGCGAGACGATGCTGGCGCGCTCGGCCGCGTTCGAGGATCACTCCGGCCTCGGCGACGATTCCCGCATCAGCGCCGCCGACATGGTGAAGGCGATGGTGAAGGCCGGCCCCGACAGCCGCCTGCGCGACCTGATGAAGCCGTTTCCGGTTGAGGCGATGCCGGGCGTCGAGGTCGCGGCCAAGACCGGCACGCTGAACTTCGTCTCGGCGCTTACGGGTTTCGAGACGGCGCCGAACGGGCGCGAACTGGCCTTCGCCATCTTCTGCGCCGACGTGCCCCGGCGCGACGCGCTCGCGCCGTCGCAGCGCGAACGGCCCGAGGGCGGGCGGTACTGGATCGGCCGGTCGCGCAATCTTCAGCGGGCGCTGCTGGCGCGGTGGGGCGGTCTTTACGGCGCCTGAGGGATATTCGGCGGCGCACCCAGATTAGAACGCTTCTAAAACTTGACAGGGCGCCGGCCGCTCCGCATATGAGTGTCCAGACAGGAGGCGCGCATGTTCATCCAGACCGAATCCACGCCGAATCCGGCGACCCTGAAGTTCCTGCCCGGCCAGACCGTGCTCGAGGCCGGCACCGCTGACTTCCCCAGCGCCGAGACGGCCGGGAAATCGCCGCTCGCGTCGCGGCTTTTCGCGATCGACGGTGTCACCGGCGTGTTCTTCGGCAACGACTTCGTCACCGTGACCAAGGCCGAGCCGGTCGAATGGGACCACGTGAAGCCTGCCATCCTGGGCGCGATCATGGAGCACTTCCAGTCCGGCGCACCGATCATGGAAGGCGAGGCGGCCGAGAGCGGCCATGCCGCGCATGACGGCCCGGATGCCGAGATCGTGGGCCAGATCAAGGAACTGCTCGACACTCGCGTGCGCCCGGCCGTGGCGCAGGACGGCGGCGACATTACCTTCCACGGTTTCGACCGCGGCGTGGTCTACCTGCACATGCAGGGTGCCTGCGCGGGCTGCCCGTCGTCGACGCTGACCCTGAAGATGGGCATCGAGAACCTGCTGCGCCACTACATCCCGGAAGTGGTCGAGGTGCGTCCCGTCGCCGTCTGATGACGTCTCCGACCATCCTTGCATTCGACACGTCGGCCGCGCATTGCGCGGCCGCGCTGCGTTCGGACGGTTCGCTGCTCGACGTGCGGGAAGAGTCCATGGCGCGCGGACAGGCCGAGCGGCTGATGCCGCTGCTCGAGGAGGTGCTGGCCGGGCAGGGGCTTGGCTGGCGTGACCTCGACGCCATCGCCGTCGGCGTCGGGCCGGGTAACTTCACCGGCATCCGCATCTCTGTCGCCGCCGCGCGCGGACTGGCGCTGTCGCTGGGCGTGCCGGCGGTCGGTGTCTCGAATTTCGAGGTCTGGGCAGCCGACGCGCCCTGCCTCATCTGCCTGGACGCCCCGCGCGAGCAGGCGTTCGTCCAGATGTTCGAAGCGGACGGGAGCCGCGGTGCGCCGCGCCTGCTTCAGCCGGACGCGCCGGTGGACGACCTGAGGCGGGACGGCCTGCGGCTTGTCGGGCCGGCCGCGCCGCGGCTGGCCGAGCGGCTGAAGGGTGAACCTGTCGAAGCGGAACCGCCGGTGCTGCCCGCCCGCATCGCCGAGATCGCGGCGCGGAAGCTGGCGGACGGAGCCGAGAGCGGGCGCCCCGCGCCGCTCTATGTGCGTCCCGCCGACGCCGCGCCGCCGCGTGACCCGGCGCCGCTGATCCTGCCATGACACCAGCAGAGCTGGCCGCGCTGCACGCTGTGGCAATGCGGATTCCGCGACCGTGGAGCGCGACCGAGTTCGCGGACCTCCTGACTCTGCCCGGCGTCTTCCTCGTCACCGTCCCGCACGGCTTCGCCCTCGGGCGCGCCGTGGCCGGAGAGGCCGAGTTGCTGACACTTGCCGTCGATCCCGCCCACCGGCGCAAGGGACTGGGCGCGCGGGCGCTCGCGGCGTTCGAGGCCGAGGCCCGCGCCCGCGATGCCGTCGAGGCGCACCTGGAAGTCGCCGCCGACAACGCCGCCGCGCGGGCGCTTTATGCTCGTGCCGGGTGGGCGGAAACGGGCTGCCGACCGCGCTACTACCGGGTGACCGAGGGCGGCGCGGTGGACGCGGTACTGATGCACCGTCACCTCGGCGCCGGGTGACCGCACGTCACACGCTCAATTCACGGGCATGTGCCGCCGCGTGCACCACGCGGGCGGGAAAAACCTGTTGACCCCCTCCCGGGGCTGCGGCCTTATCTGCCAATGATCTGAAGCGGATCTACGCGTTTCACGGGCGGGCGGCGCGTCCCGCGCCCCCCGCTCCAAGGCTGATAAACCCTGGGAGACCCGAATGACCCTGATGCACAAATTCCTCGGCGCGGCCGCGACCGTGGCGCTCAGCGCCGGTGTCGCGATGGCCGAGCCGGGCCTGATCATCGACCTCGGCGGCAAGTTCGACAAGTCGTTCAACGAAAGCGCCTATACCGGTGCGCAGCGCTGGGTCGAAGAGACCGGCGGCGACTACATGGAGACCGAGCTTCAGTCCGAGGCGCAGCGCGAGCAGACCATGCGCCGCATGGCCGAGCGTGGTGCGAACCCGGTGGTCGTCCTGGGCTTCGCCAACGCCTCGACGCTCGAGAAGGTCGCGCCCGATTATCCCGAGACGAACTTCACCATCGTGGACTCGGTCGTCGATCAGCCGAACGTGCAGTCGATCGTGTTCTCGGAGCATGAGGGCTCGTATCTCGTCGGCATGCTGGCCGGCATGGCGTCTGACACGGGCACCGTCAGCTTCGTCGGCGGCATGGACGTCCCGCTGATCCGGAAGTTCGCCTGTGGCTACGTGCAGGGCGTCAAGGCGGTCGATCCCGAGATCGAGGTCATTCAGAACATGACCGGCACCACCCCGTCGGCCTGGAACGACCCGGTGAAGGGCGGTGAGCTGACCCGCGCCCAGATCAGCCAGGGCTCCGACGTGGTGTATGCCGCAGCCGGAGGCACCGGCGTTGGCGTGCTCCAGACCGCGGCGGACGAGGGCATCTATTCCATCGGCGTGGACAGCAACCAGAACTACCTGCACCCGGGCTCGGTCCTGACCTCGATGGTCAAGCGTGTGGACAACGCCGTTTACGACGCGTTCCAGTCGGCCGCCGAAGGCAAATTCGAAACCGGTGTGCAGGTGCTCGACCTCGAGTCCGAGGGCGTGGCCTATGCCGTGGACGAGCATAACGAGGCGCTGATTACCGACGAGATGAGCGCCGCCGTCGAAGAGGCCAAGCAGAAGATCATCTCGGGCGAGATCGAGGTGCACGACTACACCGCCACCGACAGCTGCCCGGTCGAGTGATCGATCGGGCCGGCCGGGCGCGGCGCATGCGGGGAACGATCCCGGACCGCCCCCGAATGGCATGGCACCGGCCCGGAGCGGGGGCGCAGCCGCCCGCTCCGGGCCTCTTTCATCCGCGATGGGACGCAGCGGCCCCCTTGACGCGGACGGCCCGCCGGGGCCAAACGGACCACGCCCCGTCGCCGTTCGCGACGCGTGCGCCGCGCGGGGCCCGTCATCCTTCTGACCCGAACGCCAGAGAACGGGTCGCGCGACCGATCGGATTCAGCTCATGAACCAAGCGACCGCCCCCGCGATCGAGCTCAAAGGCATCTCGAAGGCGTTCGGCCCCGTCCAGGCGAACAAGGACATCTCGATCCGCGTCATGCCGGGCACGATCCACGGCATCATCGGCGAGAACGGCGCCGGCAAGTCGACGCTGATGTCGATCCTCTATGGCTTCTACAAGGCCGACAGCGGCGAGATCTTCATCCACGGCAACCGCACGCCGATCCCCGACAGCCAGGCGGCCATCGCCGCCGGCATCGGCATGGTGTTCCAGCACTTCAAGCTGGTCGAGAACTTCACCGTGCTGGAAAACGTCGTGCTGGGGGCCGAGGAGGGTGGCCGCCTGACGCCGTCGCTGTCGAAGGCGAGAAAGTTGCTCAAGCAACTTTCCGAGGAATACGAGCTTCACGTGGATCCTGACGCGCTGATCCAGGACCTTGGCGTCGGGATGCAGCAGCGGGTCGAGATCCTCAAGGCGCTCTACCGGCAGGCCGACATCCTGATCCTCGACGAGCCGACGGGCGTTCTGACTCCGGCCGAGGCGGACCACCTGTTCCGCATCCTCGAAGGGCTCAAGCGCGAAGGCAAGACGATCGTGCTGATCACGCACAAGCTGCGCGAGATCATGGAGATCACCGACACCGTCAGCGTCATGCGGCGTGGCGAGATGACCGCGACGGTCAAGACGGCCGAAACCAGCCCCGAGCAGCTTGCCGAGCTGATGGTCGGCCGCAAGGTCCTGCTGCGCGTCGACAAGGAACCGGCCCAGCCCGGGCGCGTGGTACTCGAGGTCGAGAACCTGCGCGTGATCGACGGCAAGGGCGTCGAGCGCGTGCGCGGCATCGACCTGCAGGTGCGGGCCGGCGAGATCCTGGGCGTCGCGGGCGTGGCCGGCAACGGCCAGTCCGAGCTTCTGGAGGTGCTGGGCGGCATGCGCACCGGCACCGGCACGATCCGCGTGAACGGCCAGGAGATCGACCTGACCGGCAAGCACTCCGACGCGCGCACCCGGCGCAAGCGCGGCATCGCGCACGTGCCCGAGGACCGGCAGCGCGAGGGCCTGATCATGGATTACTACGCGTGGGAGAATGTCGGCTTCGGCTATCACGACGACCCCGAGTACAACCGGGGCTGGCTGATGAACAACGACGCCCTGCGCGATGACGCCCGCCGCAAGATCGAGAAGTTCGACGTCCGGCCCGCCGATTGCTGGCTGACGGCCAAGAACTTCTCGGGCGGGAACCAGCAGAAGATCGTCATCGCCCGCGAGCTCGAGCGGAACCCCGACCTTCTGCTTGTAGGCCAGCCCACGCGGGGCGTGGATATCGGCGCGATCGAGTTCATCCACCAGCAGATCGTGGCCCTGCGCGACGCGGGGAAGGCGGTGCTGCTGGTCAGCGTCGAGCTGGACGAGATCATGTCGCTGTCCGACCGCATCGCGGTGATGTTCGA
The DNA here is from genome assembly GCF_900115595.1 of Tranquillimonas alkanivorans. Lineage (GTDB taxonomy): Bacteria > Pseudomonadota > Alphaproteobacteria > Rhodobacterales > Rhodobacteraceae > Tranquillimonas > Tranquillimonas alkanivorans. The sequence goes on from NZ_FOXA01000005.1 coordinate 202,112, forward strand.
CGGCCGCATCATGGGCGAGCGCCTGCCGTCCGAAACCGACGAGCGCGAGCTGGGCCTGCTGATGGCCGGCATCTCGGACACCGAAAAGCCGCATGACGCCGCCGAGGTCGAACAGAACCTCGCCCACGCCCGTGGAAAGGTGATGTGATGGAAAAGATGCCGAAATGGGCCGACGTCGCCCTGATCCCTCTGATCAACCTCGTCCTGGCGCTGGTCGTGTCGGGCATCGTCGTGACGCTGATCGGCGAGGACCCGTTCGAGGCGATGGCGATCATGGTGCGCGGCGCCGTGGGCTCGACCTATGGCTGGGGCTACACGCTGTTTTACGCCACCAACTTCATCTTCACCGGCCTCGCCGTGGCGGTGGCATTTCATGCCAAGCTGTTCAACATCGGCGGCGAGGGGCAGGCGCAGATCGGCTCGCTCGGCGTGGCGCTGGTCTGCCTGGCCATCCCGTGGCCGCACTGGATCCTCGCGCTGCCCGTGGCCGTCATCGGCGGCGCGCTGTTCGGCGCGGCCTGGGCGGCCATTCCCGCCTATCTCCAGGCGCGTCGCGGCAGCCACATCGTGATCACCACGATCATGTTCAACTTCATCGCCTCGGCATTGCTGGTCTATCTGCTGGTCGAGACGCTGAAGGCCCCCGGCATGGCGCCCGAGACCGAGCGCTTCCCGCCCGGCACATTCCTGCCCAACGCGCGGGACATCTTCGCCGCCGTTGGGATCGAGTTCGGGCGCTCGCCGCTCAACATCGCGTTCCTGCTGGGCCTTCTGGCCTGCTGGCTGGTGTGGCTGCTGATGTGGCGCACGAAGCTGGGCTACGAGATCCGCGCCTTCGGCCATTCCGAGTCCGCCGCCGTCTATGCCGGCATCTCGCCCTTCCGCATCGTGATGCTCGCGATGCTGATCTCGGGCGCGCTCGCGGGGCTGATGGCGGTCAACGCGGTGATGGGCGAACAGCAGCGCCTGTTGCAGGACAACGTGCTGGGCGCGGGCTTTGTCGGCATTGCCGTGGCGCTGATGGGCCGATCGCACCCGGTGGGCGTCCTGCTGGCGGCCATCCTGTTCGGTGCGCTCTACCAGGGCGGGGCCGAGCTTGAGTTCGAAACCAGCGTCCCGCGCGAGATGATCGTGGTGATTCAGGCGCTCGTCATCCTGTTCACCGGCGCACTCGACAACATGGTGCGCGACCCGGTCAAGCGGATGTTCCTGCGTTATGGCAAGCGCGACCCGCAGCCCGGCACCACCCCGGCGGAGTGAGCACATGGACTTCCTGACGATCATCCAGATCCTCGACTCGACGATCCGCCTGGCGACGCCGCTGCTGCTGGCCTGCCTCGCGGGCCTGTTCTCCGAACGCTCGGGCATCATCGACATCGGGCTCGAGGGCAAGATGCTGGTCTCGGCCTTCTTCTCGGCCGCCGTGGCGGCGATGACCGGGTCGGTCTGGATCGGCCTGTGCGCGGGCATCGTGTCGGCGGTCCTGTTCTCGCTGATCCACGGGCTGGCCTCGATCACGTTCAAGGGCGACCAGCTCATTTCCGGCGTGGCAATCAACTTCCTTGCCTCGGGCATGACGGTGCTGATCGCGCAGGACTGGTTCAGCCAAGGCGGCCGCACGCCATCGCTGTCGGGCGACGCGCGCTTCGACTCTCTGGATTGGCCGGGCGCCGTGGCGATGCGTGACGCCTTCCGCGCCGAACGGGCCGGGGACGGCGATCCGACGGGGCTGAGCGCGATCTATTGGGACATGATCTCGGGCCACACGATCCTTGTCTACGTGGCGCTCTTGGCGGTGCCGGTGTCGTGGTACGTGCTGTTCCGCACCCGCTTCGGCCTGCGCCTGCGCGCGGTGGGCGAAAACCCGGCAGCCGTGGACACGGCCGGCGTGTCCGTTGTCCGGCTGCGCTATGCCTCGATCCTGATCGCGGGCCTGCTGACCGGCCTCGCGGGCGCATACCTTTCCACCGGGCTGGCCGCCGGGTTCGTGAAGGACATGACGGCGGGGCGGGGCTTCATCGCGCTGGCTGCGCTGATCTTCGCAAAGTGGCGGCCGTGGTACGCGCTGTGGGCGTGCCTGCTGTTCGGCCTGCTCGAGGCGGTCGGCAACCGGTACCAGAACATCGAGCTTGTGGGCTTCGAACTGCCTGTGCAGTTCATGCAGGCCCTGCCTTACATCCTGACGGTGGTGATCCTGGCCGGCTTCGTCGGCCGCGCGATCCCGCCCCGTGCCGGAGGAAAGCCCTATGTCAAGGAACGCTGAGGACCTCGCCGCCTTCATCCGCGACCGGGCAGGAGCCGAGCCGCCGCTCTATGGTCTGATCCTGGGGTCGGGACTGGGCGCGCTGGCCGAGCAGGTCGAGGGCGTGGCCATCGACTATGGCCAGCTTCCTGGGTTTCCGGGCACCGGCGTCTCGGGACATAACGCCAAGCTGGTGGTGGGCGAACTCGAAGGCGTGCGCGTCGCCGTCTTCGGCGGCCGTTCGCATTACTACGAACACGGCAGGCCGTACGCGATGCGCCTGCCGCTCGAGGTGCTCAAGGCGCTGGGGGCCGAGGCGCTGATCGCCACCAACGCGGCCGGCAGCCTGCGCCCCGAGATGCCGACCGGCAGCCTGATGATGTTGAACGACCACATCAACTTCTCGGGCCTCAACCCGCTGATCGGCGAGCCGACGGACGCCCGCTTCGTCCCGATGATGGACGCCTATGACCCGGCGCTGCGCGCGCGGCTGGCCGAGGCGGCGCAGGCCGAGGGGGTCGATCTGCCCGAGGGCGTCTATGCCTGGTATTCCGGTCCCTCCTTCGAGACCCCGGCCGAGATCCGCGCCATCCGCACCCTTGGCGCGGACGCCGTGGGGATGTCGACCGTGCCCGAAGTCATTCTGGCGCGGTTCCTGGGCCTGAAGGCCGCCGCGATCTCGACCATCACCAACATGGCCGCCGGCATGAGCGACGAGGCGATCAGCCACGAGCATACCAAGGCCATGGCGCCGCTCGGCGCGGCGAAGCTGGAGAAAGTGCTGCGGCGGTTCCTGCGCGGCGCGTGAGGAGCGGACAGGGCGCGGCCCCGGTCTCCCGCTGTCACCCCCGCGCAAGCGGGGGCCTCTTTCCGCTTCGCACCGATCTTGGCGCTGACGTTGAAAGGTTCCCGCTTCCGCGGGAATGACGACGTTGCGCTTGCATGAGGCGTGACTGCCTCAGGTTGGCGCCCGCTCCAAGGCGTGGCCGGCCGCTGGCCCGGACTGACCAGCGATAAGCTCCGGTGTTCCCCCACGCCATGCCCGGACCCGCGCGACGCGGCCTCTTCCGCTCGGGCTGGAAATTTCGGCCAAACGGTGCTTTCTAGGACATGCGCCCAATGCCGGACCGCCCGATGCAAGTCTATTTGCCCATTGCCGAAGTTTCGGTGAACATCTTCCTTCTGCTGGGCCTGGGCGGCATCGTCGGGATCCTGTCGGGTATGTTCGGCGTTGGCGGCGGGTTCATCCTCACGCCCCTGCTGTTCTTCATCGGCATCCCGCCCGCAGTCGCCGTGGCCACGCAGGCCAACCAGATCGTCGCCTCGTCGTTCTCGGGCGTGCTGGCCCACCTGAAACGAAAGACGGTGGACCTCAGAATGGGCACGGTGCTGCTGATCGGCGGGCTCGTCGGCTCGGCCATCGGCGTGCGCGTCTTTGCCCTTCTGCGCGAGCTGGGACAGGTCGATCTGCTGGTGCAGCTCAGCTACGTGCTGTTTCTGGGCACCATCGGGCTGCTGATGTTCATCGAAAGCCTGAACGCCATCCGCAAGGCCAAGAAGTCCGGCGGACGCACGCAGCGGCGCAAGCACTACTGGGTGCACAACCTGCCGCTCAAGATGAAGTTCAGGACCTCGGGGCTCTATATCTCGGTGATCCCGCCGCTTCTCGTGGGTCTGTTCGTCGGCGTGCTTGCCGCGATCATGGGCGTGGGCGGCGGCTTCGTGATGCTGCCGGCGATGATCTATCTACTGGGGATGCCGACCAAGGTCGTGGTGGGCACGTCACTGTTCCAAATCATCTTCGTCACGGCTTTCACGACGCTTTTGCACGCGACGACGAACTACACCGTCGACATGATGCTGGCGCTGCTCTTGCTGATCGGCGGAGTGGTCGGCGCGCAGGTCGGCGCGCAAATCGGGCTGCTGCTGAAGGCCGAGCAGTTGCGCATCCTGCTGGCGATCATGGTATTGGCCGTCTGCGGCAAGATCGCGCTCGACCTGCTGATCGAGCCGAACGAGCTTTACTCGCTCGGGACGGAGGGCGCCTGATGCTGCGGCTCGCCCTGCTGCTGGCCTGCCTCGCGCTGCCCGTGCGGGCCGAGGAGGTCGTGGCCGGCCTGAGCCAGAGTCGCATCTCGATCACCGCGAACTTCGACGGCTCCGAGATACTGGTCTTCGGCGCGGTGAAGCGGCAAGAGCCGATCATCGAGGAGCCGCCGCTCGAGGTTGTGATCACGGTCTCGGGGCCGAGCCGCCCGGTGACGGTGCGCCGCAAATCGCGCACGGCGCTGATCTGGGTAAACACCGAATTCGTGGAAGTGGACGCCGCGCCCAGCTTCTACGCCGTGGCCACCAGCGGGCCGATCGAAGAGGTGCTGCGCCACACCGACGACCTGCGCCACGCCATCACCGTTCCGCGGGCCATCCGCGCCGTCGGCGCGCAGGTCGAGGATCCGACCCGCTTTACCGAGGCGCTGATCCGCATCAGGTCGGGGCAGGGGCTTTACCAGTTCAACGAAGGCACCGTGGACGTGACCGAGCAGACGCTGTTCGACACCTCGGTCGTGCTGCCGGCGAACCTGGTCGAGGGAAACTACGACGTCCGCATCTTCCTGACGCGCGAAGGGCACGTGGTCAGCGATTATTCGACCGCGATCTTTGTGCAGAAGGTCGGGCTGGAGCGCTTTCTGTTCGTGCTGGCCCACGAGCGGCCCCTGGCCTACGGCATCCTGTCGCTCGTCATCGCCATCGCGGCGGGGTGGGGCGCGTCGGCGGCGTTCCGGTACCTGCGGACCTGAGCCTCACGCTTCGGGCGTGTCGGACTCCAGCTTCAGCGGCGCGGGCTTGGCGCGCAGGTCCTCTGTCGAAAGCGGCTCGGTCGGGCGGGCCAGTCGGTTGCGGACCACCCAGATCAGCTTTTCCTCGGCGCGGGTGATGGCGACATAAGCGAGCCGCTTCCACAGCGGCACTCCCGCCTCCATCCGCCCCACGCGCGCCGCGGCATAAAGGTCGGGCGCGAAGACCTGCACCACCGGCCATTGCGAGCCCTGCGCCTTGTGAATCGTCACCGCCGCCCCGTGCAGGAAGGCCGCGCCCATGTTGGCCGCGAAGGGGATGAACGGCTCTTCCTCGTCCGGCATCTCGATCTTCACGATCGAGGCGGCGCTGAATTGCGGGTCTTCGGCTCCAATGACGTGCAGGCGCGAGAAGCCCTGCCGCTTGCCGGGGCCCAGCCAGATCACCTGCGCCCCCTTGATCAGCCCGCGCTGTTCCAGGTCGATGCGCTTCTTGCGGTGCTTCAGCGGCAGCTCGATCCCGTCGCAGATCAGTGGCTCGCCCGGCAGCAGCGCGTCGGTTGGCGCGCCATATGCATTGCGGAAGGCGTGGATCAGCCGGATGCGGGTCGCGTTGCGCCAGACCAGCACCGGCGAGCGCGCCATCAGGTCGGATTCGACCCGCTGGCCCAGAACCACCCGGTCGTCCTTGCGCGCCGCGTCCTCGACCATCCGCTCAAACCCCTCGAAGGTCAGGTTCTCGTCGGCGAGCGCGTGGGCGAGGTCGAGGATCGGGTTGTCACGCTCCTGCCGGTGGATGCGGTTGAGCACCAGCTTGCCCTCGTCCGGCAGCGTGTCGAACACCATCGTCCCCGACTGGTTCACGGGGGCAAGCTGCGCCGGATCGCCGAAGAGCAGGAGGGTAGGAAAGATCTCCTGCAGATCCTCGAGCTGGCGCTTGTCGAGCATCGAGCTTTCGTCGACGAACCCGATGTCGAGCGGGTCGTCCCGCCGCTTCCAGCCCGTGATGAAGTCCGACCCGCGCAGCCCCGCCGCCGCCAGCGCCCCGGGAATCGAGGCGTGCGTCTGGAAGAAGGCGTGCGCGCGGTTCAGCGCCTCGTCGCTCATCCCCTCGATGGTCGGACGGTCCTCGTTGCCGGCCAGCCACTCGGCGATCTTCTCGTATTCCGGGTCGTAGACCGGAGTGTAGAGGATGCGGTGGATCGTCGTCGCGGGCACCTTGCGGTTGCGCAGGACGCTGGCGGCCTTGTTCGTGGGGGCCAGGATGGCAAGGGTGCGCCGCTCGTGCTTCTTGCGCGCTTCGTAGTCGCCGCCCACGACCTCGACCCCCGCCTCGACCAGCGACTGGTAGAGGCGGGACAGAAGCATCGTCTTGCCCGACCCGGCCTTGCCGATGACGGCAAGCGTCTGGCTTTTCGACGCCTGCATCGGGCGCAGCGCCTCGTTGTCGAGGTCGATGCCCGCGCCGCGCAGGGCCTCGGTCACGCGGTCGAAGGCTTCCGCCTGGTCTTCTGAGAACTGGAGCTGGGGCACCGACATGGCGCGGACCCTAGCCCGACCGGCGCACGCCCGCCAGCCTTGCCGCGCGGTCGTCATGCGGCAAGAGCAAGCGGCCCCTCCCCGAAGGCCCGGTGGTACCAGTGCGCCGCGAGGTCCGGCGCGATCCCGGCCCGGCGGGCGAGCGGCGCGCGCAGTTCGGGCTCGAACGCCCAGAGCCCGGCACAGATGCGGTCGCGGCCCTCGCCGGTGCTGCCCAGAGGGGCGGGCGGCCAGCCGAGGCGGCGATAGACCTTGATCATGCGCTCGTCGAACACGCCGACCGCGTGGCTCAGCCCCAACCGCAGGCCGGCCTCGAGCCCGCCCAGCATCAGCGCCGCCGACACGTGGCCCGGCGCACACGGGGCAAGGCAGAAGCGCGTGCATTCCCAGATATGGGGGCTGCGGATCATTGGCACATCTACCAGGTGCGGGAAATGTTCGGCCAACATCGTGCGGCCGGTGGTGGGCATGTAGCGCAAAGAGCCGCCGTGCCGCCCGTCGGGCCGCTGCCACACTACGTAAAGCGGGTTGAGCGCGTCGTACTGATCGCGCTCGTGCCCGGCCGCGTCCGTCGTCACGTCCCAGTGAAGCCGCGCCCGGAATTGCGCGGCGCGGTCGCGGAACATGCTGTCGCGCAGCAGGGGATAGCGGTCGAGCGCGTCGCCGAAAATGTAGCGGATCATGGAAGTCCTCCGTTTTCGTCGGAGGCTTATGCCCGCAAAAGCGTTAACGCCGCGCAGCCATACCGTACGGTCAGAGCAGCAGAAGGCCTTGGTTCATCGCCATGGCAACGGCGTGGACGGTGTTGTTGGCGCCCAGCTTGAAACGGGCGCTTTCGATGTAGACTCGCAGCGTATGCTCGGAAATCGTCAGCGTCTCGGCTGCCTGCGACCGGTTTCGTCCGGCGGCCAGCAGGGTCAGCGCGTCTATCTCGCGCGGAGACAGGCGGCAGGACGGCACCTTGTCGCTGCCCCGCTCGATGGTTAGCGCGCGCTGGTTGATGTGGTGTCCCAGCAGGATGAGGTCGGGCAGGTGGCTCTCCGTCAGCCTCTGCCACTCTTCCGCCGGGCACCGGTGATTGACGCTGAAAAGCGCGAACTGCCCAGCCGGCCCGCGGATGGGGAGCGAGAAACCCTGGCGGCCCAAGCCGGCGTCGAGCGCTTCCGCCTTGAAGGCGCGGGCGGTTCGATTCGACCAGTCGAGCTTGCTCCAGTCGACGGGGCGGAATCGTCGCTGGGCTTCCAGAACGACCGGATCGATGCGGGCGTAATCCTCGGCCACGTAGCGTGCCACCCAGTCGGCGGAATAGGTGAGCGCGGCGTATTGCCCGCCGGTGCCGTTGACCGCGTGATAGACGAGGTGCTCGACCTCAAGGATGTCGCGCAGCCGGTGGATGAATCCGCTCAGCTCATCCAGCGACTCCGTCGCCTCGAGCGCCTCGATGGCAGCCTGGGTTTTGCGCTGCATCCGCGGGTCGTCCTCCGGGTTTCGGCGCCAGTTCCCGCGCCGCGGCAAGGACGGCTTCGTCCAACTGCGACGCGAGGGCAGGCATCCCGTTGTCCCGTGCAAAGCCATGCAGGTCCGCCAGAACGTCGAGGATCCATTCGTCTGCCATGATCGAGCCTCGTACCCATTGGTTAACGATCCGTTACTCAAATATAGCGAATTGAAAGTGTCGCCGGTATTCGCGCATTCGTCCTCCCCATAAATAGCGAGGGCGAAGCGGCCGTGGCTCGGCCGCGACGCGGAAATGCCGGCGGCCGCCGGTCGGGCGGCGCCGGCTGAAGCGCTTTCGCGGCGCGGTGGCTCAGATGGCTTCGAGCGTGTCCCCGAACGTGCGCAGGCCGGTGCGGGGGGCCTGCACGAGCACCGCCATGTTGCCCGGCTTGTGCTGGTTGCGCAGCATCTTCATGTGCGCCGCCGGGATCTGGTCCCAGCCGAAGACCTCGGACATGCAGGGGTCGAGCCGCCGTTCGATCATCAGCTTGTTGGCCGCCGCCGCCTGCTTGAGGTGCGCGAAGTGCGATCCCTGGATGCGCTTCTGGTGCATCCAGACATAGCGCGCGTCCATCGTCAGGTTATAGCCGGTGGTCCCGGCGCAGATCACGACCATGCCGCCTTTCTTGACCACGAAGGTCGACACAGGGAACGTCGCCTCGCCGGGATGCTCGAACACCATGTCGACGTTCACGCCCTTGCCGGTGATGTCCCAGATGGCCTTGCCGAACTTGCGGACCTCGGTGAACCAATCCTTGTACTCCGGCGTGTTCACCTTGGGTAGCGGCCCCCAGCAGTCGAAGTCCTTGCGATTGATGACGCCCTTGGCGCCGAGCGACATCACGAACTCGCGCTTGTCCTCCTCCGAGATCACGCCGATGGCGTTGGCACCCGCGGTGTTGATGAGCTGGATTGCATAGGACCCGAGCCCCCCCGACGCGCCCCAGACCAGCACGTTCTGCCCGGGCTTGAGCTCGTGCGGGTGGTGTCCGAACAGCATTCGATAGGCGGTGGCCAGCGTCAGCGTATAGCAGGCGCTTTCCTCCCACGTCAGGTGCTTGGGGCGCGGCATGAGCTGCTGCGCCTGCACGCAGGTGAACTGCGCGAACGAACCGTCGGGCGTCTCGTATCCCCAGATGCGCTGGGAGGGAGAGAACATCGGGTCGCCGCCGTTGCATTCTTCGTCGTCACCGTTGTCCTGGTTGCAGTGGATCACGACCTCGTCGCCGACCTTCCATCGCGTGACCTTGTCGCCCACCGCCCAGACGATTCCCGACGCGTCGGAGCCGGCGATGTGGTACTCGGCCTCGTGCACGTCGAATGGGCTGATCGGCACGCCCAGACCGGCCCAGACGCCGTTATAGTTCACGCCGGCGGCCATCACGAGCACGAGCACTTCGTGGCTGTCCGGTTTCTGCACGTCCACGACTTCCAGCTGCATCGACGTGTCCGGCTCTCCGTGGCGCTCGCGCCGAATTGCCCAGGCGTGCATCTGCGCCGGCACGTGACCCAACGGGGGCATCTCGCCCACGGCGTAAAGATCCTTCTTCGGCGCGTCATAGGTCAGCGGGCCGGTGTTGGTGTCCAGAGCCATTTCAGCCATCTCCCTCGCCTCAAGATGCCGCGGCGCAGAATCGCCGCGCTCTCTACCGGATAGGATCGGCAGGGTAATTTAGCAACCTTAAATATGGCATCTGTGAAATATTATGACTCTGCCGTTGCAGCCGGCTCGGAGGCGATGCGCCGGGGCCGGATCAGGTGCTCGACCGAAGCGGCGTAGTACTCCACGACCGCCTCCTGCCCCGGCCGGATCGTGATGCCGTCCGGGCCGTCCACGAGGATGTGGCGCAGTTTCAGCATTCGTAGCGCGCCCTCCAGGTCCTCCGGACGGGTCACACCCGGCGGCAGGAGCGTCCGCGCCCGCGCCAGCAGGTCCTCGGCCATGACGGGCGTTCCGGTCTCGGCCAGGGCGGCGGCCATAAGGGGGACCGGCGTCACTGGCACCTGCGCCGCGATGCGCGCCATCAGCATGTCGGCGACGGTGGTGGGGCCGGCCTGCGGTGTCTCGTCCCGGATCGCCTTCATCGACAGCGGTGCGCCGAAGGACACGGCCGCGACGCCGAAGCGGCGGGCCTGACCGGTCACCCGCCGCCAGAGCCAGCGGGCGGCGAAGCGCGCGCCGGTCAGGAACGAGCCCCGGAACCGTCGATCGCCGCTGCGCGCGGCCGCGACGAGCACGCGATCCTCGATGACGCGGTCGTAGTTCAGCGCCACGGGCACGAAGACCACGTCGCGCGCGCGCGGATCGAACCCGGCCACGATATAGCTCAGAAGGCCCATGCGCGGCGGCGCCACGCGGCCGTCGACCGAAAGCCCACCTTCGGGGAAGATCGCCTGGGTCACGCCCGCCGATGTGGAAAGCTGAACGTAGCGCGCCAGCACCCGGCGATAGAGCGCGTTGCGCGACTTCCGGCGGATAAAATACGCCCCCATCGCCCGGATCAGACGGCTGAGCGGCCAGACCCGTGCCCATTCGCCGACCGCATAGGACAAGGCCGACCGCTCGGCCGCCAGGTAGGTGACGAGCACGTAATCCATGTTGCTGCGGTGGTTGATGACGAAGACCACCGTCGCATCGTGATCGATGGCGGCCAGCGCCGCTTCGTCCACAGTCTCGAGCCGCACGTCGTAAAGCCGGGTCGAGAGCCAGCGCGCGGCGCGGATGGCGAACCCGAAATAGGCCGAGGCCGAGAAGGAGGGCACGATTTCGCGCGCGTAGCGGCGCGCCTCTTCAAAGGCCACGTCCTCGCGCAGGCCCGTCTCGCGCGTGTGCATCGCCACCGCCTCGGCCACCTTCGGATCATAGATCAGGCGCTGGATCATGTCGTGGCGGCGGGCCAGCTTGAATGGCTGGATCGGCCGTTCGAGCCGCTTGTTCAGCTCGGCCACCACACGCTCCATCCGCCGGCGAAGGAACCAGCGCACGGTCGGGCCAAGCACGCGGTCCAGCGCCGCAATTCCTGCGAAAAGCAGGATGAGCACCAGAAGCCAGATCGGGATGTCCACGGTTGCCGTCATGCCCGGCAAAGTGGCAGATCGCGCGACCGGGCGGAAGATTTCACGACACGCCGGGCGAAAGCTAAGGTCATTTCGCAGACGCAGCATCTTTACGAGCATTATTATTCTGTATAGTTGGTGAAATTTGAAATAATACATCAAGCGCGCGAGGTGCCGATGTCGGACCGAGACAAGCCGTGGCTGTTTAGAACCTATGCGGGCCATTCGACGGCGGCCGCGTCGAACGCGCTTTACCGCAGTAATCTTGCGCGCGGGCAGACGGGGCTGTCCGTGGCCTTCGACCTGCCGACGCAGACGGGCTATGACAGCGATCATCCGCTGGCGCGGGGCGAGGTTGGCAAGGTGGGCGTTCCGGTGGGGCACCTTGGCGACATGCGGGCGCTGTTCGACGGGATCCCGCTCGACCAGATGAACACGTCGATGACGATCAACGCGACCGCGCCCTGGCTGCTGGCGCTCTACATAGCCGTGGCCGGGGAGCAGGGTGCCGACATCGCCGCCCTGCAGGGCACGGTGCAAAACGACATCATCAAGGAATACCTGTCGCGTGGCACGCATATCTGCCCGCCCGCGCCGTCGCTGCGGATGATCACCGACGTCGCCGCCTTCACGCGCGCGCATCTGCCGAAATGGAACCCGATGAATGTCTGTTCCTATCATCTGCAGGAGGCGGGGGCGACGCCGGAACAGGAACTCGCCTTCGCGCTCGCGACCGCCACCACGGTTCTCGATGATCTGCGCGGCAAGGTCGCGGCCGATGATTTTCCGAAGATGGTCGGCCGCATCTCTTTCTTCGTGAACGCAGGGATCCGGTTCATCACCGAGATGTGCAAGATGCGCGCCTTCGTAGAGCTTTGGGACGAGATTTGCCGCGAACGCTATGGCGTCGAGGATGAGAGATACCGACGCTTCCGGTACGGCGTTCAGGTCAATTCCCTTGGCCTGACCGAGCAGCAACCCGAGAACAACATCCACCGCATCCTTCTGGAAATGCTGGCGGTGACGCTTTCCCGGAACGCGCGTGCACGGGCCGTTCAATTGCCGGCCTGGAACGAGGCGCTTGGCCTTCCGCGTCCTTGGGATCAGCAGTGGTCGCTGCGCATGCAACAGATCCTGGCGTACGAGACGGACCTTCTGGAATACGAGGACCTGTTCGACGGGAACCCGGCGGTGGCGAAAAAGGTCGCCGCGTTGAAGGATGCCGCCCGTGCGGAAGTCGCCCAGATCGAGGCGATGGGCGGCGCCGTTTCGGCCATCGAATACATGAAGGCGCGGCTGGTCGAAGCAAATGCGGAACGCATTTCGCGGATCGAGCGCGGCGCGCAGACGGTTGTCGGGGTGAACCGATGGAGGGACGGAGAGCCGTCACCCCTGACCTCAGGACCCGAGGCGGTGATGCAGGCGGACCCGGCGGCGGAGGCGGACCAAATCGCCCGCCTAGATGTTTGGCGCCGGGAGCGGGACGAGGCAGCGGTGCGCCGGGCGCTGGACGCGCTGAGGGTCGCGGCGGTCAATGGCGACAACATCATGCCGCCGTCCGTCGAAGCCGCGAAAGCCGGCGCGACAACCGGGGAATGGGGCGACGTGGTGCGGACGGCTTTCGGAGAATACCGTGCGCCCACCGGTGTCTCTCCGGCGCCGTCGAACCGGGTTGAGGGGCTGGACGATCTGCGGGCCGAGGTGGATGCGGTCGCGGCGCGACTGGGCCGCGTGCCGCGCCTTCTGATCGGAAAGCCGGGGTTGGACGGCCATTCCAATGGGGCGGAACAAATCGCGGCGCGGGCGCGCGATTGCGGCATGGCCATATGCTATCGCGGCATTCGGATGACCCCGGAAGAAATCGTCGGCGCAGCCGTCGAGGAAGAGGTCGATGTTATCGGGCTTTCGGTGCTTTCGGGAAGCCACGTGTCGCTGGTGGAAGAGACGCTTGACCGGCTTGACGCGGCGGGTGCGGGCCACATTCCGGTGCTTGTCGGCGGCATCATTCCCGAGGCCGATGCGCGGCGACTGCGCGAACGCGGAATTGCGGGAGTCTATACGCCGAAAGACTATCTTCTTGATGCGATCATGCGGGACATTCTGCGGCTGTGCGACCGCGAGGCTGCTGCCGCGGAATGAAAGTACTCCATTCGTCGTTTCAGGGGTTTTAACGAAAGTATATATGCGGCCAAAATTTTTATTTTCCTATTGCCATTTCTCGAATTAGCATAGATGTAGCGCGACGCAGATTCTATCTGCGCAAAAACACTATGCGGAGATACAGGAATGGAAATCGAACAGGTCGACCTCGACAAGCTTTCGCGCAAGGAGCTGGAAAAGCTGCGAAGCGATGTCGAGAAGGCGCTCAAGACGCTCGAGACGCGCCGGAAGGCCGAAGCGCGCCGCGCAGCCGAGGAAATGGCTCGCGAGCACGGCTTCGCGCTCGAGGAACTGGTGAACGGCACCAAGGGCAAATCGCGGGTGAAGAACGCGCCGAAGTACCGCAATCCCGAGGATCCGAACCAGACGTGGACCGGCCGTGGCCGCCAGCCGGGCTGGATCAAGGACGCGCTGAAGCAGGGCCGCTCGATCGAAGAATTCGAGATCTGAGCGCCGGCGCATGACGGTTCATATCGGGGCGCGGCCCGGCGACATCGCCGAGACCGTGCTCCTTCCCGGCGATCCCCTGCGCGCGCGGTGGGCCGCCGAAACCTTCCTCGACCAGCCGCGGCTCGTGAACGAGGTGCGCGGCATGCTCGGCTTCACCGGCACCTGGAACGGACGGCCCGTCACAATCCACGGCAGCGGGATGGGCATGCCGTCGCTGTCGATCTACGCGAACGAGTTGATCCGTGACTTCGGCGCGAAGACACTGGTGCGTATCGGGTCGGCCGGGGCCATGCAGCGCCACGTGGGTCTGCGCGACGTGGTCCTCGCGATGACCGCTTCCTCGGTCTCGACTCCGTCCCGCAGCCTCTTCCGTGAGCTGAATTACGCGCCTGCGGCGGACTGGGGGCTGCTCGCGGCAGCACATGCCGCGGCCGGGGCGGAGGGCGTGCGCACGCATGTGGGTGGCATCTATTCGTCCGATACGTTCTATGACGCGCGCGAGGATCTGAACGAACTGCTCATGCGACACGGAGCGCTGGCGGTCGAGATGGAAACGGCAGAGCTTTATGCGGTTGCGGCCCGGTACGGATGCCGTGCTCTGGCCGTGCTTACGATCTCGGATCACCTCCTGACCGGAGAGGAAATGCCCGCCTCGGAACGTGAGCGCAGCTTTGGCGATATGGTGCAAATCGCCCTCGCCGCGGCTTTCGCCAGCAGTCCCGCCCTTGACGGACGTATGTCGCAAGACAAGTAAGAGGGGAGCGGCGCGGCCAATTCCGGACGCGTGCGAACGTAAAGGAGTGTGTTATGACGACCAAGATGAAGCTTGCACTGATGGCTCCCGTGGCGCTTTTCCTCGCCGGCTGCGAAACGATGGGCGACGATATGGGCTACGACAGCGAAGGCGTTATCTTCGAAGAGTCGGTCGAAGCACCGACCGACGGGTTCGAAAACGAGATCGAGGCCGATTGATCGGCCGGTCTGCCACGGCCCGGTCGGGCCGTTTCAGATTCCGTGCGCGCCCCCGTACGCATTTCGCGTCGGGGGCGTCCATCTTTCAAGCACCCCCGCATGTGGTGCGAACACCTGGACCTTCAGCGGATGGCAGCGTGCCGCGTCGCTTGAATGTTCGTCGCCGCAATCGCCGCCCGGACAGGCGCTGAGCGCCCCGATCAGGTCGATCTCGGCAAAGAATTCTATGTAATCGCCGGGCCTCACGGGCGACGCCTTCATGAAATACTGCCCGGTGTCGCGGGTGAAACCGGTGCACATGAAGACATTGAGCACGTCGTGAACATGCGCCTCGGCTTCGTGCAGCGGCAGGTCCTTTTCCTGGGCCAAGGCGCGCGTCAGGTTCGAGTGGCAGCAATAGTGGTAGTCGCCGCCCGACAGCAGCCGCCCGGTATAGGGGTCGCAGCGCGTCCCGATCACGTCGTGCACGCCGCCGCCGTAGCCGTCGATGCCGTACCAGTCGAGCGTGTCTTCGATGACGGTGGCCATCGGCCTCAGATACGGAAAGCACGACCAGAGCCGGTCGCCGGTCGACACGTGCGTGCCGTGCAGCGCCCGCGTCTTGCCCGAATAGAACCGCTCGGAAAAATCGGACTCCGACCAGAGGTTCAGGTCGCCCACCTGCGAGCCTTCGGTGCAGGAGATGCGGAAGAACTGCCCGGCTTCGACGTGAAAGCAACGGGCGTCGCGTGGGGGCACGTCGACGGCGTGGATTGGTTTGGCCTCCCCGCGCGCGGCTTGATAAAGTGCCAGGTCCGGTTTCGGCAGCGTCTCGGTCGGGTAGCAGATCACCGGCGGGACGGCGCGGCGGTCTTCGGCGTCGGTTGGGGCGGCGTGTTTTGGCATCATGCGGGCACTATCGCCGGGCGGCCGGGGGAAGGAAAGCCGCTCACTCCCCGGCGTCGCGCAGGCAGCGCTTGGGCGGGGCGTCCCCCTCCTTCCAGGTCTCCGCGCCGCAATAGGCGCAGTGGAAGTATCGCTCGCCGTCGCGGTCGAAGGACCGCCGCTCGCGCCAGCGGCAGTTCCGCGTCCCGCGTGGGGCGAAGACCAGCAGGAGCACGAAGGCAACCAGAAGCCCGACAACGATGATCATTCCAGTTCCTCCTGCAAGGGCATGTGCCGCGCAACCTATACGCCACTTGCGCAATGGCCAGCGGGTGGCGCGTCACAGCGCTTTCCAAGCCTGCCCTTGCGTCGTTATGCTGCGCCGCAGCGGGGGTGAGGACACATGGGACACGTACTGACACTGGCTCAGCAGAAAGGCGGCGCGGGCAAGACAACGCTGGCGGTCAACCTCGCCTGTGCGGCGCGGGAGGCCGGGCTTTCCGTGGCCCTGCTCGACACCGACCCGCAGGGGAGCCTGGGCCGCTGGTTCATGGCGCGCCGGGAACGGCTGGAAGCGCCGGGCTTCGACTTCGCCACGGCCAGCGCGTGGGGCGTGTCGTATGAGTGCGAGAAGCTGCGCAAGGTGCACGACCTTGTCGTGGTCGACACACCGCCCAAGGTCGACGCCGACCTGCGGCCGGCTTTGCGTGAGGCGTCGCTGGTGCTGGTGCCGGTGGCGGTGTCGCACCTGGATCTCTGGGCGGTTGAAAGTGTGCTGGACCTGACCCGGCGCGAGGGGCGGCCGGCACGGATCGTGCTGAATCGGGCAGCGCCCCGGGCGCGTCTGACGGATCGGGTCGAGCGGGCTGTCGCGGAGCTGGACGCGGGCCGGGCAAACACCATCGTGCGCAACCGCGTCATCTATGCCGAGGCACTGGGCGACGGGTCGAGCGCGCTGGAGCGCAAACGCACAGGGCCCGCGGCTGACGAAGTGCGGGCGCTCTGGTCTGAATTGTCGGGAGAGTTCGGCGGATGACCCTCCGCCGTAGGGAAGGGCGCCGCGGTGGCGGCGCCCGAAGGCCGGCTTACGCCAGCGCCAGGTTCGACGCGCTCTGGCGGCCGTCGCGGCCCGACTCGAGGTCGAAGGTGACCTTCTGGTCGTCCTGAAGGCCGGTGAGGCCGGCGCGCTCTACGGCCGAGATGTGGACGAAGACGTCCTTGCCGCCGTTATCGGGCGCGATGAAGCCGTAGCCTTTGGTGGTGTTGAACCATTTCACGGTGCCGGTGGCCATCGTGAATACTCCTGTCTGAGTGCTGCTCGCGAAATTGCAGCAGCCTGGCGTAGTCAGAGCTGATCGAGTGCGCTGCTGCCAGGTAGTCAGACAGGGGATCGATAGAGATAACGTCGCCCGACTCATATGCGCGCATCCGCCAACCATTGCAAGGATTCGTGCAAGCTTTCGCCGGTGACGCTGTCGTGACCCCTTCGTGCCGAACCTGGCGGGCCGGGGCACGTTGTCAGCCCGAGCCGGCGCCGACGCGCCCTCATCCAAGAATGCACGAAAGGAACCGATAGTGACCTTCCGCACCTACATCGCCACGCTTTCCACCACCGCCGCTCTCGCACTCGCCGCGCCGCTTTCCGCGCAGCAGGCGACGGATGACGGCATGAACATGAACGACGCCGACAGCGGGATGATGCAATCCTCCGACGGCGAGATGATGAACACGCAGGACGACATGTCCGGGATGCCCGAAGGCGAAGCGACCGCTGACGCGGGCGGTACGGACTTCTCCGACGAACAGCTCGACGCCTTCGTCGTAGCCGCCATCGAGGTGGCGGAGCTTCAGCAAAGCTACTCGGGCGACATCCAGCAGGCCGCCGACGAGAACGAGCGCCGCCAGCTCATCGAGGATGCGAACGAGGAAATGCGCCAAGCTATCGAGAACGCCGACGGCATCACGGTCGAGGAGTACATCGCGATCGGCGAAGCCTCGACCACGGACGAGGCGCTGAACGAGCGCATCACCGCGATGCTGCGCGAGCGGATGAGTGAGCAGATGCCGCAGGACGACGGTGAGGGCTGAGCGCCACTAGCCAAGCGACCGGAATCAGGAAGGCCGCGCGTGATCCGCGCGGCCTTTTCTTTGTCGGATCCTTCAGATGCCGAGGAACGGCTGGACCAGTCGCGGGATCAGCGCCCGGAAGCGCAGCGGCGCGTCCGTTGCGGCAAGGCAGATGCAGTCCTCTCCGGTCTCGGCCGTGGGTGTGTGGTGAAGTTCTTCACCGGCCACCTCCACGTCGCCACGTCCGAAATGGTCGGTTTCGTCGTGAAACGCCCCCTGAAGCACCAGCGTCAACTCGAGCCCCCGGTGCCCGTGGTCCGGCACCGCGGCACCCGCCGGGATGCGCAACAGGCGGGCGGTCGCGTCCTGCGAGGTCGGCAGAACGGCCTGCTTCACACCACCGCCCACGGGACGCCAGCGGATCGCGTCCACGTCGCCGCCGACGTATTCCCGCAGCGGCGCCGGCAGAACGCCCGGCGCGGGTCGGCTGATCGTCGGCCGGCCCGGCGCCTCGCCCTTGATGCGGGCGAGCGTCTGCTCGAAGCTGTCGGCGGCCAGACAGGCCGGCGCCGTGTCGTCCAGCACCGCGCCGCCTACCGCGTCATAGCTGGCAAGGCGTGCCCGACAGTCGTCGCACATCGAAATGTGCGCGGCGACCACGAGGTTGAACGCCTCGGGCAGGTTGCCTGACGAGTATCCCATAAGCAGGGACTCGGTCAGATGGTGCTTGATCGTGTCCATCGGTGTCGTCACCTCATCGCGTGGCGCAGGCGATCCAGCGCCAGGCGTATCCTCGATTTTATCGTTCCCAGCGGCAGGCCCGTTTCCTCCGCTATCTCGGTATGACTCAGATCGCCGAAGTAGGCTTTCTCGATCAGGTGCCGCTGCTTTTCCGGCAGATCGGCGAGCGCGCGGCCCAGCCGTGCGGTGTCCTGCTGGAGGGCGAGCACCTCTTCCTGGTCCGGCTCGGCCTCGGGCCCCCAGGGCAGATCCTCGGGCTCGGGCCGCTTCTGCTTGCGCAGCGCGTCGATCCTGCGGTTGCGCGCGACGGTGAAGATCCACGTCGCCACGCTCGCCCGCGAAGGGTCGAACAGGTGCGCCTTGTTCCACAGCGTCGCCATGACCTCCTGCGCACATTCCTCTGCCAATGTCTCGTTCGCGCCGGACTTCATCAGGAACGCCTTCACGCGCGGGCCGAAATGCTGGAACAACTCGGCGAACGCGGTCTCGTCCCGCTCCTGTTCGATGCGGCGCACATGCTCGATCCAGTCCGTCTGTCTCGTCTCGGCGACCATCTGCTTCCTGCTTGTCCCGCGCCGTTTCGCCGGCGCATTGAGCGCAGCGTAACGCGGCGGCGGTGCGGTCGCACCCGGTTTCTCCGTCAGGTAAGCATCGGTCAGCATGTCCTGTCTTACGCCGGCAGGACGAGAGCGGATCACCGGAACGGTCGGAAAATTCGTCGATCGGACATAAGGTTCCGCAGCGGCGCTTGATCCGCGACACGAAGCCGCGCGTAGTGGAGCGGCGCGAGAATGAGGGGACGCAGATGCCGCAGGGAACCGGGCGGGCCGGCCGCAGACGCATCGCCGTGGTGGGCGGCGGCATCTCTGGGCTGGCCGCCGCCTACATGCTGGCCGACCGGCATGACGTCGTGCTGTACGAGTCCGAACCGCGGCTGGGCGGACATGCGCGCACCGTGCTGGCGGGCCGGCGCGGCGACCAACCGGTGGACACCGGCTTTATCGTCTTTAACCGCGTGAACTATCCGCGCCTCGTCAACCTGTTCGAGGATCTGGAAGTGCCCGTGGCGGAAAGCGACATGAGCTTTGCCGCCTCGATCGACGGCGGCCGGCTCGAGTTCGGCCTGCGCGACCTGCGGGCGGTGTTCGCGCAGAAGCGCAACCTGTGCGACCCGCGGTTCTGGTCGATGCTGCGCGACGTGCTGCGCTTCAACGCCCGCGCGCTGGCGGCGGCGGACGGGCCGGACCTGACCATCGGCGACCTGCTCGACCGGCTGGGCACGGGGGCGTGGTTCCGCGACTACTACCTGCTGCCGCTCGCCGCCGCGATCTGGTCGACACCCGCCGAGCGCATCCTCGACTTCCCGGCGCAGGCGCTGGTCCGCTTCTTCGACAACCACGCACTGCTGCACCACACAGGCCAGCACCGTTGGTACACGGTGCGCGGCGGCTCGGCCGAATACGTCCGGCGGCTTCAGGCGGCGCTGGTCGCCAAGGGCGTCGCGCTGAGACTCGCCGCGCCGGTCGCTACCGTGGCACGCGAGCCGCGGAGCGTCCGGCTGCGGGTGCGGGGGGCGGAGGCGGAGAGCTTCGACCAGGTAGTGTTCGCCACCCATGCCGACGACACGCTCCGCCTTCTGTCCGACGTCACCGGCGTCGAGCGGGCTGCGCTCACGGCGGTGCGCTACCAGGGTAACCGGGCGGTGCTGCACGCCGACCCGTCGGTGATGCCGGTGCGGCGTGGTGCCTGGGCGTCGTGGAACTATGCCGCACCCGGTCGCGGCCCTGCCTCCGAGGTCGAGTTGACGTACTGGATGAACTCGCTTCAGCCGATCCCGCAGGACGATCCGCTTTTCGTTACGCTCAACCCACGCCGCCGCATTGATCCCGCGCTGATCTACGACGAGACGGAGTTCCGCCACCCGGTCTATGACCGCGAGGCGCTGGCGGCGCAGGACACCGTGCGCGCGATCAACGGGATGCACAGGACGTGGTTCTGCGGCGCATGGATGGGCAACGGCTTCCACGAAGACGGCGTCGCCGCTGCGGCCGAAACCGTCTCGGCGCTCGAGCGTGCGAGGCCGCAAACGCTGGCCGTCAGGTGAGCGCGGCGGTCGAGCATCTGGCCGGGGTCACGTTCCACGGCCGCAAAGGCGGCATCCGCAACGCCTTCCGCTACCGCGTCGACTACGTCTGCCTTGACCCCGAGGCGCAGGTGCGCGAGCTGCGCCTGTTCCGGCGCAACGCGCCCGGCCTGACCGCGTTGCACGACATCGATCACGGCGGTCCGCCCGGCCAGGGGCGCGGGGCGGTGTGGCTGCGCGAGGTGCTGGAAGAGCACGGGCTCGCGCACGTGACGGACGGACAGCTTTTGCTGATCGCGCAGCCCCGTATGTTGGGCCACGTGTTCAACCCCGTGAGCTTCTGGCTGGTCCACGACCGCGCGGGGGGCCTGCGCGTTGTGGTGGCCGAGGTGACGAACACGTTCGGCGACCGGCACGCGTATCTCTGCCACCGGTGCGACTTCGGGCCGATCACGCGGCACGACACGGTCGTGGCGAGGAAAATGTTTCACGTGTCTCCTTTCCAGCCGGTCGCGGGTGTCTACGGCTTCCGTTTCGACATCCGGCCGGAGCGAATCGCCATCCGGATCGACTATGGCACGGGGGAGGGCGGCTTGGTCGCCACTCTGTCGGGGCGCCGCAAGCCGCTGACGAACCACGCGGTCCTGTCGATGTGCCTGCGCCGCCCGTTCGGGTCCCGGCGGGTCCTGGCGCTGATCCACTGGCAGGCGTTGAAGCTGTGGTGGAAGGGCGCCCGCTATCGGACCCGGCCCGAGCCGCCCGCGCACCCCTTCACCCGGTCCAGCCCGACCGCCGCGCCTGAGCCGGTGCCGCATGCGGCCGGGCTGGACGCCGGTCCCCGCGTGCCCGAGGATGCCGCCTGAGAACAATCGGCGCGTCACGCGGGAGGCGGGTGTGAGGGACTGGCACGGGAAAAGGTACTGGATCGTCGGCGCGTCCGAGGGATTGGGCCGGGCCCTGGCATTGCAACTCAGCCGCGCCGGCGTCGAGCTGGTGCTGAGCGCACGGAACGAGGATCGCCTGGCCAAGCTGGCCGGGGCGCTGCCCGGTCGCGCCAGCGTCGTGCCGCTGGACGTCCGAAAGCCGGAGAGCGTCGCGACGGCGGCGGACCGGGTCGGGGAGATCGACGGCCTGGTCTACATGGCCGGAGTCTACTGGCCGCAGCGGGCGCGGGAGTGGGACGCGGAAAAGGTCGAGGCGATGTGCGACGTCAACTTCACCGGCGCCGCCCGCGTGCTGGGCCGCGTCGTGCCCGAGATGGCGCGCCGCGACTACGGGCATGTGGTTCTCGCCGGTTCGCTGGCAGGATACCGGGGGCTGCCGCGCTCGGTCGGGTACGGCTCGTCCAAGGCGGCGGTGATGCACCTGGCCGAGAGCCTGCACGCCGAGTTCCGGAATGGCGGCGTCGAGGTGCAACTGGTGAATCCCGGCTTCGTGCGCACGCGGCTGACGGACAAGAACGACTTCAACATGCCGTTCCTGATGGAGCCCGACGCCGCCGCGCGGGAGGTGTTCGAGCACATGACCGCCGGCGGCTTTCGCCGTGGCTTCCCGGCCGGCTTCGCCGCGATGTTCCGCGCGGCACAGTTCCTCCCGGACTGGGCTTATTACCGGCTGTTCTCCTGACGCTTCAGAGGTCCGTGATCGCCGCTTCGAACGCCGTGCGCGCCCGCCCCCACACGCCCGTGTCCAGCCGATGCAACGTGCGCAGGCTGGGCAGAAGTTGCGCCGCGTAATCCTCCGACGCCTGCGCGGGCAGCATCGAGGGCAGGTTGTCGATCGCCGTGACGTCGAGCGGCGGGTTTCCGTGGGCGCGGATGGCAGGTTTCTCCCAACTGGTCGTGCGGTCGTAGACCTTGATCGGAGAAAAGTCCGAGGTCGGATCGCACGCGATATCACCGATCACGCTCAGCCGGCGCGGCGCGGTGGCGGCCGCGGTCGGCACGAAGACCGGGCAGCCCGGCTGCGCCAGAATGCAATTGAGGAAGATGTCGTGCTCGAGGATCTGCGGAAACGGTCCGCCTTGTACTGTCTCGGCCATGTCCCACCTTGTCAGGGGCACGTCCATCGCCGCGCACAGGTCGCTCGCGCCCCGGCCGACGCGCCCGAGCGCGCCGATGACGATTGCCGTCGGACGTTCGTCCGGCAGCTCCGCCCGCAACTCCTCAAGCAGCTGATCGGGGCTGTCGTAGACACCGACCGGCCCGCACATCTCGGCCCGCGTCTGCGCCGCCCAGCACTTGAGCGCCACGGCCGCCCCGGCATAGCCTGCCCAGTAGCCGAAGGCGGCGACGCGGCGGCCATTCTCGTCCACCAGGTACTCGAGGTCATAGAGCGCGCCGCCCCCCGCGCGGAACCGCTTCAGCAGCTCGCGCCCCGCAGGTTGCCCCTTGAAGGCGTGCCCGAACATGATGTGCCTGTGGCGCAGGGGCGTACTGCCGTCGGGCAGCTCTTTCAGGCCGAAAACGATGGCGTCGGCGGGTGCGTCGGGCCAGCTTCCCTCGGGCGCGATCTCAACCCCCGCGTCGCGGTAGCCGTCAATCCCGATGGCACGGTGGGCGCTTCTCTCGACCGTGACGCGGACGCCTTGATCGACCAGCGCCTTCACGCCGTCGGGCGTGATCCCCACGCGCTGTTCGTTCGCGCGCTGTTCGGCGCGGACCCAGAGATGTGTCATCGGCGACTCCCTTTTTAACGTTTGGGTAGGCCAGTGTCCCAGCGGCGACAACGTGCAATGTCGCCCCGGCGCCGCACCCTGTCGCCCGGGGGCCGCTGGACCCCGACCGACCGTGCTTTATGCTGAGGGTCGAGCAGGGAGGCACGCCATGTCCGATACCATCCGTTTCACGCTGGACGACCGCGAGGTCGAGGCCCGCGCGGGCGAGACGATCTGGCAGGTCGCCAAGCGCGAGGGCACCCTGATCCCGCACCTCTGCCACAAGGACGCGCCGGGCTACCGCCCCGACGGCAATTGCCGCGCCTGCATGGTGGCCATCGAGGGCGAGCGCGTGCTTGCCGCCTCGTGCATCCGAGAGCCGAGCGAGGGAATGGTCGTCTCGTCCCAGGGTGCGCGCGAGACTCGGGCGCGCAAGGCGGTGTTGGAGATGCTGCTGGCCGACCAGCCCGAGCGCGACGCGGCGCATGACCGCTCGGCCCATATTTGGCAGATGGCCGAGATGCAGGGCGTGACCGAAAGCCGGTATCCAACGCTGGACTCCGACCGCATCCCGCTGCTCGACGACAGCCACGTGGCGATGCGCGTGAACCTCGACGCCTGCATCCAGTGCAACCTCTGCGTCCGCGCCTGCCGCGAGGTGCAGGTGAACGACGTGATCGGCATGGCCGACCGGGGGCACGACGCCTATCCTGTGTTCGACTTCGACGACCCGATGGGCGAATCGACCTGCGTGGCCTGCGGGGAATGCGTGCAGGCCTGCCCCACCGGCGCACTGATGGAGGCCAGCGTCGTGGACGAGGCGCAGGTCGGTGACAGCGCCGATTACGACAGCGAGGTCGACAGCGTTTGCCCCTTCTGCGGCGTCGGCTGCCAGGTTTCGCTGAAGGTGAAGGACGGCCGCATCAAGTACGTCGACGGCATCGACGGGCCGGCGAACGAGGGGCGGCTGTGCGTGAAGGGCCGCTTCGGCTTCGATTATATCCACCACCCGCATCGCGTCACCAAGCCCATGATCCGCCGCGACGACGCGCCGGCCAAGGGGCTCAACGTGGACCCGGCGAACCCTTGGACCCACTTCCGCGAAGCGACGTGGGACGAGGCGCTGGATGCCGCCGCGAGTGGCCTCGGTAGGCTGCGTGACCAGCATGGCGGCAAGGCCGTGGCGGGCTTCGGCAGCGCCAAGTGCACGAACGAGGAAGCGTACCTTTTCCAGAAGCTCATCCGGCAGGGCTTCGGTCACAACAACGTCGACCACTGCACGCGGCTCTGCCACGCCTCCTCGGTCGCCGCTCTGATGGAGAACGTCGGGAGCGGCGCCGTCACCGCGACCTTCAACCAGATCGAGAACGCCGACGTCGCCATCGTCATCGGCGCGAACCCGGTCGAGAACCACCCCGTCGCCGCCACCTATTTCAAGCAGTTCGCCAAGCGCGGTGGCAAATTGATCGTCATGGACCCGCGCGGCGTGGGCCTGCGGCGCTTCGCGACGCACATGCTCCAGTTCCGGCCCGGTGCCGACGTGGCGCTGCTGAACTCGATCATGCACGTGATCGTGGAAGAGGGTCTCTACGACCAGCAGTACATCGACGCCTATACCGAGAATTGGGAGGCCGAGAAGGCGCACCTGTCGGGCTTCGCGCCCGAGGAGATGGAAGCGCTCACCGGCATCCCGGCAACGACGGTGCGCGAGGTCGCCCGCGCCTTCGCCACCGCCAAGGCAGGGATGATCTTCTGGGGCATGGGGATCTCGCAGCATATCCATGGCACCGACAACTCGCGCTGCCTGATCTCGCTCGCGCTGATGTGCGGACACGTGGGGCGGCCGGGCACCGGGCTGCACCCGCTGCGGGGGCAGAACAACGTGCAGGGCGCGTCGGACGCAGGGCTGATCCCGATGTTCCTGCCGGATTACCAGCCGGTGACCGACGACGGCGTGCGCTCGGCGTTTTCCGAGATCTGGAACTCTGGCGACTTCTCGTCCCAGAAGGGGCTGACGGTCACCGAGATCATGGATGCTGTGCACGACGGGCAGATTCGCGGGATGTACATCCTGGGCGAGAACCCGGCGATGTCGGACCCGGACGTGGACCACGCCCGCGATGCGCTGGCGAAGCTCGAGCACCTCGTCGTGCAGGACATCTTCGTGACCGAGACGGCGAACTACGCCGACGTGATCCTGCCCGCCTCGGCCTTCGCCGAGAAGACGGGGACGGTGACCAACACCAACCGGCAGGTCCAGATGGGCCGCCCCGCCGTTTCCCCTCCGGGTGAGGCGCGCGAGGATTGGTGGATCACGGTGGAGCTGGCAAAGCGGCTGGGCCTGCCGTGGGACTACAAGCACCCGAGCGAGGTTTTCGCCGAGATGAAGCGCGGCATGCACTCCTTCGACAACATCACGTGGGAGCGGCTGGAGACGCAGAACGCCGTCACCTACCCGTCGCTGTCGCCCGAGGATCCGGGGCAGGCCATCGTCTTCGGCGACGGCTTCCCCCGCGCCGAGGGCCGCGCCCGGTTCGCCCCGGCCAGCGTCATCCCGCCTGACGAGACGCCGGATCCGGACTACCCGATGATCCTCACCACCGGGCGTCAGCTTGAGCACTGGCACACGGGGTCGATGACCCGCCGGTCGCGCGTTCTGGACGCGGTGGAGCCCGAGGCGAACTGCTCGCTCCACCCGCGCACGCTGCGCCGACTGGGCGTTACGCCTGGCGGCATGGTCCGGCTGAGCACCCGCCGGGGGTCGATCCGCCTCATGGCGCGTGCCGACCGGGCGGTGGCCGAGGACATGGTGTTCCTGCCTTTCGCCTACGTTGAGGCCGCGGCCAACATCCTGACCAACCCCGCGCTGGACCCCTACGGCAAGATCCCGGAATTCAAGTTCTCGGCCGTCCGGGTCGAGGCGGTGGAGGATATCGCGGCGGAGTAGTCGGACCCGGCGGCCGCCCGAGGTCGTTGCCCATGCGAGAGAGCAAGGAGGCAGACCCATGGCCGACAACACCTGGACCAAGAAGACGCTCGCCGACATCCTAGGCGAGGATCGCGGGATTCCGGACTACATGGCCGACCACGTGGCGAAGTTCACGCAGGAGGACCTGGACGAGCTTCTGCGCGACGAGCGGGAGGCGGCGCTGTCCGCCTTCGCCCGCGTCGCCCGGCAAAGCCGTGACGCGCGCGGCGCCGAGTTGGGCGAGGGCGGGGATCGCCCGGCTTATGTCGAGGCCGACATCGAGTGGGGGCTGAGAGCAGCGCGCGCCGCGCTGGAATCCGTGCCGGCGGCGAAACGGTCGGAGAAGGCGAACGACCTTCTGGCCGACTGCGCATGCCCCTCGGCGACCGGCCCGAACGTCTAACGGCGTTGTCAAAAGGAGCGCCTTCGGCGCACGCCCTTCGTTGCGCCGGGCTAAGCCCGGCGCGGTGCCTCCGGCGGGGATATTTCGGGACCAGAGATGGGTGCCGCGTGCGGGGAGGGAACCGCGCGGGCGACCTTGGGCGTTCTTCCTTGGACGAGCCGGAGGAGGACATGGCGCAGAAGGACGTGGCCGACGCGGTGATTGAGGCGCAGGGGCGGCTTTTCAACGTGGAGATGGGCGCGGACATCGCCCGCGACCAGCCGGCGCAGTGGTTTCACTGGCTTGTGGGCGCGATACTGATGTCGTCTCGTATCGGGCACGCGAATGCCGTGCGCGCAGCGGCGGCGCTCAAGCGCGAGAAGCTGCATACCGTTGAGGGCATCCTCGGCTCCGAGCGAAGCCGGCGGATCAAGGTGCTCAACGAGAACGGCTATGCCCGCTATGACACCCAGGGCGCCGATTACATCCACGCAGCCGCGGATCTGGCGAAGGAGCGGTATGACGGCGATCTGCGCCGTCTGCGGGAGGAGGCCGCCGACCCCCAGGCCATCGCCGACGCGTTGACCGGGTTCAAGGGCATCGGCAAGGTCGGGGCCGAGATCTTCTGCCGTGAGGCGCAAATGGTCTGGACCGAGCTTCATCCGCAGGCGGGCGGCCCGGCGCTGGACGCGGCTGCCGAGCTGGGACTGCCGAAGGACGCGAAGCGGCTTGCCGGCCTGGCCGGCTCGCCGGAGCGGATGGCGCGGCTTGTGGCGGCTCTGACGCGGGCTGCGCTGGACGGACCGGCGGAGGAGGTGCGTCGCGTGGCGGGCTAAGTCCTTGTGGCATTCGATAACGGGGGCGCGACATTGCTTTTCTTGGGGCAGGCCGGCCAGCTTGGCCGGAGTAAAAGTGGCATGTGCGGCGCGTGCGCCGCGACGAGGTGACAGATCGGAGGAAACATGGATTTTCGGAGATTGCTGGGCAGCGTTGGTCTGGCCGTGGCGCTGGGCCTTCCGGCGAGTGCCGCGGACATCGCGCTGATCGTGGGGAACGAGGAGTACGAGGGGCTGCCCGACCTCGACCGCGGCACGCTTCCGCTGACGGGTGCCGCGGCGCTCGAATCGGCGGGCGTCACCGTGCTGACGGGGCGCGACGCCACGGCAGAGCGCCTGCAAAGGCTTAGCGCGGAGTTCGTGCAGATGGCACCGGCGAGCGACGGCGTCGTGGTGGCCCTGTCCGGCCGGTTCCTTACTACCGGCCACGACACCTACTTCCTGCCTGTCGACGGCGGGGACGCGGGGTTGCTGGAGGTGCCGCGGGTCGCGCTGCCGCTGTCGGTGGTGATGGCTGTGCTCGACCGGGCCGAGGGACCGGCCCTGCTGGCGCTGGCGACCGAGGATGTACGCGGCGCAGCCGACGACCCCTACCTTTCGCCGGGCTTGGGGCCGATCGCGCCGCCGGAGGCTGTCACCGTCGTCACCGGCGATCCGCGCGCGGTGGCGCGGCTGCTCGAGAGGCTAGACGACGACGACATTTCGGTCGCGGGGTTGGTAGACCGGCGCGACGGCCTGACCGCCGTCGGCGAGCCTTCGACCCGCGCGCCTTTCCTGACGGCGGATGACGGGCGCAGCGCCGAGGCGACGCTGTGGGATGTGGCGCAGGATCTCGACACGGTGGACGCCTACGAGCTTTACCTCGACCGGTATCCGCGCGGGCGGTACGCCCAAGAGGCGCGCGCGGCCATCGACTTCATCGAGGGGGCGCCGGAGCGGCGGGCGCAGGAGACCGAGGAGGCGCTGAACCTTACCCGAGACGAGCGGCGCCAAATACAGCGCGATCTCGTGCTTCTGGGATACAACACGCGCGGGATCGACGGCATCTTCGGGCCGGGCACGCGCGGGGCGATCAGCGACTGGCAGGTGCGCAACGACTTCGAAGGGACATCCTATCTGACACGGCCCCAGCTTCAGGCGTTGGCGAGCCAGGCCGAGGTGCGGGCCGCCGAGCTCGAGCGCGAGGCCGAGGCGCGTCGACAGGAACAGGAGCGGCAGGATCGCGCCTTTTGGCAGGCCAGCGGCGCGGACGGCGGAGAGGCCGGGCTGCGGCGTTACCTCGATCGCTTTCCGGACGGGCTTTACGCCGAGCAGGCGCGGGCGCGGCTTGACACGATCGAGGAGCGCAAGCGCCAGGATGCTGCGGCGGCCGACAGGGCGGCCTGGCTCGACGCGCGCGAGGTCAACACGGCCGAGGCATACAGGTCGTATCTCACGCAGTTCCCGCAGGGAGCGTTCGTGAACGAGGCGGAAGCGCAGCTTGCCGTTCTGCGGGGCCGGCAGGCGAGAGCGGCCGAGGACGCGCAGGCGCGGGAGGCCGAGGGCCAGCTTGGGCTGAACATGTTCACCCGCCGTGCGGTGGAGCAACGGCTTCAGGCGCTGGGGCTTGAGCCCGGGCCCGTGGACGGAGAGTTCACCGACGACACCCGCCGGGCGGTGCGGCGGTACCAGGACCGCGCGGGGCTTCCGGTGTCCGGCTTCCTGAACGAACCGACGGTGGTGCGGCTTCTGGCCGACAGCATCCGGTCGATTCTCGACTGACTCGGACTCTTGGTGGCGGGGCGGGGAGCTGCCCCGTCGCGACTTACGTCCGCGCCGGGCAGCCGGTCAGGGACGCGAACAAAAGAAAAGGGCCGCCCGAAACGATCGGGCGGCCCTTTTTCGCTTTACTGAAGCGGTATCTCAGCCTTGGCGGGCCTTGAACTTGCGCTGCGTCTTGTTGATGACGTAGACGCGGCCCTTGCGCCGCACCACGCGGCAATCGCGGTGGCGGTTCTTCAGCGAGCGGAGCGAGTTGCGGACTTTCATGCGTCCTCTCCTCATGTCGCGGCGCTGATCGCGCCTTTGTGGTTGCCCCGTGACCGGAATATCCGGCCGGTTGATGGTGGGCGGTACTGGGATCGAACCAGTGACCCCTACGATGTCAACGTAGTGCTCTACCGCTGAGCTAACCGCCCTGTGAACCCGGTTGCCCGAGCCCGTTAACGAACAAGACGCGGAGCTTTCCGCGCCAGTCCGCGGTCCTATAAAAGGAGTCGGCGGGGGGTTCAAGGGCTTTTGGCGCTCTATTCTTTCAGCCTATAGTCCGCCCTGCAGGAGGAGCGCGCATGCCCAAGGCACCTTACCGTCTGTTCATGCCCGACGCGCGGACCACGAGCGTGATTTTCGCTTCGCCTCATTCGGGGCGCACGTACCCGGAATCGCTGATGCGGCAGACCGTTCTGGACGAGCGCGCGATTCGGTCGTCGGAGGATGCTTTCGTCGACATCCTGTTCGATTCTGCGCCCAGCGTCGGTGCGCCGCTTTTGGCGGCGACTGCGCCGCGTGCCTTCGTGGATCTAAACCGCGCGTCGGAAGAACTGGACCCGGCCTTGATCGACGGCGTTCGGCGCAACGCGCACAATCCGCGCGTGACCTCTGGGCTTGGCGTGGTGCCGCGCGTTGTGGCCAACGGGCGCGCGATCTATCGCGGCAAGATCACGCTCGACGAGGCGCGGGGTCGGATCCGGGATGTCTGGCGGCCCTACCACGCGGCGTTACAGGGTCTTCTGGACGAGGCGTTCCTTCAGTTCGGCGAGGCGATCCTGATCGACTGCCATTCGATGCCGCACGAGGCGATCGAAAGCATCGGCACTCCCGCCAGTCGGCGGCCCGACGTGGTGCTGGGCGACCGCTTCGGGGCGGCGGCCGGGCTTGAGGTGGTGGACCGGATCGAGGCCGCCTTCGTCGGGGCGGGCCTGACGGTCGTGCGAAACGCGCCCTTCGCGGGTGCCTATGTCACGCAGCACTACGGGCGGCCGGCACGGCGTCAGCACGCTGTGCAGATCGAGATCGACCGGGCGCTTTACATGGACGAGCGCGCGATTTCACCAAGCGCCGATTTCCCGGCCTTCAAGCGGCTGATGGACGAGATTGTGGTCGACTTGGTGTCGCTCGGCGCGGCCGACATGCCGCTGGCTGCGGAGTAAGCGCCGCCGCCCGAGGAGCGATGCGGGACCGAGGTGCGCCCGGCGCGTCCTGCGAACGCGTCACGTTACCTCAGTGCCCGGCCTTTCAGGATCGCGTCGTGCCCGAACCGGGCGCGGATGGCGTCGGCGGCACGTTCCGCCCCGGCGCGGCGGGCGGCGTCGGGGTCCAGAAGGTCGCCGGAGAGGTCGGCGGCCTCGGCCGGGCACAGCTCGGACAGGCCGACGCCCAGCAGGCGGAATGGCCCCCTGTCGCCGGCGTGAGCGAAGAGCGTGCGCGCCGTGCGGTAGATGCGGTCGGCCATCTGCGTGGGCTCGCGCAGTGCGTGGCGGCGGGTCAGCAGCGTGTGGTTCGCGCGCTTGAGCTTCAGCGTCACCACGCGCCCGGCGATGCCCTTGGCCTTTGCCCGGTCCGACACCTTCTCGGCCAGCCGCCAGACATGCCCGTCGAGGATGTCGGGATCGGCCGTGTCCTCGTGGAACGTGGTCTCGTTCGAGATGCCCTTCACCGGCGCGTGGGCCGAGACGCGGCGCTTGTCCTCGCCCCGCGCGAGGTGCCACAGGCGTTCGCCCATCGTGCCGAAGCGGTGCACCAGGTCGCGCTTCTCCCAACGCAGCAGGTCGTCGAAGGTGCGGATACCCGCGCGGTCCAGCGCCGCTTGGCTGGTGTGTCCCACGCCCCAGATCAGGCTCACGGGCTTGTCGCGCAGGAACTCTGCCGTCTCGGCCCGTCCGATGATCGAAAAGCCGCGCGGCTTGTCGAGGTCCGAGGCGACCTTGGCGAGGAACTTGTTGTGCGACAGGCCGATCGAGCCGGTGATCCCCAGTTCGTCCTGCATCCGGCGCACCAGCCGGGCCAGCATGACGGCGGGCGATGCGCCGTGCAGCCGGGCCGTGCCCGACAGGTCCATGAACGCCTCGTCGAGCGAAAGCGGCTCGACCACCGGCGTCAGCTCGTCCATCATCGCGCGGACCTGGCGGGAGACTTCGACGTAAACCTCCATTCGTCCCTTCACGACGACGGCCTCTGGGCACAGCCGCAGCGCCTGGAACATTGGCATGGCCGAGCGGACGCCCTTGATGCGGGCGATGTAGCAGGCGGTCGAGACGACGCCGCGCCGGCCGCCTCCGATGATGACCGGCTTGTCGCGCAGCTCGGGGTTGTCGCGCTTCTCGACCGAGGCGTAGAACGCGTCGCAGTCCATGTGCGCGACCGATAGATCGAAAAGCTCCGGATGCGACAGCACGCGCGGGCTGCGGCAGGCGGGGCAGCGCCGGCCGGCGTCGAAGGTGCTCAGGCAGTCTCGGCAGAGGGCGGGCATGGACGTGCTGGGGATTCCGGATCGGGCTTCATTGTAATCCGGGGGCGGTGCGGATGACAGAGACCTTCGACGGCGCGAAGCTCGCGATCTTGTGCGGCTCGTCTGTCGTGACGCTGCTGCGCGACGACATCCCCGGCATCGTCTACCCCGGCCATTGGGACCTGCCCGGCGGCGGGCGCGAGGGCGGCGAGGCGCCGCTGGCCTGCGCCCTTCGGGAGACGGAAGAGGAAGTTGGCCTGCGCGTGCCGGAATCGGCAGTCGTCTGGGGCCGGGCGTTCGACCGGCCTGAGGGACTGCGGCAATGGCTGTTCGTGGCCGAGATGCCGGACCTTGCCGTCTCGGAACTGCGTCTGGGCGACGAGGGGCAGCGGTGGGAGCTGATGCCGCTCGACCGCTTCCTCGGGATGCCGAACGCCGTGCCGCACCTGAAGGCGCGGCTCGCCGTTTACCTTGACGAGGTCGGGCGCGCTCAGGCGCCGCGCAGTTCGTTCTGAATGGCTTGTGCGGCCGCGTGCGGATCGTCCGCCTGCCAGACGGGTCGGCCGACCACGATGTGGTCCGCGCCGTCGGCAATGGCGCGGGCGGGCGTAGCCACGCGCTTCTGATCGCCGAGGGACGCACCGGCGGGGCGGACGCCGGGGGTGACGATCAATTTGCCCTCGGCCTCGGGCAGGGCGCGGATCGCGGCGGCTTCCTGCGGAGAGGCGATGACGCCGTGCGCCCCGGCCTCGAACGCCGCGGCGGCGCGGTCGAGCACGAGATCGGCGACCTTGCCCTCGCGGATCAGGCAGGCGTCGAGGTCGTCGCGGTCGAGCGAGGTCAGGATGGTCACCGCCAGGATCTTCGTCTGCGATCCGCCCGCGCCCTCGCGCGCGGCGCGCACGACGTGGGGGTCGCCGTGCACGGTCAGGAAGTCGAGGTCGAACTGCGCCAGCCCACGCACCGCCGCCTCGACCGTCGCACCGATGTCGAACAGTTTCATGTCCAGGAAGATGCGCTTGCCGTGCTCGGTCTTGAGTTCGTTGGCCAGCGCCAGGCCGCCGCCGGTCAGCATCCCCAGCCCGATCTTGTAGAAGCTTGCCGCGTCTCCGATCTGGCGCGTCAGTTCCAGGCCGGTCAGCGCATCGGCCACATCGAGGGCCACGATCAGGCGGTCATCGGTCATCTTCGGTCTCCCCGGCTCAGTCCGCACGTCCCTGCCGCATCCTGACGCGGCGGGCAAGCGCCTTGGAACCTGCGCCTTGGCGCCTTGTTGGCCAGATGAACCTAAAAAGGAGTTGGACGATGGCTGGATTCGATCCTTCGGACAAGCGCAAGAAGGGTAAGACGCCGCTGGGGCCGTTCCTGATCGCGCTCGTGCTCGTCGTCGGTGCCATCGCGATCTATTTCGTCGTGATCGGCGAGACGCCGGAAAGCGAACCCGAAACCACGGGCGAAATCGTGCAGGATCGGCCCACCGGGGCCGGAACCGTGCCCGAAGAGCCCGCGGACCCGCTGATCGGTGGTGCGACCGACGAACTGGACGACGTGGAGCCCGCCGCGCCGGGCGAAGACCAGATTCCGGCGCAGGAGGTCATCGAGGACGTGCCAGCCGAGGAGGAAGAGACGTTCATCGAGGAGACCGAGGAGGTCATTCCGTCAGCTGACGATCCCGCCATCGAGGGCGCCGAGGAGGAATTCCTGCTCGAGGAGGATGACGGCCCGACCCTCGACGAAGAGGGCGGAGGTACGCCCGAGACGAACGAGCTGGTCGTCGATCCGAACGACGGCGCGCCGATCGACCCGGACGGTGGTGCCGACCCGTTCGTGCCTACGGACTCCGGCCCGGAAGGCCGCGATGAGGCTCCGCTGACGCCCGAGTGATTTCACGACGAACCTTCGCAGGAACGGGCGGCCTTCGGGTCGCCTGTTCGCGTTTCGGGGGCGCCCACCCGCTCGCGCGCGTGCGCGGGCGACAAATACAGAAAACGCCCGCCGGCGTTTCCGTCGGCAGGCGTCGTTTTGTGCAGGGCGGGCTTGGACCCGCCGGTTCAGTGAGTGATGCGCGCCTCAGGCAGCGAGGCGCAGGGTGCGGCCCTGAGGGAGCCGGCGGGCCAGGCGCGCCGCGTCCCGAAGGATGCGGACGCGCAAGGATTCAGAGCCGCGAGCGGGCACGTTCGTGCGCAGCCGTATGGCATGCGGCGGCTGGCCCGAGCGCGTCTTGGCCAGCAGCGCGACTTCCGCTTCGACGCGGCCGAAGTCCCGGTCGCGGCGGGCGTGGGTGATTTCGCTGTCGAGGATGAACATGCCTGCCTCCTTAAATGCTTGGCACGTCAACAGCCGCTGTTGTGGATAAGTTTCATCACGATCTTCCCGCTCTCGGAAGCTTGAACGCCGACGCGGCGCTTACCATCTGGAGTCGCGAAGGCCCGACCCTGGGACGCTGCCGAGCAGGTCCCGCACATCCGGGCGCTTGTAAAAGGAGAAGACGATGAACTTGGAGAAGTTCACCGAGCGGTCGCGCGGGTTTATTCAGGCCGCGCAGACCATCGCACTGCGCGAGAGCCACCAAAGGCTCGCTCCCGAACACATCCTCAAGGCGCTGATGGACGACGAGCAGGGGCTCGCGTCTAACCTCATCAAGCGCGCGGGCGGATCGCCCGAGCGAGTGGTCGAGGCAGTGGACGTGTCGCTCGCGAAGATGCCGAAGGTCTCGGGCGATGCCGGGCAGGTTTACCTGGACGGGCAGACCGCGAAGGTTCTGGACGAGGCCGAGAAGCTGGCAAAGAAGGCCGGCGACAGCTTCGTTCCGGTCGAGCGCATCCTGACGGCGCTCGCCATGGTTCGGTCGAAGGCCAAGGATGCGCTGGACGCGGGCGCGGTCAACGCCCAGGCGCTGAACGCCGCCATCAACGATCTGCGCAAGGGTCGGACAGCCGACACGGCCAGCGCCGAGGAAGGGTATGATGCGCTGAAGAAGTACGCGCGTGACCTGACCGAGGCCGCCGAGCAGGGCAAGATCGACCCGATCATCGGCCGCGACGACGAGATCCGCCGCACCATGCAGGTGCTCAGCCGCCGGACGAAGAACAACCCGGTGCTGATCGGCGAACCCGGCGTCGGCAAGACGGCCATCGCCGAGGGCCTCGCCTTGCGCATCGTCAACGGCGACGTGCCCGAGAGCCTGCGCAACAAGAAGCTCATGGCGCTCGACATGGGCGCGCTGATCGCGGGCGCGAAGTATCGCGGCGAATTCGAAGAGCGTCTGAAGGCCGTCCTCAACGAGATCACCGCCGCGGCGGGCGAGATCATCCTGTTCATCGACGAGATGCACACGCTCGTGGGCGCGGGCAAGACGGACGGCGCGATGGACGCAGCCAACCTGATCAAGCCGGCCCTGGCGCGGGGTGAGCTGCACTGCGTGGGCGCGACCACGCTCGATGAGTACCGCAAGTACGTCGAGAAGGACGCGGCCTTGGCGCGGAGGTTCCAGCCGCTCGTGGTCGACGAGCCGACGGTCGAAGACACGGTCTCGATCCTGCGCGGCCTGAAAGAGAAGTACGAACTGCACCACGGCGTTCGGATCTCGGACTCGGCGCTGGTGTCGGCCGCGACGCTCTCGCATCGCTACATCACCGACCGCTTCCTGCCGGACAAGGCAATCGACCTGGTGGACGAGGCGGCGAGCCGCCTGCGCATGGAGGTCGACTCGAAGCCCGAGGCGCTGGACGCGCTCGACCGCGACATCCTGCAAAAGCAGATCGAGGCCGAGGCGCTGCGCAAGGAAGAGGACCAGGCGTCGAAGGACCGGCTCGAGAAGCTTGAAAAAGAGCTGTCGGACCTGCAGGAGCAGTCGGCCGAGATGACCGCCAAGTGGCAGGCCGAGCGCGACAAGCTGAACTCGGCCCGCGAGCTGAAGGAGCAGCTGGACCGCGCCCGCGCGGACCTCGAGATCGCCAAGCGCGAGGGCAACCTCGCGAAGGCCGGGGAGCTGTCCTATGGCATCATCCCGCAGCTCGAGAAGCAGCTGGGCGAGGCCGAGGCGCGCGAGGACGACGGCGTGATGGTCGAGGAGGCCGTGCGCCCCGAGCAGATCGCGAGCGTGGTCGAGCGGTGGACCGGCATCCCGATGTCCAAGATGCTCGAGGGTGAGCGCGAGAAGCTCTTGCGCATGGAAGAGGGCCTGCACAAGCGGGTCGTCGGGCAGAATACGGCCGTCACCGCCGTGGCCAACGCCGTGCGCCGGGCGCGTGCGGGGCTCAACGACGAGAACCGTCCGCTGGGCTCGTTCCTGTTCCTCGGCCCCACCGGCGTCGGCAAGACAGAACTGACCAAGGCGCTGGCCGAGTTCCTGTTCGACGACGACAGCGCAATGGTGCGCATCGACATGAGCGAGTTCATGGAGAAGCACTCCGTCGCCCGCCTGATCGGTGCGCCTCCGGGCTATGTCGGCTATGACGAAGGCGGCGTGCTGACCGAGGCCGTGCGCCGGCGGCCCTACCAGGTCGTGCTGTTCGACGAGGTCGAGAAGGCGCACCCGGACGTGTTCAACGTCCTGCTGCAGGTGCTCGACGACGGGATGCTGACCGACGGTCAGGGTCACCATGTCGACTTCAAGCAGACGCTGATCGTGCTGACCTCGAACCTCGGGTCGCAGGCGCTGTCGCAATTGCCCGAGGGGGCGGATGCCTCGCAGGCCAAGCGTGACGTGATGGACGCCGTGCGGGCGCATTTCCGGCCCGAGTTCCTGAACCGGCTGGACGAGACGATAATCTTCGACCGCCTCCACCGCGAGGACATGGCGGGGATCGTCGATATCCAGCTCGCCCGCCTGCAAAAGCGGCTGGCCGGGCGCAAGATCACGCTCGAACTCGCCGATGCGGCGAAGAAGTGGCTGGCCGACGAGGGCTACGACCCGGTCTTCGGCGCCCGCCCGCTCAAGCGCGTGATTCAGCGCGCGCTGCAGGACGAGCTGGCCGAGATGCTGTTGGCCGGCGATGTCGGCGACGGCGACACGGTGCAGGTGAAGGCCGGGGCCGACGGGCTGATCGTTGGCGA
Organism: Tranquillimonas alkanivorans; assembly: GCF_900115595.1. Classification (GTDB taxonomy): domain Bacteria; phylum Pseudomonadota; class Alphaproteobacteria; order Rhodobacterales; family Rhodobacteraceae; genus Tranquillimonas; species Tranquillimonas alkanivorans. Next base: position 238,965 of record NZ_FOXA01000005.1, read on the forward strand.
CCACGTGGCGCCGTCGAACCGGCGCCCGCCACAAGATGCGGTGCTGCACTGAGCCAGCCCCGTACAGGAAGGGCCCCGCCGATCGGCGGGGCCCCTTTTTATTTCTAATAAGGATCGGAGGGCCGAGCAGCCCGCCGAATGCGTTTTACATCGACTCCCCGGGCATCAGCACCGAGTCGATCACGTGGATGACGCCGTTCGACGCCTCGATGTCGGCGGTGGTGACGGTCGCGCCGTTCACCATCACGGTGTCGCCGTCGATGCTGATCTCGATCGGCTCGCCGTTGACGGTCTCGGCCGTCATGCCGTCGCTCAGGTCGCCAGACATCACGCTGCCCGGCACCACGTGGTAGGTCAGGATCGACGTCAGCTGGTCCGTATCTTCAAGCAGACCCTCGACGGTCCCCTCCGGCAGCGCCTCGAAGGCGGCGTCCGTCGGCGCGAAGACAGTGAACGGGCCTTCACCCTTCAGTGTCTCGACCAGCCCGGCCGCTTCCAGGGCCGTGGCGAGCGTCGTGAAGTTGCCTGCCTCCACGGCGGTGTCGACGATGTCCATGCCGTCCATGCTGTGCTCGGCGGCCAGCACCGGTGTAGCCATGGCGGTCGCGGCGGTGAGTGCGATGAACGTTCTGCGGATCATGTGTGTCTCCCTTTTGAAGAATGCCGTTGATCGACATCGCAGTGTGCTACGGCGGGAGAGGCGTGGCGGATGACCGGGATCCGGCGCCGAGGCCGCAAAGATTTCCTTGACGTAAACAGCCGAAGGCCTAAGCCGCGTCGACTTTGCCTTTCCAGTCACGGCTGCGTTGGAGCGTGTGATCGCGCGTGAGCGAGGGTGGAGCCTCGGGCTGGTTCGAGCCGCCTGATTCCGGGGGGCATCGCGGCTCCGGCGCAGTTCGTGCCCAGTGCCGGCTCAGGCCTCGGGAAGAAGCTTGCGACCTTCCCCTGTGGCCAGCTTCCGAAAATTTCCAGAGGAGGGCACTCAACGGTCACGATCTGTCGTTTCGCAAAAAGTTGGTGTTTTTCGCCAGAAAGCGCTTGCGGGGTGTGGGTGTGATCCGTAAATAGCCCCTCACCGGCGGCGCTGAGGCGCTGGCGGGCGTCAGACGGGGCGGCGACGCGGGAGCGGGCTGCAGACGAGGCGGATTTTCGGGAGATGGGGCAGGCGGGCGCGCCGGACGAGTTAGGGCGCAGTCGGTCGGTTTTGTCTCTCGTGCTCTTTGACATCGCTGGTGACTGAAGAGATATGCGGGCGGTTTGGTCCAGATCGATGGATCGACGCTCTGTATATCGGCTTCCTAGGCTTCGGCCGATGATGGAAGTGTCAGCTTCACTGTCTTGAGTGAGGTTTCGGTTCTCTTCGGAGGAACGGAGCACAGTCAGACAGAGACTATCCCGGTCCTAGCCGGCCGGGATGATGTGCAGAGGTTCGACTGTCAAGGATACGCTCGCAAGGGCGTTTCAACTTGAGAGTTTGATCCTGGCTCAGAACGAACGCTGGCGGCAGGCCTAACACATGCAAGTCGAGCGAAGCCTTCGGGCTTAGCGGCGGACGGGTGAGTAACGCGTGGGA
>NZ_FOXA01000023.1 GCF_900115595.1 Tranquillimonas alkanivorans
ACCATGTTCCTGAACTACGACCTTCTGGCGCGGCATTGGGTGCGCTACGGCTATCTTTACCCGTTCGGCGAGGCTCTGGCGGGCATCCTGATGATTGCCGGCGCACTGATCTGGATCGCCTCGCCGGTGGCCATCTTCATAGGCGCGGTCGGCGCGATCTCGGTCTTCAAGGCCGTCTACATCGACAAGCGGGAACTGAAATGCGCCTGCGTCGGCGGCTCCAGCAACGTGCCGCTCGGGGTCGTTTCCTTGACCGAGAACGTGATGATGCTGGTCATGGGCATCTGGATGCCGATCCGGATGGTTCTGCTCGGTTGAACCCGAAAAGGGGCGAGTGTTGCCCCTCCAGGGGAGCCCGCGGCCTCGCCCACTGGCCTCTTATCCTCGGAGCGATGTCTCCCGCGCTCGCGCAAAGCGATGCAGCCGCACATGCAATCCGTTCCGGGCATTCTGCCTCCGACAGGTCCGGCGGGTCGTCGGTGGCATCCGAGCAGCATTCCGACGGCATCGCATCGGAGACCACGGAAACGATGAGTTCCGAGATGATGCGGATGATGGATGCGATATCGGGTCCGGGCCTGGACGCAGGCTTCATGGCCGATGCGCCAAGATGCAGATGGCGCTGGCGCAGGCCTATGAAGGAGCCAATGAAGATCAGAAAGCCGCTGCCGCTCCAGCGGTACAGGCACCGGCCTGGCTCGAGGCGTATCGCGCGGCCAACGAACGCCTGCATTCCGACATGGACATCGCGCTTTCGGACGATCCCTCAGGAACTACACGCCCTGCTGCTCCTCCGACTTGATCGCGACGAACCGCATCGTAGGGCGCGTTTGCCGTCGATCGCAAGATTGAAGAGAGCGAGGTCGCGGGTAGGAACAGCGAGTTTAAGCCGCACACGGATCGCCCAGATATGGTTCGGCTGGAGCGGGCGCTTCTGGCCGACGTTGCGGCCTTTGTTCCAGGCAGACCGGCAAGCGCGAACGGCGGGCAAATTTGTGCCAGGTGAGGCCCTGGCTGACCTTCATGATCAAAAGCATCGTACTGGGCGTCGTCGGCACATGGCGAGAGGTGAGCCGCAAGTATCGGTATAACTCGGGGAACGATACCGCCGGACATCCTGTTGACCCCGGACCCGCCGCAGGCTCAGCGGCGTTCTCACCCATGCCAGACGGGGGACAGGATGACCGACCAGAAGCGCGCGCAGCAGACCGACGCAGAACACAAGTTCTCCGATCAGCCCGAAGGTGGCGAGTACCACCAGCACGCCGAGGGCGGCGAGAGGCTGACCACGGCGCAGGGCGTCACCATCGCGGACAACCAGAACAGCCTGCGCGCCGGCGCGCCCGGTCCGACCCTGCTGGAAGACTTCGTGATGCGCGAGAAGATCTTCCACTTCGACCACGAGCGCATCCCCGAGCGCGTGGTTCACGCCCGCGGCTTCGGTGCCCACGGCACCTTCGAGTGCACGAAAGACCTCTCCGACATCACCCGCGCCGCGCCGTTTCAAGAGGTCAGCAAGACCACCGAAACCTTCGTGCGCTTCTCGACCGTGGCGGGCTCCAAGGGCTCGCCGGACCTCGCCCGCGACGTGCGGGGCTTCGCCACGAAGTTCTATACCGACGAGGGCAACTGGGACCTCGTGGGCAACAACATTCCCGTCTTCTTCATCCAGGACGCGATCAAGTTTCCCGACCTGATCCATGCCGCCAAGCCCGAGCCCGATACCGGCTATCCGCAGGCGCAGACGGCGCACGACAACTTCTGGGACTACATCTCGCTCACCCCGGAATCGATGCACATGATCATGTGGGTCATGTCCGACCGGGCGATCCCGCGCTCGTTCTCGACGATGGAGGGCTTCGGCGTCCACACGTTTCGCTTCGTGAACCGCGAGGGCAAGTCCACCTTCGTGAAGTTCTTCTGGAAGCCGCACATGGGCCTCCAGTCCAAGACGTGGAACGAGGCGCTCAAGACCAACGGCGCCGACCCCGACCGCCACCGCCGCATCACCTGGGAAGAGATCACCGGGGGCATGCCGCCGAAGTGGGATCTGTGCGTGCAGCTCTTCGACCAGGACTTCGCCGACCGGTTCGATTTCGACGTGCTCGACCCGACGAAGATCATCCCCGAGGAGGACCTGCCGCCCGAGAAGGTGGGGACCATGACGCTCGACCGCGTGGTGGACAACTTCTTCGCCGAGACCGAGCAGGTGGCCTTCTGTACGCAGAACGTCGTCCCCGGCATCGACTTCACCGACGACCCGCTGCTGCAGGGGCGCAACTTCTCGTACCTCGACACGCAGCTCAAGCGCCTGGGCTCGCCGAATTTCACAAAGATCCCGGTGAACGCGCCCAAGGGCTGCCCCGTCGCCAACTACCAGCAGGACGGGCACATGCAGACCGAGCAGCACATCCCCGGCCGCATCAACTATGAACCCAATGGTTGGGGCGAAGGCCCGCGTGAGGACCCGCTCGAGGGCTACACCAGCTTTCCGCAGACGGTGCAGGGCGAGAAGCGGAGGCTCAGGCCCGAAAGCTTCAACGACCACTACAGCCAGGCGCGGCAGTTCTACATCAGCCAGACCGACGTCGAGCAGAACCACATCCGCGACGCGCTCGTCTTCGAGTTGTCAAAGTGCGAGATGGAGGCCGTGCGCGTCCGCGTCGTGTCGCACCTGCTGAACATCGACGAAGGGCTGGCCCGGGGCGTGGCTGACCTGCTCGGCATTCCCGCGATGCCCAAGCCCGCGCCGGCTGCGCAGCCCACACGGCAGGACCTGAAGGAGTCGCCCGCGCTCAGCATCGTCAAGAACGGGCCCGACAGCTTTAAGGGCCGGGTGATCGGCCTGCTGACCTCGGACGGGGCCGACGCCGACCTGCTCAAGGCGCTGAAGGACGCGGCCGAGGCCGAGGGGGCGAAGGTCAAGATCGTCGCGCCGAAGATCGGCGGTATCACCGACAGCGCCGGCACGCATCATCCGGCGGATGAGAAGGTCGATGGCGGCCCGTCGGTCCTGTTCGACGCGGTGGCGGTGATCCCGGGACAGGGCACGGCGGATGACCTCGCCAAGCTCCCAGCGACGCGGGACTTCCTGGCCGACGCCTTCGCGCACTGCAAGTTCATCGCTCTGGGCGGCGCGGCCGGCCCGGTGACGAAGGCGGCCGGGCTGGACGGCCAGCTCGACAGCGGTTGCTTCCCGCTCGGGGCGGGAAGCGATGTAGCGGGCTTCGTCAAGGCCTGCCGCGACCTGCGGTTCTGGGACCGCGAGCGGGCGAACTGATTTGCGGATGAGGTTCTGCGATAGGCAGAGGTTCACCTCGTCAAGAAATCCTAACGTACAGCGAAGGTCGGCGATCCACCACCTCCCGGTCTCCTTCGCGGTCCCGGCAGATGTCGAGCAGGTGCAGCGAACGGCAGAGATGTCCGCACTTCAGTCATCAAGCCGGTGAAAATGCTGCGCAATGCACGAATGGCCGGTTCGGTGAGGCCGCGCTGCGGCGCAGATCTCAGCCTCGACTGTCGGCTGTGGGCCGTCCGTGACGAGGTAGCTGTGGCTGCTTGGGCAACTGAACATGGCATGCCGTTCATCACGCCGAGATCGCTTGGCAGGCAGCTTTCTCCGGGAGCTTCCTCATGCGCCGGCCTTTGTCCCGCGATCGCGCTTCGGCTTCGGAGCGGCGGCGCGGGCTTCGCGGATGCGGATGAGGAGGGCTTCGGCGGGTTCGTCCTCGCGGTCTTGGGTGACGAGTTCTCCGCGTATCAACTGGATCGAGATGCCCGTCCTCAAGTGTCGCGTCCTCCAGGACTTCCATGAAGCCCAAGTCATTCTTGCGCTCTGCAAGCTCGTACTCTCTCGCGTCCAAGTCAGCCGCACGCTTCAGAAGCGCCCTTGCCGCGCGTTCCAGTTCACCTGCGGGTGGGATCCGTCCCAGCGTGTGGGCTTATGATCCCGCGCGCTGGAGAGTCCCTCAAGTCTCGCTGCGCAGAGCCTCATCGAGGACCGGCTGGACGACGGGAAGGTCCTTTGCCGCCACCCGTTTCAGCAACGCCTCGACCAGCCTCGCCCGCTTCTCCGCCGGCTGGACCTTGATCAACGCGAGCAACGCAGCGCCCAGGATAATCTTGCGCCGGGCGTCGAGCTTGCGTTCCCGCTGACGTTCCTGGGCCTGCGCTCTCTGGAACCGCGCCTTGGCCTGGTCGAGCCTCTTCCTCGCTCTTTCAAGCTCCCCGCTCATTGTCATCCCCCTGCTGCGTCCGAGAGGAGATAGGTTGGGAAACCCCCGAGGCCGAAAGAGAGACGAGGGCGCAATTTAGTGTTGCTCCAACACCACCCGTCTTCGACGGACCCTCCGGGTTGCGTCCACTCGCCGGGGAGGGCGTCCCCGACGGCGCCTGCAGCGAGCTGGGCCTGCGGCCCCCATCTCCGACCAATGGCGAGCAAGGCGGCACATCACGAATTCACCACGATAAAACGCTCAGAAGGGCGATCCGCGACCGCGCGGATCGCCTACATCTGTCGCACCGCCATCGAGGACGAGCGCACTGGCGAGACGCACCGCTACCGCGATCGGAAGCAGGAGCTTGTTGGCATCCAGCTCGTCGGCTCGGATGGTGATGCAGCCTCGTTCGCCAATGCCCTGGAGGCCGGGGAGAAGCGGAAGGACGGCCAGGTCGGACGCTCCTCAATCCTGGCCCTGCCGAACGAGCTCGACGACATCGCCGGCCTTCGGGTGGTCCGCGCCTACCAGGAACACCTTCTACACCGCTACGGCTGCGCCAGCCTCTCGGCCGTGCATCGGCAGGCAGGCAACCATCACGCCCACATCGTCGAGAGCACGCACGACGGCGAAGGGAAGAAGATCGATGTGCTATCGAACAGCAGGAAAAGCGGCGCGGAAGTCGAGCATCGTCGCGGCACATGGGCCGAAATTGTTAACGCCAAGTTGGAACGGTCGGCTCCCTCGGCCGAGTACCTCGATCATCGGAGGAAGAAACGCAGGCGTGCCGCCGGGGACACCAGTGCGGAGACGCCGGACGTGCCGCACCATGGTCCAGCTCTGCACGCAGTGCTGAGAAGAAAGCACCAGCCGAAGAAACAGCCAGCCTGGGCCGTTCGACGGTTCCGCGAGCTCCACGAACTCCTCGAGTCCTCGAAGGCGTTCCGCCGAGCCGCTGCACTGGTTCGCCGCCTTGAGGCGTCGGCAGCCGAGAAGAGCGCCGACTTCTTTCGCCCTGCGTCGCCGGAGCCGAACTCCGACGTCGCCGACGGGGGCCACATGCCGCCCCTGGGCGCGTGGACTCCGCCGGAAGACAAGAAGGCCGACTCCGACTTCGATCAGCAGAACGTCAGCTTCGCCAAGAAGGGGCTGCAGGACAAGATGCACGGCCGCCACAGCGCCAGCTCCTGGCGAGCCGCCGAAAACGGACGCGCTTCCCTGGCCCACGCTGATCCACTGCCAGCGGGTGGGACCTAAACCCACACGCTGGAGACGAAGAGCGGGCGAGCTTGGCAGGCGCATCGCAAACCCGCCGCCCCCCAATCCCTACAGCTCTTAATGAAGAGAGCGGGCCGGGGGCCAGCCCGATACATTTCGTGGCCGACTTGTGGGCATGACCCTATGTTCAACGAAGGCTCCCGAGAAAGCTTCGGGAGCCCTCTGCGCCGGAGGTCGGCTTGGCGGACTTTCTGCCGTTTGCCGCGCGCGCATCATCTCGCGCTTCGCTATCGCGGCATCCGGAAGAGAGTGCGGATTCCGGACCTTCGCTGCGAAGGCGGGAAAAGCTTGACCATCCTGTGAGAGCAGACATCACCTGGACTGCCGTCTCCGACGAGACGCTGCGACGCCGCATGACCGCATGGAGCCCTTCCACGACATTCGGCGCAAGCGCGTGAACGAGACGATCTCGCCGACACTCGACTAATGACAAGCGGACGACCTTGGCCATGATGGCCAGAGCCGCGCCCACGGAGCCGTCAGCACACTGGTGCTACTCGCGCTCAGGGCCGTCGAGTACGCGACGCTCGAATGGGTCGACTGGTTCAATACCCGCCGCCTGCTCGAGCCCATCGGGAACATCCCACCCGCAGAAGCCGAAGAAGAATACTACGCGGCTCTGGAAGCCGATGCCGTGGCCGCGTAACTAACGAAAACCAGCCTCCGGAAGACCTGGTGCGGTTCAATCCCCCGTTCAGCCAGGGCCGCGCCAAGAGTCAGTGTCGTCTGGTAGAATCGACGTCCGCGCGACTGCCCCATATGCCGATGCTGTCACCGACGGGCCTTCACTCAATATACCGCCTCGGTAACCCCCCAACCGGGCTTGAAGCGGACATGGCGTAACGGGCCCATGGGGTACGGGTTCGCTGCCACCCGATGCGTACAGCAGGGATGGCAGCAAGGGCTCAGCTCGCGTCTTTGAACTCGGCATACTCGCCGCGCACTTGCACGGTCACCGTGACATCGCTGTCGTCGCGATTGCGCCAGAACCAGCCGTGCTCTCCGGCGAAGTCGGCGACGATCTCGCCCTCGGACCCGGTGGAGCCGCGGCCCTTCTCGTAGGTCACCGATTGGCCGCCGCCATGGCCGTGCAAGTCGAAGTTCACCCGGCCGCCCTCGACCAGCATCCGATATTCCGCCGACTGGCCTCCCTCCATCACCAGCTTCCATTCGGCCGAGTCGCCGGGCGCCAGAGTGAAGGTGGTTTCGTCGCGCCAGGCGTCTGCCGCTTCGCCGCTCTCGGCCTCCTGAGCATATGCCGCGCCCACGAAGAGCCCGAAGATCTCGTTCAAGAGGCTCGATTGCTCCTCCCCGGCCTGCATCAGCCGGTCGGCCTCCGCCTCCTCGGCGAGTTGGGTCTTGATCTCGCCCATTTCCGCGAGGCCGATCGCTCGCCCGACGCCGGTCGGGTCGATGCCGTACTCCGCGGGCAGAACCACCGTCACCAGGATCGCCACGGCCGAGGTCGCGGCGATGACCGTGGAGCGCAGGAGTTGCGCCGAGCTGGGCGGGTCTTCGAGGCTGGGTTTCTGTGCGTTGAACATGTCTGGTGTCTCCGTTGCGTTACGCGGCCGCGAACAGGCCGGTGATCTGGTAGCCCATGAGGATGAAGCCCATGGACATCATGACGACGTTGGCGGTGTAGGCCTGGCGAAAGAAGTTCGGGGATTCCCGCCAGTAGCCCATGACGATGAGGATCACGGCGAGCGCCATGACCTGGCCGAGTTCGACGCCGACGTTAAACGCCAGCAGGTTGGGCAGCAGCCCGTCCGAGGCGATGTTGTAGTCGAGGATCTTCGTGGCCAGGCCAGCGCCGTGGAAGAAGCCGAAGATCAGCGTCGCGGCCTCGGTGTTCGGCTGGACCCCGAACCAGCGCTGGTAGGCGCCGAGGTTGTCGAGCGCCTTGTAGACGACCGAGAGGCCGATGATGGCGTCGACGACATAGGCGTTGACCCCCCAGCCGAACCAGACGCCCGCGAGCATCGTGGTCGAGTGCCCGAGGGCGAAGAGGCTCACATAGATGCCGACGTCCTTCATCTTGTAGAGGAAAAACACGACACCGAGCAGGAACAGGATGTGGTCGTACCGGTCACCATGTGCTTGGCGCCGAGATACATGAAGGGGATGAGGTTCACCCCCCAGATCCTCTGGATGTAGCCCGCGTCACCGGGGGTGACGTTGTGGGCCAGCGCATGTCCGGCGCTCAGCAGAAGCGCGGCCAGCGCAAGAAGGGACAGGACAGCGGTCCGGCGCATGCCGGGATCGCTCCAGCCCCGATGACTTGTGGTCATGGATTGGACTCCGCTTGGGTCTTTCAGGATCGGTGGTGTCGCGCACGCGGCGCGGCCGATACAGACGCGCGGAGGTCGCTCGATACGGAAGACCCGGTGCGGGCCGTCGACCGACACCGGAAGGCGCGACAGGTCCCGGTAGCCGGAAATCGGCTCGGGAGTTTGCGCAAGCGACAGGACCGCCGGGCTGTGGTCATGGTCGGCGGCGTCATGGCCATGACCATGCATCGCCCAGTAGAGGTCCTCTTCGAGCCCGTGGCTGTGACCGTGCTCGGCCATCATCTCGGCGTGCTCCTGGAGCGTCTCCAAGATGGCCGGGGCATGGGAGGTTGCCGGCATCACGGACCACATCAGAACCGACAGCGTGAGTAGCGCCGCAAACGCGCCTTGCCCGAGTGCCCTGGCGGAACCCATCGGTCCTGCCTGTTCCTCTGCCTCGACTGCTCGACGCCTTTTGCGGCGTCTTGTTGTATCCCCCCGGAGGGGATAGCGTCATCCTATGTCAGACCCGCACATCCATGCAAGCCACCCCGCCCTGATCGCCCGGCTGAAACGCGCCGACGGCCATCTTCGCGCGGTGATCGAGATGCTCGCGGCCGGCAAGCCCTGTCTCGACGTCGCGCAGCAACTCCAGGCGGTCGAGAAGGCCGTGGCGAACGCGAAGCGCGCGCTGATCCATGACCATCTCGATCATTGTCTCGACACGGAAGGCTCGGACACCGATCGCGCCGAGCTCAAGGCGATCGCCCGCTATCTCTGAGGGAAACCATGCTCGCCGTTCTCGCCGATCGCACCTATAGGCACCTCTTCCTGGCGCAGGTCGTGGCGCTGCTCGGCACCGGCCTCGCCACAGTGGCGCTCGGATTGTTGGCTTTCGACCTCGCGGGTGAGCGGGCCGGGCTCGTGCTCGGAACGGTCTTCACGATCAAGATGGTGGCCTATGTCGGGATCGCGCCTGTCGCCGGCGCCTTCGCCGATCGGGTGCCGCGCCGGGCCATGCTGGTGACGCTCGACCTCGTGCGCGCTGGGGCGGCGCTGGCGCTGCCCTGCGTCACCGAGATCTGGCAGGTTTACGTGCTGATCTTCCTGCTGCAGTCGGCCTCGGCGGCCTTCACGCCGACGTTCCAGGCCACGATCCCGGACGTGCTGCCGCAGGAGGACCGCTACACCAGGGCCCTCTCGCTCTCGCGGCTGGCCTACGACCTGGAAAACATCGTCAGCCCGACGCTCGCCGGCCTCCTGCTCGCGGTGATGTCCTACAACGCGCTCTTCCTCGGGACGGTGGCAGGATTCATTGCCTCCGCCCTGCTGGTCGTCTCCGTCCTGCTGCCCAGCCCCAGGCCTTCCGAGCCGCGCGGCATCTACGACCGCTCCACCCGTGGTATCCGCATCTATCTCGCCACGCCGCGCCTGAGGGGGCTTCTGGCTCTGAACCTTGCGGCGGCGGCAGGCGGGGCGATGGTGCTCGTGAACACCGTCGTGCTGGTGCGTGGCGAACTCGATCTCTCCGAGAGCGCGCTGGCCTGGACCATGGGGGCCTTCGGCGCAGGCTCGATGCTTGCCGCCCTCGCCCTTCCACGGCTCCTCGACCGGGTGTCGGACCGGCCGGTCATGCTCGCCGGGGCGGGCGTACTGACCGCGACGCTGGTGGTGCTGGCGACGATCATCCTCGGGGCCGGTCTGTCCTGGCCACTGCTCCTCGGGGCCTGGCTTCTCGCGGGAGTCGGCTATTCGGCGGTGCTCACCCCCTCGGGACGGCTCCTGCGTCGCTCGGCGCATCCGCAAGACCGGCCCGCGGTTTTCGCCGCGCAGTTCGCGCTTTCGCACGCCTGCTGGCTCGTGACCTACCCGCTCGCCGGGGTCCTGATGACCATAGTCGGCGCGCCAGTGGCCCTCCTGGGGCTGAGCGTGCTTGCCGCGTCCGGTGTCGTCGCTGCACTCCGCCTGTGGCCGGCCGGGGATCCGCAGGTTCTCGAACACCGGCACGACAACCTGCCGCTGGACCACGCGCACCTGAAGGGGCACCGCCACCACAGTCACACCTTTGTCGTGGACGCCGATCATCCCAGGTGGGCGCTGCACCTGTAATCGTCGGCCATGTCGCCTAAGCGGCATCCACGGCGGAATGTCGGGCGTATCCCCGACCCGACGCCAGGCCGACGGTGAACAGGATCAGAAGCACCAGCGCGACGATCAGCGTGGAGTCCTGAGGGACGCCGAGGAAGATGGCCGCGCTTCCCCCGACGACGGCCCAGAGGCCGGGTACGATCAGCAGCCAACGGACCACGCGCCAGGTTCCGGTCAGCAGAATGCCGATGGTGAAGATCGTTGTGGGACAGGGCGCAACCCCGAAGGCGGGCATCTCCGGCCAGCCGTGACCGGCTGTCCATCCCCAAAGCGGATAGAGCACCGTGGCGAAGAGGATCAGGAGCAGCCCGATGGCTGGGCGGGCCTCCGTCCCGGCCGCGAAGCGGAGCGACGGGATGCGCGCCGGCAGAACGATCAACCCCATCGCCTGCACCACGAACACCGCGGCGAACAGGGCGGCGGCAGGGTTGATCTCGCGGAAGAACATCCAGTGATAACCGACCCCGTTCACCGCCCACATGGCGGCCAGCGTGCTTGGGATGAACAGGGCGGCCCCTCGGCTGGGCCGGAACAGCATCGCCACGGACGCGGTGGCGAGGACGTAGAAGAGCGGGATTAGCGGCCAGACGACCTGGTTGTATCCGCCGAACACCGCGAAGAAGGCGTCCTGAGTGAAAGGCAGGTCCATGACGGGCAACTTCTTCGAGGGAAGCCGGAAACCCGTCTCATGATCCGCCGCCCGCTGCACTGACCTGCATCAACGGGAGGGTAGGAAGCCGGCAGGGTTTCGATGTCGCGCCTGCAAAGAGCGCATCGCTACGTCCGATACATTCGCACTCGGTGCGGTCATCCACCGCAGCAGCGCCTCACAGGATACTACGGAGCCGAGGATCTCTGCTTGCGCAGGTTGGCCGAGAGCATCTCGCCCTTGTGAAATTCAGGGAGCTGCCGTTGCTCTGGAGCGCCTTCGCGGTCGCGGTAGAAATCGAGCACGCGCAGCGAACGGCAGAAATGTCCGCAAAGCTGCCGCAGAATCCTCGAGAATGCTGCACCATGCATGAACGTCCGATCTGGTGAAGCTGCGATGCAGCACCGAGGACATCAGCGAGCGGCAGGAGTGGGCCGTTCACCACCGGGCGTGCTGTGCCGCACACACGAACGGCAATGCGGCATGAAACGGGGTAGAGCCGGCGTGTGGTCGGCGATGAGGTGGCGTGCGGCGGACCATGGGCCGAAGCCGCTCGGGGCCTTCGTCGCCTGCCAGGCATTGCGGGCCATCCAATCCGAGGCACGGGCGATGGCGATCGACCTCGGAGCGCGAGTTCGACGTGGCGGACTGGACCGATGCGCAGCTCGACGACGTGATCGCGAGGGTCCGCGCTGCCGTCCCCGTCCTCGCCGATGCGCCGGTCGTCGCCCTCTGGGCCGGAGTGCGGCCGCGCGCCCAGTCGCGCACCCCAATGCTGGGCGTTCATCCCTTCCGGGCGGGGGAGTATGTCGCCAATGGCGGATTCAAGGTCGGTCCGACATGGTCTCGCTGGCAGGCGAGGTGATGGCCGATCTCATCCTCGAAGGCCGTGACCGCATCCTTGGGACTTCCGACCGGAGGCGAGCCTCTGACGGTTCAGGCCCTCGGCCAGCCCGCGAGGCGGGGCAGGGTGAGCGGCGTCAGGTACATCGGGATCTGGTAGCAGCCCACGAAGAGCAGAAGGTCGCCGGTCGCGGCGGCGGGCAGGCTCGCGAGGAAGAGGGCGAGATTGCGGTTCGAGGCCGCCACTGCGAGGCCCGCGGCCTCGGACGGCTCGGCCCGCCGCGCGGCCCTCCAAGTGGCCAGCGCCAGCGCCCGGTGCAGGCCGAACGAGAGGGCCAGCGCGGCGGGCAGGGCCGGGTCGAGGCGCTGCAGCGCCGGTCCCACTGCCGACATCAACCCGATCACGACGAGCCCCATGGTCAACGCGACGAGCCCGTCCACCGCCACGGACGCGTCGGGCCGGGTCACGGCCGGGGCGAGCTTGCGCAGCAGGGCGGCCGCGCCGATGGCCAGGGCGATCACCAGCAGCAGCCGCGCCGCGCCCGCGAGCACCGTCGCCACCTCTCCGAAGACCGGCAGGACGAGGAATACCGGCAGCGCCGTCAGCGGCAGAAGCGCGGTTCCGAGGGCGAGCTGCCGCATCGCCGCGCCCGCGTCGGCCCGGCACATCAGCGCGAGCCCCGGCGCGCCCGTGATGGGCGCCGCGGCAAGGACAAGCACCGCTCCGGTCGCGAGCGGGCCGTCGAGCCAGCCGAGTGCCTCCAGCACTCCGGCAGCGACGAGAGGCAGCACCGTCTGCCCGAGGACCACGAGAAGCACCGTCCGGGGCCAGTGCCGGCGCGGCGGCAGGGCGCGCCGCGGCCCGACGCGCAGCGCGGCGAGAAAGAGCGACAGCGCGATCAGCGGGACGAGTGCCCCGGCCATCCACCGTGCCAGTCCGGGGAAGACGATCCCCGCGGCCAGCCCCGCCACCAGCACCCATCGGCCGTGCCGGGCCAGCCAGCCGAGGCCGCCCCTCACAGCGAGGCCGCCGCCCGCGCCGCTTGGTCGTAGCTGCCCGAAAGCGCCCGCATCAGCGCGGCCAGCCGGCTCATGTCCGCCCGATCGAAGCCTGCGGCGGCTGCGGTTTCGACGAGCAGAGCCTCGCGGATCTCGGCGTAGCGGCGGCACAGCGCGGCGCCGGCCTCGGTCACGGCGACGGTCTTTTCCTTGCCCTTGCGACCGGTCTCGGTGAGGCCGCGCTCCTGCAGCTTACGCACTGCGTAGTTGACGATATGCGTGTCCTCGACGTTCAGCACGAGGCAGAGGTCCGCCAGCGTCTTTGGTCGCTCCCGGTGATAGGCGAGGTGCAGGACGAGGACCTCCATTGGCGCCATGCCCGGTTGCCCCGCCGCGTCGGCGCAACGGGTGATCCAGCGCTGGAAGGCGTTGTTGGCCATCGTGACAGCGAACTCGACCTCGGACAGCTCGGGCAGGTCGGACTTCGCGAGGTGCGCCGAACTGACCACGTGGCCGACGGGGCTTTTCGTCTCGCGGCTCATCTCGACAGCATCGTTCCGGGCAGCCACAGCGCGAGCTGCGGGAAGAGCGCCAGCAGCGCGACCGCCAGCACGAGCAGGCCGAAGAAGGGTGCGGCGTAACGGGCGATCGAGAAGATGTCGCGCCCGGTGATCGTCTGCAGCACGAAGAGGTTGAAGCCCACGGGCGGCGTGATCTGGCTCATCTCGACCACGAGGACGAGGAAGACGCCGAACCAGATCGGATCGATTCCCGCCTGCACGACCATCGGAAGGATGATCGAGACCGTGAGCACGACGATCGAGATCCCGTCGAGGAACATCCCCATCACGATGAAGAAGACCGTCAGCGCGGCAAGCAGCGCGTAGGGCGAGAGCCCCATCTCCCCGATCCAGGCGGCGAGCTGGCGCGGGATGCCCGTGTAGCCCATCGCGACCGTCAGGAAGGCCGCGCCCGCGAGGATGAAGGTGATCATGCAGGTCGTGATCGTGGCTGCGCGCAGCGCGTCGGCGAAGCCCGCCCAGCTCATCGCTCCCGTCGCCCAGGCGAGGATGAGCGCGCCGGTCACGCCAATCACCGCGGCCTCGGTCGGGCTGGCGATGCCCGCGTAGATCGAGCCGATCACGGCGAAGATGAGCCCAACCACCGGCAGCAGGCGCGCGGACCCACGGATGGCGGCGCGGCGGTCGACCGGCGGCTCGGCCTCGGGCATGCGGCTGCGGTTCACCGTCGACCAGAGCATGATGTATCCGGAGAACAGGGCCGCGAGCATCAGCCCCGGCACGACCCCCGCGAGGAAGAGGCGCGCGATCGATTGCTCCGTCGCTGCGCCGTAGACGATCAGGATGATCGAGGGCGGAATCAGGAAGCCGAAGGTCCCCGAGCCCGCAAGCGTCCCGATGATCATGCGCGGATCGTAGCCCCGGCTCGTCAGCTCCGGCACCGACATGCGGCCGATGGTGGCGGTGGTCGCCGCCGAGGAGCCGGAGACGGCGGCGAAGAGGGCGCAGCCGAAGACGTTCACGTGCAACAGCCGTCCGGGCAGGCGCCCGGTGAACGGGGCAAGGCCCGAGAACATGTCCGAGGACAGGCGCGAGCGGACAAGGATTTCCCCCATCCAGATGAACATCGGCAGGGCGGTGAGGTCCCAGACGGTCAGCCCGCCCCAGACTTTTGTAGCGAAAACCAGCCCGGCGGGGGCGGGCGAAGCCAGCGCCATCGCCACGAGTCCCACGGCGATCAGCGAGAAGCCGACCCACAGGCCCGCCGCCAGCGCTCCGAAAAGCACCACGACGAGGATCGGCGCAAGCAGGGACAGCTCCATCAGGCGTGTTCCCCGCGTGCGGCCTCGGCGGCCTGGAAATCGGGCACGCGCCCACGGGCCAGCGCGACGGCCGCATCGATCAGCGCGATGCAGAAGAGGGCGAGCCCGAGGGTCATGACGCCCTGCGGCAGCCAGAGCGGCACCGGGATCATGCCGTAGCTCACGGAGTCGAAGCGCCAGCTGTCGAGGACCTGCACGGCGCTCGACCACGTGGCGAAGGCGGCCAGCCCGGCGGCGGCCAGCGTGACAGCGAAGCCGAGGACGCGCCCGGCGGCGGGCGGCAGAGCGCGGGTCAGCAGCGTCACGCGGACATGCCCGCCTGCCCGCAGGGTGCCTGCGAGGCCGAGGAAGACGGCGCCGACGAAGAGAAAGGCGCCGATCTCGGCCAGCGAGGGCACGGTCAGTCCCGGCGGCGGAGCGCCGGTCGCGCGGGCGGCGCGGTCGATCAGGCGGCCCGTAATCTGGAACAGCACGAGCAGCGCGATTGCGGCGAAGGCCGCCGCGGCCAGCGCCAGCGCGCCCTGGTACAGACGGTCGAGGAAGGAGCGCATGCGGTGTCTCCGGGATGGGCTGCGGATCGTGTCCGGACCAGGCGAAAGGAGCGCGGGAGGGCCTGCCTGCGGACGGGCGGGCGTCGCCCGGGCCGCTGCGCGACCCGGACGGAGCGAGCGGTGGCGCGCGTCGTCCGACGAAGGCTCACCGCTTACCCCCGAGCCCTCACTCCGTCGCGGCGCGATAGTCCTCGATCAGCGCGGCGCCTTCGTCGCCCGCTTCCTCGAGCCACTCCTGGGTCATCGTGTGCCCGATCTCCGACAGCTCGCCCGACAGGGTCTCGGACGGCTCGGCAACGGTCATGCCGTTCTCCTTGAGCGTCGCGATCTTCTCAGCGGTCTCCGCCTCGCTCATCTCCCAGCCGCGGGTCTCGGCCTCGGCGGCGGCGTCGAGCACGGCCTGGCGCTGCTCCTCGGGCAGGCCATCGAACGCGGTGCTGTTCACGATCACCATGTTTTTCGGCAGCCATGCCTGCGTGTCGGTGTAGTAGTCGGTGAAGTCCCAGGCCTGGCTGGAGACGCCGGTTGAGGGCGAGGTGATCATCGCATCGACGCGGCCGGTGGCGAAGGCCGTGGGAATGTCGCCGGTCTCGATCTGCGTGGGCACCGCACCCATGAGCTGCGCCAGCCGCTCGGTCGCCGTGTTGTAGGCGCGGAAGGCGGCGCCCTCAAGGTCGGCGGTGCTTTCGACCGGCTCCTGCGTGTAGAGACTCTGGCCCGGCCACGGCACGGCGTAGAGCAGCGTCAGGCCCTGCTCGGCCAGCTTCTCCTCGACGAGCGGACGCGAGGCCTCCCACAGGGCGCGGGCTTCGTCGTAGTTGTCGGCCAGGAAGGGAATGGAATCGACCGAAAAGACCGCGTCCTCGTTCGCGAGCCGCGACATCAGCACCTCGCCGACCGGCGCGAGACCGCGGCGGACCGAGTCCTTAATCTCTGGATGGGCGAAGAGCGAGCCCGCGGAATGCACCGTGATCGTCAGGTCGCCGCCGGTGGCCTCACCGACATCCTCGGCGAACTGCTGGATGTTCTGGGTGTGAAACACGCTGTCGCCGTAGGGCGTGGGCATGTCCCATGCGGTCTGCGCCAGCGCGGGCAGCGCGGTGGTGGCAAGGAGTGCGGCGCCGGCGAGCGCCGTGCTGAAATGCTTGGTCATCGGTATCGCCCTGTTGTTGTCCGGACGGCCGTTCTTGCTACGGCGCCGGGCCGGCCGCCCTTGACCCGACGAGAGCAAGCTTGACCTTACGTTAGTAATTTGTCAACAAATTGTCATCGTATCACGCGGCGGACCGGGAGGACGGCATGAGCTCAGAGGCATCTCAGGTGACGGGGCGCTGGGATTTCTGGATCGACCGGGGAGGCACCTTCACCGACGTGATCGGTCGGGCGCCGGACGGCCAGCTCACCTCCTTGAAGCTGCTGTCCGAGAATCCCGGCCTCTACGACGATGCGGCGATCGAGGGCATCCGCCGCCTGCTGGGCGTCGAGACCGGCGGGCGGGTCCCGCCCGAGCGCGTGGGCACCGTTCGAATGGGCACCACCGTCGCCACGAATGCGTTGCTCGAGCGCAAGGGTGACCGGACGCTGCTGCTGATCACCAAGGGTTTCCGCGACGCGCTGCGCATCGCCTACCAAGACCGCCCCGACATCTTCGCGAAGGAGATCGTCCTTCCCGAACAGCTCTACGAGCGTGTCGTCGAGGTCGAGGAGCGCGTCCGCGCCGACGGCACCGTCGAAAAGGAGCTCGATCCGGAGAGCGTCCGCGACGCCCTGGCGCAGGCGAAAGCCGACGGAATCGACGCCGTCTCGGTCGTCCTGATGCATGCCTGGACCGCCCCGGCCCACGAGCAGCGCCTTGCCGAGGCGGCGCGCGCAGCGGGCTTTTGCCAAGTTTCCGTCAGCCACGAGGTTTCGCCCCTGATCAAGCTCGTCGGGCGCGGAGACACGACCGTGGTGGACGCCTACCTGACGCCGGTCCTCACGCGCTACGTCGAGCGGGTGGCCTCGGCGCTGGGCGCGACACCGCCGGACGAGGAGGGGCCGACGCTCCAGTTCATGATGTCCTCGGGTGGCCTGACCGCCGCCGACCGCTTCAAGGGGCGCGACGCGATTCTTTCCGGTCCCGCGGGCGGCGTGGTCGGCATGGCGCGTACCGGCCAGATCGCGGGCTCGGACCACGTGATCGGTTTCGACATGGGTGGCACCTCCACGGATGTCGCGCATTTCGACGGCAGCTTCGAGCGCGCTTTCGAGACTCAGGTGGCCGGCGTCCGGATGCGAGCGCCGATGCTGATGGTGCACACTGTCGCCGCCGGCGGCGGCTCGATCCTGCACGCCGATCCGGGCCGCTTTCGCGTCGGTCCTGACAGCGCCGGTGCCGATCCGGGGCCCGCCTGCTACCGTCGCGGCGGCCCGCTAACCGTCACGGACGCGAACGTGATGCTCGGCAAGCTAAACCCCGATCTCTTCCCGGCGATCTTCGGCCCCGGCCAGGACCAGCCGCTCGACCGCGAGGCCGTGGTGAGCGCCTTCGCCGGCATCGCCGAGGCCGAGGGCAAGAGCGCCGAGGAGGTGGCCGAGGGCTTCCTGCGCATCGCGGTCGAGAACATGGCGAACGCAATCAAGAAGATAAGCGTCCAGCGCGGGCACGACGTGACGCGCTACCTGCTCAACGCCTTCGGCGGCGCGGGCGGCCAGCATGCCTGCCTGGTGGCCGACGCGCTGGGGATGAGCCGGGTGCTGATCCATCCGCTCTCCGGCCTGCTCTCCGCCTACGGCATCGGACTGGCGCGCGTCACCGAGGCCCGCCAGCAGGGGCTGGAGATCGCGCTCGACCAAGGCGCGCTCGGCCAGATTGACGCGGCGCTTGCCCGTCTGTCTGACGAGGTGGCGGTCGCGCTCGCCGCGCAAGGCGTGGCGCGTGACGGCTACGAGGAGACCCAGCGACTGCACCTGCGCTACGCCGGGACCGACACGGCGCTGCCGATCCTGTGGGACGGCGACGCCGCGGCCGCGCGCGAGGCCTTCGAGACCGCGCACCTGTCCGAGTTCGGTTTCTCCGATCCGGACGCCGCCCTCGTGATCGAGGCGGTGGAGATCGAGGGGCAGGCCGCCGCGGCCTCCGCCGATCCCGAACCGGTCGAGGAGCCGGAGGCGGGCGAGGCCGACGCCGAGACCACCGTCCCCGTCTATTCCGGCGGCAAGTGGCTCGATGCGGCCGTCGTGCGCCGTTCGGATCTGACGCCCGGCCGTGCGGTGCAGGGGCCGGCGCTGGTGATCGAAGAGAACCAGACCATCGTGGTCGAGCCGGGCTGGCGCGCCGAGGTTACGGTGCACGACCACGTCGTCATGACACGGACTGAGGCGGCGAACCGCGCCGGTGCCGCGGGGACCGAGGCCGACCCGGTGCTGCTCGAGGTCTTCAACAACCTCTTCATGAACATCGCCGAACAGATGGGTGTCACGCTGCAAAAGACGGCCCGCTCGGTAAACATCAAGGAGCGGCTCGACTTCTCCTGCGCCGTCTTCGACGCCGACGGCGCGCTCGTGGCGAACGCCCCGCACATGCCGGTGCATCTCGGCTCTATGGACCGCTCGGTCGAGGCCGTCATCCGGCAGAACCCGGATATCCGCCCCGGCGACGTCTTCGCGCTGAACGCACCGTACAATGGCGGCACGCACCTGCCCGACATCACTGTCGTCACGCCGGTCTTCGACGAGGCGGGGGCAGAGCTTCTCTTCTGGGTCGCCTCGCGCGGTCACCACGCGGATGTGGGCGGCGTCGCCCCCGGCTCGATGACGCCGCGGGCCACGACGCTCGACGAGGAGGGCGTGCTGATCGACAACTTCAAGCTGGTGGAGGGCGGCCGCTTCCGCGACGCGGCACTGCGCGAGCTTCTAACCGATCACCCCTATCCCTGCCGCAATCCCGACGAAAACACCGCCGACCTCAAGGCGCAGGTTGCGGCGAACTCCCGCGGGGTGGCTGAGCTGCGCAAGATGATCGGGGATTTCGGTCTCGACGTCGTGCGGGCCTATATGGGCCACGTGCAGGACAATGCCGCCGCCGAGGTGGCGCGCGTCATCGGGCGGCTGAGCGACGGCGACTACGAGTATCGCACCGACTCGGGCCAGGTTATCAAGGTCCGCATCACCGTGGACCGCGAGAAGGGCGAAGCGACGGTGGACTTCACGGGCACGTCGCCGTCCGAGGCCAATAACTTCAACGCGCCCGAACCGGTCACACGCGCGGCGGTGCTCTACGTCTTCCGCGTGATGGTCGAATCGCCCATCCCGATGAACGCGGGCTGCCTGCGGCCGGTGAAGATCGTGATCCCCGAGGGCTCGATGCTCGCGCCGAGATACCCGGCGGCGGTCGTGGCCGGGAACGTCGAGACCAGCCAGCACGTCACCAACGCGCTGTTCGGTGCGCTGGGCGCGATCGCCAACAGCCAGGGGACGATGAACAACCTCACCTTCGGCAATGCGCGGCACCAGTATTACGAGACGATCTGTTCGGGCAGCCCGGCGGGACGGATGAACGACGGTTCGGGCTTTGCCGGGACCGACGGCGTCCACGTCCACATGACGAATTCGCGTCTCACCGATCCGGAGATTCTCGAACTGCGCTACCCGGTCGTGCTGGACGACTTCCGCATCGATCGCGACTCGGGCGGCACGGGCCGCTGGAAGGCGGGCAATGGCACGACGCGGCGCATCCGTTTCCTGGAGGAGATGGATCTCGCGATCCTGTCATCGCACCGGAGCCGCGCGCCGCAGGGCCTCGACGGCGGCGGTGAGGGACGGCGCGGCCGGACGGAGATCCACCGCACCGACGGACAGGTCGAGGAGCTGGCCTTCGCCGACCAGAACAGCGTGCAGCCCGGCGACAGCGTCGTCGTCGTCACGCCTACGGCGGGCGGCTTCGGCAGCGACGAGGACTAACGGGCGGGCCCGGTTGCGCCCCGTGCGCGGTCAGGCCATCGCCTGCGGCAATCGAACAGCGAGAAACGCCACGCGCCACGGCGGCAAGATACTTGCGGATCAGCTCAAGCTGCTGGACGTGCGGCGCGTGTTCTCGGTGCCGGGGGAGAGCTTCCTCGCCGCGCGGGACGGGCTTTAACAGAACGGTCTCGACAACGTCGTCTGCCGCCACGAGGGTGGCGCCGCGTTGATGGCCGAGCCGCACGGGAAAATTGACAGGCCGCCCCGGCGTTGCCTTCGTCACGCGGGGACCGGGCGCCGCCAACGCCGCCTGCGGCATCCACGTGGCCCGGAAGGATTCGACGCCGATGGTTCTGTTCGTGGGCCAGATCGCGCGCGGTCACTGCGACCGCGAGGCCTTCCAGGAGCTCGACTATCGCGCCGTTTTCGGCGGGCTGACCAAGTGGGTGGCCGAGTTGGATGCGACCGAGCGCCTGCCGGAATACGTGGCCCGCGCCTTCCGCGTTGCCATGTCCGGACGTCCCGGGCCGGTCATCCTCGCGCTGCCCGAGGACATGCAGGGCGCCGAGGCCGAGGTGGTCGACTCCACCGGATGTACCGGGGCCGTCACCGTCCCGGTGCGCCTCGACCCAGCCTCCTTTAAGCCTATCCTCGAGGAGTTTGCCACCGCCGAGCGGCCCCTCGTCGTCACCGGCCGGCTGCATGCGACGCAGGAGAGCGCCGCCGACCTCGCCCGCTTCGCCGAGCGCACACGCCGCCGCCCACAAAAAAATCGCAAGTCTCGCGACCGAGATTGTTAAATACCATGTGCAGCGAAGGCCACCGACAGGCCTTCGTCCCGGTCGAGATTTGGCAGAGCCCGGCGCGCTGCCGTCAGCCCGTCGCTCGCGATCGCCATAAGCCTGTCCGCATCGTCGGCTGACGCCGGGTTGAGGTAGAGCATCACGGCGTGTTGGTTCACCTTCGGCAGCAGTGCGCGCCACATCTTCCGGGCTGAGCTCGTCGAGCTGCGACGCTCGGCAGGTCAGCTGCGGCTGTTCCCTTGGCTCGAGGGCGGCGAGGCGCGCAGCGAGCTGATCGCGGATCTCACCAAAGCCCGCGGCTACTACCGGCGCACCAATGGGATGTACCGGGCAGAGATCGATTTCGGTCTACCGAGACGCTCCGGCCCAATTCGGCGCCCGCGCTCACAGCCGCAGCTTGCAAAAACATGAACACTGAATCATATTTCACAAAACAGCATAAGATTCGGGAGGAGTTCTCATGCATCGTCTGTCCACCGCCGCCGCGGCGCTCATGGCGTTCGCCGCGCCCGCGGCCGCCGACATCACCATCGCCCATGTCTATGGCAAAACCGGCGCGCTCGAGGCCTATGCCGAGCAGTCGCACAACGGTTTGATGATGGGCCTGGAATACGCGACCGACGGCACGATGGAAGTCAACGGCGAGAAGATCGTCGTGATCGAGAAGGACACCCAGGCCGACCCGGCGCTCGGCAAGGCGCTCCTGGCCGAGGCCTACGGCGACGACGACGCCGCGTTGGCCGTGGGCCCCGTGAGTTCGGGCGTGGCGCTGGCAATGCTGCCGGTGGCCGAGGAATACGAGCGCATCCTGATCGTCGAGCCGGCGGTCGCGGACTCGATCACCGGCGAGAACTGGAACCGCTATGTCTTCCGCACGGGCCGGAATTCCAGCCAGGACGCCATCGCCAATGCCGTGGCGCTGGGGGGCGAGGACGTGAAGGTCGCGACGTTGGCGCAGGATTACGCCTTCGGCCGCGACGGCGTGTCCGCGTTCAAGGAGGCGCTCGAGGAAACCGGCGCCGAGGTCGTGCACGAGGAATACGTGCCCACCGACACCACCGACTTCACCGCGGCGGCCGAGCGCATCTTCAACGCGATGGACGGCGTCGAGGGCGAGAAGAAGCTCTTCATCATCTGGGCCGGCGGCGGCAACCCGATGGGCAAGATCAACGCGATGGACCCCTCGCGCCACGACGTCGAGATCGCCACGGGCGGCAACATCCTGGCGGCGCTGACCGCCTACAAGGAACTGCCGGGCATGGAGGGCGCGACCTATTACTACTACGAGATCCCGGACAACGAGGTGAACGACTGGCTGGTCGAGCAGCACTTCGAGCGCTACGACAGCCCGCCGGACTTCTTCACCGCGGGCGGCATGGCCGCGGGAATCGCCGTGGTTGAGGCGCTGGAAAAGGCCGGGTCCACCGATACCGAGGACCTGATCACCGCGATGGAAGGGATGGAGTGGATGACGCCCAAGGGCACCATGCGCTTCCGCCCGGAGGACCACCAGGCGCTGCAATCGATGTACCACTTCCGCACCGAGGTGCAGGACGACAAGGACTATGGTGTGCCGGTGCTGGTCCGCGAACTGGGCATCGACGACATGGACATCCCCGTCCGCAACCAGTGATCCACCGGACCCCCGGGGCCGCCGTCGGCCCCGGGCGCGGCCCGGGCGTGCGATGAGCCCCGGCGCATTTCTTCGAAGGACCCCGCGATGACCGTCCCGCTTCTGGAGACGCAGGACCTTTCCGTGCGCTTCGGCGGCCACGTCGCCGTCGACGCCGTCACCTGCGCCTTCCGCGCCGGAGAGCTGACCGCCATCGTCGGCCCGAACGGCGCCGGCAAGACCACGTATTTCAACCTGATCTCGGGCCAGATCCCGGCGAGCGCGGGCCGCGTGCTGCTGGACGGCCGCGACATCACCCGCACACCCGTGGCCGCGCGCTGCCGGCTGGGCCTTGGCCGGGCGTTCCAGCTGACCAACCTGTTCCCCGACCTCACCGTGCTCGAGAACGTGCGTCTCGTGATCCAGGCGCATCGGGGGCGCGGCTTCTCGATCTTCTCGCTCGCCGACGCGCAGCGCGAGGTGACCGAGGCCGCCGAGGCGGTGATCGACCGGGTGCGCCTCACGCCGCTGATCTCGCAGAAGGTCTCGGAGCTCAGCCACGGCAACCAGCGCAAGCTCGAGGTGGCGCTGCTGATCGCGCTCGATCCGCGCGTCTACATGTTCGACGAGCCGACGGCGGGCATGTCGGTGGACGAGGCGCCGGTGGTGCTGGACCTGATCGCCGAGCTGAAGGCCGAGTCCGACCGCACGATCCTTCTGGTCGAGCACAAGATGGACGTGATCCGCACGCTCGCCGACCGCATCATCGTGCTGCACAACGGCAAACTCGCCGCCGACGGCAAACCGGCCGAGGTCATGGCCTCGGACGTGGTGCAGGAGGCCTACATGGGCAAGGAGCTGGAAGATGTCTGACGCGATCCTGTCGCTCAGAGGCGTGAAGACGGACATCGCGCAGTATCACATCCTGCAGGGCGTCGACCTCGACGTGCCGCGGGGGCAGGTGACGATGCTGCTGGGCCGCAATGGCGTGGGCAAGACCACGACCCTGCGCACGATCATGGGCCACTGGCGCGCGCGCGCGGGGACGATCCGGCTTGACGGCGACGATATCGCGCAGGCCCCAACGCCGGCAATCGCGCGGCGGGGCGTAGGCTATGTGCCCGAGAACATGGGCATCTTTTCGGACCTGACGGTGGAAGAGAACATGACGCTCGCCGCCGCCTCCGGCCCGCTCGAGCGTGAGCGGCTTGAGTGGATCTTCGGCGCCTTCCCGGCGCTGCGCACCTTCTGGCGTTCCGAGGCGGGGAACCTCTCGGGCGGGCAGAAGCAGATGCTGTCGATCGCCCGCGCCATGGCCGAGGAGCGCAAGCTCTACCTGATCGACGAGCCGACGAAGGGTCTGGCGCCGGCGATCGTCTCGACCATGGCCGGTGCGCTGCGCGACCTGAAGCGGCGCGGCGCCTCGATCCTTCTGGTCGAGCAGAACTTCTCGGTCGCGCGCGCGCTCGGGGACCGGGCGGCGGTGATGGACGACGGGCGGATCGTCTGGACCGGGGAGATGGCCGAGCTCGCGGGCGACGCGGCCCTGCAGGAGCGGCTGATGGGCCTCAGCATGGAGACGGCGTGATGCGTGGCGGCTGGCAGGACACGCCTTCGGCGAGAGTATTTTCGGCAAGAGGAAGCAACGGAACGCCAACATGCGAGGGAGGGGCGCGATGACGGCTGCGCCGGATCATGCGCCGACGCTGTCGGGGCCGGGGCTGAAGGACCGACTGGGGCAGGCGGCGCCGCTGCTGCTCGTCCCTGTGCTGGTGGTGCTGGGGTATCTCTCCATCGGCTCGACGAGCTCGTGGCTGACGCTGACGGTGTCGGGGCTGGCGATGGGTATGATGATCTTCATCATGGCCTCGGGCCTCACGCTCGTCTTCGGGTTGATGGACGTGATCAACTTCGGGCACGGCGCGTTCATCTCGGTCGGGGCCTTCGTCGGCATCTCGGTCGTCCTGGCGCTGTCGGGCTGGGCCGGCGCGCCGTCGCTGGCGCTGAACCTGGGCGCCATCGCGCTGGCCGTGATCGCCGCGATGGCGGTGACGGCCGTTCTGGGCTGGGCCTTTGAGCGGGTGATCGTGCGACCGGTCTATGGCGCGCATCTCAAGCAGATCCTCGTCACCGTCGGCGGGCTGATCGTGATCGAGCAGCTGATCCACGTGATCTGGGGGCCGGACGAGATCTTCCTGACGCGCCCTGAAAGCCTGAAGGGCGCGATCACCTTCGCGGGCGCGGCGCTCGAGCGGTATCGCATCCTCGCCGTCGTCTTCGGGCTGGCGCTGTTCCTGGCGATGCGGCTGGTGCTGCGGCGCACGAAGATCGGCCTGATCGTGCGCGCGGGCGTGCAGAACGGCGAGATGGTCGAGGCTCTCGGCTACCGCCTGCGTCTGGTGTTCGTCGGCGTCTTCGTGGCCGGCTCCGCTCTCGCGGGTCTGGGCGGCGTGATGTGGGGCCTCTATCAGGAGGTCGTGACGGCGGGGATGGGCGAGGAGATGATGATCCTCGTCTTCATCGTCGTCATCATCGGCGGGCTCGGTTCGGTCGAGGGGGCGTTCATCGGCGCGCTGCTGGTGGGGCTGTTGCAGAACTACGTGGCCTTCCTGGCCCCCAAGCTGGCGCTCGTGTCCAACATCGGGCTTCTGACGCTGATCCTGCTGTGGCGGCCTCAGGGGATGATGCCCGTGGTGAAGGCGAAATAGGATGATCGTGACCCTGCTTTCCGGCGACCGGCCGCGCAGCCCGCTGCTGACCCTGATCCTTCTGGCGATCCTCGCGGGCCTCGCGCTCGCGCCGTTCCTGTTCCCCGGCGTGCGCTCGCTCGAGACGGCGGCGCGGATCTGCATCTTTATCGTGCTGGTGGCGAGCTATGATCTGCTCTTGGGCTACACCGGGATCGTCAGCTTCGCGCACACCATGTTCTTCGGCCTGGGCGCCTATGGCGTGGCGTTGGCGTCCGAGCACATCGGGCGCGGCTTCGGCGCGCTCGCGGTGGGCACCGTCGCGGGGGCGGTCGCGGCGGCGCTGCTGGCGATGGTGATCGGGCTGTTCTCGCTGCGGGTGCGGGCGATCTTCTTCGCAATGATCACGCTCGCCGTCGCCTCGGCCGTGGCGGTGCTGGTCAGCCAGCTGTCGCAGATCACCGGGGGCGAGGACGGGCTGAACTATCGCATCCCGCGCGAACTGACGCCGGCGTTCCGGTGGGGCGGGAAGCTGTTCGACGTGAACCTGAACGGTAAGCTGCTGAACTACTACCTCGTCTTCTTCTGTTCGCTGGGCTTGTTCCTTCTGATGCTGCGCATCGTGAACTCGCCCTTCGGCCGGGTGCTCCAGGCGATCCGCGAAAACGACTTCCGGGCCGAGGCGATCGGCTATCGCGTCGTGCGCTACCGCGTCGCCGCGACCTGCATCTCGGCCGCCGTGGCGGCGCTGGCGGGAAGCCTCTTCGCCGTCTGGCTGCGCTATGTCGGGCCGGACACGACGCTGAGCTTCGAGATCATGCTCGACATCCTGCTGATGGTGGTGATCGGAGGAATGGGCACGATGTACGGCGCGGTCGTGGGCGCGACGCTGTTCGTGCTGGCGCAGAACTATCTGCAGAACCTGATGGGGCTGGCCTCGGGCGCGACCGAGGGGGTGCCGGTCGTCTCGGACCTTCTGGACCCCGACCGATGGCTGTTGTGGCTGGGCGTGCTGTTCATCCTCAGCGTCTACTTCTTTCCCACCGGCATCGTCGGACGTCTTCGGGCGGGGCGCTGAGTGGCGGTGCGCGAGGCAGGCTCGGGGCGACCGCTCGTCTTCCTGCACGGCTGGACGATGGACGCCAGCATCTTCGAGGGCCAGTTCGGCCGTCTGTCGGACCGGTTTCACTGCCTCGCGCCCGATCTGCCGGGGCACGGCACGGCCCGCGACGGCGCGCCGACGCTGGAGGCCGCGGCGGACGCGGTGGACGCGCTGCTGCGCGAGTTGTCGGAGGTCGTGCTGATCGGCTGGTCGATGGGAGCGTCGGTGGCTTGGAGCTACGTGCGGCGGCACGGAGCGGAGGCGCTCGCCGGGCTCGTGACGGTGGACATGAGCCCGCGGCTGCTCAATGGGCCGGGCTGGCCGCACGGGCTGCTCGGGCAGGAAAGGGCCGGGGCGCGCGCAATGGCCGCGAGGTTCGACGCGGACTGGGAGGGCGGGGCGCAGGCTATCGCCTCGACGATGTTCGCCACGCGGGACGGGGTTCCGGGCTATGGGCGCGACCGGGCGATGCGGCAGGTTACGTCGAACGAGCCCGAGACAATGCGGCGGATCTGGCGCGCGCTGGTGGCGGCGGACCTGCGTGACGTGGTTCCCCGGGTCCCGGTCCCGGTGCTTGCCTGCCACGGGGCGCGGAGCCGGGTCTATCCGGCCTCGGCCGCGGAATGGATCGCGGGAGCCTCCCCGCAGGGGCGGCGCCTAGCGTTCGAGATGTCGGGACATTCCCCGCACCTGGAGGAGCCTGACGCCTTCGCCGAAGCGATCGCGAAGTTCGCCGGTCAGGGTGCGTGCGAGCACGCACCCTGACCGGTGCGTCCTCCACGTCGGACGGTGCGGGCTCTGCGACCTTGCCTGAGGCTGACGCTAGAGCCGGCTCCGGGCGGTGCGTACGAACACGCACCTACGCGCCGACGTCCTTGACCAGCACCAGGGACCTGCCTTCGCACACCACTGTGCCGTCCTCGGTCGCGCAGGAGGCCCAGAGATCCACCAGGTGCTTCTCGGGGCGCACGCGCGTCACCTCGACGCTCGCCATCAGCGGCTGACCGACCGGGGCAGGGGCGAGGAACCGCATCTCCTGCTTCAGGTAGTTCGTCCCCGGCCCCGGGAGCTTCACACCCAGAAGATAGGAGAACATGGCGGCCACCAGCGGCTCGGGCACCGCGCCGTCTACCGGCGAGCCGGTGAGGCGGGCGAAATCCTCGACCTCCGCCGCGCCGAAGGTGCGCGAGACGTGGCGCTTGTCGCCGAGTTCCATCACGCGACCTCAGTCTCGCCGATCAGCAATTCGGCCTCGTCGGCCCGGCGCACGGCGCGTAGGTAGAACCGGTTCTCGGCGTGAAGCTCGACCTCGAGCATCACGGACTCCCCGGCGAAGCACGGATTGGGGAACATCAGGGATTGAGAGACGTGCCGGGCGTGGGGCCGCGCGTCGCGCAACAGCGTCCAGAGCTTGGAGTAGATCAGCATGCCGTGCGCCACCGTTCGGCCGAAGCGCGTGCGGGAGGAGAACCCGAAGTCCACATGGATCGGGTTGTCGTCGCCCGAAATGCGCGCGAAGGCGTCGAACTCTTCTTGCGTCGGGGTCCATTCGGCGGTGATCTGGCTCATCTCAGACGCTCCCTCAGATCGGGCTTGCGGATCTTGCCGGCGGCGGTGCGGGGGAAATCCTCGACGATTTCGAACCGCGCCGGGATCTTGTATTTGGCCAGCCGCTCGCGACACCAGCCCTGCAGCGTGCCGGTGTCGAGCGCCTGCCGGGGTCGGGGCAACAGGAAGGCCGCGCCGACCTCGCCCCAGCGGGAGTCTGGAATGCCGACCACGGCCGCTTCGAGCACGGCGGGATGCGTGCACAGCACGCGCTCGACCTCGGCCGGATAGACGTTCTCTCCGCCCGAAATGAACATATCCTTGATCCGATCGACGATGAAGTAGTACCCGTCCGCGTCCCGGCGGCCCACGTCGCCGGATTTCAGCCAGTCGTCGTGGGTGAACGTCTCCCGCGTCGCCGCCTCGTTTCCGAAATAACCCGGCGTGATGTTGGGGCCGCGGAACTGCAGTTCTCCCTCACCGGGCTCGCCCTGCGGCACGCCGTCCAGCCGCACCTCGGTCAGCACTTGTGCACGGCCGACCGAGCCGATCTTGTCGGCCGCCCGGGCGCGGTCCATCAGAAAGACGGTTGGGCCCGTCTCGGTCATGCCCATGCCGTTGAGCACTTGCGCGCCGCGCTCGGCGAAGAAGCGGATCAGAGGCTCGGGCAACGGCGCGCCGCCGCAGCCGCAGCGCAGGGTGCTCCAGTCCACCCGGTCCACGTCGTCGTGCAGGCTGAACGCCTGATAGATCGCGGGGACGCCGAAGAACTGCGTCACGCCGCCGCCGCGGATCAGCGACAACAGCGTGTCGGCGTCGAACTTGGGCAGGATGGTGGAGCAACCGCCGGCCAGGAAGACGGGCAGGGTGTAAAGGTTGATTCCCGCTGTGTGGAACAGCGGCAGGAAGTTCACGCTGCGGTCGGTCGAGACGAGATCGATCGCCTGTCCGATGTTGACCGCATTGGCCCACGCCATCCGCGCTGTCTGGATCACGGCCTTCGGCCGTCCGGTCGTGCCCGAGGTGAAGAGCAGGTACCAAGGCCGGGTCGCCGAGACGGGATCAGCGCGGTCCGGGGCGGGGGTGCTTGCCCACTCTGTCACCGGGCCGTCCATCGAAAGAAGCGTCAGGTCCAGCGCCTTGGCCACCGCTCGGCCCGCTTCGGTGTGCGCCTCATCGTGGATCAGGGCGCGCGCGCCGACGGTCGAGAGGGTCTCGATCAGCTCCGCCGCGGGGTGGCGCCAGTTCAGCGGCGCAAGAATGATGCCGGTCTTCTGACAGGCGAAGAGCGTCAGGAAGAACTCGACTCGATTGAGCGAAAGGACGGCGAGGCGGTCGCCCTCCCCCAGCCCGCTGTCGGTCAGGCCCCCTGCGATCCTGTTGGCGGCGGCGTTGACCTCGGCGAAGCTCCAGCGTTTTCCACCCTCGATGAACGCCGCGGCGTCGGGCGAGATTTCGGCGCGCTTCATTGCCATGTCGGGGATCAAGTCAAGCATGGGCGCCTCCCTTCGCCAATCCGCCAAGAAACCGCTCCATGCCCGCCAGCGTCTCTGGCCGCGCAATCCGCTCGCGAAACGCCCGGGCCTCGGCGTCGAGCCTTGCCTTCAGTGCCGCCCGCCGCGCCGCGTCCCAGATCAGCTGCTTGGCGGCAATCATGGCAGCGGCGTCGTGCGCCGCCAAGCGGGCGCAGAGGGCGAGGGCATGGTTCTCCGGTTCTTCCGCGATCTCGTGCGCCAGCCCGTGCGCGTGCAGGTCCTGCGCCGTCAGCCGCGAATTGGCGACCTGCCACGCCAGTGCGCGCGCCGCGCCCACGCGATCGGGCAGCAGCGCTGTCCAACCGCCGTCGGGGGCGAAGCCGACGCGGGCATAATACGGCTGCATGAAGCAATCCGGCGCCACCACGGCGAGGTCCGAGGCGAAGAGCAGACCGGCCGATCCGCCCGTGATGGCTCCTCGGGAGGCGGTCACCACGAGCGAGGGCAGCGAGACGAGGCGAAGCACGATGTCCTGCAGCACCGGCACCACCGCGTCGGCGTGCTCCGTCGCACGCCCCGCGTGGGCGGCGTCCCGGAAAGCAGCTACATCGCCGCCGGTCGAGAAGTTGCGGCCTTGGGCGGTGAGCAGCAGGATCGTCGGTGCAACGACCTCGGCATCGCGCACGGCCGCGCGCAGGTCGGACAGCAGGCCGGGCTCAAGGGCGTTCGACCGCGGTGCGCGCAGTTCGAGACGCAGGATCGCCTCCGACGGCCGCTCCAGCGCGACGAGGCTCATGGCGCGAGCCCCTCGCGGACCAGCGCGAAGGCCTCGTCTACCACGCCATCGATCTCGGCGGGATCGCCCCAGAGCGCATAGCGTTCCCCCAGCGCTTTCGCCATGCCCATCAGCGCCCAAGCCCGCACTTCGGCATCGCCCGGGCGCACCTCGCCATCCGCCTGGGCCTTCTTCAGTCGCGCCTCGTAGGCCTTGGCGAAGGTCGTGAAATAGTCGCGGTAGGCGGCGGGGTCGACGAAGCGGGCCTCTTCCACGATGCGATAGAGGGCGGGGCGTTCGGCGACGAAGTGCAGGAAGGCGGCGAGGCCGGCGCGTTCGGCTTCAAGCCGTGTGGCCCCGGGGTCAAGCGCGCGGGTGACGACCGTGCGGGTCAGGTGGCCCATCTCGACCACCAGCTCGCGGAAGATTTCTTCCTTCGATTTGAAGTAGATATAGAGCGTGCCCTGCGCGGTCTCGGCGCGCCGCGTGATCTCGGAAATTGACGCCGCGGCGAACCCGGCCTCGCCGAAAACCTCCTCGGCCGCACGCAGGATCTGCTCGCGCCGGGCACGTCCGCGTCTGGTTTTTGGAAGGTCTCCCTTGGGCATGCAAAACATGAACCATGAATCATGTTTCATAGTCAAGTGTGACGCCGACCGCCAACCACGTGGTGGCCGTCCTAAATCCGCACACCATGCTTCCCGACAACTCCCCCGACCGATGACGCCGCAGGAGGTGCACGGCAACTGGCTTAGGCCACTCGGCGTCCGAGTTTCTGCACGAACCGTCATTCCGACCGAAGTCCATGAGCTGGAGCGTTGCGCCACCTGTGGCGCGTCGGAAGGCAACTAAGAAACATGGTATGTGTGCTCTTCTACGGGCAGAGGGCACGGGCAAGAGTTCGTCTGCACAGCACCTCGCGCACGGCGGGATCGGTCGCGTCACTCCCGTTAACCGCGCACGATTATGTGGCTTAGTCGGTGGAGGCGCTCCCGCCGGACGGGAAGGAGTTCAGAGCCCTCGTTTTGGCGGCCTCCGGGAGCCTGGCTTGGACGTCCGGACTGCGGGCCTTTATTCGCGCGTGCTCAATATTCGCCGCGCCCGCTACGGCCGACCGACCGAAGGTTGGACAGCGGAGATTCGTTGCGGGCGCGGGCTGAACAGGCAGCGTGTTTGCAAGCCGCCTTCGGGCTGGAGCATCGACCATCGTTGGTGTTGAGTTCCGCTCAATCACATCCGCATGCGCGGCACGTCATTCGGGTCCAGTCGCAGCTCGATCAAGAGTGGCTTGTTTCGGGTTTCGATGGCCTCGATCGCCCGGTCCAAATCCTCGTTGGTCTGGACCAGCACGCCCTGTCCACCCAATGCAGTTCCGACCTGAGCGAACGAGGGCCAGTCGAAGGTCGACAAGCCCGGGTCCATCTTGCGGTCGAGGAACTGGATGTGCTCGGCCCCATAGGCAGAGTCGTTCGCCACGATCACGATCAGATCCTGCTTCATCCGGACGGTGGTGTTGAACTCGTTGATGCCCCCCATCATGAAGCCGCCGTCGCCGGTGAACAGCACGACCGGTCGGTTTGGCACCGCATAGCCCGCCCCGATCGCAACCTGCAGCCCCAGGCCGATGGAGCCGAAATTCGCGGTGGCGATAAAGCTTTCCGCGTTGGGGCAGGAGACGCGGCACCAGACCTCGGTCATGAAGCGCCCGCCATCGGTGGTGAGAAACCGGTCTTTCGGCAATGCCTCTTCCAGCCGGTCCAGCGCGTATTCGAAGTTCACGAAACCGGGTGCGGCCTTGTCCGGTTCGCCCTTCGGATGTGCCGTCAGCGCGTCGATGTCGAGTTCGGCGGCAAAGCCGCTGCCGGGGATCTCGGCCTCGTTCAGCCACCAAACGATATTGTCAACGGTCAGGCCCGCATCGGCCACAAGCGCCGCATCGGGGTGATAGTTCTTGGCGACCTCCGTGACGGTGTCGTTGACCTGTATGACGCGCTTGCCCTTCATCAACGCGCCCTTGTCGGTGGTGAAATGGTGCAAGGATGTCCCGAACGCGACGATGCAATCCGCTTTGCCGATTGCATCGTAGGCAGCGGGTGTCGACAGGGTGCCGAAGATGTCGATGTTATTGGGATGATCGTTGAACATCCCCTTGGCCTTCAGCGTCGTGGCCAGGGGGGCCTCCAAACGGTCAGCCAAGGCCTTGATCTGCGCGACAGCGTCCTTGGCACCGATACCTGCCAGGATGATCGGGCGTTTCGCGCTGGCGATCATGCCGATGGCTTCATCAAGGTCACTGCCTTCGGGCACGTAGGAGCGCGCGGTAAACGCGGGAAAGACGTGCCGTGTGTGCTCGACCTCCTGCCACATGAAGTCGGCCGGCATGTTAAGAACGACGGGGCGCTTTTCCACCTGCGCTCGGTAAATGGCATGGGCAACATCGTAGGAGGCGGTCTCGGGCGCGCGCATCTGTTCGAATCCGGCCCCCGTGATCTTGACTGTTTCGCGCTGATCGATGTTCTGCAGGTTGTGCGGGTTCGACACGGCGGTATCGCCGGCCAGAAGGACCATCGGAACGTGCGCACGCGCGGCCTCGGTCAGTGCGGTGACGCAGTTGGTCAGTGCCGGGCCATGGGTGACCGTGGCGATGCCGACCTTGCCTGCGACGCGGCCGTGGGCCAGCGCCATGAGAACCGCACTGCCCTCGAAAGCCACGGGGACGAAGGTTCCGCCACCAGCGCGCACGAAGTCATCCACAATGAAGAGATTGGCGTCCCCCATCAGCCCGAACATCGTGTCGAGACCGTGATCGGCAAGGGATCGGGCGATGGATTGGTAGACGTACATGCGGCTGCTCTTCGTTTCCGTGCTGCGGTGTTCCACATTCTAATGCACAGGTGGTGCGTGATATGCGCAAAGTTGTGGCGTTTGGAGCAATTTTTGCGGCATTTTGCGCACAGTGTGGCGAGGGGCGCGTGGATCACGCATGCTCACATGGAAGTCTTCTCGGGCCACCTACCGGCCGCCCTGTAGTCGACCTCGGGGATCTGCCACTGTCTTGGCGACGTCTACTATTCTGCGACCTCCAACTTCGAACCCTATCCCACCTTCGCCGCCTGTCTCCTGAATGGTGGCCGACACCCGAAATGGACAGGGAACATGCGGCACTGCGACCGCCGGCGACCTCGACGTCGCTGCCTCTGCAAGAGGTACATATGAGCGTGACGCGTTCAACGGTTGCACCGACGATGACGATGATTGCCTCAACACTAGGCATGAGCTTGTCGCCGAGCTTTCGACCGGGCGCACGACACAGACGGCGGACGGTCGCCGCGTTCTTCAAGGGCGCTGGAACGACTCTGCATTGGTAAGATAATCACCAGCACGAGCGGGTTCGGTATCGACCACCTCGTTCCGCTCAAGTTCGCTTGGGAACACGGGGCAGACCGTTGGTGTCAATGGCGGCGTTAAAGCCGACCACGGGGCGGCGCAATAGTCGGCCATGTGACGGTGCCGGTAGGACGGGTGAGCGTCATAGCCTGCGCGCTCTCCATATAGCTGGCGCATGCCATGGCACATGAGCCCATCGAGGTCCATTCCTGTTGCCGTCGGTCAGGAGGTGGCGGAGGTGTTTCGGCCGCTGCTGTGCGCGAGGCGGTAGCACTCGCCATTCATCTCCAGGATGTCGACGTGGTGCGTGAGGCGGTCCAGCAGCGCCCCGGTCAGCCGCCCGCAGCGGGCCGAGCCCGCCGCCGTGGACGACTTTCTCACCGCCGTTCTCGCAGCACCGTCCGATACCTGGGCGTCGAGCTTGAGGACGCGCTGGCGACCTCGGAGGCCGTCGAAATCTGACGGCAGGGGCCGTCATTCAAGGACGGTCCTCTCCGGACCTTCGCCTTCCGATCTGGTGCTGCGCCGCAGCGTCTGCGAAACCGCCGTTCATTCGCCACGCAGCATGAGAGGTCACGCGGAAGACGGCAGCGCGGACATTCATGCCGCTCGCTGCAAGCGCACGATCATGTGCTGCACCTGCCAGAGGCGGTTTGCGAAGCCGGGCTCGCCGTCGCCGAATTCCGGAGTGCGCCGATGGCCGGTTCCTACGCCAATCGAATTCCGATCAAACCTGCCCATGGTCGCACGGGTTTAGCTCGATAACGAGCCACGATACGGTTGAGATTAGCTGGCCTGAAGACAACGATCGAGAGCAGCGACGGAGCTTGTATATGAACACCGAGCAAGACATGGCGCTGGCGAGCGACATTCTTGAAACCGTCCGCTTGCCGCTTCTGGCGCTCGATGGCGACCTTCGTGTGGAAAACGCGAATGAGGCCTTCCTGCACCAGTTCCAGGTGAGCCGCCAGGAGACCCTGGGCCGCCTGGTATACGACCTCGGCAACGGCCAGTGGAATATCCCGGAATTGCGCCGGCTGCTCGAGGAGATCCTCCCGGAGCAGAGCACGGTGTCGGACTACCGGGTCGAGCATGACTTCGAGCGGATCGGCCGGCGCATCATGCGCGTCAGTGGCCGGCGCATTGCACGACCGGACAACCCGGACCTGATCCTGCTTTCCATCTCGGACGACACGGAACGCGAGGCGCTTCGAGCCGAGTTGGTCAAGCGAATGGAACTCGCGGAAAAGCTGATCGACAGCGTGCGCGAGGGATTGTTGATCCTCGATCCGGATCTGCGCGTCCAGTCCGCCAGCGGCGCGTTCTACGAGAGCTTCGCTGTCGAACCCGAGCAGACCGTCGGCCGTCTCGTCTACGAACTTGGCAACGGCCAGTGGAATATTCCCGAGTTGCGCCAGCTCCTCGAGGATGTGCTGCCCCGGCAGCGGAGCTTCAACGATTTCGAAGTCACTCATACGTTCGAGGACGTTGGCGAGCGGGTCATGCTCCTGAACGGCCGGCGCCTGGATCATACCGATCTCATCCTGCTCGCCATCCGCGATGTCACTGACCTCCGGCAGAGCGCAGCCCGACTGCAGGAGGTAGCGGCGGCGGCGCATGTCGGCGTGTTCGAGGACGACCGGCGCACGGGCGCACTCTACTGGTCTCCGGAGATGCGGGATATCCTCGGATACCCGCCGGACGCGCCGACACCGATTGGTGGCGTCGTTCCGGACTTCGTGCATCCCGAGGATCGAGCGGACGTTGCGGCCATGTTCGCTCGCGTGACCGATCCGAGGGGCGACGGGAAAATCTTTCACGAGCACCGGATTGTCCGACCGGCCGGACGGCGAGACCCGGTGGGTGCAGATGAAGGGCCAGACCGAGTTCGCCGAGGTCGAAGGGGAGCGGCGTCCCGTGCTGATCCGTGGCATCGTTCTCGACGTCACCGAGCGGAGGGCCGCGGAAGAGGAGCTTCGCGAGCGTGAGCGGCGGCTCCGCAACGTGCTCGACGGCATGGGCGAGGCCTTCGGCCTCATGGATCACGATCTGCGGATCATCACGCAGAACGAGGCCGCGCTCGCGCTCGACGGGCGCTCGTTGGAGGATATCCAGGGCCGGACCCATTGGGAGGTCTATCCAGGCTCCGAGGAGAGCGAACTGGGTCGGCTCTACAAATATGCGCTGGACGAACAGGTGCCTGTTTCGTTGGAGCACCGCTACAAGTGTCCACACGACGGGACGAAATGGCTCGAGATGCGAGCCTTTCCGGTGCCCGAGGGGCTCGCCGTGTTCTGGCGGGACATCAGCGAGCGCAAGGAGGCCGAGGCGGCCCTGCGCCAGAGCGAGAGCCGACTGCGCAAGGTTCTCGACATCGAGACGGTCGGCGTCGTCTACTTCGATCTGATCGGCGGCGCCTTGGATGCGAACGAGGCCTACCTCTCGATGATCGGTTACAGCCGCGCCGAACTCGAGAAGGGCGAAGTCCGGTACGAGCATCTGACGCCGCCCGACTGGCGCTGGCGGGACGAGCAGACCATCGCCGAATTCGGGGCGAGCGGCAAAGCCGGCCCCTTCGAGAAGCAGTATTTCCACAGAGACGGATCCCGCATCTGGGTGCTTTGCTCGGACAAGATGCTCGACGACGGGACCGCCGTGGAGATCATCATCGATGTGACCGAGCGCAAGCGCGCGGAGGCGGCCCTGCTCGAGAGCGAACAGCGTTACAAGACGTTGTTCGAGTCCATGGACGAGGCCGATGCGGTGGTCGAGGTCCTGCGTGACGACGCAGGGAATTGGGCCGACTTTCTCTTTATCGAGGTCAACCCGGCCTTCATGAAACACACGTCGATGCCGTATCCGGTCGGCAAACGTGCGACGGAGTTGCTGGGCACACCCAATCCTCGCTGGGCGGAAACGTACGGCAGGGTGGTGGACACGGGCGAAGCCGTGCGGCTGGAAGAGGAGGAGCCTGTCCTCGACCGGGTCTTCGACCTGAACATCTTTCGCATCGGTGACGCTTCGGACCGGCGCGTTGCGGTGCTGTTCAACGACGTGACCGAGCGCAAGCGGGGCGAGGCGGCACTGAGGGAAAGCGAAGCCCGCTACCGCGCGCTGGTCGGTTCGACCTCGGACATCATCTACCGCATGAGCCCCGACTGGACGGAGATGCGCGAGCTCGGCGGACGCGGCTTCATCACCGACACGCACGAGCCGCGTCGTGACTGGATGAAGGGCTACATTCCACCGGAGGACCAGCCGACGGTCGAGGCGGCGATCCGAGAAGCAATCATCACAGAAACTCCCTTCGACCTGGAGCACCGGGTTTGGAAGGTTGACGGCAGCATTGGCTGGGTTCGGTCGCGCGCCGTCCCGCGCAGGGATGAAAACGGTCGGCTACGTGAATGGTTCGGGGCAGCCAGTGACGTTACCTCGCGCAGGCGCGCGGAAGAACGCCAGAACATGCTGATGGGCGAGCTGGACCACCGCGTGAAAAACACCCTCGCGGTCGTCCAGTCGATCACACGCCAGAGCCTCGGGCGCAGGCAGGCCGTGGGACCCGAGACGGCAGAGAGGCTGGTTGGCCGCATCAATGCGCTGGCGCAGTCGCACGCGCTGCTGGCGCGCAGCCGGTGGGAAGGTGCAGGGGTCGCCGATCTCGTCGAGAACACCGTCGCCCCGTACCGCAGCGAGCGGAGCGACCGCATCACCGTAGCGGGACCGGATCTGCAGGTGACACCGAAGGCCGCACAGACGCTGACGCTCGCCTTCCACGAACTCGTCACCAACGCCGGCAAGTACGGGGCGCTCTCGCGCGAGAACGGGCGCCTCACGATCGGGTGGAACATCTCGGGTGAGGCGGATGACCGCCGCCAAGGGTTTCGGATCGCGCCTTATCGAGCAAATCCTGAGCGCGGAGCTCGAGGGCGAGGTGAAAATGGAGTTCGACCGCTCCGGCCTGCGGGCGCGCCTCGACCTGCCGTTGAACAATCTCCAGGCCCGGGGCCGTGGACGCTTGTCCCGGCCCAGCAGCGAAGACACATTTCGGCCCGGGGACCCCGCGACCCTCCATGGCACACGTGTTCTCGTCGTCGAGGATGAGCACCTCGTCGGGCAGGACACGGCCGAGGCGCTTCGATCCGCCGGATGCTCGACCCTGGGACCGATCGCCACCGTGCAGGAGGCACTTCGCGTCGCCGTTTCCGAGGACATCGATGCGGCCGTCCTCGACATCAACCTCAATGGCGATCTTGTATGGCCGGTGGCTCGGGCACTGAAGGCGCGGGAAATCCCGCTCGTATTCACAACCGGCTATGCCGATACGGTCCCGGCGCCTCGTGGATTGGAGAACGTTACCCGGATCGAAAAGCCGGTTGAGCCGGATCGGCTTCTCGCGAGGCTTTCTGTGGAGGTCACGCGAAAGGCTCATGCAGCGCCTACACATTAAGTGTGGTGCTACATCCGGGCGCGAGCCGCAAAGTCATGAGGGTCTGCGGGTTCGTCGGATGGTAATCGGGCCGGAGCGGTGACACGGTGCCGCAGCAACTCGCTGGTCTGCCTGGTCTTGCTGATGTCTGCTTTAGCAGATTGGCCAAGAGCACCCCGCCGCCGCAGCGAAGGTCCGGAGTCCGCCCGATCTTGGCCAGTCGCGCTCCGCTGGATGCGTGAACTCGCGGACGCGTAATGGTCGAGAAGGCGCGGAGCAGACCTTCGCGCCATACTGCACCACGAAATGCGCAGGGCTGGCCCGGGCTGACGTCCTCTCATCCCGGAAGGCGAGGATGACCTAATCTTCGTCCTGAAGAAGCTTCGCGTCCTGCCCCTTCCGTTGCTGTGGCACTTGAATCCGCGACCCAAGGGATGGAGGCGCGCCGGCTCGGTCGTCACGCAAGCTGACGGCTGACGCTGGTCGAGGCCGGTGGCGCCTCGATCGCTCTCCCGTTCGAGGTGGGCTTCGGTGGGACGCGCCGCCGGGCACGGCCGCGCCGGTCTGAAGCAGCTTGACGCCCCCGGTTCCGGCATCTCCGATCGGGCGCCGAAACCGGAGAGGGCACAGTGGAGGCCGCGCCAAGCGCGACACGGGGCGGGACTTGCCTCCGGGGCCACGTCATGACACACGTGCCGATATCCGCAGCGGAGTCGCACGCTAAGACCCTGATTTCACAGGATGGCTTCCGACCCTGCCGCCGGAGCCAAAATCCTCCCAACCTCCTAACGAGAGCGACCCGGACTGGCAGTGGCTGGCGATCGAGGCGACGAGGGTGCTGATCGATGTCAGCGCGGAGCGGGCCCGGCGCGACCGGGGCCTCTATGACGGGCCGAGCCGGTTCTTCCGCGCCGCCCTGCGCGCCGAGGGCGCCGCGCCGGACCCCATGCCGGTCCACCGCGTGACCCCCGAGGTCGCCCCGGCCGGCTTCGCGCTCGCCGCTACGGCCCAGGCAGCCGCCCCGGTCCTGTCCGCCAGCGAGGAACCGCGCTCCGCCGTGGTCGCCGCCGCGGCCGAGCCCGCGGGCGCCCCGGCGGCCGCCCCGGCCCCGTCCGCCCCCGAGGTCTCCGGGACGGAGCCCGGCCCGGTGGCTCGTCCGGCTTCGGCGGAGCCTGCGCGGCCGCGCTCCGACGCTGCGCCGGCGCCGCAGCACGCGCCTCCGGCGGGCCAGGTCGTGGAGCCCGCCTCCGCGCCGTCGGAAATGAACGCCGAGGCGGACGAGGCCGACGCGGGCGCAGATGTTATCCTGCCGGCCGGGCTGGAGAGGCCCGAGGGCCTCGATCCGGTGGCATGGCA
>NZ_FOXA01000007.1 GCF_900115595.1 Tranquillimonas alkanivorans
AGTGAAGCTGACACTTCCATCATCGGCCGAAGCCTAGGAAGCCGATATACAGAGCGTCGATCCATCGATTGGACCAAACCGCCCGCATATCTCTTCAGTCACCAGCGATATCAAAGAGCACAAGAGACAAAACCGACCGACTGCGCCCTAACTCGTCCGGCGCGCCCGCCTGCCCCATCTCCCGAAAGTCCGCCTCGTCTGCAGCCCGCTCCCGCGCCGCCGCCCCGTCTGACGCCCGCCAGCGCGTCAGCGCCGCCGGTGAGGGGCTATTTACGGATCACACCCACACCCCGCAAGCGCTTTCTGGCGAAAAACACCAACTTTTTGCGAAACGACAGATCGTGACCCAATATCTGGCACGAGCCACGTCACCGGCCGCAAAATCAGGAGCCCGCGAGTAACTTTCGGAGCGAGGCTGCCAAGGCGCTCCGGCGACGCACACGCCTCGTCGACGCCCTGCCCCAGCGGCACTCGCGCCCACCGCGACTCAACGCCCAGAACAGCCGCAGGAACTGTCGCGCACACTCACCCATTGGATCGACAACAATAGGTCGGAGACAAAGATGGACCTCGTTCGCATCATACTTGCCATTATCCTGCCGCCGCTGGGAGTTTTCCTGCAGGTAGGCCTAGGGAAGCACTTCTGGCTTAATATCCTGTTAACCCTTCTGGGCTACATCCCGGGGATCGTTCATGCCGTATACATCATCGCGAAACGCTGAGCTCGAACGGCTCGAACGGCTGGCTGACCGGATGGACGCGGCCTTCCGCATCCCCGTCGTGGGTGTGCGGGTCGGCTGGGACTCGATCCTGGGCCTCATCCCCGGCATCGGCGATGCGGCCGCGCTCGCGCCGGCCAGCTATATCGTCTACCGCGCCCACCGTCTGGGGGCGCCGCCGCCGCTGCTTGCCCGGATGGGGGTGAATGTCGGGGTCGACGCCTTGATCGGGACGATACCGCTGGTCGGCGACCTGCTCGACATCGGCCTTAAGGCCAATCGACGGAACGTCGCCCTGCTGCGCCGACACGTCGAGGGACGTGCCGCGCAAGAAAAAAGGGCCACCCAAGCGGGCGGCCCTCCCTTGTTCGATCTGCAGGCCGATCAGCCGACCAGTTCAAGGCCCGAGAAGAAGTAGGCGATCTCTTCCTTCGCGGTCTCGGGCGCGTCGGAACCGTGCACCGAGTTTTCACCGACCGACTCGGCGAATTCGGCACGGATGGTTCCGGGCGCGGCGTCGGCCGGATTGGTGGCGCCCATCACTTCGCGATTCTTCGCGATGGCGCTCTCGCCCTCGAGGACCTGAACGACAACCGGCGCCGAGGCCATGAACGTGGTCAGTTCGTCGTAGAACGGCCGCTCGGCGTGCACCTTGTAGAACTCGCCAGCCTGCGCCTTGGTCAGCTGGATGCGCTTTTGCGCGACGATGCGCAGCCCGGCATCCTCGAACTTGGCGTTGATCTTGCCGGTGAGGTTGCGGGTGGTGGCGTCGGGTTTAATGATCGACAGCGTGCGTTCGATGGCCATTGGGGTGCCTCTTGTAAGATGACAGCTGGCGGACCCGGTGCCCGCCGCGGATTTCCGGCGCTCTGCTAGCACGGGGTCCGGCCCGTGAAAAGCCGCGATTGACGGGGCATCGCGGCTGCGGCACACCGCGTTCATGCTGAAGATCGAGGACATAAGCTACGCCGTCGAAGGCCGCCCGCTGTTCGAGCACGCCTCCGCCGTCATCCCCGACGGACACAAGGTCGGGCTCGTGGGCCGCAACGGCACCGGAAAAACTACTCTCTTCCGCCTGATCCGGGGCGAACTCGCGCTCGAGGGCGGCACGATCACCCTGCCCCAGCGCGCCCGCATCGGTGGCGTCAGCCAGGAAGTGCCGGGCTCGGACGTATCGCTGCTCGACACCGTGCTCGCCGCCGACACCGAGCGCGAGGCGCTGCTGGCAGAATCCGAGACGGCCGAGGGCGTCCGCATCGCCGAGGTCCAGACCCGGCTGGCCGATATCGAGGCATGGTCGGCCGAGGCGCGGGCGGCGTCCATCCTCAAGGGGCTGGGCTTCACCGATGCCGAGCAACGCATGCCCTGCTCCGCCTTCTCGGGCGGGTGGCGCATGCGGGTGGCGCTGGCCGCGGTGCTGTTTTCGGCCCCTGACCTGCTGCTGCTCGACGAGCCGACGAACTATCTGGACCTCGAGGGTGCGCTGTGGCTCGAAAGCTACCTCGCCCGTTATCCGCACACGGTCATCGTGATCTCCCACGATCGTGGGCTTCTGAACCGCGCGGTGGGGGCGATCCTGCACCTCGAGGACCGCCAGCTCACGCTTTATCAGGGCAACTACGACACCTTCGCCCGCACGCGCGCGGCACGGCTTGCCGTGAAAGAAGCCGAGACGAAGAAGCAGGAGGCGCGGCGGGCGCACCTTCAAAGCTTCGTCGATCGCTTCCGCTACAAGGCGTCGAAGGCGAAGCAGGCGCAGTCGCGGCTCAAGATGATCGAGCGGATGGAGACGATCACGACGCCGCAGGAGGCCGCTTTGCGCGCCTT
Organism: Tranquillimonas alkanivorans; assembly: GCF_900115595.1. GTDB lineage: Bacteria > Pseudomonadota > Alphaproteobacteria > Rhodobacterales > Rhodobacteraceae > Tranquillimonas > Tranquillimonas alkanivorans. The sequence goes on from NZ_FOXA01000007.1 coordinate 2,547, forward strand.
TACCTTCCCCGAGCCAGAGGAACTGTCGCCGCCGATCGTAAACACCGAGTCGGCGTCGGTCGGGTATGACGACCGTCCCGTCCTGTCCAAGCTGACGCTGCGCATCGACCAGGACGACCGCATCGCGTTGCTCGGGCGCAACGGCGAAGGCAAGTCGACGCTGTCCAAGCTGCTCGCCGGCAAGCTCGATCCGATGGGCGGGCGGATCACGCGTGCCTCGAAGCTCCGGATCGGCTATTTCGCGCAGCACCAGCTGGACGAATTGCGACCTGAGGAAACGCCGCTGGACCACCTGCGGCGGCTGAAGCCCCATGAACTGCCGGCCCGCCACAGGTCCCGACTCGCCGGTTTTGGATTGGCGGCGGCGCAGGCCGAGACCGAGGTCGGGCGGCTGTCGGGGGGCCAGAAAGCGCGGCTGTCGCTCCTGATCGCGACGCTCGACGCGCCGAACATGCTTATCCTCGACGAGCCGACGAACCACCTCGACATGGAAAGCCGCGAAGCACTGGTCGAGGCGCTGACCGCCTATAGCGGGGCGGTGATTCTTGTCAGCCACGACATGCACCTCCTCAGCCTTGTTGCCGACCGGCTTTGGCTGGTGAAGGACGGTCGGGTAACGCCGTTCGAGGAGGACCTTGAAGCCTATCGGCGCATGCTCCTGTCGTCCGACACGCCGGCGAAGCCGCGCGCGGCGCAAGACCCGAAGCCGAAGCGCCCGAAACGGGACCAGATTTTGGCGCTGCGCAGCGAGGTTCGCAAATGCGAAAGCCGTGTCGAGAAGCTGAGCGAGATGCGCGAGAAGCTGGCCGCGCGTCTCGCCGATCCGGCGATGTACGAGGAGGGCAAGGCCGGCGAGGCAGAGGTCTGGCAGAAGAAATACGCCGAGGTGATGGAAGGGCTCGACCGGGCCGAGGCGCTTTGGATGAAGGCGCTCGAAAAGTTGGAGGCCGCAGAGGCATGACCTGCGCCGTCGGAACACCGTGACCGATATCCTCACGCTTGTCGGGGTGGTGCTCTTGGCACAGGTGTCGCCGGGGCCGAATTCCTTCGCCGTGGCGTCCGTCACGCTCGGATCCGGGCGCACGAGCGGGCTCGCCACCTCTGCGGGCATTGCCACAGGCGCACTAATCTGGGCAGCATTTTTCTCGCTCGGCGTCGGAACCTTCATCGCGACTTCCCCCAGTGTGGTGCATGCGCTCCGCCTGGTCGGCGGATTCTTTCTCATGGCCTTCGGCCTTCGCGCGCTCTGGCGGGCGCGGCGGATACGGGATCGCGCGGCGACATCTCCCCGCGTACTGACCCCACGCCGCGCCTACACCGCAGGTCTGGCGGTGGTGATGGCCAATCCAAAGGCGGCACTGCTTTGGGTCTCGGTGACGGCGCTGCTGGCATCGCTCGGCCTCGGCCGCCTTGCGCTCATCGCCACCGGGGCCGCTGTGGCCGCCTCTGGCTTCGTCATCTATGGGGCGCACGCCCTCCTTTTTTCGACTGCGCGCGCTGAACGCGTATACCGGGACCGCGCGCCGCTGATTGAATTCGTGATCGGCCTCGCCTTCCTAGGCTTTGGCGCGACGCTCTTCGCTGCAACGCTTCTTGGAGCGGGCGGTTGATGGATCAGGCACAGCTTCTCACCTCCTTCTTCACGCTCTTCGTGATCCTCGACCCGATCGGGCTGGCGCCCGTCTTCGTCGCGCTCACGCAGGGTATGAGCCGCCAGCATCGTCGGGCGGTCGCCGTGCGCGCCTGTTTGATCGGCGTCGGACTTCTGACCTTGTTCGGGCTATTCGGTGAACAGGTCTTGAACTTCATCGGCATTACCATGCCCGCCTTTCGCATTGCCGGTGGCATCCTGCTGTTCCTCACGGCGCTCGACATGCTGTTCGAGCGGCGCACGAAGAGGCGGCAGGGCCAGGTCCACCCCTCCGAGGATGACCCGTCGGTCTTCCCGCTCGCCACGCCGCTGATCGCGGGACCCGGTGCCATCGCCACGATGATCCTGCTGACTGGCCAGACCGGCGGCGATCTGGCGGAAATTGCCGCAGTGCACGGGGTCATGGCGGCCGTCCTCGTGCTGACCTTCGTGATGTTTCTGGCGGCAGAGCTGATCGAGCGGGCGCTTGGCGACGTCGGCGTGAATGTCGTTACCCGCCTTCTGGGGATGCTGCTCGCCGCGCTGTCGGTGCAATTCGTGCTCGATGGAGTGGCAGATATCGGGCTGATCAGCGGTTGACGCTCGCGTGACGCGACCTTTCCGCGGCGGCGGCGCGGTCCTATCTTGTGCGCATGACCGGAGATCAGATCGCCCAGTTCCTCTACCTCGCGCTCTTGGGCGCGGCCGTCGGAGGCTATTTTGTCGCGGCCAATCGGCGGCAGCTGGGGCGGATGGCGCAGCAGGCGATGATCTGGGCGATGATCTTCCTCGGGACGGTCGCTGCAATCGGACTTTGGAACGATGTGCGCGACGACGTTGTGCCGCGGCAAAGTTATCTGGGCGAGCGCGGCGCCATCGCGGTCCCTCGGGCCTTCGACGGGCACTATTACTTGACCGCGGAGATCAACGGCGCGCCGGTGGACTTCGTGGTCGATACCGGTGCGACCGACATGGTGCTCACGCGTGAGGACGCCATGCACGCCGGCATCGACCCGGCCCGTCTTGCCTTCATTGGGCAGGCCCGGACGGCGAATGGGACCGTGCCGATTGCGCGGGTCATGCTGGATACTGTCGAGCTGGGCTCGGCAATGGACTTGGCCGTGGCCGCCTCTGTCAACGGCGGTGAGATGGGCATGTCGCTCATGGGGATGAGCTATCTCGACCGGTTCAGTCGGATCGAGATAGCCGACGACCGCATGATCCTTCACCGCTGAGCGCGGCATCAGAAATCCTCCCAGCCGGTCAGGTCCTGATCGCCGCCGCCGCCGGATGCCGCACGCTTGGGCGCCGACGTGGGCACCGGCGACGTGTCGCGCCCGAAGCGTGCCGGGATCACCTTGGCTCTTTCGGCGCCCAGGCGGAAACGTGACATCGTTTCGTTCAGCGTTTCGGCCTCGCGGGTCATGGCGTGACTGGCCGCCGTCGTCTCCTCAAACATCGCGACGTTCTGCTGGGTCACCTGGTCGAGCTGCTGCATGGCGACGTTGATTTCGTCCAGGCTTGCCGACTGCTCCTCGGCCGAATTGGCGATGGAGGTCACATGCTGTGCGATGTCCGTGACGGAGGAGAGGATGCGTTCGAGCGCCTGCCCTGCCTCCCCCACGAGCGTCACACCGCGTTTGACGTGGTCGCCGCTGGTAGAGATCAGCGTGTTGATCTCGCGCGCGGCCTCGGACGAGCGTTGCGCCAGTGCGCGCACCTCGCTGGCGACGACCGCAAATCCGCGTCCGGCCTCGCCCGCGCGCGCGGCCTCGACACCGGCGTTCAACGCGAGAAGGTTTGTCTGGAAGGCGATGTCGTCGATGACTTTGATGATGGTCGTGATCTGGTCGGAGGAAGACTCGATCTCGCTCATCGCATCTACCGCCTGCTGCACCACGCCGCCGGAGGAGATTGCGTTCTCACGGGCGTCTCGGACGACTTGGTCAGCCTTCCGCGCACCGTCGGTGGTGTCCTTCAGGCTACCGGTGATCCGGTCGAGCGCGGCGACGCTTTCCTCGAGCGTGGCCGCCTGGGTTTCGGTCCGTCGGGACAGGTCATCGGAGGCCGAAGATATGTCGCGCGCCTCGTTGGTGATGGACTGCGCGTTCTCAAGCACCGTTGTCATGGCTTGGCGCAGGCGGCCGACGGCGGCGTTGAAGTCGTTCCTCAACCGCTCGTAGTCTAGGGGAAACGCGTCTTCGATCGTGCTGGTGAGGTCGCCGTCGGAAAGGCGCTCGAGCCCTTGGCGCAGCGTTTCGACCACGCGGGCCTGCGCCGCCTGCATCTCGCGCTCGCGGGCGGCCGCGCGTTCGGCCGTGGCGCGGGCCTCGGTGATGTTGGAGGCGAGGAGGAGGAAGCCGGTAACGGCACCTTCCCTGTCGCGCATTGCAGTGAGGCTGCCGTCGAGAATTGCCGGCGCGCCGTCCGGGATGGCGAGGCTAAAGACGTCCTTGACCGACCGGCCGGCGGAGATCACCTCGCGCAGGTCGCTGTCCTCGGCCGTGAGCAGCCGTGCCGCCGGCTCGCCATGCAGATCGCCGGCCGTCCGCCCGATGAGTTGGGCGAAATTATCGTTGGCGGAGATGAGACGTCCGTCGGCGGCAAATTGTGCCTTCGCCTGCTGGGCGTCGAGCGCGGCGAGCAGTGCGGCGTTGGCGCTTTCGACGGTCACGTCGCCCCATTCGACAACATAGCCCGTCAGGGTGCCGTCGTCGTCATGTACTGCGGCCACGGCCACGGAGACGGTGGTGTCGCCAACGGTGACCTCTCCGTGCACGGGCAGTTGCGACGGGTCACGCAGCCGCTGGCGCGCAGAGGGCGTGAGCGCGCCGAAAACGTCGAAGTCGCGGCCGGTAAGCGCCGCCGGGTCGGTGCCGGCGCGGCGGGCGAGGGCGGGGCGGCCGGCGACGAGGTCTCGGAACGCAGCGTTGACATGCGCGACGTTGAAGTCCCGATCGACCATCATCATGGCCGCCGACGATCCCTCGAACCCCGCGCCCCGGAACAGGCCCTCGCGCGCGGCGACCTCGGCCCCGGCCAGCGACGTGCGCAGCTCGTCCAGTGTTCGGGCGATGCCGCCGACTTCGTCACTTCGTTCGGTGCCCGGCACCTCGGCACCGTAGTCGCGCGCGGCCACGCGGGTCATGGCGTCGCGCACCTCGAGCAAGGGGCGGGTCACGCCCTGCCGCAGGAACGCGGTGGCGGCGGCGAGCGCAACGAGGAAGACGACCATGGACGCACCGAGCGCCGTCCACTGGTCGGCCATCGCTTCGGCGCGCAGCGGCGCGTCCGTCCAGACGGTCGTTACCGCGCCCACGGTCGAACCGCTATTGCCGAACCGGACCGGCAGGGCGAGTGTCAGCCCGTCTGCCGCGCGCTGAACCTCGCCCGTCTCCACCGCGCGTGCGGCCAGCGCGGCGGCGGCATCGATATCGGTGGCGCCCGAGGCCGCGACCTGGTCGCCGCGGGTGTCGACCGCGACCGAGCCCAGGAGCGTGCCGCCCGCGGCGTCCGCCGCGTCCCGGAAGAGCTTCTCCAACCGGTCGGGCTTGTCGAAGCGGATGGCGCCGCCGGCCTGGTCGCCGACGAAGGTCGTGACCTGCCATGCCTCGTCCACGACCCGTTCGCTGGCGGCGTTCAGGCTGGAGGAAATGGACAGGGCCGAGAGCGACGCAGTGACGACGGCGGTACAGACGGCGAGCAGGAGCGCGCAGCGCAGGAAGACGCTGCGCGGCAGGAGGGGGAAGTGGACGGCTTGCGTGGTCATCGGGATCTCGCGTGCGGCGGTCAGAAAAGGTATTCGGCGTTCAGGCCAACGGTGATGGCGCCGACGACCTCTCCGAACCGGTCGATCACCGGCAGGGAGACGTCGGCCTGGTAGAACTGGGTGGAGGTGTCGAAATCCACCTCGGACACATGCATGGCGCCGGCGCCTTTTTCGTGGGTTTCAAGGAACTTGGCCTCGTCGCCCTGCCAGTAGTCGGAGGTGACCGAGGTCGCGGCGACGTTCAGGCCGTGCCCGTCCATCAGGAAGATGTCGGTGATCGCCCCCTCGGCCGCGTCGACATGCGCGCGCAGAAAGTCGGCCGCCGGATGCTCCAGCACGGCGTCGATGAGCGGCCGGGTCTCAAGGTCCGTTTGCGCCCGCCATTCGGCGTCGCGGTCGAGGATGTCCTGTCGGCTCAGCCCGGCGAGGCGGTGGGTCTGCTCGCGCGCGGCGGCGGCGAGCACCTCTTCCTGCGCCAGCGGCACGACGTGCCGTTCCGCGTAGGCGCGGATGACGGCCAGGTCATCCTCCTGCGCAAACAGGGGCGCCGCAAGAAGCACGCCGCACGTCGCGGCGAGCGCGGGTCGTTTCATCTTTCCGTTTCTCCGATCGCTCACGGTGGGTCCGCGAACGATTAGAGGACGGATCTTTCCAAAGTCTGAAGCAGAGCGCGGATCACGTCTCGGCGCGTTTTTCCCAGCGCCCGGACTCTTCGCTCCAGTACTGCGCCGCGCATCCCGCCTTCGTAAGCGCGCGCCACTGGCCCCGCGCCTTGTCCAGCGCGTCCGCGTCGTTGCCGTCGAACAGCACGCAGATCCGTTCGAGCGCGGTCACCTCCTCGGGCGTCACGTCGGCGCCATCGACCGACATCAGGCAGGCCGCGCGGTTGGGGTTCCCTGGCCCGGTGGTCAGCAGCACCGGCTGGTCCGCGTCGTGCGGACCGCCCGACAGGCCGTGGGGCAGGAAGCTGTCCTCCCCCAGCAGCCACAGTTTTTCGTCCAGCCAGTCCATCCGGCGCGGGGTCTGGCCGCGCACGATCACGCGCCAGCCCGCGCCGCGCGCCCGCTCGAGAAGGACGGGCAACGTCTCCTCCAGCGGGCGGCGGGTCAGGTGATAGAAGTAGGCCGCGCCCATGGTCAGGCTTCGAAGCGGTCCCGCACCAGCCGGTCGAGCGACAGAACGCCCCAGCCCGACACACCCTTTCCGGCATAGGCGCTGTCGCCCGGTGTCTTGGCCACGCCCGCGATGTCGAGGTGTATCCACGGTGTGCCGTCTTGCACGAAGCGGTGCAGGAACTCGGCCGCCGTGATCGAGCCCGCCGGGCGGCCGCCCACGTTCTTCACGTCGGCGATGTCGGATTTGAGCTGCTGCGCATAGGCCTCGTCGAGCGGCATCCGCCAGGCGCCCTCGCCCTCGGCCTTCGCCGCGCTCAGGAAGGCATCGGCGAGCGCGTCGTCATTCGAGAAGACGCCCGCCTTCTCGTTGCCAAGGCCGATGATGATGGCGCCCGTCAGCGTGGCGAGGTCGATCATAGCGGCCGGCTTGAAACGCTCCTGCGTGTACCACATCACGTCGCACAGGACGAGCCGGCCCTCGGCATCGGTGTTGATCACCTCGACCGTGTCGCCCTTCATCGACTTCACCACGTCGCCCGGGCGTTGCGCCCGCCCGTCGGGCATGTTCTCGACGAGCCCGACCAGGCCGACGACATTCGCCTTGGCCTTGCGCAGCGCGAGCGTCTTCATCACGCCCGAAACGGTGCCGGCGCCGCCCATGTCCATCGTCATGTCCTCCATGCCCTGCGCGGGCTTGAGGCTGATGCCGCCGGTGTCGAAGACCACGCCCTTGCCGACCAGCGCGAGCGGATCGCCCTGGCCGCCCTTCCAGTGCATCACGACGACGCTCGACGGCGTCTCGCTCCCCATGCCGACGGCCAGCAGGGTGCGCATGCCGAGCTCCTCGAGCTGCGCCTCGTCCAGAACCTCGACCTCGACGCCCAGCTCGCGCAGGCCTTCGAGCTGGCTGGCGAACTCGGTCGTGGTCAGCACGTTCGACGGCGCGCTGACAAGGTCGCGGGTGAAGAACACGCCCTGTGCCAGCGCGTCGATATGCGCGGCGGCGTCCTGCATTTCTTCGGGTTTCGACACCATGACGGTGAAGGTCGGCGTGCCCGCGTCGTCGGTCTGCGACTTCTGATCGGTGTAGGAATACGCACGCAGCACGGCGGCCAGCGCCACGTCCTCGGCCCCCTTCAGGTTGCCGGCGAGCACCAGGACCGGACCCTTGCCAGCCGCCTTGCCCACGGCGACGCCGGCGCGGCGCGCCTCGCCCTCGCCCGGCTTGCGGTCGAGCTTCACGACCTGCACCGCCTCGGCGGCCATGCCCGCGGGGAACGCGATCTCGGCGGCGTCGGCCGCTTTCATCTTGCCGAACTTCTCGCTTGCCGCGAACCGCTCCAGCGCGCCCTTCGTCAACCGGTTCACCCGGCGGGCGAGCTGGTCGAGCTTGCCGTCCTGCCCGATGAACACGACCACGCGGCCCTCGGCCCCGGCGATGGCGTCGAGGTCGGCGTCGGCAAAGGTGACGGAGGCTGGCGTCGTCATTCGGAAAACTCCTGTCTGCTAGGTTGCGCCATACCTAGCCGCCCACCCTGACCTTGGCCAGAAGGGAGTTTTCCCCCCCACGGCGATGGGCTAGGGTCGCGCGGCACGCGGGGCCGGTCGGGGGATCAGTGGCCAGATTCGACAGATACATGCTGTCACAGCTCATGCGGCTGTTCGGCTTCTTCTCGCTCGTGCTCGTGCTGGTCTACTGGGTGAACCGCGCGGTGTCGCTGTTCGACCGGCTGATCGCGAACGGGCATTCGGCGGCCGTGTTCCTGGAGTTCACGGCGCTGACGCTGCCCAACGTCATCCGGCTTGTGCTGCCCGTGTCGGCCTTCGCCGCCGCCGTCTACGTCACCAACCGCCTGTCGTCGGAAAGCGAACTGGTCGCGGTGCAGGCGACGGGCTATTCGCCCATGCGGCTGGCGCGGGCGGTGGCGGTCTTCGGCGTGATCGTGGCGGTCCTGATCTCGGTCCTGATGCACGTGCTCGTGCCGGTGAGCAGCGCGCAACTGCGCCAGCGCACCGCCGAGATCTCGGAGAACGCGACGGCGCGGCTGCTGACCGAGGGCGAGTTCCTGCATCCCAGCGACGGCGTCACCTTCTATATCCGCGAGATTACGCCCGAGGGCGAGCTGCGCGACATCTACCTCTCGGACCGCCGCGGCGACCGCCGGGCCAGCACCTATACCGCCGAACGCGCGCTGCTTCTGCGCGGGGACGAGGGCCCGCGGCTGGTGATGTTCGACGGCATGATCCAGTCGCTGCGCGACGAGACGCGGCAGCTTGCCACGACCACCTTCCGCGACTTCACCTTCGACCTGGGCTCGGTGCTGGAAATGGCCGATCCCGGCCCCCGCCGCCTGCGCGAGGTCGGCACGCTCGAGCTCCTGACCGCCCCCGACGCCATCGCGCGGGAAACGGACGAGGACCGCGCCGAGGTGCTGTACGAGGCGCACGCGCGCTTCACGCAGGCCGTCAAGGGGCTGGTCGCGCCGCTTCTGGGCTTCTCGATCCTGCTGGTCGGCGGGTTCAGCCGCTTCGGCCTGTGGCGCCAGATCCTGGGCGCGATCTTCGCCATCTCGGTGTTCGAGTTCCTCGACAACGCCGCCGCCGACGCCGCGCAGCGCGGACCGGGCATGTGGCCCCTGCTCTATCTGCCCGGCGTCGTTGGCGTCGGCGCGGCGGTCGTGATCCTGTGGCAGGCCGGCCGGCCACGGGGGCGGCCGCGCGGCGCGGGGGCGGTGGCATGAAGCTGCACCTCTATTTCGCGCGGCGGTTCCTGCTGTCCTTCGGCGCGGTGTTCATGATCTTCGTCGGCATCCTGGTCCTCTTCGACCTGATCGAGCAGATCCGGAGATTCCCCGAGGTCAGCTTCCTGGGCAAGCTGGGCCTGACGCTCCTGCACATCCCCGACAGCCTTTACACCATCCTGCCGCTCATCGTGATCCTGGCGACGCTGGCGCTGTTCCTGTCGCTGGCGCGCACCTCGGAACTGGTGGTGACGCGCGCGGCGGGCCGCTCGGCCCTGCGCAGCCTGATGTCGCCGGTCATCGTCGCGCTGCTGATCGGCGTGCTCGCCGTCACGGCGTTCAACCCGATCGTGGCCGCGACGCAGAAGCAGTACGAGATCGTATCCGAGCGTCTGCAATCGGGCGGCGCCTCTGTTCTGTCGATCAGCCGCGAGGGATTATGGCTGCGGCAGGGTGACGCCGACGGGCAGACGGTGATCCGCGCCGCCCGCGCCAACCTCGACGGGACCGAGCTTTACGATGTCAGCTTCCTTGGCTTCGCGCCCGAAGGCGGGCCGTCGTTCCGGATCGAGGCGGGGGCGGCGCGGCTCGAGGCCGGGGCATGGCAGCTGCGCGACGTCAAGCGCTGGGAGCTCGACAGCGACAACCCCGAGCGCGAGGCGACCGAGCAGGACACCATGACCCTGCCCTCGAACCTGACGCGCAGCCAGATCCTGGAAAGCTTCGGCACGCCTTCGGCCATCCCGATCTGGGAGCTTCCGCGCTTCATCGCCCAGCTCGAACAGGCGGGCTTCTCGGCCCGGCAGCACCGCGTGTGGCTGCACATGGAGCTGGCGCAGCCGCTCCTCCTGGCGGCGATGGTGCTGGTCGGCGCGGGCTTCACCATGCGCCACACCCGTTTCGGGCGCACCGGCCTGATGGTGCTGCTGGCGCTGGTGATGGGCTTTTCCCTGTACTTCGTGCGCAGCCTGGCGCAGATCCTGGGCGAAACGGGGCAGATACCCATCCTGCTCGCTGCCTGGGGTCCGCCCATCGCCGCCATGCTGTTGCCCCTGGGACTTCTTCTGCACTGGGAGGACGGATGATCCGCCGCTTCGCCGCCACCCTCTGCCTTGCCGCTCTGCCCGCCCTCGCGCAGGCGCAGACCGCCTCGCTCGTGGCCGACCGGCTCGAGATCGCGGCCGACGACCGGCTGATCGCCGAGGGCGAGGTCGAGGTGCTGTACGGCACGACCCGCCTGACCGCCACGCGCGTGATCTTCGACCGGTCCGAGGACCGGCTGAGCATCGAGGGTCCGATCACCCTGACCGAGGGCGAGGACGTGATCGTTCTGGCCGACGCGGCCGCGCTCGATCCCGAGCTGCGCAACGGCATCCTGACCTCGGCGCGGCTGGTGCTGGACCGGCAGCTTCAGCTTGCAGCGAACCGCATCGCGCGAGTGGACGGACGCTATACCGAGCTGTCGAAGTCGGTCGCCTCGGCCTGTCAGGTCTGCCCTGACAACCCCGTTCCCACGTGGGAAATCCGCGCCCGCCGCATCGTTCACGACGAACTGGAACGGCAGCTTTACTTCGAGAACGCGACCTTCCGCCTGCTGGGCGTACCGATCTTCTACATCCCGCGCCTGCGCCTGCCCGACCCGACGCTGGAGCGGGCCACGGGCTTCCTGTTGCCCAGCGTGCGCACGACAAGCCGGCTTGGCTCCGGGCTGAAGCTTCCGTATTTCATCCGCATGGGCGACCACGCCGACCTGACGCTGGCGCCCTACATCTCGCCCAGGACGGACACGCTTCAGTTCCGCTATCGGCAGGCCGTTGCACCGGGTGCGCTGGAATTCGAGGGCGCAATCACCTCGGACGAGCTTGAGCCCGGCAAGACGCGCGGGTTCCTCTTCGGCGAGGGCAGCTTCGCCCTGCCCCGCGACTACCGGCTGAGCTTCGACCTCGAACTGGTCTCGGACAGCGCGTACCTTCTCGACTACGGCGGGAGCGAGCAGGACCGCCTGGAAAGCGAGGTGGCGCTGGAGCGTATGCGCCGCGACAAGTTCTTCCGGGCGAGCGTCACCAATTTCCGTACCCTGCGCCCCTCGGAATTGTCCATCGAGAACGAGCTGCCCGAGGTCTATGGCACCGTCAAGTGGGAGCGGCGCTACGACGCGCTCGGCGGCGACCTGACGCTGGGCTTCGACACTTACACGCTCTACCGTGAAAGCTCGGACTCGCCCGAAGGGCGCGACGTGCAGCGCTTGGCGGTCGATGTCGGCTGGCGAGACGACACGACGCTTGCCAACGGCATGGTGGCCGAGGCCCGGCTTGGCGCGGCCGCCGCGGGCTACGCCGTCACGCAGGACGACAGCTTCGACGAGGCGCCGGGCCGGGTTGCGCCCCGCGCCGCCGTCGCGCTGCGCTGGCCGCTGGGGCGCACCAACGCTTCGGGCGCGCACCACCTTCTGGAACCCGTCGTGCAGCTGGCCTGGGCCCACAGCACCGGCGACGCCATCCCGAACGAGGACAGCCGCCTGATCGAGTTCGACGAGGGCAACCTGTTCGGCTTCGGCCGCTACCCGGGGGACGACGCCGTCGAGGACGGCGCGCGCGCCGATCTGGGCCTGCGCTGGACCCGCTACGACCCGGCCGGCTGGTCCCTGGGGCTGGCCGGCGGCCGGGTGCTGCGGCTGGAGGACAGCGGCTTCGCCGAGGGAACCGGCCTGTCGGGCGACTCGTCGGACTGGCTGGTCTCGGGACAACTGGCGATGGACGACCTGACGCTGACCGGCCGTGCGCTGTTCGGTTCCGATTTAAGCTTCACCCGCAACGAGATGCGGCTGGCCTATGACGGGGGCCGCGCGGCGGTCTCGGCTACCTATCTCTGGCTCGAGGCCGAGCCGGGACAGAACCTTCTCGAGACCCGCGAACTCGACCTCGACGCGGCCTGGCGCATCACGCCGGGCTGGACCGGGCGGCTCGACGGGCGCTTCGACCTCGACGCCGAGGAGACGTCGCGCGCGGGGCTCGGGCTCGTCTACCAGTCCGAGTGCCTGACGGTCGATCTTTCCCTCTCGCGCCGGTTCACGTCCTCGACTAGTGTGTCGCCGACCACGGATTTCGGGCTCCAGGTGTCGCTGGCGGGCTTCGGATCGGGGGCGGGCGACGCCGTGCCGGCGCGCAGGTGTCGCGGATGACGGACAACAAGAAACTCAAGCGGGGCGACATGCAGCAGCTGATCGTGCGGATCCTGACCATCCTTGCGCTGGCCATGCCGGCGGTGCCGGCGGCGGCGCAGAACCTGTTCCGGCCGGTGGCCGAGGTGAACGAGCGCGTCGTCACGGCGTGGGAGCTCGACCAGCGGACGCGGATGCTGGAGCTGTTCGGCAACCCCGCCGACCCGCGCGCCGAGGCGCTGGAGGCGCTGATCGACGAGCGGCTGCAACTGCAGGAGGCCGACCGCCTGGGCATCACCGCCACCGAGGAAGAAATCGTCGCCGGCGAGGAAGAGTTCGCGCAGCGCGCCGAGCTCTCGCGCGAGGAGTTCATCCAGCGGCTCGGCCAGGCCGGCGTCGCGGCAGAGACGTTCCGCGACTTCGTGCGCGCGGGCGTCCTGTGGCGAATGGTGGTGCGCGAAACGCTTGCCCCGCAATCGAACGTGGCCCCCGCCGACGTGCAGCAAAGCCTGACCGAGGCACGCGGCCCCCAGACCACGGTCCGGGCGCTCCTGTCCGAGATCATCATGCCCGCCGACACGCCGCAGCGCGCCGCGATGGCGCAGCAGATCGCGGACGAGGTGTCGGGCATCTCCACCTTCGACGGCTTCGCCGCCGCGGCGCGCCAGTACTCGGCCAGCCAGTCGCGCGAACGCAGCGGCCGCATCGACTGGCTGCCGCTGTCGAACTTGCCGCCGCAGCTGGCCCAACAGCTCCTGACGCTCGAGCCCGGCGACGTGACCCAGCCGATCCAGCTTCCCAACGCGCTGGCGATCTTCCAGCTGCGCGCGCTGGAAGAGACGAACACCGCCATTCCGCGCGCCGAGGCGCTGGATTACGCGGTCTACCTGATCCCCGGCGGCCGCAGCGCCGAGGCGCTGGAACAGGCCGCCCGCCTGCGCGCCGAAGTGCAGACCTGCGACGACCTGTACGAGGTCGCCCGCACCCGGCCCGAAGGCGCGCTGGCGCGCGAGACGCGGGCGCTGTCCGAGATCCCGGCCGACGTCGCGCTGGAGCTCGCCCGGCTCGACGCGGGCGAGATCTCGACCCGGCTGACCACGCCGGACGGCCAGGCCCTGCGCTTCGCGATGCTGTGCGAGCGCATCTTCGACGCCGATGCCGAAATCACCGCCGAGCAGGTGCAGCGCGGGCTGCTCAACCAGCAGACCGCCGGCCGGTCCGAGGCGCGCATGGCCGAATTGCGTGCCAACGCTCACATCGTGACCGAGTGATGCGCCCCGCTCCGATCGCGCTGACCTGCGGCGATCCGTCGGGCGTGGGCCCGGAGATCGCGGTGAAGGCCTGGGCCGAGCTGGGCGCGCAGCTTCCCTTCTTCCTGATCGGCGATCCGGCGCACCTGCCGGCGGGGGCACAGGCGAATGTCATCCACGACCCGGCCGAGGCCGAGCGCGCTGCCGCCAGCGGCCTGCCGGTCCTCGCCCACGACTTCCCCGCGCCGGCGCAGCCCGGCCTGCCCGCGCCCGAGAACGCGCGCGCGGTCATCGAGGTCATCGCACGGGGCGTTAACCTGGTGCGCTCGGGCGCGGCCTCGGCGTTGACGACGAACCCGATCAACAAGAAGGTGCTCAAGGACGGGGCCGCGTTTCCGCATCCCGGCCATACCGAGTACCTCGCCGCGCTGGCGGGCGTGGAGCGGGTGGTGATGATGCTGGCCTGCGACGAGCTGCGTGTGGTGCCGACCACCATCCACATCGGACTGGCCGAGGTTCCGGCGGCGCTGACCAAGCCGCTTCTTTCGGATACGCTGCGCATCACCCACGCCGCGCTGCGCCGCGACTTCGGCATCGACAACCCGCGTATCGCCGTCACCGGGCTGAACCCGCACGCGGGCGAAGGTGGCGTCATGGGGCGCGAGGAGATCGAGGTGATCGTCCCCGTGCTGGAAGCGCTGCGCGCCGAGGGGCTCGCGCTAATCGGACCGCTTTCGGCCGACACGATGTTTCATGCCGCCGCCCGCAAGGGCTATGACGCGGCGGTGGCGATGTACCACGACCAGGCGCTGATCCCGATCAAGACCATCGATTTCGCCGGCGGCGTCAACGTCACGCTGGGCCTGCCGTTCATCCGCACCTCGCCCGACCACGGCACCGCCTTCGACATCGCGGGACAGGGCCGGGCCGAGGCGACGTCGCTGGTGGCCGCGCTGAAGCTTGCCGACCGCATGGCGCGCGCCCGGCAGGCCGCATGAGGAAAGCCGCTGGCGCGGCTGCCTTCGGCGAGGATATTTGAGGACCGAAGAGACATGGGCACACTCGACGGGCTGCCGCCGCTGCGCACGGTGATCGCCGAGCACGGGCTGTCGGCGCGCAAGTCGCTGGGACAGAACTTCCTGCTGGACCTGAACCTGACGGCCAAGATCGCGCGGCAGGCCGGAGACCTCTCGGGCTCAGACGTGCTGGAGGTGGGTCCCGGCCCCGGCGGTCTGACGCGCGGTCTTCTGGCCGAAGGTGCGCGGCGGGTGCTGGCGATCGAGAAGGACGCGCGCTGCCTGCCGGCCCTGGCCCAGATCGCCGAGGCCTATCCGGGGCGGCTGGAGGTGCTGAACGCCGACGCCCTTCAGGTCGACCCGACAGCGCACCTCGAGGCGCCGATCCGCGTCGTGGCGAACCTGCCCTACAACGTCGGAACCGAGCTTCTGACGCGCTGGCTGGAGCCCGCAGAGTGGCCGCCCTTCTGGCAAAGCCTGACGCTGATGTTCCAAAGGGAAGTCGCCGAACGGATCGTGGCGCAGCCCGGCGGCAAGGCCTACGGCCGGCTGGCGATCCTGTCGCAGTGGCGCACCGAGCCGCGCATCGTCATGGACCTGCCGCCCGAGGCGTTCACACCGCCGCCCAAGGTGCGCTCGGCCGTGGTGCACTTGACGCGCCTGGAAGAGCCGCGCTTCCCGGCCCCGGCCAAGATGCTGGGCCGCGTCGTCGCCGCCGCGTTCAACCAACGCCGGAAGATGCTGCGCGCCGCGCTGAAGGGCGTGGCGCCGGATATCGAGGACAAGCTCCGCGCCGCGGGCATCGAACCCACCGAACGCGCGGAGCAGGTATCGCTGGAAAGGTTCTGCGCCCTCGCCCGGACGCTGGAGGAGGGCTGACGGTCTTCTCGGTCCGGAAGTGGGCCTGGGTCCGACTCTGTCTGGGTCCGATCCTGTCTAAAGGCGGGCGCTCCCCTCCACCTTGAGAGGAACCGGCGCTCCAGCCCACCTAGCGTAAGCCTTACGTGCGTCGCGGCTCGGAGCGGGAAGCAGAATTCCGCTCCGCCCGCAGGGGGCGTACGTTCAACTTCACCCGGACCGGGACAGAAGCTCTCCCTTCGGCGGAAGGCCGCTGTCCTTCGCGGCCCGGGACAGGGCCGAGATCCTGCTCCGACCGCAGGAGACCGGCGCTCCGGTTCAGCCTGAGGGGAATGGGCGCTCCATCCCGGCTTGGAGAAGGGCTGACGCCCTACTCCGCCGCTTCGGCCGCGCCCTGCGATCCGCCGGATTTGCCGTCGCCGTCGCCACCATTGTCGCCTTCGCCGTCCTTCGCCTTGGGCTTGGTGCGGCGGGCGCGCTTGGGCTTGGGCTTGCTTTCCGGCGTCTCGACCAGACCGCTGTCGGCGTCGCTGCCGGTGTCGATCACGTCGTCCTCCCGGCGCGCCTTCTCGGGCTTCGGCTGGGGCTGATCGGACTGGGCAGCCGTCTCGGACGCCTTGTCCTGCTGCGGCCTGTCCTGCTGGGACTTGTCCGACTGAGGCTTGTCCTGCTGCTGCTTGTCCTGGCGCGGCTGCTCGTCCTGGCCGCCCTGCTGGCGGTCGTCACGGCCGTTGCCGCCGCCCTGGTTCTGCTGCTGCCGATCGCGCTGCTGCTGTTCCTGCTGCTCGCGCCGCTGGTCCTGCTCGCGCTGCGCCTCAGCCAGCATGCGCGTGTAGTGCTCGGCATGCTGCTGGAAATTCTCGGTCGCCACGCGGTCGTTGGCCAACTGCGCGTCGCGGGCAAGCTGGTTGTACTTGTCGATGATCTGCTGCGGCGTGCCCCGCACCTTGCCCTCGGGCCCGGAACTGTCGAACACGCGGTTGACGATGTTCCCGACCGAACGGTTGCGGTTCGACTTCGACCGCGAGCGTGACTTGGACGATCTCATATTGCTCTGATTCCAGCCTTGTTTTGGCAAGCGCCCGACCCGGTCTGTCCTGATGCGCCGTAGGCCGGCACGTATCCGGAGGGTCGCGATGTTCTGGGCTATCGGCGAGGGGAACGGCTGTCGCGCATTCCACCGCCCGCATGTCTGTCAAAACACGCACCGGCGCGATTGACAAGGGAAAACTGCGTCTTTTCCGCGTCTCCGGCCCCCTGCGTCGGCGTCAAGTCACGCATGGCGGGCCGAAACGCACCTGTCCCTTCCGTCAAGATCGTGGTGCAGGCGGACCTCTTCAAGCCCCCCTTCGACGAAAAGCGCCGCAACCTGCGCACCCTGCGTCGGACCGATCTCGACGATCAGCCGCCCGCCGGGGCCAAGCAGCGCCGGAGCCTGATCCGCGATGGCGCGATAGGCCGTCAGCCCGTCGCCGCCGTCGGTCAGGGCGAGCCGCGGCTCCCACTCGCGCACCTCGGGCGAAAGGTCCGGCATTTCCGCCGCCGCGATGTAGGGCGGGTTCGACACGATCAGGTCGAACGGCCCGGCGACATCGCGCGCCCACTCGGTACGCCTGAACTCTGCCCGCCCGGCGACGCCCAGCCGCGCGGCGTTCTCCGCCGCCACCTCGAGCGCCTCGTCCGAGACGTCGGTGCCGGTTCCGCGCGCCCCCGGCCGCTCGGCCAGAAGCGTGGCCAGGATGCAGCCCGACCCGGTGCCGATGTCGAGCACGCGCTTGAACGGCGCGTCAAGCGCCAGCGCCACCAGCGTTTCGGTCTCGGGCCGGGGGTCGAGCACGGCCCGGCTCACGCGGAAGTCGCGGCCCCAGAAGGCGCGCCGCCCGGTGATCTGTGACACCGGCTCGCGCCGGACCCGCCGCGCCACCGCCGCGCGGAACCGCGCCTCGGCCCCGGCCTCGACCGGGTCACCCAGAAGCAGCGTCAGCCGCTCGGTCGGCGCGTCAAGCGCGTGCGCCAGAAGCCGCCGCGCGTCGCGCATCGGGTCGGGCACGCCCGCCGCGCGCAGCTCGGCCGCCGCCTGCGCCAGCAGGTGCGTCCAACTCATGCCTCCATCTCGGCCAGCTTCGCCGCCTGATCCTCGGCCACCAGCGCGTCGATCACCTCTTCGAGGTCGCCCTGCAGGATCTCGTTCAGGCGATAGAGCGTCAGGTTGATGCGGTGGTCGGTCATCCGGCCCTGCGGGAAGTTATAGGTGCGGATGCGTTCGCTCCGATCGCCCGAGCCCACCTGGCTTTTCCGGCTGGCCGAGCGTTCGCTGTCGGCCTTCTGCCGCTCCATGTCGTAAAGCCGCGTGCGCAGCACCTGCAGAGCGATCTCGCGATTGCGGTGCTGCGACTTCTCGGAACTCGTCACCACGATGCCGGACGGCACGTGCGTGATCCGCACGGCCGAGTCGGTGGTGTTGACGTGCTGGCCGCCCGCCCCGCTGGCGCGCATGGTGTCGATGCGCAGGTCGCTGGGGTCGATCTGGACGTCGACCTCCTGTGCCTCGGGCAGCACGGCCACGGTCGCGGCCGAGGTGTGGATGCGGCCGCCCGATTCGGTCGCGGGCACGCGCTGGACGCGGTGCACGCCCGATTCGTACTTGAGCTTCGCGAAGACCCCGTCGCCCTTCACGTTCGCCACCAGTTCGCGCAGGCCGCCGAGTTCGCTTTCCTGCATCTCGACGATCTCGAACCGCCAGCCCATCCGCTCGGCGAAACGCTGGTACATGCGCAGAAGGTCGGCGGCGAACAGCGCCGCCTCCTCGCCCCCCGTGCCGGGCCGGATCTCGAGGATCGCCGGCCGGTCGTCGGCGGCGTCCTTGGGCAGAAGCGCCAGACGCAGCTCCTGCTCGACCTGCGGCAGGCGCTCGCGCAGGCGCGGCAGCTCGTCCTCCGCCAGCTCGCGCATCTCGGGGTCGTCCAGCATCGCCTCGGCATCCTCGATGTCGGAGGACAGCTGGCGATATTCCTCGATCCGCGCCACCACCGGGCGCAGCTCGGCGTATTCCCGGCCGAGCGCCGCAACGTCCGCACCGGCGTCGTTCATCCGCGCCTGCACGTACTCGAAGCGCTCCTCGATCCGGGCGAGTTTTTCCATGGGAACCATCCGGTTCCTCTCGTCCATCCTCGTGATTTGGTCAAGGCCGCGGCGCATGCTAGCCTCGCTCCATGCGATACGCGCTGGCGCTGCTTCTTCTTGCTCTGCCCGCCGCCGCGGCCGACCGAAAGGACGCCGCGGAGCGCCCCGCCGCGCCGCCGCTGCCCAAGATCGAACTCTACTGCACCGACGGCCAGGGCGAACGGCGCGAGTTAGGCGAGGTGATCTGCATCACGGCAAGCTGCCAGACTTGGCTGGCGCGCTGCGAGATGAGTCAGAACAACGTGATGTGGCGCAAGATCCAGGACGGCTGCCCGGGCGCCGGGCTGCTCGACCGCCTGCGCCGCGCGTCCTAGCCCAGCCGCTTGCGCAGCCGTGCCATCCAGTCCTCGACCCGCTTGCGGTTCACGCCCATGTCCTTGGCGCCGAAGCGCTGCCGGGCGAACACGGTCAGTTCGGTGCCGCCCTCGGCCGGGGCCGCCTGCACGGTGGTGTAGTCGGGAAAACCGAAGACCAGTGAGCGGGTGACGTAGGTGAGGCGCCCCGTGCCGGTGCTGCCGGCGACGCGGTCTGTCCGGGGCGTGGCAAGCGCGATGTCGTCGAGTGCAGCCAGCACCTCTCCCGGAGGCTGCGAAAAGCGCTGCGCATCGCCGTTGCCGTCGCCCGACCGCAAAAGCCAGCCGCTGCCCGCCGGCACCGGCGCGCGCAGGGGATCGACGTGCCAGACCGCCGGCTCGGTCGGCGCCAGCCGGAACCACGCCAGCCCGGCGGTGGCCACGACGGCAAAAATGCTTGCGAAACGTCCCATGCCCGAGATGCTAGTCCACAAGGACCGCCAAGCCAGCGAATTTTCGTCGACAGTTCCCCTCCCGGATTTTCGGCAAAAATCCGGCGCCTCAGGACTTACGGCGCGTCCAGCCCCACAGGCACAGAAGCTCCATCGCGACGTGCGCGCCCGCGATGGCCGTCGCGCCGGTGGTGTCGAACGGGGGCGAGACCTCGACCACGTCGCCGCCCAGCAGGTTCACGCCCGCGATGCCACGCAGGATCGCCGCCGCCTGCCAGCTGGCCAGCCCGCCCCAGACCGGCGTGCCGGTGCCCGGCGCGAAGGCCGGGTCGAGCGCGTCGATGTCGAAGGACAGGTAGGCCTGCTTGTCGCCCACCGTCTCGCGCACCGCGTTCGCCACCCAGTCGACGCCGTTACGGTGCACCTCCTGCGCGCTGATCGTGCGGATGCCCAGTGGATCGGCGTTCACCGTGCGGATGCCGATCTGGACCGAGCGCGAGGCGTCGATCAGCCCCGACTTCACCGCCTTGTAGAACATCGTCCCGTGGTCGATCCGCTCGAAGTCGTCATCGGGCCAGGTGTCGGAATGCGCGTCGAACTGGATCAGGGCGAGCGGGCCGTACTTTTCCGCATAAGCGGCGATGATCGGCAGCGAGATCGAGTGATCGCCCCCCAGCGTCACCGTCGCCACGTCGTTGTCGAGGATGCCCGCGACGTGCTCCTGCAACGCGCGCGGAAAGGCGGCGACGTCGGCGTAGTCGAACGCCATGTCCCCGTAATCCACGATCGAGAATTCGCTGAGCGGGTCGAAGTCCCAGCCCCAGGGCGGATCGAAGGTCTGCAGGGTCGAGGCTTCGCGGATCGCCCGCGGCCCCAGCCGCGTGCCGGGCCGGTTGGTCACGGCCTGGTCGAAGGGGATGCCGGTCACCGCCACGTCCACGCCGCCGAGGTCCTTGGTGTAGCTGCGTCGCAGGAACGACGTCGCGCCGCCAAAGGCGTTTTCGAAGCTCAGCCCCTTGCGGCCACGCCGGGTGAAGGCCGTGTCGACCTGCGTTCTCGCCTCTTCCAGACCCATGACCGTCTCCCGTCGAACAGAATCAGTTGCCTGGCCGCACCTTAGCGCGCCGCGGCGGCGGGGTGCACGGGCTGCGCCGTCTCGACCAGCCTCACGAAGAACGACGCGCCGATGGGCGCGATCTCGTCGTTGAAGTCGTAGGCCGGGTGGTGACAGAACGGCCCCTCGCCCTGACCCAGGAACAGGTACGCGCCCGGCCGGGCCTGCAGCATGTAGGCGAAATCCTCCGCCCCCATCTGCGGCGCGCGGTCCTCCACGACCTTGTCCTCGCCCGCCACCTCGCGCGCGACGCCGGCGGCGAAGGCTGCCTGCTCGGCATGGTTCACGGTGGGCGGGTAGTCGCGCAGGTAGTCGATCGTCACCTCGGCTCCGAAGGCCGCCGCCTGCGCCTCGGCCAGCGTGCGGATGCGACGCTCGGCCAGGTCGCGCATCTTCTCCGAGAAGCAGCGCACCGTGCCGCCGACGCGCGACGTGCCGGGAATGACGTTGAAGGCGCTGCCCGCGTGGATCTGCGTGACCGACACCACCATCGGCTCGGTCGGCGGGCGGTTGCGCGACACCACGGTGTCGCAGCCCTGCGCGAAGGCCAGCGCCGGCGGGATCGGGTCAACCGCCAGGTCGGGATGCGCGGCGTGTCCGCCCTGGCCGCGGAAGGTCACGTCGAACTCGTCGACCGACGCCATGATCGGCCCCGGCCCGGTCTCGAACCGTCCGACCGGCACGCCCGGCGCGTTGTGCAGGGCATAGACCTGCCCGATGTCGAAGCGGTCCAGCACGCCCTCCTCGACCATGACGCCGCCGCCGCCGCCCACTTCCTCGGCCGGCTGGAACATCAGTGCCACGCGGCCGGCGAAGTTGCGCGTCTCGGCCAGGTAGCGCGCCGCGCCCAGCAGCATCGCGGTGTGCCCGTCATGCCCGCACGCATGCATCTTGCCCGGCGTTTCGCTCGCGTAGTCCGCGCCCGTCTCCTCGTTCATCGGCAGGGCGTCCATGTCGGCGCGCAGGCCGATGGTCGGGCCCTCGCCCTGCCCCTCGATGACCGCGACGACACCGGTCTGCGCCACGCCCTCGTGCACCTCGTCCACGCCGAACTCGCGCAGCCGATCGGCCACGAAGGCGGCGGTGCGGTGGCAGTCGAAGCCCAGCTCGGGGTTGCGGTGCATCCACTGGCGCCACTCGGCCATGTCGCGGGCGAACTCGGCGATTCGATTGACGACCGGCATGTGGACTCCTTCGCGGCGTGTGTCGATAAGGCATACGTCTCAGGAACGGGGAACGGCGTCCATGACCAATTCACGCGATCCGATCTTCGACCTGCCCGACGGGCTGGACCGGCTGGTCGAGATCATGCGCCGCCTGCGCGATCCGGAAGCGGGGTGCCCGTGGGACATCGAGCAGGACTTCGACACCATCGCCCCCTACACCATCGAAGAGGCGCACGAGGTCGCAGACGCCATCGAGCGCCGCGCCTGGGGCGAACTCGAGGGCGAGCTGGGCGACCTGCTGCTCCAGGTCGTCTATTTCACGCAGATGGGGGCCGAGCGCGACCTGTTCGATTTCGACAGCGTCGCGCGCACCGTGTCGACCAAGATGATCGACCGCCACCCGCACATCTTCGGCGACGAAAGCCGCGACAAGTCGGCCGAACAGCAGACCCGCGACTGGGAAGTGCAGAAGGCGAAGGAGCGCGCGGCCAAGGGCGAAACGCGCACGCTCGACGGCGTGGCGCTGGGACTTCCGGCGCTGACGCGGGCGCTGAAGCTGCAAAAGCGCGCCGCCCGCGTGGGCTTCGACTGGGGGAACGTGGCGGACGTTCTGTCCAAGGTGTCCGAGGAGGCGCGCGAGCTGTCCGAGGCGGCGCGGGAGCGTGACGCGGACGCGGTGGAGGACGAGATGGGCGATCTGCTTTTCGTGCTGGTCAACCTCGCCCGCCACCTCGACGTGGATCCCGAAGCCGCGCTGCGCCGCACCAACGCCAAGTTCACCCGCCGCTTCGGCGCGATCGAGGACGCGCTGGCCGCCAAGGGGCGTCACCCGTGCGAGGCGACGCTTGAGGAAATGGACGCGCTGTGGGACGCGGCGAAGGCGGCGGAGAAGAAAGTTGCCGAGTGATTTTATCGGGCATTGACCCGACTGAAATAGTCGGTTTTAAGTCCGCCCAATAATCAAGCAACCGGAGGTTCCGATGACGCTTCGCGCACTCCTTCTGGCCGGCACCGCGACGGCCATCGCCGCGCCCGCCGTGGCCCAGGAAGTAAACATCTATTCCTATCGTCAGCCCGAGCTGATCCAGCCACTGCTCGACGCCTTCACCGAGCAGACCGGGATCGAGGCCAACGTCGCCTTCATCGACAAGGGCCTGACCGAGCGTCTGGTGGCCGAGGGCGAGCGGTCGCCGGCCGACGTGATCCTGACCACCGACATCTCGCGGCTCGACCAGGCGGTCGAGGCGGGCGTCACCCAGTCCGTCGAGTCCGAGGCGCTGGAAGAGGCGATCCCCGCCAACCTGCGCGACGACGAAGGCCAGTGGTTCGCCCTGACCACCCGTGCGCGCATCGTCTATGCCTCGAAGGACCGCGTGGACCCGTCCGAGGTGACGACCTACGAGGATCTCGCCGATCCGAAGTGGGAAGGCCGCATCTGCACCCGCTCGGGCACCCACGTCTATACGCTGGGCCTGGTCGGCGCGATGATCGAGCATCACGGCGAAGAGTACACGAAAGAGTGGCTCGAGGGCGTGAAGTCGAACCTGGCCCGTCCGCCCGAGGGCAACGACCGTGCGCAGGTCCGCGCCATCTGGTCCGGCGAGTGCGACATCTCGCTGGGCAACACGTACTACATGGGCGCGATGCTCGCCGACGAAGAGCAGACCCAGTGGGCCGAGAGCGTGAACGTCCTGTTCCCGACCTTCGAATCCCACGGCACGCACGTGAACGTGTCGGGCATGGCGATGACCGCCTCAGCCCCGAACCGTGACGAGGCGCTCGCGCTGATGGAGTTCCTCGCCTCGCCCGAGGCGCAGGAGATCTATGCCGAGGTCGTGCACGAATACCCCGCCTCGCCCGCGGCCGAGCCTTCTGAGCTGGTGTCGAGCTGGGGCGCGCTGGCGGCGGACGAAACCGACCTGACCGCCATCGCCGAGCACCGCGCCGACGCGCTGCGGCTTGTCGAGGAAGTGAACTTCGACGGCTAAGCCGCCGCTCTGCCGTGCCCTCAGGGGGGGCGGCAGACATGCAAGCGGAGCCTCCGGGCTTTTTGAACGAGGATCGCGCCGCAAGACATTGCTCTTGCGGCGCTTTTCCTGTCCGGGCCTCAGCCGAAGATGACCAGTGACCGCGCGTCCCACGCCACCCGCGCCGGCGCGCCGCGCTCCAGCACCGGGCGGCCCGGCATGTTCTTCATCGAGATCGTCACCGGCCGCTCGCAGCCTTCCAGACGCACGTCGTAATACGTCATGTCACCGTAATACGTCAGCTCCTCGACCACGCCCTCGGCGACCCGCCGCGTCGTCTCTTCCCCCGGGAAGAGGATCGACAGCAGCTCGGGCCGGATGCCCGCATGCGCGTCGCCGTCACTCAGCCCGCCCGGGCACTGCTCGGCCTCGACCTCGGCTCGGCCCAGGCCCGCGACCTCGACCTCCTGCCCGCGCACCGTGGCCGGAAGGAACGTCATCATCCCGATGAATTCGGCCACCCGCCGCGTCGCCGGGCGGCGATAGAGGGTCTGCGGATCGGCCAGTTGCGCGATTTCGCCCTCGAACATCACGGCGATGCGGTCGGACATGATCAGCGCTTCTTCCTGGTCGTGGGTGACCAGGATGAAGGTGATGCCCACCTGCCGCTGCAACCGCCGCAATTCGTTCTGCATCTGCTCGCGCAGCTTCTTGTCGAGCGCCGAAAGCGGCTCGTCCAGCAGCAGCACCCGCGGCTTCAGGATCAGCGCGCGCGCCAGCGCCACGCGCTGCCGCTGACCGCCCGACAGCGCATGCGCCGCGCGGTTGCCGTAGCCGCCCAGCCCCACCATCTCGAGCGCCTCGCCCACGGCGCGCGCCTTCGCTTCCTTCGACATCGACGACCGCCGCAGGCCGAAGCCCACGTTCTGCGCCACGCTCAGGTGGGGGAAGATGGCATAGGACTGGAACACCATGTTCGTCGGACGCCGGTTCGGCGCGACGCCCTCCATGTCCTTCCCGTCGAGCAGGAGCGTGCCATCCGACACGTCCTCGAACCCCGCGATCGTGCGCAGAAGGGTCGTCTTCCCGCAGCCCGAGGGCCCGAGGAGTGAGAAGAACTCTCCTTCCGCGATGTCGAGGTCGATGCCGCGCAGCGCGTGATAGTCGCCATAGTACTTGTGCACGCCGGTCAGGTGGATGATCGGTGACTTCAAAGGAACCCTCCGGTGTCCTTGCCGCCGGTCCGCGCGATGCCGCGGCAACGGAAATATTCGGCTACGGCCAGGATGAGAACGGATGACGCGACGAGGATCGTGCCGAGCGCCATGACCACCGGGATCTTCTGCGGAAAGCGCAGCTGCCCCCACAGATAGACGGGCAGCGTCGGCTCGGTGCCGGTCAGGAAGAAGGCGATGATGAACTCGTCGAGCGAGATGGTGAACGCGATCAGAAGCGACGAGATGATGCCGGGCATCACCAACGGCAGCGTGACCAGCCGGAAGGTGGTGAACCGCGTTTCGCCCAAGTCGAACGAGGCCTCCTCGAGCGAGGGGTCGAGATTGCCGAAGGCCGAGTTCAGGATTGCTATGCAAAACGGCGTACAAATGAGCGTATGACCCAGGATCACCGTCCAGCTCGACAGGCTCAGCCCCAGCCCCAGCAGCACCACCAGCAGCGACACGGCGACGATGATCTCGGGCAGGACCAGCGGCAGCATGATGAAGCCCAGCACCGGCCGCTTGCCGGGGAAGTCGTACTTCGCCCCGGCCCGCGCGGCGCAGATGCCCAGGCCCGTCGACAGGATCGCCGTCGTCGCCGCGATCACCAGCGACGTCTGCACGCTGTCGATCAGCGCCGGTGTCTCTGGGATCTCGGCGAACCACTGGGTGGTGAAGCCCGACAGCGGAAAGGCGATGACGGTCGAGTCGTTGAACGCAAAGATCGGCAGCAGCACGATCGGTGCGTACAGGAAGATCAGGTACGCCAGCGCATAGACGTAAAGCCCGCGCCCCTTCATTGCTTCACCCTCAGCCAGCGCGCCAGCAGCGCCAGGAACACCAGAGAGATCACGCCCACCGTCACCATCGCCAGCACCGAAAGCGTCGCCCCCATCGGCGCATTGTTCAGCCGCAGGAACTGCGTCTGGATCATGTTGGCAATCATCAGCCCGTCCGGCCCGCCCACCAGCCGCGGCGTGACATAGTCGCCGACCGTGGGGATGAACACGATCAGCACCGCCGCCGCCACGCCGGGCACCGACAAAGGCAGCGTCACGCGGAAGAAGGTGGTGATCCGGCTCTCGCCCAGATCGCGCGAGGCTTCGAGCAGCGAGCGGTCGATCTTCTCCAGCGCGACGAAGATTGGCAGGATTGCGAAGGGCGCGAAGGCGTGTGCCAGCGTGATGACCACTGCGTTCGGGTTGTACAGGATGAACGACAGCGGCTCCTCGATCAGCCCCAACCCTTGCAGCGACGTGTTCACCACGCCGTTGAAGCCCAGGATCACCTTCCACAGGAACACCCGGATCAGGTAGCTCGTCCAGAACGGGATGGTGATCAGGAAGATCCACATCGACTTGCGCTCGGGCCGCACGTGGAACGACACGAAGTAGGCGATGGGATAGGCCAGCACCACCGTCGCCAGCGTCACCGCCCCCGCGATCAGGACCGAGCGCAGGATCAGCTCGCGGTACAGCGGCTCTGCGAGCGCCTCGCGGTAATTGTTCAGCGTGAACGTCCGGTCGATGTCCAGGAAGTCCTGCGTCCAGAAGCTGAACGCCAGCACCGTCGCCAGCGGCGCGGCTAGCAGAAGCAGCGCGTAAAGCGCCGTCGGACTGACCAGAAGCCAGCCCCGCGCCGCGTCGCTGCGCGCGAAGCGGCCCCAGTTACGTGCGCGTTCAGCCAAGACTTCGTTGCCCCCCAACCGCCTGCGCCTTCGACAATTGCGCGATGCGCGCGTGCTTCACAAGGGGCTGCGTGCCGCGTGCGCCGCCCGGCCCGCCACGCGGCCGGGCTGCACCGGAACCCGGCCCGGCATGCCCGCTTTGACAGCGCATTAGCCAGGAGATCAGTTAATGCCAATCACAACTTCCCGCCTCGCACCACTCTGCGCCCTGATCCTCGCCGCCGCGCCCGGGCCGCTCGCCGCGCAGGACCAGGCCGGACAGGACGCCCCCGCTCCGAGCTCCGACACCGTCGTCGTCTTCGAGTTCACGGCCACCGACGTGCAGGCGGAGGGCGACCTGACGGCCCGGATTCTCGGGATGGCGGAGGCGCCGCAGGTCGCCCGCGTGGTGACCTCGGGCCCGCCATCGGACGGCGCGACTCGGGTCGAGGGCGCATTGGTCTTCGACGGGCTCGACGCCTTCTCGACCTGGCGCGAGAGTGAGATGGAGCCATTCTTCCAGCCCGTCGGCGGCACGTCCGGCCTCGACACCACGCTGCGCATTTTCCGCGCCGACCTGGTGGCGGCAGGGAATCCCGACGGCGCGGGCGGCGCGCTCGGGGACGTGTCGGTGACCTATCACAACTCGGACAACGACTCCGCCGGCGACGCCGATATCGATGCGGTGACGGTGGTTTGCCCGGGCGACCATGCCGACTGCAAGCCAAGCAACTGAGGGCGGCATGTTCAGCAATTTCAGATCAGGGCTACTCGCCGTCCCCCTCGCCCTCGCAGGCTGCGCCGAGACGCAGACGACCGTGCTTCCGGCCTATCAACTCGCCAACGGGCAGGTCCTTCAGGACGTCGTTTCGGTCGCAGCGCACAAGTCCGGCGGTGCGCCGGTGGTCACCGCCTTGACGACCTTTGACGTGACCATCCCCGGCCGAACGGCGGTGCTGGCGCGTGAATCGGCGTCGGCCCCCGGCGTGGGCCTCGAAATGGCCTCGGGCCTCGGCAGCGCCGCGCTGACGTCGGCGGCCATCCTCGGCTCGGCGGCCATCCTCGACGACCAGGCGAACGGCGACACGGTGGTGAATGCCAGCTACGCCACCTCGGGCAACACCGCGACGGGCGGCGGCGACGCCGGCGACATCGACGCGCTCACCGGCGCGGTGGGCGAGTGCGGCTATAATTGCAGCGCAAGCAACTGACCGGCCCGATGCCAAACGCGAAAAGACCCGCCGCAAGGCGCGGCGGGTCTTCTTTTCGTCTCGGCAGCGCGAGGGGCTTTCCCCCGCGCCGTGCCGCAAGCCTTAACGCTTCGAGAACTGGAAGCTGCGGCGGGCTTTCGCGCGGCCGTACTTCTTCCGCTCGACGACGCGGCTGTCGCGGGTCAGGAAGCCGGCGGCCTTCAGCGGCGCGCGCAGCGAGGGGTCGAACAGCTGCAGCGCTTGGCTGATGCCGTGCTTGACCGCACCGGCCTGGCCCGACAGGCCGCCGCCCTTGACGGTGGCCATCACGTCGAACTGGCCCTCGACATTGGCAACCTGGAACGGCTGCTTCAGGATCATCTGAAGCACCGGACGCGCGAAGTACGCGTTGATTTCCTTGCCGTTGACGGTGACCTTGCCCGAGCCGGGCTTGATCCAGACGCGGGCGACCGCGTCCTTCCGCTTGCCGGTGGCGTAGGAACGGCCGAACTCGTCACGGACGGGTTCGCGCGGGCTGTCCAGCTCGGGCGAGGTGCCCTGCACGCCACCCACGTTCTCGGTGACGGCCTGGTTCAGCTCGTCCAGCGATTTGATTTGATCGGCCATCGTCACGCGCTCCGGGTGTTCTTGGCGTTCATGGACTTGACGTCCACCACTTCGGGCTGCTGCGCGTCGTGCGGGTGCTCGGCCCCGGCATAGACACGCAGGTTGGTCATCTGCTGGCGGCTCAGGCGGTTGCCCGGCAGCATGCGCTTGACCGCCTGCATCACCACGCGCTCGGGGTGGGCACCCTCGAGGATCTCGCCGGTGGTGCGGGACTTGATGCCGCCCGGATAGCCGGTGTGCCAGTAGTTCGGCTTCGCCCGCTTGTTACCCGTCAGCTGCACCTTGTCGGCGTTGATGACGATGACGTTGTCGCCCATGTCCATGTGCGGGGTGAAGGTCGCCTTGTGCTTGCCGCGCAGGCGCATGGCGACGATCGAGGCGAGGCGGCCCAGAACGACGCCCTCGGCGTCGATCAGGATCCACTTCTTGTCGATGTCCGCCGGGGTCGCGGTATACGTTTTCATCTCACGGTCCTGTCGAATGGGGCGGCCTTGCGAGCCGCGCATCGGGATGGCGCGGTATGTCACGCATTTCCCGCACCGCGTCAAGAGCCGCGGGCCTGGATAAATATCGTGAAAACAAAGGCTTGAAAATAAGGTATAAAAATACCCCACGCTTGAGGGCCCGGATCCGCACCGGCCCCCAGCGGATCGAGAAGATTTTCAGCAATCGCCCGAATTTCTCCTTGCGCGAGTCGGACTGCATCCATAGATGCCCCGTCACGAGTTGAGGCACCGATCCCAACCCGGGCGCAGTTCCGGGGGGCGCTAAGGGCCTCTGGATTCAATCTGCTGGCTGAAAGGGGCGTGCCATGATGGACGGCGCCAACCTCTTCCAACTGGGGATCGGTCTGGAGACAGGCGCCCATGCGGAAGACACCCGCGGCTGCGAGGCCGCGCAAACCCGGGACGTGCTCGACGACACCCGCGACGATCACTTCATCCGCCGCGACGGCAAGGTCTTCGCCGGCACGCACCTGATTATCGAGGTTGTGGACGGCACCGGCCTCGATGACGAGGCGCGCATCCAGCAGGCGTTCCGCGACTGCGTGGACGAATGCGGCGCGACGCTGCTGCACATCCACACCCACAAGTTCTCGCCCCAGGGCGTTTCGGGCGTGGCGGTGCTGGCCGAAAGCCACATCTCGGTCCACACTTGGCCCGAGATCGGCTATGGCGCGTTCGACGTGTTCATGTGCGGCGACGCCGAGCCGTGGCGCGCGGTCGACGTCCTCTCGCGCGCGTTCGACACCCCGGACGTCCGCGTGAAGGAACTCCTGCGCGGCGACGGCCTGGTGAACGAGGCCGAGGCGGCCTGACGAACACGGAACGGCGGCGCGGGTGCGCCGCCGTTTTCGCATCGGGGGACGCGCATGGCCCTGATCCTGACCCTCGCCTTCGACGCCGAGACGTTCGCCGTGTTCGACGCCGCCCGCCGGCGCCACTTCCCGCCCGAGCGGAACTTCATCCCGGCGCACCTGACCCTGTTCCACGCCCTGCCCGACGACGAGCTTCCCGCGATCCGCGACCGCCTCGCCGCCCTCGCGCGGGCGACACCGCCCCTGCCCTTCACCGTCATCGAGGTGATCAGCCTGGGCCGCGGCGCGGCCTTCCGGCTCGACGTGCCGGGGCTGAAGCCGCTGCACCGCAGCCTCCTGCACGATTGGCACGACCGGCTCAGCCCGCAGGACCGACAGGGCCTGCACCCGCACGTCACCGTCCAGAACAAGGTCGCCCCCGACGCCGCCCGCGCCACGGTGCAGGAACTGCGCGCCGCCTTCGCGCCTTTCGACGGGGTGGCCACGGGCCTGCTGCTCTGGCACTACCGCGGCGGCCCGTGGGAGGCCGCCGCAGAATTTCCGTTTCAAGGGGATCGTCCATGACCGACATGACCGGATGGAGCGTCGAGCGCCTCCACGCCGACCACGCCCAGGCGCTGCGCGAGGACAAGGTGCTCTATGACAGCGAGACCGGGCACCAGCGCCTGCGGGTCATCGAGAACCCGACCTTCGGCCGTGTCCTCACCCTCGACGGCGTCGTGCAGGTGACCGAGGGCGACGAGTTCATCTATCACGAGATGCTCACCCACGTGCCGATCCTGGCCCACGGCAACGCCAAGCGCATCCTGATCATCGGCGGCGGCGACGGCGGCATGGCGCGCGAGGCGCTGCGCCACGACAACGTCGAGCACGTGACCATGGTCGAGATCGACGCGGGCGTGGTTGACTTCTCCAAGAAATACCTGCCGAACATCTCGGCCGGCGCCTTCGACGATCCGCGCCTGAACCTCGTGATCGAGGACGGCGCCAAGTTCATGAAGGACAGCGATGAGACTTTCGACGTCATCATCGTCGATTCGACCGACCCCGTGGGCCCGGGCGAGGTGCTGTTCACCGACACCTTCTATGGCCACGCCAAGACGCGGCTCGCGGGCGGCGGCATTCTGGTGACCCAGAACGGCGTGCCGTTCCTGCAGGGCGAAGAGCTGACCAACACCATGCGCGCGTTCCAGGCGCTGTTCGACGACTGGGGCTGCTACATGGCGACCATCCCCACCTATGCAGGCGGGCCGATGGCCTTCGGCTGGGGCACCGACGGACCCGGCCGCGACGAGCCGCTCGAGGTCCTCTCGGCCCGCTTCCACAAAGCGGGGATCGAGACGAAGTACTATACGCCCGAGGTGCACAAGGCCGCCTTCGCGCTGCCCGGCTACGTGAAAAAGCTGTTGCCCTGACAGGCGTTCGTCCGGAACCTGAGTAGCATCTGCAGGTTCAGGAACCGTCGATGGACGAAGGGACGGGCGCAAGATGAGCGACGGGACACAGACTGCGATCCTGCCGGGAGAGACCTGCTGGACCCGCGCACGCGCCAACCGGCTGGGTGTCATCGTGGACGGCGCCGACTTCTTCCGCGCAGCCAAGCACGCGATGCTGAACGCCAGGCGCTCGATCTATCTGATCGGCTGGGACTTCGACGCGCGCGTCAAGCTCGAGCCCGAGGGTCGCACGCTCGAAGGACCGGACCGCATTGGCAAGTTCCTCAACTGGCTGGCCAAGCACCGCGAAGGGCTCGACGTGCGCATCCTCAAGTGGGACATTGGCTTGATGGAGTCGCTCGCCCGCGGCGAGACGGGCGCACTGATCCTAAACTGGTTGCTGCACGACCGGGTAAACATCACGCTCGACGGGGCGCACCCGCCGGGCGCGGCGCACCACATGAAGATCCTCGTCGTCGACGACGCCATCGCATTCTGCGGCGGGATCGACATCACCATGGGCCGGTGGGACACCCGCACCCATGACGAACGCCGCCCCGGCCGCCGCTCGCCCAGCGGCCGCGGGCTCAAGCCCTGGCACGACGCCACGACGTGCTTCGACGGCACCGCCGCCCGCGCACTCGGCGATCTCGCCCGCATCCGCTGGCTGGCCGCCACCGGTGACCGGCTTCAACCGCCCGGCCCGGCCGAGCCGGTCTGGCCCGAGGGCGTCGAGGTCCATTTCCGCGACATCGACATCGGCATCGCCCGGACGATCCCGGAGTACCGCGACCAGCACCAGGTCTGCGAGATCGAGAACGCGACGCTCGCCATCATCCGCGCCGCGCAACGCAACCTGTATATCGAGAGCCAGTACCTGGCCTCTCGCAAGATCACCGACGCCATCTGCGCCCGCCTGCGCGAGCCGGACGGGCCGGACGTGGTGATCGTGAACCCCGAAATCTCCGAGGGCTGGCTGCGCGCCAAGGCCATGGACGGCGCACGGGCGCGCATGGTGGCGCTTCTGCGAGAGGCCGACCTGCACGGCCGGTTCTTCATGTCCTACCCCGTCAACGCGGCGGGCTCGCCGATCTACGTGCACGCCAAGATCATGATCGCGGACGACCGCATCCTGAAGATCGGGTCCTCGAACCTCAACAACCGCTCGATGGGCTACGACACCGAGTGCGACATCGTGATCGAGGCCGGCGAGGACGAGCCCGCCCGCCGCCGCACCATCGCCGCGATCCGCGACGGGCTGGTGGGCGAACACCTCTCCCGTCCGGCCGAGGAGGTCGCGGCGGCGCTCCAGGCGCATGACGACCGTCTTCTGGCCGCCATCTCGTCCCTGCACGGCGGCGAACGCGACCTGCGCACCCTGCCCGACCGCCCCCTGTCGCCCGACGAAGAGGCGCTGGCCGAGTCCGAGATGGCCGACCCCATCCGGCCCGTCGGCGTGCGCGAGATGCTGACCAGCGTGCTCCGCGGGACCTGAACGGTCGGGGGAGGCTGCCCATTAACCGCCCGGAGCTCACCTTTCGCCGACCCCTGCTCCCCGCCCGGTTCCGTGGCCCGGGCAGGGCCCGACCGCCCGCATGGGCGGGCGCTTCGCCCCCGCCCGCGGCCGGGCTCTGCCCTCGGGGGGTATCGCCGGGCGGAAAACGTACACCGTTGCGCCGGAAGCGTACGTTCCGCACGGTTTCCGCCGCTCAGTGCAGCGTGAACTCTCCCGTCACGTTGCGCCACTCGCCCGGGGCGACCAGCTTGCGGTGGGTGAAACGGACCGAGTGCAGCGGCCCCTCGATCTCGTCCTTCCAGTACTCGATGAACCGGAACAGCCGGGGATGGTCCGGAGCCAGGTCGTAGTCCTGCCACACGAAGGTGTTCAGGACGCTCTGGTAATCCGGCATCCGGTAGAAGAACTCCGCTGTCGTCAGGCCGTATCCCTTCAGCAGCATCTCGGTCTCGGACATGTCCATGCGCGCCACCTTTCTTCCTTCCACAGGAAGATGATGCCCGATCGCCCGCACTTTTCAACGAAAACAGTATGTTAGCACTCGCGCACTGCGGCTGCTTGCGCAAAACGGCGGCAACCATTGCACGCAACATTCACGGTAGGCTATAAGACGCACAACAAAATATAGCGCATCCGAACGGAGCACCGGACCCCTTGAGCGACACGCCGGAACCCCCCGAGAACGAAGAAGAAAACGGCCCCGAGCGGCCGCACCACGATGGTCCGTCGATCTCGATTTCGGACGAGATGCGGTCGTCGTTCCTCGACTACGCGATGTCGGTCATCATCAGCCGCGCGATCCCCGACCTTCGCGACGGCCTGAAACCAGTGCACCGCCGTATCCTTTACGCGATGCACGAAACCGGCAACACGCACGACAAGGCCTACCGCAAATCAGCGCGCCCGGTCGGCGACGTGATGGGTAAGTACCACCCCCACGGCGACTCGGCGATCTATGACGCGCTGGTGCGGATGGCGCAGGACTTCTCGATGTCGCTGCCGCTGCTCGACGGGCAGGGCAACTTCGGCTCGATGGACGGCGACAGCCCCGCGGCCATGCGTTACACCGAGGTGCGCATGGACAAGCCGGCGCAGTCGCTTCTCGCCGATATCGAGAAAGAGACCGTCGACTTCCAGGACAACTACGACGGCAAGGACCGCGAACCGACGGTCCTGCCCGCGCGCTTCCCCAACATGCTGGTCAACGGCGCCGGCGGCATCGCCGTGGGCATGGCCACGAATATCCCGCCCCACAACCTGGGCGAGGTCGTGGACGCCACGCTCGCGCTGATTGAGGACCCGGACCTCGATTCAATGCAGCTGATGCAGTACGTCCCCGGCCCCGACTTCCCCACCGGCGGCATCCTTCTGGGCCGCTCGGGCGCGCGCAAGGCGTACCAGGAAGGGCGCGGCAGCGTGATCATCCGCGCCAAGACCCATATCGAGGAAACGCGCAAGGATCGCTACGCCATCGTCATCGACGAGGTGCCGTATCAGGTGAACAAGGCGAACCTGGTCGAGCGCATCGCGGATCTTGCGCGCGAGAAGAAGGTCGAGGGCATCTCGGCCGTTCAGGACGAATCCGACCGTGTCGGTGTCCGCGTCGTGGTCGAGCTGAAGAAGGACGCGACGCCGGACGTCGTGCTCAACCAGCTTTTCCGCTTCACGCCGATGCAGACTTCGTTCGGCTGCAACATGCTGGCGCTCTATGGCGGCCGGCCCGAGCAGCTGACCCTGCGCGACTTCCTGAGCTTCTTCATCCAGTTCCGCGAAGAGGTCGTCGCCCGCCGCACCGCCTATGACCTGCGCAAGGCACGCGAACGCAGCCACATCCTGTGCGGCCTGGCCGTTGCGGTGTCGAACGTCGACGAAGTGGTGGCGACCATCCGTGCCTCGGCCGATGCCGCAGAGGCGCGCGAGAAGCTGATGGAGCGCCGCTGGCCCGCGCACGAGATCGCGGACTACATCCGCCTGATCGACGACCCGACCCATACGGTCAACGAGGACGGCACCTACAACCTGTCCGAGCTCCAGGCCCGCGCCATCCTGGACCTTCGGCTCCAGCGCCTGACCCAGATCGGCGTGAAGGAGGTCACTGACGAACTCGAGGACCTCGCCGCCAAGATCAAGGACTATCTCGACATCCTGCGCTCGCGCGAGCGGATCATGGAGATCATCTCGACCGAGCTGCGCGAGGTGCGCGAGCAGTTCGCCGTGCCCCGCCGGACCGAGATCGTCGACTGGTCCGGCGACATGGAGGACGAGGACCTCATCGAGCGCGAGGACATGGTGGTGACCATCACCCAGTCCGGGTACATCAAGCGCACGCCGCTGGCCGATTTCCGCGCCCAGAAGCGCGGCGGCAAGGGGCTGGCGGGCGGCGAGCTCAAGGACGAGGACGTGGTCACCACGCTCTTCGTCGCCAACACCCACACGCCGCTGCTGTTCTTCACCACCGACGGCATGGCCTACAAGCTGAAGACCTGGCGCCTGCCCCAGGGCGCGCGCACGTCGCGGGGCAAGGCCATCGTCAACATCCTGCCCATCCCCACGGGCGTCTCGATCGCCGCGATCATGCCGGTGGACCGGGACGAGGATCACTGGGACGACCTCCAGATCGTCTTCGCCACGTCCGAGGGGTCCGTCCGGCGCAACCAGCTGTCGGACTTCACCAACGTCATGCGCAACGGCAAGATCGCTATGAAGCTGCCCGAGGGCGTGAGCCTGGTGAACGCGCGCATCGCCGCCGACAGCGACGACGTGATGCTGGTGACCGCGCAGGGCCGCGCCATCCGCTTCCCCGTCACCGATGTGCGCATCTTCAAGGGCCGCGACTCCACTGGCGTGCGCGGCATCCGCCTGGCCGAGGGCGACCGCGTCGTGTCGATGTCCGTCATCCGCCATTTCGAGGCCACCTCGGAAGAGCGCGCCGCCTACCTCAAGATGCGCCGCGCCGTGGCGGGCCTCACCGACGAGGAAAGCGACGACGAGGATTCCGCCGTCGCGGACGAGAACTTCACCCAGGAGCGCTATGCCGAGATGTCGGCGGCCGAAGAGCTGATCCTGACCGTCACCACCGGCGGGTCTGGGAAGCTGTCGTCGTCGCACGACTACCCCGTGCGCGGCCGCGGCGGCCAAGGGGTCATGGCGATGGACAAGCGGATGCGCGGCGGCGAACTCGTCGCGTCCTTCCCGGTGGACATGGACGACCAGATCATGCTCGCCACCTCGCGGGGGCAGTCGATCCGGGTGCCGGTCGACGGCATCTCGTTCCGCTCGCGCAACGCGGGCGGCGTGCGGGTGTTCAACACCGGCCCCGGGGAAGAGGTCGTCTCGGTCGCCTGGATCGCCGAAAACGGCGCCGCCGACGCGGCGACGGAAGGCGACGAATGACGCCAGGTCACGCACTCCTTCCGTTGCGGGCCGCCGGTCCCGGCGGTAAGCGCCGCGCCTCATTCACCTGAGGGGCGGCGCGCGATGGAGAACTGGGACGACCTGAGATACCTGGTGGCCGTGCACAAGGCCGGCACGATGACCGGCGCCGCGCGCATCCTCGGCGCCAATGTCGGCACCGTGTCGCGCCGCCTCGACCGGCTGGCCGGCACGCTGGGCCTCTCGCCCTTCCACAAGACGCCGGAGGGCTGGGTTCCCAATCCCGAAATTGCCGGCCTGGTCGAGGCCGCCGAGGCGTTCGAGGGCCAGATCCGCACCGCCATGAACCGCCGCCGCGGCCCGCAGGGCGACCCGGTGCTGGTGCGCCTGCGCTGCCCGCCGGTGGTCAGCACGATGCGGCTTCTGCCCAACCTCCCGGGGCTCCAGTCTGCCGCGCCGAACCTGCGGCTGCACATCGAATCCTCGGTCAACGTCAACACGCTAGGCGACAACGACCTGATCATCACCACGCAGCTGCCCGAGAAAGGGCGGCTGGTCGCCAAGAGCATCGGCACCGTCGCCTTCGCGCTGTTCTCGGGCGTCGAGGGCAACGAACGCGGCTGGGTCGGCCTGCCCGAGGAATTCGACGAGCATCCGCCGATGCGCATGGCGCGCGCCTGGTTCGGCGGCCCGCCGGTCTTCCGGCTCGACAACCTCGCGCAGGTGGCCGACACCGTCGCGGCCACCGGCCTCGCCGGGCCGCTGCCGGTCGAGATGGGGCGGGCCCGCGGCTTCGTGCCGCTCGACGACAACACGCACGATCTGCAGTTGTGGCAGTGCTTCCACGAAACCCGCCGGGGCGACCCGGTGCTGGCGCAGGTGATCGACTGGATCGACCGCTCGATCTCGCCCCGGCCCATCACCGCCGCCTGACCCCTTCCCTTCGCCCGCGCGCATCGCTACATCCCCCGCATGTCTGACACGCTTCATATCGTCGGCGGCGGCATGGCCGGGTCCGAGGCCGCCTGGCAGGCCGCCCAGGCCGGCATTCCCGTCGTGATCCACGAAATGCGTCCGCAGGTCGGCACCTTCGCCCACAAGACGGGCGACCTGGCCGAGATGGTCTGCTCGAACTCGTTCCGCTCGGACGACGACGAGCAGAACGCCGTGGGCCTTCTGCACTGGGAAATGCGCCAGGCCGGCGGCCTGATCATGGAGATGGCCGACCGCCACGCCCTGCCCGCCGGCGGCGCGCTCGCCGTCGATCGCGACGGCTTCAGCCAGGCCGTGACCGAGCGCCTGCGCGCCCACCCGCTGGTCTCGGTCCAGCCCGGCGAGATCTCCGAGCTCCCGCGCGACGGCCACTGGATCTTTGCCACCGGTCCCTTGACCTCCACCGCCCTCGGCCAGGCCATCGCCGCCGAGACCGGGGCCGAGGCGCTCGCCTTCTTCGACGCCATCGCGCCCAT
This sequence comes from Tranquillimonas alkanivorans, assembly GCF_900115595.1. GTDB lineage: Bacteria > Pseudomonadota > Alphaproteobacteria > Rhodobacterales > Rhodobacteraceae > Tranquillimonas > Tranquillimonas alkanivorans. The sequence continues at coordinate 40,072 of NZ_FOXA01000007.1, forward strand.
CGTCTATGCCGAAAGCATCGACATGTCCGTGGCGTGGGAGCAGTCCCGCTACGACAAGGGCGAGACCGAGGAAGAGCAGAAAGCCTACATCAACTGCCCCATGACGAAGGCGCAGTACGAGGCCTTCATCGACGCGCTCCTTGCCGCCGACAAGACCGAGTTCCACGAGGACGAGGAGTCCTCTTCCCCCGACCCCGCCCCCTACTTCGACGGCTGCCTGCCCATCGAGGTCATGGCCGAGCGCGGGCGCGAGACCCTGCGCCACGGCCCCATGAAGCCCCGCGGCCTGACCAACGCGCACAACCCGCACGAAAAGCCGCATGCCGTCGTCCAGCTGCGCCGCGACAACAAGCTCGGCACGCTCTACAATATCGTCGGCTTCCAGACCAAGATGCGCTACGGCGCCCAGGCCGAGGTCTTCCGGACGATCCCCGGCCTCGAGGACGCCCGCTTCGCCCGCCTCGGCGGCATCCACCGCAACACCTTCCTGAACTCGCCGCGCCTGCTGGATGGCCAGATGCGCCTGCGCTCGCGCCCGAACGTCCGCTTCGCCGGTCAGATCACCGGCGTCGAGGGCTACGTCGAATCCGCCGCCATGGGCCTGCTCGCCGGCCGCCTCGCCGCCGCCGAAATCACCGGCCGGACCCTGCCGGGGGTGCCCGAGACCACCGCCACCGGCGCGCTCGTCACCCACATCACCGGCGGAGCGGAGGCCAAGACCTTCCAGCCGATGAACGTCAATTTCGGCCTCTTCCCGCCCATCGACGCCAAGGGCGGCCGCCGCGGCCGCAAGGACCGCTACAAGGCCTACACCGACCGCGCCAAGCACGATTGGCAATTCTGGCTCGCCACCACGACACCCGTCCCGGCCTGACTCCATCTTCGGTCCTCAAATATCCCGGGGGTGAATGCGCCGCAGGCGCAGAGGGGGCAGCGCCCCCGCCCCCCTCGAATATTATCAGAACGAACGGCCCGGGCTGCGCCCCGCTGGAAACATCACCGCCGCGCAGGGGGCCGCTGCACGTATCAATCGGCTCAGGCCCCCTTCTCCCCCGCGCCGCCGGACACTAGGGTCGGGCCACACCCAGCCGCCGCCGTATCGCACCCGTGACCTTCACCACCCGCTTCGCCCCCTCGCCCACCGGACCGCTGCATCTCGGCCACGCGTATTCGGCCCTGCGCGCCCACGACATGGCGCGCGCGGCCGGGGGGACGTTCCTGCTCAGGATCGAGGATATCGACCGAAGCCGCGCCCGGCCCCAATGGGAGGCGCAGATTTACGACGACCTGCACTGGCTCGGCCTCCACTGGCCCGAGCCGGTGATGCGCCAGTCCGACAGGCTTCCGGTCTATGCCCGCACGCTCGATGCGCTCTGGGCGCGGGGGCTGCTCTATGCCTGCACCTGCCGCCGGCGCGATATCCTCGACGCGCTCTCGGCCCCGCAGGAAGGGGCGGTGCCCACCGGCCCGGACGGCATCGTCTATCCCGGCACCTGCCGTCCCGCCCCCGGCGCGCCGCGGGCGCGGCCCGAGGGTGCGGCGCTGCGGCTCGACGTCGCCGCCGCCATCGCCGCCTGTACCGGCGGACCCGTAAGGGCCGCCCGCTTCGACTGGCGCGAAACCGGCGAGGGGCAAGAGAGCCACGCGGCCGTGACGGGCCCCGAACTGGTCGAGACGGTCGGCGACATCGTGCTCGCGCGCAAGGGCATGGGTACGTCGTACCACCTGTCGGTCGTGCTCGACGACGCGGCGCAGGGCGTCACGCATGTCGTGCGCGGACAGGACTTGGCCGAGGCGACGCGCATTCACGTGCTGCTCCAGCACCTTCTGGGCCTGCCGACGCCGGTTTATCACCACCACCGCCTGATCCGGGACGCCGACGGCAAGCGGCTGGCCAAGCGCGACGATGCCCGCGCCATCGCCACCTACCGGGCAGAGGGCGCGACGCCCGCCGACATCCGCGCGATGGTCGGCCTCTAGCGCCCGAATTTTCGTCGAAAATTCGCTCGCCTCAGGCGACCGGCGCGGCGATTTCCACCGGTTCTCCGTCGCGCACGGCGGTATAGAAGCACGACCGCCGCCCGGTATGGCAGGCGGGACCGGTCTGGCGCACCAGCGCCAGCAGGCAGTCCGAGTCGCAGTCGACCCGCAGCTCGACCAGTTCCTGGACGTGGCCGCTCGTCTCGCCCTTGACCCAGAACGACGCCCGCGAGCGCGACCAGTAGGTGACGCGCCCGGTCTCGAGCGTTCGGGCCACGGCTTCGGCGTTCATCCAGGCCATCATCAACACCTCGCCGGTGGCGTCCTCCTGCGCGATGCAGGGGATCAGGCCCGCGTCGTTGTAGCTCAGCGTCTGGGGGTCGAAGGGCATGAGAATTCCTTTGCAAGCCGGGCCTCGGCGCCTATCTAGGGGAAGCATCACGAAAGCGCAAAGCCATGGCCGACAGCGACCTCATCAAGCTCTACTCGGGCCGCATCCTGCAACTCGCGGCCGAGATCCCGCACACCGACCGGCTGGACGCGCCGCAGGCGAGCGTGCGCAAGCGCTCGCCGCTCTGCGGCTCGACCGTCACCGTCGACGTGGATGTCGAGGACGGGCGCGTGGCCCGCTTCGGGCAGGACGTGAAGGCTTGCGCGCTGGGGCAGGCCGCCGCCTCGGTCGTCGGCGCCAACGTGCTCGGCCGCACCCGGGCCGAGGTCGAACGCGCACGTGACGAGCTGCGCGCGATGCTCAAGTCCGGCGGTCCGGCGCCCGCGGCCCCGTTCGACGCGCTTTCGGTGCTCGAACCCGCGCGCGACTACAAGAACCGCCACGCCTCGATCCTGCTGGCGATCGAGGCAACGGCCGAGGCGATGGAAGAGGCCGAGAAGAAGGCCGCCTGCGCCTGACCGCCGGCCCGAGGGGCCTAATCGCATGTTCTTGACAAAAAACCGCCGCGCATCCCGGGGGATGGCGGCGGAAGTGGCGTGTCTGTGTTGGGCCGACCGGGGGCCCGCGGCGGTCAGGCAGGGCCGCGGGCGTGGAACAGGGTCGCGCACCACGTTGGGGACGGGATACGCGCCGGTCGGACAGACCGCAGGCAGAAACTCAGACGAGGCCCGGCAGGTAGAGCCCCGCCAGCAACATCACCACCAGCGCCGCAGCGCCGACGAAATCCTGGGCAAGCGTGTCCGACCGAAGGGCGGCTTTGACCTGGTAAATCATCGTCGTGCTCCGTGGCTGGTGAGTCGAGTTGCCACTTTGTTCTCACACTCCGCCCCTTGGGTAAAGAACTTTTTGAGAACATCCGCGAACACGGCGGAACACGCGCCTATCCGACCGAGATCAGGCGGATCGCCTTGTCCTGTTCCATCAGCCACAGAAGCACCCGCGCTGCCTGCCCCCGCTCGCCCTCGAGCGCCGGGTCGTCGGCCAGAAGCTTGCGTGCGTCCGACTGCGCCAGGGCCATCAGCGCCGACTGCCGCTCCAGGTCGGCGATGCGGAAGCGCGGCAGGCCGGACTGCGCCACGCCGATCACATCGCCCGCCCCGCGCATGGCCAGGTCCTCCTCGGCGATGCGGAAGCCGTCCTCGGTCTCGCGCAGGATCTCGAGCCTGCGGCGTCCGGTCGCGCTCAGCGGCGGCTGGTACATCAGCAGACAGGTCGAGGCCGCGCTGCCCCGCCCCACGCGCCCGCGCAACTGGTGAAGCTGCGCCAGCCCGAACGTCTCGGCCCGTTCGATCACCATGATCGAGGCATTGGGCACGTTCACCCCCACCTCGATCACCGTCGTCGCCACCAGGACGCTGGTCCCGCCCGCCACGAAGCGCGCCATGTTGGCGTCCTTCTCGGCCGGCGGCATCTGTCCGTGGACCAGCCCGACGACACCCTCGCCAAGCGCCGCGCGCAGCACCTTGAACCGCTCTTCCGCCGCCGTCAGATCGACCGACTCGCTCTCCTCGACCAGCGGGCAGACCCAATAGGCCTGCCGCCCCTCGGACACGGCCTTGCGCAGGTGCTCCACCACCTCGTCCATCCGGCCCGAGGACACGAGCGCCGTCTTGACCGGCGTGCGCCCCGGCGGCTTCTCGTCCAGCACCGACACCTCCATGTCGCCGTACTGTGCCAGCGCGAGGCTGCGGGGGATCGGCGTCGCCGTCATCACCAGCACGTCCGCCTGAGCCCCCTTGCGGCCCAGCTCCAGCCGCTGACGCACGCCGAAACGGTGCTGTTCGTCCACGACGGCGAGCCGCAGGTCGTGGAAGTTCACGTCCTTCTGGAAAACCGCGTGGGTGCCCACGAGGATGCGGATGTCGCCCTTCGCCAGCGCCTCGAGCTTGGCCGCCCGCTCGCTGCCCTTGTCGCGGCCCGTCAGCAGCTCCAGCACCACGCCCGCCTCCTCGGCCAGCGGGCGCAGCCCCTCCATGTGCTGGCGGGCGAGGATCTCGGTCGGGGCCATCATGACGCCCTGTCCGCCCGCCTCGACGGCGATGAGCAGCGCCATGAAGGCCACCAGCGTCTTGCCCGCGCCCACGTCGCCCTGAAGCAGGCGGTTCATCCGTTCCATCCCCGCCATGTCGGCCGCGATCTCGTCGATCGCGCGGACCTGCGCGTTCGTGGGGCGATAAGGAAGCGATTCCAGGACCTTGCGCTGCAATATTCCGGTGCCGCGTGAAGCGCGGCCCTTCACCTTGCCCCGCGCCTGCCGGGCGAGCGCGAGTGTGAGCTGATGCGCCATCAGCTCGTCATACGCCAACCTCTGCCGCGCCGCGGCCGTCGCCGCCAGCTCTTCGGGCCCGAGCGGTTCGTGCGCCGCCCGCACCGCCGCGCGCCAGGACGGCCACTGTTCGCGCGCGCGCAGCGCCGGGTCGATCCACTCCGGCAGGTCCGGCAGCCGGTCCAGCGCCGAGGCTGCGGCCTTCGCCATCGTCCGCTGCGTCAGCCCCGCGGTCAGGGGATAGACCGGTTCGTAGGGCGGAATCGCCTCGGCCTCCTCGGGCGGCAGGATATGGTCGGGGTGGACGATCTGGGCGATGCCGTCGAACAGCTCGACCTTGCCCGACACCACCCGCCGCTGACCCGAGGGCAGCTGCTTGCGCAACCAATCCTCGCGCGCATGGAAGAACACCAGCTGCAACGTCGTGCCGGCGTCCTGCACCTCGACCCGGTAGGGGCGCCCCTTCACGCGCGGCGGCATGTGGCGGCCCACCAGGACCTCGACCGTGACGGTCGCGGGCGGTTCGACCTCGCGCACGCTGGCGCGGCGCGAGCGGTCGATGCCGGAATGCGGCAGGGTGAAGATCAGGTCGCGCGGCGTCTCGATCCCCATCTGCGCGAAGGTCTGCGCCGTCTTCTTGCCCACCCCGGCCAGCGTCGTCAGGTCGCCGAACAGCGGGAACAGGATCTCGGGCCGACTCATGCGGCGCCGATGAGCGCGAGCCAGCCGTCCTCGTCGATGGTCTCGACCCCCAGCTCGGCCGCCTTCTTCGCCTTCGACCCCGCGCCCGGGCCCGCGATCAGCAGGTCGGTCTTGGCCGACACGCTGCCCGCGACCTTGGCCCCCAGCGCCTCGGCCCGCGCCTTGGCCTCGGCGCGGGTCATCTTCTCGAGCGTGCCGGTGAACACGACCGTCTTGCCCGCCACGGGGCTGTCGACGGCGCCGCGCTGCTCGGCCTCGCGAATTGTCAGTTGCTGCACCAGCCGGTCGATCGAGGCGCGCTCGGCCTCTTGGTGGAAGGTCGTCACCAGCGAGATGGCCACGGTGGCGCCGATGCCGTCGATGCCGATCAGGTCGTCCCACGCGGCCGTCGCCTCGGCCGGCACCTCGGGCGCGCGGTCCCAGGCGGCGGTGCGCACGGCGCTGATCTCGGCCCGGCGTCCCTCGGCCCCCGCGGCCTTGCGTTCCGCGATGACGGCGGCCTCGGCCTCCTGGTACCGTCGCTCGGCCGGCCGCGCGGCGTCGATGGCCGCGGTCAGCGCCTCCCACGTGCCGAAATGGCGGGCGAGATCGGCCGACGCGACCTCGCCCACGTGCCGGATGCCGAGCGCGAAGATCAGGCGGTTCAGGTCGACGGTGCGCGCCTCGTCGATGGCCTGGAACAGCTTGGCCGCGCTCTTGTCGCCCCAGCCCTCGCGGTTCTTGAGCTGCTGCATGCCCGAGCCATAGCGCTCTTGCAGCAGGAAGATGTCGGCGGGCTCCTTGATCCAGCCGTCGCGGTAGAACTGCTCGACCTGCTTGGCGCCCAGCCCCTCGATATCGAAGGCCGCGCGGCTGACGAAATGCCTGAGCTTCTCGACCGCCTGCGCCGGGCAGATCAGGCCGCCGGTGCAGCGGCGGACGGCGTCGCCCTCCTCGCGGATCGCCTCGGAGCCGCATTCGGGGCAGAGCTGCGGGAAGGGATAAGGCTGCGCATCGACGGGCCGCTTCGACAGGTCCACGTCCGCGACCTTGGGGATCACGTCGCCCGCGCGATAGACCTGCACCCAGTCGCCTTCCCGGATGTCCTTGCCGCCGCGGATCTCCTCGCCCCGGGCGTCGCGGCCGGCGATGTAATCCTCGTTGTGGAGCGTCGCGTTCGACACGACGACCCCGCCGACGGTCACCGGGGTCAGCCGCGCCACCGGGCTAAGCGCGCCGGTGCGGCCGACCTGTATCTCGATCCGCTCGAGCCGCGTCCAGGCGAGCTCGGCCGGGAACTTGTGCGCGATGGCCCAGCGGGGGGTGGTCGACCGGAAGCCGAGGCGGCCCTGAAGCTCGAGGTCGTCGACCTTGTAGACGACGCCGTCGATGTCATACGCCAGCGTCGCGCGCTGCGCCTCGATCTTGCGGTAATGCGCCAGCATCTCGTCGGGGCCGTCGCAGATGCGGGTCAGCGGATTGATCTGGAAGCCCAGGTCCCGCAGCCGCTCGATCGAGGCCATCTGCGTGCCGGCAAGAGGGTCCGACAGGGCGCCCCAGCCATAGGCGAAAAAGCGCAGCGGACGGCGTTTCGTCACCGCCGGGTCGAGCTGGCGCAGCGAGCCGGCGGCGGCGTTGCGCGGGTTGGCGAAGGTCTTGCCGCCGCGCGCCTCCTGACGGGCGTTGAGCGCGGCGAAGTCGGCGTGGGACATATAGACCTCGCCCCGCACCTCCAGCACTTCGGGCGCGCCGTCAAGCTGGGCGGGGATGTCGTCGATGGTGCGCGCGTTGGCGGTGACGTTCTCGCCCACGCTGCCGTCGCCCCGCGTCGCCGCCTGCACCAGCTTCCCGCCCTCGTAGCGCAGCGAAAGCGACAGGCCGTCGATCTTGGGCTCGGCGGTATAGGCGAGCGCCGCGTCGGCGGCGAGGCCGAGGTACTTGCGCACGCTGCGGTCGAAATCCGCGATCTCCTCGTCCTCGAACGCGTTGCCGAGGGAAAGCATCCGGGTCTCGTGCATGACCTTGGCGAAGCCTTCGGACGGGGCGGCGCCGACCTGTTCCGTCGGGCTGTCGGCGCGCTTGAGGTCGGGGAAGCGCGCCTCGATCTCGGCGTTGCGGCGCTTGAGCGCGTCGTAATCGGCATCGCTGATCTCGGGCGCGTCCGCCTGGTGATAGGCGGCGTTGGCGGCGGCGAGTTCTTCGGCCAGACGCGCGAGTTCCGCCTGTGCTTCGGTGCGATCCAGCTCCTCCACCGGTCTTTGCTTTGCCATCCGCTTCCTCCGCCGGGTTCCTGCCGATGTGATAGGTCCGGTCTCGGCGGAGGTCCAGCCGGTCGTCGTGAGTGGTGGCCGGGTCCCGCGCGCCGCCATCCCCAGCGGCGCGGCGGGCCGTCAGGCAGAGGCGGCGATGCGCTGAGCCGCCTCCTTCGGCTCGGGGTCGCGCAGGACGTAACCGCGGCCCCAGACCGTCTCGATGTAATTGTCGCCGCCCGTCGCCTCGCTCAGCTTCTTGCGCAGCTTGCAGATGAAGACGTCGATGATCTTCAACTCGGGCTCGTCCATCCCGCCGTAGAGGTGGTTGAGAAACATTTCCTTCGTCAGCGTCGTGCCCTTGCGCAGGCTCAGAAGCTCGAGCATCTGGTATTCCTTGCCGGTCAGGTGCACCGGCTTGCCGTCCACCTCGACGGTCTTGGCGTCCAGGTTGACCTCGACCTGACCGGTGCGGATCACAGATTGCGCGTGGCCCTTCGAGCGGCGGATGATGGCGTGGATGCGCGCGACCAGCTCGTCGCGGTGGAAGGGCTTGGTCAGGTAGTCGTCCGCGCCGAAGCCGAAGCCCTTGATCTTGTTGTCGGTGTCGTCCACGCCCGACAGGATCAGGATCGGCGTGTCGACCCGCGCCAGGCGCAACTGGCGCAGCACGTCGTGGCCGTGCATGTCCGGCAGGTTCAGGTCCAGCAGGATCAGGTCGTAATCGTAAAGCTTCGCCAGATCGACGCCTTCCTCGCCCAGATCCGTGCAGTACACGTTCAGGTTGGCGTGGGTCAGCATCATCTCGATGCTGCGCGAAGTGGTCGGGTCGTCCTCGATCAGCAGAACTCGCATGTCATTCTCCGCAATTCCCTTCGCCGGCGACCATGGTGTGGAGCGGTTAAATCATCCTTACCGTTAGGGAAGAAGTAGCATTTACTACCTAAAGTTGTCTATGTCTTTTTCGTTCCCGTCGATCTCCGCCACCTTCCGCGCCCGGCGCGTCACCCTCAGCCCCGCCTCTCCGTGGCGCGCCACGGCCGCGCGCCAGGCGTCCAGCTCTTCCTCCGACAGCCCGTACAGGCGCAGCGCCTCGTCCTCGGCAAGCAGCCCATGCTCGACCGCACGCACCACGGCGGCCTTGCGGCTGGCGACCCAGCGTTGCGTCGTCGGATCGGGCAGATCCGCGCGTGTCATCACGCGTCCATCAGGCAGCCGCACGGCGCGCGGCCCCTCGACCTTCTTCAACCACATCCTTTAACCCCCTGGTTATCCGCTCACCCCTGACCCGGATGTGCCTTTGCTAGGCGCAGTGCCTTAAAAAGCGGTGAAACGCGGGGTTGTGAGCAGGACGCATTCTCCTATATTCCGCGCAGTTTCCCGGAAGGTCCGCGCCATGCTCGACAGCACGCAAAAGCTGAACTCCCTCGGTTTCGCCAAACCCCCGGCCGAGACCCGCGTGGTCGTGGCCATGTCGGGCGGCGTCGACAGCTCGGTCGTGGCCGCGCAACTGGCCGAGGAAGGCTACGACGTCGTGGGCGTCACGCTGCAGCTCTACGATCACGGCGCGGCGTTGGCGAAGAAGGGAGCGTGCTGCGCCGGTCGCGACATCCACGACGCCCGACGCGTGGCCGAGGCGATGGGCTTCCCTCACTACGTGCTGGATTACGAGAACACCTTCCGCGAGGCGGTGATCGACGAATTCGCCGACAGCTACCTGGCAGGCGCCACGCCGGTGCCCTGCATCCGCTGCAATGAGCGTGTGAAGTTCAAGGACCTGCTGGAAACCGCCCGCGACCTCGACGCCGACTGCATGGCGACCGGGCACTACATCCAGCGCAAGATGGGCGCGGCGGGGCCCGAGCTGCACTCGGCCGCCGACGCCAACCGCGACCAGAGCTACTTCCTGTTCTCGACCACGCCCGAGCAGCTGGACTACCTGCGCTTCCCGCTGGGGCATCTGGCCTCGAAGGACGAAACCCGCAAGCTCGCCGCCCGCTACGGGCTGAGCGTGGCGGACAAGCCCGACAGCCAGGACATCTGCTTCGTGCCAAACGGCAACTACGCCAGCGTCATCGAGAAGCTGCGCCCCGGCGCGGCCGAGCCGGGCGAGATCGTGCATGTCGATGGCCGGGTGCTGGGCGAGCATCACGGGGTGATCCACTACACCATCGGCCAGCGCCGGGGGCTGGGGATCGGTGGGCTGTCCGAGCCGCTTTACGTCGTGAAGCTGGACGTGGACAATCACCGCGTCGTCGTGGGCCCGAAAGAGATGCTGGCCACCCGCACCGTCCCGGTGCGTGAGATCAACTGGCTGGGTGACGCGCCCTTCACCTCGCGCTCCGAATGGCACCTGTCGGTCAAGGTCCGCTCCACCCGCCCCCCGCGAGAGGCGGTGATCCGGCCGCTGTCCGAGACCGAGGCCGAGGTCGAGCTGGTGGTGGCCGAGGAAGGTGTCTCGCCCGGTCAGGCCTGCGTGTTCTACGCCCCCGAAGGCAGCCGCATCTTCGGCGGCGGCTGGATTCACAAGGGCTGAGGATCCAGTCGATGAATGAGCGCCTTCGGGGCACGCTGAACGCGATTGCGCCGGGCCTTGCGGCCCGGCGCGATGCCTCCGGCGGGGATATTTCCGGACCGAAGATGGACCGCCCGCGCGGGGCGGCATCCGGTTGGCTTACTGGCCTTCGTACTCGGGCAGCGCCTCGAGCTGTTCCTCGGTCGCGCCCACATAGACGCGCAGGTCGTCACCGGCCTCGGAGCGCTGGATGTTGAGCTCCTGCAGGTCCACGGCGACCGAGTGCTCGCCCAGGCCGAGGAAACCGCCAACGTCGACGATGGCTTGCGAGATCGCGCCACTGTCGTCGAGCAGCAGTTCCGACACCTCGCCCACGCGCTCTTCATCCGAGCCGTAGACTGACGCTCCGGTCAGGTCGTCGACGGTGATGGCGTCGGACGCGAGACGGGTATAGCCGTCCACCACGATCTCGGGGGCGAGATCGGCGGTCTCTTCCTCGACCATCTCCATCTCGGTCTCGGCCATCTCGGTGACCGGGTCTTCCTCGATCAGCTCGCCTTCCTCGACCGCGGCGGTCTCGGTGTCGTCGGCGGGCACGAACTCGGTCTCGCCCTCCGCGATGTCGGACTCGGGCGCCTCTTCGGCCAGAACGTCGTCGGTGGCCATGATCTCGGCGTCGCCCTCGACGATCTCGGCCTCGGCCATGTCGGCCTCGGGCGCGTCCTCGGTCATCTCCTCGACGGCGATGTCGGCGGTCTCTGCCTCCTCGTCGGCGGGGACAAGCTCGGTCTCGGCCGTCTCCATCCCTTCGTCCGTCGCGGCGGCGTCACCGGCCTCGGCCGTCTCGGCCTCGTCCGGGTCCTGGATCGGGACGGTGGTCATCTCGCCCTCGGCCATCTCCTCGCCCTCGACGGGCTCCTGGATGTCGACGGTCTCGATCTCGGCGTCCGATTCGTCCGTCCCGGTCTCCGACCCGGTGGTCTCGGAGCCGGCCGAGGCCAGGCGGCCCTCGGCGCCCGCGGGATCGAACTCCGGCGCCTCGGCCAGCGCGTCCTCGCCCTGGCTGGTAACGACGAAGAACTCGCCCTCGTCATCGCTGTCGGGCAGCGCGGCGATCTGGTCATATGCCAGCTCGATCTCGCGGTCGCCGAACATGATGATCAGCGCCTCGGGCTCGCCGGTCTCGGCCAGCAGCACGTCCGAAACCTCGCCGAGTTCGGCCCAGGCGGCGTCGACCTCGGACAGCGGTTCGACCGGAATCGACTCGGCGCCGTAGAGGGTCTCGCCGATCATGTCGGAGGGCATCATCTGGGCTTGGCCGTCCTGGGCCAGAGCGGGCGCGGTCGCGAGAGCGGCCAGCGCGGTGGTCGCAAGTACGCGTTTCATGGCGTTTCCTTTCCGTGACAAACGGTTCTGGCGGCAAAACTGCCGAAACGCCGGGCTGTTCCCGTGCCCCGCGCGGTCGGCGAAAATTGGCGCGCTCCGGCGCACTTGGCCCGCGGGCCGGGGCGTCAGTCCGCGACCCACTCCGCCACGCGCGTGGCCAGCGCCGCGACATGGCCCGCCAGCGTGTGCCCGCTGGCCTTGCGCGGCTTGAAATCGTGATCACCGTCATCCAGCCAGCAAAGCTCGATCCGGTCCGACAGGGCGTAGCCCTCGATCTCCTCGCGCCGGCCGAACGGGTCGCGGGTGCCCTGCGCGATCAGCGCGGGCGTGGCGAGCGTCTCCAGATGCGCGGTGCGCAGCCGCTCGGGCTTACCCGGCGGGTGGAACGGGTAGCCGAGGCACAAAAGCCCCGCCACTTGCCCCGCCGCGTGCAGATCGTCGGCCACCAGGCTCGCCACCCGACCGCCCATCGACTTGCCACCGATCACCAGCGGCTTCTGCGCCGACAGCGCGTGGACCGCCGCGCGATACTCGTCCATCAGCCGCTCGGCGCGCGGCGGCGGCTTCTTCGGCCCGCCCGCGCGGCGCGCGGCCATGTAGCCGAACTCGAAGCGGGCGACCGCGAGTCCCTGTGCGGCGAAGGCCGCCGTCACCGCCTCCATCCACTCCGAATCCATGGGCGCGCCCGCCCCGTGCGCCAGAAGCAGCGTGGCGCGGGCGTCGCGGGGGCCGTCGCGCAGGAGTTCGATGTCGCGTGGCTCGGTCATGGCTGCGTGATGCCATGCCCGGCAACGCCCCGCCACCCGCGATCGCGCCCCTTTGCGGCCCGCGCGCCCTGGGCTAGGCAGGGAGTCTACCCATGATGGCAGGGACACAGATGCGCACCACCAGACGATCCGCCACCTTCGGCCTTCTCGCGCTCGGGCTCGCCGCCTGCGGGCCCCCGCCCCCCGCGCTCGCCCCCGCCACGCGGGACGAGACGCTGGTCGCCGTGCCGAACCCGGCCTTCGACGCCTGGGTGCGGGCGTTCCGCGGCCGGGCGCAGGCGCAGGGCATCGCGCCCGGCACGCTGGACCGGGCGTTCCGGGGCGTGGGCTTCCTGCCCGGCGTGATCGAGCGCGACCGCAACCAGACCGAGTTCACCCGTACGCTCGAGGATTACCTGGCCATCGCCGCCTCGGACGAGCGGGTGGCGACGGGCCGCGCCATGCTGCGCCGCTGGGGCCCGTCCCTGGCGCGGATCGAGGCGCGCTACGGCGTCGAGCCCGCGGTCGTGACCGCCGTCTGGGGGCTCGAAAGCCGCTACGGCGCGCGGCGAGGCGAGGTGCCGGTGATCTCGGCGCTCTCGACCCTGGCCTATGACGGGCGGCGTGGCGCGTTCTTCGAACGGCAGCTGATCGCCGCGCTGCGCATCCTCGAGAACGGCGACATCACGCCCGCCCGCATGACCGGAAGCTGGGCCGGCGCGATGGGCCACACGCAGTTCATTCCCACGTCCTACGAAGCCTATGCCGTGGATTTCGACGCCGACGGGCGGCGCGACATCTGGTCCGAGGACCCGACCGACGCGCTGGCCTCGACCGCCGCCTACCTGTCGCGCTTCGGCTGGCGGCGCGGCCAGCCCTGGGGGGTCGAGGTGATGCTGCCGCAGGGCTTCGACACCTCGCTGGCCGGGCGCGGCACCACACGCAGCCCCGCCTCCTGGGCGGCGCTGGGCGTGCGGGGCGCGGACGGGCGGCCGGTGCCCGACCACGGGCCCGCCTCGATCCTGATCCCGCAAGGGCTGGGCGCGCCGGCCTTCATGGTATTCCCGAATTTTGGCGTCATCGCGCGCTACAACAACGCCGAGAAATACGTGATCGGCGTGGGCCACCTGTCCGACCGCCTCGCCGGTGGTCCGCCGCTGCGCGCGGGCTTCCCGCCCGACGCCTATGGCCTGACGCTCGAGGACCGCAAGCTGCTGCAACGCCGCCTGACCGCGCGCGGCTTCGACACCGGCGGCGCGGACGGTGTCATCGGCCCGGACACCCGCGCCGCGATCCGCGCCTTCCAGTCCCGCGCCGGGCTGCCGGTGACGGGCGAGCCGTCACGCGCGCTGCTGCAACGGCTGATCTGACGGAGCGTCACGGCACCCGTCACGATAGCTTTGCTTTGAGTCCGCCGGCACGTGGGGTAAGCTTGTCGGATGACACTCCGCCTTGCCCCCCGCTCCGGCTACTCCGCCGCCGAGAATCTCTCCGACGCCGTGGTTCACGTCGCGGGTCTTGCCGCCGCGATCCTCGCCGTGCCGGTGCTGATCACGCTGGCCGTGGTCTGGCACGGCGACCTGTCGGCCGTGGCCGCCGCCACGATCTACGGGCTGTGCCTAGTGGGGATGATCCTGTGCTCGGCGCTTTACAACATGGCGCCGGCGGGGACATGGAAGAACGTGCTGCGCCGGCTCGATCACTCGGCGATCTATTTCAAGATCGCGGGGACGTACACGCCGTTCAGCCTGCTCTCGGGCGGGCATGCGCTGGTGGTGGTGCTGTGGCTCTGGGGCGCGGCGCTGATGGGCACGGGGATGCGTGTCTTCGCGCCGCAATCGACCAAGCCCTACGCCATCGCGCTTTACCTGGTGATGGGCTGGGGCGGCGCCTTCGCCGCATCCAGCATGTTCAGCGAACTGCCGGGGCCGGTGCTCACGCTCGTGGTGATCGGCGGCCTGATCTACACCTCCGGCTTCGTGTTCTACGTCTTCAAGCGGTTGCCGTTTCACCGCACCATCTGGCACGTCTTCGTGCTGGCGGCGAGCGTGACGTTCTTCGCCGCCGTGTCGATGCACCTCGCGGCAACGCGCCTGCCCGCGCTTGGCTGAGCAGGCTTGGGCCATCCCGCGCCAGGACGCCGGATGGCCAGCTTAAGCGAGTGCACGAGCTGCGGCCCCGCCGCCTGAGCGGCGGGCCGCCTCAGGCGCGCATCTTCTCGTACAGGATGACCTTCGAGCCCTCAGGCACGCGGTTGTAAAGGTCGACCATCTGGTCATTGACCAGCCGCGCGCAGCCGTTCGACACGGCGATGCCGATGGTCGAGGGGTCGTCGGTGCCGTGGATGCGCAGGAAGGTGTCGCCGCGCTCCTCGGTGAAGAGGTACAGCGCCGCCGCACCCAGCGGGTTCGACAACCCGCCCGGCATCCCGTCCTCGTACTGGGCGTACTTCTCGGGCTCGCGATCGATCATGTCCGGCGTCGGCGTCCAGCTTGGCCAGCGCTTCTTCGCGCCCACGAAGAACTCGCCCGGCTCATAGAGCCCCGGCCGCCCGATCCCCACGACATAGCGGATGGCCCGCCCGCCCGGCAGCGTCCAGTAGAGCGCGTACTCGTCCGGCACCACGTGCACCACGCCGGGGGCGAAGTTCCCGCCCACGCGCACCTCCTGCGGCATCAGGTGCGGCGGCAGGTCGTAGTTCGGCACGGGCGTACCCTGCGCCCGCACACCGGTCGCCGCCAGCGCCAGCCCCGCGGCCCCACCGGCCAGGAAAGATCGTCTCGTTCGCATTCCGTTGTCCCCCGTTTCTCGGTTTCCGGCCGCCTCAACGCCGACAGTCCGACACGGGTTCGGAAATGCGAATACAACATTTGGTGAGTCGTCCCATCCGCAAGTGTAGGGATGCTTCCCCGGTGGAGGCACGGCATCGCTGCGCTTGCGCACGATCCGAGGGCGTCCCGCCCGCCACGCGCCCCCGAGAGGGCAGCGCCCGCCTGGGGGGCGGGCGGGCGTCTTGTGCGGTAGCGCTCAGCTGGAACCGCCTCGCCCCAATGCCTTCAATGCCCGCGATAGCGGGCATCCGGTGACGCCGGGGCCGTGCGTCGGGCGAGGGCAGCGCGGCGCAAGCGGTGGGAGGTTCCCGCTTTCGCGGGAATGACAGCGGGCGCTCGCAGATGGTGTTCGCCCAAAAGGAAGCGCCCGGGCGGGCGGGCGCTGCCCGGGCAGGCCAGGCCGGGCTTACTGCCCGGCCTGCTGCGCCTCGATCTCGCGCCAGCGGGCGACGTTCTCGTTGTGCTCGGCCAGCGTGCGCGCGAAGGCGTGCCCGCCCGAGCCGTCGGCCACGAAATACAGGAACTCCGTCTCCGCCGGCTGCACCGCCGCCATCAGGCTGTCGAGCCCCGGATTGGCGATGGGCGTCGGCGGCAGCCCGTCGATGCGATAGGTGTTGTACGGCGTCACCGCGTCCAGCTCGGACCGCCGCAGCCCGCGCCCCAGCACGCCCTCGCCATTGGTGATGCCGTAGATCACCGTCGGGTCGGTCTGAAGACGCATGCCTTCGCGCAGGCGGTTGACGAAGACGCTGGCCACCTGCCCGCGCTCGTCGGGCACGCCGGTCTCCTTCTCGATGATCGAGGCCAGGATCAGCGCCTCCTCCGGCGTCTCCACCGGCAGGTCGTCGTCGCGCGCGGCCCAGGCCTCGGCCAGCCGCTCCTCCTGCCGCGCCTGCATCGCCGCCAGCAGCTCGCCCCGCGCCGCGCCCGGCCGCACTTCGTAGCTGTCGGGGGCAAGCGTGCCCTCGGCCGGAACCTCGGCCACCTCGCCGTCCAGGAAATCGGCCTGCCGCAGCGCCTCGACGATCTGCCACGAGGTGACCCCCTCGGCCAGCGCGATGCGATAGCGGGTGTCGGCGGCCTCGCGCACCTCGGCGTATTCCGCCGGGGCCTCGGCCTCGGCCGGGTCGAACTCGACGACCTCCTCGAACTGCCCCGAGGCCGGGTCCAGCTCGCGCACCTCGATCTCCTGCCCGGCGATGCCGACGCGATAGACGACCTCGGTCCCGCAGGTCGACTGCCCGCCGCGCGTGACGATATCGACGATTTCTTCCATCGACGCGCCCTCGGGCACCAGGAAGCTGCCGGCCTTCAGCTGGTCGGACTTGTCCGTGTACTCCGCCCCGATGCGGAAGATCTGCGCGTTCGAGATCGCGCCGTCTCCCGCCAGCTTGTCCGACACGCGCCGCATGTTCGACCCGCTCTCGACCTCCAGGCAAATCGCCTGCGTCAGCGGCCCGGGTCCGGCATACTCGCGCTTACCCCAGGCGATCACGCCCGCGAACAGCGCCAGCACGACGATGAACAGCGTCAGGAAGTTCGAGGCGATGTTGCGCCACATCAGCCGGCGACCCTCCGCAGCACGAGCGACGCGTTGGTGCCCCCGAAGCCGAACGAGTTCGACAGCGCCACGTCGATCTCGCGCTCACGCTTCGTGTTCGGCGCCAGGTCCAGCTTCGGCTCGATGGCCGGGTTGTCCAGGTTGATCGTCGGCGGCGCCACCTGATCGCGGATCGCCAGCGTGCAGAAGATCGCCTCGATTGCCCCCGCCGCACCCAGAAGGTGCCCGATCGACGACTTGGTCGACGACATCGTGGCCTTCGACGCGGCCTCGCCCATCAGCCGCTCCACCGCGCCCAGCTCGATCGTGTCGGCCATGGTCGAGGTGCCGTGCGCGTTGATGTAGTCCACATCCTCCGGCGTGATGCCGGCGCGCTTCAGCGCGGCCTCCATCGAGCGATAGCCGCCGTCGCCGTCCTCGGCCGGTGCGGTGATGTGATAGGCGTCGCCCGACAGGCCATAGCCGATCACCTCGGCATAGATCTTCGCGCCGCGCGCCACGGCGTGTTCGTATTCCTCGAGCACCACGACCCCCGCGCCCTCGCCCATCACGAAGCCGTCGCGATCCTCGTCATAGGGGCGCGAGGCCGCCTGTGGATCGTTGCCGCGCTTCGTCGACAGCGCCTTGCAGGCGTTGAAGCCCGCGACACCAATCTCGGAAATCGGGCTTTCCGCGCCGCCCGCAATCATCACGTCAGCGTCGCCCCACTGGATCAGCCGCGCCGCGTCGCCGATGGCATGCGCCCCGGTCGAGCAGGCGGTGACCACCGCGTGGTTCGGCCCCTTGAAGCCGTAGCGGATCGACACCTGCCCTGAGACGAGGTTGATCAGCGCGCCCGGGATGAAGAACGGCGACACGCGCCGCGGCCCCTTCTCCTTGATCAGCACGGCGGTCTCGGCGATGGACTGCAAGCCCCCGATGCCCGAGCCGATCATCACGCCGGTGCGCAGGCGGCTCTCCTCGTCCTCCGGCGTCCAGCCGGCATCCTTCACCGCCTGGTCCGCGGCGGCCATGCCATAGAGGATGAAGTCGTCGACCTTGCGCCGCTCCTTCGCCGCCATCCAGTCATCGGGGTTGAAGGTCCCGTCGCTGCCGTCGCCCAGAGGCACCTCGCAGGCATAGGTGGTGGCCAGGTGACTGGCGTCGAAACGCTCGATCTGCCCGGCGCCGGACTTCCCGTCCAGCAGCCGCTTCCACGTCTCCTCGACCCCGCAGGCCAGAGGACTGACCATTCCCAAACCGGTGACAACGACCCGCCGCATGTGCGCCTCTCGATACTGCTTTTCTGTTGCTGCCCTGATACACGCCCGGGCCCGGGCTGGGAAGAGCGGCGCGGCCGGCCCGGCACGCCCCCGCCGGAAACGCAAGGGGGCGGCACGCCCCGTGGCACGCCGCCCCCGCGATTTCCTGCCCGGCCCGCGCGGGCCCGGCCGAAGCCCTTACTGCTGGGCTTCCTTGATGAACTTCACCGCGTCGCCGAAGGTCTGGATCGTCTCGGCCGCGTCGTCCGGGATCTCGATGCCGAACTCTTCCTCGAAGGCCATGACCAGCTCGACGGTGTCCAGCGAGTCGGCGCCCAGGTCGTCGATGAACGAGGCGTTCTCGGTCACCTTCTCTTCTTCGACGCCCAGGTGCTCGACGACGATCTTCCTCACGCGATCTGCGATGTCGCTCATGTCTTTTCCTCTTGGTTCCTCGGGGTCCGTTCCCGTTGGTCTTCAGCCCCGCGGGCCACTCGTTCCGTGCCGTTGCGGTCACGTCAAAAGGCCGCCGCATCCGGCGGCCCCGTCCGAAAATGTGCGCCGCCTATAGCATATCGCCCGGGCGACGCAAACGCTTTCGAACGCCGTCTCGCGGCGCTCTCAAAGCATCGCCATCCCGCCGTTGACGTGCAGCGTCGCGCCGGTCACGTAACCCGCCTCCGGGCTCGACAGGTACAGCACGGCGGCGGCGATCTCCTGCGGCGTGCCCATGCGCCCCATCGGCACCTGGCCCAGGATCCCCGCCTTCTGGTCGTCGGTCAGCTTCTCGGTCATCGCCGTCTCGATGAAGCCCGGCGCCACCGCGTTGACGGTGATTCCCCGCGTCGCCACCTCATAGGCCAGAGATTTCGACATGCCGATCAGCCCGGCCTTGGCGGCGGCATAGTTGCCCTGGCCCGGGTTCCCCGTCGCGCCCACGATGGACGAGATGTTGACGATCCGCCCCCAGCGCGCCTTCATCATGCCGCGCAGCACGCCCTTGGAAAGCTTCATCGCCGCCGTCAGGTTCACGTCGAGCACCGACTGCCATTCCTCGTCCGACATCCGCATGAACAGGTTGTCGCGCGTGATGCCCGCGTTGTTCACCAGGATGTCGACCGAGCCCATGGCCTCGGCCGCCTTCTTCGGCAGCCCGTCGACCTCTTCCTTTTCGCTCAGGTTGCACGGCAGCACATGCGCCCGCGCGCCCAACTCGCCCGCCAGCTCCTCGAGCGGCGCCACCCGCGTCCCCGAGAGGCCCACCGTCGCGCCCGCGCCATGCAGCACCCGCGCGATCTCGGCGCCGATCCCGCCCGAGGCGCCGGTGATCAGCGCAGTCTTCCCCGTCAGATCGAACATCTCACTCTCCTCCGGGCGCGCCCGCGCCCTAATCTTCGGTCCAGAAATATCCCGGGGGTGCGGGGGCTGGCCCCCGCTCCCGCACGCTCCGTCAGCCCTTGACGGCGGCCACGTCCTCGGGCGTGCCGACCTGCCGGACCGACGCGCCCTTCTCGATCCGCCGGATCATGCCCGACAGCGCCTTGCCCGCGCCGACCTCCCAGAAGTCGTCCACGCCCTCGGCCACCATGTAGCCCACGCTCTCGCGCCAGCGCACCGCGCCGGTCACCTGCTCGACCAGCAGGGTCCGGATGCGGTCCGGGTCGCTCTCGGCGGAGGCGGTGACGTTCGCCACGACCGGCACCTTCGGCGCGGCGATCTCCACCTGCGCCAGCGCGTCGGCCATGGTGCGCGCCGCCGGCTCCATCAGGCGGCAGTGGAACGGGGCCGAGACGGGCAGCAGCACCGCCCGCTTCGCGCCGTGCGCCTTGGCGACCTCCACCGCGCGCTCGACGGCCGACTTCTGCCCCGAGATCACCACCTGCGCCGGGTCGTTGTCGTTGGCCGCCTGGCAGACCTCGCCCTGCCCGGCCTCCTCGGCCACGGCCCGCGCGCCGTCCAGGTCGAGCCCCAGAAGCGCGGCCATCGCGCCCTCGCCCACCGGCACCGCCGACTGCATCGCCTGCCCGCGCAGCCGCAGAAGCCGCGCCGTGTCCGCCACGCTCAGCGCGCCGGCCGCGCAGAGCGCCGAGTACTCGCCCAGCGAATGCCCCGCGACGAAGGCCGCGGTCTCGACGCCGATCCCCTCGGCCTCGAGCGCCCGCATCGACGCCATCGAGGTCGCCATCAGCGCCGGCTGCGCGTTCGCCGTCAGCGTCAGGTCCTCGGCCGAGCCCTCCCAGATCAACACGGACAGCTTCTCGCCCAGGGCCTCGTCCACCTCGTCGAACACCGCGCGCGCGGCGGGATAGGCCTCGGCCAGCGCCCGGCCCATGCCGACCGTCTGTGCCCCCTGGCCCGGAAATACGAAAGCCCGGCTCATCGTCGTCCTCCAACTCTGCTTGGGCACGGGGGATAACGCGGCGGCCGCCCGCACGCAACGCTCCCTGCATCCATGCACATCCCGGGTGCGGCGGTCGGCATTGCGGCCCGCGCCCGACACCGTAGGTTTCCCGGCGTCCCCCCAGCGGAGCACGACCATGAGCATGACCGACACCGCCGCAGCCGCCCTCGGCAACACCCGCGCCAGCTATGGCGGCGTGGCCAAGACCTTCCACTGGCTGACGGCCCTGCTGATCCTCACGCTGATCCCGCTGGGCCTGGTGGCGCACGAATGGCCCTACGACACCGCCGACCAGCTCGCCGTGAAGGCGCGGCTCTTCTCGCTGCACAAGACGTTGGGCGTGCTCGCCTTCTTCGTGGCCCTCGGCCGTATCCTCTGGGCGCTGATCCAGCCCCGCCCGCATCCGCTGCACCCCGAACGGCGGGGCGAGACGCTGCTGGCCGAGATCGTGCACTGGTCGCTCTACGCCGCGATCGTCGTCGTGCCGCTGTCGGGCTGGATCATGCACGCGGCGTCGGAAGGCTTCGCGCCGATCCTCTGGCCGCTCGGCCAGTCGCTGCCGCTGGTGCCGAAATCCACGATGGTCGAGGCCTATGCCGGCGCCACACACTGGGTCTTCACCAAGGTGCTGATCGCCGCGCTGATCCTGCACGTGGCCGGCGCGCTGAAGCACGCGATGGTCGACCGAGACGCCACGCTCGCCCGAATGCTGCCCGGACGGACGCCGGCGCAGGCCCGCGCGCCCGAACTCGGACATGCCCCCGCCGCCATCGCCGCCGCCGCCATCTACGCCCTGGGCTTCGGCGCCGCCTACGCCCTCGTCGGGCCCGAGCCCCAGGCCCGCGCCACCCCCGAACTTGCCGCCGCGCAAACCGGCAACTGGACCGTGCAGGAGGGCACGCTCGGCATCCAGGTCCGCCAGTTCGGCAACACAGTCGAGGGCAGCTTCGCCGACTGGACCGCCGACATCGCCTTCGCCGAAGAGCCCACCGATGGCCGCCACGGAGACGTCACCGTGCAGGTCGCCATTCCCAGCCTGACGCTGGGCTCGGTCACCTCGCAGGCGCTCGGCGCCGACTACTTCGCCGCCGAAGAGCACCCGACAGCCACCTTCCAGGCCGAGATCCTGCCGGCCGAGACCGGCTACGTCGCCGAGGGCACCCTCGCCCTGCGCGGCGCAACCGTGCCGGTGACGCTGCCCTTCACGCTCGATCTCGACGGCGACACCGCCACCATGTCCGGCGCCACCACACTCGACCGCCGCAACTTCGACATCGGCGCTGGTCAGACAGACCCCGACACGCTCGCCTTCGGCGTCGACGTCACGGTCGATCTGACCGCCCAACGCGCCACCGACTGACACAGCAGATTTTCGTCGAAAATCTGCCGGCCACGAATTTCCGTCGAAAATTCGTGGCCTTCGTGCGCGCGTCCGGTCGTGCTACGCTTTCGTCATTCGGTGCACCGCACCACAAGGCATTTTCATCCGGCCGCAACCCGCGTCCCGCGCGGTCGCCGCCGACGACCCGACCATTTGACAAAGGCCGCGACATGAAGCACGTCCCCGCCGCCCTCCTCTTCCTCTCCGCCACGCTGCCCGCGCCCAGCCGCGCGATCCACGCCGACGCCGAGGCGGACATTCCCGCCGGCGCGTTCACCACGCACTACCGCTGCCAGGCCGCCGCGCGAGACGGCTTTCTCTCCCGCGACCGCGCAGCCCTGTGTTCGGCCGCCTTCCTGCGCGTGAAGCTGCATTTCGTGGCGGACGTCGCTCCGGAACTCTTCTCCACTCTTCCCCCGAAGGCCCGCGCCGCCGCCAGCCGCACGGGCTACCTCGCCTTCAAGGACTGGGAAGCCGACAACCCCGAGGCCGCGCACCGCCTCTCCCAGGGCCCCGCCACCGCTCTCTGATACCGCCGCACGGAAAAAGGGCCGCCGGATCGCCCCGACGGCCCCTGAACTCTTACTGCCTGATACCGTTACACGCGGCTCAGCTTTCCTGCGCGTCCGCTTGCATCGCCTCGATCGAGATCATCACCTCGACCTCGTCGCTGACATACGGCGCGAAGGCGCCCAGCCCGTAATCCGAACGCACCAGCGTGGTGGTGGCGTCGAACCCGGCCCAGGGCTTGCCCTCCATCGGGTGCTCGCCCGCCTGGTTCAGCTTGGCGTCCAGCACCACTTCCTGCGTCGTGCCGTTCAGCGTCAGATCGCCGGTGATCAGCGCCGTGTCCTCGCCCGTCACCTCGATGCCGGTCGAGGTGAAGGTCACCATCTCGTCCTCGGCAGCGTCGAAGAAGTCGCCCGACATGAAGTGCTCGAACCGCGCTTCCCAGCCGGTCAGCATCGAGCGGACGGGGAACGCCACCTCGACCGATGAATTGGCCGGGTCTTCCTGGTCGAACTGGATGTCGCCCTCGAAACCCGAGAACATGCCGTAGCTGGTCGAGAAGCCCAGGTGGTTGTAGGTGAACACGATCTGGCTGTGGCTCGGGTCCAGATCGTAGGCCACGGGCTCGGCGATCGCGGCGGTGGACAGGACGGTGCCGGCCAGAAGCGCGGCGGCGAAGGTGGTCTTCATGGGTCGTCTCCTGACGGTGTCTTTCGATGACCCGAAGATGCCGCGTCGCGGCGCGCGAACAACCGGCGCGGAACAACAGCCCCTGTGCGCCCCCGCGCAGAGCCGTCCGCCCGGTTGCATCGCCGCGCGGTCCGTGTATAAGGCCGCATCCTTCCGCACGGTATGAAACCGGCGCAGCCTCTCGTGGACGGGCGCGGAAGGGGTTCCCGTCCTTTGAAGTGCGCCCGCAATGATACGGAGAGCACATGCCGCTTTACGAGCATGTCATGATCGCGCGTCAGGACCTGTCCAACGCGCAGGCCGAAAGCCTCGTCGAACACTTCTCGACCGTACTCAGCGACAACGGCGGCAAGGTCGTCGACAACGAGTACTGGGGCGTCAAGACGATGGCCTACAAGATCAACAAGAACCGCAAGGGCCACTACGCCTTCCTGCGCACCGACGCCCCGGCGCCGGCCGTCCAGGAGATGGAGCGCCTGATGCGGCTGCACGACGACGTGATGCGCGTGCTGACCATCAAGGTCGACGCGCACGAGGAAGGCCCCTCGATCCAGATGCAGAAGCGCGACGAACGCGACGGCCGTCGCGACCGCCGCTGATTTAAAGGAGCACACGTCATGGCCGCAAAACCGTTTTTCCGCCGCCGCAAGGTCTGCCCGTTCTCGGGCGACAACGCGCCGAAGATCGACTACAAGGACACCAAGCTGCTGCAGCGCTACATCTCCGAGCGCGGCAAGATCGTGCCTTCGCGCATTACCGCGGTGTCCTCCAAGAAGCAGCGTGAACTGGCCCGCGCGATCAAGCGCGCCCGCTTCCTCGCCCTGCTCCCCTACGCCGTGAAGTAAGGAGAGAGACATGCAAGTCATTCTGCTCGAACGCGTGGCGAAGCTGGGCCAGATGGGCGACGTCGTCTCCGTCAAGGAAGGCTACGCGCGCAACTTCCTGCTGCCGCAGAAGAAGGCCCTGTGGGCCTCCGACGCCAACGTGAAGGCCTTCGAGGCCCAGAAGGCCGACCTCGAGGCGAAGAACGCCGAGACCAAGAAGGACGCCGAGAAGACCTCGGCCGATCTCGACGGCAAGCAGTTCATCGTGATTCGCTCCGCCTCGGACGGCGGCGCGCTCTACGGCTCGGTCACCACCCGCGACATCGCGGATTCGGCCAAGGAAGCCGGCTTCGACATCGAGCGTCGCCAGGTGATCCTGACCAACCCGATCAAGGAGCTCGGCCTGCACAAGGTGTGGGTGAAGCTGCACCCCGAGGTCGAGGCCGAGGTCGAGATCAACGTCGCCCGCTCGCCGGAAGAGGCCGAGCTACAAAAGAGCGGCAAGTCGATCCAGGAACTCGCCGCCGAGGAAGAAGCGGCCGCCGAGTTCGAGATCCAGGAGCTCTTCGACGACATCGGCGCCGCCCAGCTCGACGAGCTCGAGACGGACGTCGAGCAGCGCACCGACGAGCCCGCCGTTCAGGAAAAGGAAGAGCTCGACGAGAAGCTCGACCGCTAACTGATCCGTCACCGGGTCGGACCCTTCAGGGCCGCGCGACCATCGCGCGGCCCTTTTTCTTTGCCGTGCGGGCAAACAAGGGCCCCCTGTCATTCCCGCGCAAGCGGGACCTCCCACCATCAGCGCCACGCTGCCCCCGCCAGCCTCCGCCCGCGCTCCACCGGATACCCGGACGCGCAGCCCTCGCCCCTACAAATGCCCGCCGCTGCGGGCATGACAGCGACGCGGCACCACCACACCACAAAACCCGCCCGCCCCCCTGGCGGGCGCTGCCACGCCCACCACGGGCGGCCGCTGCCCTCCCGTGGCGCAACACGCTCCACGACACCGACTAATCCCGCCCCAGCCCCAGCAGCACGAACACCAGCGCTCGCCGGTACTCCCTGCACCGCAGGTCCGGCTCGGCCACCGTCTCGCGCCGCAGCGCCGCCTCCATCAGGCTGCCCCCCGACGCCCGCGCCTCGGCGCACATCCGCGCCAGCACCCAGGCCCAGCGCCGCCGCGGCACGCCCAGCAGCACCCGTGCCGCGCAGATCACGTCGCCCATGCGCGCCGGCCTCACACCCGCGGCACCCCGATCTGAGCGTAGTGCACCGCCAGCCGCACCCGCCCGCCGGTGAAGTCGCCGCCCTCCGCCTTCAGCAGCAAATCCGTCGCGCCGTAATACGTGGTCGGGGCACCCAGTTCTCCCTTCACCCACGCGCCCACGCCTGTCCCGATCCCCGACCCGAACCGGTCCGCCGAGCCCGCGTCGTTCCCCAGGGACCACGCCGAGGCCCCCCCGATCGCCTCCGTCACCACGCCGCTCACGCCGAAGACGATGGCCCGCGCCGGGATCGCCCCCGCCACGACCGAGGTCGCCCCCGCGCTCACCGCGTGCTCCACCTCGATCGAGCGGAACGCCAGCGCCGCCCCGTTCTCCGAAACCGACAACGCCCCCGCGACCCACGAGACCCCGTCATGCACCGCCGCCACGCCCTCGTCCTCGATCCAGGCCCGCCACCCGGCGCGCGGAGCAACGAACGTCCATCCGCCGTTAACGAACAGCGCCACCGCGCCGTCCTGCCCGTCCCACGCATTCACCGCACCCACAGGGACGGCATACGCCTCCCCCTCCTCGGGCGCGTTCGGCGGCACCATCACCCCGCGCGAGGCCAGCACCAGCTGGCACAGCCCGTCGAGCCGCGTCAGAGCCTCGTTCACCGTCACGTGCTTCTGCGCCTGCGCTGGCTGCACCAGCGGCAGTCCCAGCTTCGCCGTCTCATCCATCGACATTGCTCCTCCTGAAAAGCCCCGGCCCGAAACGGTCCGAAATCTGCGCCACCTCCACCGCAAAGGGCGGCGCCACCGGGTCCTCCCAGACCCACTCCGGGGCGCTCACCCGCGCCTCGGCCACCACCGCGCCGTCCTTGACGACCCGCACCAGGTACGCCTCGACCGCCTCGCCCAGCGGCACGTCCGCCGGTCCCCAGCCATCGCCCTCGATCCGCGTCCGCCGCACCCACGCGACCTTCAGCGCGCCGCCCGACCACGCCGCCCGCACATGCACCGGGGCGTAGGGCCGCAGTCCCACGCCCTCGAACGCTCGCACCTCGTGGCGATAGACCGGATCGTCATAGCTCCGCCCCGCCGGCCCGATCCGGTAATGCCGCGCCAGCCCCCGCTGCGCGGGCATGAGCTCCAGCTGCTTCAACCGCCCGTCCAGCAGCACCACCCGCGACCCCGCCGGCCAGGCCTCGGGCACCAGCGCATCCGTCCCCGCCTGTCCCCGCAGCCGCAGGCTCAGATCGTAGGTGCGCGGCGCGACCAGTTCGGCCCGCGCGAACTGGAACACCTCCCAGTCGTCGTCCGTGCCCGACCCGATCGCCATCCCGTTCGCACCGGCCAGCACCTGCGCCTGCGACGCTGCGCCCAGCGCCCCGGCCACCAGCCGCACGCGCAACGCCGCGCCCCGGTCCCACACGCCGGGCACGGCGCGCATCAGCGGCGTCTCGGTCACCCCCACGACCGCCGCACCGGGCAGCAGCACATCCAGCGCGTACCCCTCGTCCTGAGCCGACTCGTAGATGGCCACCGATCCCGGCCAGGGCCGCGCCGCCGCCGCGACGTGCGGCGCATGGGGCACCTCGTCCCCCGTCAGAAGCGGCAGGTCCAGGAACACCGGCAGCACCGGCACCGGCGCGACGAAGGGCTCGACCCGCACCGCCTCCTCGACGGCGTCCGACGGCCGGAACAGCCCCGGCTCCGTCCGCACCGCCTCGACCAGTTGCACCCCTGCCTGCTCGACCCGATCGATGCGCCAGGACTGCCCCTTCAGCTCGACGACATCCCCCGCGCCCACGCCCAGCGCCGAGGGCGGCACCGCGAAGCGCGCCCCGTCCCGCGCCACCCGCGCCTCGGCCAGCCAGCGCTCGGCGATGCCCTTGGCCTCGGCCCCGGTCAGCACCATCGGCAGCTCCGTCTGCCCCACCGGCAGCACGTCCTCGCCCGGGAACACCGCCTCGGCCACCCGCGCCGCGAAGCCGTCGTGCTCTCCGACATAGGCCACGCGCACACGCCCCGCCGTCTCGGCCTCGGGGGCGCGCAGCAACTCCATGTCGCCCTCCAACTCCCCGCTCACCGCCAGCCGCTCCGGATCGAGGGCCCCCGCGGCCCGTCCATCTCGCGAGCGGAAGGAGAGCACCCCCTCCCGCTCGAGCGCGTCGAAGCCATGCGCCAGCATCAGCGGCTGCACCTCCGCCCGCGCGTCCTGCACCTGATCCACCGCATAGCCCCGCACGACGCCGAACAGCGCCGGGGTCTCGCACGGCACGCCGCACACCTCCCGCACCACGCTGTCGAGCCCCCGGTGCGTCGCGCGCCCCGTGATCCAGTGTCCCCGCGCCCAGTTTTCTCCGTCCGCCCAGAGATCGAGGTTGCCCGGAAAGAACGGATGGGGCCGCGCGTCCCAGGCCCAGACATGCGCCCGCGACATCTCGACCATCGGTCCGCCATAGATCTCGGACACCGGGTTGTTCGCCGGATCGCTCCAGTACCCCAGCACCGCGCGCAGGTACTGCATCTGCATCAGATCGTCCCGCCGCCCGGTCGAATACCGCGGCAGCCCCGTCTCGGACGACTTCGGGTCCAGGAACTTGTTCGGCTGGTTCGTCCCCTTGTCCACCGCCGGGCAGCCGAACTCGGTGAACCACACCGGCTTCGAGCCCGGTATCCAGGCCGTCGGCGTTTGCGACCTCACCCCCCCAATCCGCTCGTGATGCGGCCGCGACCACCACGACCGGATGTCCTTGTATCGGAACACCCACGGCTCCCCGTGCGCCCCGTCCGTGATCGGCGCGCGCCGCTGGACCTCCCGCGCCTCGGGAGAGGGATAGTACCAGTCGTACCCCTCTCCGCCCGCCACGTTGGCTTTCAGGTAGCCGAGGTCATACACCGCCCCCCACGACGCATCCGCATGATCGTCCCCGTCACGCCAGTCCGACAGCGGCATGTAGTTGTCGATCCCCACGAAATCGACGGCCTCGTCCGCCCAAAGCGGGTCCAGGTGGAAGTACACATCCCCCGACCCGTCCTGCGGCCGGTACCCGAAATACTCCGACCAGTCGGCGGCATATCCCACCTTCGCCCCCGGCAGGATCGCCTTCACCTCCGCCGCCAGCCGCCGCAGTTCCTCCACCGCCGGAAACGAGCGCCCAGCGCCGCGCACCTGCGTCAGGCTCCGCATCTCCGATCCCACGCAGAACGCGTCCACGCCCCCGGCGGCGGCGCACAGATGCGCGTAGTGCAGGATGAACCGCCGATAGGACAGTTCGGTGCCGGCGAAGCTCACCCCATCCTCGTCGGCCGAGAACTCCCCGGGCACAGCCGTCCCGAAGAACGCCGCCACCTCGCCCTCCGCGGCCGCCGTCCCGTCCGGCGAGCCCTCCCGCCCCGGCGCGACCGAGCACGTGATCCGCCCCCGCCACGGCAACGCCGGCTGCTCCTCGCCCCCCCACGGGTCCGCCAGCCCGTTGCCGCCCATCTGCTCCATCAGCAGGAACGGATAGAACGTCACCGCCTGCCCGGCGTCGCGCAGCGCCGCGATCGCCTCCATCACCGACCGGTCGCACGGCGTCCCGCCATAGACGACGCGCCCGTCCTCCACCGGCACCACACCCGCCTCGGCGCGCCCGATCCCCGAAACCGTCCACGGCATCGACCCGTCCGGCGCACCCCGCTCCACCTTCGGCTGCACGCGGCACGCCCCGCAGCGCAGATCGTCCCCGAACCACGACACGACCAGCGACACCGCTCCGCAGGCCGGCAACTCACCGCACAAGGCCTCCACCGAGGCCGCGAAGTCGGTCCCGCCCAGCGGCGTGTTCACGTTCACCGCCCGCGTGACGCCCGCTTCTTCCTCGACATAGACCGGGGTCGTGGCCAGCGCGTACTCCCCCGTTCCCGGCATCATCGCCACGCCCTGCACCGCACCGGCCACGTCCGCGTCCGTCCGCGACACCTCGAACGACAGCTGCGGCACCCGGTTGCCGAAGCGCGACAGGTCCAGGTCCTCGATCACGACATAGGCGATCCCGCGATACGCAGGCGCCATCCCCGCGCCCTCCACCGCCTCGATCTTCGGATCGGGCAGCTGGTCCTCAGACCCCGGATAGACCCGCAGCGTCAGCGCCTCGCGCTCGATCTCCTGCCCGTCCGCCCAGATGCGGCCCACGCGCCCGATCTCGCCCTCGCACAGCGCCACCGCCAGCGACACGGTATAGGAATGCTCCCGCACCGTCGGCGCACTCGGCGCCCCTTTGCCCGATCCGCCCGTGCTCTCCACGTGCTCCAGGAACCGCGTCGCCCAGATCACCTGCCCGGCCAGCCGCATCCGGCCATGCAGCCGCGGCACCGCCGCCCCTTCTCCGGCCCCCGTCAGCCGGAAGCGGTCCACCTTCCCGGTCTCCACCACACGGCTGCCCGCGCCCATCAGCGACTGGTCCACCACGCGCCCCAGCGTCGCCCCCGCCGCGCGCCCGATCACGACCGAGGACAGCCCCAGCACCGACCCGCCCACCGACGCGCCCAGCGCCGCGCCGGCGGCGGAAAGAACGATCGTCGCCATTCAGCTCTCCTCCCCAGGAAATCGAAACCGAGCCACCACGCGCCGCCGCCACGGCGCCGAAAGCGGACTCTCCACCACCCCATGCCCCGCATACGCGTGGATGAACGACGCCGCGCCCGAGGCCAGCCCCAGATGCTTCGCCACCGCCCCGTGGCGCATCCGGAACAGCAGCACGTCGCCCGCGCGCACCGGCCCCACCGGCACCTCCCGCAGATGCGCCGCCGCCGCCCGCCAGAGCCGCTCCTCGCGCTGCGGCTCCGACCAGTCCGGCGTATAGGCGGGCACCGCCTCCGGCTCGCCCCCGCACACCTCGCGCCACACGCCCCGGATCAGGCCCAGGCAATCCGCTCCCGCCCCCTTCACCGACGCCTGGTGCACATAAGGCGTCCCGATCCACCCCCGCGCCGCATCGACCACCCGGCTCACGACAGCCTCCCGCCGTCGTTCACGCCCGCACGCGTCGGATACGCCATCAGCCAGTCCTCGCCCGGCAGGTGCGGAAAGCCCCGGAAGTTCAGAAAGTTGTCGAACTTCAGCCGGCACGTCTCCGCCCGCTTGTCGCACCCTGCCTCCAGCCGCACCCGGTCCCCCACGGCGACCTCCGCCTTCAGCGCGTCCCACAGCTCCACCTTCCGCCCCGAGCCCTCGAGCCGGTCGTTCTTGACCACTTCCTCCAGCCCCTCGGCCGCACCCGAGAGCACCCGCAGCCGCCCCTTCTCGAACCACCGGTCCGCGTAGCCCGACAGCGGATCGAACCGCAGCGACACGCCCTCGACGCCCCGCACCTCGGCCTCCACCGAATAGCCGGGCGCCGACAGGTCCACGCGGCACGCACCATCCCCCAGCACCGCCGGGCAATCGCCCTGGAACACCCGCCCCCGTGGCTGGTTCAACGCCTCGGTCAGCCCGCGCAACTCGGCCCGGAAACTCGCCCCGACGCGCCGAATCTCGCCCAGCGTCCCGCGAAACCGCAGCACCCGCTCCTCCGGCGCGGCCCAGTTCACCAGCCAGGCCAGCACCTCCGCCCCGTCGAACCGCCCCGCCAGCACGTCGGCCTCGCGGATCGCATCGTCGCTCAGGACCCCCAGCGCCTCCGTGTTGTTCACCGCCAGCCCCGTCGTCTCCTCCAGCGCCCGGGCACTCAGCCCGTCGGACGGCCGGAACTCCATGCCATCGAAGGCCAGCGCCACATCGTGATCGGTGAAGCCGAACGCCACACCGTCCCGCCGCATCACGCGCCAGCAGCGGCACAGCGTCGTCGTCCCGCTCTCAAGATGCGCCCGCAGTCCGCCGCTCATATCCGCACCTCCACCACCGGCACGTCCGGCACCTCGCCCGCCTGGAACGAGGCGACCGAGGTCTGGATCAGGTCGGCGTCGAAGCGCACCGGCACGTCGAACTCGAACCCGGCGGTGATCTGCGCGCCTGCGGGCGGCACCGCGTCCAGCGTCACCGCGCCGGTCGTCACGTCCACCTCGAGCCCCGCACCCTCGCGCAGCGGATCGCCCGCCACCGCCAGCACGACACTGCCCGCCACCGGCTTCACGATCGGTCGGACATATTCCGCGGCCCCCGAGCGATACGTCTTCGCCAGCCGGAACACGCGCGACACCCCGTCGCCCACCGCGATCACCTGGTCGCCCGGAGCCACCTCGCGTGCGGCCGCAGCCGACTTGAAGTCCGCCCAGTCCTTCCACCGAAACCCGTGCAACCGCCCGCGCCGCGCCTCGAAGAAGGCGATCAGCGTCTCGATATCCCCGAGCGAGCGCATCCCCAGCCCCGCATCGTAGCGCCGGCGCGAATGCGCCCAGGGCGCGTTGCGCTCCTCGAACCCGTTCGCCAGCGTCACGACCTCCGTCCGTCGCTCCGGGCCGCCCATCGAGCCAAAGCTCAACCCTGCGGGAAACCGCACCTCGTGAAAGCTCATGACCCTCTCCTCACCGGTTACGCTGCCCACGTGCCAAGGCCCGCCCGACCTGCGCCGCGACCTGCGACTGCGACCGCCGGAACCCCTCGACATCCGGGGTCGAGACATTGACCACCACGTTCACCGCCCGCCCGCCGCGCGCCTCCACGCCCAGCTTGCCGTCTACTCCGCGCGACAGCGGCAGGATCGCCTCCGGCCCCGCCTCGCCCATCAGTCCCGTGCCGCCGCGCATCGGGAAGGTCATCGGCCCGCGCACCACGCCGCCATCGGCGAACGGCATCACCCGCCCGCGCGAGAACGGGGCCGTCATCGCCCCCTCGATCCCCTCGGCCAGCAGCCCGCCGACATACCGCGTCACCGGCCGCACCGCTGCCGAATACGCCGCATCCGCCATCGACCGCGCCACGCCCTGCAAGGCGTCCGACAGCTTGCGACCGTCGAACACCATCCCGTCAAAGGCACGCCTCAGCCCGCGCGACAGCCCCCCCGACAGCACGCGAACCTCGCGCCCCGTCTCGGCCACCGTGGTGCCGAGCCGCCGCAACTCGCCCTCGAACGCCGCAACCACGTCGCCCAGCGCCTCTATCTCCTCGTCCATCGCATGACCTCCCGCACCCAAGAGCTTTCAAACTCTCGGAAAGCTCCTTCTGTAGGAGCTTTAAACTTCACCCACCGCGCTCATCCGGAAACGCCGCCGCCAACTCCTCCAGCCGCGCCCGCGACAGAGGCGCCGGGCCGCCCTCCAGCCCCAGCACCACCAGCAGCTCGAACGGCGTCAGCCGCCAGAACTCCCACGGCCTGAGCCCGCCGCGCGTGACGCCCGCGCGCAGCAGCGCCGCCCAGTCAAACACCGCCGGGCCCCGAGAACGCCCGCGCCAGCAGCCGCCCGGCCACCCGCGCCGCCTCCACCGGCCCGCCCTCGATCTCGCGGCTCAACAGGTCCTCTGACGTCCCGCGCCAGCCCCCGCCGCGCAGCCCCGCGACCACCAGCGCCAGCACGTCGCGCGACGAAAACCGCCCGCCCTCGAACCGCTCGACCAGTTCCACCAGCGACCCCTCCTGCAACTCCGCCTCCAGTTCCGCCAGCGCCCCCAGCGTCAGCTTCGCCACGTGCCGCTCGCCATCGACGACCAGCGCCACCTCGCCCGCCTGCGGATTGGCCATCAAAGCGCCGTGAAGGTCAGAAGCCCCGCCGAGGCCAGCGACAGCTCGTAGGTCGCCTCCCCGTCGTGCGACCCCGCGTATTCCAGCGCCGTCACCTGGAACGGCCCCTGCACGATGCCGAAATCCGGCACGATCACCTGGAAATCCGGCGTCTCGCTCCCGAAGAAGATCGCCCGCGCCCGCTCGTCCGTGTCCGCGTCGCGGAACACTCCCGAGCCCGAGATCGAGGCCGACTTCACCCCCGCCCCCGACAAAAGCTCGCGCCACCCGCCCTGGCTTTCCAGCGAGGTCACGTCCACGCTCTCGGCGTTGAACGAGATCCGCGTCGCGCGAAGCCCCGCCACCGTCTCGAACTGTCCCGCCCCCGTCAGGTCGAGCTTGATCAGAAGGTCCTTGCCGTTCTGCGCACCCATTTCTTACGCCTCCTCTTCATCCTCGACCCGCGCGCGGAAGCGCAGGTCGATCCGCCG
Source organism: Tranquillimonas alkanivorans (assembly GCF_900115595.1). Classification (GTDB taxonomy): domain Bacteria; phylum Pseudomonadota; class Alphaproteobacteria; order Rhodobacterales; family Rhodobacteraceae; genus Tranquillimonas; species Tranquillimonas alkanivorans. Next base: position 73,129 of record NZ_FOXA01000007.1, read on the forward strand.
CCCGTCGCCCGCGCCCGTCCGGTCCGCCTTCGCCCGCAGGAACCACAGCCCCACCAGCCGCCCGCGCGCCAATGTCAGCCCCGCATCCACCAGCGCGTCCGACACCGCGCCGGCCGCGGCCTTGGCCGTCGCGAACCCACTCGCGTCGCTCACTACGCTCACCGTGAAATCGTGCCGCGCCCCGCCCCCCGTCGCGTCCGAGCGGTCGCGCACGTCCTCCTCGCCGACGACCACGTAGGTCGCAGGCAGCGTGCCCCCCGGTACCGCGTCGAAGACCTCCGCGCCCACCAGCGCCTGCAGCGCCGTGTCGCCCCGCAGCCGCTGGAACACCGCCTCCTGCAGCACGCCCGCCATGCCGTAACTCATGCCGCCGTCTCCTCTTCCGCGAAGCACGTCAGGTAGCGGGCGTCGCCGTCGGCCTCGCCCACCGCGCGCACCAGGAACACCCTGTCACCCTCCCGGAACCGCTGCCCCGCCACGGGCCGCGAGGGCGCGCCCACCGGCGCCGCCTGCACCGTGATCCGGAACGCCGCCCGCGACAGCGCCGCCACCTCGCCACGGGCCTCCCGGCCCGAGCGCAGGTCCACCGCCGCCCAAAGCGTCCCCAGCACGACCCAGCTATCGACGAACCCGCCCGCGCCGTCGCCCGTCCGCTCCGGCGCCTCCAGCACCAGCTTCCGCGTCAGTCTCATGCGCCGCCCCCGATCCGCAGGCCGCGCCACGGCTCCAGCAACCCCGCCACCGCCACCGGCAGCGCCACCGCCGCGCGCCCCGCGTCGTGCCGATGCTCGTAAAACTCCGCCGCCAGCAGCAGCACCGCCTGCGCCAGGTCGCCCGGCACGTCCGCCCACACGCCGAAGCCCGCCTCGAATACCACCTCCGCCGAGCCACCCACCGGAATTGCCGGCAACGCCGCCCCCGTCGCCACCAGCGCCGGCCGGTGCATGTCCTCGGCCAGCCGGTATCGCCCGGCCTCGACCGCCGCGACCGCTCCGAACCGGTCCGTCAGCGCCAGCGACACCACCGCCGACACCGGCGCACGCGGCAGCACCTGCCGCGCCGCCTCACGCCACGCCCCGATCCGCCAGGAAAACCGCCGCCGCAGCACCGCCTTCCCGCAGCGCGCCTCGATCCGCCCCAGCGCCGCGCGCAGGCAGCCCTCGAGCACCGCGTCCTGCACGCCATCGTCCGCAAAGCCCGTCCCGAGCCTCAGGTGATCGCGAAACGCCGCGACCGGAAGAGCTTCAGGCGTGACCTTCGCTTCCTCCCGCAAGAACATGATTTTTCTCCAAAATGACCGTAAGCGAAAATGCGGGCGCACGCCCTCCGCACCGCTCGGACAGAGCAGAGCAGCTGGACGATACGAAGGCTCGATGCGCGCGCCCGCCGACGGCGCGGCCTCAACCGCGCACGCCGTCCCAAGTCCCGATCAGCTGACCGAGAACTTCAGAAGCTTGATCGCGGCAAAGTCGCTCACGTCGCCGCCCACGCGCTTGGTCGCATAGAACAACACGTGCGGCTTGGCCGAGAACGGGTCGCGCAGCAGCCGCAGGTCCGGCCGCTCCGCGATGGTGTAGCCCGCGCGGAAATCGCCGAACGCCACCGCCGTCGCGCCCGAGCCGATGTCGGGCATGTCCTCGGCGATCAGCACCGGATACCCCAAAAGCCGCGCGGGCTCGCCCGAGGCCAGCCCGTCCGACCAATAGAACCGCCCGTCGCCGTCCTTGAGCTTGCGCACCACGCCCGCGGTCTTCGAGTTCATCACGAAGGTCGCGTTCGCCCGGTATTGCGCCCCCAGGGCATAAACCAGGTCGATCAGCGGATCGGCGTCCACGAACGCCCCGTCCGCGCCCGAAGCCACGTAGCCCAGCTTGCCCCACTCCCACGACGCCTGCGCCACGTGGGCATGAGCCAGAAAGCCCGTGGGCTTGTCGGCCCCGTCGCCCTCGACGAAGGCCGCCGCCTCTGCGCGCGCGAACTTCTCGGCCACCCGGGCCGCGAGCCACCCCTCCATGTCGAAGGCCGCGTCGTCCAGCAGCCGCTGCGACGCCTTCGGCAGCGCCGACAGTTCGTGCAGCGGGATGCTGATCCGCTCCAGGTTCGGCGTCCCCGTCTCGGCGGCCGGATCGGTCTCGCCCGCCCAGCCCGCGCCCGCCTCGGTGGTGTCGATCAGCACGTCGAACGACGTCGCCTCCACGTTCACCACGTTCGCGATCTGCCGGATCGACGCGGTCGAGTGCAGGACCGAGCGGATGCTCTCCGCCGTCTGCGGATCGACCAGGTAGCCGCCGTCGCCCGCAACGGCCGTGTTCATCGCCTTGCCCTCGAGCTCGAGCCCCCGAAGCCCCGCATCGTCGCCCACGCGCAGATAGGCCCCGAACGCCTTGCGGTGCGGCGCCTCCACCTCGGCGGCCGCCGACAGCGCCGGCCGCGCGCCCCGGTGTGACTTGCGATCCAGCGTCGACATCCTGCCCTCCTGTCGTTGAAGCCGTGCCTCAACGTCTCCCTTGAATGTGCTGAGATCGCGCATGAAATCCCGCATCGCCACCTTCATCTCCTCCGCCGCGCCGGGCGCAGCTTGCCCGGCCCCGGACTTCGTCTCGGTCATTCCCGTCTCCCGTTCCTGATCGCGCGCCTCAGTCGCGCGCCCACTCCCGCCGCGCGTCCCGCAGGACCGCCGCCATGCGGCGCAGCGCCGCCGCCTCCGGGCCCTCGCCCTTCGCACCGACCCGCGCCTCGGCCAGCATCGGGAAGGTCACCAGGGACACCTCCCAAAGCTCGACCTCGTGCAGCACCCGCCGGCCCTGCCCGTCCTTCGTCGCGCGCCTTACGCGATAGCCGATCGACAGCCCGTCAACCGCGCCCGCCGCCACCAGCGCCGCCGCCTCGCGCCCCTGCGCCACCTCGGTCAGAAGCCGCCCCTTCACGAACAGCCCCGTCGCGTCCTCGCGCACCTCGTCCCAGACGCCGATCGGGCGCGCCGGGTCGTGCTGCCACAGCATCTTCACCCGCCCCGGCGCCCCGAAGGCCCCCGCCGCCACCACGTCGCCGCCCCGGTCGCACGCCCCGAAGACCGAGGCATAGCCCTCGATCACCGCGCCGTCCGACACGGTCACGCCGCCGCCCGAGCCGCAGAACTTCCGCTCCAGCTCCATCGCCCCTCCCAAAGTTTTCAGAAAACTGCGGGGAAGCTTCTTCAGAAGAAGCTTCCCCTCACTCCACCGGCAGCCCCAGCATCCGCCGCTTCTCCGCGTCCGTCAGGAACGCCGCCTCGCTGACCCGCCGCCACTGCGCGTCACGCTCGGCCGCCAGCGCCGGCACCCGGTCCAGGTCGGGCCGCAGCTCCACCGCCTCGCCCGTCCGCTCGGCCAGCCAGTGCGACAGCGCCGCGCAGACCTTCTGCGCCAGCGGCAGAACCGTCAGGCGATAGAACGCCCGGTGCGCCTCCTGGTAATTTGCGTATGTCGCGTCGCCCGGCATCCCCAGCAGCATCGGCGGCACCCCGAAGGCCACCGCGATCTCGCGCGCCGCCGCCTCCTTGGTCTTCTGGAACTCCATGTCCGAGGGCGAGAACCCCATCGGCTTCCAGTCCAGCCCGCCCTCCAGCAGCATCGGCCGCCCGGCATTGCGCGCCCCCTGGTGATGCGCCTCCATCTCCGCGGCCAGCCTCTCGTATTGCTCCGGGCTCATCGCCCCCTGGCCGTCCGCCCCGGAATAGACGATTGCGCCCGAAGGCCGCGCCGCATTGTCCAGCAGCGCCTTCGACCAGCGCGAGGCCGCGTTGTGCACGTCCACCGCCTGCCCCGCCGCCTGCATCGGAGACAACCCGTAATGGTCATTTTGTGGATGAAATGAGCGCACGTGGCAGATCGGAGAGATCCCGTCCTCCACCGCGAACCGCACCTTCCGCGCCCCCACCGCGTATTCATAGGCGACCGGCCAGCCGTCCGCCCCCGGCACCAGCCGCATCCGGTCCGAGCGCAGAACATGCAGCTCCGCCGGAGCCTCTCCGCCCACCGCCTCCACGTAGCCGTCGCCCGACAGCAGAAGCTGGCCATAGAGCGCTTCGAACAGCTCCGCCCGCCCCTGCGCCGGGTTCGGCCGCTCGACCAGCGACATCAGCGGGTGCTCGTCGTACCGCCGCCGCCGGTCCTGCACGATCAGCGGCAAGGCCGCCGCGGCCTCGGCGATCAGCTTCACCGCCCGGAACCCAACCGGGTTGCCGATGAACCCCGCCCGCGTCATCGACCCGGTGTCGCGCCCGGACCACGCCACGCGCCCCGACCCGCCCCAGGCCACCACCCGGCCCACAGCACTCTCCTTGCGCTCCGGCGCAGCCTTTTTCCCGATCCCGAACATCGCTCCTCCTCCGTCCCGAAGTGCCACCGCAACCGCACAACCCGCCCGCCCGGCGGCACCGCCGGGCAGCGCCTGCCTGCCCCCCGGCAGGCGCTTCTCAACGTCTCAACCCGTGGCACCGCAGAGCAGACACTCCAGCGCCGCGCCACTGGCCCCGACACCGCCCGAAGCACCAGCCCAGGCAGGCGCTGCCCTCAGCGCGTCCCATCACCCCAGCACCCGCACCCGAGGCCGCCGCCACGTCGCCGCCGGCTCCAGGATCAGCGCGTGCAGCGCCCAGACCAGCGCGTCCACCCGGTCGGGCGACCCCGGCCCCTCGAACCCCCGCGCCGTCATCCGGCACATCTGGTCCTCCAGCGCCTCGAGCCCCCGCAGATGGCCGACCCGCCCCTGTTCGTAGAGCGCCGCCACCGGCTCGGCCCGCGCCGCCTTGCCTCGCGTCGCGTGCACCGCACGAAACGGCACCAGCGGATCGACCTGCCGCACCACGCTCTCGACCAACTCGCCGCCCTGGTTGACCTCGGCCACCAGTCGCTCGGCCCCGTGCCGCGCCACCGCGTCCACCGCCGCCCGCGCCCATGCCATGGGAGAGGCGCCCTCGACGCTCGCATCCTCGATCACCACCGCGCGCCACTCCTGCGGCGGCCCCTCGGTCACCGCGCCCACAACCACGATCCCGCAGGCGTCCCCGTGCCCCGTCACCGGCGGGTCCACGGCCACCGCCACCCGGTCGAAGGCCGGCGCCTCCGCCACCCGGCACGCCTCGATCTCCGACGAGGTCCAGAGCGCGCCCTCCGCGTCCTCCAGCAGCACGCCGTCCAGCTCCTGCCGGCCCAGCCGCGTCCCGGCATACCGCGCCCGGACCTCCTCCAGGAACGACGCCGCCAGATGCGCGGCGATCGCCTCGGTCGGCGCGTGCGTCACCACCGTCGAGCCCGCCTTCAACAGCCCCTTCAGCACACCCACGTTGCGCGGCGTCGTCGTCACGCATTGCCGGGGCCGCTCCCCCAGCCGCAGCGCGAATTGCAGCATGTCCCAGGCCTCCTCCGCCCGCTTCCACTTCGCCAGCTCGTCCACCCAGGCCGCATCGAACTGCGGGCCGCGCAGGCTCTCGGGCTCGTGGGCCGAAAAGCACTGCGCCACCGCCCCGTTCGGCCACACCAGCCTGCGCCGCGTCGCCTCCCACTTCGGCCGCCGGTCGGGCGGCGAGCACGCCAGGATCCCCGACGGCCCGAACACCATCACCTCGCGCACCTGGTCCAGCGTCTCGCCCACCAGCGCCACGCGCGCCGACCGCCCGGGGTCGAGCGGCAGCGCCCCCTCCACCTCCGCGCGCACCCATTCCGCCCCGGCCCGCGTCTTGCCCGCGCCACGGCCGCCCAGCACCACCCAACTGCGCCAGTCGCCGTCGGGCGGCACCTGATGCTCCATCGCCCAGAACTCGAACAAAAAAGGGAGCGCCAGCAGCGCTCCCTCGGAAAGCTCATCCAGGAACTTCGCCTGAACCTCCGGCGGCTCTGAGGCGATCCAGGCTGCGCCCGACCTCCTCCCGCACCTTGTCGAAATCGAGCGCATAGGCTGCTCCCTCCGCGATCCCGCGTTCCCGTCTGGCCCGGTCCTCAAGCTTCTTCCTTTCGTCGAACGCCGTCTGCACGCTGCGCCCCAGCGCCTGCAGCACGCGCTTCACCTCCGCTTCCGGAAGATCGCGCCGCGCCCTGACGTGCCGCTTCATCTCCACGAGGGCCTGAACGGCCTCCCGATACTGCGCATCCGCCACCTCGAGCAGGGACAGCGCGCTCCGCCCCGGTGTCTCCGGGATTATCATTGTCATGGCTCGACCACCGTTGGTTGTGGGGTCTCTGCCCGAGCGAACATGAAAAAGCGGCCTCGGGTTCTTCACCCGGGCCGCCTGCCCATTTCTTCCAGCTTGCCCTTTTTCTACCTCAGAGCGTTCGGAAGGTCAAGCAAAATCTCCCTCAGGTTGCACGTCCGCCCCGGAGCGCCGCGTTCAGAGAATGGAAACCTGTCCAAGATTCTGCAGCGTTACCAATAGCCTGCACGACCTGCGCCTTACTCTCCAGCAGCCGCCCCGTACCCGGCCATCTGCCGCGGCCAGACACGCGCCAGCAGCGCCGTCTCTTCCCCCGACAGCCGGTTCTCGGAAGGCCGATACCCCGACACGCTGTCCAGATACGCCCGCATCCGCTCCATCTCGGCCGCTCCGCCCGGCAGGTCCAGCGCCTCCCACAGGCGCGTCAGCACCGCCTCGGGCGCCTCCACGACCTCCTCGAACGCCACCTCCGCGACCTGCGCGGCGGGCACCCTTTCCCGCGCCGCGTCCCAGCGCGCCATCACCCGCGGATAGGTCTCCAGGATCGCCGCCTCCACGTCGACGCCCCCGATATCCTGCAACGCCAACTCCCCCAGCACCCGCCGCAGCATCCGCCGGGTCGAGGCGAAGACGTCTCGCGGATCGCGCCGGATGTGTACGATCCGCGCCCCCGGAAACAGCTCCAGCAGCATCTCCGGCGTCGCGGTGTAGGCCGGGTTCTTCAACAGCAGCGGCTCCCCGCACTGCCCGGCCATCGCGCCCACATAGCGCCGGATCGCCCGCCTGCGCGCCGCGACACGTCGCTCGGGCCCCTCGCCCAGCAGCCCGTCGCGGTAATCCCGTGCGAACCGGCTGGGGAAATAGATCGCGTGGAAATACGACAGCCCCCCGAGGTTGGCGAGCCCCACCTCGTCCTCGGTCGGCGCGTCGGGCGACAACTCGACCGAGTCGATCAGCCGCGTCTCGGGCAGGAACGGGTCGATGAACGGCCGGATCAGCGGGGCCATCGTCCGGCTCTCCCACGGCAGCGTCGCCGTCACCGGGGGCACCGTGCCGAACGCGCCCGAGGCCGCCATGATGTTGTGCAGGTGCGTCGTCCCGCTGCGCGGATGGCCCACGATGAACACCGGAGGCCGCACCTCGCGCCGCCGCGCCACCACCCGGTCGGCCAGCGTGAACGGCACCCGCGCCAGCGCCGTCGCCAGCGCCACGCCATAGGCCGGCATCCCCCGCCACGACGGCGGCCCCCGCCGCACCACCAGCTCCGCCAGCGTCAGCGGGTCGGCCCCGCACAGGGGATGGAACACGCGGTGCCAGGGAAAGCCGCTGGCCATGTCAGGCCCCGTAGCTGCGGCCGCGCCACTCCGACGGACGCCCGCGCCGGTGGTTCAGGAACGCGGCCCACTGGATCGCCAGCACCACCGCCACGCCCAACGGATGCAGCAGCACCGACCGCACCGGCTGCCGCGTGCGCACCGCCAGCGCCGCCCGCGCGGCATAGACCAGAGCCACCGCCAGCAGCGCCGGGGCCACCGCCTCGGCCGGCCCGAAGATCAGCGCCAGCGGCGCCAGCAGCACCGGCAGCACGTGCCCGCCGCCCAGAAGCACCGTCCACACGGGCAGCGCCACGGGCTTCGCCATCCCCTCGGTCGCGTTCTTCGAGAATCCCGCCCAGGTTGCCTCCCATCCGTCGTACATCCGGCACGAGGCGACGGAGGTCGCGTCGAACAGGTCGGTGCGCCCGCCCGCCGCGCGCATCGTCCGCGGCAGCATCAGCCCGTCATGGCGCGAGGCGCGGATCGCCCGATGCCCATCCGCGCGGAAATAGGCGTCGCGCCGCACCGCCATCAACTGCCCGCATCCGGCGGCGAAGCCCGGGCTGCGGAAGATGCGCGCCATCGCCATCGGCAGATAGCCCAGTAGCAGCACGAGGATCTGGTTGACCACCAGCTGTTCGCCCAGCGTCCGCGTCACCTGCCGGGGAAACCCGCTCGCCAGGTCCAGCCTGCGCCGCTCCATGAACGCCGCCAGCCGGCCCAGCGCGTCCGGCCCCACCCGCACGTCGGCGTCGATGAAGACCAGCGTGTCCCGCCGCGCCGCCCGCGCCAGTTGCCAGCAGGCGTGCTGCTTGCCGTTCCAGCCGGCCGGCAGCCCGTCGCCCTCGATCAGCCGCACGCGCCCGTCCCGCGCCGCACGCTCGGCCACGATGCGCCCCGTCCCGTCGGTCGAGCCGTCGTCGAGCACGACGACCTCCAAATCCACGCCCTCCGAGGCAAGCACCGCGTCCACCGCGGGCCCGATATTCGCCGCCTCGTCCCGCGCCGGGATCAGCACCGAGACGTTGGCCCGCGCGGACCGGTGCGGCGGCGGACGGAAGAAGATCAGGTTGATAAAGGTCATCCCCGCGTAAAGCACGGCGAGGGCAAGGCAGGCGACGGTGAGCGTGTACATCAATTTCCTTCCGCCATGTGATCGGGCGCGTATCTCTCGCCCCGGAGCGCGGCGCGCAGGCGGCTCCAGCCGCCATAGACGCCGCCGACCCCGGCCCGCCCCGCGATCAACCGGTCGAAGGCCGAGGCATCGCGCGCCGCGGCAAGCGCCCCCAGCCGGTCCATCGTTCCCCGCAGGCGCTCCTCCAACCGGCCGCGCCACGCGCGCGCCGTCAGCCCCTCGGCCCCGTCCAGCGGGTTGCCGAAGGCGGCCAGCGCCTCGGGCCGTTTCTCGGACCAGAACGGGTATTCCAGCGCCAGCGGCACCGCGACGGCGTCCGGCACCCGCTCCATCAGGTGCGCCACGCCGCCCTGAAGCTCCAGCGGCCGGTCGCGCACGTCACGGAATTGGCCCTGCGCCGTCACCCAGAGCATCCGGTCGGGGCTCTCCAGCACCCTCAGCGAGGTCGCCAGGAAGGCCGCCGCGCCCTTGCGCGTGCCCGGCGCGATCCCGAACACGCCCAGCCGCCGCATGAAGCGGTACCGCTCCAGCGCCGCCGCCTCCATCGGGGCGAACGGCGCGCGGTCCGGAAAAGCCGCGCGCGCCAGAAGCAGGCAGAACGCCGGGTCCCACCAGGACGGGTGGTTGCAATAGACGATCAGCGGCCGGTCCGCCGGCACCTCGGCCGCACCCGGACGGGCCAGCCGCACGGCCCGGAACGCCCCGCGCATCTGCCGCTCCATCACGCCGGTGAAGAAGCGGGCCATCGCGGGCGAGCGCAGCTCTACCGGGTCATTGTGCGGCGACCGCTGCGGCATTCGACGTCGCGTCCTTGTCCAGCGTGTCGGCGGCGATCCAGCCCGACATCAGCGCCATCGGCATGCCCGGCCCCGGATGCGCCGAGCCGCCCGCCAGATACAGGTCCCGCACCTGGCGCGAACGGTTGCCGGGCTTGAACGCCCCCATCATCCGCCCGTGGCTGGCCAGGCCATAGATCGCGCCGTTCAGAACCTTGTATCGGTCGTGGATGTCCTGCGGCGTCAGCGTCCGCTCGACCACGATCCGCTCTTCCAGGTCCGGCATGCCGCCCGTCCGGGCGAGCTTGTCCAAAATTGTCCGACGATACTGCGGCAGCATCTGCGACCAGTCGTGCCCCTCGCGCAGGTAGGGCGTGTGCACGAGGACATAAAGCGCCTCTCCCCCCTCGGGCGCGACGCCCTTTTCCGTGCGCGCCGGCGCGGCGAGGTACGCGGTCGGGTCCGGCGCGGGCTCGCCCTTGTCGTAGATGGCGTGGAACTCCTCCTCCGGATCGCGGGAGAAGACGAAGTTGTGGTGTGCCAGGTGTTCGTATTCCCGGTCGAGGCCCAGATACAGCACCACGCCCGAACACGCGGCCTCGCGTTTGCGGCTCTTCTCGAAGTCGCGCCAGGCGTCGCCGCCGACGAGTTCGCGATAGGTGCGCACGCTGTCCATGTTCGACACGATCCGGTCGAAGGCGATGCGCTCGCCATGTGCCGTCACCAGCGCTGTGGCGCGCCCCTGGTCGGTCTCGATCCGCTCGACATCCACGCCGGTGCGGAACTCGACGCCCAGTTCTTCGGCCAGACGTTGCAGTGCCAGCGGCACGGCGCGGGTGCCGCCCATCGGGTACCAGACGCCCTCGCCCACCTGCATCTGCGCGATCCCGCACAGCACCGCCGGGGAGGCCAGGGGCGAGGAGCCCACGTACTGGATGAAGTGTTCCAGCATCTGCGCCACGCGCGTGTCCTTGACGCTGCGGCCGATCTGCTCGGACACGGTGCGCGGCATGCGCAGCGCCAGGACGTCGCGCAACGTGTCGAGCGACATGTTCTCGCGCATGTTCATGGTGTCCTTCAGGTCCTCGACCGACTTCCAGAAGAAGAAGCGGTCGGAAACGTCGGACAATCGCTTGGCGACCTTCAGGAAATCGTCGTACCCTTGCACGTCGCCCGGCGCGAAGTCGGCCAGCGTGCGCTTCATCGCCTCCGGGTCCTGGCTCAGGTCCAGGACGGAGCCGTCCTCGTAGAAGCACCGCCATTGCGGGTCCAGCCGCACGAGGTCCAGATAGTCCGACATATCCTTCCCGGCCTCGGCAAAAACCCGTTCTAGCACGCGCGGCATGGTTAGAATTGTCGGACCCATGTCGAAGCGATAACCGTCTTCCTCGAGCAGCGCAGCCTTGCCGCCCAGCCAGGCGTTCTTCTCGAACACGGTGACCTTGTGGCCCCGCGCGGCCAGCGTGCAGGCGGCGGCCAGGCCGCCCAGCCCCGCGCCGATGATCCCCGTCTTGCTCATCTGCGGATGCCTCCCTTGTCGCTCATTCCGCCGCCTCCTGCATCTCCGACACGTCCGGCATCGCCGGCGCCGCCAGCCCGAGGTCCTGCGCCGCCAGCGTGCTGGCGATCTTGGCGCTTTCGAAGATGGTGGGCAGGCCACTGCCCGGATGCGTGCCGCCGCCGGTCAGGTAGACGCCGTCGACATCCTCGAACCGGTTGCGCGGCCGCCAGTGCAGCATCTGGCCCAGGTTGTGTGCCAGGTTGAACGTGGCCCCGCGATAGATCGACATCTGTTCGGCCCAGTCGGCCGGCGTGATCATCCGCTCAGTCCGGATGCGACTGCGGATGTCGTGGCCGCAAAGTTTCTCCAGACGTTTCAGCACTTTCTCGCGATACATCGGGGCCAGCTGCTCCCAGTCGACACCGCCCGAAAGATTACCGACGGGCACCAAGACGTAGAGCGTCGAATGCCCCTCGGGCGCCAGCGTCGGATCGGTGACCGAGGCGTTCTGGACATAGATCGTCGGTTCCTCGGGCGCCTGGCCCGCGTCGATCTCGCGGATGTTCTTCTGGTAATCGTCCGACAGATAGATCGTGTGGTGGTGCATGTCGTCGAACCGCCCCTCGATGCCCAGGTACATCATGAAGGTCGAGCACGAGTACTGCTTGGATTCGATCTTCTTGTCGGTCCAGCGGCGGCGCAGCCGGTCGGGGATGATCTTCTGCATCGTTGCGGCGAAGTCGCCGTTGACCACCACGGCGTCAGCCTCGTACCGGCCCTGCGCGGTGCGCGCGGCGGTGGCGCGGCGGCCCTCGAACTCCAGTTCCTCGACCGGCTCGGACACGCGGATGTCGACGCCCTGCTCGCGTGCGACCCGCGCCATGGCCGCGGTGATCGCGTTGCAGCCGCCCTTGGGATGGAAGACGCCGAAGCCGTATTCGACATGCGCCACGATGGTGAAGAGCGACGGGCACTTGAACGGCGACATGCCCAGGTACTTCGACTGGAACGTGAAGGCGAGCCGCACGTCGGGGTGGCGGAACCAGCGCCGCAGGTCCTGATCCACCGTCGACCACGGCCGGAACAGCGGCAGCGCGCGGGCCATGTCGGGCTTCATCAGGTCCGCCGCGCTCAGGAACGGGCGCTGGAGGATCGGCTTGAACGCGTCGAACTTGCGCGCGTTCTCGTTGAGGTACTTGCGCACGTTCTTGGCGTCCTCGGCGTCGATGCGCGCGATCTCGGCGATCAGCCGCTCGGGGTCGGCGGTGGCGTTCACCGTCGCGCCGTCGTCGAACTGCAACCGATACATCGGGTCGAGCTGGATCAGCTCGACCTCCTCATCCAGCGACCGGCCGCAGGCGGCGAAGATCTGGCGCAGCACCTCGGGGTACAGATAGAACGTCGGCCCGTAGTCGAACGTGTACCCGTCCTGCGTGAACGCGCCGGTGCGCCCGCCCACCCGGTCCGAGCGTTCCAGCACCGTCACGTTCGCCCCCGCCGCGCGCATCAGAAGCGCGCTGGCCAGCCCTCCGGGCCCGGCTCCGACCACCACGACGTTGCGCCCGGTCTTCATGCGGCTGACGTTCACCTGTTCTTCCTCCGTCAGGGAAATCCTTGGTGGAGAGGCAGGTAGACCGAGCTTCATTGACGTCTACTTTTTCCGTGACAGGTTGTTGCGCACACGGATTCCGCTTCCTCCGAAGAGGCTGATGAGAAAAAAGACCACGACGCCCCGAAAAGGACGCCGGAGCCCCGGATGAAGACGGACGAGAATTTCCCGGTCGCATCGCTGCTGATCCGAGCGGAGCTTCGCGCCACGGTGCGCGACTTCTATCGCTTCGCGCGGGCCGCCGACGACGTGGCCGACGCGCCCGACCTGTCGCGCGACGCCAAGCTCGCCCGCCTCGACGCCTTCGCCGCCGGGCTCAAGGGCGATTCTGCGGGGGCCGAGGAGGCGCGCACGCTGCGTGCGAGGCTCAGTTCCGAGCAGCGCGGGGCGCTTGTCCGGCACGCCGAGTTGCTGCTGGTCGCCTTCCGCCAGGACGCGCGCGGCTTTCACTATCGCACGTGGGAGGATCTCCTGAGCTACTGCGCCCATTCGGCCAACCCTGTCGGGCGATTCCTGCTGGATCTGCACGTCGAGGGGCCGGCGACGCACGGTCCCTCTGACGCGCTGTGCACGGCGCTCCAGGTGCTCAACCACCTTCAGGACATCCGCGACGACCACGACCGGATCGCGCGCGTCTACCTGCCCTCGGAGTGGCTGGAGGCCGAGGGCGTGCCCCCCGCCGCGCTGTCGGGCGCCGCGCTCACCCCCGGGCTCCGGCGGGTGATCGACCGTGCGCTCGACCGCTGCGACGCCCTGCTGGTCGAGGCGCGTACCCTGCCCGCCGCCATCCGCGCCCCGCGCCTGGCGGGCGAGGCGCGCACGATCGTCCACCTCGGCCACCGCCTGTCGGCGCGGCTGCGCGCGGGCGACCCGCTGGCCGGCCGGGTGAAGCCCTCGCGCCTGGATTTCGCCCGGGCCGGGGCGCTGGGACTGGCCCGCGCACTCCGTCCCGTGCGCGGACGCACGGCCTCGGTGCGAGAGCGCGCATGACGCTCGCCTTGCCGACACTCGCCCCGCGAGAGGAAGTGCGCCGCATCGTCGCCGCCTCGGGTTCGTCCTTCACCACCGGGATGCGCATCCTCCCGGCCGAGCGGAGGGCGGCGATCTTCGCCGTCTACGCCTTCTGCCGCTGCATCGACGACGTTGCCGACGGCGGCGGCACGCCGACGGACAAGGCGCGGGAGCTCGACGGCTGGGCGCACGAGCTCGACCGCGTCTTCGACGGCCGCCCGTCCACCGCCGTGGGCGTCGAGCTGGAACGCGCCATCGCCGCTTACGACCTGCCGCGCGAGGAGTTCGAGCTGGTGCTCGACGGCATGCGCATGGACGCCGAGGGCATGGTCGCACCTTCGCCCGAGCGGCTGGAAGCCTATGTCCGCCGGGTCGCGGGCGCGGTGGGCATCCTGTCCATGCGCATCTTCGGCGCCTGGCGGGGCGAGCCGTCGCGCCGCTTTGCGCTGTCTCTGGCGCGCGGGATGCAGTTCACCAACATCCTGCGCGACGTGGCCGAGGACGCCGAGATGGGCCGCCTCTACCTGCCCGCCCCGCTGCTTGAGGACGCCGGACTCCCCCTGCGCCCCATGCCCGCCGCCCGTCACCCCGAGCTGCACCGCGTGCGCCGGACGCTGGGCGCGCAGGCGCGCGCCGCCTATGACGCGGCGGCGGCCGAGATCCCGTACCACAGCCGTGCGCGGCTGCTGCCCGCGCTGGTGATGATGGGCCCCTACGACCGCCTGCTGGCGCGGATGGAGGCCGACTGGACCGCCCGCCCCGCGCGCCTGCCCGGATGGCGCAAGGCCGTCCAGGGGCTGCGCTGCGCCGCCTTCGCCGGCCCCCGGCGTTGACCCGCAATATCCACATCGTCGGCGCGGGCCTCGCCGGGCTCGCGGCCGCAATCCGGCTGTCGGAGCGCCACGACAGCCGCGTGACGGTGTGGGAGTCGACGGGCAAGGCGGGCGGGCGCTGCCGCAGCTACTACGACGCGCAGCTCGACCGGCGCATCGACAACGGCAACCACCTGATGCTGTCGGGCAACCGCGCGGTGCTGGACTATGCCCGCCGCATCGGCGGCGACGCGCGGCTCGAGATCGGCGCGCCGGATTTTCCGTTTCTCGACCTGGCCACCGGCGCACGCTGGACTGTCCGCCTGCCCCGCACGCCGCTTGGCCTTCTGTCGCGCCACGCCCGCCCGCCGGGCGTCGCCCTGCGCGACCTGGCGGGCGTGGCATCCCTGCTGACCGCCCCGCGCGGCGCGACGGTGGCGCAGGCGATCCGGGGACGGGGCGAGATGTGGCGCGCCTTCTGGGAGCCGCTGACCATCGCCGTGCTGAACGCCGCGCCCGAGCACGCCGATGCCGGCCTTCTGCGCACCTCGCTGCGCCGAACTTTCCTGAAAGGCGCCCGTGCCGCGCGCCCGGTGCTCGCGCCCGAGGGGCTGGGCCCCGCCTTGGTGGACCCGGCGCTGGCGCTGCTGGAGCGGCGTAACGTGCCGGTTCACCTGCGCGCGCCGCTGGGAGAGGTGTCGATCAAGGATGACCGGGTGGCATCCCTGACGCTGGGCGGCGAGACCATCACACTCGGCCCCGACGACGCGGTGATCCTCGCCCTTCCGCCCTCGGCCCTGGGCCGCGCCCTGCCGGGCCTGCCGGTGCCGGGCGACGGCGCAGCCATCGTCAACGTGCATTTCCGCGTTGCGCCCGACCCTGCCGCGCGCCTGCCCGCGATTACCGGGCTCCTGTCGGGACGGCTGCACTGGCTGTTCCGGCGGGGCGACGTGGTCTCGGCCACCGTGTCGGCGGTGGCCGACGACCCGTTCTGGACGCGGCCCAGGGACGAGGTGCTGGCCGAGGTCTGGCCCGAGATCGCCGCCGCGCTGGACGCGCCCGACGCCGAACCGCTGGCTGCGCGCCTGCTGAAAGAGAAGGCGGCGACCTTCGATCCCGCGCCCGACAGCGCCGCGCGCCGCCCCGCCACCCAAGGCCCGGCGGCGAACCTGTTCCTCGCGGGGGACGTCGTGCAGACCGGCCTGCCCGCCACGATCGAAAGCGCGGTGGCCTCGGGCGACATGGCCGCCGCGGCGGCGCTGCGGGGGCGCTAGCCGCGCAGCGCCGGCAGGATGTTCTGCAAGAGGCCCTGCACGGCCGGATCGGTGCCGAGCGAATCGTCCTCGCCGCGCCGGAGGCTCATCAGCGACCGCACCGAACGCTGCGACTCCGCGTTCAGGTCCTCGGGGCTGGCGAAGCCCATCTGCCAGTCGGGAAAGCCCCGCGCCGCGGCCTCGCCCTCGCTCACGATCCACGCTTCGCGGTGGCGCGGGTCGCGCTCGATCCGGGCGAAGCAGGCGCGCACCGCGTCCTTAGGCCCCTCGAGCACCTGGAGGAACATGCGGTCGTGATAGATCAGCAGCCCGGTGATCCCATCACGGCGATTGTTGCGGCGCGACACCTCGAGCAGCGCGTCGATATCGGCCGCCGACTGCTCTTCCGTGGCCGTGCTGACATAGAAAACCTGGTGAATCATGACCCTCGTGCCCATTACCTTGCGTGCTGCGATCTAACGCATGCTCTCCGCGGTCAAGCCTCCGGTGACGGGAAGGTCGCCGCCGCCGGCATTCGTGCCCAGGGGTGATGCCTTGCAGCCGCAGGATGCCGACGGTAACGAACGCCGGTCAGCCGCCTTCGGCGGGCTCACGCAACGATACGAAGGGAGAGAGCATGGTTTCCAAGATGATCACGGTGCTGTCGGGCAGTGCCGCCGTCCTCGCGCTGACGGGCGCGGCGCAGGCGCAGGAGTACACGTTCAAGCTGCACCACTTCCTGGGCGCCCAATCGCCCGCGCAGACCCAGATGCTCGAGCCCTGGGCCGAGGCGGTCGAGGAGAACTCCGGCGGCCGGGTCGAGATCGAGATCTATCCGGCAATGACGCTGGGCGGCCGTCCGCCCGAGCTGATCCAGCAGGTGCGGGATGGCGTCGTGGACCTGGTTTGGACCGTGAACGGCTACACCCCGGGGCTTTTCCCGCGCACCGAGGTGATGGAGCTGCCGACGGTGTTCAAGAACGACCCCGTGGCCGCCAACCTGGCGCTCTACGACATGTGGCAGGACGGGGACCTGGGGGACGAGTACCGCGGCACCGAGCCGATGTTCCTGCACGTCCATGCCGGCCAGGCGATCCACATGGCGGACGAGCCCGTGCGCATGCCCGCCGACCTCGAGGGCAAGAACATGCGCATCCCGACCCGCACGGGCGCGTGGGTGATCGAGGCGCTGGGCGCCAACCCGACAGCGATGCCGGTGCCGGAACTGCCGCAGGCGCTGCAGAAGGGCGTCGTGGACGGGGCCTTCATCCCGTGGGAGATCATCCCGCCGCTCAAGATCCAGGACCAGACCGAGTACCAAATCGAAGGTGCGGACGAAGAGCGCTTCGGCACCACCACCTTCCAGGTGTCGATGAACCAGGCGAAGTGGGAAAGCCTGCCCGAGGACATCCAGCAGGCGTTCCGCGACGCTTCGGGTCCCGAATGGTGGGCCGAGGTCGGCCGCGTCTGGCGCGCCACCGACGATTTCGGCATCGACCTGGCGACCAAGGCGGGCAACGAGCACATCGTCCTGTCCGAGGAAGAGACCCAAGCCTTCCGCGACGCGCTTCAGCCGGTCGTCGACCGCTGGATCGAGGACGTGGAGTCCAAGGGCGTCGACGGTGCCGCGCTGGTCGAGACCGCGCGCGAGAAGATCGCCGAGCACAGCGACCGCTGATCGGCACGACGTGACGAAAGGGGGCCGCGCCGGGAAACCGGGCGGCCCTTTTTCGTGCCGCCCGCTCAGCCGCGGGCGTTGATGGCGTGATAGACCGGCAGGACGCTGTCGAGCACCTCGCGCAACGCCCGCGGCGCGACGCGGGCGCGGCGGCGCGTCTCGGCGTCCTCGAGCAGCGGGGCTATGACCTCGTGCCCGCCATCGGCGCGCCGCACCAGCCGACACTCCCGCACCGAGAGGGTGCCCAGTTTCACCGTGAACTCCGCCAGAACGCGGTCGCCGCGTGCGCGGTTGACCGAAAAGCTCGACAAGTCGATCCGCGCGCGGCGCGCGGGCGCCGCAAGTACCCGATCGTGCATCATGGTCTGCCCCAAACCTTTGCCCGTCGCCGGCCGCCTTTTCTGTCTGCGGTTCTGCGCCGCGCGGGGCCGACTGCGCCGACAATGCGGCGGGCGCGCGCGCGGATCAAGCCACGCCACCCGCCCCGCGCCACGTTTTCGCCAGAGTGCCGCCGATTTCACCCGGTTTTTCCGGCGCTTGTGCGAAACTCAGGGCCGGGCCTGACCGCCCTCGCCCTCGTGCACAACGACGCTCGAGGCGAAGCCATGCACCACGATCGACAGCAGGATGCACAGCGCGACGACGCGCCAGATGATCCCGCCATGCGGGATATCGGCGGCGTTCAGGCCGTAGGCGACATAGAAGATCGTGCCCATGCCGCGGATGCCGAAGAAGGCGACCTTTCGCCGGCTGAGCGCGTCGCAGGGATCGCCCACCAGCGACAGAAGGCCCGCGAGAGGGCGGATGACGAAGATCAGCAGGACGGCGAAGGCCAGTTCCTCCCATGTCAGCCCTTCGAGCGCGCCGCTTCCGACGAACATCCCGAACCACAGAAGCAGCAGCACCAGCAGGATGGACTCGAACTGCTCGGCCCCGTGGTGGGCGAACTCGTGGTAGCGGTCGTCCTCGGTTCCGCGCGCGTTGGACCGTCCGGCCCGCGCGGCGGCGAAGACGGCGAGGAAGCCGTAGGCGTCCAGCGTCTCGGCCACGCCATAGGCCAGAAGCGTCGCCGACAGCATCACGGCGAGCGAGTTCCACGCCCCCTGCCGCGCATCGCCCCACGGGCTGAACACCAGCCGCGAGATCAGCATGCCGCAGGCCCAGCCCAGCGCCCAGCCCGCCACCACGCGGTAAAGCACGTCGTAGCCCAGCCAGCCCCACGCCCAGTCCCCCGGCCCCGCCGCCGCCGAGAGACCAGCGAGCGTGATGGCCAGGTAGACGAAGGGAAAGGCCAGCCCGTCGTTCATCCCCGCCTCGGCGGTCAGCGCGACCTGCATCGGCGTTTCCTTCCCGCCGGGCGGGCCCACCTGCACCGAGCGGGCAAGAACCGGGTCGGTGGGGGCGAGGGACGCGGCCAGCAGCATCGACGCGGCCGCGCCCAGGCCCAGCAGCGTCACGCCCAGCCCGTAGACGCAGGCGATGGTCAGTGGCATGGCGATCAGCAGCAGCCGGAAGCCGGCGCGCCAGTTGTGCCACGTCATGCGGCTGTCGATGGCCAGACCCACGCCCGACAGCGACACGATGACGATCAGCTCGGACGCGTGCTCGACCACCGCCGACTGCACCTGCGACAACCGCGGGTCAAGCGTGGGCAGCCCCGCCAGCGCCATGCCCACGCCCAGCAGCACGTAGAACAGCGGCAGGTTCGCCCAGCTGTAGCGCGTCAGCGCCGGGCGCAGGGTCAGCGCCAGCAGCCCGAAACCGATGACGAGATAGGCGATCTGGACGGGCTCGAGGCTCAGGGGGAGTGACATTCCGGCTCCTTCGGGGCGGTCGGGGCGCCAACGCCCGCGGGCGCTTAGGGGTTGCGCGGACACGCATGCCGCGACGTCATCTCAACTTGTTACGCGGATGGCGGGAACCGGGGGCCGGTCTTGTGTCTTTCGGGTGTCGGGGACGTGCAGGAGGGGGCAGTGACGCCTGATCGAGTGTCCGGGCGAACCGGCCTGGAAGTACTTCTTGTCGAGGACGAGACAGTGGTCAGCATGGACCTGGAAGCCGTGCTCGAGGAGATGGGCCATACCGTGGCCGGCGTCGCCGCGCATGCCGGCCGTGCGCTCGAGATGATCGAGGCCCGGCACGCCCAGCTTGACCTGGCCCTCATCGACATCCGACTGGCGGGCGAAACGGCGCGGCCCGTGGCCGATGCGCTCGACGCTCACGGCATTCCCTATGTCGCGGTCACCGGGCTGGACGTGGACGAGGTGCGCAGCCTCGGGTTCCACGGCGGCTACGTCACCAAGCCCTGCCTCGCCCCGCAGCTCGAAACCGCGATCCGGGCGACCTTGGCGCGGGCGGAGGGCTGAGCCCCCGCGCGCGCGGGCCTTCAGGCGACCGTCAGCCGACCGTGAGGGCGATCTTGCCGCGGATGTGCTCGCCCTCGAGCGTGTCGTGGGCGCGCCCGGCCTGGTCCAGCGGGAAGGTGCGGTCGACCACGACGCGGATCTTGCCCTGGTGGATCAGCGCGTCGATCTCTTCGAGCTGAGTGCCGTTGGGCTGGACGAGGAAGCGCGCGCGGTGGGCGTTCTTCTCGTTCGCCTTGCTCTCGGACGGCTCGTCAAGGGTCGAGACCATCGCGCCGCCCTTCTTGAGCACCTGCCAGGAGCGTTCCTGCGTCTCGCCGCCGATGGTGTCGAAGACCAGGTCGATCTCATCCGTCTCGTCCTCGAATCGCTGGTTGCGATAGTCGATTACCTCGTCCGCTCCGAGGTCGCGCAGGAAGTCGGCGTCCTCCTCGCGCGCGGTGGCGATGACGGTCGCGCCCTGCGCCTTGGCGATCTGCACCGCGAAGTGGCCGACGCCGCCGGCCGCGCCGTGGATCAGCACGCGCTGCCCCGCGGCCAGCCGCCCGTGGTCCAGAAGGCCCTGCCACGCCGTCAGGCCCGCCAGAGGCACCGACGCGGCCTCGGCGGCCGAGAGGTTGGCGGGGATGGCCGCGGCCTCGTCCGACTTGACGATGACGTGCTGGGCATAGGCGCCGCGCCCCTGCCCCAGCATGGCGTGGATCGCCGCGCCCCGGTCGAAGGAGGTCACGCCCTCGCCCGCGCGCTCGACCGTGCCGGCCACGTCGGCGCCCATGGAGAACGGCAGGTCGTCCTTCGTCACCAGCGGGTACGCGCCTTCGCGGATCTTGAAGTCGACCGGGTTCACGCCGGCGGCGTCCACCCGCACCAGAAGCTCGCCCGGCCCCGGTTCGGGCACCGGCTGGTCCTCGGCACGCAGCACGCTCGCGTCGCCGAATTCGTGGATGCGTATCACCGTGCTCATTCTCGCGTTCCTTTTCCCTTGGGAGTCGGGGTCGGAACGCGAGGCGCGGACAGCCGTTCCGGACCGCCTATTCCAACACCACGTCGTAGCCCCATAGCCGGCGGACATGCGCCAGCGTCGCGGTGCGGTCAGCGTCTTCCAGCGGAATGCCGTCGCGGCGGAAGTGGCGGATCCGCAGCACGCGGTCGCCCATCAGGTCGGCATCGACAAGCTGGATGTCGGGCTCATTGATCGACACGTCGCGCGACCGGGCCAGCGCGTCGCGCACCCGCTCGTAGCCCTGTTCGTCGTGGATGGCGTCCACGGTCACGTAGCGGTCGGCGGCGTCGTCGGTCAGCGCGAACAGCTTGAGCTCGCGCATCAGTCGGGGGCTGAGGAACTGCTGGATGAAGCTTTCGTCGCGATAGTTCGCCCAAGCCTCGGTCAGCACGCCCAGCCAGTCGCCGCAGCCCGCGATCTCGGGGAACCAGGCACGGTCCTCGTCCTCGGGCTCGGTGCAGATGCGCTTGATGTCGCGCATCATGCCGAAGCCCAGCGTATACGGGTTGATGCCCGAATAGCGCGGATCATCAAAATCGGGCTGGGTCAGGACGTTGGCGTGGTTGTGCAGGATCTCGAACATCGCGCCGTCGTCGATGCGCCCGTCCTCGTGCAGGCGGTGCATGATGTAAAAGTGTGTGAAGGTCGCGCACCCCTCGTTCATGATCTGCGTCTGCTTCTGCGGATAGAAGTACTGCGCGACGTTGCGCACGATCCCCAGGATCTCGCGCTGCCAGGGCTCGAGGATGGGGCTGTGGTGTTCGAGGAAGAACAGCAGGTTCTCCTCGGGCAGGTGCATGCGGCGGCGGCGTTCGCTTGCCGCGTCGGGCACGGGCGCGGCGGTCTGCGGCCTCTCGAACGTGTCGAGCAGGTAGTCCACGGCCTCTTCCTGGGCCTTGAACCGCTCGATGGCGCGGCGTTTCTCCTCGCTGGCCGACAGGTCGGGCGGGCGGCGGTGGCGGAAGACGCCGGCCGACATCAGCGCGTGGGCCGAGTCCAGCGTGCGTTCGACCTGCCGTTCGCCGTGCCGTTCCTCGCACCGGGCGATGAAGCCGCGAGCGTAGTCGAGGTAGTCGAGAATGCCGTCGGGGTCGGTCCACTGCCGGAACAGGTGGTTGTTCTTGAAGAAGTGGTTATGCCCGAAGGCCGCGTGCGCCATCACCAGCGCCTGAAGCGCCATGGTGTTCTCTTCCAGGCAGTAGCTGACGCAGGGATTCGAGTTGATGACGATTTCAAAGGCCAGCCCCCGCGCGCCCTTGCGGTACATCCGTTCGTGCTGGATGAAATGCTTGCCGAAGGACCAGTGGCGGTACATCAGCGGCATCCCGACCGAGGAATAGGCGTCGAGCATCTGCTCGGCCGAGATGATCTCGATCTGGTTGGGGAAGCAGTCGAGGCGCAGTTCCTTCGTCGCCACCTGCTCGATCGCCTCGTAGGCGCGGTCGAGCTTCTCGAAGGTCCAGTCGGTGCCCTCGAAGATCAGCTTGCTGTCAGCCATGCTGCGCCTCCTCCCCTCCCCGGGCGAAGAGCTCGCGGAAAACCGGGTAGATCCCCGCCGGGTTGGCGATCCGCTTGGTCTTGAAGTTCGGCCAGGCCTGCGCAACCTCGCGATAGGCCAGCCACAGCTCTGTGCCGTTACCGTCGTGTTTCAGGAAGCGCGTCTCCTCTTCGGCGATGATCTCGACATAGGCGAAGTATTGGCAGACCGGCATCAGGTGGTCGTTGAGCAACTGCATGCAGCGCGACGAGTCGCCGGGCGAGTTATCCCCGTCCGAGGCCTGCGCGGCATAGATGTTCCACTCGCGCGGGGAATACCGCGCCTCGACGATCTTCTTCATCTGTTCGAGCGCCGAGCTGACGACCGTGCCGCCGGTTTCGCGGGCATAGAAGAACGTCTCTTCGTCCACCTCGCTGGCGCGGTGGGTGTGGCGGATGAAGACCAGCTCGACCCGGTCGTAGCGCCGGGTGAGGAACAGGTGAAGCAGGACGAAGAACCGCTTGGCCAGGTCCTTCTCGCGCTCGCCCATCGAGGCCGAGACGTCCATCAGGCAGAACATCACCGCCTTGGCGTTGGGCTCGGGGCGCGGGACAAAGTAGTTGTAGCGCACGTCGAGCGGGTCGATGTAGGGCACGACCTTCTGGCGGCGCAGAAGTTCGTCCAGTTCCTCGCGCGTCTCCTTCAGCTCCTTGCGCTGCTTGGCGGTGGGGGCGTGTATCTCCTCCAGCTCGAAGATGCGCTTGCGCAGTTCGCGCACCGTGGCGTCGGTGGGCCGCCTTAGCGCCAGGCGGCGGCCATAGGCGTTGCGCATGGTGCGCCCGACATTGAGGTTCGCGGGCGCCCCGGTGACCGACAGGCCCGCGCGGCGCGGCTTGGCGGTCTCGATCTCCTTCAGGGTTTGCTTCACTAGGTCGGGAAGCTCGAGATCCTCGAAGAAGATGTCGAGGAACTCGTCGCGGGACAGCACGAAGGTGAAGTCGTCCTCTCCCTCTCCGTTGTCCGAGCCCTTGCGCCCGGAGCCGCCCGCTCCGCCCGGCGGCTTCTCGATCCGGTCGCCGGCGCGGAACTGCTTGTTGCCGGGCAGGATACGCTCGTGCCGGCCGCCGCGGGGGTCGTGGTGGAACTGCGGCTCGTTGATGCCGTCGGTGGGCACCGTGACCTCGCCGCTGCGGTCCATGTCTCGGATGCCGCGCGTGCGGATCGACTTGTTCACCGCCTCCTTCACCTGCTCGCGCACCCGCTTGATGAAGCGACGGCGGTTGCCGAGGTTCTTGTCCTTGGGGTTCAGCCGGCGATCGATGAAATGGGACATGATGCGGTCCGGCTCACCCCGCCTTGTTGACGCGCATGTACCACTCGACCAGACGCCTGACCTGCTTGGGCGTGTAGCCGCGGGCGACCATGCGATCGACGAACTCGGCGTGCTTGGCCTGGGTGTCGCTGTCGCTTTTCGCGCCGAAGCTGATGACGGGCAGCAGGTCTTCCACATGGCTGAACATGCGCTTCTCGATCACCCGGCGCAGTTTCTCGTACTTGCGCCAGTCCGGGTTCTGGCCCGACCGCTCGGCCCGGGCGCGCAGGACGAACTTGACGACCTCGTTGCGGAAGTCCTTGGGGTTCGAGATGCCGGCCGGTTTCTCGATCTTCTCGAGCTCCTGGTTGAGCACCTCGCGGTCGTACATCTGCCCGGTGTCGGGGTCCTTGTAGTCCTGTTCCTCGATCCAGGCATCGGCATAGGCGATGTAGCGGTCGAAGAGGTTCTGGCCGAAGTCCGAGTAGCTTTCCAGGTACGCCTTCTGGATCTCCTCGCCAATGAACTCGGCGTAGCGGGGGGCGAGCTCGGCCTTCACGAAGTTCATGTAACTCTGCTCGACCTCCTCGGGGAACTGCTCGCGCTTGATGGTCTGTTCGAGCACGTACATCAGGTGCACCGGGTCGGCGGCGACCTCCTCGGGGTCGTGGTTGAAGGTCTCGGACAGCACCTTGAAGGCGAAGCGGGTCGATATGCCGGTCATGCCCTCGTCCACCCCGGCCGCGTCGCGGTACTCCTGGATCGAGCGGGCGCGCGGGTCGGTGTGCTTGAGCGTCTCGCCGTCATAGACCCGAAGCTTGGAATAGAGCGACGAGTTCTCGTGCTCGCGCAGCCGCGTGAGGACCGAGAACTTCGCCAGCATCGGCAGTGTCTCGGGCGCGCGCGGTGCCTCGCCCAGGGTCGAGTTCGTCAGGAGTTTCTCGTAGATCTGCGTCTCTTCCGTCGCCCTCAGGCAGTACGGCACCTTCACCACGCTGATCCGGTCGAGGAACGCCTCGTTGTTGCGGTCCGACTTGAACTGCTGCCACTCGGCCTCGTTCGAGTGGGCAATGATGATCCCCTGGTAGGGCATCGCGCCGATGTTCTCGGTCCCGACATACGACCCCTCCTGCGTCGCCGTCAGAAGCGGGTGCAGCACCTTGATCGGCGCCTTGAACATCTCGACGAACTCCATCAGCCCCTGCGTGGTCCGATTGAGCGCGCCCGAGTAGCTGTAGGCGTCCGGGTCGTTCTGGCTGAAGTGTTCCAGCTTGCGGATGTCGAGCTTGCCGACCAGCGACGAGACGTCCTGGTTGTTCTCGTCCCCCGGCTCGGTCTTGGCGACGCCGATCTGGCGCAGCTTAGACGGCTGGAGCTTCACCACCGAAAACTTCGAGATGTCGCCGTCGAATTCCTCGAGCCGCTTGACGGCCCAGGGCGACAGGAGCCCGGTCAGAAGGCGCTGGGGGATGTTGTACTTGTCCTCGAGCACCGCGCCGAAGCGTTCGCGCTCGAACAGGCCCAGGGGGCTTTCGAAGACGGGGCTGATCTGCTCGCCCGCCTTGAGGACGTAGATCGGCTCTTTCTCCATCAGCCGCTTGAGGATCTCGGCGATGGTGGATTTGCCGCCGCCGACGGGGCCCAGCAGATAGAGGATCTGCTTGCGCTCTTCGAGGCCCTGGCTCGCGTGCCGGAAGAAGCCCACGATGCGCTCGATCGTGTCCTCGGCCCCGTAAAGCTCGGCGAAGGCCGGGTATCGCGAGATGGTTCGGTTCTGAAAGATGCGGCTGAGCCGCTGGTCCTGACTGGTGTCGATACGCGTGGGTTCGCCGATGGCCGAGACCATCCGCTCGGCTGCCGTGGCCCGCATTCTCGGGTCTTCCCGGCACCCCAGCAGGTAGTCCTGCAGGGACATCTCCTCCACTCTGCTCTGCTCGTACGCCTCCGCGAATTCCGTGAACAAGTCCATGTGTCGCTCTCTCGCCTCGCTGGCGCCGAAGCGCCTTGTTGACGCTAAGTCATATTAATGACTTATGACGGGCCCGCGTACTTGCAAGACACATGACCGTAACCGGAACGGACCCGACTGCGGTTGATGCGTCCATTGTACGCGCAAAGGGCGACTTGGCTACAGAAAGCGACACTCCGGTGTCAGGTGTGATCACCGCGTGAGGTACCCGACAGCCGCGTGAGCGGATCGCGGGCGGACCGGAGCGTCGCGGACCGCAAGCCGGTGGCGACGGGGCTGCGGCACGTGGGACATGGAGTGCGCCCAAAGGGCAGCGATCGCCTTGGTGGGCGGGCGGGCGCTGCCCGGGCCGCTGGCCCGGGCGGGTTGGCTTCGAGCGGCGCGCAATCGTTGGCCGCACGGACCAGAGGCTGTGGCAGCGGATGCTTCGCGGAGTGATCGACAGGTGATCTGGTTTGACGCGCCGGCACGTGGCGAACGGTGCGTCCCAAGAGGGCAGCGTCCACACGTGGTGGGCGTGAAAGCGTCCGCCGTGGGGGCGGGCGGGCGCTGCCCGGGCCGCTGGCCCGGGCGGGTTGGCTTGGGGCGGCGCGCGGCGGTCCGACCGGGCCGCGCGCCGTGAGGGTCAGTCCAGCCGGTCGCCCGTCTCGCGGTCGAAGAGGTGCAGCATCGCCGGGTCCACCGACATGCGCATCGTCTCGCCCGGCTGAGGCAGCGTGGCGTCGGTGAGGCTGGCGACAAGCTCGGAGCCCGTCTGCTCGACCCAGCCATAGACGTTGCCCGACGCGCCCAGCCGCTCGACCACGCGCACGTCGACCGACAGCGGGCCGGCGGTGTCGCGCACCAGGTGCTCGGGGCGGATGCCCACCGACACCTCGCCGTGCTGGTGCGGCCGGTCGTCCAGCTTCACCCCCTCCCCGATCGTCACGCCGTCGGCGCCGGCATGGCCCGGGATGAAGTTCATGGGCGGCGAGCCGATGAACTCGGCCACGAACTTGGTGGCCGGACGCTCGTAAAGCGCGATGGGCGGGCCCACCTGCTCGATCCGGCCGGCGTTCATGACCACCAGCTTGTCGGCCAGCGTCATCGCCTCGGACTGGTCGTGGGTGACGTAGATCGCGGTGGTCTTCAGCCGCTGCTGAAGGTCGCGGATCTCGACCCGGGTCTTCATCCGCAGCTTGGCGTCGAGGTTCGACAGCGGCTCGTCGAACAGGAACACCTGCGGCTTGCGCACGATGGCGCGGCCCATGGCCACGCGCTGGCGCTGGCCGCCCGACAGCTGGCGCGGCTTGCGCTCGAGGAAGTCCGCGAGGCCCAGGATGCCCGCGGCCTCGTTCACGCGCTCGCGGATCTCGGCCTTGGGCGTGCCCTGGTTCTTCAGGCCATAGGCCATGTTCTCGTAGACCGACATGTGCGGGTAGAGCGCGTAGTTCTGGAACACCATCGCGATGTCGCGGTCCGCCGGCTCCAGGTCGTTGACCTTGCGCCCGCCGATCGAGATCTCGCCGCCCGTCACTTCCTCGAGCCCCGCGACCATGCGCAGGAGCGTGGACTTGCCGCAGCCCGAGGGCCCGACGAGCACGCAGAGTTCGCCGTCCTCGATGTCGACGGACAGGCCGGGGATCGCCTCGACCCCGCCGGGATAGACCTTGCGGATATGGTTCAGTGTGATGTCTGCCATGTCTTCTCTTTACTTCTCGACCTCGACGAGCCCGCGCACGAACAGGCGCTGCATGCCGAGGATCACGATGACGGGGGGCAGGAGCGCGAGGATCGCGGTCGCCATGATGAGGTGCCATTCCGGCAACGAGTCGCCGGCATTCGCCATCCGCTTGATGCCCATGACGACGGTGTAATAGCTCTCGTCCGTGGTCACGAGCAGCGGCCAGAGGTACTGGTTCCAGCCGTAGATGAAGAGGATCACGAACAGCGCGGCCAGGTTGGTCCGGCTCAGCGGCACCAGGATGTCGCGGAAGAACTTCATCGGCCCGGCCCCGTCGATACGCGCCGCCTCGGTCAGCTCTTCCGGCACGGTCATGAAGAACTGCCGGAACAGGAACGTCGCCGTCGCCGAGGCGATGAGCGGGATGGACAGGCCGGCATAGGAGTTCAGCATGCCCAGCTGCGCCACGACCTCGTAGGTGGGCAGGATACGCACCTCGACCGGCAGCATCAGCGTGATGAAGATCGTCCAGAACGCCAGAACCCGGAACGGGAACTTGAAATAGACGATGGCGAAGGACGACAGCAGCGAGATCGCGATCTTTCCCAGCGCGATGGCCATCGCCATGATCGTCGAGTTCATCAGCATCAGCCCGATGGGCGGCGCGCCGGCGGTCGACAGCCCCTCTCCCAGCACCGTCGCATAGTTCTGGAAGAACTGGTCGCCGGGCAGAAGCGGCAGGCCCCGGTTCACCTCGATCCCGGTATGGGTCGAGGCAACGAAGGCCAGGTAGATCGGGAAGGCGAAGATCGCCGCGCCGAGGATCAGCACGAAGTGCTGGACGAAGTTCAGGACGGGTCTGCGTTCGACCATCAGTATTCCACCCTGCGTTCGATGTAACGGAACTGGATCGCGGTCAGCGCGATCACGATGACCATGAGGATCACGGACTGCGCCGCCGAGGAGCCGAGGTTCAGGCCCTCGAAGGCGTCCCGCCAGACCTTGTAGACCAGGATCACCGTCTCGTTGCCCGGACCGCCGCCGGTGGTGGCGTGCACGATGCCGAAGGTTTCGAAGAAGGCGTAGACGACGTTGACGACCAGAAGGAAGAAAACCGTCGGCGACAGGAGCGGCAGCTGGATCGACCAGAAGCGCTTGAACGGCCCGGCATTGTCGATGGCCGCGGCCTCGATCAGCGAGCGCGGGATCGCCTGGAGCCCGGCGAGGAAGAACAGGAAGTTATAGCTCACCTGCCGCCACGCCGCCGCGATGACGATCAGTGCCATGGCGTCGTTGCCGTCCTGGAAATGGTTCCAGTCGTAGCCGAGCTGGCCCATGGCGTAAGCGCCGATGCCGATGGTGGGGTTGAACAGGAACCACCAAAGCACGCCCGCGATGGCGGGGGCCACGGCGTAGGGCCAGATCAGCACGGTGCGGTAGACCAGCGCCGACTTGATCACGCGGTCGGCCATTACGGCCAGCACCAGCGCGATGCCCATCGACAGGCCTGCGACCAGTGCGCTGAAGACGATCGTGGTCCAGAAGCTTTCCAGGTAGGCGCTGTCGCTGAACAGGCGTTCGAAGTTGGCGAGGCCCACGAACTCGGTCTTCAGACCGAAGGCGTCCTCGCGCAGGACGGACTGGTAGATGGCCTGGCTCGCCGGCCAGAGAAAGAAGACCGCCGTGATGACGATCTGGGGCGCCACCAGCAGGTACGGTAACCAGCGGTGGCGGAAGGTAACCCTCTTGGTGCGCACGGGGCGGCATCCTCCGATGTTGCAACGAAAAGGGGGCGGTGCCTGTCGGCCCGCCCCCGGCGCCAGATGGCGCGGTCTTACATGTTGGTGTCTTCGAAGTCGCGCAGCATGGCGTTGCCACGCTCGGCCGCGTTCGACAGCGCCTCTTCGGCGGTCTGGTCGCCGCTCCAGAGGTCCTCAAGCTCTTCGTTGATCACGTCACGGATCTGCACGAAGTTGCCGAAGCGCAGGCCGGCCGAGTTGGCGGTCGGTTCGTTCAGCGACAGCTGCTCGATGGCGGTCTGGGTGCCCGGGTTCTCGTCGTAGAAGCCCTGCTCCTGGGCCAGCTCGTAGGCCGCCGTGGTGATCGGGACATAGCCCGTGGACATGTGCCAGTCGGCCTGGATCTCGGGCTGCGAGATGAAGTCGAAGAACTCGGCCACACCCTGGTAGTCCGCGTCCTCGTGGCCCGACAGCACCCACAGCGTGGCGCCGCCGATGATCGAGTTCTGCGGCGCGTCCGCGGCCTCGGTGTTCAGCGGCAGCATGGTCTGGCCGAAGTTGAACTCGGCCTGCTCGACCATGTCGGGGTAGTAGGCCGACGAGTTGATCCACAGCGCGCACTCGCCGCTGGTGAACAGCGGGAGCGAGTCGCCGCGACGACCGCCGTAGACGAAGGTTCCGTCTTCCTGGCTGTCGGCGATGCGCTGCAGCAGGTTGGCCAGGTCCTCGCTTTCGTCGATGGTCAGCTCGGTGTCGAACCCGGCAAAGCCGTTCTGCTGGGTGCCGATGGGCTGGTTGTGCCAGGCCAGGTAGTTCTCGATCATCGACCAGGACTGCCAGCCGAACGACACGGCGCACTCATGGCCCTCGGCCTGCAGCGCGTCGGCCAGCTCGAACACCTCGTCCCAGGTCTGCGGCACGTCCTTGCCCGCCTGGTCCAGCAGGTCCTGGTTGTACCACATCACCGGCGTCGACGAGTTGAAGGGCAGCGACAGAAGCTGGCCCTCGGGGGTCGAGTAGTACGAGCGCACGGCCGGCAGATAGGCGTCGCTGCTCCACTCGATATCGGCGTTTTCCATCACCTCGTAGACCGGCTTGATCGCGCCCTGCGCGGCCATCATCGTGGCGGTGCCGACCTCGAACACCTGCACGATGTGCGGCTGCTCGCCGGCGCGGAAGGCGGCGATCGCGGCGGTCATGTTCTCGGTGTAGTTGCCCTTGTAGGTGGGCACGACGACGAAGTCGTCCTGGCTTTCGTTGTAGGCGGTGGCCATCTCCTCGACCTTCTCGCCGAGCGCGCCGCCCATGGCGTGCCAGAAGTTGATCTCGGTCTGCGCCATGGCGGCCGGAGCGGCAAGCGCCATGACCGAGGCCATGGCCGTCATCGAAAGAGTGGATTTCATCGGAACGTCCCCGTTTATTGTTTGCTGCGCAGCGCGACCGGAGCGAAATGTTCCGCCGGCAGCCGCACCTGCTGCTGCACAAAAAGCCAGCAAAGTGGCGATGCATCAAATGAAAATTTTCCAACAATGTTTATAACCTGATGTTATGAAGCAGCGACGGCACACAGGGGGTGCCGTTTCCGCCGGGGATTTCGCCGCATGACCGACCACACCCGCACCGGCGCCGGCGTCCGCGTGCGCCAGCTTGAAGCCTTCCAGGCAGTGGCGCAGACCGGCAGCTTCACCCGCGCCGCCGCGCTTCTGGGCGTGTCGCAGCCCGCCGTCAGCCGGCTGGTGCGCGATTTGGGGGCATCGGTGGGCGTGCCGCTTTTCGCCCGCGACGGCGGCGCGATGGTCCCCACACAGGAGGCGCGCTACCTGCTCAGCGAAACCGGCCGCGTGCTCGAGGCGCTGTCGGGGTTCGAAAAGCTGACGCGCGAGTTGCAGGGCCAGCCGCAGGGGCGGCTGCGGATCACCTGCCTGCCGGGATTCGCCACCGTCCACCTGCCCTCGGTGCTCGCCCGCTTCCTGTCGCAACGCGAGGGCGTGTTCGCCACGCTTGAACCCGACCGGCCCGAGCGCATCCTCGACTGGATCGTGGCCGAGAACTGCGACATCGGCCTGACCGCCGACTTCGAGGGCCACGCCGCCGTCACCCGCACCCGCGTGCAGGTCCGCACCGTCTGCGTACTGCCGCCGGGCCACCCGCTGGCGGCGCGCGACGAGATCACGCCCCACGACCTGCGCGGCGAGAGGCTGATCCACGCGCGCCGGGACGAGCCGTTCTGTTGCAGCCTGATGCGTGCGTTCGACGAGGCGGGCGTGCAGCCGCGTTCGACCGTCGAGACGCGCCAGTTCTCGGCCGCCTGTCGCATGGTGGCCGAGGGCTTCGGCGTCACCGTCGTCAGCGAGCTCGACGCGCGCGAGTACCTGCATACCGGGATCGCCATCCGGCCGTTCTGGCCGCGCGTGCCGCACAACCTCGATATCCTGCTGTCGCGCCTGTCGCCGCAGTCGGTCCTGGCGCTGGAGTTCGTCGAGGCGTTCGTTGAGAGCCTTGCGGACGTACGGCTGGAGCGCTGATCACCAGTCGAACGGTTCGACCACCCGCCGCCGGCCCAGCGTGAAGGCGTCGGCCACGTGCACCATCGGGGCAAGGTCGACCTCGGACGTGCCGGCGCGCACGAGTTCGGCCATGCGGGCGTAGAGCCGGGGGTATTCGCGGTCCGGCCCCTCGACGGGCGCGGCGCCCTCGGCGCGGAAGGTGGCGCCGCCGTCGCTCAGCCGCATGGTCCCGGCGTCGGTCTCGGCCTCGATGTCCCAGGTCTGCGGCCCCTCCTGCCGCCAGTCGAACACCGCCGACACCTCGGCCCCGCCGGGATGGGCGAAGTCGAGCTCGGCGGCGATGGGCGTGTCGCGGTTCCCGGGGAAGTCGAGCACGGCGCGCGACAGGTGCACCGGGGCGGGCAGGATCTCGGTCAGGATGGACAGCGCGTTGATGCCCGGGTCGAAGACACCCAGCCCGCCGGCCTGCCAGATCCATTCCTGCCCCGGATGCCAGCGGCGCACGTCCTCTTTCCACGTCACGCGCAGGCGCTTCAGCTCGCGTTCGGCCAGCCACTCCTTCGCCGCCGCCACGCCATGCGCCATGCGGCTGTGCCAGGTGGCATGGAGGGTTACGCCCGCCGCCTGCGCCTGCGCGGACAGAGCGTGGCACTCGGCCAGCGTTGCGCCCGGCGGCTTTTCCAGCATCACGTGCCGTCCCGCCCCGATGGCGGCCGCGGCCATGGCGAAGCGCGGCACCGGCGGCACGGCGAGCGAGACGACACCGATATCGGGCCGGGCTTCCAGCATCTGCGGCAGGTCGGCGAAATTCTCGACGCCGTCCACGCCGCCCGACCGGCTGACGGTGGCGGCCAGCGTCCAGTCGGGATCGGCGTTGAGCGCGGGAATGTGCTGATCCCGGGCGATCTTCCCGATCCCCACCAGCGCGACGGACAGCGGCTCGGCCATGAAACTCCTCCTTCTCGACCCTCGCCGCCTTTGTGGCGCGCGCGCCGCGGCGGCGCAACAGCGGTGGCGGTCAGCCCGTCGGGGCGAGGTCGCGCAGGACGGCCGGCAGCGTCTCCGGCAGATCCTCGGCGATCAGGCCGGGGCCGAAGCGGCGCGCGGTCTCGGCGTGCAGCCAGACGGCGGCCTCGGCGGCCTCGAACGCGGGCAGGCCGCGCGCCAGAAGGCCGGCGACGAAGCCCGCCAGCACGTCTCCCGCCCCGGCGGTGGCCAGCCACGGCACCTCGCGCGCGCGCACGGCCGCGTGCAGCGACAGCCGTCCGTCCGGCGCGGCCACCACCGTGTCCACGCCCTTGAGCAGCACGACAGCGCCCGACCGCGCCGCCGCCTCGGCCGCCGCGTCGGCCTTGGAATAGGCCGGGCCGTGCTCCGGCACGCCCTTCAGCCGCCCGGCGAGGTCGGGAAACAGCCGCGCGAACTCGCCCGGATGCGGCGTGAGCACCGCGCCGGGATGCAGCGCGGCGAACAGCGTCTCGGGATCGTCCTTGAAGTTGGTCAGGGCGTCGGCGTCCAGCACCGTACCCCGCCCGGCGCGCAGGGCCGTCAGCACCGTGTCGCGCACGCCGTCGCCATGGCCCAGCCCGGGGCCGAGGCAGAGGGTGTCGAGCCGGGCGTCCTCCAGCATCTCGCCCAACGCCACCGCGTCGGCCACCGGGCGCAGCATGATCGCGTCGAGCCGGCCGGCATTCTCGGGCACCGCGTCGGGCGGGCAGCCCAGCGTCACTAGCCCCGCGCCCATGCGAAGCGCCCCGCGCGCGGCCATGCGCGCCGCGCCGCCGCGCCCCGGCCCGCCCGACAGGACCAGCACATGGCCGTGGGCGTACTTGTGCCCACCCCCCGCCTTGCCGAGCGCCCGCGGGTCGAGCGTGGCGGCGTCCGGGCAGCGGGCCACCGCCGGGTCCCGCGACGCCTCTTCGACCTCGCGGGCCAGCCCGATGGGCACGACGGCGAGCGCACCGCTGCGCGCCGCGCCCTCGGCCATGAGGTGCCCGCGCTTGGGCGCGTCGAAGGTGACGGTCAGCGCGGCCTGCGCCGCCCGGTCGGGGTCGGCCAGCAACCGACCGCTGTCCGCGCAGATGCCGCTGAGGATGTCCACCGCCACCAGCGGCCGCCGCGCGGCACGGTGCAGAAGCCCCGCCAGGTCGGGCGACAGGGGCCGCTGGAGCCCGGTGCCGAACAGCGCGTCGACCACCAGGTCGGCGGCCTGAAGCGCGTCATCCGGCGTCTCGTCCAGCGGCAGGACCTCGCCGCCCCAGTTGCGGCAGGCGGTCGCCGCGTCGCCCGTGAGCCGGGCGACCTCGCCCAGCAGGCGCAGCTCGACCCGCCAGCCGCGCGCGCGCAGCAGACGCGCGACGACGAAGCCGTCGCCGCCGTTGTTGCCCGGCCCGCACAGCACCAGCGCCCGGCCGGGTACGGCGGCGAGCGCCGGAAAGTAGTCGAGAATGGCCGAGACCACGCCCTCGCCCGCCCGCTCCATCAGGCCCTGCCCGGTCACGCGGCCGCTGTCGATCGCGGCGCGCTCGACCGCGCGCATCTGGTCGGATGTCAGGCAAATGGGCATCGGCGCCGCTCCCCTGTTCACAAGATGCCCACGGAATGAGCGATTTGCACATTTTCGCGGCACAGCGTAGCAATTCGGCAGTGGGCCGCTTTCTCTCGCACCCTACCGAATTGTGACGCGGAATGAGAAGTGGTCTCACCCGGGAACGGCATGCTTACAGGGAGTCGGCGCATGAAGAAGATCGAAGCGATCATCAAGCCCTTCAAACTCGACGAGGTGAAGGAGGCGCTGCAGGACATCGGCGTGCAGGGGCTGAGCGTGCTCGAGGTCAAGGGCTTCGGCCGCCAGAAGGGGCACACCGAGCTTTATCGCGGCGCCGAGTATGTCGTCGACTTTCTGCCCAAGGTGAAGGTCGAGGTCGTGCTGAGCGACGACCAGGTGGACGCCGCCGTCGAGGCGATCATCGCCGCGGCCAAGACCGACAAGATCGGCGACGGCAAGATCTTCGTCTCGCCCGTCGAGCAGGCGATCCGCATCCGCACCGGGGAGACCGGCGCCGAGGCGCTCTGACGCGCCACCGAAACGCAGGGACATTCCGCCACCCGGGCGCCTCGCGCACCGGGACCCACATCAAACGAACCAAGGAAACGAGTAACCATGAGCAAGTCTGACGTTCTCAAGACGATCAAGGACGAAGAGGTCGAATACGTCGATATCCGCTTCACCGATCCGCGCGGGAAGCTGCAGCACGTCACGATCATGGCCGACCAGGTCGACGAGGACTTTCTGGACGAAGGCTTCATGTTCGACGGCTCGTCGATCGCCGGCTGGAAGACCATCGACCAGTCCGACATGAAGCTGATGCCCGATCCGGGCTCGGCCTATATCGACCCGTTCTACGCCGAGAAGACGCTGGCGATGCACTGCACCGTGCTCGAGCCGGACACCAACGAACGCTACGCCCGCGACCCGCGCGGCACTGCGCGCAACGCCGAGGAATACCTGCGCTCGTCGGGCATCGGCGACACCGCCTACTTCGGCCCCGAGGCCGAGTTCTTCCTGTTTGACGACGTCCGCTTCCAGGTCGGCATCAACAAGGTGTCCTACCAGGTCGACGCGATCGACGCGTCCTGGAACAGCGACACCGAGTACGAGATGGGCAACATGGGCCACCGTCCGGGCGTCAAGGGCGGCTACTTCCCGGTGAACCCGATCGACGACGGCCAGGACATCCGCTCGGAGATGCTGTCGACGATGAAGCGCATGGGCATGAAGGTCGACAAGCACCACCACGAGGTGGCGTCGTGCCAGCACGAGCTGGGCATGATCTTCTCGACCCTGACCGACCAGGGTGACAACCTGCAGAAGTACAAATACGTCATCCAGAACGTCGCCCACGCCTATGGCAAGTCGGCCACGTTCATGCCGAAGCCCATCGCGGGCGACAACGGCACCGGCATGCACGTCAACATGTCGATCTGGAAGGACGGCAAGCCGCTCTTCGCGGGCGACAAGTACGCCGACCTGTCGGACGAGGCGCTGTGGTTCATCGGCGGCATCCTCAAGCACGCCAAGGCGCTCAACGCCTTCACCAACCCCTCGACCAACTCGTACAAGCGCCTGATCCCGGGCTTCGAGGCGCCGGTTCTGCGCGCCTACTCGGCCCGCAACCGCTCGGGCTGCGTGCGTATCCCGTGGTCGGAAAGCCCGAAGGGCAAGCGCGTCGAGGCCCGGTTCCCCGACCCGTCGGCGAACCCCTACCTGTGCTTCGCGGCGCTCCTGATGGCCGGCATCGACGGCATCAAGAACAAGATCAACCCCGGCGAAGCGATGGACAAGGACCTCTACGACCTGCCCGCCGAGGAACTGGCCGGAATCCCGACGGTCTGCGCGTCGCTGCGCGAGGCGATGGAAGAGCTCGAGAAGGACATGGACTTCCTGCTGGCGGGCGACGTGTTCACCCGCGACCAGATCGAGGGCTACATGGACCTCAAGTGGGAAGAGATCTACGCCTACGAGCACACCCCGCACCCGGTGGAATTCAAGCTGTACTACAGCTGCTGATCCCCGCCGGACCGGCGAGACAGCGAAGGGGCGCCCACCGGGCGCCCCTTTTTCGTCTCAGCGCCCGGACGGAAGGCCTTGCCGCAGCCGAATTGCCAAAGCCTCGCCCAAATCTTTCCGCATTTTGCGGCGAATCTGGCCTCGAGCAGAAAGCCACCGGGAGAAGCGTCATGGCTCAGAGATTCGAGGAGACGACCGCCGTCATTTCCTACGAGGGCACAGTCCAGCTCGCCACCAGCGCGCTGGCCGAGACCATCGAGAAGAAGCTGGCCGCCAAGGGCGTCGCCTTCGACCGGACCGACCTGATCGGCACCGACGAGATCCAGTTCGTCAGCCGCGACCTCGTCGTGTCCGTCAGCCTTGATTCCGAGGACGCCGACGAGGTCCGCGTCGCGGTGGAAAGCCCCGTCGACGCGCCGCAGCCGCGCGAGATGGCCAAGACCCGCTTCCGGGTCTGCGCCGACATCGTCCGCCACTTCATCCTGAACATCCCCGCCAGCCGCGTCGAATGGCGCCACAAGGGCGGCCGCTACATCACCGAGCCGGGCCGCGAGACGGTCGTCGAGCGCCCCACCGTGCGCCGGTTCGAGCCGTCGGGCACCACGGCACGCCGGCGGGCCGCGCAGCGCGCGCAGACGATGGCGGTGCCGCAGATGGCCGCCGAGGCCGCCGTCGACCGCCGCCCGGTCGGCGCCGAGGCCGCGATCCGGCACGAGGCGATCGAGGCGCGGCGGCGCGCGAAGATGCGGCTTCAGCCGCTGCCGCCCGTCGACGCGATCGAGGAGACCGACCGCAACGGCATGAACCTGCCGGCGAAACTGACCCTTTACACGCTGAACTCGACGCTGTGCATCATGTCCTTCCCCATCGGGGCGGGGATGATGACGTACAACCTGCTGTCGGGCGGCTCGATCAACGGCACGGCGCGGGCGATGGGGCTGACCGGCGCGCTGATCGGCCTGATGCACATGCCCGGTGCGCAGGCGTTGCAGATGTTCCTCTGACTTCCTCCCGCCGCCCCTCTCCCTCGGCGGCTCTCAGCGCGCACGGCCCGTCGGTCCTCCGGCGGGCCGTGTCGCGTTCCGGGGGGCGGTCGCGGGCGGCGGACCGGCGGCCGGAACGCCCTTCGTGCGTGCCTCCGGCGGGAGTATTTGTAGCAAGAGGAAGACAGGGGACCGCGCGGGCGGTGGGCAGAGGACGAGGGATATGTGTGCGCGGCGCGTCGGGTCGCCTGGCCTGCACGTGCGAGAGGAGGTGGCGCCCTGCTTTGGCGGGCTCGCTATCCGCCGCTCTTCAACTTCAGCGCCGTCTCGGTCGTCCAGACGCCGTCGGCCCCGCCCCAGTCTCCGCTCTTGACCTCGTGAACGCGCACCGATGTGTTGTCCTGCAAGGTTTTCCCGGCGACCGCTCCGAACGCCTTCGCGGTCTCGGTGATGAGGCGCGCCTTTTCCTCTTCTGAAAAGACGCCTTCCAGGACATGGATGTCGATCAGTGGCATGACAGCCCCCCCCAACGGGTCGCGACAGCCTAGCAGACACCGCTTGTCCTGTCCCTGTCGGCCGGGACACCTGCAAAGAAATAGGCGCGGCCGGGGCCGCGCCTTTCGTGATTGCCGGGGTCCTGCGGGATCAGGCGCGGGCGTCGCCCACGGCCTTCCACAGCGCGGGCAGCAGGAGCGCGGCCAGCACCAGCTTGAGCGCATCGCCGATCAGGAACGGCGTCAGGCCCCAGGCCAGGATCGGCTGGTCCCAGCCGTAAAGCTGGCCCAGCCACAGCAGGCCCGGCGCATAGATGATGGCGTTGCCGATCAGCATGGCGGCGGCCATCTTCGTCACCGACCGGTCCCAGCCCTGCCGTGCCAGCGCGCCGAGCGCGACCGCGGCCAGCACGAAGCCCACGAGGTAGCCGCCGGTGCCGCCCAACATGTAGATCAGGCCCGACGCCTCGGCGCCCGAGCCGGCGAAGACATCGAAGCCCACCGCGCCCAGCAGCATGTAACCCAGGATCGTCGCCAGCCCGAGCCGGGGGCCGTAGGCCGCGCCGATACCGAGCACGGCGAACGTGCCCATCGTCACCGGCACCGGCCACATCGGCACCTTGATCTTGGCGGCGACCGCCAGCGCGGCGATGCCCAGCACCACCAGAACCGCCTGCTTGATGCGCAGCGCCGTGCCCTCGCGCGGGCCGATCGCCTCGACCAGCACCCTGTCCGTCAAACTCGTGGCCATGTCCGTCTCCGATTGTCTTGCGTTTCGCTCGGTTCTGCACCCATTGCCGCGCGCTCGCAAGAGCCACGCGCGTCAGCGGCGGTAGAGGCTCTCGAGCCGGTAGTCCTTGCGCGGACCGCGCACCTCCCACACCGCGCGCCATTGGGGCCAGGCGGAGAAGTCGTAGCGGACCTCGTAGCGGTCGGGGTCGCAGTCGTGATCCGCCGTCGCGTGCGGGGCGTCGAGCGCCATGAGGTGGAAGAAGCGGCCGTCGTCGAAGTGCACGGCGACGCCGCCCGGGGCGGGCCGCCAGAGGTAGCGCCGCTCGGCCGTGAGGGGCGGCTGGCCCGGCAGGCGCAGGGTGCCACTTTCGATATAGACGTGCCCGCCCTGCCCCGACGCGACCTGCGCCTCGCCCTCGAGCCTGCCCGTCGCTCCGGCGCGGTGATCCTCGATGCACCGCGACAGGGTCCAACTTCCCTCGAAATCCTCGATCCTCAGCGTCATCCTGCCTCTCATCTCAACGGCCGCAGCATCGGGCGGCGGGCGGCGAAGCGCCAGCCCTTGTGACGCAGGGATGCGCGGTCTAAGAGGCGCGCGACCCCATCAACGACGCTGCGGAAGCCTTCCCATGATCCCTCGCTACTCCCGTCCCGACATGGTCGCCATCTGGTCGCCGGAAACCAAGTTCCGCATCTGGTTCGAGATCGAGGCGCATGCCTGCGACGCGCAGGCCACGCTTGGCGTAATCCCGAAGGAGAACGCGGAGGCCGTGTGGAAGGCGAAGGACGTGGAGTTCGACGTCGCCCGCATCGACGAGATCGAGGCGGTGACCAGGCACGACGTGATTGCCTTCCTCACCCACCTGGCCGAGATTATCGGCAACGACGCCGCTCGCTTCGTGCATCAGGGGATGACGAGTTCGGACGTGCTGGACACCACGTTCAACGTCCAACTCGTGCGCGCCGCCGACATCCTGCTGGCCGACATGGACGGGCTGCTGGGCGCGCTCAAGCGCCGCGCGTTCGAGCACAAGGACACGGTGCGCATCGGCCGCTCCCACGGCATCCACGCCGAGCCGACGACCATGGGCCTGACCTTCGCCCGCTTCTACGCCGAGATGGAGCGCAACAAGCGCCGCCTTCTGGCCGCGCGCGAGGAAATCGCCACCGGCGCGATCAGCGGCGCCGTGGGCACCTTCGCCAACATCGACCCGCGGGTCGAGGAGCACGTCTGCGCGAAGATGGGCCTGACCCCCGAGCCGATCAGCACGCAGGTCATCCCGCGCGACCGGCACGCGGCGTTCTTCGCCGCGCTCGGCGTTGTCGCCTCGTCGATCGAGAACCTTGCCATCGAGATCCGGCATATGCAGCGCACCGAGGTGCTTGAGGCCGAGGAGTTCTTCTCGAAGGGCCAGAAGGGCTCTTCCGCGATGCCGCACAAGCGCAACCCGGTGCTGACCGAGAACCTGACCGGCCTCGCCCGGCTGGTGCGCATGGCGGTGGTCCCGGCGATGGAAAACGTGGCGCTCTGGCACGAGCGCGACATCTCGCACTCGTCGGTCGAGCGCAACATCGGCCCGGACGCGACCGTGACGCTGGACTTCGCGCTGGCGCGGCTGACGCAGGTGGTCGACAAGCTGGTGGTTTACCCCGAGCACATGATCGCCAACATGAACAAGTTTCGCGGGCTGGTGCATTCGCAACGGGTGCTTCTGGCGCTGACGCAGAAGGGCGTGAGCCGCGAGGACGCGTATTCGCTGGTGCAGCGCAACGCGATGAAGGTCTGGGAACAGGGCGCGGACTTCATGGAAGAGCTCAAGGCCGACGCCGACGTGACCGCGGTGATGAGCGAGGCCGAGATCGAGGAAAAGTTCGACCTCGGCTATCACACCAAGCACGTGGACACGATCTTTGCTCGGGTTTTCGGCGAAAGCTGAAACAGGTGGCGGCGAGCCGCCGGGACGGTCCGCCGCAGGTGACTTTCCCCTGCGTCAGTCTATCATTTGAGGCGTCCGGAAACAGGAGGACGTATCCATGACCAAGACGCTTCTTACCGCCGTCGTCCTGGCGCTTGCGCCGGCGCTGTCGGCCAGCGCCGCGTGCTGGACGGGGCACACCGACCAGACCGCGACGTCCTGCGCCG
The DNA here is from genome assembly GCF_900115595.1 of Tranquillimonas alkanivorans. Lineage (GTDB taxonomy): Bacteria > Pseudomonadota > Alphaproteobacteria > Rhodobacterales > Rhodobacteraceae > Tranquillimonas > Tranquillimonas alkanivorans. The sequence goes on from NZ_FOXA01000007.1 coordinate 113,365, forward strand.
AGGGCATGGTCTATGACGCCGAGGCCGGCACCTGCGTCGAGCAGGTCACCGGCTGACCCTTCGCGGCGGGCGGATCGGTTCGCCCACCGCTCGCGGTAAGCGCGCGTTAAGCCGGCTCTGCCACCTTGGCCCCGTCAGGCGCGGAGGACGGGATTGAGCGGCACCGAACTTTCCACAGCGACGGACGGAAACTGGACGGCCGGGGCGGACTCGCCCGCGGCGAAGGCGCACCTGACCCGCCGGCAGAAGGCCGCGGTGGTCGTGCGCCTGCTTCTTGCCGAGGGGGCACAACTGCCGCTGTCGGAACTGCCCGAGTCGCTTCAGACCGAACTGGCCGCACAGATGAGCCAGATGCGCTATATCGACCGCGCCACGTTGCAGGAGGTGGTCGAGGAATTCGCCGCCGAGCTCGAGGCGGTGGGCCTGTCGTTTCCCGGCGGGCTCGACGGGGTGTTGTCGATCCTCGAGGGGGCGATCAGCCCGGACATCGCCGCGCGCCTGCGCAGCCAGTCGGGGCTGGTCTGGACCCACGACCCCTGGGACACCATCGCCGAGATCGAGGTCGAACGCCTTTTGCCCTTCCTGCGCGAGGAAAGCGCCGAGGTGGCGGCGGTGATCCTGTCGAAGCTGAAGGTGTCGAAGGCGGCCGAACTGCTGGGCCGCCTGCCCGGCGACCGGGCGCGGCGCATCACCTATGCCGTGTCCGAAACGGCCGAGATCGCGCCCGACACCGTGCGCCGCATCGGGCTGTCGCTGGCCGCCGCGCTCAAGGCCGAGCCGCCACGCGCCTTCGTCAGCGGCGCAGTGGACCGCGTGGGCGCGATCCTCAACGTGTCCGAGGCCGACACCCGAGAAGGCGTGCTCAAGGGGCTGGAGGAAGAGGACGAGGCGTTCGCCGCCGAGGTGCGGCGCGCCATCTTCACGTTCGAGGATATTCCCAGGCGGGTCGAGCCGTTGGACGTGCCGGTGATCCTTCGCAGCGTCGATCAGTCCGCTCTGGTCACCATCGTCGCCGCCACCGATCCGAAGACGCAGGACACGGTCGAGTTCCTGATGGACAACATGTCCAAGCGCATGGCCGGGGCGATCCGCGACGAGGCCGGAGAGCTCGCCGGCGTGAAGGCCAAGCAGGCCGAGAACGCGCGCCGGCAGGTGCTCGACACCATCCGCCAGCTTCTGGACTCGCGCGAGATCACGCTGGTGGGCGACGACGACTGACCACCCCGCCCAGCCCTGCGCTTGTGGTCGTTCCGGCGCAACACTAAGACGGGCGCGGCGCACGACGCGACGTCGCGCCGGACCGCACCGGGGGATCGATGGGCAAGAAGAACCGCAACGTCACCAGGGACAGGATCACCTCTCACGTGATCGCGGCGCTCCTGTGGGGCGTGCTGCGCATCCCCTACCGCGTGCGCGTGCCGATGATGGGCTGGCTGATGGCGCGGGTCGTGGCGCCACTTCTCAAATGGGACCGGCGCATTCGGGACAACCTTGCCCACGTCATGCCCGACCTGCCCGAGGCCGAGGTGGGGCGCCTGACCCGCGCGGTCCCCGACAACTGGGGCCGCACAATGATCGAGATCTACTCTGGCGCCGAGTTCCGCCGCCGCCTTGCCGACACGCCGCTGTCGGGACAGGGGGTCGAGCCGATGAAGCAGGCGCGGGCCGAGGGCCGGCCGGTCATCCTGGTCACCGCCCATATCGGCAATTTCGACGCGCTGCGCGCCGCGCTCTCGGCGCAGGGCTACACGCTGGCAGGGCTTTACCGGCCGATGCGGATCGAGCCGTTCAACACCAAGTACGTCAAGACGCTGGAGGAAAACGGCCCCGTCTTTCCCGCAGACCGCTACGGCGTGCCGCGCTTCGTGCGGCACCTGGCCAATGGCGGCATGGTGGGCATCCTGACGGATATCTACTCGTCCAAGGGCGCGCCGGTGACCTTCTTCGGCAAGCCGGCGCCCACGGCGACCTCGGTCTGCCAGTGGGCGCTGAACCACGACGCGCTGCTGATCCCGATCTACGGCATCCGCCGGCCCGACGGGCTGAACTTCGACCTGATCACCGACGCGCCGGTGGCCCACAGCGACCCGGTGACCATGACGCAGGAGCTCAACGATTTGCTGGAACGGCAGGTGCGCAGCCACATGGACCAGTGGTTCTGGATCCACCGGCGCTGGAAGCCGGAAAGTCAGTCGACCCGGGCGGCGGCCACCACGGGTCCGTGACCCTTGCGCTGAAACAGAACCGCCGCGGGCGCGTCCTCGGGCAGCTCGGTCGTCAGCGTCAGGGGCTTTGAGCCGTTCCACTCGCCCAGCACGCTCCAGCTCGTGACCACGTTGGAATAGGTCAGGCGCTTGCCCGCGTTCTCGCCCCGCTCGATATCCACCGTCTTCTCGGGGGCGTAGGTGACGAGCTGAACGACCAGGGGACCAAGGCTCTCGCCTTCGGGACGTGCCTCGATATGCAGTTCGCGCCCTTCGCGCGCCACGTCCAGCGCAACCGGGTCCGGCACGTCGCGGTGCGCCTGGATCAGCTCGGCCAGCTCCATCGGGCGGTAGCCCAGGACGTGGTCCTTTCCGCCGACAATCATCTGCGGCGTATAAACCGAGCGTTCGCCGTTGGCGTGCGCATACGCCTTCTGCCGGGCCGAGTAAGCGGGCGAGGCGAACTTGTCCTTCCAGCCGATATAGTCCCAGTAATCCACGTGCAGGGCCAGCGGCAGAACGTCGTCGCGGTCCGCGAGTTGCGTCAGCAGCGCGTCCGCAGGCGGGCACGAGGAACACCCCTGAGAGGTGAAAAGCTCGATCACCACCGGCTGATCGCCCGCTTCGACGGCCCCTGTGACCCCAAGCCAGACCGCCAGTACCGCCGTTGGAAGCGCGCGCATATTGTCCCCTCGCAGATGGTGCACTCTTGCCTACGCAAGCGGAACCGCCAAGACCAATCAAGGTTTTGAGAGAAACCGCGTGCGTCCGTCATCGTGCGGCGAGAATGCCACTCGCCAATGCTTGTGCACAATGGTATACAGCGCGCGATCCTCTTGCGCCGCGCCTTTCCCTGCGGCACTTGAGGCGCAAGTTTCACGCAAAGCCAGGGAGAGGCCAGATGCCCATCCAGGTCGGACACGACAGTTCCAAGACCCGAAAGTCGCTGCAGGTCGGCGGCAAGAGCTATGCCTACTATTCCATCGACGCCGCCACCGAGGCCGGCCTGGGTGACTTCGGTCGCCTGCCCGCCGCGCTGAAGGTCGTGCTCGAGAACATGCTGCGGTTCGAGGACGGCAAGACCGTCACGACCGACGACATCAAGGCGTTCGCCGACTGGGGCGCCAACGGCGGCAAGTCCAAGCGCGAGATCGCCTATCGCCCCGCTCGCGTGCTGATGCAGGACTTCACCGGCGTGCCGGCCGTCGTCGACCTGGCCGCGATGCGTGACGGCATCAAGGCGCTCGGCGGCGATCCGCAGAAGATCAACCCGCTCAACCCCGTCGACCTGGTCATCGACCACTCGGTCATGATCGACGAGTTCGGCAACCCGCGCGCGTTCCAGATGAACGTCGACCGCGAGTACGAGCGCAACTTCGAGCGTTACCAGTTCCTCAAGTGGGGCCAGGGCGCGTTCAACAACTTCCGCGTCGTGCCGCCGGGCACCGGCATCTGCCACCAGGTGAACCTGGAGTACCTGGCCAAGACGGTCTGGAACGACACCGACCAGAACGGCGAGGAGGTCGCCTATCCCGACACGCTGGTGGGCACGGACTCGCACACCACGATGGTCAACGGCGCCTCCGTGCTGGGCTGGGGCGTCGGCGGGATCGAGGCCGAGGCCGCGATGCTGGGCCAGCCGATCTCGATGCTGATCCCCGAGGTCGTGGGCTTCAAGCTGACCGGCGCCATGGTCGAGGGCACCACCGCCACCGACCTCGTGCTGCGCGTCGTGCAGATGCTGCGCGAGAAGGGCGTCGTCGGCAAGTTCGTCGAATTCTACGGCGACGGGCTGGACAACGTGCCGCTCGCCGACCGGGCGACCATCGGCAACATGGCTCCCGAATACGGTGCGACCTGCGGCTTCTTCCCGATCGACGACGAGACGATTCGCTACCTCACCCAGACCGGCCGCTCGGAAGAGACGATCGCGCTGGTGGAAGCCTATGCCAAGGCCAACGGCATGTGGCGCAACCCGGGCTACGAGCCGGTCTATACCGACACGCTCGAGCTCGACATGGGCACCGTCGTTCCCGCCATCTCGGGCCCGAAGCGCCCGCAGGACCACATCGCGCTGACCAAGGCGGCCGAGACGTTCCGTGACTACCTCAAGGGTCAGCGCAACGGCGAGCAGGTGTCCGAGAACGCCGAGATCCGCTGGGAAGGCGAAGGCGGCCACCCCGAGCCGATCGACATTCCGGGCGACGAAGGCCACCACAAGCGCGGCTTCGTGAAGACCGACGACGGCCACTACCAGCTTCACGACGGCTCGATCGTGATCGCGTCGATCACGTCCTGCACCAACACCTCGAACCCCTACGTGATGATCGGCGCGGGCCTCGTGGCGCGCAAGGCGCGCGAGCTGGGCCTCGACCGGAAGCCTTGGGTGAAGACCTCGCTCGCGCCGGGCTCGCAGGTGGTGTCGGCCTACCTGGAAGCCGCGGGGCTTCAGGACGACCTCGACGCCATCGGCTTCAACCTCGTGGGCTACGGCTGCACGACCTGCATCGGCAACTCCGGCCCGCTCGACCCCGAGATCAGCCAGACGATCAACGACAACGACCTGATCGCGGTGTCGGTGCTGTCGGGCAACCGGAACTTCGAGGGCCGCATCTCGCCCGACTGCCGCGCCAACTACCTTGCCTCGCCGCCGCTGGTGGTGGCGTATGCGCTGGTGGGCGACATGAACGTGGACATCGCCAACGATCCGCTGGGCAAGGACAAGGACGGCAACGACGTCTACCTCAAGGACCTGTGGCCGAGCCAGGCCGAGATCGCCGAGCTGGTCGAGAAGACCGTCACGCGCGAGGCGTTCCAGTCCAAGTACGCCGACGTGTTCAAGGGCGACGAGAAGTGGCGCTCGGTCGAGACGACGGACAGCGAAACCTACGACTGGCCGGCGAGCTCGACCTACGTGCAGAACCCGCCCTACTTCCAGAACATGTCGAAAGAGCCGGGCACCATCTCGGACATCCAGGGCGCGCGCATGCTGGCCCTGCTGGGCGACATGGTCACGACCGACCACATCTCGCCCGCCGGGTCGTTCAAGGACACCACTCCGGCAGGCAAGTACCTGGTCGAGCGCCAGGTCGCCCCGCGCGAGTTCAACTCGTACGGCAGCCGCCGCGGCAACCACGAGGTGATGATGCGCGGCACCTTCGCCAACATCCGCATCCGCAACGAGATGCTGGACGGCGTCGAGGGCGGCTTCACCAAGGGCCCGAACGGCGAGCAGATGCCGATCTACGACGCCGCGATGGAGTACCAGAAGCAGGGCACCCCGCTCGTCATCGTCGCGGGCGAACAGTACGGCGCTGGCTCCTCGCGCGACTGGGCGGCCAAGGGCACGGCGCTGCTGGGCGTGAAGGCGGTCATCGCCGAAAGCTACGAGCGTATCCACCGCTCGAACCTGGTCGGCATGGGTGTCATCCCGCTCGAGTTCACGGGCGAGGATAACCGCACGTCGCTGAACCTGACCGGGGAAGAGACGTTCTCGATCACCGGGCTGGCCGGCGACACCAAGCCGGGCGCGATGGTGCCCTGCACCATCACCTATGCCGACGGCACCACGAAGGAAATCCAGCTCAAGAGCCGGATCGATACCGCGGTCGAGATCGAGTACATCGAGAACGGCGGCGTGCTGCACTACGTGCTGCGCAACCTCGCCAAGGCGGCCTGACCGCCACGGCATACCGAATTGGAAAGCCCCGGCCATCGCGCCGGGGCTTTTTCGTTCCGGCGGATTTCAGCGCAGCGGAAAACGTTGCCACATTCTCGCCCGAATCCGCCTGTTACTTGGGGTCATTGGCCGCCTGGCGGCCCCGAGACCGTTAGATTCGAACACACATTTAGACAAAATTGCGGCGTTCTATGGAAACGAACGTGCCGCGTCCCGCCAGATTGTGGCGGAAAAACGGACCGATCCGGCCCACATCGCATTGTTTCCTCGTCGGTCGTCCGCGACCGCGTTTTATTTGGACCCAGTCACTGGGGGACTGCATGTATTTGAACGACATCCTGCGCACCGCGCGAAGCTACTCGCCCAGCGTGCCCTTCTTTGAAACCGCCCTTCTGCTGCTGCTGGCGTTCGCCGCCGGCGCCTAGTCCGCCGCCTCTTTCAGCGCCGGCCGGATCTGGCTGTCCATCACCCTTTGGGTGATGGGCCCGGCGAAGCGAAGGACGATCTGCCCGTCGCCGTCGATGACATAGGTCTCGGGCACGCCGTAGAGCCCCCAGTCGAGCGCCGTGCGCCCGTTCACGTCCGCCGCGACTGCGACATACGGGTTGCCCAGTTCGTCCAGGAAAGACAGCGCGTTGTCGGGGTTGTCTTTGTAGTTAATGCCGTAGATCGGCACCCCCTCCTCGGCCAGCACCTCGAGGTTCGGGTGCTCGACCCGGCAGGGCGCGCACCAGCTGGCCCAGAAGTTCACCAACTTCACGCCCGGCGCGTCCAGTGCCTCGTCGCCGAAGGCCGGCAGATCGCCCAGCGGCGTCAGCTCCAGCGACGGCGCAGGCTTGCCGGCGATGGCCGAGGGCAGCGCGTCGGGGTCGTCGCGCTGCATGCCGATCCAGAAGGTCGCGGCGAGCCCGGCGAACAGCACCGGCGGCAGGATCATGAGCGGAGAGATCTTAGCCACGGCGCCGCGCCTCCGCCGCCTCGAGCTGGCGCTTGACCTTCCGGCCCCGCGCGATCGACAGCCACACGATGCCACCCAGCAGCGCCAGAGACACGCCATAGGCCGTCAGCACCTCGGCCGCGTACTTCCCAAGGTCGGGCATCACGCCATCCTTTCACGCAGGCGCAGGGCGTGCAGCCGCCGCGCCCGGATTTCCGTGCGGGTGCGCTGAAGCACCAGCGCGATGAACAGAAGAACGAACCCGCCGATGGCGACCAGCAGCGGGAGATAGAAGACGTCGGCCACGTTCTCCTCGGCGTCCAGCGACAGCGATGCGCCCTGGTGCAGGCCCTGGTTCCAGAAGTTCACCGCGTAGCGGCTGAGCACCGCGAAGACCGAGCCCACGAGGCACAGCACGCTGGTCAGATCGGCGGCGGTGTCCGGATCCTCGATCGCGGACCACAGCGCCATGTAGCCCAGGTAGAACAGGAACAGGATCAGGAATGACGTCAGCCGCGGGTCCCAGGCCCACCAGGTGCCCCACATCGGCTGGCCCCAGACCGCCCCCGTGACCAGCGCGATCAGCGTCATCGTCACGCCCACCGGAGCGGCCGCCTTGGCCGCCAGGGCGCTGACGTGATGCCGCCGGATCAGCCAGATCAGCGAGGCGGCGAGCATCATGAACCACGCGTTGATCGCGATCAGCGCCGCGGGCACGTGGAGGTAAATGATCTTGACCGTCGAGCCCTGACGGTAATCGTCGGGCGTGAAGAAGAACCCCCAGACCAGCCCCACGGCCAACGCCACGGCGGCCAGCCACGAAAGGGCCGGCACCAGCCGCTCGGTTGTGGCCATGAACTTGGCCGGGTTGGCGTATCTCCAGATCGACATGGTCCCGATTTATCCGCGCCCGCGCCCCGCAACAAGGCGACACTTTCGCCGCAGCGACCCCGGTTTTACGTCGAAAAGCCGGACGTGCGATCTTTCGTCGAAAGATCGCTAGCGAAGGTTCACGCGCAGTGCCGCGGCGGCCGCGAAGGGCAGCACCGCCAGCGTGCCGGCGGTGATCCCGGCCAGCATCAGGAGCGGCGTCTCGACGCTCAGCCCCTCGGCGCCGCGGCGCACGGCCTCGGCCCCGAAGATAAGCGTCGGGACATAGAGCGGCAACACCAGCAGAGACAGCAGAAGCCCGCCGCGCTTGAGCCCCACCGTCAGCGCCGCGCCGAACGCGCCGATCACGCTGAGCGCCGGGGTGCCGAGCGCCAGCGACACGACCAGCCACACGTAGCCCGGCCCTGACAGGTTCAGCAGAAGCCCGAAGAGCGGCGCCGCGACCACCAGCGGCAGCCCGGTGGTCAGCCAATGCGCCAGCGCCTTGGCCGCGACCACCCCTTCAAGCGGCACCGGCGCGGTGGCCAGCAGGTCGAGCGACCCGTCCTCCCAGTCCAGCGCGAACATCCGGTCGAGCGACAGAAGACACGCCAGCAGCGCGCCCACCCACAGGATGCCCGGCGCGATGCGGGTCAGCACAGCACCCTCGGGGCCCACGCCGAACGGGACCAGCACCGTGACGATCAGGAAGAAGGCGAGGCCCAGGCCGAAGCCGCCCCCCGCCCGCACGGCAAGCCGCACGTCGCGCAGCACCAGCCGGATCACAGGAATGCCTCGTCGAACGCGCCGGCTTCGCGCTGTTTTGCGCGAAATCCGCCGATATCGAGCACGCGTGCATCGAGCCCTAGATCGATATGCGTCGCGATGATTGCAGCGCCGCCTTTTTTCAGATGCGCCCGGACCGCGTCGGCGAACAGCGCGACCGACGCGGTGTCGAGCGACACGGTCGGCTCGTCCAGCGCCCAGACGGGCCGACCGGTGACCAGCAGGCGCGCCAGCCCCAGCCGCCGCTTCTGCCCGGCCGACAGGTTCTGCGCCGCCCGCTCGCGCAGGTCCTCCAGGTCGAAGGCCGCAAGCGCCGTGGCGATGTCGCGCGTGCCATAGACGCCGGCCCAGAACGACAGGTTCTCTTCCACCGTCAGCGTCGCCTTCAGCCCGTCGGCGTGCGCGCCATAGGCCAGCGCCTCGGCCGGCATCGACACCTCGCCCGCCAGCGGCGGCTGAAGCCCCGCCAGCGTGCGCAGAAGCGTCGTCTTGCCCGATCCGTTGGGCCCCCGCAGCACCAGCGCCTCGCCGGAGGACAGCGTGAAGCTCACGCCCTCCAGCACCGGCACCCCGCCCCGCGCGCAGGCCAGATCCCTCACCCTCAGTTCCATGGATGTCCGCTTAGACCATTGATCGCGCGGCGGGAAGTGTCAGACGGGCAGCAGCGCCACGCCGACGCGGCGGCCTTCGCTCAGCAGCACGTTATAGGTGCGGCAGGCGGCGGGCGAGGCCATGCTCTCGACCCCCAGCCCCGCCTCCTCGAGCGTCTCGCGCAGGGTGCGGGGGACGTGGGCGACCTCGGCCCCGGTGCCGATGAACAGCACGTCGATGCTATCCACGGCCGCCATCAGCGTGGCGTGGTCGTCGTAGCCGCCCCAGTCCTTCACCCCCTCGGGCAGGACCGCGACCGCCCCCTCGACGACCTGCCCGCCGACGCGGAAGAAGCCGGGGCCGTAGCCGTCGATGGGCTGCGCGTCGGTAAAGGTGACCTCGTTCATGCGCATGGGAGTACCTCAGTCGAGAAGCGGCAGGCCCGACAGGGCCGACGCCGCGATGATCGTGTAGGCGACGGCGCGGTACGCCGTGGCCCGCTCGGGCCGAAACAGTGCCGCACCCGCGATGTTGGCCAGAGTGTAGGGCAGGATCAGCAGAAGTCCCAGCCCCAGCGCCGACCACGCCAGCCCGCCCGTCGCGCCCAGGAGCGCCAGCAACAGCGCGTCCGTGAGCACGAGGTAGAGAAGCGTGTTCGCCCGGATCGCCGCCGGCGGCAGGGGGCTGGCCATGTAAAGCAGGATGACCGGCGGCCCCGGCAGGCCCGCCGCGCCGCCCAGGAAGCCGCCCAGCCCGCCGGTGCCGAAGATCAGCGGCGGCGACATCGGACCGCGATACCGCAGCCCCGCCACCAGCGCCGCCAGTAGTCCCAGCGCCAGCAGCGACACGGCATAGCGGAACAGCTCGGGCGGGGCGACGTACAGAACCCAGACGCCCATCGGCAGCGCCACCAGCATCCCCGCCCCCAGCCGCGCCACATCGGCCGGGTGGCCGTCGCGCAGGGCGCGCGGCACGTTCGGCAAGGGGCCCACGAGGTCCATGATCACCAGCGCCGTGATCGCCTGAACCGGGCTCAGCACCTGCGTGGCGACCGGCAGGAACACCATGCCGGTCCCGAAACCGGAAAAGCCGCGGACGATCCCCGCAAGGATCGCCGCGGCCACCAGCCATGTCAGGCCGGGCGCGGCCAGAAGCTCGCCCGGCAGGCCCAATTCAGGCGTCGATGTTGGCGAACTGGTTGCCCTGGTTCGCGTCGGGCTTCGACCAGTCGCGCTTCACGCCCAGCCACAGCACGACGTTCTTGGCCACATAGACCGACGAATACGTGCCGACCACGACGCCCCAGGTGATCGCGAAGACAAAGCCCCGGATCACGTCGCCGCCTAGAATCAGCAGGGCGATCAGCGCGATCAGGGTGGTGCCCGAGGTCATGACCGTCCGGCTGAGCGTCTCGTTCACCGACAGGTTCATCACGTCCTGAAGCGCACGCTGCTTGTACTTGATCAGGTTCTCGCGCAGCCGGTCGAAGATCACGACGGTGTCGTTGATCGAATAACCGATGATCGTCAGGATCGCTGCGATGGTCGCCAGGTCGAACCGGATCTGGAGAAGCGAGAACAGGCCGATCGTCAGCACCACGTCGTGAAACAGCGCCACGACCGCCCCGACCGAGAACTGCCACTCGAAGCGCAGCCAGATGTAGAACAGGATCGCCGCGAGCGAGGCCGCCACCGCGATGAACGCCGTCTGGATCAGTTCGCCCGACACCTTGGGCCCGACGGATTCCACCGACGGGAAGGTGATCGACGGGTCGACCTGCTGCAGCGCCGTCTCGACCTCGGCGATGGTCTCGGCGGTGACGCTCTCCTGCCCCTCCTGGGCCTGGATGCGGACCATCGCGACGTTCTGATCCTCGTCGAACGAGGGATCGAAGATCTCGGTGATCGTCACGTCGCCCAGGCCCAGCGGCGCGATGGCGTCGCGATAGGCGCCGACATCCACCGCCTCGGTCGACTGGGTGCGGATCGTGGTGCCGCCCCGGAAGTCGATGCCGAAGTTCAGGCCCATCACGGCCCACACCACCAGCGACAGGACCATCAGCACCATCGACACCCCGAAGGTCGAGCGCCGGTACTTGAAGAAGTCGATGTCGGTGGTCTCGGGAACGAGTCTCAGACGCATGTCAGACCTCGATTGTCTTGGGGCGGCGACGCTCGAACCACGTCACGATGATCAGGCGCGTCACGAAGATCGCGGTGAACACCGACGTGATGATCCCGAGGCCGAGCGTGACGGCGAAGCCGCGCACCGGGCCGGAGCCCAGCATGAACAGGATGGTGGCGATGATGAACGTGGTGATGTTGGCGTCCACGATGGCCGAAAGCGCCCGGTCGTACCCAAGCTCGATCGCCCGCGCGGGGCCGCGCGCCGTCTTCATCTCTTCCCGGATACGCTCGAACACCAGCACGTTCGCGTCCACCGCCATGCCGATGGTCAGCACGATGCCCGCGATGCCCGGCAGCGTCAGCGTCGCCCCGATCATCGACAGAAGGCCGAACAGGAGCCCCACGTTGATGAGCAGCGCGATGTTGGCGAAGATGCCGAACAGCCCGTAGCTCAGGCCCATGAAGACCAGCACGGCCGTGAACGCGACGATCGCCGCGATCTCGCCCGCCTCGATGCTGTCCTGCCCCAGCTCGGGGCCGATGGTCCGCTCTTCCAGGAACGTCATCTCGGCCGGCAGCGCACCCGCGCGCAGAAGCACGGCAAGCTGCGTCGATTCCTCGACCGAGAAGTTGCCGGTGATGATGCCCGAGCCGCCGGGAATGTGATCGCGGATCACGGGGGCCGAGATCACCTCTTCGTCCAGCACGATGGCGAAGGGCGAGCCGATGTTCTCGGCCGTGTAGTCGCCGAACTTGCGCGCGCCCGAAGGGTTGAAGCGGAAGTTCACCGCCGGCTGGCCGTTCTGGTCGAAGGCCGGCTGCGCGTCGACCAGATCCTCGCCGGTGACGACGGGCGACTCCTCGACAGTGTAGTACGTCCCCTCCTCGGTCATCGACGGCAGCAGCTGAGCGCGCGGCGGCACGTCGGCATCCGCGTCGCCGGTGCGGCCGAGCACCGGGTGGAAAGTCAGCTGCGCGGTGGTGCCGATCAGATCCTTGAGCTCCTGCGCCGAGCCGATGCCGGGCACCTGGATCAGGATGCGGTCAGCGCCCTGGCGCTGGATCGTCGGCTCGCGGGTGCCCGCCTCGTCCACGCGGCGGCGGATGATCTCGAGCGACTGGCGAATGGTGCGGTCGTCGGTGGCCTGCTGCTCGGCTTCCGAGAGCTGGACGATGATTTCGTCCCCCTGGCCCGCCACGACGATGTCGGTCGCGCCGACGCCCGACAGGCTGGTGACGGGGCTTGCCAGCCCGCGCACGACCTCGAGCGCGCGGGCCATCCCCTCGGGTCGCGATACGCGGATGCGAAGCTCGCCCGCGGGCGCGTCCTGCCGGCGGATCGTGCCGACGGTGTCACGCTCGTCGCGCAGGGCGTCGCGGATTTCCGGCCAATAGGCGTCGAGCCGGTCGTCGTAGACGTCCTCGACCTGCACTTCGGCCAGAAGGTGCGCCCCGCCCCGCAGGTCGAGGCCCAGGTTCACCAGCGACGAGGGCAGCCAGTCCGGCCAGGCCCCGGCCGCGGCCTCGCGCTCGGGGGTGGCGCCGGCAGCCTCGATCGCGGCCTCGGCGTCGTTGCTCAGCTCGACCCGCGAATAGAACAGGTTGGGCATCGCATAAAGCAGCCCCAGCGCGACGACGCCCCAGATGACGACCCGCTTCCAGAGAGGGATGTTCAGCATGTGCGGCCTTTACGACTTGGCCGGTTCGGTCTTGTTGAGAACCTGGCTGATGGTGGACTTGACGACGCGGACCTTCACGCCCTCGCTCAGCTCGACCTCGAGCTCGCCGTCCTCCTTGACCTTGCTGACCTTTCCGATCAACCCGCCGGCCGTCACCACCTGGTCGCCCCGGCGCAGCGCCTCGACCATCTTCTGGTGTTCCTTCACCTTTTTCTGCTGCGGGCGGATCAGCAGAAAGTACATAATGGCGAAGATCAGGATGAGAGGAACGAAGCTGGCGAACGCGCCCCCGACCCCGTCGGCCGCTTGCGCGTAGGCAGGCGTAGCAAACATGCGATTGTCCTTCTTTGGCGGGGCAGCAGGCCCCTTCTTGAGTTGGCGCGCACCCTACTTGTGGGGTCGGGGGTTGGCAAGCAAGCCACGGCGCGGTCACGGTGTCGCAAGCCGCCCGCGCCCCGCGCACCGCCGGCCGCGAATTTTCGCCGAAAATTCGGACCCGCAAATCTTCGACGAAGATTTGCGCCGCCCTGCATCCGGGGCCACACTCGCCTTGTTCGCAACGCGTCGGGGCCGCCCGTGATCCGCATCCTCCTCGCCCTTCTCCTGGCCGCCGCGCCTCCTCAGGCTCAGGCTCAGGCTCAGGCTCAGGCTCAGGCTCAGGCTCAGGCTCAGGCTCAGGCTCAGGCTCAGGCTCAGGCTCAGGCTCAGGAGCCGGTGCCCGAGGCCATCGGCCGCATCAACATCGCGGGCTACCGCACCCGGCGGATGTGCACCGGTACGCTGGTCTGGCCCGACCTCGTGCTGACCGCCGCCCATTGCCTGCGCGACCCGCGTTCGGGCCGGGATTTCGATCCGGCGCGCGTCAACTTCGTCGCCGGATGGTCGCAGGGCGATTACGCCGCCCATGCCCGCGGCGTCGAGGTCCTCGCCCCCTCCGGCGCGCCCGCCCTCGCCCGCGACGCGGCGCTCGTCCGCCTGCCCGGCCCGGTCGACATCGCGCCGATCCCGGTCGCGGCGGCGCCCGCCCCCGGCACCGCCGTCACCGTCGTCTCCTATGCCCGCAGCCGACCGCACCTGCCCGCCCGCGCCGACTGCACAGTGATACGCAGGCAAGGTCCGGTTTTCGGGCTCGACTGCCCGGCCGAGCCGGGCCAGTCCGGCGCCCCGGTGCTGGTGCGCGCGGGAGAGGAATGGCGGCTCGCCGGAATCCTCAGCGCCCGCGCGGATGGCACGGCCGGCATTGGCAGCTACGCCGTCGCCCTCGACCCCGCCGCCTTTCGCTGAGCCGTTTGCCACGTGTCAGCCGGACGCAGCCCGATTGACGGCCGTCAATGCCCCGCCCGGGGATCACTCCTAACGTGGCTTTGGTGCCGGTGGCGTACCGGCACGGTTGTACACGGGAGGCACCGAATGAAAGCCAAACTACTCGTCCCGCTCCTCTGCGGACTCGTCGCCCTGCAGTCCGGCGCCTTCGCGCAATCGGACGCCGGGAAAGAACAGCTCGCGCGCTCGCTGGGCGTCGATCCCGCCGACTACACGATGATGGAACTGGGGCAGCTGAAATGCCGCCTGGAGTCGGCCGACAGCGACGCCGAGCGCCGCCGCCTGCTGGAAAGCGTGAAGGGCTACGGCGAAGTCCCGCAGGAGCCGAGCAGCGCGTCGAAGGAACAGCTCGCGCGGCAGGCCGGGGTCGACCCGGACGATTTCACCACGGCGGAACTGGTCTATCTGCTTCACCTGGCCGAGGCCAACGACTGCAGCTTCGCCGACGTGGCGCGTTACGCTCACAGCAGCGAAACGCTTTCCCCGACATCGGCCGCGGTCAAGGCGCAGCTCGCGCAGTCGGTCGGGGTGGAACCCGGCGAATACACTCTGATGGAGCTTGTGAAGATGAAGCTTGGGGAGTCCGGCGAGACCCACGGCGAGTGATCTCTCGCGGCGCGATCCTAGTGATTTCGGGGCCCGGCGGCACGACGGCCGCCGGGCCCGCTCACTCTTGCACCGCGCGCGCCACGTAGTCCGCCAGCGCGCGCAGTCGATCCTCCGGCAATTCCTCGGAAAACGCCGGCATGACGCCTACCCCGTCCCGCAAGGCAAGGTAGACCTGCTGCTCGGTCGGTTCGAGCAGATCGAGGTCCGGGCCCACCGTGCCGGTCGCCTCTGCCGCGTCCAGCGAATGGCAGATGCCGCAGGCTGGCATTGCCCCGCCCTCGAGGAAATACGTCCGCGCCCAGTCATCCTCGGCCGCGGGCGCCGCCGCACACGTGAGCGCAAGAACGCCCGATGCGACGACGCCCGCGGCGCCGCGACGGCTCCCCCTCACCGGCGGCATCACTGAACGGTCACGTCCACGGCGTGGGCGTCCCAGCCGTTGTGGCCGTAGCCGCGGTGGTTCGGCTCGAAGTCCCTCGGCTGCGCCGCACCGCTCGCCGTCGTGGCCCGGCTGGCGATGCGGTGGGTGCCGGGGGCGAGGTCGGCGGCCAGAACGAAGGGCCGCCACGCGAAGCGCCCGAGGTCCGGGCCGACAAAACGCGCCTCCTCCCATGTTTCGCCTCCGTCGGTCGAGACCTCCACGCGGTCCAGGTCCTCGGTGCCGCCGAGCGCGACGCCCCAGATCTGCGTGCGCCCGGTTCCGGCCTCGCGCAGCGGGTGGGTGACCCAGGACTTCACGTTCATCTGGTACATCGACGGCTGGTCCGGCGCGCCGCTCTCGCCCACCGGCCGCACGCGGTAGCCGCTTCGCTGGATGTCCGCCTGCGACTGCGTCTCGTCGAAGGACAACCGCTTGAGGTGCTTGACGTTGTTGACGCCGTAGTAGCCCGGCAGCACCAGCCGCACGGGGCCGCCATGGGCCAGCGGGATCGGCTCTCCGTTCATCTCCCACGCCAAAAGCGCGACCTCCTGCGCCTCAAGCGGGACCGAGCGCTCGACGATCACGGTAAGCGGGTCGAGCCCCTCGGGAATCGGTTCGCCGCCGGTGCCGGTCATGAAGCTCTTGTCGCCGTCGACGCCGCCCATCGCCTCGACCACCGTGCGGACCGGCACGCCGGTCCACGACACGTTGGCGGCCGCGCCCGTGAGCCACTGCGACCCGCTGGTCTCGTGCTCGAAGAAGCCGCGTCCGTTGCCCGAGCACTGCAACACGCAGGCGACCGTTTCAGGACCCAGCGTCCTGAGTTCGGCGAGCGTGATGGGGCGCGGCTGCGCTACGCCCTCGACGTTGACCTCCCACGCCTCGGGGTCCCCCACCTGCTCCTCGGTCAGCGAGGGCAGGTTGTTGCGCACGAAAACGAGGTCGTTCGGCGTGAGCGGCGACAGGCCGATCTCGCCGCGCATCGTCTCGAGCGTCTGGGGCGAGTGCTGGATGAACGCGCCCGGCTCCTTCCACGAGACATAGTCCGGCAGGCCGCTTGCCTCCTGCGCGCGGGCGGCCCGAACGCCGGCGTCGCCCAACGCCGCCGCGCCGGCGGCCCCGGCGGCGCCCACCAGGAAGTGCCGCCGCTTCACCTTCAGTTCGTCCAGCATGCTTCGTCCTCCCTGCGACAAGCGGCACCGGCGGCTCCTCCGACCGCGGTGCGCGAACATCACATCTACGGTACGTCAGCGCCCGCGCGGCGCATTGACGGGCATCAATGAGGTTCCGCCGCAACTACCATGTCGTGGCGGAGGAATGTGCCCGGCGGGCCAGCGCCGATGCGACATCGAGGGGGCTTAACACACGGTGCGTGTTTCCCTATATTCAATAATGGAAATATTATTAGCGATTGATGCTCGCGGCGACACGATTCGCTCGATTTTCCTTATAACCTCCGACTGCTTCGGCCATTTGGGCCGGTCGCCGCCTCCGCGTTTTTCGTTCTTCCATTTCGAGACACTGGAGATTTCGATGCCGCTCAAAACGTATTCGTCCGAGCAACCCGTGGCCGATCCCGAAGACCTCTGTTCGCCGTCACTGCACGACGCCTTGGCGCAACGCGGGCCCGGGATGACCCGGCTTCAGCGCCATCGCGCCGGCGAGACGGTCGCGGCGGTGGCCTGCGACCTCGGCTACGTGGGCAGCGTCGTCAGCGGTATCCTGCGGCTCATCCGGACGACGGACGACGGCCACCGGCAGATCGTCGCGTTCCTCACCCCCTCGGATGTCTTCGGCGGCGCCTTTTCCGAGCACGAGGATTACGCTGTCGAGGCGGTCACCGACGCCACGGTTCGCCAGCTCGACCGCCGGGCGGTGGAAGAGCTTCTGAACCGCCGGCCCTGCCTGGAGCGGCAGTTCATGCAGCGCTCGCTCCGAGCCCTGCACCGGGCGCGGGAACTCGTGTCGCTTCTGGGCTATCGCAGTGTCCGCCAGCGTCTTGCAGGCTTTCTTCTGGCGGAACTGGGCCATCCCCGGGTGACGACGCTGCGCCCCGGCGACGACCTGACGCTCGAGATCCCGCGCCTGGACCTGGCGAACTACCTCGCCACCTCGCCGGAATCGGTCTGCCGGAGCCTGCGCGACCTGGACCGCCACGGCCTGATCACGATCCTGGATCCGGGCCGCTTCGTGATCCGGGATCGCCAGGGCCTCCGCCAGCTCGCGGAGGGCCGGGCCGATCCGGCGACGCGGGGTCACGGGCTTTCCGAATGCAACGGCCATGGCGGCGCCCCCGCGCCCCACGGGGTCCGCCTGTAGCGACGGCCGCTCGGCTCCCGCATCCTTCGATCGGCCGGGGCACGGGGCACGGCTCAGGCCGGTTCGCGCCCTGCTTGAGAGGCTCAAACTGCACGAGCCGGCCTCGACCCGCGTCCCTTCGGGCGGACCGACGACCCGACGCGCTGGCCTCAGGTAGCCGAGAGCGGTGCGACGACGAAGGTGCGCACGCCGTCCCGCTCGATCAGCAGCAGGACGGTGCGGCGGCCGCTGCGGGCGGCGTCGCGCACCGCCGCCGACACGTCGTCGAGATCGGCCACCCCGAAGCGCTGGACCGAGACGATCACGTCGCCCGGCTGCACGTCCACCTCGCCGGGCAGCGTGGCGGGCACGTCGGTCACCACGACACCCTCGGCATCCGGGGGCAGCGCGAAGCGGTCGCGGGTCTTGTCGGTGATCTCGGCCAGCGACAGATCCAGCCCCGGCACCGCGTCCTGCGGCGCGTCGCGCTGCGCCTCCGGTTCGCCGTCGGGCAGCGCCGCGATGACGGCCTCGACCTCCACCGCGCCGTCCCCGCGCCAGATGTCGAGCCGCACAGCCTCGCCCGGCGCCATGTCCGAGACCTGTCGCGACAGGTCCTCCGGCCCCTCCACCGGCGCGTCCCCCACGCCGAGGATCACGTCGCCCGGCGTCAGCCCCGCCGCCTGGGCCGGAGAACCCGGCTGCACCTCGGTGACCAGCGCGCCGCGCGGCTCGGGCAGGCCCAGCGCCGCCGCCACGTCGCCGCCGACGCCCTGGATGCGCACGCCGAGATAGCCGCGCGCCGCCGTGCCCTGCCCCGGGTCCGCGGCCAGCGCGGCGATGATGTCCGCCGGAATGGCGAGCGACGCGCCCGCGGGGGCATCACCGTCGGCCCCGACCATGCCCAGCACCCGGCCCTGCGCGTCGATGAGCGGCGCACCCGCCAGGCCCCCGGGCAGCTCGTCGTCGATCAGAAGGCGCGCGGCGTCCCCCTCGCCGAACCGCGCCGCCACGCGGCCCCCGGCGGCGAGGGTGCCGTAGCTCTCGCTCCGCCCCACGGCCAGGACCTCCGCGCCCAGCACGGGCGTGTCTTCGGCCCAGTCCAGCGACGGAAGGTCCCCGTCGGCCTCGACGCGCAACACCGTCACGCCGCCGTCCCGCGCCACGACCTGCGCGGGCAGCCGGGTGCCGTCGTCCAGCACGATTTCGGGCTCCGCGCCCGACCCGTCCCAAACGGTCGCCACCAATCCGCCGTCGATCACGAAACCCGAGGCGACGGCCGCCCCGCGCCCCATGCGCGGCATACGCGGCTCGCCGCCGAACCGGCGATAGAACTCGTCGATGAACCGCTCGTCCGGCATCCCGTCGAGCCCCGGCATATCGCCGGTCCCCGTGACGGCAACAACCGCGGGCGCGACCCGCTCCACCACCTCCGCCGGCTGCGCCACATCGGCCATCTGCGCCACGGCGGGCGGCGCAGACGCCTGCATCCCCACGAGCGCCACGCCGGCCAAGAGCGCGGCGCCGCTTCTGCGAAACCGATCCAGGTTTGTCATCATCCCTCTCCCGAACTTGCAAACCGCGACTCGCAGGCCGCCCCGGCCGAAGTATGGCGCGACTCACCCGCCGCGCGTTGAGAATGGTCAAGCCTTCACGAAGATTTAACGTCTTCACCCGGCCGCAGTTCGGTCCCCGGCCACGCGCCACTTGCCTGACCCGCCGCGACCCAGCAGGCTCGACAGCGGGAGCCATTTCCGCCCTCGTTCGTTCGCCCCCGAGTGGACGATTTTTCCGGTCGCGGAGCTTATTTCGATGAAAGACCTTTCCCCCCAAGAGGTGCTCGACACCGCGCTGCGCAACGCCGAGGCGCTGTTCGGCGGTGTCACGCTGAAATACGCCGTCGTCATCGGCGTCTTCGTCGGCACCACGCTGGCGCTCGCCTGGATCGCGTGGCGGCTGCACTACGTGAAGCGCAGCGCTCCGGGGCCGATGAACTTCCTGCGGTTCCTGTTCCCGCGCTCGGTCTACCTGCACCGCTCGACCTGGGTGGACATCCAGCTGATCGTGATCAACCAGCTCTTCTCGCCGCTGACGCTGTCGCTGACGGCGCTCGGCACCGGCGTCATCGCCTCGGCCACGAGCGAGGGGCTGGGCCGGATCCTTCCGGGGCACGACCCGTCGTTCTCGTGGGGGCTGTGGTCGCTGCTGCTGTTCACGCTGGCGCTCGCGCTGGTGTCGGACCTTGCGACCTATGTCGTGCACCGGCTCTATCACACGATCCCGGCGCTGTGGGAGATCCACAAGGTCCACCACTCGGCCGAGGTGATGAGCCCGCTGACCATCTTTCGTATCCACCCGCTCTACGACCTTGCGGCGCGGGCGCTCAAGGCGCTGCTGATGGGGCCGCTTCAGGGGCTGGTCTTCTTCGCCTGGGCGGGGCCGGTGGACGCGATGACGGCGTTCGGCGCGAACCTCGTCTTCGCCGTCTTCCACATGTTCGGCGCGGGGCTCAGGCACAGCCATGTCTGGCTGAGCTACGGGCCCTGGCTCGAGCGGGTGTTCATCAGCCCGGCGCAGCACCAGATCCACCACTCTGTCGCGCGCAAGCACTGGGACAAGAACTTCGGCCAGATCTTCGCGCTGTGGGACTGGGTGTTCGGCTCGCTCTACGTCCCGAAGGGATACGAAGAGCTGAAGTTCGGCATCACGGGCGACCCATCGGTGAACTTCTCGGGCGTCGCGGGCGGGCTGGTGCGCCCGGTCGTCAACGGCTGGCTGGTGGCCACCGGCCGGCGGCGCGGTGCACGGCCCACGCGGGCCTGGCGCCGGCGGCAGGAGCGCGAGAACGCGCCGCCGCAATCGCTTCCGGCCGAGGAATAGGCGGCGCGCCGCCGGCATGACCGAGGTCAAGGACCGGTTCTGCCCAGGCCGCCACACTGGCGGCATCGCAAGGGACACGAGGTGCGGGATGGCGGACAAGAGGATCAGGGTCGAGCAGCACGGGGGCCTCGGGCTGCTCTGGATCGCGGGGTGGCTGTTCACGATCGGCTACCTCGACCTGTCGTTCTGGCGCGGGGTGCTGGCGATCGTGCTGTGGCCTTATTTCCTGGGCGCGGACCTGGCCGCGCCCGTGCCCTTACCGGGCTGAGCGGCGCTCACGCCGCTTCGACCGGCTCCATCCCGTTGGCGCGGCGCATCTCTTCGCCCGAGTGGCGCACCACCTCGGCGATCCGGGTGAGTTGCTCGGCCAGCGGGCTGGTGCGGCGCCAGATCATGCCGATGGTGCGCGTGGGCTCGGGCCGTTCCAGCCGCGCGACCGAGACGGGGGCCGACCGCGTCTCGACCGGCACGGCCATCTCGGGGATCAGCGTCAGGCCCAGCCCCGCCCCCACCATCTGCACCAGCGTGGCCAGCGAACTACCGTCGAGCCCGCCATGCGCCTCGGCCGTGCCGATCTTGCAGAACGACAGCGCCTGCTCGCGGAAACAGTGCCCCTCTTCCAGCAGCAGCAGCCGCATGCGGCGCAGTGCCTCGCCGCTGGGCACCGGCGCGTCGGCCTCGTCGGCGGGGCGGATCAGCACGAAGCGTTCGCTGAACAGCGCGGCCTCGGTGAAGGCGGGGTCCGAAACCGGCAGCGCCACCACGGCGGCGTCGAGCCGACCGTCCGACAGCTCGCGCATCAGCCGCGGGGTCACCGTTTCGCGCACCTGCACGTCGAGCCCCTCGAACTCGCGCGTCAGATTCACGATCAGCGACGGCAGCAGGTACGGCGCGACGGTGGGAATCACGCCCATCCGCAGCCGTCCCGCCAGCCGGCCGCGCGAGGCGCGGGCCAGGTCCTCGAGCTCGTCGACCGAGCGCAGGATGTCGTGGACGCGCGGCGCGAACGCCTCTCCGAAGCCGGTCAGCCGCACCTTGCGCGCCCCGCGTTCGAACAGCGCCGCGCCGAGCGTTTCCTCCAGTTCCCTGATCTGCATGGAAAGCGCCGGCTGCGAGATGGCGCAGACATCGGCGGCCCGGCCGAAATGTCCCGACCGGGCGAGCGCCTCGAAATAGCGGAGCTGTTTCAGCGTGAGGTTAGCCATAAGCGCACCTTATCCAAAGCATCAGATAATTCAACTTCCACTGATGGTTCGGGAGGGGTATGCAGAACCTCGGAACGGCACGGAGCGACGAGGCGTCGGAGAGGGAACGAAGCGTGCGGACCGCCGCGCACGGCAGAGCGCCACGCCCCCTTCACATCGGCGGACCATGATCACAGGTAATCCGCATCCCCCGACGCCCCGCGTGAACCGGACGACCGACCAGACTTTAATTCGGAGAGAGACATGGACGGGAACGACATCGAACAGACCGGCGGATGCCCGGTGAAGCACCACACCTTCCGGGGTCCGCGCAACAAGGACTGGTGGCCGAACCAGCTGGACCTCAAGATCCTGCACCAGAACTCGACGCTGGGCGATCCGATGGATCCCGACTTCGACTACGCGGAAGAGTTCAAGAAGCTCGACCTCGATGCGGTCAAGCAGGACATCTACAAGGTGCTGACCGACAGCCAGGAGTGGTGGCCGGCCGACTGGGGTCATTACGGACCGTTCATGATCCGCATGGCCTGGCACAGCGCGGGCACCTATCGCAGCGGTGACGGCCGCGGCGGCTCGTCCTCGGGCTCGCAGCGCTTCGCGCCGCTGAACTCGTGGCCGGACAACGCCAACCTCGACAAGGCCCGCCGCCTGCTGTGGCCGGTCAAGAAGAAGTACGGCAAGCAGCTGTCCTGGGCCGACCTGATGATCCTGACGGGCAACTGCGCGCTCGAGTCGATGGGCTTCAAGACCTTCGGCTTCGGCGGCGGCCGCCAGGACGTGTGGGAGCCGGACGAAAGCATCTATTGGGGGACCGAGCAGGAGTGGCTGGCCACCAGCGAAAAGCCGAACAGCCGCTACAGCGAAGGCCGCGCTCTCGAAAACCCGCTGGCCGCAGTGCAGATGGGCCTGATCTACGTCAACCCCGAAGGCCCGGACGGCAAGCCCGACCCGGAAGCCGCCGCGCACGACATCCGCGAGACCTTCGGCCGAATGGCGATGAACGACGAGGAAACCGTCGCGCTGATCGCCGGCGGCCACACCTTCGGCAAGTGCCACGGTGCGGGCGACGCCTCGCTCGTGGGCGCCGAGCCCGAAGGCGCGGACATCGCCGAACAGGGCCTGGGCTGGACCTCGCGCCACGAAAGCGGCCGCGGCGGTCACACCATCACCTCGGGCCTCGAGGGCGCGTGGACGCCGACGCCGACCAAGTGGGACATGGCCTACTTCGACACCCTCTTCGGGTTCGAGTGGAACCTGGTGAAATCCCCCGCCGGCGCCTGGCAGTGGCAGCCGAAGGAGGAATCGGGCCAGCACATCGTGCCCGACGCCCACGACCCCGAGAAGAAGAACCCGCCGATGATGGCGACCACGGACATCGCGCTTCGCGTCGATCCGAGCTACGAGAAGATCTCGCGCCGGTTCCACGAGAACCCCGAGGAATTCGCCGACGCCTTCGCCCGCGCCTGGTTCAAGCTGACCCACCGCGACATGGGCCCGAAGGTCCGCTACCTGGGCAAGGAAGTGCCGCAGGAAGACCTGATCTGGCAGGACCCGGTGCCGGCCGTCGACCACGACCTGGTGGACGACAAGGACGTCACCGAGCTGAAGGCCAAGATCCTCGACAGCGGCCTGTCGGTGCAGGAACTGGTCTACACCGCATGGTCCTCGGCCTCGACCTTCCGCGGCTCGGACAAGCGCGGCGGCGCCAACGGCGCGCGCATTCGCCTGGCCCCGCAGAAGGACTGGGAGGTCAACCAGCCCGAGCAGCTGAAGAAGGTGCTCGACATGCTGGAGGGCATCCGCTCGGCCTTCAACGACGCTCAGACCGGCAACAAGCGCATCTCGCTGGCCGACATCATCGTGCTGGGCGGTGTCGCCGCGGTCGAGAAGGCGGCCAAGGACGGCGGCCATGAGGTCGAGGTGCCCTTCGCGCCGGGCCGCACCGACGCCACGGACGAGCAAACCGACGCCGACTCGTTCGACGTGCTCGAGCCTGTCGCCGACGGCTTCCGCAACTACGTCAAGCCGGACTACACCATTCCGGCCGAGCAACTGCTCATCGACCGCGCGCAGCTTCTGACGCTGACCGGCCCCGAGATGACGGTGCTCATCGGCGGCATGCGGGCGCTCGACGCCAACTTCGAGGGCACCAAACACGGCGTGCTGACCGACCGTCCGGGCGTCCTGTCCAACGACTTCTTCGTCAACCTGCTCGACATGGGCGTGGCGTGGAAGGCGCGCGAGGACGACGCGCGGGTCTTCGAGGGCCGCGACCGCGCCACCGAAGAGGTCAAGTGGACCGGCACCCGCGTCGACCTGGTCTTCGGCTCGAACTCGCAGCTGCGCGCGCTGGCCGAGGTCTATGCCGCGGACGACGCGAAGGAGAAGTTCGTCAAGGACTTCGTCGCCGCCTGGACCAAGGTGATGAACGCGGACCGCTTCGACCTGGCCTGATCGGCGCATCTTCGGCCCTGCGTGTCGAAGGAAAACACGATGGGGGCGCGCGGCTCGATCCGCGCGCCCCTTCTTTCTTCGCGGCGCGGCAGGCGCACCGGGCGCGGGGTCATCTTCGCGTCTTTTCGCCCTGCCCGCTTGGCAAAGGCACGTTCGGGGCCTATACGCGCGCCCTGACCATCCGGAAGGTGACGACATGCAGGGCAGCGCCAATCTCAACATCATGATCAAGGCCGCGCGGAAGGCCGGGCGGAGCCTGGTCAAGGACTTCCGCGAGGTCGAGAACCTGCAGGTCTCGACCAAGGGCGCCGGCGACTTCGTCAGCCGCGCCGACACCGCGGCCGAGAAGATCGTCTTCGAGGAACTGACCCAGGCCCGCCCGAACTACGGCTGGGTCGGCGAGGAAAGCGACCCGGTCGAGGGCAAGGACCCCACGCGCCGCTGGATCGTCGATCCGCTCGACGGGACCAACAACTTCCTGCACGGCCAGCCACACTGGTGCGTGTCCATCGCGCTCGAGCACAAGGGCGAGGTCGTCTCGGCCGTCGTCTTCGACCCTGCCAAGGACGAGATGTTCGTGGCCGAAAAGGGCGGCGGCGCCTGGATGAACGAGATGCGCCTGCGCGTCTCGGGCCGCCACCGCATGATCGAATGCCTCTTCGCCACCGGGCTGCCGCAGGCCGGGCGCAGCGGGCTTCCCGCCGCGATGCAGGAGCTGGGCCGCGTCTTGCCCGCCGCCTCCGGCGTGCGGCAGTGGGGCGCGGCGGCGCTGGACCTGGCCTATGTCGCGGCGGGCCGCTTCGACGGCTACTGGCAGCGCCGGCTGAGCGCCTGGGACATCGCGGCGGGGATGCTGATCGTGCGCGAGGCCGGCGGCCTCGTCGACGGCATCCGCGAGGGCGACGACCCGCTCGAGCGCGGCGAGATCATCGCCGCCAACGAGGGCGTTTTCGACGCCTTCGCCAAGGCCGTGCGGGGCTGAGGCGCCAAGCCTGCTTTCAAACGGTTCCGAGGCGCGGCGGCGTCCCGCCACAGCACCCGACGACAGGGCATCGCCCGACCGAGGGCGGGAGCGATGCGCCCGCCCCTGGGGGCGGTCGGGCGCTGCCCGGGCCGGTGGCCCGGGCGGGTGGCTTCGAGAACAGCGCTGGATGTCTTCCATCCTTGCCGCAGTGGACTGGTCGCAGCCAGAGTGAGCATGTCGACGCTGCGCGCCGGGACGGCCCGGACCACTCCCCGGTCCCACCGCAGCTCACCAACAATAGGGCATCGCCCGGCCGCGGGGGGGGGGGCGCGAAGCGCCCGCCCATGGGGGCGGTCGGGCGCTGCCCGGGCCGCGGGCCCGGGCGGATGAGCCTTAAACGTGTCGCGCAAGCCCCTGATGAGCAGTCGACACCTCCCCGCGCCTCACCGCCGCCGTCCAGTCCGAGGGATCGGTGTCCGGCGTATGCGGTAACGGGCCTCGGGGTGCGGCGGGTGGCCGTGGGTGCGGGTCCAGTAGGCCGGACCGCCGCGCCGCTGCCAGACCGGCAGGGTCAGCGCCAGGCCCACGACAAAGCCCCCGGCATGCGCCCAGTAGGCCACGCCACCCATTCCGGCTGGCGTGGCCGCGCCGGAAAAGACCCGGATCGCGAACCAGAAGCCCAGCACCAGCCAGGCCGGGATCGGGATGACGCGGAAGAACACGATCAGGATGATCAACACGTCCACCCGCGCGCGGGGGAACATCAGAAGATAGCCGCCCATCACCCCGGCGATGGCGCCCGAGGCGCCGACCATCGGGATGGTCGAGGTCGGATCCGGCAACACCTGCGCCAGCGCCGCCCCCACGCCCGAGGCAAGGTAGAAGAGGAGGAAGCGCAGATGGCCCATCTCCTCTTCCAGGTTGTCGCCGAAGATCCACAAAAACAGCATGTTGCCGGCCAGGTGCAGCAGCCCGCCGTGCAGGAACTGCGAGGTGACGAAGGTCACCGGGTCCGAAATCGCCGGGACCAGCGCCCACTGGAAGTAGAAGGCCTGCAACACCCGCTCGTCCGCCATCAGCGGCACGGTGGCGAGGAACACCAGGACGTTCACCGCGATCAGCGCGTAGGTGACGAAGGGCGTGCCCTCCGACGGGTTGTGATCGCGGATCGGGAACATGGGCGCGACGCTCGCCCATGTCCCCGGTCAGGTCAAGCCGATGCCGCCTCGGCCAGAAGCTGCGCGTTCCCGCCCGAGGCGGTGGTGTCCACGCAGACGTGGCGCTCGAGCAGCACGTCGCAGGGGCGCGGCTGCCCCGTGAGAAGCGGCAGGATCGCGCCCTCACGCCGGGCCAGCGCCTGCGCGTAGTCCCGCGCCGTCGCCGCGTCGCCCCACCAGAGCGCGCCTGCGATGCCGTCCCGCTTGGTCAGTTCGTCGGGCGCCATGTCCTCGGCCACGACCGCCCGACCGCCGAGCGCCTCGACCGCCTTCGCCTGCGCGCGGGCGTCGGGGCCGAGGCAGACGAAGGGCGCGCGGGGGAAGGTCGAGTAGCGGTTCGACTCGCCCGTGGGCCCCGGCAGGTCGCGGGGGCCGCCGGACGGTTGCACCTGCAACTGTTGCGATTGCGACTTCTCTGCCCCCTCGGCCCGCGTCATCTTGCGCACGTACATCGGACCGCCCGCCTTGGGCCCGGTGCCCGACAACCCCTCGCCGCCGAAGGGCTGCGATCCGACGATCGCGCCGATCTGGTTGCGGTTGACGTAGAGGTTGCCGGCATGAACCCGCTCGACCACGTGCTGCACGCGGCTGTCGATGCGGGTGTGCAGCCCGAAGGTCAGCCCGAAGCCGCGCGCGTTCACCGCGTCGATCACGGCGTCCAGTTCGTCGGCCTCGAAGGTGGCAAGGTGGAGGACCGGGCCGAAGACCTCTTTCTCTATGGCCTCGATTCCGCTCACGCCGATGACCACGGGGCCGAGGAAATGGCCGCCGGCGGTGGCGTTCAGCTCCTTCAGCACGCGGCCCTCCGACCGCGCCTTGTCCACGTAGCCCTTGATCGCGGCATGCGCCTCGCCGTCGATCAGCGGGCCCACGTCGGTCGCCAGCGACCAAGGATCGCCCAGGCGCAACTCCTCCATCGCGCCAAAGAGCATCTCCTTGAACATCGGCGCGACGTCGGCCTGCACGTAGAGGCAGCGCAGCGCCGAGCAGCGCTGGCCGGCGGACTGGAAGGCCGAGGTCAGGACGTCCGCCACCGCCTGTTCGGCCAGCGCCGTGCTGTCCACGATCATCGCGTTCAGCCCGCCTGTTTCCGCCGTCAGCGGCGCGCCGGGGGCGAGGTTCTCGGCCATCGCCTTGCGGATCTTCAGCGCGGTTTCGGTTGAGCCGGTGAAGGTCACGCCGTCCACCCGCGCGTCCGAGGTCAGCGCCGCGCCGATCTCGCCCCCGCCGGGCAGAAGCTGGATGGCGGTGCGCGGCACGCCCGCCTCGTGCATCAGGCGCACGGCGAGGTCGGCGATGAGCGGCGTCTGCTCGGCGGGCTTGGCCAGCACGGCGTTGCCGGCGGCCAGCGCGGCGGCGATCTGGCCGGTGAAGATCGCCAGCGGGAAGTTCCAAGGCGAGATGCAGGTGACGCGGCCCAGCGGCGGCGCGTCGAGCTCGGCGATGCGGGCGGCGTAGTAGCGCAGGAAATCCACCGCCTCGCGCAGTTCGCCCACTGCGTCGGGTAGCGACTTGCCGGCCTCGCGGGCGACGATGGCGAAGATTTCGCCGTGGTGTTCCTCGTAAAGGTCGGCCACGCCGTTCAACACCCGCGCGCGCTCCTCGGGCGCGGCGTCCCACGGCTGCGCGGCGGCGAGCGCGGTGTCCACGTCGGCGGGCGTGGACCAGCGCACCTCGCCCACCGTGTCGCCCGGATCGGCGGGGTTGGGCAGCGGTTGCGGCTCCCTCGCCGCAGGCTCGCCCGCGAGCAGCGGCGCGGCGGTGAAGCGGGTATCGCGGAAGGGCAGGCGGGCGGCCTCGATCTCCGCCAGATGCGTGGCGTTAGCCAGGTCCCAGCCGCGGGAGTTCGGGCGCTCGGGCAGGAACAGGTCGGTGCCCGGCGGGATCTGCGGCGCGCGGCCCACCATGTCGAACGGGTCGGCGGCGACCGTTTCAGGCGGCACTTCCTCGTCCACGATCTGGTTTACGAAGGACGAATTCGCGCCGTTCTCCAGGAGACGCCGGACGAGATAGGCCAGCAGGTCCCGGTGCGCGCCGACGGGGGCGTAGATGCGGCAGCGGGTCTTTTCCTCGGCCAGCACGATGTCGTGCAGCCGTTCGCCCATGCCGTGCAGGCGCTGGAACTCGAAAACGCTGCGGTCCTCGGCCATCTCGAGGATGGCGGCGACGGTGTGGGCGTTGTGGGTGGCGAACTGCGGATAGATGCGGTCGGTCATGCCCAGGAGCTTGCGGGCGTTCGCGATGTAGCTCACGTCGGTCGCGGCCTTCGAGGTGAAGACCGGGAAGCTTCCCATCCCCAGCGTCTGGGCGTGCTTGATCTCGGTGTCCCAGTACGCGCCCTTTACCAGCCGCACCATGATCCGGCGGTCGAGCTTTTCCGCCAAGGCGTAAAGCCAGTCGAGCGTCGCGCCCGCGCGGGGGCCGTACGCCTGCACCACCACGCCGAAACCATCCCAGCCGTGAAGCTCGGTGTCCGACAGCACCTCTTCGATGACGGCGAGGGACAGGGTCAGGCGGTCGGCCTCCTCGGCATCGACGTTCAGGCCGATGCCCAGCTTCGCCGCCTGCCGGGCCAGCGTGCGGACGCGGGGGACGAGTTCCTCCATGATCCGATCGCCCTGCGCGACCTCGTAACGGGGGTGGAGCGCCGAGAACTTGACCGAGATGCCGGGGTTCTTGGCGATGTCGCCGTGGGTCGCGGCCTTCGACATGGTGTCGATCGCGTCGGCATAGGCCTTGTGATAGCGCTGCGCGTCGCGGTCGGTGCGGGCGGCTTCGCCCAGCATGTCGTAGGAATAGGTGTAGCCCTTGGCCTCCATCTTCCGGCCCCGCTCCATCGCGGCGCTCATGGTTTCGCCCAGCACGAACTGGCGGCCCATCTCGCGCATGGCGCGGCCGACGGCGGTACGGATCACCGGCTCGCCCAGACGGCGCACTGCGCCGCGCAGGTGGCCGACGACGCCCGGCTTCTCGTCCTCGAGCACGCGGCCCGTCAGCATCAGCGCCCAGGTCGAGGCGTTGACGAGCGACGACGACGAGTGACCGAGGTGCTTGCCCCAGTCGGACGGCGCGATCTTGTCCTCGATCAGCGCGTCGATGGTCTCGGAATCCGGCACGCGCAGCAGCGCCTCGGCCAGGCACATCAGGGCGATGCCTTCCTCGGTCGACAGGCCGTACTCGGCCAGGAACATCTCCATCAGCCCCGGCCGGGCCGAGGCGCGGATGCGGCGAACCAGCTCGGCCCCGCGCGCGGTGGTGCGGGCGCGGGCGTCGGGCGCAAGGTCCGCCTCGGCCACCAGATCACGCAGGATGGCGTCCTGGTCGGGATAGGTATCGACGGACAGGCGGGCGAGCGGGGGGGTGACGGTGTCGCGCGGCATGGTCTCCTCCGGTATGATAATCTAATGTAGCGCGAAGCGGCGCGACGATCGGCCCGATCTTTCGCGCCAGACAGGCGAACGTTCTGAATGAAGGGGCTTTGACGATGCAATTGAACGACAGCGGGCTCGACGGCTTCGACCGCGCGATCCTGCGCGAGCTTTCGAAAAACGGCCGGATCAGCGTCACCGCGCTGGCCGAGAAGATCGGGTTGTCGAAGTCGCCCACGCAGGCGCGGCTCAAGCGGCTGGAGGCTGACGGCATCATCATGGGCTACCGCGCCCTGATCGATCCCGTGCGCGTGGGGCGCGAGCACGTGGCCTTCGTCGAGGTGAAGCTGACCGACACGCGCGAGGCGGCGCTGGCCGCGTTCAACAACGCCGTTCGGCAGGTGCCCGAGGTCGAGCAGTGCCACATGATCGCGGGTGACTTCGACTACCTGCTGAAGGTGCGCACCGGATCGATGACGGATTACCGCGAGGTGCTGGGCGAACGCATCTCGGCGCTGCCGCATGTCAGCCAGACCTCGACCTACGTGGCGATGCAGGCGGTGGTCGATGCGGCGCTGTGATCGGGGGCGGCGCCTTCTTTCACCGGAAGGGCGGAGGCGGCTGGCGTCCCGGCTCCGGTCGCTGGTGCGGCTCCGCGAGCAGCGCGTGTCCGGGGCCGCTTGCCGGGCGGCCTGACAAGCAGCCGGTCCGAGGCATGGTATGGGCCGATCTTTCGGTGGTGCGGGCGGCGGGACTCGAACCCGCACGGGCGATGCCCTAGCGATTTTAAGTCGCTTGTGTCTACCGTTCCACCACGCCCGCGACCGGCCTTCCGGGGCCGCGTTCTACCCCACCGAGATCGCGCCGACAACTCGCCCGTGCGCGGCTCTCACTCCAGCGCGAAGACCACGGTGACCTGAGCGCTCACGTCGATCTCGCCCTCGGCGACGGGGACGGAGCGGGCCATTTCCATCATCACGGGGCCCGGCTGGCCGCCTCCCCCGTTCTCGGTGATCGAGACGATGGTGCCCAGCTCCTGCTCCGCCGCGCCGGCGATGATACGGGCCTTGCGCATCGCGTCCTCGACGGCGGCGACGCGGGCGGCATCCTCTGCCGGCTGCGGCTCCTGCAGACCGAAGCGCAGGCCGTCGAAGACGTTCGCGCCGTCGGTCACCACGGCGTCGAGCACGCCGCCCAGCGACTGAAGGTCGAGCACCCGCACCGACAGCCGGTTGACCGCGCGGAACCGCTCGATCTCGGGCGTGCGAGCGGGGCCGTCGACCGCGCGATCGGCATAGACGGGGTGAAGGAGCAGCTGGTCGGTCTGGATGTCGCTGGCCGCGACGCCGGCCTCGACCAGCCGCGACAGCACGCGGGAGGTGGCGACCGAGGTCTCCTCGACCGCCTCGGCCGCACTCGGGGCCTCGGCCGCGACGCCGAGGTTGATCGTCGCCATGTCGGGCGCGTGCGTCACGCTGCCCTGCCCGGTCACCGTCAGCCGCCCCTCGGGCGTCTGCGCCGCCGCGACGCCCGCCCAGACCAGCGCCAGCACGAAAATCAGCCTGCTCATCGTAATTCTCCCGAAGCCCGCGCCGGCGACACCCTGCCGCCGGACCGCCGCCTCCGCCGTTTTCTTTGGCGTGAAGCTGTTGTAGTTGTAGGCCAGTCATACTCGGGACGCTGGTCCTGCGCCACAGATTAGGCCGTTGACATGAAGCCGAACTTCGCTCTCGAACTGTCGCTCGACGGCATCCGCCTGCACCACCTCGCCGCCGAGGGGGCGCCGTTCCTCGGAGAGGCGCGGCTCGACGATCCGGAGTTCGAGGCGCGGGTGGACCTGCTGCGGCGCGACGCAGAGGCGCTGTCGGACGGGCCGCTACGCACCGAGCTGGTAATCCCGAACTCCGAGATCCTGTATTGCACCCTGCACGTTCCCGGCGGCGACGACACCGCGCGCCGGCAGGCCGTGCGCGCGGGGCTCGAGGGGCGCACCCCCTACACGCTGGACGAACTGGTCTTCGACTGGTGCGCGGACAAGGACGCCGCGCAGGTCGCCGCCGTGGCCCGCCAGACCCTGGACGAGGCGCAGGCCTTCGCGGCGCAGAACGGCTTCAACCCCGTCCGCTTCACCGCCCGCCCCGAGGCCGGCGCGTTCCCGGGGCAGCCGGACTTCGGGCCGGTCGGGGGATTGGGGGACGCGGTTGAGGCGACGGCGGCCGGCGCGGAGCGCGGTCAGGCGGTGGAGCCTCCGGAGGCGGAGGACCGCGGCGAGGAGCTCGCGCAGGCTGTTCCCGAGAAACCGGTAGAGGCCGGGGCGACGGTGGCGGCCCATGAGCCGGGACAGGCGGATTCGGAAGCCGCCCGGACAAGTGCGGCAACGGCCGTCTTCGGGCCTCCGATCGAGGCGGCGGCGGATGCCGAGCCGGGACAGCCGGGCTCGAAGGACATAGGGGCGAGTCCCGCGCCGACCGTTTCCGCACCTCCGGCCGAGGCCGGGGCGACAGCTTCTACCGGCGCGTACGCCGAGACGGCGCGCGCGGGTGAACCGAACGGGACGCAGGAGAGCGTCGAGGACGACGCCCCTGCGGAGGAGCCGGCGGATCGAGTGCAGACCGAGGGTGCGACGGCCTCGGAGGGCGCGGATGCCGCTCGCTCCGATAGCCGTGGACCGGGTCATGACGACCGAACCGTTCCGGATGAGCGGAAGCAAGAGACGCGCGCCCTGGAAGAAGGGGACGCCAAGGGCGCTCCGACCTTGGCGGGCTCCGAACCCTCGCCGGGTCTTGCAGCTCTTGCACCGGATGTGTCCGGGCGGAAGCCCCTGCGGGGCGACATGGGCGTCACCGACGACACCGACGCGGCCCACGCTCCGCAGGATCGCTCCGCCAAGCCGACTGGCGACCGTCACACGTCACGGGCCGACAAGGCACCTCGCCCTTCCGCTCTGGACGACGGAGCAGCCGTCGCAGCCGGCGACGAAGAGAGTTCACGAGGAGCGGGCGAAGCCTCCGGCCCATCGTCGCGCACGCTTGGCCCGAAGCTGGGCGCGCCCGGCTTGATCGGCCCGCGCTTTCCCGTCGCCGAGGACACGGCGAAGGCGAAGGAGCACGCCCGGCCAAAGCTCGGCCCGTCGCTGCGGCCGGCGAACATGGAGCCCGTTCTGCCCCCGACCGGTCCTGCGGCAGCGAGCCTTGCCCCGGCGCGCGGGGCGGACGGCGAGGCGCTGGCGCCCGAGGCGCGGGACCGGCTGACCGCGCGCATGGCCGCCGGGCACACGCTGGACGAGGAAGAGGCGCTGACCGTCTTCGGCGCGCGGAGCCGGCCGGAGCGGCGGGGCGGACGGCGCATCGTCCTTGCCGCGGGACTCGCCGCCGTGGTGGCCGCAGGCGCGGCCTATGGTGCGTGGAACGTGCTGGGCGGGTCGCCGGCGGGCGAGATGGTGGCGCTCGACAGCTCGGCCCTCGCGCCCGAGGACCGGGCGGTGGTCCTGATGGAGGAAGCGGCGCAGCCCGACCTGCCGGATGCGCGGGCGGCGCGAGATGTGGCCTCTGCCCCTGAGCCGACACCGGCAGGGATTGGCCCCACCGCGCCTGTCGATACCACAAGCGCTGCCCCGGAGGAGCAGGCGGTGGAGAGCGCTGCCCGAGGCCAGGCGGATGGCGCGGATGTCCCCGAGCGAGACGCCGCACCCACGGAGGCGGCGACCGACAGCACGTCCACCGCGTCCGCAACACCGGTCGAGACGGCCTCCGCCAACGCCGGGACCGGCGCATCGGTGGACATGGCGTCCTCTGACGCTCAGCCGGACATCGCACTCGCCAACGCCGCACCCGGCCCGCTGACACCGCAACAGGCGGTCACCCGCTATGCGGCGACCGGCATCTGGCAGCTCTCGCCGGAAGAGCCCGCCGCCCCGCCGGGCGGGGCCCCCAACGACGTCTACCTCGCCTCCGTCGATCCGGAGGTGGAGCTGTCCGACCTAACGCCGCTTTCCGCCCCGCCGGCAGAGGCCGCCGCGTCGCTCGAGGCGCCGTTGCCGCCCGCCCCCGCCGGCACCACCTTCGAGATGGGCGAGGACGGGCGCGTGGTGGCGACGCCAGACGGCGCGCTGTCGCCCGCGGGCGTCCTCGTAACCGCAGGCGCGCCGCCGATCACGCCCCCGCAAACGCCGGAACGGCCGGCGGTCGTGGCCGGCATTCCGGAGGAACTTCAGCCCACGACCGGGACGCCCGCGATCCGCCCGCGGCCGCGCCCCGCGACAGCAGAGGATACGGCATCGCAGGCCGATGACCTGCCCGAGGTTGCCGAGGCGGTGTCTGGTGTCGTGGAGGACGTGGCGCGCGACGACGCGGTGGCACGCGCGGTCGAGGCCGCCCGCGCGTCGAGCGCGGCGTCGTTGTTCGCCCGCACCGACGAAGAGGCGGTCGAGGGCGCCGAGGCCGAGGAGGAGAGTGCCGAGGCGTCGCCCTATGCCGTCGCTCGTTCGCTTCGCCCCGCCAGCCGGCCCGAGGATTTCGAGGAGCGGGTCGCGCCAGTCCAGGTGGCGGCGGCCAGCTCGGTGGTCACCCCGAGCCGACCCACTGCGCCCGAGGTGGCGCGCCGGGCGACGCTGTCGGACGAGCTGAACCTGCGGCGGCTGAACCTCGTGGGGGTCTACGGCTCGGACGCGGATCGCCGCGCGCTGGTCCGCCTGCCCTCGGGCCGGTTCGTGAAGGTCAAGGTCGGCGACAGCGTCGACGGCGGGCGCATCGCGGCGATTGGCGAGTCCGAAATTCGCTACATCAAGAACGGCCGCGACGTGACGCTGAGCATGCCGCAGGGCTGACCGGGGCGGCTCAGCCGATCAGGCGGGCATACTCGATCTTCGGGCAGCGGTCCTGGATGACGGTGACGCCGGCCGCCTCCGCCCGCGCCGCCGCCGCGTCGTCGCGCACGCCAATCTGAGTCCACAGCACGTCAAGGTCGGGAAACCGTTCAATCGCCGCGCCGACGACCTCGGCCACCGCGTCCGAGCGGCGGAAGACGTCGATCATGTCCACCCCGTCGGGCAGCGAGGCGATGTCGGGCACGACGACCTCGCCGAACAGGTGCTTGCCGCCGTGGCCCGGGTTGACCGGGATCACGCGGTAGCCCTTCTGCCGCAGGTATTGCGAGACATAGTGCGACGGGCGCGCGGGATTGGGCGAGGCGCCGATGCAGGCGATGGTCTTCACCCGGCCCAGCACGTCGCGCAGCAAATCATCGGAGTGGGTCATGCCCCGAGTTTCGGACAAAAAAGCGCCCGAAGCAAACTCCGGGCGCAGTGTCGGAACGAGGGACAGTGAAGTGAAACGCAGGGTGTTCCGCCCCCACGATCATGACCCATAGTTAGGGACGCTGCCCTTGGGTGAAAGGGGCGGTAATGTATCTGTGAAGATAAAATTCTACTTGCCTGTGGCAGCGGCGCATCGCCGGCGGGGTTACGCCTGCCGCGCCGCGTAGAGCGAGACCGCCGCCGCGTTCGACACGTTGAGCGACCCGAACGGGCCGGCGAAGGGGATCTTCACCAGCCGGTCGCAGGTGTCGCGCGTCTTTTCGCGCAGGCCCGGCCCCTCGGCCCCCAGCACCAGCGCCACCGGGCGGTCACCGGTGTCGGCCAGCGCCTCACCCAGCGTCGCCTCGGCCTCGCCGGCTAAGCCCAGCAGCACGTAGCCCATGTCGCGCAGCCGCTCGAGCGCGGAGGCGAGGTTCGTCACCCGCAGGTACGGCTGCCGCTCGAGCGCACCCGACGCCGTCTTGGCCAGCGCGCCGGTCTCAGGTGCGGAGTGGCGGGCGGGGGCGATCACGGCGCGGGCGCCGAAGACCTCGGCCGAGCGCAGGATGGCGCCGACGTTGTGCGGATCGGTCACCCGGTCGAGCGCGACGACCACCGGCCGCCCCTGCCCGCCCGTGGCACAGCGCTCCTCGACCGAGCCCCAGTCCAGCGGCTTGACCTCGAGCGCCGCGCCCTGGTGCACCGAGCCCGGGTCGAGCGGGGCGGGAAACTTGCGCGGATCGGCGATCTCGGGCGCGATACCCGATCCGGTCACCGCCTCGCCCAGCCTGTCGGCGGCGTTCTTGGTCAGCACCAGCCGCAGCTTTTCGCGCGCCGGGTTCTCGAGCGCGTCGCGCACCGCGTGCAGGCCGAACAGCCACACGGTTTCGGCCGCCGCCGCACGGCGCCCGCGCTCTTTCTCGATCACCCATTTCGGCTTCTTCATGGCTCTCTCGCCCCACGCTTGCTGAGGGTGCACCCATGCGATGCTGACGTGGCGCACGCAAGGGATTTTGCGGTTGACGCCTCCGCACCGCCCGAGTATCCCCCACCCCACGCCGGACGGAGCGCCGGCGCTAGGGCGACGTGCTGCAAGGTGCGGCAGCGGACTGTAAATCCGCCGGGGAGACCCATGCCAGGTTCGATTCCTGGGTCGCCCACCATTCACCTCCTGTAAATCAGAATGATGGTAGGACCCGCGCAAGGCGCCGCGTGTCCGGTTTCCGCGTTCCGGCCCGCGGCGGAGTCATGTCGAGGGAGGAACTGCATGGCCAGGATCAAACGCTACACCGTTCTGTCGGCGCTCTATCGCGAGGATGCGGATACCGCCGCCCTGCGCGACCGGCTGTCGAAACAGGTCGAGGAATACCTGGCCGCCGGGTGGCAGCCCCATGGCTCGATGAATGTCGGGATGAACGACAATCTGCTCGTTCTGATGCAGCCGATGGTGAAATACCAAAGCGCCTGAGGAACGGCGGGTCAGGAACGTCTTCCTCTTCGGGCACGTTGCCGCAACGGCCGGACGAGCCGCGGCTGCAACGACGGTGGAGACCGCATGGACTATATCCTCGCCCTTCTGAGCGACCCCGCCGCATGGGCCGCTCTGGTGACGCTCATCGCGATGGAAATCGTGCTGGGCATCGACAACCTGATCTTCATCTCGATCCTCACCAACAAGCTGCCCGAGGACCAACGCGCCCGCGCGCGCCGCATGGGCATCGGCGGGGCGCTGATCCTGCGGCTGGGGCTTCTGGGCACGGTCGCGATCATCGTGCAACTGACCGACCCGGTCTTCACCGCCTTCGGCCACGGCTTTTCCTGGCGCGACCTGATCCTGATCGCGGGCGGGTTGTTCCTGGTCTGGAAGGCCACGAAGGAGATCCACCACAACGTGGATCCCGACCCCGGCCCCGACATGTTCGAGGGCGGGCGCAGCATCGGGTTCTCGGCCGCGATCCTGCAAATCCTGCTGCTGGACCTCGTCTTCTCGGTCGACAGCATCATCACGGCCGTGGGCATGACCGACCACGTCCCGATCATGGTCGTCGCGGTGCTTGTCACCGTGGGTGTGATGTTGCTGGCCGCGGACCCGCTGGCCAACTTCATCGCCGACAACCCCACCATCGTGATGCTCGCGCTCGGCTTTCTTCTGATGATCGGCACGACTCTGATCGCCGACGGCTTCGGGGTGCACGTGCCGAAGGGCTACATCTATGCGGCGATGGCCTTCTCGGCGCTGGTCGAGGTGCTCAACATTCTGGGCCGCCGCGCGCGACGCAGGCGCGGGGAGCCGCGCCCGCACGCTGAACGATGAGCGCCGACGGCACCGCACGGCCCACGGGCCCGAAGGTCGAGGTTGCGTGGCTGATCGAAGCCGGGGCGAGCGAGCGGCTGCGCCAGGCGGTTCCGGCGGCGGCGGACGCGATGGCCGGGATGCTGTCGGGTTGCCTGCCGGCCTTCGACTGGCACGTGAGCACCGTGACCCGCTCCGACGACTCGGGCGGCGGCACGGTGGAACCGGTGCGCCTGCTCGACGCGGCCGAGGTCGAGCGGGACGCGGGCGGCTGGGACTTCGTACTGGTCGTCACCGAAAGCGAACTGGCCAGCCATGTCCACCCGCAGGCCCTGGGCGTGACGTCGAGCGTGTTCGAGACGGCGATCCTGTCCACCGCCTTCCTCACCCGCACCGATGCCGAGGACAACGCGCTTGCCCGCCGGCTGACGGCGTTGGCGCTGCACCTCTTCGGGCGGCTGAACGGCCTGTCGCCGGACGCCGCCGGCGACCTGATGGCGCCCATCGACGTGCCCGGCGACCTGGACGGCCGCAACCGCTTCACCGAAGCGGCCCTGCCGGTGCTCGGACGGCGGCTGGAAGAGGTCGCCGACCTGCGGGTGGAAGAGATGGAGGGTGCGGGCGCGGGGCCGGTGGCCTTCTACGCCCGCTCGCTCTGGCGCAACCGCACCGCTCTGCCCGGCGCGATCTTCCGGATGCGGCCGTGGAGCTTTCCGCTGCGGCTGAGCCGCCTGACCACCGCCGCCGCCTCGGCGCTCGCCGTGCTGATGATGACCGCGGAGTCGTGGGAGGTGGCGGCGAACCTGGGCCTTCCCGCGGTGGTGGTGCTGTCGCTTCTCGCGCTGACGGCCACCAGCGTCTACCTCTTGCGGGCGCAGCGCCTGCTGGCCCCGCGCCGGGGGCCGCTGCGCGAACAGCGGGCCGTCAGCAATGTCAGCACCGTCGTCGCCGTGGCGTTGGGGATGTGCGTGACCTACCTGAGCGTCTTCGCCGTGGCCTTCGCCATGGGGGCGGGGCTGTTCGGCGACGCGCTACTGGCCGGCTGGGTCGGGGCCGGCGAGCTGCCTGGCCTGCGCCCGCACATGGCCGCCTTCACCGCCTCGCTCAGCGTGGCGATCGGCGCGCTCGGCGCGTCGTTTGAACCCTACGGCTATTTCCGGCACGTCACGCAGGTGGACGAGGAGGTGTAGGACACGCTTTACCGGTGCCGCACGGGCGTTACCATCGACGAATGACAGCACCACGGA
Source organism: Tranquillimonas alkanivorans (assembly GCF_900115595.1). GTDB lineage: Bacteria > Pseudomonadota > Alphaproteobacteria > Rhodobacterales > Rhodobacteraceae > Tranquillimonas > Tranquillimonas alkanivorans. The sequence goes on from NZ_FOXA01000007.1 coordinate 151,809, forward strand.
GGCCCCGATGCGCACCGCCCCGCTCGCCGCTCTCGCCCTTGTCACCGCGCTTCCGGCGGCGGCGCAGGAGGTGACCGTCCGCCACGGCATCTCTCCGTTCGGGGAGCTGAAGTACCCGCCGGATTTCCCGCATTTCGAGTACGTGAACCCGGACGCGCCGCAGGGCGGCACGCTCAGCTTCCGCGGCACCGGCGCCTCACGCACCTTCGACAGCCTGAACCCGTTCATCCTGAAAGGCGAGCCGGCCCAGGGGCTCGAGCGGCTCTACGACACGCTTCTGGCGCCGTCGCTCGACGAGCCCGGCGCGGCCTATGGGCTAATCGCCGAGACGGTGGAATACCCCGAGGACCGCAGCTGGGCGATCTTCAACCTGCGTCCCGAGGCGCGTTTCACCGACGGCGAGTCTCTGACCGCCGAGGACGTCGTCTTCACTTTCGAGGCGCTGAAAGAGCACGGGATGCCCTGGTACCGCATCACGCTCGCCGACGTGGAAACGGTCGAGGCACTGGACCCGCATCGGGTGAGGTTCACCTTCCGCGAGGGCGCGGCGACCCGCGACCTTGCCGCCGAGGTGGGCAGCATCGAGATCCTGCCCGCACATTACTACGCCGAGGTGCCCTTCGAGGAGTCGACGCTCGACCCGCCCGTGGGCTCGGGCGGGTTCGAGGTGGCCGAGGTGTCGCCCGGCCGTTCGATCACCTATTGCCGGACCGACGAGTACTGGGGCGCGGAGCTGCCGGTGAACGTTGGCAAGGACAACTTCGACTGCGTCGTCTACGAATATTTCGGCGACAACACCGCCGCCTTCGAGGCGCTGAAAGTCGGCGAGTACCTGTTCCACGAGGAGTTCACCTCGGCCCTCTGGGCCACCGCCTATGACTTCCCGGCGGTCGAGAGGGGTTGGATCAAGCGCGAGACGCTGCCCGATGGACGCCCCTCCGGCGCACAAGGCTTCTGGTTCAACCTGCGCCGCGAGAAATTCGCCGACCCGCGCGTGCGCGAGGCGATCGCGCTGATGTTCAACTTCGAATGGGCCAACCAGACGCTGTTCCACGGCCTCTACGAGCGCACGGACAGCTTCTGGGAGAACTCGGAACTCGAGGCCGAGGGCCTGCCCGAGGGTGACGAACTGGCCCTGCTCGAAGAATACCGCGACCAGCTGCCCGAGGCGGTGTTCACCGAACCCGCCTATTCCCCGCCGGTGAGCAGCCTGAGCCAGACCGACCGGCGCGCGCTGCGCGAGGGCTCGCGACTGCTGGACGCGGCGGGCTGGACCGTGGGGGAGGACGGCCTGCGCCGGAACGCGCAAGGCGAGGTGCTGCGGGTCGAGATGGTCGACGACAGCCCCGCCTTCGAGCGCATCGCGCTGCCCTTCATCGGCAACTTGCGCGCGCTCGGGATCGACGCGACGCACACCCTGATCGACCCCGCGCAGATGCAGGAGCGGCAGGAGGTCTTCGACTACGACATCGCCATCGGCCGGCTGGTCATGCAGCTCAGCCCCTCGGTCGAGCTGCGCTCGCTTTTCGGATCCGAGGGCGCGGACAACCCGGGCACGCTGAACCTGGCGGGCGTCGCGGACCCGGTGGTGGATGCGCTGATCGAGCGGATCATCCAGGCCGAGAGCCGCGGAGAGCTGGTCACGCGGGTCCGTGCGCTGGATCGGGTGCTGCGGGCCAAGCACATCTGGGTGCCGAACTGGTACAAGGGGTCGCACTTCCTGGCCTACTGGGACGTCTTCGGCCGGCCCGAGGAGAAGCCGCCATACGACCGGGGCGACGATTTCTGGTGGTGGGACGAGGAGAAGTACCAGAGCTTGCGGGCCGAGGGCGCGCTGCGGTGACGCCGCGCGGGCGGTGAACGCGGGACCGGCGGGGGTTTTCCACCCCCGCACCCCCGGAGGATATTTAGGGACCGAAGATGAGGGCCGGGTCGCGCTATTGCTGCTGCGACTGCGCGGCCTCGGCCACGTCGACCGAGACGTCGAGCCGTTCCTCGCCCACGCCCTGCGCGAGGCCGCGAATGGGGGCGGCGAGTTGCGCGTCGTGGCCGGAGCCAAGCCGGATATAGCGAGCGTCGGGGCAGCAGCGGTTGGCGGGGTCGAAGCCCACCCAGCCCAGTTCGGGGACGTGGATCTCGGCCCAGGCGTGGCTGGCCTCGCCCATCGGCTCGTCGCCCACGAAGAGGTAGCCGGTGACGTAGCGGGCGGGCATGTCGGCGGCGATGGCCGCGCCGATCAGGGCGTGCGCGTGGTCCTGGCAGACGCCCTTGCCCAGCGACAGCGCCTCGGCCGCGCTGGTATGGGCGTGCGTTTCGCCCGGGACATAGGCGATGGCCTCGGCCACGGCGCGCGACAGCCGGTGCGCGCGGTCCAGCGGGTCGCCATCGGCGCCGGCGAGCGCGTCGGCCGAAAGCTCGCGCAGGCCGGTGTCCGGATGCGTGGCGCGGGTCGTGCGCAGGTAGGCGGTCGGCGGCACCGTTTCGCGGTGACCGCGCAGCACGCCGGCCAAATCCTGCGTCTCGACCTCGCCCGTGACCTCGACCAGCACCTCCTCGACCGGGCCCAGCATCGACACCGTCTCGATCCGGTCGCCCGCGCCGTCGCGGAAGGTCGCGCCGGTCCAGGCACCGGGGACGCTGATGTTCCACCAGATCGTCTGCTGCCCCTCGAAGACAGAGGGCGTCAGCCGGTGGCTCTGAACCACGGCGCGGCGCGGCGGCGCGTAGCGGTAGGTCGTAGTGTGACGGACCGTCAGCCTCATCGCGTCTCTCCGCTCAGGTAGGTCTCGTGCACCACCTCGGACAACGCCGACACATCGCGGACGAAGCGGGTCAGGAATTCGTGCAGGCCCTCGTCGAAAATGTCCTCGGGCGTGAGCTCGGCCATTTCGCCCAAAAGCATGCGCGCCCGCGTCTGCGCGCTCGTCGCCTTGCCGTAAGCGCGTGCCAGGCGGTCGAGGTGGTGGTTCACGCCCTCGACCGCCGTCAGAAGCGAGCGCGGCGAGGCGCGGTTGAGCACCAGGAAGTCGACGATCTTGGGCGGCGTAATCTCGCCCCCGTAGGCCCAGTTGAAGGCACGGTGGGCGCTGAGCGCGCGCAGAAGCGTGCGCCACTGGTAATTGTCGAGCCCCGAGCCAACGAAGGTCACGTGCGGCAGCAGCACGAAGTACTTCGTGTCAAGAAGCCGCGCCGTGCTGTCGGCCCGTTCCAGGAAATGGCCGATATTGGTGAAGTCGTAGCCGTCGTTGCGCAACTGCGTGCCCATGGCCGCGCCGCGCACCAGCGATGCGGTGCGCAGCGTCCAGTCCACCAGGTCGCTGGTGCCGAGTTTCGAGCGTTCGGTGCGTCCGAATTCGCGCACCTCGGCCCAGGCGGTGTTGAGCGCGTCCCAGACCTGGCTTGTCAGCGCCGTACGGACGATGCGCCCGTTCTCGCGCGCCTTCTCGATGCAGGCGGTGACCGAGGACGGATTGTCGCGGTCGAAGAACAGCCAGGTTTCGACGTTGCGCTGCACCGCCTCGCCGTACTTGGCGCGGAAGGCGTCCGAGGTGCCGCTGGCGTGCAGGATCGATTCCCACTCGTTGCGGTAACCGCCGCCGGTGTTGGGGATCAGCGCGTTGCGTGCGCCGACCTCGAGCAGGCGGGCGTTGGTCTCGGCCCGCTCGATGTAGCGGGCGGTCCAGAACAGGTTGGCGGCGGTCCGGCTCAGCATCACTCGTCCACCACCCAGGTATCCTTGACCCCGCCGCCCTGCGACGAGTTCACCACCAGCGAGCCCTCGGTCAGCGCCACGCGCGTCAGCCCGCCGGGGACAAGCTCGACCGTTTCGCCCACCAGGCAATAGGGCCGCAGGTCCACGTGGCGCGGCGCGACGCCCTCTTCCACGAAGGTCGGCGTGGTCGACAGCGCCAGCGTGGGCTGCGCGATGTAGTTGTCGGGATCGGCCTTGATCTTCTCGGCGAAGGCGGCGACCTGCTCCTGCGTGGCCTTGGGGCCCACGAGCATGCCGTAGCCGCCCGAGCCGTGCACCTCTTTCACCACCAGCTCGGACAGGTTGTCGAGCACGTAGGCGCAATCGTCGGATTTCGCGCACTGCCAGGTGGGCACGTTGTTCAGAATCGGTTCCTCGCCCAGGTAGAAGCGCACCATCTCGGGGACGTAGGTATAGATCGCCTTGTCGTCCGCGACGCCCGCACCGGGCGCGCTGGCGATGGTCACCCCGCCCGAGCGATAGACGTTCATCAGCCCCGGCACGCCGAGCATCGAGTCCGGGCGAAAGCACAGCGGGTCAATGAAGGCGTCGTCGATCCGGCGATAGATCACATCCACGCGCTTCGGCCCCTCGGTCGTGCGCATCCAGCAATAATCGCCCTCGACGAACAGGTCCTGCCCCTCGACCAGCTCGACACCCATCTGGTCGGCGAGGAAGGAGTGCTCGTAATAGGCCGAGTTGAAGTGGCCGGGCGTCAGGATCGCGACGCGCGGCTCGCCCTGGCACTTGGCGGGCGCGACCGAGGCCAGCGTGCGCTTGAGCAGCGCCGGGTACGTCTCAACCGGGAGGATGCGCTTCTGCTGGAAGAGATGCGGGAACATCCGCATCATGATCTCACGGTTCTCCAGCATGTAGGACACGCCCGAGGGCGTGCGGCAGTTGTCTTCGAGCACGAAGAACTCGTCCGGCCCCGTGCGCACCAAGTCCACGCCCACGATGTGAGAATAGACGCCCTTGGGGGGCGTGATGCCGGCGACCGCCGTCTCGTATGCCTCGTTGCAATAAACCAGCCGCGCCGGGATGCGGCCGGCCTTCACGATCTCGCCCCGGCCATAGACGTCGACGAGGAAGGCGTTCAGCGCGCGGGCGCGTTGCTTGATGCCGTTTTCCAGCCGCCGCCATTCGTCGGCGCCGAAGACGCGCGGGAACATGTCGAAGGGGATCAGCCGGTCCGGCGATCCGCCCTCGCCGTAGACGGCGAAGGTGATGCCGATGCGGCGGAACAGCGCCTCGGCTTCGGATTGCTTGAGGCTGCGCAGTTCTTCGGGCATGGCCGCCGCCCAGCCGTCGAGCCCGCCATAGGGCGGGCGGACGGCGCCGGTGGCATCGAACATCTCGTTGAAAAAGGGCGGTGTGTTTCCGTCGCTCATGAGCCGAGGATAGGCCGCGGCGTTAACGATTGGGAAGCCCCGTGTTCCGGCACCGGGCCGGGGCCGGGCGCCGCGCGCCGGAAATCCGTGCGCGACGCCCGTTTATTGGGCGGTGTTCAGGCGGCCTTCGCCTCGGCCTCCATCCACGCCTTGTGGCTGCGCTCGTCCTCGAGCGCTCGGGCGAAGATGGCCCGGTCCTCGACCGGCACCGCCGTGTTGTCGCAGCCCCGCTCATAGGCGGTGACGGTGTCGGTTTCGTTGGTGCTCATCGCCTTGAGGATGGCGCCGTCGCCACCCGCCATGTCAGCGAGCTGCACCTCGCCTGTGGTCAGCATGGACTTGGCGTCGGGCTCCTGCGGGACGTTCGCACCGACCCGCGCGGCCAGCCGCGTGAGCTCGTCCAGGTGCCGTTCGTGGTCGGACTTGAACTGGCTCACCCGTTCCTTGCGGGCGGGCGAGTCCAGCCTGGCGATCACCTCGTCATAGGCGGCGATCGCATCCCGTTCGAGCAGGATGAAGTTCTCGACCAGGTCCTTGATGTCGGTCGATGTTCCAACGGTGGTAACCATGTCCGTCCTCCTTTCGAATGGCTGCGGGCAGATGTCTTACATCTGCTCCTTCTGGGCGCCGGATCCCGGCTTGGCCTTGCCCAGGTCTGGCTTCTGGCCCAGCGGATCGGGCTTCTCGCGGATGGTGAATTCCGAGCGGCCGTCGAGCGACTTGCCGCTGGTCCAGCGCCCCTCGGGGGTGGGCTCGTCAAGCGAGGTGTTGAGGAAGTAGTAGGAATGCTCGGTGTTCTCGTGCGCCTCGGGCGTCGAGTTGGGAACCGGAAGCTGCGCCTCCATGCCGCCGAGTTCCTCGATCACCGCCATCCACTGCTGCTGGTGCATCGTGTCGCGCGCGATCAGGAAGGACAGCATGTCCTTCATGCCCGGGTCGTCGGTCATGTTGTAAAGCCGGCTGGCCAGAACGCGCCCGCCGCCCTCGGCCGTGGCGTTGGCCATCATGTCGGCGGCCAGGTTGCCGGTGGCGTAGACGTGGCTCATGTCGAAGGGCACGCCGTTGGAGTTGACCGGCATCGCCGACAGCCCCGACGACAGGACGTGACGCGGGTTCATGCCGCCCAGGATGGCGTGCACGACGGGGTCCTTGGCGGCGTCCTCGGTCACCTCGACCGGCGCGCCCTCGAGGTTCAGGGCGACGGCGTGGCCCAGGAACTCGATATGGCTGAGTTCTTCGGTCGCCGTCATCATCAGCATGTCGCGGTACTTCGGATTGCCGCGCGCGCCCATCGCCTGGAAGAAATACTGCATCGCGACGCGGATCTCGCCCTCGATCCCGCCGATGGCCTGCTGCAGGTACTTCGCGAAGGCCGGGTTCGGTTTGTCGCAGCGCACTTCGTACTGCAGCTTCGAGGAATGGTGGAACATGTGATCGTCTCCTTGTGAAACCGTTACTGTCTTGCGTCCCCACGCCCCGCCAACCGGCCACCCCCCTCCGTGTTCCCGCCGCCTGATCACGTTTTGCGCCGCCGCGGCGTCGTGGCGCGGGGCGGTGAACCGCAAGCGTCTGAGCGCGTTGGGAATGCCGCTTTCACGCCCTAGGTTACGCCACATGACCGAGCCGCTTCTGACCTTCACCGACCGCGGGATCTGCTGCCCCAAGGGCGGCTTCCACATCGATCCGTGGCGACCGGTGGACCGCGCGCTCGTCACCCATGGCCACGCCGACCACGCCCGCCCCGGGCATCGCCGTTACCTCGCCACCCGCGCCGCCGCGCCGGGGATGCGCCACCGGCTGGGCGACATCGACGTCGAGACGGTGGAGTACGGCGAGGTGCGCGAGATCGGGGGCGTGCGGGTGTCTTATCACCCGGCGGGCCACGTGCCGGGCTCGGCCCAGATCCGGGTGGAGCACCGGGGCGAGGTCTGGGTCGTCTCTGGCGATTACAAGGTCGAGCCCGACGGCCTGTCCGAGCCGTTCGAGCCGCTGCGCTGCCACGCCTTCATCTCGGAATGCACCTTCGGCCTGCCGGTCTTCAAATGGCAACCGCAGGCCGAGGTGGCGAGCGAGATCAACGGCTGGTGGGCGAAGAACAAGGCCGAGGGGCGGGTGTCGGTGCTGGGGGCCTATGCGCTCGGCAAGGCGCAGCGCATCCTCGCTGCCGTCGATCCCGACATCGGTCCCATCCTCACCCATGGCGCGGTCGAGAACACGAACGAGGTGCTGCGCGCGCAGGGCGTCGCGCTGCCCGACACCATCCGCGTGACGCCGGAGCTCGATGCGAAGGCGCATCCCGGCGCGTTGGTGCTGGCCACGCCTTCGGCGCTCGGCACGCCGTGGATGAGGCGCTTCGGCCCCGCCTCGACCGGCTTCGCCAGCGGCTGGATGGCGCTGCGCGGCGTGCGGCGCAGGCGGGCGGCCGACCGGGGCTTCGTCATGTCCGACCACGCCGACTGGGAGGGGCTGAATGCCGCCATCCGCGACACCGGGGCCGAGCGCGTCTTCGTCACCCACGGCTACACCTCGATCTTCTGCCGCTGGCTCTCCGAGCAGGGCTTCGATGCGCAGGTGGTCGAAACCGCATGGGAGGGCGAGAGCCTGGACACCGCCGACGAGGGGGAGGTCGAGGGGTGAGCGGCGTCTCCACGACTGGCAAGCACACGTTGCGGAAGAACGGCGAGCAGAGGGCAGCGGCCGCCCGTGGTGGGCGCGGAAGCGCCCGCCTTGGGGGCGGGCGGGCGCTGCCCGGCGGTTCCCGCCGGGCGGAACAGCGGGAGGGGCGCGCTCCATTTCCGGCACTCGGCGAACGGTAACCCCATGAAACGCTTCGCCAACCTCTTCACCCGGCTCGACCAGACCACCAAGACAAGCCTCAAGGTCGCCGCCCTCTCGGACTATTTCCGCGAGGCGCCCGAGGACGACCGGCTGTGGACCATCGCGCTGCTCTCGGGCCGCCGGCCCAAGCGCACCGTCACCACAACGCGCCTGCGCGAATGGGCCGCCGAGCGCGCCGGTATCCCGCTGTGGCTGTTCGAGGAGAGTTATCCGATCGTCGGCGACCTCGCCGAGACCATTGCGCTGGTCCTGCCCGACGCCGAGGAGGAAAGCGACCGATCCCTCACGCACTGGATCAGTCACATCAAGAGCCTGTCGCAACACGCTGAAGAGGAACGGAAACGGCAGGTTCTCGAGGCGTGGAACCAGATGGGCAAGACCGAGCGCTTCGTGTTCAACAAGCTGATCACCGGCGGCTTCCGGATGGGCGTCAGCCAAAAGCTGATGACCCGCGCGCTGAGCCAGGCGACCGGCGTCGAGGAGCCCGACCTCGCCCACCGCCTGATGGGCGACTGGAGCCCCGAGACGACCTCGTACCGCGCGCTGATCCTGGAGCACGACCCGTCAGCCGACCTGTCGAAGCCCTATCCGTTCTACCTCGCCTATCAGCTCGACGAAGGACCGTGGGAGCTGGGCGACCCGGCGGAATGGGCGGCCGAGCGCAAGTGGGACGGCATCCGCGGCCAGTTGATCCTGCGCGGCGGCGACCACTACCTCTGGTCCCGCGGGGAGGAGCTGATGACCGACCGCTTCCCCGAACTGGCCGTGCTGAAGGACTTCCTGCCGATGGGCACCGTGATCGACGGCGAGGTGCTGGCGTGGACGCAGGACGCCCCGCTGCCGTTCGCCCAGCTTCAGAAGCGCATCGGGCGCAAGACGGTGCCGAAGAAGCTGCTGGCGGAGGCGCCCGTGATCCTGAAGGCCTATGACCTGCTGGAGCACGAGGGCGAGGATGTCCGAAGCATCCCCTTCGCCGAGCGCCGCAACCTTCTGGAAACGCTCGTGGAACGGGCCCCGCCCGAGGCTCCTGTGCGGCTCTCCCCGCTTGTGCCGTTCGACCACTGGGATGCGCTCGCCGCCGAGCGCGAGCGCTCCCGCGACCTGCAGGCCGAGGGCGTCATGCTCAAGCGACTCGACAGCCCCTACCGCGACGGGCGCAGGAAGGGCGACTGGTGGAAGTGGAAGGTGGACCCGCTGACCGTGGACGCGGTGCTGATCTATGCCCAGCAGGGCCACGGACGCCGCGCCAACCTTTTCACCGACTTCACCTTCGCCGTGTGGTCGGGCAACGAACTCGTCCCCTTCACCAAGGCCTATTCCGGCCTGACCGACGCCGAGTTCCGCCGCATCACGGCCTGGGTGCGGAAGAACACGCTGGAACGATACGGCCCCGTGCGCGCTGTGAAACCGGAACACGTCTTCGAGATCGCCTTCGAAGGCATACAGGAAAGCCCGCGCCACAAATCCGGTGTCGCCCTGCGCTTCCCGCGCATGGCAAGATGGCGTCACGACAAGCCGGCGCAGGAAGCGAACACGTTGAACGACCTGAGGGAGATGCTCGCCGCCTATGGATGACCCCGACGATATCGCTGCAGCCACGCCCGAGCGCACGCCCGACACGACCGAGCGCCGTCCCATCGGCCACCACCCCGTGCCGGTGCCCAAGAAGCCCTCGATCCAGCCGCCGCCCGGCGCGTGTGACGCGCATTTCCACATGCTGGGCGGCCCCGCCGAGTTCCCGCTCGACGACGACCGGCCCGAGGACCCGGCCCCCGACATGGGGTTTGACGACTGGATGGCGCTGTTTCACGAACATCTCGACATTCTCGGCATCACTCGCGGCGTCGTCGTGCAGTCGATGATCCACGGCACCGACAACGCCGTGACCGCCGAGACGCTGCGCCGCCTGGGGCCCGAGTTCCGGGGCGTGGCGCTGGTTCCCGACGAGGTCAGCGCCGGCACGCTCGACCGGCTGGCGCATGCCCGGATCAAGGGCGTGCGGCTGAACTACGTGCACGGCGGCGTGCTCAGCTGGGCGGGCGCGCAGAACCTCGCCCCGATGCTGGCCGACCGCGACATGCACGTCGAGATGCTGCTGCATGCCCACGAGCACATGGGCGAGGTCGCTGACACGATCGACCGCATGGCCGTCCCCGTCGTCTTCGACCACATGGGCTGGCCGGATCTCGCCGCCGGACCGGACGAGCCCGGCTTCGCGGCCCTGCGCCGGCTGCTGGAAGACGGCCGCGCCTGGGTGAAGCTGTCGGGCGTCTACCGCTTCTGCGCCGATCCCTATGACCAGGCCGACGAGATGATCGCCGCGCTGGTCGCGGCGAACCCCGAGCGGTGCCTGTGGGGGTCGGACTGGCCGCACATCCTGCTCGACGGGCTGCCGATGCCGGATGCGGGTCACCTTCTCGACGCGTTCTACCGCGCCGTGCCGCGGGCCGAGGACCGCCAGCGCATCCTGGTGGACAACCCCGCCAAGCTGTACGGCTTCTAGGCCGGGGGCTCCCCGGTCCTGCCGTCCCTCGTCGCCCCGAAAAGCGACGGCAGGAGCGACGAGGCGTCGCCCGCCTTGCGCCGCCGGCCCGCGCAACCTTATGTCAGGGGCGACAGCAACAACGAGGTATCCCATGACGCTTCCCCTGCCCGCCCCCGTCTTCGACGCCAACGCCCAGGGCGGAAAGGATCTGGGCAAGCTGCCCGAGTGGGACCTGACCGACCTCTACCCCGCGCCGGACGCGCCCGAACTGAAGCGCGACATGGACTGGCTGGAAAAGGCCTGCGCCGACTTCGCCTCCGACTACGAGGGCAAGCTGGCCGGCCTGGACGCTGCGGGGATGCTGGAGTGCGTCCTGCGCTACGAGAAGATCGACCTGATCGCCGGGCGCATCATGTCCTTTGCCGGTCTGCGCTACTATCAGCAGACCACCGACCCCGAGCGGGCCAAGTTCATGTCCGACTGCCAGGACAAGATCACCACCTACACGACGCCGCTCGTCTTCTTCTCGCTCGAGATCAACCGCATCCCCGACGACCAACTCGACGCGCTGTTCGAGGCGAACGAGGACCTCGCCCGCTACAAGCCGGTCTTCGAGCGGTTGCGCGCGATGCGGCCCTACCAGCTATCCGACGAGCTCGAGAAATTCCTGCACGACCAGTCGGTGGTCGGCGCGAGCGCGTGGAACAAGCTGTTCGACGAGACGATGGCGGGTCTTGAATTCCAGGTGCAGGGCGAGACGCTGGGCCTCGAGGCCACGCTGAACCTGCTGACCGACCACGACCGTGCCCGGCGCGAGGCGGCGGCGCGGGAGCTGGCAGCGACCTTCACCAACAACATCAAGCTCTTCGCCCGCGTGCACAACACGCTGACGAAAGAGAAGGAGATCGAGGACCGCTGGCGCGGCATGCCCACGCCGCAGACCGGCCGGCACCTCGCCAACCACGTGGAGCCCGAGGTCGTCGAGGCGCTGCGCGACGCGGTGGTGAACGCCTATCCGAAGCTGTCGCACCGCTACTACGAGCTCAAGCGCAAGTGGCTGGGGCTCGACAAGCTCGAGGTCTGGGACCGCAACGCGCCGCTGCCGATGGAAGACCCGCGCACCATCGGCTGGGACGACGCGCGCTCGATGGTGCTGGACGCCTATACCGATTTCGCGCCGAAGATGGCCGAGATCGCCGAGCCGTTCTTCCACAAGGGCTGGATCGACGCGGGCGTGAAGCCGGGCAAGGCGCCGGGCGCATTCGCGCATCCGACCGTCGTGGACGTGCACCCCTACGTGATGCTCAACTACCTGGGCAAGCCGCGGGACGTGATGACGCTGGCGCACGAGCTGGGCCACGGCGTGCATCAGGTGCTGGCCGCCGGCCAGGGCGAGCTTCTGGCCTCCACGCCCCTCACGCTGGCCGAAACGGCGAGCGTCTTCGGCGAGATGCTGACCTTCCGCAAGCTTCTGGCCAAGGCCAAGGACCCGGCCGAGAAGAAGGTACTGCTGGCCGGCAAGGTCGAAGACATGATCAACACGGTCGTGCGTCAGATCGCCTTCTACGACTTCGAGTGCAAGCTGCACGCCGCCCGCCGCGGCGGAGAGCTCACGCCCGACGACATCAATGCGCTGTGGATGTCGGTGCAGGACGAAAGCCTGGGGCCCGCGTTCAACTTCATGGAAGGGTACGAGACGTTCTGGGCCTATATCCCGCACTTCGTCCACTCGCCCTTCTACGTCTATGCCTATGCCTTCGGCGACGGCCTCGTGAACGCGCTCTACGCCGTCTACGAGGAGGGGAACCCGGACTTCCAGGACAAGTACTTCGAGATGCTCAAGGCGGGCGGCTCCAAGCATCACAAGGAGCTTTTGGCGCCCTTCGGCCTCGACGCCTCGGACCCGAAGTTCTGGGACAAGGGCCTGTCGATGATCTCGGGCATGATCGATGAGCTCGAGGCGATGGAGGACGGCGCGGCCTGAGAGGCCGCCACCTGTCATGCCCGTGAAAGGCGGGCACCTGCCGACGCCTGCGCGAGCGGGCGTCCACCAGCACCTGTGCGCACCGGAGAGAGGTCTCCGCTTGAGCGGGAATGACAGGACGCCGGTGGAGTAGAACACCTCTTCCGGGTGTCATGCCCGCGGAAGCGAGCACCTCCCGACGCCCTGCGCCACAGAGAGTCCCGCTTGCGCGGGAATGACAGGCGTCAGGCGGGGATGACAGCGGGCGCGCGGGAATGACAGATAGCGCGTCGGACACCCCCTGTCCCTGTCATATCCACGAAAGCGGGCACCTCCCGCCCACCTGTGCCAACGGACGGAGGTCCCGGCTTTCGCGGCGATGACAGCCCCGCCCGATGCCCTACTCCGCCGCGGCGGCGAAGACCATGTCGATCATCCGCTGCGTTCCGCGGCTGAACTCCAGCGGGCACGGGTACTCATCGCCCTCGCGCAGCGACCGGCCGAAGGCCTCGACCTGGAGCTTGTACTGGTTTACGCCCGGAATGCGTTCGGTGCGGACGACCTTGCCGTCCGTCTCCACATGCACCTCGGCCTGGCCGAACACGCCCGCGTTGAATGGCGCGGTCAGGCGCATCACGCCCTGCGTGCCATGGAACACCATTTCCTGCCGCGGGAACATCCGCATCGACACCATGGCGTTATAGCCGAAGCCGGGGAAGCGGGCCGAGACGTGGGCATAGACGTCCACCCCGTTTTCCCATTGCACGTGCGCGTCCACGTTATCTGGCTCGGCCCCCGTGACGAAGCGGGCCGACCCGAAGGTATAGACGCCGATATCGCGCAGGCCGCCGCCCCCGGTGTCCGAGCGGTTGCGGATGTTCTCGGTGTCGTGGGAGTTGTCGAAGCTGAACGCGCCGTCCACGTGCAGGATCCGCCCGATCTCGCCCGACTGCGCAATCTCGCGAGCGCGCTGCCATTGCGGATGGTGCACGATCATGTAGGCCTCGGCCGCCAGCAGCCCGGCCTTTTCCCGCGCCGCGATGAGGTCATCAAACTCTTCTTCCTGCAGCGCGATTGGTTTCTCGCACAGCACTGGTTTGCCAGCGGCGAGCGCCTTCTTCGTCCACTCGACATGCATGTGGTTGGGCAGCGGGATGTAGACCGCGTCGATCTCCGGATCGGCCAGCAGCGCGTCGTAATCGCCGAAGACCCTCAGGCCGGGCGCAAAGGCGCGGAACGGTTCGGCCTTCGCCGGGTCCGAAGTGGCGAGCCCGGCGAGCACCGCGTGTTCGGCCTGATGGATGGCGGGCCCCATGTGTTCGCGCGCGAACTTCCCCGCGCCGAGGATGCCCCAGCGGATCGGCGTCTTCATCGTGCTGTCCCCTATCTTGATGGTCGGCGCGAGGGTACTTGCCCGGGCCCGGCCGTCAATCACACAGCATCTGCGAATGGGACAGGCATCCGCTCACTCGCCTACATGCGAAAAGGGCCCGGACGCATGTCCGGGCCCTGGCAATTCAGAAGGAAGGTACGATGCGGGGGACGTCCGCCTCAGGCGGTCGCCATCATCCCCTTTTCGCGCGCAAGCTCGGTCATGCGCTTTTGCAGCTTCTCGAACGCGCGCACCTCGATCTGGCGGATACGCTCGCGGCTGACATCGTACTGGCCCGACAGTTCTTCCAGCGTCACCGGCTGATCCTGCAGGCGGCGCTGCATCAGGATGTCCTTCTCGCGGTCGTTGAGCACGTCCATCGCGTCCATCAGCAGGGCGCGGCGGCTTTCCAGCTCGTTGCGCTCCTCATAGTCGGTGGCCTGGTTGGCGTCCTCGTCCTCAAGCCAGTCCTGCCACTGGGCAGTGCCCTCGCTGTCGTTCGAGATGGTGGCGTTCAGCGACGCGTCCCCGCCCGACATGCGGCGGTTCATCGAGATCACCTCGTCCTCGGTCACGCCGAGATCGGTGGCGATCTGCTTGACGTTCTCGGGGCGCAGGTCCCCTTCCTCGAGCGCGCCGATGCGGGCCTTGGCCTTGCGCAGGTTGAAGAACAGTTTCTTCTGCCCGCTGGTTGTGCCGAGCTTCACAAGGCTCCACGATCGCAGGATATACTCCTGGATCGAGGCGCGGATCCACCACATCGCATAGGTCGCCAGGCGGAACCCCTTCTCCGGGTCGAACCGCTTGACCGCCTGCATCAGGCCCACGTTCGCCTCGGAAATCACCTCGGCCTGCGGCAGGCCATAGCCGCGGTAGCCCATGGCGATCTTGGCCGCCAGGCGCAGATGGCTGGTGACCAGCTGGTGCGCGGCCTCGGTATCCTGATCCTCGGCCCAACGCTTGGCCAGCATGTATTCCTGCTCGGGCTCCAGCATCGGAAACTTGCGGATTTCCTGCAGGTACCGGTTAAGCCCCTGTTCCGGGCTCGGGGCCGGAAGATTCGCGTATGTGCTCATGACAGTCCCTCCTTCCCCCGACGCGTGTCGGGAGGTTGGAATGCATATGTGAACCGATCGGTTCAGTTCAAGGGGGTGCGCACCCGGTTCTTGCCCGAAACAATGAACGCCACCTTGTAACGGGTCCGTAAGACCTTACATCCTCACGCGCTTGTGCGCAGCGATCCTTCGCGCAGCATTTCCTGCAAAGTCGCGAAATCCTCGGGCGGGGCGCTCTCGAAGGCCAGCCACCTGCCGTCGGCGGGATGCGCGAAGCCCAGTTCCGCCGCATGCAACGCCTGGCGCGGGAAGGTCCGCGCGGCCTCGGCCGCCGCCGCGCCCACTTCGGCCGGCGAGACCTTGCGCCGCCCGCCATAGACCGCGTCGCCGATCAGGCCGTGCCCGGCATGGGACATGTGCACCCGGATCTGGTGCGTCCGCCCGGTCTCGAGCCGGCAGGCCACCAGCGCCGCGGCACGGCCGAAACGCTCCTCGACCTGCACGCGGGTGACGGCGTGCCGCCCGCCGTTGAAGATCACCGCCTGCCGCTGCCGGTCCGTCCGGTGCCGGGCGAGCCCCGTCGTGATCTTGACCACGCCGCCCGGCTCGACGCTCACGCCCCGTGTACCGGTCAACCGGGGGTCGGCTACCTCCGGCACCCCGTGGCACAGGGCGAGATACCGGCGATGCACGTCGTGCGCCTCGAACTGCGCGGCCAGCGCGTGGTGCGCGCGGTCGGTCTTGGCCACGACCAGAAGCCCCGTCGTGTCCTTGTCGATCCGGTGCACGATGCCCGGCCGCTTCTCGCCGCCCACGCCAGACAGCGCGCCGCCGAAATGGTGCAGAAGCGCGTTGACCAGCGTACCGCCCGGCGTGCCCGGCGCGGGATGCACGACCATGCCGGCGGGCTTGTCCACGACCACGAGGTCGTCGTCTTCGTACAGGATCGCAAGGGGGATGTCCTCGGGGCCGATATGGCTCTCGGCCGCCTCCTCGACCGCGATTTCGAAGACGTCGCCCTCGGCCACCTTCGCCTTGGCGTCGGTCACGGCCACGCCCCGGCACGTCACCGCCCCGTCGGCGATGAGCCGGGCCAGTCGCGAGCGGCTCAGATGCGCATCCTCTGGCACGTCGCGCGCCAGTGCCTTATCAAGGCGGCCGGGCGGGTCGGCGGCAAGGATCACCCGGACGAGCGAGGCGGGCATGACGGATACTCCAAGCGGACAGGACCGCCACCTCAGGTTCCTGAAGTGGCTCGTGACCGGGCTGACCGGCACGATGATGGCGGGCCTCTTAGTCCTGATCTATCTCTTTGTCACCCGTTTCCCCGATCCGAGCCGGATCCCCCTGCCCGAAAGCGTCACCCTGCCCTCTGGGACCGAAGCCGTGGCTTTCACCCGCGGGCCGGGCTGGTACGCCGTGGTCACGGCCGAGGACGAGATCCTGATTCTCGACCCGGGCAGCGGCGCCGTGCGCCAGACTGTCCGGATCGAGCCACGCTGACGCCTCAGACCAGGTCTCGACGCATCGTCGCCATGCCGCCGCGCCGCGCCAGCTCCTCGTAGCCGGCGGCGACGTAGACGGCGAAGGCGGGCTCGTTGTCGGTCTCGACCTTCAGCGTGATCGACAGCGCGCCGAGGCTGCGCGCCGCCTCCTCGGCCAGCGCGGCCAGCTGCGCGCCCGCGCCGCCCCGCGCTGCCTCCTCGACGAAGACATAGGCCAGGTGCCGCACCTCGGGCCCGACGCCCACGCGCAGGGCGAAGAAGCCGACCTCGCGCCCGGTCCCGTCAACCAGGTAGAACGAAGCGTCGTCGGGCTCGTTCAGCCACTTCTCCTGCCATTCGCGCGGATCGAAGGGACGCTGCGCGTTCGGGTTCACGAGGGCGAGCTCCTTCCCGTCCGCCAGAAGCCGCGCCAGCGGCCCCAGGTCGAAGGGCACGTTCGGTCGGATCGTCAGGTCTGACACGTCACCTCTCCCGCTCCACGGAAAACCCGCCGCCTCGCACAACGCCGCGCCGTGATCAACCGCCCCCGGTGTTTCTCCTTGCCGAAATACTTCCGCCGGAGGCATCGCGCGCCGCAGGCGCGCAACACATCGGCGTCGCGCCGCAGGCGCGTCAATATCCTCGGCGGCTCCGGAATCAGAGGGCCACGCCAGCGCCGAGATCAAGATGAGGGGGAGTGGTACCGCCTCCCCGGCTCGAACGGGGGACCTCTGGATCCACAATCCAGCGCTCTAACCAACTGAGCTAAGGCGGCATCGCGTCTTGCGTGGGGCGCGGTTTAGCGAGGGCGCGAACCGATTGCAAGAGGTCCGGCGCACGGTCGTGCCGCTTTCCGTCGCGGCGGCCCACCGGCCGGCGGATCTTGCGCCCCGGCGCGGCTCGGAGTACCCACAGCCGCCGTGCGAAGGAGACAGACATGGGCATCGACAGCGAATCCGACACCGAAGTCAACCTGCAGATCGGCCCCACCACCCTGGGCATGGTCCGCATCTACGTCGAGGGCAGCGGCATCGAGGTGCCGATGGATTTCGAGCCCGAGGAGGCCGAGGAGATCGCCGAGGAGATCCGCGCCGCCGCCGCGCGCGCCCGGCAGATGGCCAAGGGCAACAAGGGCGGCAAGGGCAAGCGCTGATGCTCAGCCGAGCGCCGCGCCCGGATCGCGCGCCGCCTGCCAGCGCAGCGCGGCGTGCCGGGCGAACTTCTGCACCATGACCTTGCGCCGGGCCGGCGCCAGCTTCGCCTCGGGCGCCATGCGCACGATCTCGGCGTCGTAGGGATCGGCGACGATCAGGCCGGTGTCGTCCGGCAGCAGCTCGACCGGGAAGTCGGCGTCGACGGCCCAGAAGAACCGGTCGCACCATTCGAGGTAGTAGTGCCACTTGCGGTCCGAGGTGAAGTCGACGCGGCTCGACTTGCACTCGACCACCCAGATCTCGCCCTTGGGCCCCAGCGCCATGACGTCGACGCGCAGTCCCGGCGCCGGGATCAGTTCCTCGACCGTGACGAAATCGTGGCCCAGCAGGTGCCGGCACACGCCGCGCGCCAGAAGCTGGCCGGGTTTGATTTCGGAGGCGTGATCGTCTGGCATGATCAGAGTGTGAACAAAAGGTAAACGAAATGCAAGGCGCGGACCGCCACGAAGAATTCGCGCTGCCCCCTTGCCGGCACCGGGGCGCGGGCTTAAGTCTGCCGCGTGACGGGCACTGCCCTTCCCGTGCAGGGGAGAATTCCGGTGGCCTTACTCAATTCCGAGGGAGCTGGCTCTGAGCGGATCCTGGTCCGTTTACCTGGCGCCCACCTGTTCTTACAGGTCCTCGGGAATTTAAAAACCCCACGTTTGCGGTGGTCCCGTCACATTCTCCAGCCACAGCTTCGCAAGGTGTCCTGACAGGGGCACGCGACCGCAAAGGGCCAAGTTCGTTCAGAACGAACTTGGCAAAAGCCTTTTGAAGGCTTTTGCGCTCAGCAGCGGCGATCCTCGACCGGCACAGGGATCGCGTCGAACTGCCGCACGCCGCCGCGCGGGGGACGCTCGTCCTCGGCCAGCCGCATCACGGCGATGCCGAACTGCGCGCCCGAGAACACGATGCCGTTGAACATGACCAGCAGGCCCACGGCCAGAAGGCCGTCGGGCGAATGCGTCACGAGGTGCCAAAGGTTGGCGACGTTGAAATACAGCAGCATCGCCACGAAGGCGGCCGAGAGGCCGAAGCCGATCAGGACGTGCCGGATGTAGAAGCGGACGAGTCGGGGCATGGTCTGTCTCCTTCCACCGCTCAATCTAGGAGCGGGAGCGGCGGAAGGAAGGGGTCAGAATGCCTCGGGCTTGGCCTCGCGCGCCATGTGGTCGAGCACGGCGTTCACGAATTTCGGCTCGCGCCCGTCGGGGTAGAACGCCTTGGCCACGTCCACGTATTCGACGATCACCACCTTCGGCGGCGCCGCGCCCTCGATCAACTCCGCGCCGGCGGCGCGGAACAGCGCGCGCAGCGTGGGATCGATGCGGGCGATCGGCCACTTGGCGACCAGGGCCCGGTGGGTCATCTGGTCGATTTTCGCCTGCCAATTCACCGCGTCCTCGACGAGCTTTCGGAAGAGGTCCACGTCGCCTTCCGCCATCTCGTCTTCGTCATAGACGGCGCCGAAGCGGAAATCCTCGAACTCCCGCCGGATCTTCTCGACCGTCTGGCCCGATTGCTCCATCTGGAACAGCGCCTGCACGGCGTAAAGCCGCGCGGCCGAGCGCATCTGCCGCTTGTCGGGTGCCTTGGTCATGCCGATGCCGGTCCTTCGTTGTCGCCCGCCACGCGGTAGCTGCCGGGCTTGAAGCCCACGCCCTTGGTCTGGCGCGCCCACTTGCGCGACAGCGCGATCAGGTGCAGCGCCGCCTCGGCCGCGCCGCCGCCCTTGTTCTGGCCCTGCGGGTCGGCGCGCACGGCCGCCTGGTCGTGGTTCTCGACCGTCAGGATGCCGTTGCCGATATTCGCGCCCTCGAGCCCCAGCAGCGTCAGCGCCCGGCTGGAGTCGTTGCAGACCGTCTCGTAATGTGTCGTCTCGCCCCGGATCACGCAGCCCAGCGCCACGAAGCCGTCGAAATTCGACTGCCGGTGCGCGATACGGATGGCGATCGGCACCTCGAGCGCGCCGGGCACCTCGACCACCTCGGCGGTGGCGCCCGCGCCTTCCAGCGCGGCGAGCGCGCCGGCAACCAGGTCGTCGGCGATGTCCTTGTAGTACGGCGCCACCACGACCAGGACCTTCACGGGCTCGTCAAACGCGGGCAGCGGCGGGGTGTAATGCGATGCGCCAGCCATGTCAGCTCTCCAGCGGGATGCGGCGGGTGCCCTCGATCGAGAGCCCATAGCCTTCCAGGCCCACTACCTTGGGCGTCGGGGAATTCGTCAGCAACACCAGCTTCGACAGCCCGAGCGACGACAGGATCTGCGCGCCCAGCCCGTACTGCCGCAGCTTCTGGGGCGAAACGTGGTCGTCGGCGTCCAGTTTCATGTGCAGGTCGCGCAGCAGCACCAGAGCACCCCGCCCTTCCTCGGCGATCGCGCGCATGGCGCAGCCGAACTCGGTCGTGCGTCCCGGCTCGCCCAACCCGATCATGTCGAGCATCGGGTCGAGCGTGTGCATCCGCACCAGCACCGGGTCGTCGCCCGACACGTCGCCCTTGATCAGCACGATGTGCTCGGCGCCCTGGGTGGTGTCGGCATAGATGCGCATGCGCCACTCGCCGCCGAATTCGCTGGTCACCTGCGTTTCGGACTGCAGCGCCACGAGGTTGTCGTGCCGCCGGCGGTAGGCGATCAGGTCGCTGATCGTGCCGATCTTGAGCCCGTGGCGCTGCGCGAAGGACACCAGGTCCGGCAGCCGCGCCATGGTGCCGTCTTCCTTCATGATCTCGCAGATCACGCCCGCGGGGTTCAGCCCCGCCAGGCGCGAGATATCGACCGCCGCCTCGGTATGACCGGCACGGACCAGCACGCCGCCCTCGCGGGCGCGCAGCGGGAAGACGTGGCCAGGCGTGGCGATGTCGGCCCCGGTCTTGGTCGGATCGATGGCGACCGAGACGGTGCGCGCCCGGTCATGGGCCGAGATGCCGGTCGACACGCCCTCGCGCGCCTCGATCGAGACGGTGAAGGCGGTCTCGTGCCGCGAGGAGTTGTTCGACGCCATCAGCGGCAGCCCCAGCGCGTCGATCCGCTCGCCCGGCAGGCTCAGGCAGATCAGGCCGCGGCCATAGGTGGCCATGAAGTTGATCGCGTCCGGCGTCGCCATCTGCGCGGGGATGACCAGGTCGCCCTCGTTCTCGCGGTCCTCGTGGTCGACCAGGATGAACATCCGGCCGTTGCGCGCGTCCTCGATGATCTCCTCGACCGAGGAGATGGCGTCGGAATAGTCGTCGTTCGTGCTGTCGGTCATGGCGCCCCGGTCCGTGGTTGCGGGCCATGTAGCGCAGCCGTCCGGCGAACGCCAGAGCACCGGGCGGCGGCGCGGGCGCGCACAGGTGTCGCACCGGGCCCGCAGTCGGGGCCCGGCGAAGCGGGGGTTTTCCACCCCCGCACCCCCGGAGGATATTTAGACCGAAGATGGGGCCTCAGCGCAGGCCGGCGTAGACGCGGTCGAGCACGCCGGACAGGCGGACGAGGTTTTCGGCAGAGGGATCGAAGCGCGGATCGCGTGCCAACCTCTCCGCCCAGGCCGCCGCGGCGCGGCCGCCCCAGTCGTCCGGCGGCACGGCGACGGCGCGACTGGCCGTGCCCTCGTGCAGGTGGGCCGTGAAATTGAAGAACGAGCCGTCGACATTGGCGAACGATGCCCCGCCCCCGGTGCCGTAGAAATCGGCGCCGATCACCGCGTCGCGCCCGGCAGGCAGGTTCCACGAGCAAGTGAGCCGGACCACCGCGCCGGTGGCGAGCGTCAGGGTGACGACGGCGAAATCCTCGACCTGCGCTTCGGCGTCCTCGAGCGGGCGGCCGCCGGCGTAGAGGTGGGCGGAGACGTCCGCCACCTCGGGGAAATCCAGCGCCCACAACGCCATGTCGACGAGGTGCACGCCCAGATCCATCACGCAGCCCCCGCCCGACTGCGTGACGTCGAAGAACCACGGCTTGTCGGGGCCGTAGGCGTTGTGGAACGTCAGATCCACGGCGAAGACCTCGCCCAGCGCCCCGGCGTCCAGCGCGGTGCGGATCGCGCGCAGGGCCGCGGTGTGACGGTAGGACAGGTCGACGTGCAGCAGCCGGTCCGCGCGCCGCGCCGCCGCGACGGCCGCCTCGGCTTCGTCGCGCGTCCGGCCCAGCGGCTTCTGGCAGAACACGGCCGCGCCCGCTTCGAGGGCGCGGATGGTCTGGTCGGCGTGCATGGCGCTTGGGGTCGCGATCACGACGCCGTCGGGCCGCTCGGCCAGCACCTCGTCGAGCGAGGCGCAGCGCGCGGCGCCGGGCGAGAGCGCGGCGCTGGCCTCGACAGCCTCGGGCGCGGGGTCGGAGAGCGCCACGATCTCGGCATGACCCGAGGCCGCGATCGCCTCCATCCGGTGCCGCCCGATCCAGCCCAGCCCGACGAAGCCGAGGCGGGGCTTCCGGGTCGCGGTCTCGACGGTCGTTCGCGTGTCGCTCATCAGCATGTGACGTAGGCCTTCACGAAGTCGCCCGGCTTGTCGCGCGTGGCGTCGAGGGCGGCGTCGAGCTCGGACAGGTCGTAGCTGTGGGTCAGCAGCGCCTGGAGGTCGAGCCGGCCCGAGGCGACGGCCTCGATCCCCTCGGTCATGCCGCGGACGTACTTGGCCGGGTCGCGTTCGTGCGCGTTGATCACGTCGATGCCACGCCAGTTCCAGCTTTGCATGTCCACCTGCCGCGGCCCGTCCTGGTGGTATCCCGCGATGACCAGCCGCCCGCCGGTCGCCACCAGCGAGCCGGCGAGGTCGAGCGCGCCCTGCTTGCCCACGGCCTCGATCACCACGTCGCAGAAGCGCCCGACGGTGAGCTCTCCGACGACCTCGTGGATGCGGGTATTGTCATCCATCGTTACCGTCTGCGCCGCGCCCATCCGCCGGGCGAGCGCGAGCGAGCTGTCGCGGCGCGAGATGGCGATGACCTCGGCCCCGGCCTCGGAGGCGAGCTGCGTGAGGATTGCGCCGAGAAAGCCGATGCCGACGATGGCGACGCGGTCGCCGGCGGCGATGCCGGAGCGGCGGAAGATGTTCATCGCGCAGCCCAGCGGCTCGGCCGGAACCGGCTGACCGTCGAGCGCGGCGGGCAGCGCCACCACCTCGGCGGCCGCCACGATGTCATGGCTGGCGAAGCTGTGCTGGCCCAGGCAGGCGACGCGCTGGCCCTCGGACAGGCCCGTCACCCCCTCGCCCAGCGCATCGATCGTGCCCCACCCCTCGTGCCCCATGTCGCCGGGGCCGGTGGGGAACTGCATCCAGTCGGGGCCCGCCCAGGGCTCGAGGTTCGAGGCGCAGACGCCGCAGCCTTCCAGCCGCACGCGCACCTCGCCCGCGCCGGGTTCGGGCAGCGGGGCCGAGACGACCTCGATCCGGCCGGGACCGGTCACGCGGACGGCGCGCATGTGCGCCGCACGGCCCTCGTGCGCAAGATCGCTGGCGGGCTTGTTCATGGGTTCCTCCTGCATGCTCGCGGGGCCGGCGGGAAGGCCCCGGCGGCCGCTTCTTCACCGTCCCAATTCCGCGCCCCCGCGATCTGTTCCGGAAGAAGCTGCGCGCCCCTTTGTCAGCCGCCGCTGACACCGCGGATGCACGCCAAGTCCCGGCAGAGTCGGTGAATTCTTTGGAACATTCTCCAGCTTCATCCGGTTCGGGGCCTGACAGCTTCAACAGCCGAGCGAAGGACGATTATGACGACCATCCTCATCACCGGAGGCTGCGGCTTCATTGGCCGCCACGTCGCCGAAGAGATGCTCGGGCGCGGCTACGACGTGCGCCTTTACGACGCGATGATCGACCAGGTTCACGGCGACACGCAGGTCGACCTGCCCGAGGGCGCCGACCTGATCCGGGGCGAGATGCGCGACCGCGAGCGGCTGCGCGGGGCGCTGAAAGGCTGCGACGGCGTCATCCACCTGGCCGCCGAGGTCGGCGTGGGCCAATCGATGTATGAGATCGCCCGTTACGTCGGTGCCAACGACCTGGGCACGGCGGTTCTGCTCGAGGAGCTGCTGGAGCACCCGGTGCGCCGGCTGGTCATTGCCTCGTCGATGAGCATCTACGGCGAAGGCTACTATGCCACCGAAGACGGGCGGGTGCTGGAAACCATCCGTCGCCGGCCCGAGGACGTGCGCGCCGGTCAGTGGAACCCGACCGGCCCGGACGGCGAGGCGTTGACCGCGATCCCGACGGACGAGCACAAGCGCCCGGACCTCGCCTCGATCTACGCGCTGACGAAGTATGCGCAGGAGCGCGAGGCGCTGATCTTCGGCGATGCTTACGAGACGGAGGCGGTGGCGCTGCGGCTGTTCAACGTGTTCGGCGCGGGACAGGCGCTGTCGAATCCCTATACCGGCGTGCTGGCCAACTTTGCCTCGCGCCTGGCGAACGGCGAGCGGCCGACGATCTTCGAGGACGGCGAGCAGAAGCGGGATTTCGTGCACGTCCGCGACGTGGCCCGCGCCTTCCGCCTGGCCTACGAGACACCGGAGGCGGCGGGCGAGACGTTCAACGTGGGCTCCGGGCAGGCCTATACCGTCTCGGGCGTGGCCCGGCTGCTGGCCGGCGCGATGGATCTGCCGCAACTGACGCCCGAAATCCTGGGCAAGTCCCGCTCGGGCGACATCCGCAACTGCTTCGCCGACGCCACCAAGGCGCGCGACATGCTGGGCTTCGAGGCGGAACTGAGGCTCGAGGATTCGCTGGACGAGTTCGTCGACTGGGTCCGCGGCGAGGTCGTGCAGGACCGCGGCGCCGACATGCGCCGGCACCTGGAGGAACGAGGGCTCGTCACATGAGACGGCTCTCGGACTACGGCTTCGTCGAGTGGTTCCGCCCCGGTGAACACGACCGGGTCGAAGAAACGCTGCCGGGCCTTGTCGCGTCCGGCGCGAAGCACCTGCGCACGCACCTGTCCTGGGCCGAGTACCACGCGCCCGGCGGGCAGGAGTGGTACGACTGGCTGCTGCCGAAGCTGGGCGCGCATTTCGACGTGCTGCCCTGCGTGCACTACACGCCGCCGTCCTTGTCGCGCACCGGCAAGTCCTCGGGCCCGCCGAAGAACCCCAAGGATTACGCCGACTTCATCGACATGGCGCTCACCCGCCACGGTGAACACTTCACGCATGTCGAGCTGTGGAACGAGCCCAACAACCTGCTCGACTGGGACTGGCGGGTGGACCCCGACTGCGCGATCTTCGCCGAGATGGTGGGCGGCGCGGCCCACTGGGTTCGCGAGCGTGGCTGGAGGCCGGTGCTGGGGGGGCCTTGCCCCTTCGATCCAGTGTGGCTCGACACGATGGGTCGCCGCGGGGTGCTCGACAGGGTCGACGCCGTCGGCTTCCACGGCTTCCCCGGCACCTGGGACAGCGAAGAGGGCAGCTGGGAAGGCTGGCACACGCATCTCGACGCGATGCGCCGCATCCTGCGCAGCTATAACGAGACCGCCGAGGTCTGGATCACGGAGGCCGGTTACTCCACGTGGCGCGGCGACCAGATCGAACAGGTCCGGCGGTTCGACGAATGCCTCTCGGCCCCGGCCGAGCGAGTCTATTGGTATTCCTGGCGCGACCTTCCGCCCGAGGTGGCGGTGCAGGAGGGTCACTGGTTCGACCCGCGCCACTACCACCTTGGTGTCGTGGACGCGGACAACAACCCGAAGCTTCTGGGCCGGCTGCTGAAGTCCGGCGGACTCCAGCGGCTCGACGGCGTGCTGGAGCTCGCCGCCCCGCGCGTGGCCCGTGCCGCCGAGCCCGTGGTGATCACCGGCGGCAGCGGCTTCATCGGCTCGAACCTCGCCGACAGCATCCTCAGCGACGGGCGCGAGGTGGTCGTGGTCGACAACCTCAGCCGCGACGGCGTGGAACAGAACCTCGCCTGGCTGGCCGAACGGCACGGCCAGCGCGTGCACGCCGTCCCGGCTGACCTGCGCAACGTTCAGGCCATGCGCGATGCCGTGCACGACGCGGCGACGGTGGTGCACCTGGCCGCGCAGACGGCGGTGACCACCAGCTTGGATGCGCCGGTTGACGATTTCGAGGTCAACGCACGCGGCACGCTCAACGTGCTCGAGGCAATCCGCACCACGGGACGGCAGGTGCCGGTGGTCTTCGCCTCGACCAACAAGGTCTACGGCGCGCTCGACGACATGGAGATGGAGCCGCTCAACGACCGTTACCTCCCTGCCGATCCCGACCTGCGCGCACGCGGAGTGGGCGAGGATCGGCCGCTGGACTTCTGCACGCCGTACGGCTGTTCGAAGGGCGTGGCGGACCAGTACGTGCTGGACTACGCCAAGTCCTACGGCATCCCGGCGGCGGTGCTGCGGATGAGCTGCATCTACGGCCCGCGCCAGTTCGGAACCGAGGACCAGGGCTGGGTCGCCCACTTCCTGATCCGCGCGCTGAAGGGCGAGCCGATCTCGGTCTTCGGCGACGGCCGGCAGGTGCGCGACATCCTGCACGTGGACGACGCCGTGGCCGCCTATCGCGCGGTCATGGGCAACGTCGGCAGCATTTCGGGCCGGGCCTTCAACCTGGGCGGCGGGCCGGGCAACGCCGTGAGCCTCGTCGCCGTCCTGCGCGAGATCGAGGCCGTCATCGGCCGGCCGGTCGAGGTGCATCACGGTGACTGGCGGCAGGGCGACCAGCATTACTTCGTGGCCGACACCACGCGGCTGACGCAGGCGACCGGATGGCGCCCTCGCGTCGGCTGGCGCGACGGGATCGCGCAACTCGCCGACTGGCTGGCGGAAAACCGGGTCGCACCCTCCGCCCCCGCGCGGGAACCGGAGCGTCTGCGCGCATGACCGACTGCCTGACGATACCCTCCGCGCACCCGCCGCGCGTGCTGATGACGCTCGACGCCGTGGGCGGCGTGTGGCGCTACGCCATCGACCTGGCGCGCGGCCTGCGTGACGCCGGGTGCGGAGTCACGCTCGCCGGCTTCGGCCCCCGCCCCGAGGCCGCGAAGCAGCAGGAGGCCGAGGCGGTCGGCACGCTCGACTGGTGCGATGCGCCGCTTGACTGGATGTGCGAGAGCGAGGCGCAATTGCGCGACGTTCCGGCCGAGATGAAGCGCCTGATCCGCACCCACCGACCCGACGTGGTACAGGTGAACTACCCGTCGCAGGCCGCAAGGCTGGACGTGCAGGTGCCCGTGGTCGCTGTCTCGCATTCCTGCGTCGCCACGTGGTTCGCCGCCGTGCGCGGCACGGAGCTTCCGACGAACTGGCAATGGCAGGCGCGGCTGAACCGGGCAGGCTTTGACCGGGCCGACGCCGTTGTCGCCCCCTCCCGTGCCCATGCGGCGCTGATGGAGCGGACCTATGGCCCGATCACCGAGCTGCGCGCGGTGCACAATGCCACCTCCGCGCCAGAGGCCGACGGCCCCGGCGGCGAGCGTGTGATCGCCATGGGCCGCTGGTGGGACGATGGCAAGGACGGCGCGACGCTCGACGCCGCCGCCGGCATGACCGGCTGGCCCGTGACGATGCTGGGCGCCACGACCGGCGGGAACGGCACGCACCTCGACGTGCGCAACGCCGAGGCGCCGGGCGAGATGGACCACGCCCGCGCGCTCGATCACCTGCGCCATGCCGGCGCCTTCGTCGCGCCCTCGATCCACGAACCCTTCGGCCTGGCCGTGGCCGAGGCCGCGCGGGCCGGACTGCCGCTGGTGCTGTCGGATATCCCGACGTTCCGCGAACTTTGGGACGGCGCGGCGGTCTTCGTCCCTCCGCGCGACCCCACGGCGCTGGCCGACGCGCTCAACCATCTCGCCGCCGCACCCGAGCGTCGCCGCGCACTCGGCACCGCCGCCCGGACCCGCGCGGCCCGCTACACGCCGGCGGCGCAGACCCACGGCATGCTCGACCTCTACGCAACACTGCCCGCGACGGAGGCCGCCTGATGCGATTTCTCTTCTACACCCACTCGCTCGTTTCGGACTGGAACCACGGCAACGCTCACTTCCTGCGGGGCGTGATGCGCGATCTCGTCCGCCGGGGGCACGAGGCCGTCGCGCTTGAACCCGAAGGCGCGTGGAGCCGCGTGAACCTGGTGACCGACCAGGGGCAGGCCCCGGTGATGGAGTTCCACCGCACGTTCCCGATGCTCGAATCGCGCCAGTACGGCCTCGATTTCGATCACGAGGCCGAGCTGGACCGTGCCGACGTCGTGGTGGTCCACGAATGGACAGACCCCGCGCTCGTCGCCCGTATCGGCCGTGCCCGCGAGGCCGGCGGACGCTTCCGGCTGCTGTTCCATGACACTCACCACCGCGCCGTGAGCGCCGAGAGCGACATCCGCGGACTCGACCTGTCGGGCTATGACGGCGTGCTGGCCTTCGGCGAGGCGCTGCGCCAGCTTTACCTCGACGCGGGCTGGGGCCGGCAGGTCTTTACCTGGCACGAGGCCGCCGACGACGCGCTGTTTCACCCCGTGGAGGCGCCCGAGGAGGGCGACCTGATCTGGATCGGCAACTGGGGGGACGACGAACGGACCGAGGAGCTGGAAGAGTTCCTGATCGAACCGGCCGAGACACTTAACCTGCGCACGAAAATCCACGGCGTCCGGTACCCAGATGCGGCGCTGGAGCGGCTGGACGCCGCCGGCATCGACTATGGCGGCTGGATCGCCAACGCGAAGGTGCCCGAGACCTTCGCGCGCTTCAAGGTGACGGTGCACGTCCCCCGCCGCCCGTATGTCGAGGCGCTGCCGGGCATTCCCACGATCCGCCCGTTCGAGGCGATGGCCTGCGGCATCCCGCTGGTCTCGGCCCCGTGGGACGACGCCGAGGGGCTGTTCCGCCCCGGCACCGACTACCTGATCGCGCAGGACGGGGCCGAGATGAAGCGCCACCTGTCGACGCTCATGAACGAGCCCGCCGCGCGCGAAGAACTGGCGCAGCACGGGCTCGCCGCCATCCGCGCGCGCCACACCTGCCGCCACCGGGTCGAGGAGCTTCTCGCCATCCTCGACCGGCTCGCGACGCCCGCCACGACCCCCGCCAAGGAGACCGCCGAATGACCTCAATCGCCTTCTACGGCTCGAGCATCCTGTCCGCCTACTGGAACGGCGCGGCGACCTACTACCGGGGCATGCTGCGTGCGCTGGCGGCCGAGGGCTACGCGATCACCTTCTACGAGCCCGACGTGCTCGACCGACAGAACAATCGCGACATCGAGCCGCCGTCGTGGTGCGACGTGGTAGTCTACGACGGCACGGTCGAGGGGCTGAAGGCCGCCGCCGCCCGCGCCGCCGAGGCCGACATCGTGGTCAAGGCCAGTGGCGTGGGGTTCGAGGACGACCTGGTGCTGGCCGAGGTGATGAAAGCCGCGCGGCCCGACGCGCTGCGCATCTTCTGGGACGTCGACGCTCCCGCCACGCTGGCCGAGATGCAGACCGCGCCGGACCACCCTCTGCGACGCACCCTGCCCGACCTGGACCTCGTGCTGACCTACGGCGGCGGCGACCCGGTCGTGAGCGCGTATCGCGACCTCGGCGCGCGCGAGTGCGTGCCGATCTACAACGCGCTCGACCCGGACACGCACCACCCCGCCCCGCCGCAGGAGCGGTTCCGGGGCGACCTCGCCTTCCTTGGCAACCGCCTGCCCGACCGCGACGCGCGGGTCGAGGAGTTTTTCCTGCGCCCCGCCAAGCAGACGCCCGAGGCCCGGTTCCTGCTGGGCGGCTCGGGCTGGGACGCCTATCCGCTGCCGCGCAACGTGCACCTTCTGGGCCACGTCCGCACCGCCGACCACAACGCGCTGAACTGCACGCCGCGCATGGTGCTGAACGTGGCGCGCGACAGCATGGCGAAGAACGGCTACTCCCCCGCCACCCGCGTGTTCGAGGCCGCCGGCGCCGGCGCCTGCCTGATCACCGATGCGTGGGAGGGGATCGAGCTGTTCCTCGAACCGGGCGAAGAGGTCCTGGTCGCCCGCGACGGCGAGGACGTGGCGGAGATCCTCAAGACCCTGCCCGACGACGCGCCGCAGCAGATCGGCGCGCGCGCCCGCGCCCGCGTGCTGGCCGAGCACACCTATGCCGACCGCGCCAAGCAGGCCGACGCGCTGTTCCGCGCCCACGCCCCCAGGCTGGAGGCCGCGTCGTGAGCATGGACATCGTCATCCTGGGCCTCACGCTCTCGTCCTCCTGGGGCAACGGCCACGCCACGACCTTCCGCTCGCTTTTGCGGGGGCTGAACGCGGACGGGCACCGGGTGCTGTTCCTGGAACGCGACGCGCCGTGGTACGCGCCCCACCGCGACCTGCCGGACCCGGACTTTTGCGAACTGCGGCTTTACGACGACATCCCCGCGATGCTCGAGAACTACCGCGACCGCCTGCTGTCCGCCGACGCGGTGATCGTGGGTTCCTACGTCCCCGAGGGGCCGAGGCTGATCGACGCGCTGCACGAGATGCGGCCGAACCTGCTGTGCTTCTACGACATCGACACGCCGGTGACGATGGACAAGCTGGATGCCGGTGACGAGGAGTACCTGTCGCCCCGGCAGATCCCGCTGTTCGACACCTATTTCTCGTTCTCCGGCGGCGAGGTGCTGGATCACCTCGAACGCGAGCGGGGTGCGCAGCGGGCAGAGGCGCTTTACTGCTCGGTCGATCCCGACCGCTATGCCAGCCGTCCCGACGCACCCAAGAAATGGGACCTGGGCTACCTGGGCACGTACAGCCCCGACCGGCAGCCCCCGCTGGAACAGTTGCTGATCGAGCCGGCCCACCGCCTGCCAGAGATGCGTTTCATCGTGGCCGGCCCGGGCTACCCGGACGACATCGACTGGCCGGACAACGTCGAGCGGATCGACCACCTGCCGCCGGCCGAACACGAGGATTTCTACAACGCGCAGCGCTTCACGCTTAACGTCACCCGCGC
The DNA here is from genome assembly GCF_900115595.1 of Tranquillimonas alkanivorans. Lineage (GTDB taxonomy): Bacteria > Pseudomonadota > Alphaproteobacteria > Rhodobacterales > Rhodobacteraceae > Tranquillimonas > Tranquillimonas alkanivorans. The sequence continues at coordinate 182,239 of NZ_FOXA01000007.1, forward strand.
GGCGATGCGGAGGATGGGCTGGTCGCCCAGCGTTCGCCTGTTCGAGGCCGCCGCCTGCGGCACCCCCATCGTCAGCGACGCCTGGCGCGGCTTGAGCGAGCTTCTGCCGGACGGAGAGGCGGCGATCATAGCAGAGACAACCGAAGACGTGGTTCGCGCGCTGACAGATCTGAATGACGCCGAGCGGCGTAAGATCGGTAAAGGCGGCATGGACCGCGTGCTGTCGGCCCACACGGGCCGCGCCCGCGCGCGTGATCTGGTTCGGGCCTTGTCGTCGGCCCGGGCGGATGCGCCGCAGGCCGTGGGCATGTGAGGGAGAGTAGTGATGAACATGATCAGACCCAACGACTCGGGCCCGCGCACCATCGTCGTGGCGGGCGGCGCGGGCTTCGTCGGATCGCACCTGTGCGAGAACCTGCTTCAGCAGGGCCACCGCGTGATCTGCGTCGACAGCTTCCTGACGGGAACCGAGGCGAACGTCGAGCCGCTGTCGAACTTCGCGGGCTTCCGGCTGATCCGCCAGGACGTGGCCGAACCGCTGGACCCCGGCGAGCCGGTGGACGAGATCTACAACCTCGCCAGCCCCGCCTCGCCGCCGCATTACCAGGCGGACCCGGTGCACACGATGATGACCAACGTCGTGGGCACGGCGCGCCTGCTCGACCTCGCCTCGGCGCACGAGGCGCGGTTCCTGCAGGCCTCGACCAGCGAGATCTACGGCGACCCCGAGCAGCACCCCCAGCGCGAGGATTACCTGGGCCACGTGAACTGCACCGGGACGCGCGCCTGTTATGACGAGGGCAAGCGCGCGGCCGAGGCTCTGTGCTACGACTATGCCCGCACCCGCGGGCTGGACGTGCGCGTGGCGCGGATCTTCAACACCTACGGGCCCCGGATGCGCCCCGACGACGGGCGCATCGTGTCGAACATGATCGTGCAGGCCCTGGCCGGAGAGCCGCTGACCGTCTACGGCACCGGCAAGCAGACGCGGTCGTTCTGCTTCGTGTCGGACCTCGTCGACGGGCTGATGGCGCTGATGAACGTCTCCGCCGCCCCCGACGCGCCGGTGAACCTGGGCAACCCGCAGGAATTCTCGATCGCCGAGCTCGCCTCCCAGGTACGCGACCTGATCCCCAGTGGATCGCAGATCGTGCACCGCCCGCTGCCCGAGGACGACCCCAAGCGCCGCCGCCCCGACATCAGCCGGGCGAAGGAGCTTCTGGGCTGGTCGCCCAAGGTCAGCCTCGACCGCGGCCTGCCCGAGACGGCGAGTTGGTTCGCCCTGCATCTCGGCCACGGGCCGATTCCCCAAACCAACCGGACAAGCGGCGCGCGCGCCGCGGGAGCGACTGCATGAACCTTCACGCGACCCCGAAGAGCGAGGATACGGCCCGCCGCATCCGCGAGCTGGGGCCGTGGTTCCAGAACATGCGCCTGGACGGGATCGACACGGCCCCCGACCACTTCCTGGGCGACTATCCCCGCTTCAAGTGGGAGGGGTTCCGCCACGTCGTCCCCGAGGACCTGACCGGAAAGACCGTCCTGGACATCGGCTGCAACGCGGGCTTCTACGCGCTCGAGATGGCGCGCCGGGGGGCGAGCCGCGTCGTCGGCATCGACAGCGACCCGCATTACCTGGCCCAAGCCGAGTTCGCCGCCGAGCGCGAGGGGCTGGACATCGAGCTGCGGCAGATGTCGGTCTACGACGTGGGCAGCCTGGGCGAGCGCTTCGACCTCGTGATCTTCATGGGCGTGCTCTATCACCTGCGCCACCCACTCCTGGCGCTCGACCTGCTGCACGAGCACGTCGTCGGCGACATGATGCTGTTCCAGTGCATGCAGCGCGGGTCCGAGGCGGTGGCGAAACTGCCCGAGAACCACGACTTCGACGACTGGTCGCCGTTTCGCCGCGAGGATGCGCCGACGCTGTGGTTCGTCGAGGAGCGGTATTCCGACGACCCGACCAACTGGTTCATCCCCAACCGCGCCGCCGTCGAGGCGATGCTGCGCTCGTCCGGCTTCGAGATCGCGGCCCACCCCGAGCGCGAGGTCTACATGTGCACCCGCGGCGAACGCTACTTCGCCGCCGACCCGCCACCGAAGATCGCCGGCGCCTGAGCGTCAGGCCGGCGTCGCTTCGGCGCCGTCCCCGGCCTCGGGCTTGGGTGCGGCGAAGGCGGGCGGCGGGCCGAAAAGCCGGGCCGACAAATCCACCATCTCGTCGTCGAAAATCGCGCGGTAGCGGGCGTCGTTCTCGTAGGCGCGCCAGCGCTCGCGCGTGCGCATCTCGGCCGCGCGCCCGTCGAAGGCCGTGCCGTCGAACGAGCTTCCCCCCTGCGTGCGCGGCACTTCGTCCGCGCCGGCGTCGGTGAAGCGCAGGCCAAGTTGCCCGGCGACGTCTTTCCTGTAGTCGCGGTCGACCGCCCAGCGGTTGTAGAGGACCACGACCTTGTCCCTGACCTTACGCGTCTCGCCCAGCGCCTCGCGCGCATGCTGTTTCCACATGCGGCGCGAGATATGCGGCGACAACGCCGCTCCCATCTTCAGCCGGCTGGCGAACAGGTTGAACGGGTCGCGCAGGATCAGAAGACGCACCCGACGCTTCGACGGCCCGAGCCACGTGTCGTGGTTTTCTTCCAGCGGCTTGCTGAAGGCGTGGGCAAGCCAGCTGTCCTCGTAGCTGTGAAACAGCAGCGCCTTGTCCGCGAAACGCCCCGCCGCCTCGGCCTCGACGTCGAAGTCCGGCTCACCACGCCAGCCGAAGCCGCCGGTCGACAGCGGGCGGCAGGTCTCGAACGGGTTGGTCTTGCCCTCTGCGCAGTTGAGAAGAAGCTTCGGAGCGTCGGCCTGGGCGAAGATCCAGTTCGCCACTGCGTGGTTGCCGCTTCGGGACATGCCCAATGCCTGGATCTCGAGCTCGTTCACGCCTTCCCCTCCGGTTCGATCTGCCCGGCAAACCGGGTAACACGCGCGCCCGGGGGCCGGTCAACCGATGCACCAGAAGCTGGGCTCACTCGTCCAGCCCGTGGCGCTTCTCCGGCTCGCCCTCGCGCACGAGCGTGGCGAAGGACAGCGGCGGCAGTTCCAGCCCCACCTCTGACGTGCGCACGCTCATGCCGGGGCCGCAGACAAGATCTCCCCCGCCGAGCTTTTCCAGCCGCACGCTTTGCCGCGAGGTCGAGAAGTTGGCCACGCAGGTCATCGTACGCCCGCCGCCGAACCGATCCCAGATGATCAGCGGGGCCAGCTTCGGCGAATGCACCAGTTCGCCACCCCATCGCAGAAGCGGCTGGTCCTTCCGCCACGCTAGGAAATCGCGCAGGAAGTGCAGCGGGCTGTCCTCGCGCGCCTCTTGCGCGGCAACACTCAGCCCGCAATGGGTGTCGGGCACGTCGATCCACGGGCTGTCGCCGTCGGTGAACCCGCAGCGCGGCGGCTGTCCGGTCCAGGGCATTGGCGTCCGCGCCCCGTCGCGCCCTTCGAAATCCGGCCAGAACGCCTTGCCCCAGGGATCGCGCAGATCCTCGTACTCGAGCTGCGGATGCGGCAGGCCCAGTTCCTCGCCCTGGTACAGGATGCCGCCGCCCTTCAGCGCGAACTGCATGAACATCAGAAGCTTCGCCGCCTCCTCGCGCAGACCCGCCTCTTCGGCGAAATGGGTCAGGTCGCTGACCGCGCGCTTGGAGTCGTGGTTCGAAAACACGTTCATCATCCAGCCCGTCCGCAGGTACGAGCTGCGATAGGTCAGGATGTCGGTCAGCGGCTCCACGTCCTTCGGCCCGTTGACCAGGCTGAAGTCGTAGATCGCGTGCAGGCCCATGCCGTCGACGGTGTATTTCTCGCTCAGCCGGGCCGAGTCCACGTCGGCGAGTTCCCCGATCAGAACGCGCTCGGGTTCGAAATCGCTCAGCGCCTCGCGCATCCGCTCGATGATCGGGAACGCCTCGGGCACGTCGCGGTCATAGAGGTGCGCCTGCTGGCGGAACGGGTTGTTCTTGCCGCCGCCCAGCGGAGCCACCGGCCCCTTCGACGATTCCGGCGGGTTCCACCGCAGGTCGGGGTCGAAGGCCAGGCACTGCACCGCATCCAGCCGGAACCCGTCCGCCCCCCGCTCGAGCCAATAGCGCATGGCGTCGATGACGGCGTCCAGCACCTCGGGCTTTTGCAGGTTCAGCGCCGGCTGGCAGGTCAGGAACGGGTGATAATAATACTGCGACCGCCGCGGCTCCCACGTCCAGGCGGGCCCGCCGAACGACGACAGCCAATTGTTGGGCGGCCCGCCGTCGGGGCGCGCGTCGGCCCAGACGTACCAGTCGCCGTACTGCCCCCCGGGGTCGCTGCGGCTTTGCTGGAACCACGGATGCTCCTCGGAGGTGTGGCAGGGGATGAAATCCAGCAGCACCTTCAGACCCCGCGCATGCGCCCCGTCCACCAGCGCGGCGAAGTCCGCCATGTCGCCATGGATCGGGTCGATGGAGCGGAAATCGGTGACGTCGTAGCCAAAATCCTTCTGCGGCGAAGGACTGATCGGGCTTAGCCAGAACCCGTCGACGCCGAGGCTCTCGATGTAATCGAGCTTCTCGATCACGCCCTTCAGATCTCCGATCCCGTCGCCCGAGGCGTCGCGGAAGCTGCGCACGTACACCTGGTAGAGCGCCGCCCCCCGCCACCACTCGCGCCGGGTCATCGGCTCGATCGGGTCGCGCAGGGTGGCGCGCGCCATCATCGCCTCGCGCGTCAGCCTCAGGGTCGAGGGGCTGCGTCGGTTGATCTCGTCCATGTGTTCACTCGCCTCGGGTCGTTCTTCACCCGGTCAACAAAGGGCCGCGCATCACCGTTCCCGCCTCGCCCTGCCTCCACCTTCCGATGTCCGGGCGCGCGTGCTAGTCACGGCCCGGGGCAGAACCGGCGGAAAGTCCATGACCGAGAGCAGCGGAAGTGCAGGCCATTTCAATGTGATGGTCGTGGGACAGGATGGCCGGGTCGGGTACGAGGCGGCGCTCTTCGCCGCCTCCCTCCGCCGCTTCGACCCCGGCTTCGCCGGCACGCTCTACGTGGCGGAACCCCGGCCCGGTCCGCTCTGGTCCCGCGACCCGCGCATGCAGGACCCCGACCTCCGCCGCCTGCTGATAGAGGACCTCGGCGCGACGATCCTGCCGTTCGACTCCCGCCATTTCGGAGAAGCCTACCCTTACGGCAACAAGATCGAGGCGCTCGCCGCCCTGCCCGAAGGCGAGCCGTTCGTCTTCTTCGACAGCGACACGCTGATCACCGGGCCGCTCAGCCGCGTTCCCTTCGACTTCGACCGCCCCACCGCGTCGCTCAATCGCACCGGCACCTGGCCGGTGATCGAACTTTACGGGCCCGGCTACACCCAGACCTGGCGCGCGCTCTACGACCGCTTCGGGCTGGACTTCGAAAGCTCCCTGGACCTGTCGCAGCCCGAGGAGTTCTGGAAGCGCTACCTCTACTTCAACGCCGGCTGGTTCTTCCACCGCTGCCCGCGCGAGTTCGGCCGCCTGTTCCTGGACTACGCGCTGTCGATCCGCGACGACCCCCCGCCCGAGCTCGTCTGCCAGCGCCTCGACCCCTGGCTCGACCAGGTGGCGCTGCCGCTGGTGATCCACGCCCTGGGCGGCGGCCGCGACACGCTGCCCGAGGGGCTGCTCGACGGCACGATCAGCCGCCACTACCGCCTGTTCCCCCTGCTCTACGCCCGCGAAAGCGACGCCACCATCGCCGCGCTGGAACAGACCGTTGCGCCGAACCGGATCAAGAAGGTGCTCAAGCGGCACGAGCCGATCCGGCGCATGGTCCTGCAAGGCCGCGGCCGCAAGGTCCGCGCGCTCTTCGACCAGGCGGAGCTCCCCCGCAGCGAGGCGGCGATCCGCAATCGCATCAAGAAGCACAAGCTCTGGATGCGCTGACCGCCAGCGCCCGCCCTGTACATCTCTGGTCCTCAAATATCCCGGGGGCCCGGGGGCAGCGCCCCCGGTCCGACGCCCACCGTCAGCGCAGCCCGGTCGCCTCGAGCAGCCCCTTCCGCTTCGCCTCGTAGTAATACCCCCGCGCGTACCAGCCCACCGCCTCGTCCGGGTCGCCGTCCGCCACCAGCCACGCACCGCGCAGGTACTTCACCGCGAAGCGCAGGTTCGTCTCGGCGTCCAGCAGGTCCCGGGCCGGACCGCGATGGCCCATGGTGCGGGCGGTCTGCGGGTGGATCTGCATCAGCCCGTAATAGGGGCCGTTGCGTGCCACGGGGTTGTAGTCGCTCTCGCGCTGCACGACCCGGTGCACGAGCGAGGGCGGCACGCGGTAATGAGCGGCGTAGCTGGTGATCAGCCGCCGCAGGCGCGGCGTCTCGCCGGGATAGAGCGCACGGCTCACCTCCGGCTCGCGCCGCCCGCAGGCGGCGAGCGTGGTGGCCAGCATCAGCGCGAGGGCGCGCCGCCGGTTCAATTTCGTCATGATCTGCCCCGTTCCTGCCCGGCGATCTGGAGTCGCCTCGCCATCCATTCCATACTCAGCGGAACGGATACATCCAGACCTTGTAGTCATCGACCAGAACATGCGCCTTCTCGATCTGCTCCGCCGTCATCTTCTTGACCACTTCCTCGAGGCTGATCGCGGCGTCGGGATCGCCGCCGATGGCGCTGAGCGTGTACCACATGTAGGCCCGCACGAGATCGGGGGCGGGCATGCCCCGGCCGACCTCATAATACCAACCGACGCCCGACTGCGCGCCGGGATGCCCCTTCATGGCCGAACGCAGGTACCATTCGAAGGCGCGCACGTCGTCGCGCTCGACCCCCAGGCCCATGGCGTACATGACGCCGATCAGTTCCTCGGCGTCGGCGTTGCCGGACCGCGCCGCGGGCCAAAGTTCTTCGCGCGCCTCGACGAAGTGTCCCTCCTCCATCAGGTCGCGGGCGTGCTCGATATCCGCGGCCGCGGGGGCCGCCATCAGGACCAGGAGCGTCGCCAGTCGGATCATCCCTACCTCCCCGGTGCACGCGCCGCGTGCCTTCTGTTTGCCTTCGCGCTTCCCCTGCCCGCCGCCGGCGGAGAGCTTCCCGCCCCGCTGACCGATGCCGACTTCCGGGCCTTCGACGCGGACCAGGCTAAGATCGGGCAACTTCTTTTCTACGACAAGATCCTGTCGGGCAACGGCAACATCTCGTGCGGGACGTGCCACCATCACGAGTTCGGCGGCAGCGACGGGCTGAGCCTGGGCATCGGCGAAGGCGGCGCCGGCGTCGGCCCCGACCGAACGCCCGGCGAGGGTGACGAGCGCATCCGCAAGCGCATCCCCCGCAACGCGAGCGCGCTGTGGAACCTCGGGCACACATCGATCGACGTGGTGTTCCACGACGGGCGGCTGGAGGTGTCGGACCTTTACGGCAACGGCTTCGACAGCCCGGCCGAGGAGTACCTGCCCGAGGGGCTCGACAGCATCCTCGCTGCGCAGGCGCTGTTCCCGCTGACCGCCCAGTTCGAGATGGCGGGCAATCCGAAGGAGAACGAGATCGCGGGCGCCATCCACGACCGCATCGACAAGGCGTGGCCGATCCTCGCAAAGCGTGTCCGCACGATCCCCGAATACGGGCGGATGTTCGTCCAGACCTTCGACGACGTCGCCGCGCCCGAGCAGGTGACCATCGCCCACGTCGCCCGGGCGCTGGCGGCCTTCATCGGGACCGAGTGGCGCAGCCACGACAGCCCCTTCGACGCCTACCTCGGCGGCGACCAGGCGGCCCTGACGGCACAGCAGGAACGCGGGCTCGACCTTTTCTACGGCCGCGCAGGGTGTGCCACCTGCCATTCCGGGCCGTTGCTGACCGACAACGAATTCCACGCGCTCGCCCTGCCCCAGTTCGGGCCGGGCCGCACGCGCGTCTTCGACCCCTATGCGCGCGACGTCGGCCGGATGGGCGAAAGCAACCGGCTGGAGGACGCGTACCGCTTCCGCACGCCGTCACTGCGCAACGTCGCCCTGACCGCGCCCTACGGCCACAATGGCGCCTATCCGACGCTCGCCGGCATCGTGCGCCACCACGCCGACCCGCTGGGCGCGCTCGATGCTTGGCGCGAGGAGATGGCGAAACTGCCCGACGTGCCGTGGCTGGCGCCCGTCGACTTCGTCGTGCGCGAGGACACGCGCGAAGCAGCGCGCCACCGCGCGGTGCTCGACATCGCGCCGGTCGCACTGTCCGAGGGGGACGTCACCGACCTTGTCGCCTTCCTCCAAGCGCTCACCGGGAAATCGGCCGAGGACCTGCCGCTGGGCCGGCCCGAGGTCGTGCCGAGCGGGCTGCCCGTGGACTGACGTCGCGCCCCCTGTCCCTTGCCCCGCCCGGTGCTAGGTTGCGGCGGACGAGGCAGGAGGACGCCGGTGCTGGTCGTTGAAAAGCTTGAGAAATCCTTTTCCGGCGGGGACCGCCCGGTGCCGGTCCTGCGCGGCATCGACCTGACCCTCGATGCAAGCCGCACGCTCGCGCTCACGGGCGAAAGCGGGTCGGGCAAGAGCACGCTTCTTCACCTCATCGCCGGGCTCGACGCCGCCGACGGCGGCCGCATCCTGATCGACGGCGACGACCTCGCCGCGATGGACGACACCCGGCGGGCCGCGTTGCGCCGGGGCACGGTGGGCGTGGTGTTCCAGCAGTTCAACCTGATCCCGTCGCTGACGGTGGCGCAGAACATCGCGTTCCAGGCGCGGCTCGCGGGGCGCAACGACCGCGACTGGGATGCGCGGCTAACGGAGCGGCTGGGGCTGGCCTCCCACACGCACAAGTACCCCGAGCAGCTTTCGGGCGGACAGCAGCAGCGCGTCGCCATCGGCCGGACGCTGGCGGCACGGCCCAAGCTGGTGCTGGCCGACGAGCCCACCGGCAACCTTGACGAGGATACGGGCGAGCAGGTGCTCGACCTGATGCTCGAGCTGGTGGCCGAAACCGGCGCGGCGCTGATGATGGTCACCCACTCCACCCGGCTCGCCGCGCGGATGGAGCGGCGACTGCACCTCGAACGCGGAGAGATACGGTGCTGACCGCGGGCCTCCAGGCGCTCTTGTCGCACTGGTGGCGGCACCCGTTCCAGCTGGTCACGCTGCTGATCGGGCTGGCGACGGCGACGGCGCTCTGGTCCGGCGTGCAGGCGATCAACGCCGAGGCACGGGCGAGCTACGACCGCGCGGCCAGCGCGCTCGGTCAGACCCCCCGCCCCCGCATCACCGCGCCCGACGGCGTACCGCTGGAGCAGGAACACTTCGTCGCCCTCCGCCGCGCGGGCTGGCTGGTCACGCCGCTGATCGAGGGGCGGCTGTCGACCGAAGCCGGCAGCGTGCGCCTGGTCGGCATCGACCCGTTCACCCTTCCGCCCGCCGACCTGCCCGACGCGCTTGAGGGAGACACCGCGCTCGACCTGTCCTTCCTGACGCCGCCGGGCCAGCTGATCACTTCGCCCGCCACGGCCGAGCGGCTGGAGGGGGCGGACCTGCCGCCGCGCCTCGCCCTCGACGGGATCGCGCCGGGGCTGGCCTATGCCGATATCGGCATCGCGCAGGACCTGATGGACATGGATGGCCGTCTGACGGCGCTTCTCGTGCTGGACGACCAGCCGCTCGGCCGCCCGCCGCTCGAAGAGGTCGCGCCGGGGCTGGTGCTGCGCCCGCCGGCTCAGGGCGGCGACATCTCTCGCCTGACCGACAGCTTCCATCTGAACCTCACCGCCTTCGGTCTGCTGTCCTTCGCGGTGGGCCTGTTCATCGTGCGCGGTGCCATCGGGCTCGCGTTCGAGCAGCGCCGCCCGGTCTTCCGCACCCTGCGCGCGCTCGGGCTGTCCACCCGCGTGCTGCTGGGGCTGTTGCTGGCGGAATTGCTGGTCTTTGCCCTCGTCGCCGGGACGCTCGGCATCGCGCTCGGCTGGCTGATCGCGTCGCTCCTGCTCCCGGACGTGGCGGCGACGCTGCGCGGGCTTTACGGGGCAAGCGTCGAGGGGGCGCTGACCCTTCGGCCGGCGTGGTGGCTCTCGGGCGTCGGGATCGCGGTGCTGGGCACGCTGATCGCCGCCACGGCGTCGCTCTGGCAGGTGGCACGCCTGCCGCTCCTGGCCCCCGCACAGCCGCGGGCGTGGGCGATGGCATCGGAGCGGACAATGCGCCGGCAGGCGGTCGTCGCGCTCGCGCTGATCGTCTTCGCCGTCGGGGTCGGGCTTTACGGGGCGGGTCTTGTCGGCGGCTTCGTCATGCTGGGCGCACTGCTTGTGGGCGCGGCGCTGCTTCTGCCGCTCCTGCTGCACGTTGCGCTGCGTCTCGGCGCGCGCACCGCCCGCACGCCGCTGGCCGATTGGTTCTGGGCCGACACGCGCCAGCAGGTGCCGGGTCTGTCGCTGGCGCTCATGGCGCTTCTGCTGGCGCTCGCGGCCAATATCGGCGTGGGCACCATGGTGTCGAGCTTCCGGCTGACCTTCACCGGCTGGCTGGACCAGCGGCTCGCCTCGGAGCTCTATGTCTCGTCCGACGACGAGGCGCAGGCCGCGGCGCTCCAGGAGTGGCTGGCCCCGCGTACCGATGCGGTCCTGCCGATCTGGCGCGCCTCCGGAGAGATCGCGGGTGCGCCGGCCGAGATCTACGGCGTCGCCGACCACCCGACCTACCGCGACAACTGGCCGATCCTGGCGGCCCTGCCCGATGTCTGGGACCTCGTGGCGCGGGGCGACGGCATCCTGGTCAACGAACAGCTCGCCCGCCGCGAGGACCTGTCGCCCGGCGACACCATGGCACTGCCGGGGTGGGAGACGCGCGTCGCGGGCATCTACAGCGACTACGGCAATCCCTCGGCGCAGGTCCTGGTGGGGCTCGAGACGTTCGACACCCGTTTCCCCGAGGCCGAACGGCTCGATTTCGGTCTGCGCCTGCCGCAGGGCGAAGCCGACGCTCTTGCACGTGCGCTGGTCGAGGAGTTCGGACTTCCGGCCGAGAACATCGTTGACCAGGCCTCGCTCAAGGCGTTTTCGCTTCAGGTGTTCGAAAGGACGTTCACCGTGACCGGCGCGCTCAACGTGCTGACGCTGACCGTCGCCGGCTTCGCGATCCTCACCAGCCTGATGACGCTGGCGCGGATGCGCCTGCCGCAGGTCGCGCCGGTCTGGGCGCTCGGCCTGACGCGCGCGCGGCTCGCGCGGCTCGAACTGCTGCGCGCCCTCCTGCTCGCCGCGCTGACGGCGGTGGCCGCCCTGCCCGTGGGCCTGCTGCTGGCCTGGGTGCTGCTGGCCGTCATCAATGTCGAGGCGTTCGGTTGGCGGCTGCCGATGCACGTCTTCCCGGCGGACTGGGCGCTGCTGGGCGCGCTCGCGCTTCTTGCCGCCGGGCTCGCCGCGCTCTGGCCCGCCCGCCGCATCGCCACGATTCCGCCTTCGGAGCTGCTGAAGGTGTTCGCCAATGAAAGATGACCGGCCACAGCGCCCGTGGAGCGGGCGGAAGCCTCCGGCGGGGATATTTCAAGACCGAAGATGGAGCGGGTCGCTCACCGCTTTCTGCGTCGCCTGCGCGGCGGGCGGGGCACTGGCGCAGGGGTTCGCGGGGCTGGGCACCGACGCCGAAGGCTTCGCCCTGCCCGCGCCGAACCCGGAGTTCGACTACCCCGCCGACCACGGGCCGCACCCGGACTTCCGGATCGAATGGTGGTACGTCACCGCCAATCTCGAAGATGCGAACGGACGGCCCTATGGCGTGCAGTGGACGCTTTTCCGGTCGGCCCTCTCTCCGGGACCCAGCCGGGCCGGATGGGCGGCGGCGCAGGCCTGGATGGGGCACGCGGCGCTGACCACACCCGAACGGCACTTCGTGGCCGAACGCCTCGCCCGCGGCGGCATCGGTCAGGCCGGGGTCGAGGTCGCGCCCTTCAAGGCCTGGATCGACGAGTGGCGCGTGGCCGGCCCGAGGCTGCGCGACGTGACGATGGAGGCCGCCGGTCCCGACTTCGCCTTCGCCCTGTCGCTCGAGACCGACCGACCTTTCGTGCCGCAGGGCGAGGCGGGCTACTCGGTGAAGTCGCAGGCGGGACAGGCAAGCTATTACTACTCCCAGCCCTTCTACGACGTGGCAGGGACGTTGACGCTGCCCGAAGGCGAGGTCGCGGTGACGGGGCAGGCCTGGCTCGACCGTGAATGGTCGTCGCAACCGCTCGCCCGGACGCAGACCGGGTGGGACTGGTTCTCCCTCCACCTCGACGGCGGCGCGAAGCTGATGGCGTTTCGCCTGCGTGATGAGGCCGGGGCCGACTACACCTCGGCCACCTGGATCGCGCCCGACGGCGGGCCGCAGCCCTTCCCGGACGGCGCGGTGACGGCGACTCCGCTGGCGGAGGCCGAGGTCGCGGGGCGCGCGATCCCGGTGCGCTGGCGGCTGGAGCTTCCGGCGCGCGACCTCGACGTGACGGTGGCGGCGATCAACGAGGACGCCTGGAACGACACCGCCTTCCCCTACTGGGAGGGGCCGGTGACGGTGGAGGGCGGCCACGAGGGCATCGGATACCTGGAGATGACGGGATATGAGTGAGTGGTTCGAGACGCTCGACGGCCTGCGCGGCGAGATTTGGCGGAGGTTGCGGACCGGCGCAGAGAGTGGCGGCGGCTCCCGCGTCGTGGCGCTGGCGACCGTCGGCGGCCGGGGCGCCGAGGCGCGCATGGTCGCCCTGCGCGAGGCGCGCGTGGAGGCTGCGGAGTTGGAGGTGCAGACGGACCTCCTTTCGGCCAAGGTGGATGAGCTCCGCGCCGAGCCGCGCGCAACGCTGCTGTCGTGGGAGCCCGAGGCGCTGCTGCAGGCGCGCCTGCGCGTCCGGGTCGAGGTGGTGACCGAGGGACTGGACGGAAGGTGGGCTGCCATGCCCGACGAGGCGCGGCGCAACCATGGCGGCCTGCCGCCGCCGGGCCGGCCGATGAAGCGGGCCGAGGACTACGTCGAGACGCGGGAACGGGAGCGGCTGGCCGTCCTGCTGGCGCGGGTCGAGGAGATCGACGCCGTGCACCTGGGCGACCTGCACCGCCGCGCGCTGTTTACCCGCGACGACGGCTTCGCGGGGCGCTGGATCGCGCCCTGACTCGCCATCGCCGCGCCGCTGGTCTATCCGGCGGCGGTGACGCGAAGGACCGCCCCATGATGCAGACCATTCCCCACACCCGCGACATCGTGCTGATCGGGGGCGGCCACGCCCACGCGCTGGTCCTGCGCCGCTGGGGCATGAAACCGCTGCCCGGCGCGCGGCTGACGCTGATCAACCCGGGCCCCTCTGCCCCCTATACCGGCATGCTGCCGGGCTTCGTCGCCGGGCACTACCGGCGCGAGGAGCTGGATATCGACCTTGTCCGTCTTGCCCGCTTCGCCGGTGCGCGGCTGATCCTGGGCAAGGCCGACGCGCTCGACCGCGAGGCCAAGCGCGTGCACGTCGCCGGGCGGGGCTGGATTGGCTACGACCTCGTCTCGCTCGACATCGGCATCCATGCCGAAATGCCATCGCTGCCGGGCTTCGCCGCCCACGCCGTCGCCGCCAAGCCGCTGGAGCGGCTGGCCGAGGCCTGGACGGCGCATCTTGAGCGGCTGCGCGCCTGCCCCGAGGCGGCCGAGGCCGGCGCGGCGGTGATCGGCGGCGGCGTGGGCGGGGTCGAGCTGTCGATGGCGCTGGCGCATGGCGGGGCGCAGGCGGCAGGGCGGCGGATGCCGGTGACGCTGATCGACCACCACGGGGTTCTGCCGGAACTCGCCCCCTCCTCCACCGGCGCGCTCCGGCGGCGGATGGAGAAGATGGGCGTGACGGTGATCGAGCGCGCCGAGGTGGCCGAGGTCGGCCCCGGCGCCGTGCGCCTCGCCGACGGGCGCGAGCTCCGCTCGGCCTTCACCGTGGGCGCGGCGGGGGCGCGGCCCTATGACTGGCTGGGCGCGACGGGGCTGGAGCTGGAGGACGGCTTCGTGAAGGTGGGCGCGACCCTGCGCAGCGTCTCCGACCCCTCGGTCTTCGCCGTGGGCGACTGCGCCCACCTGACCCACGCGCCACGGCCCAAGGCGGGCGTCTTCGCGGTCCGCGAGGCGCCGGTGCTGCACGCCAACCTGCGCGCGGCGCTGGGGGCCGGACGGTGGCGCGTCTACGGGCCGCAGAAGGATTACCTCAAGCTCATCTCGGTGGGCGAGAAGGCGGCGGTGGCGGACCGGTCGGGACGCGAGATCGAAGGGCGCTGGCTCTGGCGCTGGAAGAACCACATCGACCAGAAGTTCATGGACAAGTTCCGCGACCTGCCCGAGATGCCCGCGCCCGCCCTGCCCCGGAAGGTAGCTGAAGGGGTGCGGGACGAGATGCACGGCGGCCAGCCCGTCTGCGGCGGCTGCGGCGCCAAGGTGGCGCAGAACGCGCTGGTCTCGGCCCTCGCCGACCTGCCCCGCCGGCGGGCCGATGTCGAGACGGGCGCGGGCGACGACGCGGCGGTGCTGGTGATGGGCGGCACGCGGCAGGTGGTGACGACCGACCACCTGCGCGCGGTGACCGAGGACCCGTTCGTCATGGCGCGGATCGCGGCGCACCACGCCCTCGGCGACGTCTGGGCGATGGGCGCGGCCCCGCAGGCGGCGCTGCCCGCGCTCACCCTGCCCCGGCTATCGCCAAGGCTTCAGGCCCGGACACTTGGCGAGATCATGGAGGCCGCCGGCGCGGTGTTCGCGGACGCGGGGGCCGAGATCGTCGGCGGCCACACGGCCACCGGCGCGGAGCTGTCGATCGGCTTCACGGTGACGGGGCTGCTCGATGGGCCTGCCATCACGCTTGCCGGCGCGCGGCCTGGCGACCGGCTGATTCTGACGAAACCGCTTGGCTCCGGCACGATCATGGCGGCCGAGATGGGGCTGAAGGCGAAGGGCGCGTGGGTGGCGTTGGCGCTCGAGCTGATGCAGCAGGGACAGGGCGCTGCGGCAACGATCCTGCGCGACGCGCACGCGATGACCGACGTGACGGGCTTCGGGCTGGCCGGGCACCTGCTGGCGATGCTCGACGCCTCGGGCGTCGGGGCGGAATTGCGGCTGGATGACGTGCCACTGATGGAAGGCGCGGCGGAACTGGCGGCGGGTGGCGTCCGCTCGACGCTCTGGAGCGCGAACACGGCGGCGGCGGCGCGGACGACGCTACGCGCGCCCGAGGACGCGCCGCTTCTGTTCGACCCGCAGACGAGCGGCGGCTTGCTGGCGGCAGTGGCGAAAGAGAGCGCGGAGGACCTCGTGCGACGCCTCCGGGACGCTGGATATCCCTCTGCGGAGGTTGGAGAAATCGTGGACGGGCCGCCAATTCTCGTTATCCGCTGAACGCATCCGCGCGGTGCGCGGCCATCGCGCGTCGGTGTTTCCTCTTGAGATAAATACTCCCGCCGGAGGCATCCCGCGCCAACCGCCCGCGCGTCGTTCGACCGGCGGCGCGCCACTTCAACCAGGCCGGCCGGGCCGGCGCGGACGGCCGCTACCGTCTGTTGCGCCTACTCGAGCCGCTCCCGGAGACTCACCTGCGCTCCGCGACGATCGCCGCCACCCGGTCCGCCGCCCGCTCCAGCGCATCGGGGTCCAGCGTCTCGGTCTCGACGCGGCCGAGCCAGCGGTTGTCGTCGCCGCGCTGGCGGGTGTAGCGGGGGTCGTAGTGGTGGATCACCAGTTCCTCGGCGAGCGAGGCGAAGTCCTCGCGCTCGACCAGCCCCTGCCAGTGCTCCACCCTCTCGCGCCCCTGCAGGCGCTTCAGAGACGCCACCACGCGCGTCAGCGTCTCGCGGTCGCGGATGATGTCGTCGTAGGCGCTCACGAGGTAGCGGACGCGCGCCGCGACCGGAGCGGCGATTTCGATCCGGGGCGCGTCGCGCATGGCCTTCCACAGCGACGGCGGCACGATGCGTGCGCCGACCTTGCTGCTTTCGGCCTCGACGACGACAGGGCGGCTCGGGTCCAGCGCGACCATCTCGCGCGCGAGCGCCGTCTCGAAGCCCTTCTGCTCGGGCTGCTCGCCCATGCCGCCGAAGACCGAGCCGCGGTGGTTGGCCAGCCCCTCGAGGTCGAGCGCCTGCACGCCCCGCGCCTTCAGCAATTCGAGGATGTCCGTCTTCGCCGTCCCGGTGTTCCCGTCGAGCAGGATCACCGGAGGCTCGAACGGCAGGTCGTAAAGCACCGACTTCACCGCCCGGCGATAGGTCTGATAGCCGCCCTCGATCAGGTCCACCCGCCAGCCGATCTGCGACAGGATCGCGGCGAAGGAGCCCGAGCGCTGCCCGCCGCGCCAGCAATATACCAGCGGCCGCCAGCCGCCGTCCTTGTCGCGCAGCGGTCCCTCGATATGGCGCGCGGCATTGCGGGCGACGAGCGCCGCGCCGATCTTGCGCGCCTTGAAGGGCGCGTCCTGGACATAGATGGTGCCGACCTCCGCCCTCTCTTCGTTCGAGAGGACGGGAAGGTTGATCGCGCCGGGGACGTGGTCCTCGGCGAATTCCGCCGGGGAGCGCACGTCGATCACGGTGTCGAAGCCGTGGGCGTAAAGCTCCGGCAGGGTGTTGAAGCGAAAGGCCATGTCCGGCCTCTTAGCGCCTCAGACCGCCTTCGGGAAGCTCTGCTCCATCACGGCGCGCGCCATCGCGTTGGCGGACTGCCAGGCGTGGTCGGCGGTGTCGCCGAGCGTCCAGTCGCCGCCCACGAACAATCCGTCAGCGCCGGTCAGGAACGGCCGGCCCAGCGGCTCCTCGGCCCAGGCGAAGCGCCAGCGGTGTGCTTCGGCGAACAACGGCTCGGGCGCGCTGAGCGCGGCGATCAGGCGAGCCGAGGCGTCGACGCGCTCGATCTCGAGCTGGGCGCGTGTCCACTCGGGGCGCGAATGCGCGACGAGCAGCGGCTTGTCCTCGCGGCCCGGACGGTCGCTCGACCACGTCAGGCGCGAGAACACGTTCGGATCGGGCAGGATCATGGGAAGCTGGTCCCACGCCGCCATCAGCGTCCAGACCGGCGCCATCTCGACCCGGTTCAGCGCGCCTGCGTCATCCAGGTACTCGCCCAGAAGCTCGGCGGCCTGCGGCGCCGGGATGGTCGATATCACGGTCGCGAACGGGCCGAATGTCTCGTCCCCCGCCGACAGCCACCAGCCATCCGCGTCGCGCTGCACCTTGTCGATCCTGACCTCGGTGCGCACGTCGAGACCCATGGCGATGGGCTTCACGAAATCGCTCATCCCCGGCTTGCCGACGAAGCTGCGGCTTTTCGTCATCTCGATGGCCGAGCCCGCCTGCACCAGCTGCCCGCAGAGCTTGCGGAAGCCGTCGCTTTTCGGGTGCACCTCGAGCGCGCCATGGTCGAAATCGCCCGCGTCGGTATGGCGCGTGGCAAGGCGTCCACCAACGCTCCTGCCCTTGTCGAATACATTTACGGCGTGCCCGGCTTCAGCCAGTTGACGCGCCGCGCTCAGGCCGGCGAGTCCGGCTCCAATCACTGCTATATCTGTTTTCCCCATGGCGCGGGACATAGCGCGAGCGGGCCCGGGTTCCAACCCCTCAGTCCGGCGGGGCGAAGCTGTCGGCCCTCGCGCGGTGCCAGCGTCCGAGGTATCCGCAACCGTCATCCTCCTCGCGCAGCAGGAAACCCTCGGGCAGATACGGCCACGTTTCGTCCCCTGTCATCATCTCCGCGTCCTTTTCCCGCGTCATGAAATGGCGCGGCAGGAAGGCGCTGGGATGGGCAAGTCCGGCGGCGCCCGTGATCTCGGCCAGCGCGCGCAGGGTGTTCTCGTGATAACGCGCGACGCGGATCGACTTGTCGCCGACGTGCAGCGCACGCTGACGCAGCGGGTCGTTGGTGGTCACGCCGGTGGGGCAGCGGTTGGTGTGGCAGGCCTGCGCCTGGATGCAGCCAACGGCGAACATGAAGCCGCGCCCGCAATTAGCCCAGTCGGCGCCCAGCGCCAGCGCGCGGGCGATGTCGAAAGCCGAGACCAGCTTGCCCGCCGCCCCGATGCGGACCTGGTCGCGCAGGCCTGCGCCGCGCAGGGTGTTGTGCACGAAGGTCAGCCCCTCGGTCAGCGGCATGCCAACGTGGTTCGCGAATTCCACCGGCGCGGCGCCGGTGCCGCCTTCCTTGCCGTCGACGATGATGAAGTCGGGCGCGATGCCGGTTTCGAGCATCGCTTTGACCATGCACATAAACTCGCGCCGGTGGCCGATGCAAAGCTTGAAGCCGATGGGTTTGCCGCCGGACAAGAGGCGCAGCTGGGCGATGAACTCCATCATCTCGATGGGCGTCGAGAAGGCCGAGTGCGAGGGCGGCGAGATGCAGTCGCGCCCCATGGGGATGCCGCGTGCCTCGGCGATCTCGGGCGTGATCTTGGCCGCCGGCAGGACGCCGCCGTGGCCGGGCTTGGCGCCCTGGCTGACCTTGATCTCGACCATCTTCACCTGCGGATCGGTCGCTTGATCGGCAAATTTGCCGGGGTCGAACTCGCCCACTTGGTTGCGGCAGCCGAAATAGCCCGAGCCGAGCTCCCAGATCAGATCGCCGCCGCCTTCGCGGTGATACCGGCTGATCCCGCCCTCTCCGGTGTCCTGTGCAAAACCGCCCAATTTCGCGCCCCGGTTCAAAGCCGAGACGGCGTTGGGCGACAGGGACCCGAAGCTCATCGCCGAGATATTGTAGATCGAGGCGGCATAGGGCTGCTTGCAGTCCGGTCCGCCCACGGTGACCCGGAAGTCGTGGTCGTCGATGTGCACCGCCCGGACAGAGTGGGTGAGCCACGAATAACCCGCGTCGTAGACCCGCTCGCGCGTACCGAACGGCCGGTTGCCCTCCACTCCCTTGGCCCGCTGGTAGACGAGCGAGCGCTGTTCGCGGCTGAACGGCTCTTCGTCCTGGTCGCTTTCGATCAGGTACTGGCGGATCTCGGGGCGGATGCCCTCGAACAGGAAGCGCATGTGCCCGATCACGGGATAGTTTCGCAGGATCGCGTGCTTGGGCTGGACCACGTCCCAAAGGCCCAGCAGCGCCATCGGCCCGAAGATCGCCAGCGGCACCAGCGCCCACGGCGTCGCCAGAAGACCGGCCAGCGACAACAGCGCCGCCACCGTCACGCCGATGAATACCGTGTACCGTCTGCCCGATGAGATGCCGCGCACAGAATCCTCCTTCTGCTTCTTCCCGCCCCAACGCGCGAGCGTGGCATTGGTTGTCCTGTGCCTGCAACCGGGCGGGCCGCAAAAGAAAACGCGGCGAAGGTCGCCCTCCGCCGCGCTGCCCGTGAGTGATGGAGGAGCCGTCAGCCCTGCTTGGTGCGCCAGCTGTCGGCGTAGTTCTCGCGCGCCTCGGTCGAGTACGGGGTCGGCGACACGCGCACCCGGATCTCGGCCTGCTTGTGCTTCTCGGTCGAGGTCTTGTCCGAGCCGCCGTTCGGCTCGCCCCAGACCATCGTCAGCACGTCGCCCACCTGCACGTCGTCATCCACGATGCCCAGCGAGAGCATGCAGCGCTCGTTGTACGAGTAGCCGTTGAACATCGACATGCCGACCATCCGGTCGCCCTGCATCACCATGTCGAAGCTCGACGAGGCGTAGTTCGACAGCGGGAAGTCGATCCACTTGTAGTGATCCTCGCCCGGCTTGAAGGCCGAGGCGATGACGTTGACCACGTCCTCGGCGTTCCACTCGAAGGTGACCTTCTTGCGGTTCTTCTGACCCTTCATCTTCTCGACCGCCTCGCGTCCGACGAAGTCGTGGTCGAACTTGGCGTAGATGCCGTAGCCCAACTCGTACGGGTTGGTGTAGTAGTCGCGGATGTCTTTCGACACGTAGCTGCCGCCGATCGAGCCGCCGGCCTCGTAGCTGTCGGCCGCCAGCCATTCGCGGTACTGCTGCATCAGGCCGTCACCGGTGTAGATCGCCGGCAGCGGCGACGGGATCCAGCCCGACTCGAGCGTGTTGGTGGCATAGGCGCGCGAGCCGACCTGCCGCAGGTCGACACCCGCCTCGCGGGCCGAGTCGAGGATCACTTTGCGGATGTAGTCCTTGTCCTCGTACGGACCCCAAAGCTCGAGCCCCGGCGCGCCGGCCATGCCGTGGCGCAGCGCCTGAACCCGCTTCGAGCCGACGTTGATCCAGTCGACGTGGAAGAACTTCACGTCCGGCACCGGACCGCCGTTCATCACGGTGAAGATCTTGTCGGCCTCCGGGCCCTGGATCTGGAACCGGTAATGCGTGCGCGTCACCGCCTTGCCGTCGGGGCGCGAGGGCGAGCGCGGGTCGCGGGTGATGCGGACGTTGAAGGTGCTGACCGCCTGGTTGAACTGCACCCAGTTGGCGGTCGGGGCGCGGCCCACCAGCACGAACTTGTCTTCGCGCTCGCGGAAGATGATCATGTCGCCGATCACGTAGCCTTCGGTCGACACGGGCACGAAGTGCTTGGCGCGGTCGGTGCCGAAATTGGCGAAGCTGTTGATGGCGAGGCTTTCGAGGAAGCGCGCCGCGTCCGGCCCCTCGACGATCAGCTCGTCCATGTGGTGGCTCTGGTCAAACAGCACCGCGCTTTCGCGCCAGGCGCGCTGCTCGTCGCGCCAGTTCGAGAACTCCGGCGCGACGACCGGGTAGACGTAGATGCCGAGCTTGGAGTTGCGCAGCATCCCGACGACGTCGGGGTTTTCCTTGAGGATATCGTCGAGGCTGGTGGCGGTCATGTCGGCTCCTCCCGAGTCAGGCCCAAATGTATACATTCTTGTGACGTGACGCAGCGGGAAAAGCAAGGGGGCGAGACGTGCGAAGTCGGCGCATTGGCAGATACGTGCACGCTCAGGATGCTCAGGGGTTGATGCGTCTTCCGGGCCATGCACGCACGCCGAAGCGCAGTCTGCGCGGTGCGTCCCTTGACGACACTGTATACACTACAACGGAACGGCCGCCATATTTTCAGCGGTCGAGCGCGTCCAGAACCTCGTCGGCCAGTTCCCCGACCGGGCGCGTGCCGTCCAGCCTCAGGAACCGCGCCTCTGGCACTTGCGACAGCGCCGCCACGTACCGCTGCTGCCCCGCGAGATTGGCCGCGATGGCGGCCTCGAACTCCTCTTGCGGGCGATGACCATGGCGAGTCCGGTGGCTCCGGCTGGACTTCATCCGCTCTTTCGCCCGGGCGTAAACCGCTTTCGGTTCGGCCACGAGGCATACGAGCAACCGGTCGCGCAGCAGACCGGACAAGAAAGCCATGTGCTCCGGCTGCCCCTGCTCGGCCAGCTCAAGGATCTGCATGCGGAACTTGCGGAAGATCCCCGTCTCGTCCAGCAGGATCTCTCCGCCCAGCCGCCGCAGGCGGACGTCCTGCTTGAGATAACCGATCTGCCTGTCGAGATACCGCATGCTGCCCTCGAGCGCGCGCCAGTCCATCCTCTCGTACGGCCGCAGTCGTCCGACGACGTAGCTTTCGATCAGCCGCACCTCCACCGGATCGAGCGGCACATCGGTGTAGGCCAGTGCCTCCGGCTGGACGCCCCCGAACCCGCCCCGCCGTGCGATCTCTCGCAGGAGCGTCGACTTGCCGACGGCCGGCGGCCCCAGGAACTCGACCAGCCGCGCCCGACCCGAGACCCGACGATATGCCACGGTCGCTCCATAGGGGGGAAGCAGGGCCGACAGCCCGAAGGCACGGCCGAGCCGGGCGATTGACCGGGTCATCTGCCGGACTCGTCACAGCGGCGGCAGGAGGAGAGCGTGCTTCGGTTCAGCATCTGGAGACACATGAGGTGCAACTTGTACCGGATACGGTGTGCCATTCCCAGCGACTTCTGACAGTCCGCAGCCAGCTTTCCTTGCGCAGCATCGACTGCGGTCC
Organism: Tranquillimonas alkanivorans; assembly: GCF_900115595.1. Taxonomy (GTDB): domain Bacteria; phylum Pseudomonadota; class Alphaproteobacteria; order Rhodobacterales; family Rhodobacteraceae; genus Tranquillimonas; species Tranquillimonas alkanivorans. The sequence goes on from NZ_FOXA01000007.1 coordinate 204,098, forward strand.
TGCCGGACGCAGTCGCTGAAGCTCTGCCTCAGAGGGCGTCGCGCTGTCCTGCGGGCGACAATTCCAGATGTTGCGCGATGGCCTCTGTCGGATCGCCGGCATCCAGGTGCCCCGTGAGCCTCATCGACCCGCCGGAAGCTCAGAGAAACGCCGCGTCGAGGTCGCCCAACCGGGCCCCTGCAGCCTTGCCTACTCGACTTCAGCGCAGTATCAGACCCTGTGGCCGTCATAGCTCAGTCGGTAGAGCGCCTCACTTGTAATGAGGATGTCCGGGGTTCGAATCCTCGTGGCGGCACCACCGTCAACAGCAAAAAGCCTCGGAAACGTTCAGTTTCCGAGGCTTTTTGCTGTTCTGAGGAAAAACTGCCACACAAATTGCCACACAAGACCGCCAGACAGGCACCCCGGCTCGCGCCTCGCCTGCCGGTAAAATCGGCGGATCAAACCGCATCTCCTGAGCGCCGTCGGAACGACCTCCCTCCAGTCCAAAACTTGCTCTGGAGGAAAAAATGGCGCCCTCGATCAACCGTTTGCTGCAGGCCCGTGATGCTATGTTGACGATCATCTCGTCGCGCGAGGACGGCGCGCGTTACGTTCCGATATTCCTGCGCCTCGAGAAAGAGATCGCCGCGCACAAGGGGACCAACGAAGACTATCAGAGGATCCTGCAGATGGCCGCTGAACGAAGCTCTGCAGCCGCTTGATCTGGGGTCCCATAGCATTTCTCCAGCCCAGCCGGTTCAATTTGGCTCCGCCAACGCTCCTTCCCTCGCCGGAGAGAGCAACGCTAACGATGCGCCGGAACGGCCGGCGCATCCGTAGTTACTCCCACAGCTCTGCGACGAAGTCGTGATCGGTGACTCCGACGCCGCACCAAAACCGGGCAGCATTATCCGGTATCCCACCGACGAATCGCTTGATGCGCTGCGGAGGCCGCCACTGGAAGGTCTCCAGGATCTTGAGCGGCCTGGGCGCTGCGGTCGCGGTCGGCGCGGGCCCTCCGCGCCGGCGAAACCTACTGGTTCAGCAGCTCCTGCGTCGTCCTCATGGCGCTGGTCAGACTGAGCGCAAGCTCGATCTGACCCAGGAGCGCTCGAAGGGGCTTCCTGGCCTGCTCGGCCGCCTTCGCATACCTGGTGAGGCGGGTCTCGTAGACCCGGCAGGGCTCCCTGAGCCAAAGGACGTCATGGGTAGGCCGCTCCACCCTGTACGTGCCAGACGAGATGACCTCATCGAGCGCAGCGTTGGCTTCTCGGAGCAGATCGCGGGTTCGCTTCTCCACGAGCCGTCCCTCAGCGAGCATCGCAACGAGCGTCGACAGATGCTCATGACGATCCTCCGGCAGAAGGGGCGCCACGACGTGCTCGAGGTGTTTGGGCATGGCGTCGGAGAACGCGACGGCGAGTCCGACAGCGTCGCGCAATTGCGCCGTCATATGGTCCTGCATCTTCATCCTGCGGCTCCCAGGTGGTGGCGGACCCTGCGGGGCCTTCCACGAACCTCCACGGCGAAATCGATGCCTCGCCGGGCTGATCGTCTCCTTCCGGTCGGCCTCCCCCCGCGGCGGCGGCCATCTGCGCGAGCATCGCTGAGCGCATGGAGTCGGGCCCGGACCTCCCTGAGGCGCTCCAGCGGCTGGTTTCGCAGTCGGCCCATGAGCGGCGATCCTGTCTCGTCTCGCGGCTCGAAGCCCGGGTTGTCGAGCGTGACGAATATGCGCATCTCCCCGACGAAGCGCGTCGGTCTCAACAGACCGGCGGCCCGGTGGTCGCTCCGGCGGATGACGTCCACTTCGGCATCCTTATTTCGGATCCGCCTGGCGGTGACGCCATATGCGAGCAGTGCGAAGGTCCTGCCGGCAAGCCTCTTGACGTCGAGGACGAGGCAGGGCCGGACATCAGGCGCACCTCCGCGTGAATCGCCTGGAACCGGGAAACGAAAGGCGACGATGTCTCCATGGCGGAGTGCCTCTTTCCAGGTGGATGACGTCGTGCCTTTCGGATTGGTCGCGTCGAGCATGCTGCTCTCCTTTATGTCAGGGTGCGACGCGCCCGGGCCTGCCTCCTCTACTCCCTGGGCAGCGGTGGTCTCTTCGTTGGGGCGCGTCACCAGGAGCGCGCGCAAACGAAGTGACCTCCGCTGTCGATAAATTCCTTGACTTGCTCATGACCGCGTTGGCGCTGTGGCTCTCCCTGGAGCCCGTCCCGGCTTCGTCCCGATCGATAGAGCGGGGCCGATGATTCCTCCCTGAGACCCTGCTCGGGTCGCGGCGGCCACGTCAGGTGGCGCTGCTGTTTCCACGGCGCAAGGACGTCCGGTGCTATCTTCCGGGAAGCCGGGCTCGCCCGGCTTGCTCATTGAGCGGGAGGCGCCGGAAGGTGCCGGGAGCGATTTCCCGGCCGGGAGGGTCGAGGGAGGGCGGAGCACCTCCCCGGCCTCTCGCGGCAGCGAGCCGTCGGAGACGCCCCGCCGGCGAGGCGCGAACAGGGCGTCCATTTATGGGCGCTGGGAAAACGGGTGGGACCCGGCGAAGCCGGGCGGGCCCCGCTTTTCCCTTGTGAGCAATGGAGGAATTCGAATCTGTTCCGATCTCTCGCCTCTCCCCTTCATGAGAAACATTGAGCACGCTGACATCGGATGCGCCAATGCGCCGGGACATTGAAAAATGCGCCCCACGGAAAATCCGGTCAATCTTCTTCGTGATGGACATGAATAACCGAGAGAAACAAGAAACGAGCGGACTCTGTCGCGAGGTCACAAATACTGAGCATATAAGACCAGGATCCGGCGGCATGACCGACGAAACAGGAGCGCCCAAAACCGTCTTCGATATAAAGAGGAAGACGATGTCCGACATAGCCGGATTGACAAGTCACAATAATCGAACGGCAGGCAACCTTCACCACGTCAACCTCAGCCAAACCAGAAACAACATCGTGTTCGTCGGCACGAACTCCGAGTCGATCGCGAAGCAGGGCAATGGGTATCGGAAAACCGGAAGATCCGGGAGAGCTTCGAATACGGCGCCGACGCGGTCATGGAGGAGAAGGTCCAGCACAAGGAAAAGGTGGGCAAACCGGACGGAACGCTCGCGAAAGGTCCGAACTATCCGAAGGAAGAAGCCGAGCAACGCGAGCTGATCAAACGGTTGAAGCCAGCTCTACCGCTGATCCTGAAATTCGCAAAGAAAGCGAAGTCTTACGCCGATCGGGTCGCAACAGAGACGCGCAAGAAGCTTGAGGTTTACGCCCGAATGCAGCTCGACATGGTGCGCGAGGCATGGGCAGAGATCAACCATGAGCGAGCGAAGCTCGGACTGGACCCGATCGGCACGATGGAAAAGGTCCACGAATTTGAAGATGCATGGTTCGAAGACGGCAAAATGAGCCCGAAGGACGAGCAGAGGTTGAAAGAGACGGGGGGCATCCAGGAGCGACCTCTGCCGAAGAACGAGTGGACCAAGATCAGGCGGGAGAAGGTCCTCATCCCGAGCCGCTGATCCCGAAACCACGGCCGGACCAAATCATTACCTAGGAAACACGAGTAGCCGGAGCGGATGTTGTCGCTCCGGCTCTTTCAATTCACGCAGCCTTCTGGTTGCGCGGCTTAGCATCCTTGTCTGCGGGGATGCCATCAGAAGCGGCAGTGTGGGCGTCCTGTCCACCTTCTTCCTCGGCGAAGAGCGGGATCTGCCGGCCGTCGACCGCATCGGCCGTTTCCGCCGACGTGCCCGCTGCGGCACTTACTTCTTCCCGCCCGATCAGCCGTCCTTCCAGTCCGGCGACGACCAGGCGAAGAGCCGCCAACTCCTGCTCAAGCTGCGAACCGCGCTCCTCCGCGGCCTCGGCACGGTCCTTCATGTCATCAAGCTCGATTTCAACGGTCGCGATGTCGCTCTCCCGGTCCGCAAGCTCCTGGCGAAGGGACTTTACCTCTTCCGCATGAGCGCGCCGATCAGCGGCTGCCACTTCGTCGGCGCGACGATAGGCGCCTTCCCACAGGGCAGTGGCGAGATCGGCGATATCCTCCGGCATCTCGGGCACCTGGATCGCCGCGGTGGCCATCGCCTCCTTTTCGGCCGCGATGGCCTTGAGGATGGGCCCAACATCGCGGAACGACCCGCCACCCATCTCCCGGCGAACGCTCGAGTACGTGACGCGCTCGCCCTTTTTCTCAAGCTCAGCAACGGCCGCGCGGACGCTCTTTTCCCGCTGCGCCGATATCTTCTTCGTATCCTTGGTCGCCATTTCCGGCTCCTACCTCTGGTAATGGTAAGCGCGGTACTGCCGCTACCCGCGCTACCACCCCGGCGGGGTGGCAGGCGGGAAGTGGAGTTAGCCGATCGGACACAAAGCCGGTTTGGAGCCTGACGCCAGATTTTTTTCGGAGGTCAGACGCCGTCGAACCAGCCGCCGTCGATCCGCACCCGTTCAACCATCTCGGTGGAGACCCCGAGGCCGTTCTCCTTGAGCAGCTCGCACAATCGGTCGCCGTCTATGAGGTCGATGGCGATGGCGCCGTCCCGGGTCGCCTCCTCGGACGCTGCCGGCGTGTAGTGACCCGTGGTGATGAACAGGCCCTTGTCGGCGCGGCCCTGCAGAGCACCGCGAAAGTCGCGGATCTCCTTCGCACCGACGCCGCCCTTCCAGCGCTTGCACTGAAAGTAGACCTGGAACGAAACGAGGTTCACCCGAAGGACCCCCAGCCCGTCGATGCCGCCGTCTCCGGTCTTGCCGCGCACCTCGACCTTGGTGAACCCGGCCTCGCGGAGAAGCCGCTGTGAAAGCCGCTCGAAGGCATCTGGGGGCATGGAACCCAGCACCGAGAGCGGTGCCGTCTTCCAGTCCTCTTCGTCCGTAGGGCCAGTATCGGTGTCCGCGATGACGACTTCAGCGCCGCCGGGGATATCCTCTGCCGCCTCCTTGGCCTTGCGCTTCTGGCGCGCCTTTTCACGCTCCTCTGCCTGGACCGCCTCGACGATGGCGGCGACAGGGCCGCGGTCATGGATCGCAGTTCCCGCCTCGGTGATTGCCCAGATGCCGCGGGCCGAGTTTTCGACAGCGCCCCCGCGCCGGAGGTATGTCCGGGCCCAGGCAAGGTAGTAGTTCACCTTGAGGCGCTGTTCGTTGTTCGGCATCGGGATCGACTGCTCGGCCTCTGAGAGTCGCTCGATCTCGATGACGGTCTCGTCGATCTCCTGAATGCTTCCTGAGCCGCCCAGGTGCCTGAGGGCATCGAGCGTGGCGAGCATCATGCCCGCGAGGTCCGGAAGTCCCTCAGGTTCGATCGTAAAGCGGCGCTCAGACGGCATAACGGCCCTCCTCGATCACCTCGGCCATGCCGAGGCCCGCGAGCGTCTCGAGAAGCGGCGCAACGGTGGTGGCTCGGCCGCGCATGAAGGTGCGGGCGACGGTTTCCGCGTCGGCCTCGCCCAAGTCCTCCAGCACCTCGCGAACGGCGGAGATCTGGGCGGGGAGCGTCTTGGGCCAAGGAGCCTTGCCAGCTTTTGTGGCGGCGGCGATCTCCAGCTTGCCCTGCCTGGTTTCTGCCGCGCGGCCGTCCGGATTCTGGTAATCCGGGCGGAGCCAGCGGACATGGCCACGAGCTTCTTCTTCTGCACGCTCGTGGTTGAGCGCGACGAGGTTCATCAGGATGTCGTTCTCGGAGAGCTCAACAGGCCAGCCATAGGCGCGCGCCACCTCCGCGTCGATCCGGTCGTGGATGTCCTTCAAGAGGCCGACCAGCCCGTCCTCGTAGGCCTTCTTTTCCTTCCCTTCGATCGCCTCGCCAACCCGGAGCTTCGCGAGGACGTTATACATCTGCGTCAGCGTCAGCTTGGGGTGCAGTGCCTGCCGCTCTTTTCGATGCGCGTCGAGCTCCTCGCCGTATGGCGAGTGCGGCCGCGTCGTCCAAGCCAATCGCGATGAGCATGTTGTCTGGGATGACTTCCGCTTCCAGGAACTGAAAAACGCGGTGCTTGGTTGTCTCGACGGTAGCGATGTAGCGAGGCAGCCCGTGTAAAGCCGGTCGCATGGATCGGCGGGCTTCGCCGAAGATCCACCAATTTCTCCGGTAACCGTCGCGCCGGTTCTGGTCTCGCTCCGGCTTCACGTTGTCGGAGACATGCTGGAACACAGCAGGATAACGCTCCCGCACCTCCTGTTCGGAGAGGCCAAAAAGATCGATCACCATGACGCCGCGCGGTGATGCGGTCAGGTCGCGACCGTTGCGATAGGGGCGGATATGCTGCTCCAGCCCCGGGAACGAGCCGAGGCCGAGATCGCGCGCCCGCTCGGGAGAGACGATGAAGCCCGCGCCAATTAGCTGCATGCCGCGGTAGCCAAGTCCCGAGTTCGCCCGCAACTCCAGCGCGCCAGCCACATCCGCGCCAATCCTGAGGTTCGAGAAGATCAGCCCAAGCTCAGTTTTCAGCTCGACCTGCCGCCCCTCGGCCTCGTTCCGCTCGCTACTCTCGGACACGACCGTAACCAGCCGCCCCGGGCGGTTGCCCGTCGCGGCCACCGTCATGCCGATGCGCACTGCCGCGCCGTCCACAGTGTCCACCCAAGGGTGGTCCGGGATGGCGAAGAGCAGCGACAGGGGGGCGGTTGGTATCGCCCAGATGCGGCTCCAGCACGCGCCGGTTGAAGGTCTGGCGCAGCGAGTTCGTTGTGATGAGGCCGAACCGGCGCAGACCACTCTGGCCGTCATAGGCGCGCGCCTTCAGGGCCGCCTTCTCCCACCAGAACATCACCAAGTCCGCGCTTTGCGGCATCTTCGGACACGCCTGCCAGAGCGCCTCGACATAACCATCCCCGAGCGCCTCGCGCATCCGGCTGGCCCCGATGAACGGCGGGTTGCCGACGATGAAGGTGGCCTCGGGCCACTCCGCCGGGCGCGGATCAGCGTAGTCGTAGATCTGCACCCGCGCCGACGGGTCCGGCACCTCCTCACCCGTCGCCGGGTGGCGCATAGTCGTCACCCCATCCCAGCGTGTCACCGGCGCGCCATCCTCGCCCAGTCCATGATCGCGACCAGATAGAGAAAGCCGCGCCGCATCGGGATGTAACTGATATCGGCGCACCAGACGTGATTTGGCCGGTCGATGGTCACTCCTCGCAGCAGGTATGGCCATTTGCGGTGCTCCGGGTGGGGCACCGTGGTGCGGGGGCGCTGGTAGACGGCCCGCAGCCCCATCTTCGCCATCAGCCGCCGGACGCGCTTGCGCCCGACGCTGTAGCCCTGGTTGCGCAGGTGACGCGCCATCTGTCGGCTGCCGTAGAACGGCGTCTCCATGAACTGCGCGTCGATCAGCTTCATCAGCGCCAGGTTCAAGGCACTCTCGCCCTTACCGGGGCCATACCACGCCGACCGGCTGATGCCGATCAGCGCGCATTGACGGGTGATCGACAGCGCCGGGTGCCGCGTTTCGATCATTTCACGCCTCCGGGCCACGCTCAACGGCCGGAGGCTTTGGCTAAAAAATCTCGTTCCACCACGAGCTGGCCGATCTTGGCGTGCAGCTTTTCAATCTCGCCCACCTTCTCGGCGGCCTTCACCTCG